>JAILNS010000024.1 GCA_024691305.1 Lachnospiraceae bacterium | reverse complement strand
ATGGAATACCTTGAAATCGAAGGCAGGAATTTTGTCCTGATCGATGATGTACTTTACGAAACAGAAACAATTACGGAAGATGAAGTTCTTGCTCTTCAGGAGCAGTAAATCAGGAAGCTCCGACTTCTGTCAAGTCGGGGGAGTTCACTAACAGATACACAGTCGGAGGATGCAACTTTAAGATGCATCCCCCGGCTTTTCTTTTTTGCATCCCCCGGCTCTTCATTTTGTATAGAATTAGCAAGTCCTGTGTGATAAATTATTATTGTGCCATATGGGGTGGCACGTGCGTATACATATAAGTACAGACATATACCGGATAGCCGCCGGACATATACACGCATATACCTTTATTGGGAGGAAGTAAATGAAAGAATCGAGAAAGTCATCTCTGTCTGAGATCAACGTACAGTCTAATGAGATCAACACTCAGAAGACGACCGAGGCAAACAAAGATATTCAGTCTTCCATGAATCTTGAGGCTGAACAAAACCTTGGCGAAATTAAGTCTAAAAACGCAAACAACGCAAAATCCGACAAGAAAAATAAGAAAAAGAACGTCAAGGAAGTCAGAAAGAACGTCAAAGGCAAAATGCCCCAACACCTTGACCGGAAGACCCTTATTCAGGAAGAAGCACCTGTGCATTACAGCGCCGAACTTGCCGATCTTGAGGAAAAACTTGATCAGGCAGCCGCTGACACTGCCAGTGCAGCTTTGTATTACAAGGTTCGTGATGCCATTGCTCTGTACAGGAGTGAGGTTGATGAGGCAGGCAAGATTCGTGCACTTTTGGCAGTCAGGGAGAGTGCGTTTAATTATCTTTTGGAGAAAAAGGGTAATGCCCCCGCACGTAAGCAGATATGCAAGGATATCATCGGAATGGTAGATGCATATGCGCGCGCAAACTCCATCTCTACAGAGAGAAATCTTGATTATCTTCTCGGCGATGAGATTATCTCGGATAAGAAACTTGATATGGAACTCATGCTTGCAGGAAAGCTTACTAAGGCGGGTTCCGCAGCTTTTGACGGAAATCTTAAAGACCGCAGAAAAGCCTTCAAAAGAAAGATAAAAGATGTAAAGCTTGCACGAGATATCACTCAGACCCTGGGACAGAATGCACAGTGGGCTGCAGAACATCTAAGCACTGTAGGCGATACATATGTCCTGCATCAAAATACCCGCAATGATGGTTATGACGAAGCCATAAAGAATATCATATCCGGATATATGAATATGAGCAGCGTGAATGCAAGTATGGCCGGAATGAGCGAGGCAGAACTTGCCCGAATAAATGAAAATGTTGACCGGTATAAGCAGCTTGGGACCAACATGCTTGTCAAACTGTCCGCAGCAGATAATGACGAAGAAGGCCGTGTTGAAGTCAAGCAGCATATGATAGAGGGCATCCTGGCCGACATAATGAGCTGGAAACCTGAGGATTTTGCTTTTGACAAACCTGAGGATTTCTTAAACCGCACTACCCGGAACCATGGCAAGAAGAGCCATTTCATGGATCTGTACAACAAGCTTAAGATCGCAGAAAATGCGGATGCACTTTTGAGTGAATTATCCCAGATGAGCGACAATAATCTGATCGAATCCGTATTTGACGCCAATATGGTCAAAGAGGTAAGAGCCCGCATTTCCATGTATAAGGAGATCGGCAAAGAGTATACCAACAGGCTGGAGATGATGAATTCTCCCTATTATGCACTTCTCCTCCAGGAAGATACGGAAGATTTTGATAATGCTAATAAACTTAATGCTCTGGGAGAGGATAAGAGCGTAGCAGGAGTATCCTCAAAGAAGAGCGTGGGAACGAGATTTAAGAATTATCTTAAATCTCTTGTCGGCAAAAAGAACAGACTTAAATTCGGAAAAAGAAGCGGTGGGGAATTCACGAGAAAGACCGATACCGCAAACCTTCTTAAGTGGCATCGTAAAAAAGCAACTGCAACAGCCAGGATCAGAAGAGATGCGATGCAGGAATTTTTGGATGGAATCAATCTGCAATTAAAATCAGACAATGCTAATTTCAAAAATAAATGGGAACTGAAAGCAAATGCTGCCAATGAGGAGCAGCCCATCGTAATTGAGAATATTCAGAACGAAGAAAATTTAAATCAGACCATCGAGGAAGTTGTTCCCAAGGCCGAAGAGCATGCCGAAGAAGAAGCACACCAGCAGGCCGAAGAAGAAGTACGCCAGCATGCCGAAGAAGAAGCACGCCAGAAGGCCGGAGAAGACCGCAGAAAATTCCAGGATTCTATTAAGGATAAGTCCGGCGAAATACATGACAAGGCAGTCCAAAATATGGATAAGCTCAATGAAAGACTGGATAAAGAAAGAAACGACTTATTGAAGAAACAGCTTGATTATGAAGCCGGTCAGAAGGCCAAGACAAAAGAGGAGATACAGGACAAGAAGGCTAAGTTAAGTCCCAAGAGTGCAGAGTGGTTAAAGAAGTTTGAAGCAGAACAGGATGAGAAACTCGCTTTACATTATATGGCCGATGCTTATGATAACATGGTCAAAGACAAATCATCCGAAGCTGATGTTGTGGCTTTGCGCGACAACATGGCTGAAAAACTTGCAGATATAGCAGGGGTTGAAGCCGGTAACATAAAGTTTACACCTTTGGATCAGTTGGCCGGGCTTGTGAAAAAAACCCTGGATTTTCATAATAAGGCCGATATGAAAAAGGCACTTGCAAAACAGATCAATGATCTGGCGAGTCAGAGTGCCAAGACAAAAGAGGAGATACTGGGCAAGCAGGCTAAGTTAAGTCCCAAGAGTGCAGAGTGGTTAAAGAAGTTTGAAGCGCAGCAGGATGAGAAACTCGCCTTAAATTATATGGTCGAAGCTTTTGATAACCTGTCCAAAAACGACGTTCCCATGGCTGATATTTTGGTTTTCCGCGACAAGATGGTTGGTAAATTGTCGGAAATAACAGGGGTTGAAATTGACATCATAGAGTTTACGCCCATGGATCAGCTGGCAGAGTTTGTGAAATATGCCTTGAAGAATCAAGATAAGCCTGATATGAAAAAGGAACTTGCTAAACAGATCAAGGATGTGGATGATGATTACAGCAACGCCGAGGATAACGCTCCATTGCTTGAGCGCTTAAAGAAAGTGATGGCAAAAGGCGATAAGATGACCTCTCAGGACAGGATCATTGCCCGTGACTTAAGTGCGCTCATCATCTGCCTGTACAGAGATGTAAAGGAAGATGAAGAAATCCATCATAACGAATACAATGATGTTGATCTTGAGACTATCGCTAAAGTTGCAGAGTACGAAATGTCATTCGATAAAACTTATCCCGAGGAGGATGAGAACTTCGAAACAATAAGTGATGAACAGGCCAGAGCGCATGAGCAGCTCTGTCGTCGGATCATGTCCGAACAAACAGATAAAGATCCTGACTTTTTCCGAGTGATCCCCTTACAGACACTCTCGGATTATGTATATGACATACTTGATGTCAGAAATAAAAAACAAGTAAAAAAATCTGCCGATAAGTGCCTCAAACTTGCAACGGAAGCTAACGACAGGCTAAATACCATTGACGATGCCTTAGAAAAAAATGAGAGAGCAGGGATAGTAAGTGCCATAGAGAAACTCGCCGGGATCAAGGCTGATGAACTCAAAGGTTATGCGACCACGGAACTTAAAGATGTACTCGTATCCATGTATGTCATAGTTAATGATCCGAAAGAAATAGTAAAGTCTACTACAGATGTTTTAAAAGAGAACAACAAACTTTTAGGTGCAGACTATTACCTGGCCCACCTTAAGACTAACCATATGAATGTGTGGGCAAGAAGGCATGATCTTGATGGTGATACGGATGAGGAGAAGGCAACGTTTGATGATCTTCGTTCTATGGCTGAATACAGCATTCTCCTTCTTCAGCAGCATCCCGGGTTTGAGGATTTGGGATTTGATGATTATAGCGGATTAAGTCCGGATGAAGTATATAACGTTTGCAAAAACGTGGGCATTATAGAGGGTCTTAAAAATACTGAAGATGAATATGAGCTGAATGACAGGGCCAAGGCTATCGGAGAACTGGCCAAGATGAAGATGTCCGAAAAGTTAAGTACAGCACTTCAGAAGACGCTGGAGGTCGATTTTACAGCTGTGCCCGAACTCATAACCTTTAAGGATGAACAGACTTATATAGGCAAGGTCGGGATGAAAGATTTTAATCCTGATTTAGAAGAAGCCAGAAGAGAAGAATCCATGATGGTGGTCAAGGCAACAAAAAATGATCATAAAACCCATCTTGACAAAATGCTTCTGGATAAGAAAAAGCAGATCGTGATACCGGAAGTGACAGACGAAGACCGTGCGTTTTCCAAAGAGGCCAAAGCCTTTCTTGATATATTTGGCGATATGACCGCGTTTACCGTAGAAGTTGATCCGGTCGGCGGTATGGTCACCAATATCAAGCGTGTGTTTGAACAAAGAGCAAGTGAACTGGTTTGGCTGCTTCGTACCGGCGAGAACAAGATTTTTAAGGCAAGAGAAGTATTCAGTGAACTCAAGAACGAATCAACTACGGAAGAGAAGGCGTTCTATGAAGTCTGTGAGAACAGTTTCATGCCTCTGTTCGATGCTATAAATGAGTATATATTGAATGAAAAATCGCAAGTAAACGAAGCTACTGTCATGAAGGCGGTATTATCAAAAGAACTGAATCAGAAAATCGAGGCTTTTACCGATCAGCTTGAGAACAATATTGATGTATTTGAAAAAGCAATGCTTCCCGTTATGACAAATGCCACAGCCGATATCTACAACAAGGGTGAGGATGGTGAGGAACTTCCTGATATCATAGAAATTATGGATGATGATATGAGAGCCCTTATCAGCCTGATAGATTCGGAGAGTAAGAAGGATGCTCTTGCAGCTGCCAAGAACACCAAAGAACGCTTGGAACTTGAGAAAAAGAGCGAGGAACAGAAAGCCAAAGAACGCGGTCAGCTCAGTAATATGAACGATGACCTGCTTTATAACAGCAAAAGGGGACAGGGCAGATTTAACCAGCTCCTTGTTTCCGGATATTATAAGAACGCTTCAAAAGCGGACCGTCGCAGGATGCTTTCTTATGTCATAAGGGAGATGAAGAAGAAGGGCACCAATACTACCGACAAGGAAAGAGGATGTGAATATTTTGCATCTACGATGAAGGGAGCCGGTCCTCTTATGCAGAAGATGATGCAGGGTGTACCGGAGCGTATGGTAATCCCCGAAATGGCGGGAGCACTGGGCGTTGTTAAATCCTCTTTGGCGCCGATCGATCCCAAATATGTGGATAAGGTATTTGATCAGATCGTCAAGGATTCAAACGGAGCCATTACTACGATCACGGACAGACAGTCACTGGGTGCAGCATCGATTGGAGAGACCTTCAAGTGCTTGATAGTAGGTCCGAATTTAACGAAAATGGCTGTCATCAAGGTACTTCGTCCCGATGCACAGGAGAATATGAAAAAAGACCTGGAATTTGTGCGCCGTGCGGCCATGTTTGCAGATATGTCGGACGCAGAGATGGAGGCTTATGAGAAAAAATACGGTAACCAACTGGTAGATCATGAAGTGAAGGTTACAGAGTCCGGATTTATGGCACAGTTCTCCGAGATCGAGAAGGAGTTTGACTTCACCAATGAAGCCCGTAACTGTAAACTCGGTCAGGCTAACTATGTCGATAAATATAATAAGAAAAAGGACGGGGCTGACAATTACCATGTTAAATCCGTTCAGTTAAATGAGCTTATCGAACCTCATAAGAATTATCTTGTCATGGATCTGGTTCTTGGCAGTACAGTGGATAAGTGCATAACCAAGACTAACAATGATTATAAAAATGTGACCAAGACATTCAAGAATACCGATCCGACCATCGAAGGCAAGTATTCAGTAAGCTCGTCTAATATAGGACAATTCTGGAAACTTAGAGGCAAACTGTATCAATCCTCGCATGCTGCGATCAATGCGCAGAAACGCGTTGCAGAACTGGCATATGTATGGCTGGAACAGGCACTTTTCGGAAGTTGGGCATTCGGGCTTAAAGACGGTGATAACTTCCACCATGGTGATCTGCATGCCGGAAACATCATTATAGACGGACGTGAAAGCGTCGTAATTGACTATGGAAATGCCGTTATTCTGAAAGATTCCAAGATCAATCAGATATTGTCCATGATGTCGGCAGTTGTTATCAACAGCGCCACAGGATTTGTTGAAGCATTTAACAATATGCTTGAACTCTCAGCCAAGGACGAGGAGAAATCCAAGAATAAAGTTGGCTATGTTACGCTTACCAAAGAACAGCAGGAGGAATTTGTTAAAAAACTTGATGAACTGTTTAAACTTGGAACCGCTGAAGACACAGGTAAGAAGATACTGATCGCTTTAAATGTAGCTCAGTCTCTGGGAGTTAAACTGCCCAAAGAGATACAGAATTTCTCCCAGTGTCAGCAACGTTTGGAAAACACACTTTTAGAGACTAAGGAAGCCGCACTCAGAGGCGCACGTATGATGAAGCAAATGGATGCTTTTGAGATATGTACCGAGGACAGGGATTCATTTGATCCACTTATTATACTTCACGAGTTCCTGGATGATCCTAAACATCGAGACGGTGGTAATATCAAAACATTATTAGCCGATTTATTCTGGAGTTCCGATCCGGATCAATTAATGACACAGGTCGGTAGCGCACGCACTAAAGAGGATGTAGATACGGCTCTTGAGCAGTTTCTTCCCGCTTATACCAAGCTCAAAGGAAAGATTACTGCCCAGGAAGCAAGAGACAATGCTAAAGGGTGGCGAGAAACATTTAATGAAGCATATGAATTATCAAAGAGCGGAAAGAAAATCCCTGTGGATATTCATGATAAGATGAGGATGATATCCGGGCAAATCCAAGGTCTTGCGGCTGAAACAGATTTTTTCGGAGGGAGTGTGGACATGGAAGGGTTCTTTGAGTTGACATCCAATGCCTTTTCGCCTTCCGATTATAGGAGTTTTGACAAGGACGCATTTGAATATTTGATGGTCATCATGGAAGAGATCATTCCTTCAATGTTTGAAAAAGTTGACAACATATATGCTTCTCTTTCCGAGAAAAGCACTGACATAGATAAGGAAAGAAAGCGCGTGATGAATGTCAATAACTGGGCTTATGAATCCGCAGTATCTGAGCTTTTGATGAACCCCCATGTATATAGGTTCAGGAAAATGCTCAGGGAGTCAAAGGACGGAGAAAAGAAAGATAAGTTTGAAAGATTTGCAGCCAGAATGATCAATCAATCTAAAAGCTTTAAGGGTGAATATGTGAAATACAGAAATGCCGAAGCCAAATTGGATGAAGCAAGAAAGTCCGGAGATGAGCAGGCCATTAAAGCAGCTGAAAAGTATTTCGAGACCAGAGAAACATATCTAATTTACCAGTATGCACATGACTCCCATGAAGAAATACTGCGTATAGGAGATGATTATGAAGAAGGCTTTGATATGGCCCAAATCAATAAAGAAGACTATATGCATGATTTTGTTTCCGTCATGGGTGGAGTGGTATCCGAGCACTGGAAGCGCGCAGCCGCTAAGGTAAACAAGAAACTTGCTATAGAGATCAAGAATCAGTCCAAGAAGCAGGAAGAACTTGAAAAGACCATAAAGAAGGAAGAAGAGGCTGAAGCTAAGAGGAAGAGGGAAGAGGAAGCCAGAGCGAAAAAGGCTGCTGCGGCCGAAGCAAAGAGAAAGAAAGCGGCCGAAGAAAAAGCTAAAAAAGAAGCGGCCAAGAAGGCTAAAAAGAAGAAAAAATAAGTGACAGCGCCGTAACATAGTCACCGGATGGAGGTTTCGCATGAGAATGCGCTTTTATACATTGGAACAAGAAGATATTATGCTTTTTGAATCGCCTATCCCAAACAGTGTTTCGGATAATATATCCGAAGAGGGATATTTCACACTGGGAGCGGTATGCTATACCGAAGATGGTGCGAAATTCGCGGGTATGGCTCAGTTCTATATCGGAGCTACCGCAGACGAGGATTGTTATGCGGAACTGGTCTATGTGTATGTTATGGATGAATACAGGAGACGATCCATCGGAGTAAGGCTTGTAAATATGGCTGACTCCATACTCGCATCGGAAGACGTGGGGGTTTTTATGACCTGCCCGGATCTCCCCGATCCGGATGAAACGTCCAAACAGGACAAGATGAAATTCCTTACGGAATGTGGCTTCATATCTACCCGGGATGATATTGTTCCGGGTAGCGGTGAAGCGGTACGCGATCCGGGACTGCACAGATTATTCAGATTTACGGGAAGGTAAACAGATGGACTTATATATAACCGCGGACAGCGGAAACATATTACGGATCGGCGATGGCGATGACTCGTCTATAACCCTTAGGGTAAAAAACAAAGAAGCGGACATACTCTCAATCACGGTACCCGAAGATAAACGCAGACAGGGGATCGGCTCTGCGCTTCTTGCGTCTGCGGAATCGGTACTTGCATCAAGGGGTGTCGTATCCGTTTCTGCAGATTTTATAGATTCGATAGACGGTATCGGAGAGTTCCTTGAACATAACGGTTATGATACCGATAAGGGACCTGCCATTATAGATGGCGTAGGTGCTTTTGAACACGACAGTCCCACCATGCAAAAAATAATGAAACACAAGGTGGAAGGCGTGAACCTGATACGCCTTAAGGAAATGGAGATTTCAGAATGGGATGAACTGCAGATATTTCTGGAAGAAAGAGGAGTTGACCTCACGTGTTACGATCTTGCATGCCTCGACCAGCAGATAAGTTCGGTCATCTATGATAAGGATGACAGGATCTGTTCGGTACTCCTTGGCTCCATCCGTGACAATACGGTATATCTTGAACTGCTTCTAAGCAGAAGCGGCGAGGACAATATATTATATACCCTTGCGACTTTCCAGACACTTATACGGGATATCATGGCTCCCGGAGGAGGAACAACCTACGATCACGTACTCATGGCATCATGCAATCACGGAGTCAGAGCCCTCATAGAAAAAATCTATAAGACAGGCGAAAAGCCTGTTGTATGCGGACACTGCTATGATGCATTTAAGGTGATCGGCCCCCCCCACGGTGGAGATAAGGCTATAGACAGCCACACATCGGGCAAGGCAGCAGGCAGCCATATGGCCGGAGATAAGAATAAGATCATCACGCGAAAAGAGGAAGGCACGCAGTCCGAATGGAACCGAGAACTTGCCCGTATTCCCATGCAGCAGATTGTCAGCTGGAAAGCGCCCTGGTACAGATCCTCATCCGGAAAGCACACCGGTAAAGATCTTTCAAGGTCATGAGCAGCATATCCGGGAATTGCGTATAAGTCAGGAACGCATGCCGGTCTAAACGAAAGCAGGTCTGAACGAAATCCGGTCTAAACGAAATCCGGTCTAAACGATCCAAACGCACTATCAATATGAACGATTACATTTTAACAACCCCCAGGTGCTATGTCCGCGAGATCACGGAGCAGGACATAGCAGCCGAGTTTGAATTATATGACAGCCCCCATATGACAGATCATATATCCCCGCTTTCGGACTACGAACAGGAAGTAGAACTGTGCAAAGAGTATGCCCAAAAGGTATATGACAGATACGGATATGGGATGTGGGGGATATTTGACCGTAATACCCACCGCCTTATAGGTGAAGCGGGACTTGAACCCCGGGCAGATGTAAACCGCGCAAAATACCCGTACGACTGGATGTTTGATGAATATACTGCGGAACTGGGTTTTTGCATCGCGGAGGATCTTTGGGGACAGGGGTATTGTAAGGAAGTATGCAGGAGCATACTGGATCATTGCCGTGATAATTTCGGTATAACTACAGTATTTGCCAGGACTGTGCCTGAAAACATCGCATCGGTCCGTGTTCTAACATCTCTTGGCTTCGATGAATACGGTCAATCTGCCACGGAAGACGGTGAGGAGACCATGACCGTATACAGAAGATCACTGACAGATTCCAAAACTGAGTAAACGGATAATTCCATATTTCATGAGTGGGAGATCGGTATATATCATAAGTGATTGATATTTCATGATATAGCGATTGACAACTTCTACGCCGAGTGATAGAATTCCTATCAAAGAAATCTTAACTATCATGGTAGTGTTGGTTTTATTTTACATACAAAGGAAGAACAAGATGAAAAGACTAAACAAAAACACATCAAAGAGATGCTTAATGGCAATAATGACAGCGATGATCATAACATCTACCGCTTTTACAAGTACTTCTGTAGCGTATGCAGAAGAAACAGCAACAACAGGAACAACAAATCTTAATGGCGGTGGTGGAAATATTCCTATTATTGGTGGTAATTCCACTATTAATGAGAATTCCGCGGGCGCAACTATAGAGACCAACACACAAACAATTATCACCAATAACGGGACAGTAACAACCAATAACGGATCATATACTAATGAGTTTGGACACACTTATACTTTAGGGGTTAAAGGTACAATAAATATCAATAACGGAATTGTCGAAACGAATAATGGTGATATTGGGACGAATAGTTCCAAAGGAACCATAAATACAAACAATGGTAGTATTACTGTTAAAAACGAAGGCACGGTAGTGACAAATAATGCCTCTAAAGACAGTAGTGATGGTTATGCTTTTAAAGACAATTATGGTACTGTAACTAATAACAATGGATATATCCTTACGAACAGAAAAGATGCGACCGTTACCAATAATAATGAATTAATTATAGATAATTATGGAACAGTAGAGACCAATTACGATACTATAGTTTCAAATTTGGGAACTGTCAACAATAACGCTGGAACAATTACCGCTAATTACGGCGGAACAATAAAAAGCGGTAATGAGGCAGTTAATACATATTATAAGGTAGATGTTACAGCAGAGAATGCAAGTGTTGAATATACAACAGGTTTCACACAAAAAGACGAAAACAAATACTTACAAAAAGATAAGCAGGATTTGAACAGTACCTTCAGTGGAACGATTACTCTTACAGCTAACGAGGGTTATGAAATACAGGGTTCTGATTCAAGAGGTACCGCTGAAAAATTCACTTATACGGTTCAGCAGGCACAAAACGGTTCTTATCAGATCGTGATATCATCAATAACCGGGAATGTAACACTGACACCTGGTCAGTTTAATCTGATCATCAGCCAGATTGTAAATAATACACCTGCTGTTATACCGGAGACAATTGACGCTACAGGGACAGATGATAATAACGCAGAGACTGAGATTCAGGTATCTGCTGAGCCTACACAGGGATCATCAGCATCCGTTGAAACAAAACAAGAGATCGTTTCAAATACCGTTGATGATAAATCGGTAACAGTTACATTAGAAAATGTGGCTGTACAGGAGGATACCATAGTTATTCCCGATGAAGTTAAAGAGGTCATAAACCTTAAGAACGATTCTGTTGTTGTTTCGGTTACACCTCAGAATATCAATAATTTAGACATTACCGCATTGGCAAATAATAGCACTCCTTCTCAGGCGATATATTTACAGTTTGGTAACTATACTGATGTAAATGACACACTTATAGAAAACTTAAGCAATGCAATAAGCAATAACTCCAAATCCGATAAAGTGGCTCTTGAGTTTTCTTATGAGGGTAAATTTTACGTTTTATCATTTGCTATGCCGGCCAAGGGCTCTGATCTATACAACAAGCTGATGGAGGCTCTCAAAAAAGAAAATGGCCGTACAGCAGGATTCAAGAGATTCATACAGATACTTAGAGAGCAGGGAATAGACGTAAATGATACGGTTTTAGGATTATAATGGATTGTTATACCTGTTATAAACCTGACGTTTAAGAATGATTTTTTTTGGATAAAGGGAAGGAACGCATCCCCCGGATGTGGCAGAAGGGCTCGCCTGTAAGGCGGGTCTTTTTGTTTGCCGTTATTGGGTCCTGTCGGGTTTTCTTATGACTTTTCCCCGAATCCCCGCAGCTGTGAGGTATATTTCCTAGGAAATTTCCTAGGAAATCTGAGTCCCGCCAGGGACTCTGACGAAGTCGGCGGGCTTTACGGTGGGCGGCAGACAGTTTCCTAGGAAATCTGAGTCCCGCCAGGGACTCTGCGAAGTCGGCGTTAGAGCTCCCGCCCATGGTTCAAAGTGTCCATAAAGCGAGAATTTCTGAAAAGGGATCGAAAATCGTAAAAACAGGTGAAATCGATCCCCGGATCAGAAGTTGGCGGAGTGGGGCAGGCGAAAAAGGGATCGGGAATCCCCAAAACAGGTGAAATCGATCCCTAAACCGGAAATCTGCGGAGCGGGCCAGCATGAAAAGGGATCGGAAATGGCAAAAATAGGCAAGATCGATCCCTAAACCTGAATTCTACAAAATGTGAATGTATAGAGTAGCCTTGGCGGGAAATTTCCTAGGAAATCTGAGTCCCGCCAGGGACTCTGACGAAGTCGGCGGGCTTTATGCGCCGAACCACCGTGTTTCCTTGAACCCCCGCCCCCTCACCCGCGACACATTACCCCCCCCCGCCCCCCTCAACCCCCTGAACCCCCGCACCCCTCCCCAAATATTGTCTTTTTCGAGGTACAAGGATGTCATAACCGTAGGATGAACGTATAAAATACTGTATAATAAAGACCGGAGAGACGACACGACCCCAATCAGAATATACCGAATAAATGACACACCCCCAATCGCTATAGAAAGCAGGTAATGAAATGGCAAAACAGACACTTTCGGATAAGATCCGGAAAAAACAGTCTTCAATTAACGCAAACACTCTTGAGACTAAGCTGAGCGAGAATGAAGAACTGGCTAATGTTATAGACATGATGGCTGCCGATGAGCAGTATGCTGACCAGTTTGAAACCGGTAGTTTTTCCAAGGAAGAGGTCATAAAGGCCGCAAAGTTTGCACTGCAGGCTGAGCCTTATGACATAAGTGTCACCCATTTGGATGTTTCGGATTCTCCTATATATTACAAAGCAAATCGTGACAATAAGATGAAATCCCGTGGACGTTTTACCAGGAAGGATCTGGACAAACTGGGACACAAGCTCATTACGCGCGCCAAGGAAGTTCAGGCCAGACTCAAGACAGAGGCAGAGGAGAACAAAGGGAAAGAAATAACCAAGCTTGTTTCAGATGCCGGGACTATGGATGTCGAAGGCTTAACAGATGTTGGTGAGGATGCGGTTTCTGCATACGAGAACAGAAATGTAGAAGACTACGATTCAAGTAAGCTTATAGATAATGTCATGAATACCACCGATTATACCAAACATATGGACAGTTATTTTGAGGCTAATCTGATTGTTGACGGATATAGGGCTGCGGAAAAGGAAACCCTGGAAGGATATAGTAATATAATCAACTCGACACTGGATAGGGAGATCCCCTCTCTTACAGAATTAAAGAAAATACTCGACAAAAAGATCATTAAAAATCTTAAGGGTGCAAAAAGTAAATATTCAAATGAAGGCATGTCAAATGTACAGATGGCTGAACTGCTGAATGAGAAAAAGGCAAAGCTAGTGGAGACCAATAACGCGATACTGGCCAAATACAAAGTTCATTACGAGGCTGTCCGGAAAGGGGAAATTGCCCCCGAAGTTCTTAAGCTGTTTCTTAATACCGCTATAATGAGTGATTTGACGGAAGCAGAACACAAGCTGTATAAGACACTTGTAGATAACGAAGGAGAAGCAAAGACATATACCAAAGAACAGGTGCAGTCATATAAGGATACGCTCAAGGATCTAGCAATAGCAACTCATTCCAATGACTCTTCATTAATCATAAGAGCACAGGATGGCTACAAGTGCAAATCTGTATATGATGTGGTACTTGACGGTATGAACAAGGGGCTGATCCCCAGAGAGAATATCACTGATGACCATGCCAAGGAAGTTAGGTTATGCGTCCAGATTTCCAACAGCTTTATTCATTTTTCTTCAAAAGAGGATAAAGAGACGTCCGGACGTGTGTATATTAACTGCAAACCCGGCGAAGAAGAAGGCATGTTAAAAGCATGGTGGGCAGCGATAAAATCCAATGCTAAATTCACAAAACTATATTTTAAGATAAACGGCATCCCTCAGGATAAGCGTAAGGATAAGATCGTTTTGTACGTTCCTGATGATATGGAACAACATGATCTCAAAACATTTTTGGACACGTTCGATTCAGAGTGTAAAAAAATCAAGCAACAGCAGGGTGGCAAGGAGGGAGAGACAATTCTGGCTGATAAGGGCGATTCGATGGCCACTACCACGGAATACGCTCCGGGCATCTCTCTGGCGACGGAACCCAATGTGGATCTGTTAAAAGAAACGATGAATCAGGGCTGGTATGATAAGGATGAATACGATGAAATGTTATCTCTGTTCCCCTATAGAGATAAGAAAGTGCAGAACACGATCAGGTATTCATATAATACATATGTTAACAAGGCGATGGTTCTTTCTACATGCATAGCCAAGAAAAAGCTTAATCTGAAACCGACCGACAAGGTAAGCGAGCACAAGGATGAGATCGTGCCGCTTGTAAAAAAATATTTTGCAGACTTCATGAAACTGGCAGGAATGGATCCCAAGACCATGGGAAGTTTCAAGGGACTTATGTAAACCGCAAGGCTTCGGAATGTCGCGTAAGCCCCGACAGGAGCGTCAGGTTTGGGATGACTTATGTAAACCCTGGCAGGTTTGGGATAAGGTTAGGAGAAAAATATGGAATATACATTGCTCGGTACCGATGAAATAGAAAGTATCAAAGATTTTTTGAGTGAAAACGACTATGCCGGATTCATCAACAACGCCGGCAGATATGCTTTATGTGCGATCGAGAATGATAAGCTGTACGGTGTCGGGATATTTGATGCCAATAAGACAGCCACGATCCGCGATGTGATCGTTACGGATGACAAAAGAGGAAATCTCGAAGCCGAAATCATCAGAAAAATCGTGATGACCTGTGACGGCCTAAAGTGCGATGCGGTGGTCATGGATGTTTATGATGAAGATGAACCGGATTTGTATGATGAGTTGCTTAAGGCGGAAGGCTTTGTATATGTTTCGGGTGCGGTCATATACAGTTTTGACCTGAAGGATCTGAAAGGTAACTATTTCCTGGACAAGGCTAAACCCGGCAGCAATATCATTCCTTTGAGAAGAACGACAGAACAGATGAGAAGGGTTTTCTCAAACGAACTCAAAAATGCCGGTGCTTATGATCATTTCATGGACAGGGTGCACAACCCCAAAATGAGCGTTGTTTGTGTAGAAGATGATATGATAAAAGGCTGTGCGCTCGTAGATGATCTTAAGGATGAGTATGGGTTTGAACTCGCATATCTGTATCTGAACAAAAACTCAAGTCCCACGCACATGATCGAGATGCTTGCTGCAGCTCGCGATAATGTTGACGCAGTATATAACGGCGCAGATGCAGTCGGCTATATCACTGCCATGAACGACAAGTCTGAAAGTCTGGTGGACATGATCATACCGGACGCAAGGGTCGAAGACCACATAAACAGATACGTACGGGTAGTACAGAGCGATTAACATAACATTAACGAGGAGACATTATGAAAAAAACGGGAAGAACTATACTGGCTGCGATCACTGTCGCAGCCTTGATAATGGGAACACTTGCAGGCTGTGCATCTGCGATCACGGACAGACCTGCAACAGATGAGGAAAATGCCATAGAAGCAGGAGCGCAGGGTGATCAGGCAGATGGAGCTACCGGAGACGGACAGACAGATTCAAGCACTGCAGACGGTGCAACCTCACAGGATGAGTCCGCTGCAGACGGTGCAACCTCACAGGATGACTCCGCTGCAGGCGGAATAGAAAGCACATACGAAGATCCCGATAATCTTCCCGAGTATTCATACCTGGGGGATGAGGAGTATCTTGATGTCATAAACGAGTATCTGATCAGTTTCGAAAAGACTATTGCGGGAGATGATCTGCCGGATGTTTATATTCCTTTTTCCAAGGTTGTACAGGTGGATGACAGCGATCCCACGGACATCATCGCATACGGCGCTTACAATATCTGTGGATACGATCTTCTTAATACCACGTTGTTTGCAACTACCGGGTCATGGACCATGGGAGCCATTCATCTGGCAAAAAACGACGACGGGACTTATGCGGTTACGGACGCGGAACTCCCTTTTGTAATGGAAGAATGTATGGAGGTATTTGCCCCCGTTCCCGGATTATATGATAAAGCCAACGACCTTATGAACAAAGAAGGCGAAAAGATGCGCGCCGACTCGATCGATGAGTATGTGAGCGCAAATAAGCTGAACATCACGCAGTGGCAGGATTACGGAAATGCTCCGATACCGGTCGCAGGCGCAGAAACACCCGAGGAGGCGCAGCTTTATACATACAGAAGTCCCCTTGGATATCAGATCACATATGACCTTAGGGAACTTTCGCAGACCTGGCTTGGCACAGATGACATGTTTGGCAAAGTCGAAGAAGAGTGGACCGGAACCCTCATGTCAGTGAAAAAAGCAGTGGGTGATAACGCAGACGCCGCTTTGACCGAAGTGCTGTCCAATACCTCGGCGGGCGACGTTAAGGGCGAGGCCGCCACAGTTGCGGGAATCCCCTGCGTCAGGGCGGTATATGATGAGCCCATTGAAGACGGACGGATCTTTAGATATGTCTGCTACTATGTCGGCGAAAAAGAGGATGCACTGGTGATAACCACTGAGACCACAGTCGAAGAAGGAGTATCGGATATCAGCGTCGATGAGCTTGAAACGTATTTTGAGCCTGTACTTTCTACTTTTTCACTGATAGATCTGAATGAAGCCTGCAAAGACGCATACAGAACATGCTTAAATGACATCCTGGATAATAAGCTCCCGCTCAGTGACGGTATCGCTGCGACATATTACAGCGACTTAGGGAAAAAAGCATATTTTGCCACAGATGATCTGACCGGAGACGGAATTCCGGAACTTATCGTGACCCAGTGCGAGCCTGATGATGATTACATAGTCAGCGAGCTGTATCAGGCGCGTGTAGATGATTACGGTAATTCCATGAGGGGATTTGATGCTTACGATCCCGATGAAAATAAGATTTACTGCAACAAAGATCTTGAGACCGTGATCTATGAACTTGTTGACGGGAAGTTTGTTTTTCTCGAGCGTTATAACGAATACGGAGATGATGGCTGGTACTACTCGGATTATGAGGCAGTGCCCGATCAGAAGATCTCCGATGAAAAAGGAAAAGCTTTCAAGGAGACACACAGAAGCCTGCGTGCCGAGTTCAAAAACTGCTTTGACTTTAAGGAAATAACCAAAGAGAACATCGAGAGCGAGTTTGGGACCGAGTGATCATTACATTTCAAGAAAATCTGTAACATTTATTATTCTGGGGTCTGTAACTGCTGATTCTAAGAAATCTTTATCGCCGGTTAGAAAAAGGTCAGCGCTTGCATCGAGTGCGGCGCGATGAAGTGATCCATTCAGCAACATCTTCTTCCGATAATAAACCGGCCTTGTCTGCTTCACCACTCATTTGATCCTGAAATCTCATAAGAGCATAGACAGCAGAATTGACTACACGGACATTGTTTCCATCTACTATAAAAGTTACGCGGTCACCTGTATCAATTCCAAGTGCGGCGCGTACATTTTTGGGAATTGTAACCTGTCCTTTGGACATTACTCTTGCATCATTTACGAATGTAGTAGTTGACATAACATTCACCTCCATAAAAAAGTAGGAAAGTAGGAAATTCCTACTTATATTATATAACAGTATGGGATGGATTACAAGATAAGACATTAGGACAGCAACGTAACCTTTAGGCAGCAAATCCCCAGGCTACAGATTACTCTTGGTCGGATGTCTTATCCTTGGGCAGGTAAGTAAGAAGCATGCGCTCTAAGGCGTCGCTTTGGATCGGTTTGTTCAGATAGTCGGTGAAACCTTCCGCAAGATATCTTTCTCTTGCACCGGATATCGCATCGGCTGTGAGACAGATTATGGGAGTTTCTTTGTTTAAGCCGCCTTCCTGGGAACGCATTATGGGAAGGGCTTCAGAACCGTTCATTCCGGGCATTCGATTGTCCAGAAGTATCGTATCGTAGTGCTTTTCGCACGTCATTACCAGTGCCTGTGCAGCATTTTGTGCAGTGTCAATCTTAATATCGGTATTCTTAAGAAGGGCCTTGACGACGGTCAGATTAAGTATGGTATCGTCAACGACCAGGATCTCTGCTTCGGGAGCATGGAATAATTCATGGTATTTGTCTTTTCCGGCGGAGTACTGGCTGAACCGCTTGCGGAAATCACCTATAGCTACGTCTTCATCGATCTTCTGCGGTATGTTCAAAGTGAAAGTTGAGCCTTTGCCATACTCACTTGTGACATCTACCGTACCGTTCATCATAGTTACAAGCTGCTTGACTATGGCAAGGCCAAGTCCCGAGCCTTCGACAGCTTTGTTCTTATCCATGTCGAAACGGTCGAATTTCTCAAAGACTTTGGGCAGGTCTTCGGGCTTTAGACCGATCCCGGTATCCGTAACGCTTATATGCAGAGTGCAGCTTTCGCCCGCTGCGCCACCGCCGACCTCGGAGTCCACCGCCGCGCCACCGCTGACCTCAGAATCCACCGCTGCGCCGCTACTCCTGTCATAACCGACAGACAGCTTAACACTTCCTTTTTCCGTATATTTGACGGCGTTATTTAAGACGTTCACCATTACCTGTCGGATCCGGATCTCATCGCCAAATAAACCATCCGGAAGAGTCTCGTCTACATCCACGTCGAACTCAAGATTCTTCTCTTTTGCCTTGATGGATATCATGACCGCGATGTCGTTTATGAGGGAACTGAATCTGTAGGGCGCTTCATTTATCTCCATCTTGCCGGCTTCTATCTTGGACAGATCCAGGATGTCGTTAATGATCGCAAGGAGGCTTCTGCCGGCACTCTCGATATTTCTTGAGTAATCCAATATCTGTTCGTTCTTGGCTTCGCGCAGGATCATCTCGTTCATACCGACCACCGCATTTATGGGCGTGCGTATCTCATGGGACATATTGGCCAGGAAGTCGGACTTGGAGCGGTTGGCTTCATCGGCCTTTTGACGGGCAACTTCAAGCTCCTTCATAGTGTTTATGAGGTTCTTGTAGTCGGGAGTCTCGACACCTATATAGAAGATATACAGGCCGAGAGTAGCACCGAAATAGTTAAAATATATCTCTGTAGGATTAAAAACTTCAAAAATGATTATGCCTATAGTAACACTGAATGCGGATGCGGCCGTTTTGCGGGCTCTTTGGTTGAGCTCTTTACGGTTTACGAAGAATACTGCCATGGCATAAACAAGATAATACAGTTCGGAGAAATACGCCAGGATATACTTGGGAACAGTAGGAAGCAGGTAGGAGTATTTGTCCTCTCCGATATTGGGCAGGGTGATAAAAAAACATACAGTTGCAAGAATGAACAGACCTATGAGCAGGAATTTATTAAACTGCGAGAAGATATTCCGGCGGGTCGTCATCTTGAAGAAGGTTTCTGCGTAAATTGCAAAAAAGTATGTCAGCATTACGTTTGCCATAAAAGAAAGCACATAGATAACAAGCCTTGCGACATAAGGAATCGGAACGACCGCACATCGTCTGAAAAATACCTCAAGGATAGTGATAAGGTTTCCGAGCAGCAGGATATAAGTGAAATTCCGGAAGGTCACATTACTTTGTTCACCATCCGAATCCTTAGCGGACACCAAAATGCACAGCGTGATGTTAAAGACAAATGCGGCTATTGTAAAAGAAAGATAAGACAGCGCCTCGGTCAAATCGTTCCTCCGATCGGGTGAGTTGTTTACTGAATGCTTCTTATATGCCGAAACTATGATAGACAATGATTATTATTACATAATAATATAAAAAAAACACGTCGAATATTGCCAAAAACTATTTGAACGGAGAAAAGTATATGAAAAATACAAAAAAATACCGTTTTGTGCTTATAGGAGCCGGTTGGAGAGCTGCGTATTACATAAGGATAGCCAAGGCACTTCCCGAGATTTTTGAGCTGTGCGCGGTATATTGCAGGAGTGAGGAAAAAGCACAAAGGATTCGCAAAGAATATGATGTAAATGCAGTTACAAGTGAAGAAGAATGTATGGCCTATGATCCTGATTTTGTGGTCGTATCCGTAAGCAAGATGAGCGGAGCAGAGGTATCGATGAAGTGGACCGGACGAGGATATACGGTCATACAGGAAACACCCGCGGGTATGGATATAGAGACACTTAACAAACTCCGGGAGCGCTCACTTCTTGGAGAAAAACTCGTGGTAGCGGAGCAGTACACCCGCTATCCCAAATATGATGCGCTCATCAAAGTTATTAAGTCCGGGATCATCGGAGAAGTAACCTGCCTTAACATATCACTTGCAAACGATCATCACGGAGCAAGTCTCATACGAAATCTTCTTGGTATACCTGTGGATATGGGATTTACGGTTTCCTCTAAGGTATTCTCTTTTGCAACGACAGAGACAATGACCAGGTACGAGGAATACCATGACGGAAGAGTGGCTGACAAGAAGAGGCGGATAGCGACATTTGAGTTTGATAACGGGGCTGTTGCGCTCTATGATTTTGACTCCGAGCAGTACCGTTCACCGATCAGACATAACACATATAAGGTGCAGGGAATAAGGGGCGAGATCATAGACGATACGGTTTACTGGCTGGATGAAGCAAATCAGGCCCGCAAAGCACAGATCACGGTCAAGTCCGGGATGGTGGAGACCGGGAATCCGAATCCCAATTTTGCCAGGATATGTGAGACTGAGAGAGTGATCTTTAACGGCGAGGTCTTGTATGAAGCGCCTTTTGGACTATGTGGGCTTACAGATGATGAAACCGCCATAGCCGGGCTCATGGAGCAGGCCGGTGAGTACGCAAGGGGCAATGCTCAGTCGCCATATCCGCTTAAGGAAGCGCTGCAGGATGCCTACATGGCGATCAAGATGGAGGAAGCGGGGAAGGTATGCCGGACAGGGATGACAGAATCTGCGGGGGATGCGGCCTCAAGCAACGTTGTCTCAAGCGCACATCAGGTTTGGATGAAATAACCTTTGCATAAAAATACTGCCAAAAACCAAATTGACATAGAGACGATTTGATTTTATTATAATGACAGAAAGCGAGATGACAGTTGGATGAAGATAAAAGATCTTGATGTAGCACTTAAAAGAATAAGTGAACTTGAGGAAGAAGTTAAACTTCTTAAGACCGAGAATGAGAAACTACGTGGTCGTAATTTCGGCGGACGTAAGAAACATGATGAGGTATGGATGGCTTCGTATAACGATTTCGTCAGTAAACTTGAAAAAGGAAAGACACTAACAGAAATAGTTGCAGAAGGAGAAATCAGTACACGAACTGCTTATCGCTATTTGTCTTACTATAAAGAATTGAAGGAGAATAAGGATAAATAATAAAGAAAGTTATTTATGGTAGAACAAACAAATAGAAAAGCATCAGTAATTCAAGATACAGAGGGCAATAAGGTTGTTGTCATTAACGATATAGTTTTTAAAGGGAAAAGATCCATTGAATGGGATAAGGTTGAGAAATACTTAAAACAATTTGTTGGAAAAAGTTTTTCTATATCCGGGGATAATGAAATAATACATGTAGGCTCTGAACTTCCAAGTGAATATGCAGGTTCGCTATATACAAAGAAGTTGAAAGGAATGGAAGCAAAAGCAAAGGCAAATGCGGCACAAGCTATACCGGAAATAATCGAGATAGCTGATCACGCAACATTTGAAGATAATAGAAAGCCTAAGCATGGAAGAAATGCAAAAAATGGCTGGTATCGTTATGATACAAGGTTTGCATTGCCCGTATACAGTGATGACGGCAGTGTTGAAAGATACAATATTTTTCATGGACAGCTTTTAATAAGACATGCTTCAAGTGGAAAGAAATATCTTTATGATATTTTGGAAATAAAAAAAGAAACAGGCAAGTCCTGTCAGACCTAAGTCCTACCCGGTATAAACCCATTTCTTTGCAAAAAGAATAACAAATGGTTATAGAAAAGTCAATGATTAGTTTGAAATGTCTCGAAGACAGAAATTTGCACTCAATACCGAGGAAGAAGATGTGGAACTTGATATCGCACTGTCCGGATACGGCGATCTGACC
Organism: Lachnospiraceae bacterium; assembly: GCA_024691305.1. GTDB lineage: Bacteria > Bacillota > Clostridia > Lachnospirales > Lachnospiraceae > XBB2008. Next base: position 1,165 of record JAILNS010000024.1, on the reverse strand, counting down.
CTTCAAAAGCAGATAACTATAAGCGGAGATGATCTAAGTGCGATCAACACTTTTGAAGACCCGAACAAGATCGTTCCCGTTGAAAAGGAGGCTTCCGGAACCAAGGCCGTACTGCCTGCACTTTCATGGAACGTGCTTATAATGAAGTAGTGAAACCATACGCCACCCGGGGATGAAGGCGTGATACTGCGTGACGCCCGGTGGAATGAAGGTGTGATACTGCGTGACGCCCGGCGAATGAAGGCGTGAAACTACGCACCACCAGAGGGATGAAGGCGTGAAACTGCGCATCCAAAATTAAGCGATTTACAGAAGGCCGATCTGCCAAGGCAGGTTGGCCTTCTTTATGTACAGGAGGGGAATCACTCAAAAAGCCACATGTGGTGAGCCTTCGCCTGCCAACATTAAAGCCCGCCGACTCCTCGGAGTCCCTGGCAGGACTCAAAATGAAAAGCCGCCCGTGGTGCGGCTTCGCCTGCCCACCGTGAAGCCTGCCAACTTTTCAGAGTCCCTGGCGGGACTCAAATTTCCTAGGAAATATATCTCATAGCGTACATTGTTTCAAGAAAGTTATCCGCAGTCTCATACCCGGCTGCACATTACCCCACTTTACCCCACTGCCAAAGCCGCACTTCGCTACGCAGCACCTTACCCCACTTTACCCCACGCTACCCTTGAACAGAATATCCCTACTTTGATATAATGAAAGGTGCTGAAAATGCATATTTGTGGCGGTGGAAGAAACCGGCAAATACCCAGTGAAGACAACAACTAAAACCGATAAAAACCTGCCATTCACGCGGCAGAAACGTATAAACAAATATGCAACCGGGCGCGCGGCCCAAAGCACGGCCCAAAGCGCAGCCCGCGCACCCAGGCAATGGCGCACCTAAACGCGCCACAAACACAAAAACTCAACTCAGACCAAATCAAATATTTCAAATAAAAAGAGGTGGAAACATGCAACTGACACGAATCGAACAAGAGAACGCAGAGTTCTTCATGCATCTGTGTCCGGAGGATCTGCTCAGCGATGACAAGTACCTGAAACTGGGTGTCATCGATGACAATGACGAGCCGGCAAGCGTATGCGTGACAGGAGTAAACGAGAACATGGGAAGCATCCAGTGGCTGTTTACAGATCCCGACAAGAGAGAGCAGGGTG
>JAILNS010000034.1 GCA_024691305.1 Lachnospiraceae bacterium | reverse complement strand
AATAATTATTTCAGATATTTCTATCTGGGAAGCCGGCGTATAGATCTGTATTATACTTATGACCGTTCCGACCTTATCATGTCCATCACTAATTCGTGGAGTGGGATCGTGGGAATGGACTTTGGAAATGACGGTCTGCATATCGCTATGAAACCTGTAGTTCATGCTTACGAGAAGTTAAGAGAGGTATTAGCGGATATTCCTGTCATAAATTTTTTCGTGTACTCTGCTGTATATATATGGGGACTGGTCATTTTAGCCGCATATCTTATAAGAAAAAGGAGGACCGATCTTCTGGTGATGATTGCACCTGTGCTATTTACGGTACTTACATATGTGGTCGGACCTACTAACGGAGACTATGCCAGATATATTTATGTACTTATAGTTGCACTTCCGTTAGTTTTCACCTGCTGTCTGACCGAGGTGAAAAAAGGAGAGGGGAATGAAAGCACGCAGTCTGTTTAAGTGTATTATATCGATACTTATCTTTATTCCCATCAGCTGTTTAGCGATTGCGGGAATCCCGCTTCTTGCATGGTATAATGAGGTATTTGTGGGCGGCAGTCGTATGCTGACGCTGGTTTATACGATTAAGAATGCGCACGGAGCCAGCCCAGACGTTATTCGGGAGATAATTTATTCATGCAGGGCAGGGATCGTTATATGGATCATTATTGTCATGCTATATATTACTGTACGTATAATCTATTGTATAAGTTCACCCGATGCCGGCGAGAATATATCTAAAAGATATCGTATATCAAAGTTTATGTCACGTATAATACCGGTTGGGATCATCGTTACGCTTACGATGCTTTTGGTGATTGCGGACAGACGTCTCGAGATCATACATTTCTTTACGTCTAAACTCGTGGAATCCCATTTCATAGAGGATAATTACGTGGTTCCCGATACCGACAGGATAATTGCCAAGTCTCCCAAAAATCTCATACACATTTATATCGAGAGTATGGAGCCTGCTTTTGCATCCGAAGATGTGGGAGGCTGTCAGCCTGATATTAACTATATCCCGAATCTGACGAAGTATGCATTGGAAGGAATATCATTCTCTGATTCGGACCAATTGGGCGGATTTAAGCAGGTGAGCGGTACCGGGTGGACAGCATCAGCTACTTTTGCCGTAGATCTGGGAGTACCGTATCTTGCTCCCACAACCGATATCAGTGCAGCTTATGAAGCTTTTGACGGATTTGGGGATATCCTTGAGGATAATGGGTATTATCTTGAATATATATGTGGATCTGATGCTGATTTTAGCGGGCGAAAACTATTTCTTACCAAACATGGTGATTATGAGATCATGGATTATTATGCCGCTATAGATAAGGGCTATATCCCGGCTGATTATTATGAATGGTGGGGCTATGAAGATAAGATCATGTATGAGATAGCCAAGACTGAGATAACAGAGGCGGCGTCCGTTAAGGACAGACCTTTTGCGATAACGATGCTTACGGCAGATACTCATTATACCGACGGTTATGTATGTGATCTGTGTGAGGATACATACGACTGTCAGTATGCCAACGTGGTAAAATGCGCTGACAACCAGATAGCCGATTTTCTCACATGGTGTTCTGCTCAGGATTGGTACGAAGATACGGTCATAATCATTCAGGGTGATCATCCGTATATGAAGAAAAATCCTCTTACTGAGGCTGCACGCGGGCGTGACAGGACAACATATAACTGTTTTCTTAATGTTGACTGTGAAAGATCGTCTTTAAATATGCATAACAGGGAATTCCTGACTATGGATCTTTATCCCACGATATTATATGCAATAGGATTTGAAATCCCCGGTGACAGACTGGGGCTTGGGACCAATCTGTTCTCGGATAAACCGACTCTTGCTGAGCAGTATGGGATAGAGTATATGAATGCGGAATTTAACAAACATTCCCAGTGGTATTTTGACAATATCGTATGGGATCTATGAGATGAACGGTCGGTGACTAAATGGGATTTATGGATATAAGACGAATTAAGATAACACCTTTGACGGTGTTCATATTGATAAATATCATTTCGGCATTTGCTTTTCTTGTTCTTGCTTTTAGGCACGGCGGGGATATGTGGCATTGGCTTGCGATGAACAATATCGACGATAATTTCTTTGATTACAAGATCCATGTGGCGTTCGTTGCCGACAGAAAACACTTATACGAAAGAATGACTTATTATGCGGGGTGTTTCCCGGCACTTGCATATTGTATGTATTATTTTTTGTATAAGATCATCTCGGTAGCGGACTTTGTTCCGGCAGATAATACGGAACTGGAAAACCTGGATTTCTTAAATTCTGTAATTCTGTATTACACGATATTTGTTTTGATATTGTTCTTTTTGACTATGCTTTCCTATACGTCGGCAGACAAAAAAAGAGCGGTTGTTACTCTCTTTGCCAGCCTGCTTATGACGGTTCCGGTGTATGAGTGTCTGATGATAGGCAATTCGGTGTTTCTGGTAATGACACTGTTACTTCTTGCCTGTAAGCTCAGACAGTCAAATAAACCGCTTCAGCGTGAAACGGCACTTATACTTATAGCTGTTTGCGCTGGGTTTAAGATATATCCCGCGGTAATGGGGCTGCTATATCTTAAGGAAAAAAGGTTCAAAGAAGCGATCCGGCTTACGATCTACGGGATACTGCTCTTTTTCCTGCCTTTTGCTTTCTTCGGCGGTGCAGACGGATTTAAACTCTGGATGGACAATGTTAAGCAGACCATGGGAATGATGGGGCTTGGCCGGATACAGTGCATCAAGGAACTTGCATATTCGATCTTTACCTGGAACGGTATAGCGGTTCCGGATCTGATATATCAGATCCTTCCGATCGTTTTTGTTATATTGATGATCATATTTGCCTGGTTTACGAGGTATGAACATCGCAGACTTTTTTATCTGTGTGCGATAATGATGTTTTTCCCGACAAGCTGTTGCAGATATACACTCTGTCTTCTGATAATACCGCTTATGACATGGTTTTTTGGCTCTGACAGGGAATGTGGTGATGCAGTAAAGGCTTACGCATGGGATTATATCGAAGTCCTGCTGTATACCGGAGTTTTTGCGATACCTGTAATATGGGGACGAATAACTCATTTTAAGTGGGAATTGGGATATTACATGCTCTCATATGTGGAAGTGTGGATATACATATTTGCATATGGACTGCTTACCTATAATATGATCAGAGATATCGTATCCGGGAAAAAAGCAGCACTATCGTCCGGATCAACACATTCAGGTACTGAGGATAATGAAATACAAGTTCACTGACCGGATCAAACCTTTTCATATATTTGCCATGATAGTTATTCTCGGTTTTGCGGGATATCTTTTCTATGCTTACAGATACGGAAGTGTTATAACGGATTTCTTCATGATGGAGAATACGGATCTTAATTTCTGTGATCTGTGGATGCATGTCTATTTCGTGTCTGATCCATCACAATTATATAACGTGGGGACTCCTCAGGCCGGTTGTTTTCCTCCACTTTCATATCTGATGTATTATGCCATATGGATGATCATCCGAAGAGACGGATATGCACCTGCGGCTTTTGAAGAGATGGACCGGATACCGTATGCCGATCTCATCATGGTGTACTACAGTATATTTGTAGTTTTTTGCTTATTTATCGGGATATTATTGTGGCACAATGATCTTTTTAGAACGTCCGTGATCGTAGGGGTGCTGCTCATATCGGTGCCATTTGTGTCCGGTGGAATGGCGGTGGCCAACTCGACGCTTCTTGTGATGTCATGGCTTCTTATTGCACTTAAACTAAGGGACAGTAATTCTTCGGCGGTGCGAGAGGCGGCACTTTTAATTATCGCCATATGCGCCGGATTTAAGATATATCCGGCGGTATTCGGACTTCTGTATCTGCTTGAACGAAGGTACAAAGAAGCAATAAGACTTACTGTATATGGAATATTTTTTTTCTTTGTTCCGTTTGCTTTTTTTGGCGGAACAGACTGTTTTATCAGATGGTTCCAAAATGTGAGATACACCATGGGGCTTATAGGCTTTGGACGTGTTCAGAGCCTCAAGGAAATGATATATACGGTAGTCACCCTATGTAATGGGCATCTTCCCGATGCTGTATACAGCATGATACCGATAGCTTTTTTGGCGATCATGATCGTACTTGCATGTCTTACCCGGAGCAGATCAAGAAGACTGTTCTTTTTGTGCGCGATAATGACATTCTTTCCGACCAATGCATACAGATATACTCTGTGCTATATGAGTATACCGCTGGTCGTATATGCACGCTATGATGATTCCGAAGAAAATAAGAGTGTTATGGATAAGGCATTTGAATATGCGGAAATGATCGTGCTCGGTCTGGTTTATGCTATGCCGGTGATTCCCGGCAAAATACTTGGATTTAAGCTTACCTATGAGATATATACGGCGACATATGCCGAGATATGGATTTATATATTTGCATACCTGCTCCTTATTACCGTGGTGTGTCATGAGGTATGTGTTTTGCTTAAGAACAGATCCAAAGTTTCTCATGCTAAGACAGCTTGGGTTTGAAATACAGAGGAAAAGACCATGAAACAAAAACTTTTACTTATAGTGCCTACTCTGCATCAGGGAGGTCAGGAGAGGGTCGTGGTAAGAAGTGCCCGTCTGCTTGCGGATAAGTATGATATTACCATTGCAATCTTTGATGATTCCGATATAGGATATGACACGGAAGGACTTGATATAGTTAACTTAAATGTCCCTTCCGCGCGTTTTAAACTGTTCAAATTGATAAATATAATAAGACGTACGGTCAAACTGAAAGCATTAAAGAAGAAGATCAATCCGGACATTTCATATAGTCAGGGAGGAACAGCGGGTATCATAAACTGCCTGACTTCTTCATATGGCGGCGCGATATGGGTAGGGATAAGGTCATTCTATGATGTTAATTATGTACATATAAACAAAATATATAAGAGATATGCGGACCTGATAGTATGCTGTGCCAAAGATATAGAATACGAGATGCAGGCCCGCTACAACGTGACTAAGACCGCCACTTTGTATAATCCCTATGATTGTGACCGGCTTCTTGAGGATTCTAAGAAGGGTGAGCCTGACCTTCCGCTTCCCACTACCGATGCAGCAGGCAAAAAAATAAGATATATCATGGCTTTGGGGCGAAATGATGATCTTAAGTGCTATTGGCATATGATCAAAACATTTAAACTCATCCAACTTGTTATCCCGGAAGCAAGACTTGTGATAATAGGAGGAGGAGATTTTGATCCGTATAAACGCATGATCAAGGGCCTTGGATTGGAAGATGATGTGATATTTACGGGTGCACAGAGTAATCCTTTTGTTTATCTAAAACACGGCGAGATACTGTGGCTCACATCCAGGATAGAGGGTTTCCCCAATGCGTTGGTGGAAGGCATGGCAGTCGGCCTGGTCCCGGTAGCTGTAAACTGTCCGTCCGGACCTGCAGAGATACTTATCGAGAACGGCAGCATTTATTCGTGTGCAGAGAAGTTTGATATGATGGACGATTCATCCGGACCTAAGGTCATATACGGGGAATACGGAGTCCTGACTCCTTCTCTGTCTTATGACAAAGATATGGATTTTGCACATATCACGGCGGAGCACTTTAATCTGGCTGAGGCCATAGTGGATCTTATGCATGATGATGCGAAGATGGCTTCGTATAGTAAGAAGGCGATGGAAAGAGCCCGCATGTTCGGATATGAAGAATATCACGATAACTTTGACAAACTTGTGGAGAAGATAAATGAGTGACCGGATCAAAAGAAAGATAATGTTTCATATCAATTGTCTGGAACACGGCGGGGCAGAAAGAGTAGTATCAAATCTGGCCAATAAATTTGCCGAGGAAGGTTACGATGTGACCGTGGCGGTTGAGTGGATAGCAGATAATGAGTACCCTCTTGATGAAAGGATCGCACATATAAATATAGGTCTTACACCCGAAGATTCTAAGAAGGGCAGGATTGCAAAATATCTTACCAGGATACGCAGGCTTAAAGAATGCATAAGGCAGACGGATCCCGATATAGTCATCGCATTTGCTCATCTGGCTATATACAGAACCTTGATGGCAACATACAGGATGAAGGTTCCGGTGCTTATATCCGTCAGGACCGATCCCGTCGGTCATTATGACGGAAGGCTGGATAAACTGTTTATCCCGCGTCTTTTCCCGCGCGCTGACGGATGCGTTTTTCAGACTGCCGGGCAGAGGGATTTTTTTAAACCATTTCTGCAGGACAATTCGCTTATCATCTTAAATCCTCTGAGTATGAAATATATCGGCGTTGAGCCTCCGGCCACAAGACGCAAGGTCGTGGTCCAGTCCGGAAGACTCGTGGATTTCAAGTTTCAGCATATGCTTATAGACGCATTCATGGATGTACATGCCACGCACCCTGACTGGTCGCTTGAAATATACGGTGGGGATTCTTTTGACGGTACTAAGGAGATACTTGAAGAAAGAATAAACAGGTATAATGCCTCGGAGTTTATTCACCTGATGGGTGACTCCGATAATCTTGAACACGATTTAAATGATGGAGGAGTTTATGCTTTTTCCTCCGAATGGGAAGGTCTTCCGAATGCACTTATGGAAGCCATGGCACTTGGTTTACCGATAGTATCTACAGATTGTCCGTGTGGCGGACCTGCTACCCTTATTACGGATGGCGTGGATGGTCTGCTTGTCAAAAACAGGGATCAGGATGCGCTTGCAGAAGGGATGAACAGGCTTATCGAGGATCGTGATCTGGCAGAAAAACTTGGGAATAATGCCCGTAAGGTTATTGACAGAGCTCATCCCGATATCGTATTTAAGCAGTGGGAAGAATATGTGAATAGGATCATAGAGGACAAAAGAGCAGGATCAGTTCACAAATGAAATGATACTCATTAAGGAATCTGCATCCGGCTGTGCCAGGTATCCGCATCCATTCCGATCACGGAATCTTTGTCGTAAAATCTTGCAACGGCACCGTTGGTCCATGCATCCGCTTCATCCGATACAGGCATGTTGAAGATCGGCCCCTCATATGCATTGGTAGCGGGAAGTACCACATCACGTTCATCGGTCGAGAGAAGTTCCTGCTGCAGAAGCATCTGTTCTCTGAAATCCTCGCCATAACCTTTTCTTATATAATCAAGACATACCTTGAAGGTTGTATCGGCAAGTCTGTGATAAAAAGCAAGCCCCATAAAGGCTATCAGACACCATGTGACGATCCTGATCATCATGGCCTTTTTTTCTTTATCTGCATTTCCTTTGATAAGGGTAATTTGGGTGCTTTCCTTGTTAAGCAGCTTTTGTTTGAGATACCCGAGAACGTATATCTCAATAATGATCAAACTCATACACAAGATCCAAAAGTATGTGTTTTCCACACCTTCGCTGACGCTGACTCCCGAATAGAGCTCAGGAGCGTATACTGACGCATTCCAGATGATGACCATAAGGATGACGATCAAAGGATGCTTGAAATAATCTTTTTCGGAATGTATTTCATCCTGATAATTCGCTTTTGTGGCTTCATAAAAAACTATGCCTATGCAAAGAAGTATGAGGATCATATACGGTGTTTCAATGATAAATGATACCGCAGTCTGCATACTTTGAACGAATGCTTTGAAGACGGTAAGGAAGGCCCTGGAGACAGAAAGAGTAAACTCTTCACCCCCTCTTGCTTTGTTTCCGGGTGACAGTGCACTTATTATAAGTCCGGTCATGATAAGGCCATACGGGAGGATCAACCACAGATCTTTTTTAATGGGTTTACGCTTTGAAGATATGATCAGGTACAGGTATATGAACAAGACACCGACCGGTGCGGCAAGCGCAGCAAGATAACTCATACCGCCAAGAGCCGTAAAAAGCACGCACAGGATTATGAAGTCCTTTTTGGAGCCGGTGAGAATATAGCGGCATCCTGATACAAGTGAAAATGTCATTAATACAAAGGGTACTGTATAGTGGATCGCACCGTTATACCAGTAGAAACTGTTTGCCTTGACAGGCACAAAATGTACGAGGAGTATCGATGTGAGGATAAAGATTATCATCCGATAGTTTGTTGACAGTTTAAGTATCCGGCCAAGAAAATACTTACTTAAAACCGCTATCGATATTACAGTTATCCCGATCATTATCCACGGAACAATAAAATATGCATGATCATTAAAGACTTCGGGATGGAGACAGAATAAAAAGACGGAAAGCCAGGTCCCCTGCCAGGAATAGTAGATATCTATCGTATGCTGTATGGCACCTTTTATGGCATTCCATATGCTTCCCGTATGCATATATGCAACGTGCGCCAGTGCACCGTAGGCATAGTCATCACCGGTAGCAAAATCATATCTGCCGACATATAGAACGGGGATGAGTGATACAAGTGCGACAAGACACAGTACATATGAGATTATCGTATAGAATCTGTTTTTGTTATTCATGGTAAAGGGTTGTGGATGATCCTTTATGGTATCGGTTGGTTTTAACCGGAAATGTTAAGATCTATCCGGGCATCTAAGAATTCGTCAAGGTATTCCTTGAAGTCTTTGCATTCGTCATTGATTGAATGGATTGTTTCGGCATATTTTTCTTTAACCAGTGTTACATAATTATCATGGTTATCATATCCGTGCTCGCACCAGGCAAAAGGATGTGTCAGGATCTGGACCTTCTTGTTGTTCATTATATTTTCACGTGTGGGGTATCCGTATCTCCATATGTGGTTTGCATCTGACATGTACTTAACATTTAAGGGCGTAGAATCGGTTACTCCTTCCGCATATGTGAAGAAATCATCCTGATATGCATTGAAGATCCCGGTATATTTAAAGTTGGCGGCAAGTGCTTCCGAAGGCGGTCTGTGGATACTGAACTGGTTTATTTCGAATCCGAGCATGTATGACATGATCTCCAATTGTTTGGGGATCCGGCCTCGAACGACTTCCATATCGGTCTCACCGTCCAGTGCATAGTGAAGGCCTATGGTATGACCGTTGTCTCTCATTTTGTGGATACATTCCATAGTAGTTCGTGAAAATGGATTATAAGTATTGTTGGTAAACTGGAAGAACCATGTGCTGGAAAAGTCCATTTCCGTTTCAACCAAAGACAGTTCATAAGCACGTTCAATACTGTATTCGACATCGTGGCGCATGATGGCAAATTCGTCTTTGCCGTACGCGTCGGGATATTTCATTCCTTTTTTGCTGTCCTTAATTGCACGGATTATTTCTCGGTAATCATCGTATGAAAACATTTTTTTACTCCCGGTAATTATTTTTATGAGTATGATATTACAATTCGATGATCATGTATCTTAAGAATTTCTTAAGATAATCCTATATTTTTGTTCCTATGGATTTTAACATATATATGATAGAATTTCACTATCTTATTGAGGTGGGCCTTTTATGACTCTTACATTTCAATCTTTATTATACCTGCTAATCACACTTTTGATCTTTTATACTATACGATATGGTATCAGGGTTTATTTTTTGGCAGCGGCTTCGCTTTTGTATATCTTTATACTCGATGTACGTGCGGGAGTTTATGTCATCGCTGTTTCTTTACTGACGTATTTAGCCGGGATCGGAATAGGCTATCTGGCTGATGCAGGACGTAAGAAAGCTTCTGTTGCAACAACCGTGATATCGGTATCTGTACTGGTATCAGCACTGTTTTTCTTTAAACTTGGATATTCAGAGAAGTGGATACTGCCGCTTGGGTTTTCATTTTATGTTTTCCAGTCGGTCAGTTATCTTGTCGATGTTTGCCGCGATACAGTAGAAAGCGAATATGATCCCGGCAAACTTATATTGTATATTGCATGGTTTCCTAAATTTGTAAGTGGTCCCATAGAGAGAAAAGATGTTTTCACCGGGCAGATGAATAACGTGCTTGAGGCAAGAATAAGCGATTTTTCAAGATGGACTGACAGCGTTTATTTTTTCCTTACAGGTATTTTTTATAAACTGGTGATAGCGGACAGACTGGCGATATTTTCGGACCGGATATTTGAGAATGTCAGGGAGATCGATGGGGCCTGGCTCTTTGCCGGGGTGTTTATATATACCTTGAGGATATATTTTGATTTTGCGGGATATTCATATATGGCGATAGGTATATCCAGGTTTTTCGGTATCGATCTGTCAGAGAATTTCAGGATGCCTTACTTAAGTGAAAACATCACGGAGTTTTGGCGAAGATGGCATATTTCACTGAGCAGTTGGCTCAAGGATTACGTATATATACCTCTTGGAGGAAACCGAAAAGGCTTTGCAAGAAAGATCATAAATACGATCATAGTATTTCTGATATGCGGATTCTGGCACGGTGGAGGTCTGAATTTTGTCGTATGGGGGTTATTACACGGACTGTATTCTGCCTTCGACGGGATAGCATCCGGTAAGGGGTGGAAACTTGTACGTAACGGTATCACCGGACGCATAACAACATTTTTTGCGGTGGCGATTGCCTGGGTGTTCTTTGGAGCAGCATCCTTAAATGATGCTCTTATATATTTTGACAGGATGGTTAATCCTTCTAACTGGTTTGTTACCTTTGAGCAGAATAAACTTGATATGGGAGTGTATATGCATGACGTTATCGTGCTCGGCATTACTATCCTGTCAGCTGTGGCTGTGGAAATATTGGCTTATCGGGGATCCGTTGCCGTTCCGGAGGTTATAAGCAAAAAAAGGTACGGATTCAGATATACAGTGGCATTTATCCTTGTGATAGGCACCATTGTTCTGGGTGTTTACGGACCGGATACATCAAGTCAGCTTATATATATGCAATTTTGATATGAACAGATTTAAGGATAAGTTAGAAAAAATAAATATAAGGCAGTGCATGGCTTTTGCAGTGCTGGTGGTTTTGATCATAGTGACTTACCTTTTTTTGGATAAGTTGTTATGTCTTAAATCTGAACATGGGATCAGGCAGTCCAAGGACATGTATGCCCAGCCTCGCAATACAATAGATGTCGTGTTTATGGGATCCAGTCATATTCACTGTGATGTAAATACGGCACTTTTGTGGGAGAAATACGGGATCGCTTCATATGATTACAGTGCAGCTGAGCAGCCTTTGTGGATAACATACTATTATCTCAAGGAGATATGTAAATATCAGGATCCCAAACTTATCGTTATAGATGTTTATACTCCGGCCAGGCACAAAGAAGACCATATGTTGAATTATCTTGACGAAAACCTGTTGGGCGTACGTTTTTCAGTTAATAAGATCGGTATGATGTTGTCTGACTGTGAGACGGATACGATATGGGATTATTTTCCGTCCATGACCAGATATCATTCAAGATACTGGGGGATACATAAATACGACTGGGAGTACGCTCTTATGAGCCGCAAAGACAGGGCGGCTTTTAAGGGATATACTCCGTATTATGTGGTCGATCCGCAGGAAGAACCGGTTCTTAGTCAGGACAACAGCGGAGGTATCACGATCAAATCGGAGATCTATCTGCAGAGGATCATAGAATATTGTGACAAGCATGACATAGAACTTTTTCTTATGGTATCTCCTTATGTCACGACAGATGAAGATGAACTTGTGTATAACCGTATTCATGAGATCGCCGATATGTACGGTCTTGAATTTAACAGTACTAACTACTTCTACAGTGAAATGGATCTGAATTTCGAAGAGGATTTTAATGATCATTCTCATTTAAATTACAGAGGCAGCTGCAAATTCAGCGACTATCTGGGCAGTGAGATCAAGCAGATGTACGATATCCCTGACAGAAGAGGAGACAAACGCTGGGAATCATGGGACAGACATGCAGAGGAGATCAAAGCAAATGCCATTGCTGCCGGATTTCATGAGGAATAAGAGTAAAAAGAAAAATCTAATAAATTTAGGATATGTGTGACGGCTCCCTGCTCAGGCGGGAGCCGTTTTATATATAGTCTTTTGGTTGGTATTTCGACCTTTGGATGATATAATATCAGAAGTGGCGTTTTCAGTCGTTATAGAAGAAACCCTTATGGTTTGCATTGCAATATGAAAGTATCATACAAAAAGATGATCCTTGCGATCGGCGTTGTAATATTTCTTGTATTTTTGGGTTATATCATTTATGAAGGTTACAACAGTTACAGGATCAAACATGAGATAGACGATATAAGAGCCGGTATAGAGTCTGAGAAGACCATAATCCATGCAGCAGGCGGAATAATCGGAAAAGACGGTGAATTACACACATATACCAACAGTCTGGAAGCTATACAGGGAAGCATTGCTGCAGGTAACCATTTCATCGAGATAGATTTCATTCAGACAACGGACAAGAAGGTCATATGCGCCTCGGACAAGAAGTACTTCGATGCGACCGAAGAAGAGTTTATGAGTAAACCGGTAGATGGTGAGTTTACTCCCATGAATATAGATATCCTAGCCGGAGTCATGTATGATAATCCGGATATATACATTATCACAGATGTCAGGAACGGGAATGTCGCTGTGATGGGACGGATCCGTGACAGGTATCCTGATCTGTCGGACAGATTTATCGTCCAGGTATATCATGACAGCGAATATCGTGAAATGAAGAAAATGGGATATGATCATATCATATTTACGCTGTATCAGACAGAAGATCACGAGAGGAGTCCCGAAGCTCTGCAAAAGGCTGTTAAAAAACATGACTATGTCGGCATAACTTTCTGGGAAGAATGGCTGACCGATGGAAACTTCTATAACAGTATGATGGAACTTGATGTTCCGTTGTATGTGCATACTGTGGATGATCATGACAGTATAAGATCCGATATCGATATGGGGATGTCGGCTGTTTATACCGATAATACCGATAATGATTGGATAAGGTGATTTATTATGAATAAACTGGAATACCCTTTTGACAGCGAATACATACTTAAGAAATCAAAATCTATCCGCAGGGAACTGTCAGCGGATGGCACAAAACGTACGCATAAGAAGATCGCAGTACTTGGCGGATCGACTACGCATGACTATATACGTGTTCTGGAATTGTTTTTGTTAAATTACGGAATAGAACCTGAATTTTATGAGTCGGAATATGATCAGTACTATCAGGATGCGATGTTTGATCCTAAGGAACTCGTGTCCTTTGAACCGGATCTTATATATATCCATACTGGTTACAGAAATATCGAAAACCTTCCTGTTCCTGGCATGAGCCGGGAGGAATCGGACAACTGCCTTAATGCGGAATTTGACCGTTTTAAGGTTATGTGGAAGCATCTTGCGGATACGTATCATTGTCCTGTCATACAGAATAATTTTGAATATCCTTTTTATCGCGTGATGGGCAATTATGAGGCTACAGATCCTTCCGGAAGAGTCAGATACGTAAACAGACTTAATGAGATGTTTGCGGAATATGCTTCAGTAACCGAAGCATTCTATATTCACGATATCAACTATCTGTCTGCATCTTACGGATTGGACAAATGGATCGATCCCGCATTCTGGCATATGTATAAATATATGTGTTCAATGCAGGCAATACCTGAGTTTGCATACAGTCTTTCGCATATAATGAAAGCCATATGGGGCAAAAATAAGAAGGCGCTTGTACTTGATCTTGATAATACACTTTGGGGAGGAATAGTCGGAGACGATGGCCCCGAAGGGCTTGAGATCGGTATGGAAACTTCCGTGGGCCAGACATATACTGAATTTCAGACATACTTAAAAGAGCAGAAGAAAATAGGTGTCCTCTTAAATATCGATTCCAAAAATGATGAAGAAAACGCAATGGCAGGTCTTGAACATCCCGCAGGTGTTCTTAAGAAAGAAGACTTCATAGAGATAAGAGCCAACTGGGATCCCAAGGACAGAAATCTTATCGATATAGCATCAGCAATAAATATACTTCCGGATTCCATGGTTTTTGTCGATGATAACCCGGCAGAGCGTATGATAGTGGCAGATCAGGTTCCAGGTGTAAATGTCCCGGATATAGGACAGCCGGAAGAGTATATTAGAAATATAGATAAAAACGGATATTTCGAAGTTATCGGTTTATCCGAAGACGATAAGAAGAGAAACGATATGTATAAGGCTAATGCAGAACGTTCTCATCTGCAGGCGGCTTATACGGATTACAGGGAGTATCTGCTGGGCCTTAAGATGAAAGCCCGTATCGCTCCTTTTGAACAATTGTATTATAACCGTATATCGCAGCTTACCAATAAATCCAATCAGTTTAACTTAACGACACTTCGGTGTACGGTGGCTGATATAGAAAAGTATTCCCTGTCGGATGAATATATCACTCTGTACGGACAACTGGAGGATAAATTCGGTGATAACGGAATAGTGTCCCTGCTTATGGGACGTATAGATAATGAGGCATCCGCACTTCATATGGAACTGTGGCTTATGAGCTGCAGAGTCCTTAAGAGAGATATGGAATGTGCTATGAAAGATGCGATCGTCAAAGCGGCACGGGCTAAGGGGTTGTCACGGATATACGGATACTATTACCCCACTGCCAAAAACGGTATGGTCAAAGAATTTTATATGACCATGGGATTTGAGCCTGTTAGTGAAGAAAAGGCCGTCAGACTGCTACCGCCGGATGCTGCTCAGGGAAGCAGCGTATGGGTGCTTGAGATAAGCGGTGACTATGAGAATGACAATAATGTCATAGAAGTTGAGGAAGGTTTTTGATATGGATATATCTGTAGTAATACCTGTATATGGATGTCCCGGTGCCATAAGTGAACTCTACAGACGTCTTGTTGAAACCCTTGAGGGGATGAAGGTTTCTTTTGAGATCATAATGGTCGATGACCGTGACGGAATGGGGTCATGGGATGAGATCAAAAAAGTAGCTCTCAAGGACAGTCGAGTCAAAGCGATATCTTTTACATATAACTGCGGTCAGGATAAGGCGATTTCCGCAGGTGTAGCTCAGGCTACCGGAGACTGGATAATCCCCATGGACTGTGACCTTCAGGATGCACCCGAGAAGATACCGCAGCTATATGAACATGCGGTTTCAGGAGGATATGATATTGTCTTTGTGAGACGCCATCAGCGCAAAGATTCCAAAATGACCCAGTTTCTTTCAAAGACTTTCCATAAGGTTTTCAGTTATTTTGCTGAGATTCCTTTTGATTACGAACTGGGAACTTATCTGATCGCAAGTAAGCGTGCCGCAGATAAATACAGGGCATCCAAGGACAGAGGACGTGACTTTACGATGTATCTGATGTGGCTTGGATATAAGCATGATTTTATCGATCTTGAGCATGAGAATCGTTTTGAGGGTAAGACCTCATATACCTTCAAAAAGAAGATGGATTATGCGATCAAGATGATGACCACATTCTCGAACCGTATTCTTTATGTGCCGATACATATGGGTATTTTTTCCGTGATCGTATCCATCATATATTTGATTTTTGTTCTTGTGAGTTATTTCTCCGGAGTCACTAATCCGGAAGGCTGGAATACCTTGATAATCTTTGTATTATTTTTCGGCGGAGCGATTCTCAGTACGCTTGGTATAATCGGTCTCTATATCGGGAATATATTTGACATGACCAAGCAAAGGCCGTTGTATGTCGTTCAGGAAACGATCAACTGCGAAGATACAACCGATCAGTAAACACACAGATAAGCTGTATCTCCTACGATGACGAGCTGTTCGCTGACATCGAACTGGTCCCAGTCTTTTCCTTCAAAATATTCGGAATAGATATCATCAGGCATAGCATCTCTTACGAGCGGCTCAAAGTGTCTTCCGAGAACTGCGTCGATATATGAGCATGTAGCCTGTCCGATGATCCTTTCATTTATCTGGTCGGTGTGTATGGAAGATTCACGATAGTAGGTCGGAGAATAATCATCATTGAACACACACAGATAATCAATATGTGAGCCTGTCTCTTCTTCGTGTTTCTCAATCTCGAGAAGTACCGATCTGCAAAACACATTATCCATGGTATTGGAGACGTATCTTCCGGAAATAATAAACTGTGAAAAGATCAGCTGTATCCATAAGTACCCGATAACTATCACGGAAAATCCCATCCGGAATCTGTTTAATGTGGTATCGGAGATTTGTTTTTCATTAAAAAGAAGATAATAAATGGTCACGCCCGTAAGCCCCTGCACCAGGTAGAAGAATAAGGCCATTCTGGGCGGGAACGAAAAAGGTGATTCCAAAAATGGCAGGCTGTACATAAGAATTATGCATATCACATATGCGGTAATGAAGTACAGTATGCTTTTTTTGTCTTCTCTTTTGGTCAGGATATATATTATCCCTATAACGGTGAACAAAGAAAACAATCCCGGAATGAATACCCCCGGGAGCAGATTATATGAGCTTTTGTTCAGTAGCAGGAAGTTTGATGCGACTGTAGCAAGTTTACCGGACAAGGTTCCCACTTCCACGTCTCTGAAGAATGCATATTGGGGGTTGATCATTCCTGCTATCTTGGTGGATACGAGGTTTACAACTCCCGCACCCATAGGAAAAAGAACTGCGAGGATCTCATCTTTTACAGCAGTTTTAGTCCACTTGAGATTGTTTTTGACCATATAATAAACTACGAGAATAAGTGCTCCGAGGATTGCTGAACTCTGATATGTGTATACTGCAAGAAGAAAGAAGACCACAGCGATAACGGTATTTCGAACAGAGCCCCGTATATAAAAGCAGATACCTATAGTAAAGAACAGGTATGCAAGCGCCATATACATACAGAATTCTCCGAACATCAGGAATTCACTGAAAAATACATTCAAAAATACAAGTGAAGTACATAAGATGAATCCTGCCTTATATACAAACTGTTTAGCACTGTCCAATTGTATCCTATCGAAGATATCGCTGAAGATATGCTGTATAAGAACTGCATTAAACGCTACAACCATAAGCGTGGAAAGTATGGTGACAGGTAAATGCTCAGCCATTATGATACCTGTTACGATCTGTATCTTCTCGAGCAGTGCGGTAAAGTAACGTCCACACATTATACGCCACAAAACAGTGTATTCAGGATCAGCTATATGAGCCACGGTATCGGCGTTATAACTGGTGCGAAGAAGTCCTCCCCAGAAAACAGTCAGGATCATAAGATCGATGATATAGAGCGGGATATATTTTTTGAGAGTTGTTTTCATATTGCCTCCGGATAAGTTTATTCGGTCGGTATGTAGTATATCACATTTAAGCCATAATACGCAGAACAGTATCTTGATTTTGCATAAATGCTCATTTATACTGAAATTACCCGTTATGGTAGTTTCAATTCTGCGAAATATATTATTTGACGGGACATGAAAGGAATTGCTTATGACACGTGAAGAAATTTATGAAGAGTTAAATGAAGTTTTTCGTGATGTCTTTGATGATGAATCCATTACCGTGGATGATGAAACCACAGCCGATGATATAGATGACTGGGATTCGCTTGAGCATATAAACCTGATCGCGGCAGTTGAGCAGCAGTTCGGCATCAAGTTCAATATGGGTCAGATCGTGACCATGAAGAATGTCGGCGAGATGGTTAACTATATCGAGGCAAATGTAGAGTGACCGGTTTGGCCCGACGATTTAGCGTGGAACGAAATCGTAGGCCCGACGATCAGGATAGCACTTATTATCCGTTAAGGATCTCTATCATGCCCAGTTTCGGATGCGTGAAGAATTGTACCCTCCGTCCGCTTATGGCGGGCGCGGGGGTATTTTCGTCAAAAGGCACATATCCCTGTGCTCTTAGAAGCTCAAAACATTTATCATAATCGTCCGTCTCATAGCAGATATGATACGGAGAGTTCTTGAAGCGTTTCATAAGTCCCGATACTACGGAGTCCTCGGCATAAGGACTTATAAGTTCCACGCAGTATCCTTCTTTTTCCAAAAAGACTATATCTACCTTTCTGTAGTCATCGCGACATTTTTCGTTTATAATGGTATAGCCCAGCGCAACAAATTCCGCCTCGGCTTTGTCTATGTTTTTGACCAGATAGCCGATGTGATGTATATGAAGATTTTTCAAAGTATCCATGAATCTCACCGATTTTAGTTTTTTATGCTCGTTTGCAGTTATACTTGTTATATATTATCTCGTCCCTCGTAAATTCAGATGGGGCGTAATTCTCGTTAGTAGTATAGCATATTATCTTTTGAGCGGTCATCCGCTTTTGGTACTCTACCCACTTATCAGCATAGCCATAACTTATGTCTGTACCCGCCTGATGGCGTCGGATAAGCACAAAAAAGCATCTTTTATAGCAGGCATAGTTTTGTTGCTGCTTGTACTGATATCCCTCAAATACATGAAATTCATATGGTCGGGAAGCCTAGCAGAAGGGGTTTCGCCCTCACCTTTTGTGAGTGTGATGCTGCTCGTCCCGCTTGGCCTTTCGTATTACACTTTTACACTGATAGGATACATGGTCGATGTTTATAACGGGATTGCCAAGGTGCAGATGAATTTCTTTAAACTGCTCACTTTCGGAATGTATGCACCGGTTCTTGTTTCCGGCCCGATCCTTCAGTACAGGGAGATATCCGGTGATTTCTTTGCAGAGCATAACTTTGATCTTAGGCAGATAACCTTCGGAATGCAGCGCATGCTGTGGGGATTTTTTAAGAAACTGGTCATCGCGGAACGCCTAGGTGTGATGGTATCGACCGTATATGATGATCCCGTAACCTACTCCGGCGGATATGTCTGGCTTGGCATCCTTTGCTTTACGATCCAGCTGTATTCGGATTTCTCGGGTCTTATGGACATAGTGCTTGGTATTTCACAGTGCCTTGGCTTTAAACTGCCTGAGAACTTTAACACTCCTTTTTTTGCAAAGACCGTCGCAGAGTACTGGAGACGATGGCACATAACTCTTGGTGTCTGGTTTAAGGAATACCTGTTTTATCCGATACTAAGGACAAGTCTCCACCGGAATATCCAGAATAAACTTAAGGCTGCTTATGCTAAAAAAGGCGATGAGAAAAAAGCCAAGAAAAGATCAAAGCAGATATCGACCTATATCGCAATGTTTGTGCTGTGGCTGATCATCGGCCTGTGGCATGGCGGAAACATGACCTTCGTTATAGGCTCGGGCCTTCTTCACTGGTTTTATATCGTGATGGAAGAAGTGCTGGAGCCGGTATTTAAGAAACTCTGGGAAAAGATAAAGGTTAACCCCGATGGTAAAGTGCTGAATGCACTCAGGATCCTTCGGACCTTTATACTCGTAAATATCGGTAATGCATTCTTCAGGGCGCCTTCCGTTGGAGCGGCATTTAAGCTCCTTGGATGCGGACTTGGGATAGGAACCTCCGGCTCTACAGCAGAAGGTCTGATAGGATCATTTGTTACGGCAGTATCTTCAAACGGAATAAGAGCAGTGCAGGAAATCGGCCCTCTGGGACTTACCTACACGGATATGGTGGTACTGGCATTTAGCATCCTGATACTGCTCATCGTTGATATCATGAAAACCAAAACCGATGTACGCAAAAGTATCGCAGCCCAACCTATTGTCATCAGATACATCATATGGCTGGCTCTCCTGTTCTACGTGATCCTTATGGGACAGTACGGCCCGGGCTATGATGCGGCAGCCTTCATATATCAAGGCTTCTAAAACCGCGCGAGAGGGGTATTCGGTTTGTACGCTGACCCTTTTGGACTGTAGATGCTGATGAATGATTATTTATAGGCGAGAGGGATGTTCGGTTTGAATACTGGCTCTTTTGAGTCGTAGATATTATTGATGAATGATTATATACGTGCGTAGGGGCGTGCGGTCCGAAAGCAGGCCCTTGCGAGCCGTCGGTGCTAAGCGAGGTATTTTCGAGCGTAGCACCGCTACGAGCGAGAAGGAGTGCAAACGTGCCTGCGTCGGACGCACCCCCTCGCACCTAACAACCAACCATAAACATGAACGAACAAAAAACCAAGACCAAAAACAGAATAATCATGATCGCACGAGTCCTCGTGTTTGTTTTGCTCTTCCTTTTCCTGCTCCGCACCCTCTCCTACATGGTACGCGGCAGCGGAGATACCAAGAACCGTTTCATGGGCTTCTACGCAGAACCCAAGGATACTCTTGATATAGTGATGATTGGATCGAGCCCTACCTACTCATGCTGTTCCATGCCGGAACTCTATGGAGAGTACGGTATCAAGGCGTATCCTCTGGCAAGTAATGTGCAGCGTCCGATATCAGGACAGTTTCTTGTTAAGGAGGCGGAGAAGACTCAGTCTCCCAAACTGTATATGTTTGAGATGCGTATGTATGTGGGACTTGAAGTAGGACTTGGCGGAAACATGGTATATACCCGTGAAGTGACCGATAACATGATGTATTCCATGAACCGTATAGACGCGATCAATGCGATGGTAACGACGCATATCACCGAAGAAGATACGGACAGATATACATACTATTTTGACATATTCAAATACCATTCAAACTGGCCGAGCCTGATTCATCCCGATCAGTGGGCGAGCTGGCGATATACGAAGCTTGATCCGAATAAGGGATATAAGATCACGGACAAAGTAGGTCCTGTCGATATGCCCGTTGTTTCTGAAGATCCGGAACCTGTGGAACTGGACCCATATCAGGAGGAGGCGCTTAATGACCTGCTCGCAGCAGTCAAAGAAACCGGAGCACAGGCACTTTTCTATGTATCACCATACAAACTTGCAGATGGGGATGCACAGAAGTATGCACATATCAAAGAGGTTGTTGAGGCTGCAGGGTATGATTTTTTGGATATGAATCATTACTATGAGGAACTTGATATTGATTTTTCCGGGGATTTCAGTGATTACGGAATACATACCAATGCTGTGGGTGCAAAGAAATGTACGATGTTTCTGGGAGAATATCTGAGAGATAATTATGATCTGCCCGATCACAGGGCAGCAGGCACAGATGGAGCTGGACAAAGTGCGGCGGAACGAAAGTCAAACGAGTCCTGGGATACGGCATATGAAAAATGGCTTGGCGATTATGATGCTGCGGTTCCTGTTATAGACAGGCGCATCGAAGAAAAAGATTTCTTCGTGGCAGAGTAGTATTAAAAGTACACGGAAAGGCGAATATAGGAATAACATTTAATGGCGATCATTACCGAACGTACTAAACATAAACAAATGTCTGCACTTGCCGACTATAGGGATAATATCTTAAGACATACGCCTGTGCTGCATCATCTTTTTATTGAATTGCCCGTCAGGCCGTCTTCACTTGGACTGGATGAATACAAGGCGTTCTTAATGCAGGTAAAAGAGGATTTTGATATATCTCATCTTAATCTGTGTTTTGCAGGTGCGGAACCGTTACGGTACCCGAGTTTTTTTGAACTGGCCGATTATGCCCACAATCTAGGGTTTATGTGGGGGATGACCACAAACGGTACTCTGATAGATTCACATGTTGCACGCAGGCTTGCGGATCTTGGTATGAGTACGGTTTCCGTAAGGATCGACGGTCTTGAGAAAACACATAATTTTTTCAGACAGTATTCCAATGCGTATGAGAGAACTATGAGTGGGATCAGGGAACTGGTTTTGCTTGATGTTTTTAAGCATGTTCAAGTCACGACTGTGGTAGACCGCAGGAATATCGGTGATATAAAGAGGATGCGAAAGATCATCGCGGATACCGGAGTCAGATCCTGGCGGATAATGAACATTGAGTCCACATGCTATGCCCCGGTGGACAAAAAGCTGATGCTCACAGGTGATGAGATCAAGCGTCTGATGCATTTTATCAGGGAAAACAGGCATGAACCACCGATGGAGATCACATACGGATGCTCACATTTCCTTGGACCAAAACTCGAACGTGAGGTAAGACAATGGTATTTCCTGTGTAATGCAGGTATATATACAGCAAGTATCGATACGGAGGGCAACATACTTGCATGTCCTGATATTCCGAGACGCCCCGAACTCATACAGGGTAATATAAAAACAGACAGATTTAAGAATGTCTGGGAAGAAGAGTATAAGATATTCAGGACAGATTACAGGAAACAGGGTAAATGTGCGGATTGTAAATATTACAGGCACTGTGCGGGAGATTCTTTTCATACCTGGGATTTTGACAAAAACGAGCCGGGTATGTGTATGAAGGGTATTTTGTTTAAATAGATCGGGGGATCATATGCCGGCAGGATATATTATAACAGCGTTGATGGTCATACTTGCTTTGCTTACTTCGGTGGTCCTGGGAGGAGCATCCCATATTGGCAAAGATCACAGGAACGGTCCAAGAACAGCAGTTCATTCGGATGCAAATGAAAATACGGAGAATAGCAAGCCGTCGGAAGTAACCTTTGATCTGGCTGATGCCGACGGTGACGGTAAGCCGGATTATGACCTGTCGGGTACCGGTGAAGATAGTGAGGGTTTTAATACGTCAGGAATATATGATGACGATGATTATGCCAATGCTGTCTTGCCGGATGATGATCACGATCATGTAGAAGACGAAAATGACGAAGAAGATAATTATGATGTAACAGCTAATATCAACCAGCCAAGAAGCGGTCCTCCGGAAATGGCAGGGTGATATCACATTATTTAGTGCTTAGAAGGTTTACCATATCTATATGATGTGGTAAACTTTATTATGTATGGTTATATATCACGTATATTACGATCACGGAGTATTTTGAATGTATAACAGATTTGATCCGGACAATACAGTTCTTATAACCGGCGCTGCCGGATTTATCGGTTTTCATCTGTCGAAGCTTCTGTTGTCTGAAGGAGCAACGGTGGTCGGGATCGATAACATGAACGATTACTATGATGTGGGACTTAAGGAATCACGTCTTCAGATACTTAACGGATATGAGAGATTCTCTTTTGTCAAAGGGTCGATATCCGATGCGGGACTTGTTAACCATGTGTTTGAAGACTGGAGACCGGATATAGTCGTTAACCTGGCTGCACAGGCAGGAGTCAGATATTCGATCGATAATCCCGCGAGTTACATAGACAGTAACATAGTCGGTTTTTTCAACATACTCGAAGCGTGCAGACACAGTTATGACGGCAGGGAAGGCGTTAAGCATCTGGTATTTGCTTCGTCATCCTCTATATACGGCAATCAGATGAAGACACCGTTTTCGGTAAGTGACCGTGTGGATCATCCGATAAGCCTCTATGCTGCGACCAAGAAGTCCAACGAACTGATGGGCTATTCATACTGTCACCTGTACGGGATCCCGATGACCGGCGTCAGGTTCTTTACGGTATACGGTCCGTACGGACGCCCGGATATGGCGTATTTTAAGTTTGCCAATAAGATGAAGATGGGCGAGCCGATCCAGATATATAATAACGGTGATATGCTTAGGGATTTCACATACGTGGACGATATAGTGACGGGGCTTGAGCATATGCTGTGCAATCCGCCCGCGGGCGATGAAGAGTCCGGCGGAGATCCGTTCAAAGTTTATAACATAGGCAATAACAAACCGGAGAAACTGCTTGATTTTATAGATATCCTGGAGGATAAACTGGGTATGAAGGCGGTGCGGGAGTATCTGCCAATGCAGCCCGGAGATGTTTACCAGACTTATGCCGATGTAGATGATCTTGTAAGGGATTTTGATTTTAAACCGGAGACTCCACTCGCCGTTGGACTTGAACGCTTTGCGGAGTGGTACAAAGAATATTATAAATAGTGCATTTTGGAGTGTATTTTAATAGAATCTTAAGGATTGCTTTGAAAAATAATAATCTTTAAGGAACATAATCATTACGATGCCCGGACTGTGTTTTATGGTCATACGTCTGTGAGGGCGGGGACGACGGAGGAATGATTATGGATAAGAGGAGTAAGATGAAAACAAAACGGAAAATGAAAAGAGTATTAACCATACTGCTTGCTGCAGTGATTGTTATGGCATCTCTTGCCGGATGCAAGTACAGGATCACCGACAAGAGCGTCGAAGAAGAGGTCGAAGAGGCAATCGCTGCTTATGAGGCTGAAAAAGAAGCAGAAGAAGCCAAAAAAATAGAAGAAGAAGTTGCAGCAAAACTTTCAGAAGAGGAATCTAAGGCTGAAGGAACAGAGGAAACGGTAGCTGAACCCGACGCAATCCTTATGAATGAAGAGGAACTCGACACAATTACTTTAGAAGGAACGGAAGCGGACAATGAAGGAAATGTTGAGACCGCTGTTGAACCCGAAGAGGTTGATGACGGAACACTTCAGATCGTATTTATGGGTGATTCGATATTTGACTCGGTCAGAGATGAGACGGGCATAGCGAGAAATGTCGGTACTGCTCTTGGAGCGCATATATACAATCTTTCGATCGGAGGAACATCATGTGCACTCAGGATGGATAAGAATACCGATCTGGACACATGGAATGAACCTTGTTTTATCGGTATGGTGTATGCCATGGAAGGAAAGGTAGACCGTGACTTTCTTAAAGGATATAAGGCCGGAGAAATCATGGAAACTCTCGATCCGTCCAAAACGGATTACTTCATACTTGATTACGGTACCAATGATTTCCTGTCCTATATACCTATAAATGCTCAGGATGTACATGGAATGTATTATAATTATTTTGTTACAGCTTATTTAATGGGACTTAAAGAACTTCAGGAAAATTATCCTGATGCCAAGATCATTGTATGTACTCCATATTATGAGCAATTCTGGTCTGCTGACAGAACTCGCTATATCGGTGATGCGCATGTGACCAATAACGGTTTCGGGACATTTATGGACTACATAAATGCTTCGGAAGGAATAGCAGAAGACGTCGGTGCCGAGTGCATAAATATGTATAATGAACTTGGAATAGATATTTATACCATAGATTCAATGACGGAGGATGGCATACATCCCAACGAGACCGCAAGATTAAAGTATGCTGAGTTACTTGTAAACAAGATCAATGAGCTGGAGTCGGGAGTTAGTAATACGGAGACCGGAGAATAATGAACAACGAACAGAACGAAGACATTGTTCAAAATAAAATAATGACTGATGAAGAATCTCAGAATACCGAACAGATCGGTTCAGAAGAAATTAGTTCAGAAGAAATTAGTTCAGAAGATGTGGAAATGGATGATGAGTCTCCTAAGAAAAAGGGATTTCATATCAACATCCACATTATCCTGATAGCTGCGATTGTCGTGATACTGGGTGTGGCAGCATATGAACTTATCAGCTGGAACAAAGGCGAACATATAGTACTGGATCCTAATGAAGATACCTCGGAGTTTGATATCGAGGTGCTTGATGAACTTATCCCCATGTCTCCTTCCGATTATGAAGGACATGCATTTGACGATGAGACCACTGTACTTCTTCTTGGAAACGGTGATCTTTCCATGTCCAGAAATGATGAAAATGCGATTGATAAGCTGATAGCGGAGGGGGCCGGAGTTACCGTTTATAACGCGGCTTTTCCATATCCTACCTTGGCTACCAGAAATCTGGCTATGATAGAACAAAATTACCCTGATGATATCTATTCGCTGACATATATTGCGGATGCGATAGTGAGCGGGGATTTTTCGGAGATAGACCGTGTTACCGAGAAGTACCATGTTGACGGAAACTTCACTCAGGATGCTGCTAAGGTACTTAAGGCAATTGATTATGACAATTTGGATGTGATAGTGATCATGTATGATGCATCCGATTATTTCCAGGGCAGAGCGATCGAGAATCCCAAAGACGATGAGGAACGTTGTACTATAGTCGGATCCCTTAATTATTCGATTCGACGGATCAAAGAAGCATATCCATATATAAGGATCATAGTTTCAAGTTTATATTATACAGAGGGTACTAACGAAGACGGCAGCAAATATGATCCCGATCAGGTTGACACCGGTAACGGGACTCTTTCGAATTATTTCTATAATGCTTTAAATACATGTACCGAACTTTCGGTATCATATATAGATAATTTCTACGGAACGATCAATCAGGAGAATTATAAGGAATATGTAGATCTGTCCGGAGAAACGGATTATATCAAATTAACAGACGCAGGACGCAAAAAACTTGCAGAACGCATTTCTTATGCGATAAAGAAATATCCGCAGGATAAATAACGCCCGGAGAGCCATATGAAGAAAAAAAGCAATAATAAACCCGGTAAACTGAGCAGGTTTGAAAAAAGGGTTGAAGAAAGACACAAAAAGCAGGAAGCTGAATACGGACGAGATGAATTTCTGTTCGGTGAAGCTGAAGAAGATGAAGAAGTAGATGTAGAATATGAAACAGACACATGGGAAACGGCGGATATCTCCGCCGATACTTCTGTTTATGAGGATTCTTTGAACACTTCCTCCGGATCGAAGAAGTATTCAGACACTGTTTACAATTCAAAGAAAAGTTCTGGCACGGCTCCCGTATCCAAAGAAATTTCCGAACCGGAGAAGAATGCCGAACCCGAGATGGACGAGTGGGATATGGCTTCGACTGAGGACGAACCGTTTGGTGATGATACTGACTGGGATGTTAAAGAAGAAGCGGATATTACGACCGGAGCAGACACGGTATCCGGACCAAATACTATAGGTGAACATACCGAGATGATCGCTTCCGGTATCGTGGAAGCTGAGATGGCCGCTCTGGCCAAAGAAATGAGCGAGGGGATTGCGGATGATACGACCAAGTACGATTCTGCGGTAAATACCACGATTGCTATTACACCGGAAGATGATTCGGCGACAGATTCCGCAACAGAGGATGGTTTTAATCATGTTCAGTCTTTGAGTACAGATATAGAGGACGAGTCTAAGCCTGTTCAGCCTTTGAGTCCGGATATAGATGAAGATTTTGATGTTTCTGCGGCTGTAATAGCGGATGCGGAAGCTATCGTTATGCGGGATGAGAGGCTTGCTAAGGCCTCTGCTCCTGATTTTGACGGAAGGCTTACTCATGACGATATTGCTGAATCGTCTGTGAAATCCGATACTAATGAAGAAAACGACGACGAATTCGATCAGGAATTCGATGATGATGACTTCGATTTCTATGATATGTCCGAAACAGCGGAACTAGAAGCTGCAGCAGTGGCTGACGAACTATATGGCCGGAATCGTGAAGATGCTGAAATGTCCGGATCATGGGACGAAGGTTCAGATCGTCGTGAGAGAAGATCAAAATCCGACAAGTCATCATCTAAGTCTGCTAAATCTGCAGTAAAATCAGCCAAGCCTGTTAAATCTGCCGCAAAATCACCCAAGTCGGCATCTAAAGCAACTGCCGCAAGCGCTGCTTCGGGCAAAACAACCGGAAGAAAGAAAGACAATCGAAGAAAGAAAACAGGATTCTTTGGCGGTATCATAGATTTCTTTAGCAACATGAGTATGAGTGACAGATTGATCTGTGTTACCGGAGTCTGTGTACTTATAGTGGCTTTGGTAGCCGGAACGGTCTTTGTGAATGCCCAGGGCCTTCAAAAGCAGGTTGATTCTTTTGCATCCGTAGGAGAATCCGCAAACGGTATATATGTTGTCGGTGAAGATGGTCTAAATGCAGTTGTTGCAGCCAGATCCAATTATATCGGTGAACTTGAGCAGCCTGAGATAGAAGAAGAGATCATAGAAGAACCGGTTATCGAAGTTGTTGAAGATGAGAAGATCCAGATCGTCATGAAGGTTTCTTCGGTTCAGTCTGACTTAAAGATCAAGTTTTCGAATAAATCTACCGGAAAACTTATCACCGGTATTGCTTTTTCCGTAACGGTTACAGCGGACTCGGGCAAGGAGTATAACTGGACAGACGAAAACAAGGATGGCCTTATGTACCATACCGAGGTTCCAAACGGTACATATAAGGTGGTGATGAAGCCTCTTGAAGGAACTGAATACGAAGACTATATAATGCCTGCCGATGTTTCGGGCGTAGAAGTTACAGATACTATCGCTTATAAAAAAGTCGATGTCGAAGACGAGGTCAAATCAGAGGCTGAAGTCAATGTAGCACAGGAAGATACGGCAGTTCAGGATACTGCGGTAGAGTCAAAACTGACTGATACCGTTGAATGGGTTGAGTCTACCAAGACGCTCATAAGCGGAAGTGAGGAGGGTTATACTGTGGTTGATAAAAGCAGTATTCCCGATCCGTATAAAACTTCGGCACTCAGATATGACAAAATAAGTGGGCTGAGAGCGGTTTCATATAGTTGGAATATGCCGTATATGGGCACGGAAGGTGATATGTCTATGTCCGGCGCTACAGTAGAAAAAGATGCATCTACTACATTGACGATATCGGGTTTGCCTGAGGGTGCAACTGTGACATCATGGTCCAGTTCCGATACCGCTGTTGCATCGGTAGCAGATGGTACTGTAACGGGTGTTTCGGCCGGAACAGTGACCATTACTGCAAATGTTTCATATAGTGACAGTGAAGGAAATCCGCAAACAAAAACTCTTACCGGTACAGTCGTTGTAAATGACTCATCCGGTTCCGGGGATGAAGATAATAATAACGATAATAACAACAATAACGATAATAACAATAATGACAATGGTTCAAATACCGGATCTGCTACAGTGACCGGATTTAGTCTGTCACCATCAAGTCTGAGTCTTACGGTTGGAAATACCGGATCTTTAACGGCTACAGTAACGATGTCTGACGGATCGGATGGAGGAAGCGTCACATGGTCTTCATCAAATTCCGGAGTTGCATCTGTTTCAGGCGGGACTGTAACGGCTGTGGCTACAGGGTCGGCAACGATTACTGCGACCAGCGACAAGGATTCATCTAAGAGTGCTACATGCAGTGTTACCGTTACGGAAGCACCGTCATCGGGAACACCCACTCTTACACTTTCTACTGCATCCGTATCTGTTAAGGTTGGAGCATCAAGCAGTGTTACCGCTAATGTATCCGGAACTTCTGATACAACAGTTAACTGGTCATCATCGGATACAAGCATAGCTACTGTTTCGGGCGGAACGATCACGGGTGTGAAAGCAGGCACGGCTACAGTCACTGCAGCTCTTGGAGTAGATTCATCCATAACCAAAACTGTATCCGTAACCGTTACGGAAGCAACCAAAACAGTAGATACCTCCGCGAGCCTAAAGGATAGTTCAGGACGTCAGGTTTATATAAAGAAATCAGATGGTTCTTATGTAGCCGCAACAGTTGCTGATTACAGTAATTATTCGGAGTTCTATATAAAGACCGGAACAAGCGATGCAGTATACAAGTACACCGGCTGGCAGACCATAGACGGTTATACATATTATTTCAACAAAGACGGAAATTATGTGACAGGCGATCAGGTCATTCAGGGTGCTAAGTATACCTTTGATTCAAATGGACACCTCTCCGCGGGAAGTGGTACTATGGGTATAGATGTATCCAAGTGGAACGGCTCGATAGACTGGACAGCGGTTAAGAATTCGGGTGTATCCTATGTTATAATCAGATGCGGATACAGAGGTTCCACGACCGGTGCATTGATTGAGGATCCTAAGTTCAGAGCCAATATATCCGGAGCCAAGGCAGCAGGCCTGGCGGTAGGTGCTTACTTCTATACACAGGCGGTGAGTGAAGTCGAGGCAGTAGAGGAAGCCTCCATGGCTGTAGGGCTTTGCAGCGGATATGGACTCAGTCTTCCGATATTCCTTGATGTTGAACACTCGGGAGGCCGTGGAGACAGTATAGATGCAGGAACACGTACAGCTGTTTGCAAGGCATTTTGTCAAACAGTTCAAAATTCCGGATTTAAAGCCGGCGTATATGCCAACAAGGTCTGGTTTACCAGCTATATACACGCATCGCAGCTGACAGGATATAAGATATGGTTGGCTCAATATGCTGCAACGCCTACATATACCGCAACACGCTATGATTACTGGCAGTACACATCCAAGGGAAGTGTAGCGGGCATAAGCGGAAATGTTGACCTTAATATTAAATACTAAACCAAGGAGATAATAATATGCATACTTATCTTGTTACCGGCGGAGCCGGATTTATCGGTTCAAACTATATTCACTATATGTTTAAGAAGTACGGTGACGATATCCGTATCATTAACGTGGATAAGCTCACATATGCGGGAAACCTTGAGAACCTTAAAGATATCGAGAACCGTGCCAATTACTCTTTTGTAAGAGCCGACATATGCGATAAGGATGCTATATCTGCTATCTTTGCAAAAGATGATATAGACAGAGTCGTACATTTTGCGGCAGAGTCTCATGTTGACAGAAGTATAGAAAATCCCGAAGTTTTCGTTCAGACCAATGTGATCGGAACCGCAGTAATGCTCAACTGTGCAAAAGCAGCATGGACTCTCGAAGACGGAACATTTAAGCCTGACCATAAGTTCCTTCATGTAAGTACCGACGAGGTGTACGGTTCTCTTGAAGAAGACGGCGGATATTTCTATGAGACAACACCCTATGCACCTCACAGTCCGTATTCAGCATCGAAGGCAGGCTCAGATATGCTTGTAAAAGCGTATATGGACACATATAAGTTCCCTGCAAACATAACAAACTGCTCAAACAACTATGGCCCGTTCCAGTTCCCTGAAAAGCTTATACCTCTTATCATAAACAATGCGCTTCAGGGCAAGAAGCTCCCTGTATACGGAGACGGTAAGAATGTTCGTGACTGGCTCTATGTTGAAGACCATGCCAAGGCTATAGATATGGTACAGGAGCAGGGCAAACTGTTTGAAACCTATAATGTAGGTGGACATAACGAGAAACAAAATATCGAGATAATCCATATAATCCTGGATACACTCCGCGATATGCTTCCCGAGTCCGATCCCAGACGTGCCAATGTAAGTGATGATCTGATCACGTATGTGACCGACAGAAAAGGTCATGACAGAAGATATGCGATCGCTCCCGATAAGATCAAGTCCGAGATAGGATGGGAGCCTGAGACAATGTTTGCTGAAGGCATACGTAAGACCATCAAATGGTTCTTTGAAAATGAAGAGTGGATGAAGAACGTGACCAGCGGTGATTACGAGAAATACTACGATTCAATGTATTCAAACAGGTAACGGCTCACGAAGAAAATTAATTCTTGATATAATTATTGGGCGGTAATATGGATAAGATAGCAGTTCTGATACCTTGTTATAATGAGGAAAAAACAATAGAGAAAGTTGTTACGGATTCTAAGAAAGCTTTACCGGAAGCAACGATATATGTTTATGACAATAATTCCACGGATGCAACAGCCGAGATTGCCGCAAAAGCAGGAGCCATTGTCAGACATGAATATGTTCAGGGTAAGGGCGCTGTTATACGCAGGATGTTTCGCGAGATCGATGCGCATTGCTATGTAATGGTCGACGGAGACGATACTTATCCTATGGAATTTGCCCCTGAGATGGTGGATAAGGTCCTTAATTATAATTCCGATATGGTTGTGGGCGACAGGCTTTCTTCCACATATTTTACCGAGAATAAACGCCCCTTCCACAATATGGGTAATTCACTTGTAAGAGCTACGATAAATCGTCTTTTCGGATGTGAAGTCAAGGATATTATGACAGGATTCAGGGCTTTCAGTTATAATTTCGTCAAAACATTTCCTGTTTTATCCAGGGGATTCGAGATAGAGACCGAAATGACCATTCATGCTGTATATAACCATATGCAGATAGACAATGTGGTCATTGAGTACAGGGACAGACCCGAAGGATCCGAGTCCAAACTGAATACTTATTCGGACGGGATCAAGGTATTGTTCACAATAGTGAAACTGTATAAGGACTATAAGCCGATGGCGTTTTTCTCGCTCCTTGCGCTTATTCTGGTGATCATATCGACGGCATTCCTTATACCGGTACTTATCGATTATGCACGGACAGGACTGGTTGCCAAATTCCCCACCCTTATTGTGTGCTGTTTCGTGTATCTGGCAGCGATACAGTCGCTTTTTTCCGGACTTATCCTATCGAATATCGCTCTCGCTAACAGACGCGAGTTTGAATTTAATTTAACTACCCTTAATTCCAGGCTCTATCATAAAGACTGATAGACGGAGCGTTGTTTTCAGGGTTACGATTACAGTTTGATCAGACAGGTATTTATATGACCGGAAGGAATCGTGGTCTCGATCTGTACAGACTTATCGCCTGTGCATTTGTGATCATCAATCATTGTAATTCCAAAGTTCTTTTACAGGTTACGCCTAAGTCACTTGCATGGTATGTGACGGTAGGCGTTATCTTTATCACTAAGATCTGCGTTCCCGGTTTTTTCATGATAATGGGATATAACCTTTTGCACAGACGGGAAAATGCAAAAGTGTATTTTACGAGGATACGGAGGATCGTTGTGATCCTGCTTGTGTTCAGCTTGTTTTATTACATATGGAGATGCTTGATAAATACCATAGCTGTACCTGGAGTAGAGGGTGCATCCGGTGCCGGGCTTGTATGGGCATATGTTTTGGGTTATATACGTGTCGTATGGAACAATGGTGCAACGGATGCGTTCTGGTACCTTTATATGTACCTGGGACTTCTGGTAATGATGCCGGTATTTCAACTTGCAGCTTCTGTTTTTATGCCGGACGGACAGGATAAAGGAACAGGATCTGTTCAAACGAAACTGAACCCGGATACATCTTGCCGGCTGTCATCGAAACATCTTATCTGTATCATAGCAGTGGCTTCGGTCTATGTGAGTGTGATACCTTCGATTGCGATACTTTACCCGGATTTCGCATATACGGAATACTTTGATATCCCGATGCTTACATGTGGAGTGCTGTATCTTTTCATAGGACATGCTTTTTATCTGTACAGAGACAGGATAGGAGCCGGAGCGGGACTTAAGCTCTCCGATCTTAAGTATGCGGTTGTATTTGTAGTGGCTTTTGTCATAAATATGCTCTTATCCGAGGCTGAATACGCAATGACGCTCGGAGAGTGGAATGTTTCATATTCCGAGATATATACTGTGACTATGCTCATTGAGAGCGTTTCGGCATTTATGATCTTTATTAAGATAAAAGTGCCCGGCCGTGTCGGCGATATCGTTGAATTCCTGGCTCCGGCTACATTTGGCATCTACCTTTTTGCCGATTTTGTTTGCTCCAATACGCATATGGTATACTATTATCTGTGTCCTCACATGAACAGGCTTGCGGCCGTTGCAATCCAGGATATAGTTGCATATACAGCTGCTCTTGTCATTACCCTGGCATTAAGATTCATACCGGGAGTTAAGAAATGGCTCTAAAGATCAAAAACTATATACGTGATAACTGGTTTGCATGTATCTCGGGACTGATCCTTCTCGGGGCTTTTTTTGTGGTCTGCCTGATCTCATTCTGGTCAGAATACGGAGTACACCCGGATGAATGGGATGTGAGACTGTGCATGGACTGGTGCATGGATCACTTTATCTGGCCTGATATGCGACTTAAAGGTGAGGGGCTTGGAGATACTTACAGCGGATACGGTTATACCAAGGTGTGTAACTATACTCCGTACTTTCTGATATTCAGTAAAATATCATATGTTTTCAAACAATTCATGGATGTGCTTCCATATTATCGCATGCCAAATCTTCTTTTAATGCTGGTTATAATGGTGTATATGTTTAAGAATATACGCACTAAGAACTATCTGATGCTGGCATTTGGGATCTGTGTACAGGCATGGTACATCTTCTCATATGTCACGGCTGATGCCGAAGATTTTCTGCTGGGATTTTTTGCGATAGCATTGCTTACGGATGAGGATGGTTTTTTGTGGAAGATCATCGAGCCGGATAACAAAAGGAATATTCCCGGGTGTGTTGGCTTGGGACTTCTGTATGGAATACTGATGCTCGGAAAACCTTATTATTACGCGACTCTGGTTCTTACATTCATTGTTCTTGTATCACATTTAATTAAATCAGAAATTAATAAACACAAGGAAATTCTGATCAGATATTTTATAATAGCCGGTGTCGCATTTGCTGTATTTGCAGGACGCGCAGCTATAGATCTGCACTATTACGGATTCGATAAAGCGGATGCTAAGCTGCAGATGGAGGCGGAATATGCGGATTATGACAAGAATCCCACCACTCCTGCCGAAGATATCGAGCCCGGATGGCGTATGCAATCCAGAGGGCATAACCTTTCATATCTGTTTGAGGAGGTGGAACCGCACTGGTTTTGGAAAACGTATGTATCTTTTGCATGCGCCCGGGTTTTTAACGAGGGTAATGTGCTATATTTCGTTGTGATGGGGATATTGTATATCTTTATCCTCGCAAGGATCGGAATATCTTTATACCGGGAAAAGAACTTCGGGGTATTTTGGCTTGGAATGGGAATGTCCGTTTTAGGCATTCTGGCATCTGTACTTTTTTCCTGGTTACGTGATGTTCAGCCACAGGGAAGGTATCTTCTTCCCATTCTTTTTAATGTCTGTTATATGGGCAGCCGGGCAAAGAGTCTGTGGGATGATAAGGTATTTAAGGGCGTTGTTCTTGCTGCGGGATGTCTTTCGGTAGCATATTTCGGGCTGGTCGATGCCCGTAAGCTTATAGACCTTTCTTATGTAAGATCTATTCTTGGATGATCTGAGTAGGTTTCTTTTTTTCCCTGAAAATGGTAAAATATAATATCTATGTGATTTGAGACGGAGGCAGATATGAAAGGTATAATTCTCGCCGGCGGATCCGGCACTCGTTTATATCCGTTAACCAAGGCTATATCCAAACAGATAATGCCGGTTTATGACAAACCGATGATCTATTATCCGCTTTCAACTCTTATGCTTGCGGGCATCAGGGAGATATTGATCATATCCACGCCCAGAGATCTTCCTGTTTTTGAGGATCTGTTCGGGACAGGCGAGCAGCTTGGGCTCAAGTTCAGTTATGCAGTGCAGGAATCTCCCAGAGGACTTGCCGATGCTTTTATCATAGGCGCTGATTTTATCGGGGATGATTCGGTTGCACTTGTCCTTGGGGACAATATTTTCTACGGTCAGAGTTTCTCTAAGATACTCCGTGAGGTTGCTGCAAGAGAAAGCGGCGCTACGATCTTCGGGTATTATGTCAGAGACCCAAGAGAATACGGCGTTGTTGAATTTGATGAAAACGGAATGGCTATTTCAATCGAAGAAAAGCCTGAAAACCCTAAGAGTAACTATGCTGTTCCCGGTTTGTATTTTTACGATAATGATGTAGTTGAGATCGCGGCTAATGTTAAACCCTCCGCAAGAGGTGAAATAGAGATAACAAGCATAAATAATGAATATTTAAATCGCGGAACACTGCATGTTGAAACTCTCGGCAGGGGATTTGCGTGGCTGGATACGGGCAATCATGATTCGCTGCTTGATGCGGCAGACTTCGTTTCAGCGTTCCAGAAGAGGCAGGGGCTGTACATATCCTGTATTGAGGAGATCGCTTATAAACGTGGATTTATAAACAAGGATCAGCTGGTCAAACTTGCTGAGCCGCTTCTTAAGACCGATTACGGTAAATACCTCATGGAGGTAGCCAAAGGCTTATAAGGGATGAGATCAAGGTGGGTTAGACAATCTATCATGTTCGGTGTCCTGACCGTCATAGGGATCCTGGTTTTGGTACTGGCTGCCAACTGGGACACCATAAAGCGCCGCCTGGGGCACAGACAGCCGGTCACGACCGTGGAAGCGGATCCGGCCGCGGAAGGCGGACAGGTTGGCGATGACCTTAGTGGCTTTATGAAAGACGAGACTTTCTTCGATGAGGGACAGTATCAGTCGGAGATAAGCGTTGAAAGCGGTATAAAAGTCAACGTGATGATGGATTCTGTAGGACAGGATCTTAGGATAATGGTAATAGACGCACTCGGAAACCTGGCCACGGGGGCAGAATTTATTGCCGAAGTAGAAGGGATGGGTGCTTATACCGACGAAGATAAGGACGGTATCATATATGTAAACGGACTCAGGGAAGGCGATTATTTCGTTAAGCTTGCGTCAATAGACGGTTATATCGTTCCTCAGACCAAGACCATGATCAAGATAAGCAAGACGCTTGAGTATAAGGCCCTGAGTGACATAGCATACCTGGTGCTGACCGAGGATCAGGTAAATACCGAGCTGGATGATACGGCTTCAAATTCCGCACTTACCGAGGCGGATGGAAGTGAGCATACCGAAACCGATGCATATACGGGCGCCGGTAAGATCGGTATAGACGTATCGAGTCACAACGGTGAGATAGACTGGGAAGCCGTAAAAAATGCAGGTGTTGAGTTTGCGATAGTGCGGTGCGGTTACAGAGGATCCACATCCGGATCACTTGTTTTGGATTCCTGCTTTAAAGACAATATGCGCGGGGCAATGAAGGCCGGTATACCCGTGGGTGTGTACTTTTTTTCTCAGGCGACCAACGAGACTGAGGCTATAGAAGAAGCAAGTATGGTTATTGAAGAATGCAAGCTGTATATGCTTGATCTTCCTGTCTTTATAGATTCGGAATCGGCCGGTGGCAAGGGCCGCGCGGACAAGTTAAATGTTGATACCAGGACGGCTGTCACCAAAGCATTCTGCGAAACGATCACCAATTCGGGCTATGAAGCAGGTATATATGCATCCAAGAACTGGTGGAATAACAAACTGGATGCGGAGAGCCTTACTCTTTATCATTCATGGCTCGCCCAGTATGTCGAAGAGCCTGACTACGAAGGATACTATGATTACTGGCAGTATACGTCCAAGGGAACTGTGGACGGAATAGAAACCAAAGTGGATTTGAATATTAAATACAGATAGATATAGATAAATACAGGCAAATTCAGATAGATAAAAATGATGATAACCGGTTAAAGGAGACTGACAAAATGGGAAAGATCACTGTAGAAACATGTCATATCGAAGGCTTAAAGGTAATAACTCCCGAGGTACACGGAGATGCGAGAGGCTATTTTGTTGAGACTTATCATAAACAGGCGTATACCGAGGCTGGTATCACAGAGGAATTCGTTCAGGATAATCAGTCGGCGTCATCCAGGGGTGTCCTTCGAGGACTGCATTTCCAGATAGAACATGCACAGGCCAAACTTGTGAGAGTCATATCCGGAGAGGTTTATGACGTGGCGG
This sequence comes from Lachnospiraceae bacterium, assembly GCA_024691305.1. Classification (GTDB taxonomy): domain Bacteria; phylum Bacillota; class Clostridia; order Lachnospirales; family Lachnospiraceae; genus XBB2008. Next base: position 13,964 of record JAILNS010000034.1, on the reverse strand, counting down.
TCGATCTTAGAAAGGGCTCACCTACCTACGGACAGTGGTATGGAGTTCTGTTATCTGCAGAAAATATGAAGCAGTTCTTTATCCCTAAGAATTTCGCACACGGTTTTTTGGTTCTTTCGGACCACGCCGAGTTTTGCTATAAGGTTACCGATTTTTATCACCCTAACGATGAAGGCGGTATCATGTACAACGATCCCGACATAGGTGTTGAATGGCCAATCCCCGAAGGAATGGAGCTTAATATGTCGGAGCGTGATACCAAATGGGGACCTTTTAAGGATCTTAAGTAGGAAACGGTGATTTTTGATGTCAGGAAGACTTAAAGATAAACCGCATATATATAAAAGGATCATTATTACCTGCGTTGTTATTCTGTGTGTGATTTTGGCGGCTCTTCTCTTTTTCCATCAGAATCCTGCAGACGATCAGGGCACAGCTACACTGAAAAAAGGAAGCGGGATCGCGCTTATAGCGGTTGCCGGCACTTTGTTCTGCGTCTTTTTTGACCAGTTAAAAACCCTTCCGCTGGAACTGTTTCAGAGCAGAAGCCTTATCTGGAAACTTGCAAAAAATGATTTCAAGAAGCGTTATGCAGGCTCTTATCTTGGAGCTGTATGGGCGATGGCTCAGCCTGTTGTCACGGTACTTATGTACTGGATCGTATTTGATAAGGTCTTTAATACCAGGTCGCAGATGATCGCAAGCGGAGTCGAAGTGCCTTATGTTTTGTTCTTGACGGCGGGCCTTGTACCGTGGTTTTTCTTCCAGGAAGGCGTAAACCATGGCATGATGGCCATGATCGAATATAATTATCTGGTCAAAAAGGTGGTGTTTAACATCTCGATCCTGCCTATCATCAAGGTCATCGGCGCAATGTTCACCCACCTGTTCTTTACGGGGATACTTATCGTGGTATCCAGTTGTTACGGCTATTTTCCCACTATCTATACGATACAGATCATCTATTATGAACTGTGTTTGTTTTTACTGGTGCTCGCTATAAGTTATATAACCTGCGCGATCGTCGTATTTTTCAGGGATTTACAGCAGATCGTGGCGATAATCCTTCAGATAGGTATGTGGGCGACTCCCATACTCTGGGACATTCATATGGTTCCCGATCAGTTAAAACCTCTGTTTAAATTAAATCCCATGGTATATATAGTTAACGGATTCAGGATGTCGATGTACGGAGACGAATGGTTTTGGGAGCATTTCTACTCAAGCGCTTATTTTTGGATCCTGTTGCTTTTGCTTTTTACCATAGGATCGATGTTGTTTAAGAAACTTAAAGTTCATTTTGCGGATGTATTGTAATGAGTAAAGATCTGACTGCAAAAAATAATACCGAAGCCAAGACCGGATCCCACGGATCGTCCGGATCCCGCGATGATATCGCCATAAGCGTGCGTCATGTGGATAAGGTCTATAAACTTTATGAAAAACCTTCAGACAGGATCAAGGAAGCTTTGGGAATATCCAAGTGTAAGCACACGGATCACAGCGCCCTCAAAGATGTGAACATCGAGATCAAAAAGGGTGAGACCGTGGGCATCATAGGAACCAACGGCTCGGGCAAATCCACTATCTTAAAAATAATAACGGGCGTTCTTAGTCCTACGGCCGGTGATGTAGAGGTGGACGGCCGCATATCAGCGCTCCTTGAACTTGGCGCCGGATTCAATATGGAATATAACGGTATCGAGAATATCTATTTAAACGGTACCATGATCGGATTTTCCGAAAAAGAGATAGAAGAAAAACTGGATTCCATTCTTGAATTTGCCGATATAGGCGAGTATGTGTATCAGCCGGTCAAGACGTATTCAAGCGGTATGTTTGTGCGCCTGGCATTTGCTGTGGCCATCAATATAGATCCTGAAATTCTTATAGTTGATGAGGCTCTCAGCGTGGGCGATGTGTTCTTCCAGGCTAAGTGTTATCACAAGTTTGAAGAGTTTAAGAAACTGGGAAAAACCATACTTTTCGTAAGTCACGATTTAAGTTCCGTGGCTAAATACTGTGACAGGGTAGTACTCTTAAACCAGGGTGTAAAGCTTGGCGAAGGCTCTCCCAAGGAGATGATAGATGCCTACAAGAAGGTACTGGTCGGCCAGTATGAACTTCCTGAACCTTCCGAGTCGAGGCTGCTTGACGATGAGGATATAAGACGTGCTGCAGCGGCTGCCGGGGGAGATTCGGTAAATCCCGAACTTATTGAGTATGGTTCGCAGAAAGCCGTGATAGAGGAATACTATATCACAGATGAAAAAGGCGTCCGTACGTCTGCCATTATCAAGGGCACGGATTATACCATTCATATGAAGGTTAGTATAAAAGAAGATATTCCGGGGCCCATATTCGCTTTTACGATTAAAAATATCAAGGGTACCGAGATCACAGGTACCAATACGATGATAGAGAAGAGTTTTTTGGAGCCTGTAAAGGCAGGAGATGTTAAGGAGATCACCTTCACACAGCATATGAACCTGCAGGGTGGCGAATATCTGCTAAGCCTGGGGTGTACCGGCTTTGAAAAAGAAGAATTTACAGTATATCACAGATTATATGATGTCCTTAATCTGACGGTTGTTTCCGATAAGGATACAGTGGGGTATTATGACAGCGAATCAAGAGTCACAGTCAAATAATAACAACAGTTCCGCAAAGGCGGCAGAACATATCGGCAGAGTAAATCTTGATTTAGCAGACTATGCAGGTGTGGATACCTACTCTGACGGTGCTATCGAGGATACCCTGCTTGAGATAGCCAAAGACCGCTCTGAGGTTGAATTTCCGCAGATCATAGAAGAATATGCCAACTGGCCGATCCTCTATCACTTATCCCATTTAAGAGAAAACATAGTTGAATGGCTTCCTATCGATAAGAGCATGAAGGTACTTGAGGTGGGAGCAGGGTGCGGTGCAATAACCGGAGCCCTGGCCCGTAAGGCAGGAAACCTCGTATGCTGCGATCTTTCACTTAAAAGAAGCCGAATAAATGCATACAGACATATGAATGAGGAAAATGTAGTCATTCATGTGGGTAACTTTACGGACGTTGAGAAGCACCTTGATACGGATTTTGATTATATCTGTCTGATAGGCGTATTTGAGTATGCACAGCATTATATTGAATCAGAAGACCCATATGGGGATCTGCTAAAACTTATAGGAACGCACTTAAAACCCGGCGGATCCATAGCCATTGCCATAGAAAACCGCTTTGGCATGAAATACTGGGCAGGATGTAAGGAGGATCATCTGGGGACATATTTCAGTTCCGTAACCGGATACCCGGATGGCGGTCCCGCACGTACCTTTACAGACAAAAAGCTTATAGAGATCGCGGAAAAATGCGGATTTAATGAACATCATATGTACTATCCCTATCCGGATTATAAATTCATGACGGATATTTTCTCCGACAGAAGACTTCCGAGGCATGGTGAGTTAAAAAACAATATCAGGAATTTTGACAGGGACAGGCTCCTTTTGTTTAACGAAAAAGAAGCTTTTGATTCAGTGCTGGATGAGGGGCTGTTTAACCTGTATTCCAACTCATATATGCTGATCCTGGGTCCCGAGCCGGAGGTAACATTTGCCAGGTATTCCAATGACCGCAAGCGTGAATACCGGATCGTTACGGAAATGCTTGAGATCGAAGGCGTACCGGTGCTTCGTAAGAGGGCTCTTAATGAAGAAGCGGCTGCTCACCTTAAAAATATGGCCGAATCATATAAGAAGCTTAGTAAAAGATACAAGGGCAAAAATTGCCGGATAAAGGTCAATAAATGTATCCTGTCAGAGGATGGAATGAGCCTTCAGATAGAGTATGTAAAAGGACGGTCCCTGGAGTCTATGTTTGACGAACTCCTTATGAGCGGAGATACGCAAGGGTTCGTGGAACTCTTTAAGGAGTATATCGACAGGATAAGTTTCAATGAAGAGGATGTCCGGATAACGGATATCGACCTGATCTTTTCTAATATATTGGTTGACGGAGACAAGTGGACCATCATAGATTACGAATGGACCACGAACGAAGTATGGAAGCCCAAAGAACTTGGATTCAGGGCAATCTACTGCTATGTGCTCGAGGATGAAAGACGAAATAAATTAAGTTTAGATTCAATTATTGAACTACTAAATATAAAACCCGATGAGATGGAAGATCTTAGGGAAAGTGAGATGAAGTTCCAGAAGAAAGTGACCGGAGATTACAGGTCGCTGGCTGAAATCAGGGAACTTATAGGTAACAGAATTGTAACGATGGATGCGATCGAGGGAACGGAAGTTTCCCAGACCGAACTTGATATGCGCCCTCAGGTTTATGAGGATACCGGGTTTGGATTTAATGAGGAACAGTCATATTTTGCCGATGGATTTCCGTTTTCAATGGCGGTGCCCCGGGGAAGACAGGCAATGCGCATAGATCCCTGCAGCGCATTCTGCATTGTGACCATTGAGGAAATAACATGGAATGACATTCCGATCCCCAGAAATATGCTTAAGTTTAAATGTAACGGCAAAAAGATAGGCCGTGATACATATGCTTTTGCAACTACCGATCCCGGATTTACCATAAACTTAAAAGGCCTGCCGGATCAGGATGTAAATGTTTTTAATGTCAATATGCATGTAACCCCCATAGATGCCGAGACTGCAGCTAAGATTGGGTGAGTGCCGCTTGCACAGAGCCGGATGCACACAGATGTGCGGGTCCGGATGCACCGTATGGGAAGATCTGATATAGAGATGAATATAATTACACAGGTTATCGATCATGTCATATGAAGATTATACGTGGGAGAAGTACTACGAGGATATCTACCACAGACAGAAGAAACTGAATAACACACTTGCCGTTGAACTTGGCGAAGTTACTGCCAAAACCGGTGAGTTAAATATAGCCTTAAACAGGATTACCGGAAGTTCACTGTGGAAAGTCCTTAAACCTGCGCGCAAAATTTACAATAAATTAAAGGGCAATCCTGGGGAAACTTCTGCGCCTATGCTTGAGTCTGCAGCAGCCGGGGTACAGGTGACCGGGGCGCAGGCAACGGAGATGCCGGCTTCCGTGACGCAGGTGGCCGGGGTACAGGCAACAGAGACTCCCGCTTCCGGAGCGCAGGCATCCGCGACAGCTGCATCCGGCCCCACGACACCGGGACCAGACACACCATATGGCAGACGCCTGTGGATGTATGAAGATTACTATGCAAGGTGGATCAGCAAGGATCCCATAGAAAACAAATATCTTGAGTATTCCGATTCCGGAATGTCGCGTGTAAGACAATCGGAATTTCATATCGTGTACGTGGAAGACTGTGCAGGGATGAGAGCGCCTTTTGATGCTTCTATCCGTGCCAAATGGATAATCTTTACGAGTAAGAGTGGCAAACTTGCGAACGGATATGCGGAACGACTGGATTCCTGTCTGTCGGATCATCCCGAGGTTATGATCGCATATGCCGATGAGGATCACTATTATAATACCGCATCAGGAATTCACAGGCTTGAGCCTTTCTTTAAACCCGACTGGTCTCCGGATACGCTGGACAGTTTCTTTTATTTTGGAAATGTTGCCATCATTCGTTCGGATATAGCAATAAGGGCAGACTGGTATGGCTCTAAAGATCCTTTCTTAAATGTATATGATCTTTTCCTGCAGATTTCCGATCGTATAGGGAACAGATACGATGCTCCGGAAGTGGTACATATTCCTCAGGTTATTTTCCACAAATGTGTGAATGAATATCTGCCGGATGTGAAGGCGGGAACGGCAGGTACGGCGCTTAATAATAATGAAAGTCAAGGCGCTCTTTATAACGACAGTTATGAACTGTGGAAGTACGTATCCGATCGGTTAAAAGACGATTTAGAAGCGGGTAAGGAGATAATAGGCTCATCTGAAGAAAACACTGCAGTTAAGCTGCGTTCCTTCAAAAGACGCAAGGTCAAAGCAACATTTAACCCGGGACAATACCCTTTGGATATGCATATTTTTTATGAATTACCGGAAAAACATCTGGTTTCTGTGTGTATTCTTACAAAAGGTCATCCGGATGTCCTTAAGACGCTTCTTGAATCTTTCATAGAAAAGACAGACTATGATGCTCTTGAGTTTATCATAGTGGATAACGGATCGGATGCAGATGACCGTGCGGAATATATCCGCATAATAAATGAGCTCCTCGGAGATATTCCTCATGAATATATATATGATCCTCAGCCGTTTAACTTCTCGAAACTGTGTAACCGCGCAGCCGATGCAGCCGGCGGAGACTTCCTTTTATTTATGAATGATGATATCGAGGTTGTCCAGAAAGACTGGCTTCGACTGATGGCAGGGTATGCATCACGTCCTTATGTTGGTGCGGTAGGAGCTAAGCTACTGTATGCAGGCGGAGATCTTATCCAGCATGTTGGTGTGACCAATATGGAGATCGGGCCCTCTCACAAGCTGGTCATATATCCTGATGACCGTATCTACTATTATGGAAGAAACACGCTTGAATATGACATGCTCGTGGTAACGGCGGCGTGTCTTCTCATACAGACGTCCAAGTTTGATGCTTCCGGCGGGTTTAATGAAGATTTCCCTGTTGCATACAATGATGTGGAATTCTGTATGAGATTGTGTAAAAACGGATATACCAATGTACAGTGTAACGGTGCTCTTCTATATCATTATGAGTCTTTGACCAGAGGACAGGATGAAGGCAATGATGAGAAGTGGGAAAGACTCTTAAATGAGAAAAACAGACTCAATCAAATCTACCCTGAATTTTTGAACCATGATCCTTACTACAATCAAAATCTGATCGGAAATCACTCAAATTATCTGAGTAATTTCGATTTTGGATACAATAATCATACCAAGCATGAAGTTGTCAGACAGATTGATGCAAGTAAACTTGCAGAAGCTCCTGCCGGACCATATAAAATATCGGTTGATTTTGCGGGCGTTCAGGACAAATTAAGGCTGGAAGATCCCGAAATCATTGAAATCCGGGGGTGGTCATTTATAGCAGGCGAAGACAATTCCATGCATCATGTGAATGTAATCCTTAAAAATGAGGCTGACACAATTCTTTTTAGGGTAAATTCCGACCCTGTACCCCGAAAAGACCTCGAAGAGACATTCCCTTCGGAAATAAATAACAGGTTGTGCGGATTCGACTCCAGGATATTGAAAGATGATTTACCGGTGGGCGACTACGTGGTCGGCATTGAACCTGTCGTGATAAATCAGGATTTAAACTCCTGCGAAAGCCGCGGAATTGTGGTTTTTACGGACAAACATTTAATCGTATAAAGGATAGGGACGGTTATAGGTGCGTTTTACTATATAAAAAGATAGGAAACCGATGAAAGACCGGAATTATAAATATAGATACAGATAGGAAACCGATGGAAGATCAGAATTATTATATGAAAGAATATAAGGCAGAGAAGGAGAGGACAGCCGTCCTCGAGGAAAAGATCCGGACTGCCACTAATGAGATGAATGCAACCGCTGACCATCTCGAGCGGATCAAGGGTTCCAAAATCTGGGCGATGAGCAAGCCTGCCCGTGATGTTCTTCATTTTTTGCAGAGAACAAAGCAACGCCTTGGATCTTACGGTTCTATTAGGGGAATCATGAGAAAAGTTGACTCAAAGATGCAGGAGCGCGCTGCAAGATCGAGTCACGGTACCAAGTCTTTTCCCGATGAAGCAAGACGTAAGGCAGAAGAAGAGACAGTATTTGACAAAAATATCGTCTTTTCCATACTGGTTCCGCTATACAACACTCCGAAAAACTTCTTAACCGACATGATAGACTCCGTGAAAGCCCAGACCTACGGAGGGTGGGAACTGTGTCTGGCAGACGGTTCCGATGATGAGCATTCGTATGTCGAAGAGATATGTAAGCAGTATGCTGATGCCGATTCACGCATCATATATAAGAAGCTTGAGTCAAATGAAGGAATCTCAGGTAATACCAATGAGTGTTTGAAACTTGCCACGGGTAATTTCATTGCTCTTTTTGATCATGACGATATCATCCATCCTTCTGTGCTGTATGAATATATGAAGGTCATTTGCGACGAGGATGCGGATTATATCTACTGTGATGAGACCACATTTAAGGGTAACAGCGTTGATAACATGATCACGCTTCATTTTAAACCCGATTTTGCGATAGATAACCTTAGGGCCAATAACTACATCTGCCATTTCAGCGCCTTTTCCAGAGATTTGTTGGATGGGATGGAGCTGTTCAGGTCCAGGTTTGACGGAAGTCAGGATCATGATATGATCTTAAGACTTACTTCAAGGGCAAAGCATGTCGTACATGTTCCCAAGCTTATGTACTACTGGCGTTCGCATAAGGCGTCCGTAGCCAAAGACATAAATGCCAAGAGCTATGCGATCGATGCGGCCAAGGGAGCGGTTGCGGATCATTTAAGGACCTGCGGATACGAGAACTTTGAGATCACTTCCACGAGGGCATTTGAGACGATCTTCAGGATAAGATATGAAATAAAGGGAAATCCCAGGGCCTCTATCGTGATCCCGAACAAAGACCATGTTGAAGATCTTAAGCGCTGCGTTTCTTCTATTTTTGAAAAAAGCACATACGATAACTACGAGATAGTTATAGTGGAGAATAATTCCGTTACGGATGAGATATTCGCTTATTATGAAGAACTTAAGTCCCATGCGAACGTGAAGATAGTCACATGGGAAGATGAGTTTAATTATTCTGCGGTGTGTAACTTCGGAGTTAAGGCTTCTTCCGGCGAATTTATCCTGTTGCTAAATAACGATACGGAAGTCATAACCCTAGACTGGATCGAAGAACTGCTCATGTATGCACAGCGCGACGATGTGGCCTGCTCCGGTGCAAAGCTCTATTATCCGGATATGACCATACAGCATGCGGGTGTTGTCATAGGACTTGGCGCTCACAGGACAGCGGGGCATACGCATTATCTTATGCCCGTGACCAATTTAGGTTACATGGGAAGATTGTGCTATGCACAGGATGTGACTGCGGTGACCGGCGCCTGTCTCATGGTTTCAAGAGCCATATATGATGAGGTCGGCGGGCTTGACGAAGAGTTTAAGGTCGCTTTGAATGATGTTGATTTCTGCCTAAAATGCAGACAAAAGGGGTATCTTAACGTATTTACTCCTTTTGCGGAGCTCTACCACTACGAGTCGGCTTCAAGAGGATCCGACATGCAGGGAGCTTCCGCGGAGAGATATAACGAAGAATGCGCAAGATTTAAAGAGCGCTGGGCCAAAGAACTGGCCGCAGGGGATCCTTATTACAACCCTAATTTCAGCTTAGACAGGAGTGACTACACGATCCTGCCTGCAAAGAATTAGATGATCGAGTTGCTGAGGTTGCTGTGATTGCTGTAGTTGCTGAGGTTGATGCGGTTGCTGCGGTTGATGTGATTGCTGCGGTCGATCCGGTTGATGCAGTGTTGATTTGGGGTAATCGGGCAAGTGCATTTTTCAAAATGGTGATAGGGCATCGGAAATAAGGAAAAAGGTAGAAATCGATCCCCAACTTACGAAGACCGGGCATCGGAAACGAAGAAAAAGGTAGAAATCGATCCCTAAATTGGAAATCAGGGCAAGTTTGGCAGGTGAAATCCGGCGGTTAGGCATCGGAAACGAAGAAAAAGGTAGAAATCGATCCCTAAATTGGAAATCTGGGCAAGTTTGACAGGTGAAATCAGGCGGTTAGGCATCGGAAATAAGCAAAATGGCGAAAATCGATCCCCGACTTACTAAGACCGGGCATCGGAAATAAGCAAAATGGTGAAAATCGATCCCCAAATTGGAAATCTGGGCAAGTTTGGCGGGCAAAATCAGGCAGTTAGGCATCGGAAATAAGCAAAATGGTGAAAATCGATCCCCGACTTACATAGATAGAGTATCAGTAACAAGAAAACGAGTCTGACAGTAGGATTCCATAGAATTCCATAGGATTCCACAGATTTCAAATAACAAAATATATACTAAGAATCAACTAAGAATCAACTAAGCATTAACAAGAGGAGACAACATGAAAAAGAAACTGACAAACAACGGTATGATGACCGGGAAAAAGGCGAGAATTCAAGGCAAAGCAGCACTCTTAGGAAAAAGAAGACTAATGTCAATCATGCTCGCTGCTGTTATAGCAATTTCGCTTATCGGCTGCGGCAAAGCATCCGATACGGCTGACAATGCCGAGAGCAACGTGGAAGAAGAAGCAGATACATCACAGATTGCGGTTGAGGAAACGGCTGAATCTGCCGACAGTGCAGGAGCAAAAACAGACAATTCCACGGTATCCAAAAAAGAAAATGACATAAGCGGCAAAACCCAATCGGATGAAGTGACTGAGGCCGGAGACGAGAAAACCTCCAAAGTTCCCGAGGTCATAGTCATGAAAAAGAGTTATTACGAATCCGCTACAGATGAAAACTACACGACGCTTGTTACAGGTTCTTTTACGATGCCGTTGTTATCTGATGAAAGTGCCGAAGATTTCCCCGAACTTGCCAAGGCAATGAAGGAAGATGCCGACAAGGAGTTTAAATATTTCGAGGATGATGTGGAAAAAATCAAGGCCGACGCATTGGATGAACTCGAAAATGACCCCGAGTATTTTCACGGACCGTACTCCGTAAATCAGGGAGTTGACGTGATGCGCGCAGACGAAAAGGTACTCAGTTTCTTTATGCCGATAGACCAGTATATGGGCGGCGCTCACGGAATCTACGGTTTCGGGTATATAAGTTACGACGTGGTGACCGGCAAAGTTCTTAAGCTTGCGGACGTTCTTACATCGGTTGACGATCTTCCGAAAATCCTGCAGGCAGAACTCGAAGAACAGTATGCGGACCAGCTTGAGATGTTCAATGATCTTGAGAACGACCTTGCCCGTTATGTGGACGGAGAAGGTGTGGAATATAAGGAAGACGGTGATTATACCATAGGATATACGTGGGCGCTTACTGACGACCATATAGAGTTTTATTTCGGACCTTATGAACTGGCTGCCTATGCGTCGGGTGCACAGTCTGTATGCCTGTACTATGACGAATATCCGGATCTTTTTGTTAAGGATTATCTGCCGGATGCAGATTCTGCCGGAACCTTGAAAGCATTCACATATATGATGGTTTCAGAGGATGTTGACGGAGACGGCAAAAACGATGAGATAGGATTTGAACAAACATATAATGATGATTATACGGAACTGACGGATGTGAGATTTTGCATTGGCGAGGAGAGTGTTTCGCTTGCGGATGAATACGGATTCCCCGGATTTGAAGGAACGACCGGATATTTTTATAATTCCCCCGATGGAAAAGATTATGTCTATGTAGTAGTACCTGATTACAATGATTACATCAGGCTGGTGGTATTCGACATTACCGGCGGCACCATCGACAAGATATATGAGGAGTATTTCGCCGGGTCATTTATAGCCTTTGACAACGAAGCCGGAACATATACCGAATTTATCAAGTATGATCCGAACAATCTCAAGCTTGCGACCAGGTTTAACCAGATATGTACATTCTCGGGTTATAAGTCGTATCACATCGGAAGCGACGGAAAACCTGTCAGTGATGATGAGGTTTACAGGATCATGAATGAAGCTACATATGAGCCTATAACATCTGTTATGGATGTGGAATGTGATTTTATCGATGAAAAAGGCAATGTCACATCGACAGAGAATGTGAAAGCGGGAGAGACATTTAAACTGCTTTGCACAGACGGAAAGAGTTATATCGACGCACAACTTTCGGATGGCAGGATCGTAAGACTCTATGTTTCAGGCGAAGGAGGCGATGTAGTAGTAAACGGCATTCCGGGAATGGACCTGTTCAAGGACCTTATGTATGCAGGATAAAGATATGATTTTGTGATATACTGAATAAGTATCGACACAGGGTAATAAGTCGGCTTTAATATATATTTCCAAAGGAGGGTTACACATGAGTTATCAGGATGAATACCGTAAATGGCTGGAGGATCCGTGGTTTGATGATAAGACCAAGGAAGAACTTAAGGCTATCGAAGGTAATGAAAAAGAGATCGAGGACCGTTTCTACCGTGAACTTGAATTCGGTACAGGCGGACTCAGAGGCGTTATAGGTACAGGAACCAACCGTATGAACATTTACACCGTTCATAAGGCTTCACAGGGACTTGCTAATTATATCTTAAAGGCCGGAACACAGGCCAAAGGCGTTGCGATCGCATATGATTGCCGCCGCATGGGACGTGAATTTGCCGATGTTGCAGCTACATGTCTTGCAGCCAACGGTATCAAGGCTTATGTTTTTGACGAACTCAGACCCACTCCCGAATTGTCTTTTGCAGTAAGGGAGCTCGGATGTACGGCAGGTATCAACGTAACGGCCAGCCACAACCCTCCGGAATACAACGGATATAAGGTTTACTGGGAAGACGGTGCTCAGGTCACACCTCCCAACGATACCGGAATAATCGGCGAAGTTCAGGCTATCAAGAACTACAGCGATTGCAAGAAGATGACCAAGGATGAGGCTATCGCGGCAGGTCTCTATGAGGAGATCGGTTCCGCGATCGATGACAGATATATGAGTGAATTAAAAAAACAGATCATTCATCCCGACGTTATCGATGCTGTAGCCAAGGATATCAAGATCGTTTACACACCTCTTTGCGGCGCAGGAAATAAATCAACACGCAGGATACTTAAGGAACTTGGATTTGAGAACATATATGTAGTTCCCGAGCAGACAGGTCCCGATCCCGAGTTCACCACTTTGGATTATCCCAATCCCGAGGATCCCAAGGCATTTACGTACGCACTTAATCTTGCAAAAGAAAAAGATGCGGATATCGTACTTGCTACAGACCCCGATGCCGACAGACTCGGTGTATATGCCAAGGATTCAAAGACCGGCGAGTATATGGCTTTTACCGGCAATATGTCAGGCATGCTGATCGCAGAGTATATCTTACGAGAGCGCGCAAAGACAGGCACAATGCCTTCCAATCCTACACTTGTAACAACGATCGTTACCACCAACATGACATTCCCGATCACCGCTTCATATGGCGTTAAGCTTATCGAAGTGCTTACCGGATTTAAGTATATAGGAGAGCAGATCAAACTCTTTGAGCAGGCCGGAAACAAGGATAATAACTATGTATTCGGTCTTGAAGAGTCTTACGGATGTCTTGCCGGAACTCATGCAAGAGACAAGGATGCAATCGTAGCGGTAATGATGCTCTGCGAGGTTGCTTCATATTGCAAGAAGAACGGTATGACACTGTGCGATATGATGAGCGAGATGTATGAGAAATACGGATACTTCAAAGAGACTCAGTATACCATCACGATGAAGGGTGCTGACGGAGCAAAGCAGATCCAGGCTACAATGGATAAGTTAAGAAATGATCCGCCTAAAGCATTTGGTGATCTTAAGGTTCTTAAGTTCAGAGATTACAAGACAGGTGAAGTTACTGATATGGAGACAGGCGCTAAGTCATCTACAGGGCTTCCGGCTTCCAACGTTTTGTATTTTGAACTGCCGGATAACAACTGGTGTTGTGCAAGACCTTCGGGAACAGAGCCCAAGATCAAATTCTACATGGGTGTTAAGGGCTCAAGTGCCGATGATGCGGCTAAGCGTCTTGAGGCTCTTACAGAGGCTGTTAAGGCTAATATCTGATAACGGAAAGCAGTTAATATTGATAACGGAAAGCAGTTAATTTATGATCTTCGTTGATCAGGAGATTTGATGTAAATAATAAGGGCTGTCGCGATTGCGACAGCCCTGTTTGTTTGATCAATTAGATACTGTTTAAAGAAGTATCAGTCTTTCTTGTCGATATAATCGTCGAAGTTGGTCATCATATCGTGTGATGCCTGATCGAGTGCCTGAGCAGAATCTGCAGCAGCCTGA
>JAILNS010000033.1 GCA_024691305.1 Lachnospiraceae bacterium | reverse complement strand
TCAGGCTGCTGCAGATTCTGCTCAGGCACTCGATCAGGCATCACACGATATGATGACCAACTTCGACGATTATATCGACAAGAAAGACTGATACTTCTTTAAACAGTATCTAATTGATCAAACAAACAGGGCTGTCGCAATTGATCTGAGGTCTGTCAAGTAGACAGGCAAAACAAATAAAATAACATCAAACGAAAAGGTGGTCACATAAACTGTGATCACCTTTTGTTATGCTGATGGTTATAGCCATCATATTTATCCTTGGTCTGCTTGTTGACTACTATAACTGCCGGGAAATAACTGTCAACCCTGCGCCAAGCGCACCGCGAAGCGGCGTTGGGGTTGACTGATATTTCCCGACAGTTATTCTGTAGTCAAGCAGACCAAGGATAAACATGATGGCTATAACCATCAGCATAACAAAAGGTGATCACAGTTTATGTGACCACCTTTTCGTTTGATGTTATTTTATTTGTTTTGCCTGTCTACTTGACAGACCTCAGATCAAGGGCCGTCCCTTATTATCTTTAATTCATCAGTTCTTCTTAGCTGCTCTGGCTGCTTTAACCTGTTCGGTGAGCTGAGGGAGTATCTTATTAAGATCTCCTACTACACCGTAATCTGCAACATCAAAGATAGGAGCGTCTTCATCCTTGTTGATCGCAATGATGATATCGGATTCTTCCATACCTGCTACGTGCTGGATCGCACCCGAAATACCTATTGCAAAATAAACATTGGGACGAACTGTCTTACCGGTCTGTCCTACCTGAAGATCCTTCGGCTTCCAACCTGCATCTACTACTGCACGTGAGCAGGATACTGTTCCGCCGATTGCTTCTGCAAGATCCTCAAGAAGCTTAAAGTTCTCAGGACTTCCTACTCCACGTCCGCCGGATACAAGGATCTTGGCATCCATGATATCAACTGTATCATTTACTGCCTTAACTACTTCCTTGATCGTCACATAACGGTTATTGGGAGTAAATCCGGGATTGAATTCTTCAACAACTGCCTTAGCACCCTTCTTGGGCTCGATCTTCTGCATAACACCGGGGCGAACCGTTGCCATCTGAGGACGGTTGTAAGGGCATGCGATAGTAGCGATCGTGTTACCGCCAAAAGCAGGACGGGTCATAAGGAGCTGATTGTGAAGCTGCTCGTCTTCTTTGCCCGGTATGGGTACAAGCGGGAAATCACCAATCTCAAGTACTGTACAGTCTGCTGTAAGACCTGTAGCTACTCTTGCGGATACGGTAGGTCCAAGGTCACGACCGATAGCCGTTGCACCGACCAGCATGATCTCGGGCTTATACTTCTCAATAACGCTTGAGAGTGCGTGAGCATAAGGCTCTGTTCTGTATTCTTTTAATTCGGGATCATCAACAACGATGACCTTATCTGCGCCATACTCAGCGAGTGAATCTGCAAGATCCTTTACGCCGGATCCGATAAGTACGGCAACTACTTCGGTATTTAAGGGTGCGGCCAGATCTCTTGCCTTACCCAGAAGTTCATAGGCAATGCTTCCTACAGTATGGTCTACCTGCTGTGCGAAAACATACACGCCTTTGTATTCAGCTATTGCTTCAGGAGTCATGTTCATTTCTATTCACCGCCTTTCTTAGATCACATGCTTCTCATCGAGCTTACCGATGATATAAGATACTGCTTCGTCGGGTGAATCGGGAGTAACCTTCTCACCTGCACCCTTACGAACCTTATCCGAAGCCTTAGCGATCTTGGTAGGTGAACCGTTAAGACCTAAGTTACCATCTTCAACATCTTTAAGATCTGCTCTTCCCCATGTAGTGATCTCTGCCTGGAAGGAATCGAAGATTCCGCCGGGAGTCATATATCTGGGATCATTGAGTTCTGCAAGAGCTGTGATCAGACAAGGCATCTGGCACTCAAGGATATGATATCTGTCGTCATACTGACGCTGAACGATAACTTTGTTGCCTTCTACCTTGATGTCCTGTGCATATGATATAACGGGAAGTCCCAAATGCTCAGCGATCTGGGGACCAACCTGAGCTGTATCACCATCGATAGCCTGACGGCCTGTGATGATCAGATCATATTCAAGATTTCTGAGTGCACCTGCAATAGTAGTGGATGTAGCCCATGTATCGGCACCGCCGAGTACACGATCGGTTACAAGAACTGCCTTATCAGCGCCCATTGCGATAGCTTCTCTCAATACATCTGTAGCCTTGGGAAGACCCATGGTCAGAACGGTAACTTCTGCTCCGTACTGATCCTTGAGGCGAAGAGCTGCCTCCAATCCTGCTTTGTCATCAGGATTCATGATAGCGAGCATAGCCGCTCTGTTCAAGGTACCATCGGGGTTAAACTGTACGCCACCCTTTGTATCAGGTACCTGTTTAATACAAACAACAACTTTCATTATTGTATCTCCTTTAATCAAGCTTTAACAGTAACCTTACTTAAGCAGCGCAGCGCTGATGACCATACGCTGTACCTCACTGGTACCTTCGTAGATCTCTGTGATCTTGGCATCGCGCATCATACGCTCTACATCATACTCTTTGATATATCCGTAACCGCCGTGAAGCTGTACGCACTTGGTTGTAACTTCCATTGCAACCTCTGCTGCGCAAAGCTTAGCCATAGCTGCTTCAACTGAGTATGAAACCTTGGGATTAGCCTTGTACTCGTCTTTCTTACGTGCTGCTTTGTATACGAGCATCTTGGCAGCTTCAACCTTGGTAGCCATATCTGCAAGCTGGAACTGTGTATTCTGGAACTGGCCTATAGCCTTGCCAAACTGCTTACGCTCTTTAACGTATGCGATCGTAGTTTCGAGTGCGCCCTCTGCAAGTCCGAGTGCCTGAGAAGCAATACCGATACGTCCGCCGTCAAGAGTATGCATGGCGATGTTAAAGCCCTTACCCTGCTGTCCGAGAAGATTCTCTTTAGGGATACGGCAATCCGTGAAGATAAGTTCATATGTGGAAGAACCGCAGATACCCATCTTGTTCTCTTTGGTACCGAATGTGAATCCGGGGGTACCCTTCTCAACGATGAATGCAGAGATCTCTTTCATGATCCTACCGCGCTTCTCAACCTTACCTGTTACAGCGAAGATAACGTATACGTCAGCTTCCTTACCGTTAGTGATGAAGCACTTGGATCCGTTTAATACCCACTCGTCTCCGTCAAGAACAGCCTTGGTCTGCTGTCCCTGTGCGTCAGTACCTGCACCGGGCTCTGTAAGACCGAATGCACCGAGTTTCTCGCCCTTAGCAAGCGGAACAACATATTTCTGCTTCTGCTCTTCGGTACCGAATGTAAGGATAGGGTCTACACAAAGAGATGTATGTGCGGAAACGATAACACCTGTAGTACCGCAAACCTTGGACAGTTCCTCAACACACATTGCATATGCAAGAGTGTCACAACCCTGTCCGCCGTACTCCTTGGGTACAGGAATACCCATGAAGCCGTATTTAGCCATCTTGTCTACTGTCTCTCTGGGAAATCTATGCTGCTCATCGATCTCCTGAGCAAGAGGCTTAACTTCTTTTTCGGCAAAATCCTTGAATAAGGTTCTCACCATATCATGTTCTTTACTTAATGTGAAATCCATGATCGTTTTTTCCTCCGTAATATATTGATAGTTACTTATTTATCTGTAGGTGTCTTGGTACGGTCTTCGTTATAGATATAGAAGCCCTTGCCACTCTTAACGCCTAAGTTACCGCCTCTGACCAT
The DNA here is from genome assembly GCA_024691305.1 of Lachnospiraceae bacterium. Classification (GTDB taxonomy): domain Bacteria; phylum Bacillota; class Clostridia; order Lachnospirales; family Lachnospiraceae; genus XBB2008. Next base: position 167,350 of record JAILNS010000033.1, on the reverse strand, counting down.
CTTACGGATAAGAGGACATGCGCGATACTTGCTGTCACCGGTCTCGTTATAAAGAACATCCATGATAGCAAGGCAGATATCGAGACCTACGAAATCGCCGAGTTCCAGGGGACCCATGGGATGATTTGCACCAAGTTTCATGGCTGCATCGATACCTTCGATATCGGATACACCTTCCATCTTGATGAAAGCTGCTTCGTTGATCATGGGGATCAGGATACGGTTTACTACGAAACCTGCTGCCTCATTGACCTGAACTGCAGTCTTGCCGATCTCTTCAGCGATCTTCTTGATGCACTCAACTGTCTCGGCGGGAGTGTTAACACCTGCTATAACCTCTACTAACTTCATACGGTCAGCGGGATTGAAGAAATGCATACCGATCATGGGACGGCTTAAGCCGTTTCCGATCTCAGTGATGGAGAGTGAAGATGTGTTTGAAGCAAAAACACATTCAGGCTTGCAGATCTTATCAAGTTCTGCAAAAGTAGTCTTCTTAACTTCCATATTCTCAAAAGCTGCCTCTACGATAAGATCGCAGTCTGCACACAGATCCTCTTTAAGTCCGGGAGTGATCTTTGCTACGATCGCATCAGCTGTATCCTGAGTCATCTTCTCTTTTGCAACAAGCTTTGCATAGCCCTTGGCGATCTTGTCCTTGCCGCCTTCTGCCCATTCCTGCTTAATGTCGCAAAGTGCAACTTCATAACCTTCTGTCTGTGCAAAAGCCTTGGCGATACCCTGGCCCATTGTACCGGCACCGATAATACCTACTTTCATTGGTTTCCTCCTTTTATGAATATCAGTAAGTTTAATGATTACCTGTTCTGAAAATCTACAACCTTAACCTTGGTCGGATCGTCTTTTTTCTTTAAGAAATTGCCCATACCGGCTCTCTGGTCTTCGGTCTCGAAGCAGTCACCGAACAGTTTCTCTTCGATAACTACAGCTTCATCCATATTAACTTCCAAGCCTTCGTTTATAGCCTTCTTGCAGTTACGTACTGCGATGGGAGCCTGAGCCGCTATGCCTGCTGCCATCTTCTCGGCAGCTGCCATAAGATTATCTTTGGCACTTACGGTCACATTACCGGCTTCATCAACAGTAGCTGAATATACTGCATTTACAAGGCCTATACGATATGCTTCGTCTGCCTTGATGTTTCTTGCTGTGTAGATCATCTGCTTGGCATATCCGGGGCTTACCATACGGGCAAGTCTCTGTGTTCCGCCAAAACCGGGTGTAATGCCAAGACCTACTTCAGGCTGTCCAAACATTGCATTGTCTGAGCAGATACGGATATCACAACTCATGGATATCTCACATCCGCCGCCCAAAGCAAATCCGTTAACAGCTGCAATTACGGGAATCGGGAATGTCTCTATCTTACGGAAAAGATCATTTCCTTTTTTGCCGAAAGCCTCTCCCTCGGCCTTGGAAAGAGTGCTCATCTCACCGATGTCAGCACCGGCAACAAAGCTCTTCTCTCCTGCGCCCGTAAGGATCAGGCATCTGGTTGCATCAGGATCTACAGCATCAAATGCCTCGCCAAGTTCATCAAGAACCTGGGAGTTTAATGCGTTAAGTGCCTTCTCGCGGTTGATCGTGATGATACCGACTTTGTCTTTCTGTTCGTATGTTACGAATTCCATGTATTTCTCCTTTAGAATAATCAATCCATCTCAACTATGGTCGCACATCCCATGCCGCCACCGATACAAAGTGTAGCAAGACCCTTCTTAGCGCCTGCCTTCTTCATATCATAGAGCAGTGTAACGAGGATACGTGCACCGGATGCTCCTACGGGATGTCCGAGTGCTATTGCACCGCCGTTGGGGTTAAGCTGCTTATCAACATCGATTCCAAGATCCTTGCCTACTGCAACCGACTGAGCGGCAAATGCCTCGTTAGCCTCGATGATATCGAAGTCTTCGATCTTGTAGTTAGCCTTAGCCATAGCCTTTCTTGTAGCTGCAACAGGTCCGATACCCATGATAGTAGGATCAACACCTGCAAGTGCTCCTGCAACTATTGTAGCCATAGGCTTAACTCCGAGTTCCTTAGCCTTATCTTCACTCATGATAACAAGAGCTGCTGCACCGTCATTGATACCGGATGCATTACCTGCGGTAACAACTCCGTCGGGATTGATGGGACGAAGCTTTGCAAGACCTTCGATAGTGGATCCCGGTCTTGGTCCTTCATCTGTATCAAATACTATGGTCTCTTTTTTCTTCTTGATCTCAACGGGAACGATCTCATCCTTAAATGCTCCGCTCTCTATGGCTGCACATGCCTTCTGCTGTGATTTAAGAGCGAACTCATCAAGTTCTTCTCTTGTAAGATTCCACTGCTTAGCGATGTTATCTGCAGTAGTTATCATATGATAGTCATTGAAAGCATCCCAAAGTGCATCCTTGACCATGGTATCAACAAGAGCGCCCTGGCTCTGGCTCGGCCATGTCATACGGTATCCGTAACGTCCCTGAGGGATTGCGAAAGGAGCCATTGACATGTTCTCCATACCACCGGCTACAACTACATCCGCATCACCTGCGATGATCATCTGTGCGGCCTGGTTAACACAGTTAAGACCGGATCCGCAAACCACGTTGGTGGTAACTGCGGGAACTTCAATCGGTAATCCTGCCTTGATAGAAGCCTGTCTTGCGACATTCTGTCCGAGGCCCGCCTGGATAACGCAACCCATGTATACATGTTCTACGTCTTCAGGCTTGATGCCGGCTCTGTTAATGGCTTCCTTGATCACGATAGCTCCGAGATCTGCTGCGGGAGTGGTGCTTAAAGATCCGCCCATTGTGCCGATAGCAGTACGACATGCGCTTGCAATAACTACTTTTTTAGACATGTTTTTTCCTCCATTAATGTGTTTGTTAAATTTTTGTCACACGGTAATGACTATTATATAATATGAGAGGTTAAAAAGCAAGAACCTGCGAGAAGTTTCTGTATTTTGACCATATTTATACAAACCGGATTCAGTCGATCCCGTATAATATCATCTGTCCGTTCTCGTATGATATACGGTAAAGTTCTCCATATGAAAACTTACCGCCATCGGTCATGGTATCAAGAAAAATATCATCATACGGCTGTCTGTCGACATATACATATGAAGCATGTGTAGATGAGACCGCATTTGCAAAGAATTCGGTATTCGCATCCTTAAGATCAAAAGAAAGGGATATGACAGACACCGGAGATGCTTCATACGCCGTATAGGCATCCGACACCCAATAAAACGCGCCGTCCCTTACACGGCACACTCTGGTACCATTTTTCAGTTCTATAAGGGCTGTGGGGGCTGTTTCTGTTTCTTTTTCATATTCAAATTCGGAAACTATAGTTCCGGCATAATTGTCGCTTCGTCTTAATCCGAATGTTTCAGCTACCGTCTTTAAGAAACTGTCGGAGTCCGGATCTATATAATTCGCCCTCAGAGCTTTTTCCTGTTTTACATCTGTGCGGTATCCAAGCAGACCGTTATATGCTGCGGGGATATTGGTAAGCATAAGGACCGCAAGAAGAAATACTTTGACCCGAAGAGACGCCGGTCCCTTCATTAACCACAGGTATGCCATGAACAAAAAGCATCCTATCACAAAAGGAGCTCCGTAGCGCTCTATAGATGCGATCATCCCTTCAGGCTCAAGGTACTGCGTTTCGGTTGCAAAGATCGTAAGATGCGCAACGAAAATGACTGCATAGTACAGGATCCCCATGACAGGGAGCGCTATGAATACAAAAGTTCCTTCCCTGCCCGAAAGATACCCAAACTTCCTAAGAAGGATGAGAAGCACCGTGATGAGTACGAATACAGCTGCGGGCGGAAGATCTATCCACGTCCGGTCCATATGCACGGGCTGTGTAAAGAATGCTTTAATAAATGCAGCCGCAAATTCATTTTTATAGGGAGAAAGTCCGTATTTATCGGTCGTAAGATATGCTACCGCTGTAGAAGTCGTCTGCGTCACACGACGATTTATAAGACAAAAGACCATCCAGCTTGCGCCGGTGATCACAGGAAGGATCGCGACAGAAAATATCCTCAATACTTCTTTTTTGGAAGAAGACTTATGTTCAAGCAGCCTGTACACTATCAGTACGATAAGTGCAAAAGCTACCCAGAATGCACCTGTTGACTTGGATATAACAAGGACCGCCATATATAAGGATGACCTGATCATCCCGGGCGCTGTGGCATCCACAACGCTTATAAGGATGGATCCGAACAAAAAGGCCATTGACAGATCCGCGCAGAATCCGCCGTATCCAAACACGTCGCCAATCCCCGCAAATCCCCATGATGCGAGCGCAAGAAGAGGACTTACTACGGCCGCACGCCCCCGTATGTTTTTAAAAAGCGGCATGATAAAAGACAGATTAAAAAGATAATATCCAGTAAAGGCCAGCCCTTCATCAAACCCGCTCTTATTCATATGGACTGTGAACCATTTGGCAAGCTGTACTCCGGGAGGATAATCTCCGAAATGGGGTGATACGTTTGCATACTTTGCCGCAAACCCGTTAAAGAAATACAGGCTCTTTAAATCGCTCGCCCAGTAGTTTATATCATCCCACCATGTCACTATCCTGGTATGCTGTGCAAGCGGGATCACTATACACAGTATCAGATATGTGATCACGCCGGCAGAAGTCACGTTTTCGGTCAGATATGATCTTATATCCCCGATAAGCGGTCCGTACGAAGATGCATCCGCACCTGATATGCCTTCCTTTTTTTTGAACCGCAAAAAAACATACGCCAAAAGGCCCACGGCGCATGCAGGCAATAAAATATCTATTAAATTGAGACCTCTTCCGAATGCCAGCACATAAAGCACAAGAACTATCGCACACCATACAAACGGCAGCATATCGCTTAGGGTTACCTTAAGCAGATATCCTGCCGTGAGTGCTATCACCAGAAAAGATAATACATCTAAAACTGCTATCATTCTTCAGGTTCTATCAATCCGTATGAATTATTCTTTCTCTTATAAACCACATTCACCTGATCGGTGTCTGCATTCATAAATACATAAAAACTGTGTCCGAGAAGTTCCATCTGTACGCATGCATCTTCGGGATACATAGGCTTAATATCAAACTTCTTAACTCTGCTGATGTTAACTTCCTCATCATCATCAATATCCTCTTCAACAAAGGTCTTGCTGAAGGATGCTGCTGCCTGATGTTTATCTATAATACGGTTTTTGTACTTCTTAAGCTGTCTCTCTATTATCTCCTCCACCAGATCTATAGAGACATACATATCTGAACTTACCTGCTCTGAGCGGATGATGCTGCCTTTAACCGGTATCGTAACCTCGATCTTCTGATCATTGCGCTCAACGCTTAAGGTTACATGTACGATAGTATCCTCCGAAAAATACTTACTCAGTTTACCGAGCTTGTCCTCTACAGCGTTTTTGAGACCGGGGGTCACGTCGATATTCTTGCCTACTATAACAAATTTCATATGAACAGCCCTCACTTTCAATAGTATTGATATCCGAGTCGATATCGATAACTAAAGTTTACCACAAGCATAGTGAATTTTCCAACAATTCACATCTATTGACAAAATTTTTTAGAAGATTGAGAAGTCAAGAATTTTTTCAAAATCAGGATTTTTTCGTGATAATTCACAGGAACATTTGTTTGTCAGTTTCCATAAAATGACGTGAAACATGTTTCACATTTCGGTGGATAATGTGGATAACTTCGTGTATAACTACCTTTTCCCATAAAACCGTCACTCTGATTGTGGATAACTCCTCCGCCAAACATATGTATCATTTTTCACATACCGGTCAGGGTTTGTTAATAATATACAAAAAGCGCAGTCCATATGACTGCGCTTTAATGATTTAAGTTGTTAGAACATTTAGAATATTCTTCCGGTATACACCCGGCTTTAGAATATCCTTCCGGTATACACCTAAGCTATTAGAAGATCCTTCTGATAGAAAGGATGGAACGGTAACTAGCGCTTGATACTATGATACCCGTTCTGGATGTCGAAGCATGCACGATCTGTCCGTTACCTGCATACAGAGCCACATGACCTGAGTAGCAGATTATATCACCGGGCTGAGCCTCTTCAAGTGATCCTACGGTTGCTCCGACACTTCTGTCAGCAGCGGATGAATGAGGTAAACTAACTCCAAAGTTATTGTAGACACTCATTACAAATCCCGAACAGTCACATCCGTTGGTAAGTGAAGTTCCGCCATACACATATGGATTACCTACAAACTGCATAGCGAAGTTTATAACATTCTGACCTGTACCGCTTCCTGCAGGAGCATAATTACCTGTATCAACATACTTGCTGCCTGAAGAAGATCCTCTCGATGCAGCTGCTTTCTGTGCTGCTTTACGATCGGCTGCTTCTTTTGCAAGTCTTGCTTCCTCTTCAGCCTTGGATTCGGCCTTTACGAACTCGGTGGAAAGATTGACATAGTCTGTGGATACATATCCGTCACCTTCCTCTATGTTGACCTTGACCCATCCGTCAAGTTCTTCCATAACGATAAGTTCGTCTTCTATCGGAACCATACCTATAACAGAACTGTCTGTGGTAGCTTCCTCTCTTACATATAATGTAGTCGTATTTACGGTTGCGATACGGGTTCCGACTCTGTGAGCAAGTTCTACGGCATCTTCACCTGTTACACAAAACTCACCTTTTACATATCCTTCTACGGAACCGGATGATATCTTGTACCAGCCGTTCTCTTCTTCTATATATGTACCGACCGAATTATTATAAAGTTTTCCGACTACCTCTCCGTCCTCTTCGCTCGGTAAGTCTCTTACATTAACGTAATTGGTTACCTGTGCAATGACCAGATTCTTAAATCCTTCATCTTCATCCTCTTCAGCACCCGATGCAGCCTTCAGGTCATCGGTATATCCTTTTGAAACAATGACTGTATCCTGGATAACTTTACCGGAATTGCTCTTAACCTCGGTGGACGTTTCAGTACTTTCTGTTCCGCTCATTGTACTTACGTCAACAAGAGAAGCGGTTTCGGATGATACCGATACTTCTGTACCTGACGTAATATCTGCTACAACTTCCGTTGCAGGCTCTTCGGTAGCAGCTGTTTCAGCCTTATTCTGTTCGGATTCCTGCTGAAGTTCAGACAGTGCCTTTACGTTGGTTCCCAAAGTATAACTTATACCGGTTGAGGGAAGAACATCTTTAGTTGACTGACTTGCTTCACAATTCAATGCAGTTGCCGAAAAAGAGATTGCAAACGCTGTAGAATATGCTATTGCTTTTACTAAATATCTTCTCATACAAATCCTTACAAATTATTACATAAATTGTTACAACTTTGTTACATCCACGAAACAATTTACCACCTTTGTAATAATTTGTCAACTATGTCGAATATTTTAGGTTTTTGTGCAAATAACTGTTTTACCTGGAAGAACCTTTAAGTTTGATCCCTGCAAGGTATCCCTCGGCACTTGTAACAGCACATGCACCGTCCGCAACTGCGGTGATGACCTGTCTTAAAACCTTGGTCCTGACATCACCTGCGGCATATATTCCGGGAGTACTTGTCTTGCAGTCCTCACCCGCCTTGATATATCCTCTTTCATCAAGTTCGCATACGCCTGCTGCCAGTTCGGAATCGGGTTTCATGCCTACAGCGATGAACACGCCTGACGCTGATATGGAGGTTTCTTCCCCGGTTTCTTTATTATGAACTTTAAGAGACTGTACGGTTCCTTCTCCGATAACCTCATCCGGGATCGTATTCCATGCCACTGTGACATTCTCTTTTGCAAAAAGGGATTCCTGAACGCTGTGTGCTGCGCGAAGTTCATCTCTTCTGTGTACGAGCGTCACATGTGAGCAAAGCCCCGCAAGATATACGGCATCTTCGACAGCCACATCTCCACCGCCTATAACTACGGTCTCCTTATTTCTGAAGAATGCGCCGTCACAGGTAGCACAATATGACACGCCTCTTCCGGTATATTCTTCCTCACCCGGAATACCCAGTTTGGACCGGTGTGCTCCGGTTGCAAAAACTACCGTATATCCCTGATATGTATCGGCATTTCCTGTAAGTTTCCATGTATCTCCTTCTTTTTCTATAGAAGAGATCTCGTCCTCTGTAAATGTACCTCCGAGCTTTTCCACATGCTTACGGAATGTGTCCCCCATCTCAAATCCGCCTATACCGGGCAGTCCCAGATAGTTGTCAACTTCAGTTGTATTGATGATCTGTCCTCCGGGAAGCGGACTCTTTTCTATAACAAGTGCGTCGATTCCCGCTCTTGCAGCGTACAGTGCACAACCAAGTCCCGCAGGACCTGAACCTATTATCAGCATATCGTATGTCTTGCTCATGTAAAACCTCCGTCAATCGTGATGATCTGCCCCGTCAGGTAATCGGGGGCGCCTGCCAGACTAAGGACCATGGAAGCTATTTCCGAAGGCATTCCGAGTCTGTCCGCCGGAATGTCTCCTATGATATCCGCCATTTCATCCGTAGTCAGATGTCTGTTCATTTCAGTATCGATTACTCCGCACGCTATAGCATTGACCTGTATATTGCTGGGTGCAACCTCTTTGGCCAGTGCACGGGTAAAAGCATTGAGTCCTCCTTTGGATGCAGAATACGCAACCTCCATGGATGCTCCATGCTCTCCCCATATGGAAGAGATATTAATGATCCTGCCATGCTGCACCGGTATCATCAGCTTAAGTGCGGCCCTGCTCGTATAGAATGCCGAATCCAGATTCACGCCGATAACCCTGTGCCACTCAGCAGCACTCATATCCTGCAAAAGACCTATATAAGATATCCCCGCATTATTAATAAGAAGATCCAGTTCGTCTATCCCGTCAAAAAGTCTCATCACCGCTTCTTCATCGGACATATCCGCTTCCATCGGGACAACCTTTACTGCATATGTTTTTTCCAGGTCTTTCGCTATATCTTTTAAAACATCAAAAGTCCTGTCACAAGTAAGATACAGATCGTATCCACCACGTGCCAGGGCTTCTGTTATAGCTTTTCCTATTCCACGGGATGCTCCCGTAACCATTGCTTTCATATCAATTACTCATCTGGCGCTCTTAAGTGAACGGCCGTAAAGAACCGTAAGCTCCCTTATCTCATCACGCAGTTCATCGCTTAACGCATCGGGTGCCATACGCCATACCCAGTTACCTCCTACGGTCGATGGCATATTTATACGTGCCTGATTATCAAGACCCAGATAATCCTGTATCGGGATTATACAGGTGTCGGATACACAAGCGTGTGCGGCTCTGATAAGTGCCGGTCTTATCTGAGAACGTCTCTTGACGCCAAGATATTTCATCGCAAATCTGACATCGCGGGAAGCAGCACTCTTTATCCACCCCTCCACCGTGTCGTTATCATGGGTTCCTGTATAGACCACGGTATTACTCGTATACATATGCGGCAGATAATCGCTGGGTTCTCTCGAATCGAATGCAAAAAGGAGAACTTTCATCCCGGGATATCCCGTTTTTTTGACAAGTTTAAGTACGGAATCCGTAAGGAATCCGAGATCCTCCGCTATAACTTCACGCTTACCGAGCTTCTCCTTCATGGCTTTGAAGATATCGTATCCGGGTCCCGGCATCCATTTGCCAAACTCTGCGGTAGCATCACCGTAAGGGATCGAATAATACTCATCAAATCCCCTGAAATGATCTATACGCAGGATATCGTACAATCTGTAGCAATATTCAAAACGCTGCATCCACCATTTATATCCGGTCTTCTTATGATATTCCCATTTATAAAGAGCATTTCCCCAAAGCTGTCCGGTTGCGGAAAACGCATCGGGCGGACATCCTGCCACGCCGACCGGGAGATTTTCTTTATCTAATTGAAACAGTTCGGGATTGGACCACGTATCTGCGGAATCAAACGCTACATAAATCGGAATATCTCCGGCTATGCTTATACCGTGCTCATTTGCATAAGATTTGAGTTTGATCCACTGGGTTGCAAACATGTACTGCTGGAACTTATAAAAACCGATCTCATCGGCATATTCTTTGGAATACTTATCGATCGCCTTTTTGTTACGAAGCCTTATATCCTCGTCCCATTCGATCCAGCTCTTACCGTCAAATGAATTCTTGACTGCCATATAAAGGGCATAATCATCAAGCCAGAAGGCATTTTCTTTGGCGAATCTGACATAATCCGGATCTGATGCTATATTGCTTTTTTTATAGGCCTTATTAAGGAGTTTGAACCGGGTATTGTAAACTTTCTCATAGTCGATATCGGATACCTTATCCACTCCGCACATCTTCTCACATTCCCCGGCGGTTACCCATCCTCTTTTGACCAGATCGTCAAGATCTATAAAATAAGGATTACCTGCGAATGTGGAAAAAGACTGATACGGCGAATCTCCGTATCCTGTGGGACCAAGGGGCAGAATCTGCCAGATAGACTGCTCTGCACCCGCAAGAAAATCCACAAAATCGTATGCTTCCTGTGAAAACGCTCCTATACCGTACTTGGACGGAAATGCCGATATCGGCATCAGAACACCGCTTCTTCTCATAAACTGTAACCCCTGAAGTTTAAATGCATTTACTGAGACGGTCCATATTTCCGCTAAGTCCGTCTATCTGTTTAGAAAGTTCCCTGATATGCTCTGCGCTTGCTCCGACACCTTCGGTACTCTCTTCAACCATCTCTGCGATGTGAGCCACCTCGGATGTAATATCCTTGACAAGTGTACGCAGTTCAACTGCCATATGGCTGACTTCCGTAACTATATCATTAATATATGATGCGTCGGAACTGTACTGGGTTCCCGATGCAACGAAGCCCTCGTAATCGGGCATGACACTTTCATTTACATATTTGACCATAGTATCCGAACTGTCGATAAGGCCTTCAACAGCCTGGACTACCATATTGTTTACATTCTGTATATCGTTGGCCGCTACTCTTGAATGATCAGCCAGATCCCTGATCTCATCCGCTACCACCGCAAAACCTCTTCCGGCTTCGCCTGCTCTTGCAGCCTCTATAGAAGCATTTAACGCCAAAAGATTGGTCTTACTTGAGATTGCCAGGATCTCCTTGGTCAGTTTGTTTACCTGCTCTACACTCTTGGATTCTTCTATGGACTGATTGAGATTTACCAGGATCTCTCCCATGACGTCAGAAGTATTCTTCATGTTGTTTTCGGCATTCGATTTCATCTCATCGGCACGAAGACTCATCTGGGATGCATAACTGAGAAGGTCTTCCGATGCCTGTGCAAGTTCTATCACATGATCTCCGACTGCCTTAACATTACTGCTTACAGATGCCGCTTCCTCATTGACGCCGTTCATCGTCATTGACAATTCCTGCATTTCATCCGCCGACATTCCCGAATAATCATTAGCTGCGGTGATGTTTGCATTCATTGCATTTAAGATATTCTCTCTGTCCCGTCTTTCCTTTTGACGCTTTGCTTCTTCAGCGGCTCTTTGCGATTCTGATTCTGCGAGACTTTCCGCCTCATTTGACTTATTTCCGAATAACCCCATATTATCCCCCTTTAACTCAAGTCACGAAACGCAGTACATTTAATTATACCTAATCTGATATCATAAAATCAATACATCTGCTGATTCTGTTGATCCTGCTGTAACTGCCGGTTCTTCATTTCCTTACGTGCCTTTGCACGGATGCATATTATCGCGATCACTACCGCTATTATAATGATCACGGAAACGATAAGGACCGGATCTTTAAGAACCGAAAGTGCGGAAATCTTACTCTTTCCGTTTATATACTCTTCTACGGCTATAGAAATATCTTCCACCACACCATCGTCGAATATGTCGGGAAGACCTACATCATCAAGAGTTTCCCGAAATCCCAGCTGGCCGTGGTAAGTCGTAAGGTGCATATAGCAGTCTATGGCTGCTTCTCTGTTTTCCACTGACATGGCCAGTATATCAAGTGCGGCCAACGCACTGGTAGCATATCCGATATAATACATCGGTTGTTCAAATGTATGGGTAACTGTGACCCAGCCATAGACGTCCAAACTGTCAGGCTCATATTCAGCGCCAAATGAATTAGCAGTCTCATAAAACATCCTGTTTAGCTCTTCAACCGTAAGTTCTCCCTCGTATGTATAAACCTTATGTTGAAAAGCATCATATATACATCCGTCTATTATAGAATTGGTCATACTTCCGAGCACGTTATATGTAACCGCTTCCTTTAGACCGTCTCCGTATATTTCATCCGCGTACTCAAGACAAAGCAGTTCAAGTCCCTGTGAATGTATCTCCGCAACATCCACATTATGAACCGAGGTTATGACACTGTCCTTGCTGTGAAAGGTCTCATTATAGTGTCCAAATTCGTGTATCACGGTCTCGATATCTCTCCAGTTCTCATAGGGATAGTCATATATAAATGCACTTCCGTATGAATATAAAGCCATAGTATAACCACCCTGTAATTTGGTTGGTGAAGAATCTATATCATACAGGCCATGGTCTGTCAGATAATCCCACGCTTCCTGAAGATCTGGATGTATCTTGGATATGACCGGCGCTACTCTTGCGATACGCTCTTCTCCGGACAGGTTAAGTGTCTCGAGTTTGAAATTATATTTCGTATCCTCCTGAATCTTTTTATCTAGAGGAACTATGTATTTGCGAACGTTTTCATACAGTCCTTCGGCATCTTCCGCATCATAATCTCTTCCAAAAGTCTCCTCATATGCATATACGGCATAATTGTCATAGTCCATAAGCTCGGCCTGTCTGTTGAGATTCTTTACAAGATCGATATATATAGTGGCAAGCTGTGTGTTGAGTTCCTTATAAAGAATACCGGCCATCTCATAGTACTCCTCATAACTTAAGTCTTCATCATTATTCAGCCTTTCAAAAGACCATGTCTCTCCGTCAATTTCAGTACTCACATCTCCCATCAGAAGTTTTTCATAATCCTGGACGAGTTCATCCCTCTCTTTGGCAAGGGCTTTTTCCTCATCGGTCATATCTTCATATTCAAGAAGGCTCTCAACTATTTCATCATCATTTATATGAGCTTTGAGGGCATCTGCATGAGGTGAATTAAGAACATCCCTAAGAAGGATCAGTATCCGGTCTCCAAGATCCGTTGTATATTCCGACATATGCCTGCTAAGTTCCGCATACTCTTCATTATTGATATTGCAGTTATACCTGATCTCATTAAGAACATGCATGGTGGACATATAATCCACAAGGGTATCGATCTTATCATACATCTTGATGATATCTTCATCCGTTCCTGTCTCGATAAGTTTCCTTGCCTCTTCTATATATGCGTCCGTTGCATCTTCATCTATCCACTGTATCTCCATATCCGAATAATCAAGGTCTGCATGATACTCATCGTCATCATAGTAATCAGAGCCTTGAGCATATACCGGTTGTGCTAAAGACAATACCGCACTCCCAAGGATGAACAGGGCTGATATCACGGAAACGACCGTATTTGTCTTTTTGATTTTGTTAACATTACCTTTTATTTTATTATCTGTTCTGTAATTGCTTTTTTTCATGCTGCCTCTCACCAGTAAATATCTGCCTGTCATCGGCAAATATCATATGTTTCTTGAAATATCGTAATTTTACATATAGAATTATTTTATATTGTATTAGGTCCTGACACAAGATTATAAATCCTTTCAAAAGACTCATATCCAAAGGTGAATGTCTATGAATTTTGATATACCTGCGCCTAAGCAGACCGGCGAAAATATAAAGACTTCTGATACAAAAGAGAAAAAGGCCACGATCTCACCGATAACGACCGATACCAGAATGGCCGTCTCGGGGATACTTCACCGGGGCGAATCAAGATCCGTATGTGTCATGCTGGAAGACAATGAAAGAAGCATAGAAATACGTCTTCCCGAAGGAGAGATCCTCTCACGCAAAGGATATACCGAGGAAGAAGCCGAAGAAATACTTGCATACTTAAACGAAAACATGGACGATATCATGAACACGGCAAGGGAAGTCAATCCCATGAAAGCATTCATGAAATAACATGAGCATAGAATAAATAAACAGGACCGCCTTCATATAATCATGAAGGCGGTCTTTATATGTATTTAAGTATTATAGTATTTAACTGTCTGTTTCAGTTTAGATCCGATCAGGCCTGTGCACTGTTTTTACTGAGTTTTAATGCCTTATCGAATTCATCAAGTATCTCCTGCTCGGGTGCGGGAGTAAGCTTGCTTACCACTACGCATACAACAAGGCCAACGATAAATGCGGGAAGCAGTTCATATATTCCCCAAACTCCGCCGATGGGCTTAATGAGATAATGCCATATAAATACCGAAGCTCCGCCCGCTATCATTCCGGCTATCGCACCCTGTCTGTTGGTTCGCTTCCAGAATATCGCAAGTATCATTATCGGTCCGAAGGCACCACCGAAGCCTGCCCATGCAAATGAAACGATATTAAACACGTTACTGTCGGGATTTCTTGCTACAAATACTGCGAATACAGCGATGACCACAAGAGTGATACGTGCCATCAGGATATTCCTTTTTTCATCCATCTTAATACCGAATACTTCATGAAGAATATTCTCGGATATTGAAGATGATGCGGCAAGAAGCTGTGAATCACAGGTAGACATCGTACAAGCCAGGATACCTGCAAGGATCACACCTGCAAGAAGTGCGGGAATCGGGCCAAGCTCAGCCAGTTTCTGAGAAATAACGATAACCGCACGCTCCGAATCCTCAAGTTCTCCTATTACTCCGTAATTTGCCATTGCACGAGCCATGATACCGATAAATATCGCAACGCCCATAGCGATAAATACCCAAACTGTAGCGACCCTTCTTGACAGCGTGATCTTCTCGGGTTTCTCTATAGCCATGAAACGAAGCAGTATATGAGGCATTCCGAAATATCCAAGGCCCCATGCCATGGTTGAAATGATCGTAAGTACTCCGTAAGGCTTGGCAGCACCTGTAGCATAATCATTGGTAGCTATCGCACTTATATAACCGTCAAGAGATCCTGCAAAAGTTGTTACCTCGTTGATACCGCCACACTGTGAAACGCCGAAGCATACTACTGCGATAAGCGCAACCGTCATAACTATTGACTGTATAAAGTCTGTTGTGGATGCGGCCATGAATCCGCCCATAGCTGTATATGCTATGATGATGATCGCAGATATCAGCATCGCAACAACATAATCGATACCGAAAAGCGATGAGAACAGTTTTCCGCATGCAGCAAATCCCGATGCGGTATAAGGCACGAAGAATACGACTATTACTACTGCCGATATTCCCATCAGGATATGTGACTTGTCTTTGAACCTTTTTTCAAAGAAATCGGGAACTGTGTCAGCATCGACTATCTCTGTGTAATACCTGAGCCTCTTAGCCTCAAGCAGCCAGTTGAAATATGTACCGATGCCCAGACCTAAGGCGGTCCAGAAAGCATCACACATACCGGACAGATATGCAACTCCGGGAAGTCCCATGAGAAGCCAGGATGACATATCCGAAGCTTCGGCACTCATGGCCGTTACATAAGGGCCCAGTTTACGTCCGCCTAGATAGTAATCCTCAACGGTATTATTACCTTTGGCAAAACGTGCTCCGAGTATGATCAGTACGCCCAGATAAAGAGCGATCGCGATCATAATGTAAATGGTTGACATAACTTACTCCTCTCAATCCTCATTTTATATGTAATCGTCTGAGCACGGACATGTATATCCGTCCCAGATAATACCGGTAATAAATGATCTTCGCCTTAAGCTTTTGACCCATGAGTCCAAATCCCGAAGGCTTAACTCCGACCTTTTTGTATGTTACAGACTGTGCTTTGTATCTGTCAAGTTCTTCTTTGCATTCCGAAGGCTCCCATATACGTCCGTTCCTGTCCTGATAATGCAGGAAACTGTATATGTTTTGTTCGGATGACCAGTAGCCGTCCGACATATTGTGCCTAGCCCAGTATTTAGGAGCGATCGCATACTTTAGTTCCGTGCTTGTCATCGCGGGAAATACCGCAAAAGAAGAATTGGATAAAAGCAGATATCTGGCATTCTTGATGATCGCATAATCCCTTCCGATATCGTTTGTTATGGCTTCAAACTCAGGCAGTACTTTTTTGGCATTCTCCACCTCATCGGTTATCACCAGAAAACGCATATCGGGATTTATCTTACGCATATTCTTAACGCCGTTCATCCAGTATCTGCGTGTAAGAAAAAGGGACGGCTCGCTGCGGTAATCCCCGCACCTCATATGTATGATGCACAGATCATCTGCCGTGTATTCATGCGTATCGTATTCCGGTTTTACCTTAAGCCAGTCTCCGATCTCATCCTTATATTTTTCAAAATAGCTTTCCGCCTGAAGATTTCCCATAAGGAGAGTATTGTCTTCTACCTCATGTATGGAATCTTTGGCCCCGCTCACATATATGCCGTTTTCCAGGTCATGCAAAGAAGTTCCCAGATAGATCCTGTCATCTGCATCATCAAACCGCGCCATTTTAGATGCTTCTTCAGGTGAAATTGCTTCTCCCATATCGATATCCATGAAATACATTCCGCTGTCATCATGTATCGTATGGGCCATAGCACCGGCATTTGCAATTCCAAACACACATCCGCGCTCAGCCGCAACGGCGCGGGCTGTCACATAACAGAACAGCTGGTTTCCGAGTCCCTGCCCTACGTTTAGTTCAGTTCCGATCATAATCTCACCTTATGCAAAAGGCACGTCCGCCGTGTTCCTTTATCTTAACCTTGATCTCTCCTGCAAAAGAGCATTCATACTGCGACATGATATCGACAGCCTTACATTCTCCGGCAAGTTCAAGTTCCTGTAGGTCAATAGAGATCTCGCACTCGGGTCCGTCGGCATTAAATACAGCAACATACTGTCCGCTGTATCCGTTTGCACCGTCGGATTCCATTGCGGTCCACAGGATTATCTCATTATCGCCGATCTTCTTTCTGAAGACCTGATGAGCATGTCTTGATCTTTCATGCATTTTGATGAGTCCCTCATTGGTCAAAAGACCAAGTGTAAAGGGATCATTTTTGGTCAGTTCACAACCGATCATAAGAGGAGCTCTCATGATACACCAGAGTATCATCATCGTCTCCTGCTCGGGGATCGTAAATGCCGTAGTATAGTCAAGATCATAAACCTGCTTTATTGCTCCTAGAGGAAGCATATCCGCATCGGGATAATGATTATGTCCGGTATGAATACTCCATTTCTCGGCTCTTTCAAACATGGCATACAGAAGTTTCCAGTCATCCCAGAAATCATCGGTGATACGCCACATATTACCAAGTTCCTTATAAAGTTCGGACCTTTCTATAAGTGCCGGTCCGGGGGAAAGAGAAAGTACCATATCCCTCCCACAGCCCCTGAGAGCTTCGGAGATCATGACCATCTCATCTTCATAATGAGGAAGTTCACGACATATATCGTCGCATTTGATAAAATCAACTCCCCAGGAAGCATAAAGCGCAAATATCGAATCATAATACGCTCTTGCACCTTCCTTGGAAGGATCGATCCCGTAATTGTCCGTATTCCACATACATATGGATGCGGTGGCTGCGATATCTCTCGCACGGATACCGTCTGTACCGTATACGGGCAGATTATGTGTCACTGCCTGTCTCGGTATTCCTCTCATTATATGTATCCCGAACTTAAGTCCCAGGGAATGTATATAATCTGCAAGCGGCTTAAATCCGACACCGCCTGCTGCCGACGGAAATCTGTTTTCGGCGGGCATGAGTCTTCCGTATGCATCCAGGCACACGTCCGCAAAAGGATGATATTCATTGTTTTCAGATCCCGGTTCATACCACTGAATATCTACCACTACATATTCGTATCCCGAGTCTTTAAGATGTTCAGCCATATATTCCGCATTCCGGCGCACTGTATCTTCTGTCACGGCCGCGCCGTAACAATCCCAACTGTTCCATCCTCTGGGTGCATATTTAAGATCAAGCATAATAAACCTCCGTTTATATGAATAGCTCCTGTCACTGAAAAAAAATCATAGTCATATCGTGACTTTCACTTGCGGTCACAGGCTCCGTCGGGTGCATCGAAGCAATCTCCTTTGGCATAAGGGCTTCCTATGTCACACCTTCCGTGATGATAGGCAAAAGTAAATGACTCAGCCTCCAGTACCGGGTCCACCTTAAGTTTAAGCCGTCCTATATCACTGGAACCGAATCCGTCCAGAATATTAACTATGTTTTCTATGTCCTGCTCGGTATAATCCTGACCGTCTTTGGATGTTGAACTCATGATCTATACCTCCTCAATAATGATCTTTTCTTTGGGAACATATTTGATAAGTGTTTCTTCAAGTTGTGCACTCACTACGGGCTTTGAAAGATAGTCATCAAATCCTTCTTCGATATACTTCTCTTTGGCACCCGCCACGGCATCCGCCGTAAGACAGATTATCGGTGTATCCATATTTGCCCCGTTTTCCTGGGCCTTTATGACTCTAAGTGCCTCTGTTCCGTCCATGATCGGCATTCTCTGATCCATATATATAACATCATACTTGTTCTTCTCGGCAAGCAGGATCGAATCTCTGGCACTTTCTGCGGTATCTATCTTGATCTCTGTTCTCTTAAGCAGTTCCTTAAATACCATGAGATTGATCCTGGTATCGTCAACCACCAGTATGTACCCTTCAGGTATACGAAGATTCCTTTCCTTTGCTCCGGCTTCTGCACAACAGCCCCGCTTAGCCCTGAAATTGCCTATTTGTTCTCTTGAAACTATTTTTTGCGGTATATTGACCGAGAAAGTCGATCCTAATCCGTAAGTACTCTCGACGCTTATGGTCCCTCCCATAAGTTCAGCCAGATCATGAGTTATTGCAAGTCCCAGCCCTGTGCCTTCAATGGATCTGTTCTTGACCACATCCAGTCTTTCAAACTGACTGAAGAGCTTATCTTTATCCTCGGATTTGATTCCCATACCCGTATCGGAAACAGATATGATAAGGTTTAAAATGTCATTATCATAATCTCCCTCTACGGAAAGAGAAACACTGCCTTCGGAAGTATATTTGACTGCATTGGTCAAGAGATTCAACATCATCTGTCTTACTCTTACTTCGTCGCCCATAAGACCATCAGGAAGTGTTTCATCGACATATACATCAAACTCCAGTTTTTTGGCCTGGGCACGGATCGTGACCATATTGGTCACATCGTTTAAGATATTACTCAACTTATATGGAGCCTCGGTTATCGTGAGTTTGCCGGCTTCGATCTTGGATATGTCCAGAATATCATTTATTATCGCAAGAAGTGTCTGTCCGGAGCTGTCTACATTTTTGGCATATCCTATGATCTTATCATCATGACTCTCCCTGATTATCATTTCATTCATGCCAAGTACGGCATTTATGGGCGTTCTGATCTCGTGGCTCATATTAGCCAGAAATTCCGACTTGGAGCGGTTGGCCCTGTCCGCCGCCTCACGGGCAGTCTTAAGTTCTTCCATCGTCTGCATGAGTTTTCTGTAATCGGGTGTCTCAACACCGAAGTAGAACATATACAGTCCTATGGAAGCACCGACATAGTTTAGCAGGATGCTCTGGAAGACCAGCTGTGTCAGTATTCCGCCGATAGTCAGCAGTATACCCCATATAGCAGTCACTGTCTGACGGTTGTTTAAAAGTTTGCCGTATCGTATAAAATAGATAAGCGTATATAATATGAAATACAGTTCGATCGCATAACCGAAGATATATTTTACCCACAGATCGATATTTGCCGATTCGGCCGTTCCGTCAAACTGTGGAAATTTCCATATATATATGACGATAAGAAGTATGGTCGCAGCTATAAGAAGACCGTTATTAAACCGTTTCCAAGTGACCGAAGGTTTATGCTTTTTTCTGAAGAAACTCTCAATGTATTTGGAAAAGAAGGCCGTAACATAGATGTTTGCAGCCGCCGAGATAAGATATGCCAGATACGCTATCTCGGGAACTAAAGGAAATGAATCAGCACGCCTTACAAAGGTAGTGACACATGTAAGTGCATTTCCCAAAAATACGACAAAAGCGAGGTGTCCGAAACTCCTGTTTCTCCCCTCGTCTTCCCTGTCCATCACCTGTATCATAACACACAGCACCAGGTTAAATGCCAGTGCCGTCATTGATATGTACATCCGGTGTATTGTTTCTAATGTAGTAAGATCACCCATTTCCTAAGCACACTCATTTCTTCCATTCAAGTAATTTGTCTATTTCAATAGGTTTGGAATAGTAGTAGCCCTGGAATGAATGGACATTGTATTTTTGCAATATATCCCGTGTTTCGGCGTCTTCTACGCCCTCTACGCATACCTGTGCTCCGAATGCCCCTGCAAACCTTGTAAAATGCTCTATAAGCTCGCGTTCTCTGGGATCGGTTTCTATTCTGTCTATGAAACTTTTGTCAATTTTAATAGTATCAAGCGGAACATCCCTGACTATTCCCATCGAAGAAAAGCCCGTACCGAAATCATCAAGTGCAACCTTGATTCCGTAAGACCTTAACTTGACCACGGTATTTCTGATCAGGGCAATATCCAGGAGTCTGCATCTCTCCGTTATCTCAAGGCAAAGATTTTCCGGAGGGAAATCTAAGTCATTTATCAGTTCCAGAACAAGATCCGTAAATTCCTTCCTCTCGATCTGAGTATAGGAAAGATTAACATTTATGATAAAATCAGGATTGATCCTTATCATACGTTTGGCATCGGTAAGTGCCGTTTCAAGGATCCACCTTCCCAGTTTCGGAAAAAGAGGATCTCTTTCAAGAAGCGGAATAAAATGATCCGGCGGAACCATTCCGTACTCTTCGTTTTTCCATCTGATCAGGGCTTCCGCACCTATGATCTTCTCTGTATGAGCATCTACATAAGGCTGGTAGAGCAGATAAAATCCGGCAAAATCCCTCGTGACAGAGGTTCTGATATATTGGAATTTCTCGATGCGCTGAACGTTCTCGCTGTTTAAGTTATTATAAAACTCAACGAGATCTCCCTGCCTTCTGACCTTGGATTCGCCATATGCAAAATTAAGACAACTGTACACGGTCTGATCGTCTGCGGAAAAATCAACGAGATTAAAAAGTCCCGCATTCAGTTCCGATACGATCGTTCTGCCTTCAACATCAACGCCTTGTCTGCAGTGGATACGGAGTCTTTCATATGCGGCCTTAAGAGAATCTATCTTACAGGAATAATCCACGATTGCAAATTTAGTGCCGTCCATACGGTAGACATCGCCTCTGGCACCGACATTATCCAAAAGATACCTTCCGAATATCTGTAAAACCTTATTGCCAAACCGGTATCCGTATAGTTCGTTCACTTCGGTAAATCCGGCTATTCCCAGCATAAGAATGCTCACCGCCGTATTTGAAGAAATATAAGATTTAAGATCTTCGAAGAAACTGTATTTATTCTTAAGACCGGTCAGCGCATCCACACGTCCGTGAATACCATGATTTCTGATCGCGCCGCCAAAATATTCGAGATTCCCCTTTTCATCGCAGACCACGATACCTCTGCAGGTACATACATCATAGGATCCGTCGGCACGTCTGGCACGATACTGCATATCGTGATTATCGCTTTTGCCGGAAAAGATCGCCTCTATTCCCTTACGATATTCATCGCGATCCTCCGGATGAACGTGTTCTTCCCATATCCTGCCGGCTTCATACATATATTCCGACGGCAGGCCGAAGGTCTCTACTGCCTGTGAAGACCATCTCGAATAATCATATCTCATATCGCAAAGGTATACATAGGTTCCCTCTGCCACCAAAGAGAATGCTTCAAACAGCGAATCAAGATGTTTTTTATGAATTTCGGGTATACTGTTTCCGTGCATGATCTCCCTCTCATAAAGCCATAAGTCCCTTAATTTATATCTTGCCCTATTTATGAACTTTTGTCGAGTAGGAAGTTTAACATTTAATCATTATTTCAAGGCGGTTTTTTGTTAATAAGTTCTTGAGTGTTTTCTTTTAGCCTTAAGTTATTAATTCGTAAGTCCTTTAGTTTTTCACATGGTCCTCTTGTCGTATTCAAAAAGGGATCGAACTGTCCGTCCGGTCCCTCTTTAAAATAATCATTGCCATGTCCCGCTCATTTGATCATGATCGAGGCATGTAATGCATGCTTATGCTCGCTTACTATATGACTTTCCACATTTCTCCCATATTTAGGATCTCTTTATCCGGCATGCAACTGCTGCAGGACTTTGCAGTGCCTTTGCCGCATACGCCCGATGTAGCGGTGTCTGCCACTGCGATGCCTTTTGTGCCTGCGCTGCAACCGGTACATCCTCCGCAGCCGGAACCGCATGAAGCAGCGGACATGGAAACCCTTTTGATGATTCCCATGTTTTCCATGAACTCAAGTTTCCTGCGTACGTCCGAAACAGTGGTGTCTAGTTCAAGTGCAAGCATCTCTATGGTGCGGGCATGCCCGTCTTTTAACAATTCAAGCAGTTGTTCCATATTATGTATGCCTTTTTACCAGATAAGCATTCCTATATGATATGCGATCATCGCAAGTAACAGTGCACCTACAGTGTAATATATGGCTATCCTCGCTGTCCATTTTGCGGAATGTATCTCCTGATATGTTGCAGCAAGTGCAACCACACACGGCATATTGAATGTGATGGCAAAAATAAATGCAAGTGCCTCGGGTTTGGATACATTGGAAAGTAGCGTTGTGTTAAGATCGCTTGCCAGCTCCGCACCGCTCATCGCATCATAAAATGCTCCCGAGAAGTTTCCGCCGTTAAACAACGCACTGATAACACCGAGTGCTCCTTCCTTACCTATCGATGATGCAATAAAAGCTATGAAAAGCTGCCAGTTCATACCAAAGAACTTTGTGACCGGCTCGATCGCTGTACCTATCTTATACAGAATAGGTTCGCTACTGCCGTCAAATGAATAACTGAGCAGCCAGAAAATGGTACATACCAGTAACACGACCTTGGTAACACGTATAAACGTATCCTTGGTGCGACCCAGCACATAACGCAAAAGTGCTCCCCACTTCGGTTTATGATAAGGCGGAAGCTCCATGATCATTCCGAAGCGGTCTTCTTCTTTTACAAGTCCCCTGCCGAATATCTTTGCAGTGATATACATATGAAGGATCATGGTAAGTAAGATCACAACTATGATAAGCACGGCACCCGGTCCGAAGAAAAGAGTAGAAAGCATCGGAACTACGCTCCATGCGGCTCCGCAGGGAACAGCCCACGCAAGGGCGATCGTAAGAACCTTTTGTCCCCAGTTGTCGATAACACGCGTACCCGCAGCACCACCCATCGTACAGCCAAAGCTTACGAGGAAAGGCATTACCGATTTACCCTGCAGTCCAAGTTTGCCCATAGTATTATCAAATACATATGAAACACGTGCCATTACACCGGCCTCTTCGAGTAAGCCAAAAACAAGAGTCACTCCGAATACAAATCCGAGCATCTGGAAAATAAAGGAAAGTGACTGTATAAAAACGTTACATATAAATGCTACGATGAGATCCGGACATCCGATGGAAACCAGAGCCGAAGCAACCGGAGCTTTGAGGCTTGCGATTGCCATTCCGACTCCCATAAGCGGAAGCGCCGGAATAAACGAAGCGATAAGTCCAAGTACAACCGTAAGTATTACCGCCGGTTTCCCCCATGTTTTATGAGTAAAAAGACGATCTAGTTTGCTTAGTGTCACTTTTTGAGACTGTCTTGCTACAATGCCCTCAAGTTGTTCATCTATCCATGAGAACTTGGCACTTCCCGTAGCCACTGCGCCCTGGACATTATTTCTTATACTGTCGATCTTATCCATTGTCTGTGTATCGACGGCGTTTTTGAGTTTGGCAAGAATGACCGGGTCATTCTCCAGTGCTTTGGAAGCGATCCACATAGACGAATAGCCGTTTATGAGATTCTCGGGGATCAGGGATTTAAGTTCCTCATATCCCTCTATTTCGGAATATCCTTTTTCAAGGGATTCACAGTTTAATCTTTTCTTTTCGGATACGGCTTTTTCCAGAGCTTTAAAGAATGCATCATATTCTTTTTTGTCATTAGCCGATATCAAAGCGACAGGTATTCCAAGCTTCTGTTCCAGTTCGCTTACTTTAATAGCCTTGTGCTGAGATGCCGCAACATCCGCCATGTTTAATATCAAAAAACACGGCAGAGTAATGCCTGCATAGTCTGCAGTCATGAACAGACTTCTCTCAAGCTGTGAACTGTCAGCCATTATGCATACCACATCCGCTTTTCCGGATGCTATATAGTCTCTTGTTATAACTTCTTCGTCGGAATTTGCGGATAAACTGTAGGAACCGGGAAGGTCCGCAATATCATATTCTTTTCCGTCATGGGTAAAACTGCCTTCTTTTTTCTCAACGGTTTTGCCGGGCCAGTTCCCGACATGCTGATGCAGCCCTGTTAATGCATTAAAAAGCGTAGACTTACCTGAATTGGGCTGTCCAAGTAACGCGATCGATGTTTTTTCACTCATGCCTCTACCCCCGTCACTTCGATGCCCTCACATTCTTTTCTGTTAAGAGCGATCATTGTATCTCTCGAATAAACAAGCATTGGCCTGTTTCTGTCATTTTTGATCACCTGCAATCTGCATCCCGGAGTAAGTCCTATGGATGTGATCCTGCTAATGAATCTGTGATCTCCTTCTAACTTGGTAACAACCGCATTTTGCAGTTCATCAAGTTCTCCAAGCTTCATTTCAAGCCTCCTCCTTAAAGTCCATTAGTGTGTAACCGGCTTCATCAAGTATATCCGCAGTCTGTTTCCTGTCAAGGATACGTGATGAATGTAATGTGACTTCCTTTTTGCCAAGATCTACATGCGCCAGCATCTCGCCTGTTTTGTGAAAGGCATTTTCCACCTTCCTTGCACAGTTAGAGCAGACCATTCCTTCCACCTGCAGGATGTAGTGATAAGCGTAATGCGAAGGATTTAAGTCGGAAGGTCTTATCCTGTCTTCCATCCCCTCATGTTCACCACAGCATGAAGATCCGTGTTTAATCCTGCGGTAAAATATCAGTACCAACAGCACAAGCACAACAAATGTCGCATATAATCTCCAATCTGTAAACATTTTTTTCCTTTTTTTGAGAATTTCCTATCCGGGATTGTAGTTAGCCGATATCACGGTTTGGGTTAGCCACATCTAACTATTATACACATCAGGTTGTGGATTGCAAGTGTGATCAAGTTATTTATTCTTCATCTATTTATATGAACCTCATATCTTCATAATAAATATCGTTTTGTAAGGTCTTTCATTAAAACCGTATTGATCGGTGTATTAGATGACTCAAATGTCAATATAAGGTCTTCACCCGGAAATATTCCATTTCTTTCATATAATTCTATTTTCTGTACAGCAACCCTTGCATATTCAGAATTATCCATCATCCCTTCATGTTCCCAATAGACTTTTCTTTTTGTCTTCTTTGATAAAAAGGTAAAGTCCGGATAGATTATACCAAAAGGTTCTAACTGAAGTGGACATTCGTATTTATATGTCAAACCTATAGAATCGAAATAGTCAGCCATTATCTTCTCAGATTTAGACCGGACTCGCATTCCATTATTGGTCACAATAATCGGGGAATCCTCTCTAAATGCTTTTCGCGCATAATCCTCTGACATCCACTTTTCCAGTAATTGGTCATATGTAGGCTCTACCGGCTCTATCATCTTCTGTCTCTCGGAGTGCTCTAGCATATATATCCTATCCAATTTATCATCCTCATAGTCTATCAACAGTCTGTTTATCAACGAAAGGCTGTTTTCAGTATATCGCAGGATCTTTTCATCATATGATTTCTGTGCCAATTGCCTTGCCAGATCTCTGTTCTTTTTTGAGATATATACTCCATTATGCGAAGTATCATTCTTGCAATGATAGAATTGAGCACATCCGTTGCTTTTATTCAGTCGCAGCGAGCCTTCCGGAACGTTTTCCAACCCTTGTTTCGCCAACTTATTAAACCTGTCCATTCGTTCCCGCTCTTGTAGAAGCAATTCTTTTAGTCCCATAATCATTCCCCTTTCTTTTCTTATATTTTGTAAGTACGAATTTACTGACCTGTACCTTATATCCGATCTTATACGTAGCCTTTTTGCGATCGCTACGTATCATTTCTGGGTTTTGCCAATCTTATACGTAATCTTTTCGCGATCGCTACGTATCATTTCCGGGTTTTGCTGACCTTATACGTAGCCTTTTCGCGATCGCTACGTATCATTTCCGAGTTTTGCTGATCTTATACGTAAAGAAATTTCAATCTATACATATGTAAGATAATCAAAAGACGTTACAGAAATTAAATAAATAGAATCAATACCATATTTAGTATACTATACATGAACATCATAAGAAACATCATTAAATATAAAACTGTCCGAGAAATCAAAAAAGAAACCCGGAAGCCAACATTATGGCCTCCGGGGCAATTCCAGAATAACTGAATAACTGAATTACTGAATTACTGAATAACTTAATAACGTAATAACTTAATAACTTAATAATCTCGTAAATAGAATAGATTCGATAAAATCAATTCTTCCAGATTATCTCTTGCTAAACTGAGGAGCTCTACGTGCGCCTTTGAGACCGTATTTCTTACGCTCTTTCATACGAGGATCTCTGGTTAAGTATCCTGCGGACTTAAGTGCCGGTCTGTAATCCGCATCTGCCTGAAGAAGAGCTCTTGCGATACCGTGACGGCAAGCACCTGCCTGTCCTGTGTATCCGCCGCCCTTTACGAAGATAACTACATCAAACTTGTCTGTTGTTTCTGTAGCAACAAGTGGCTGACGAAGGATAACCTTAAGTGTCTCCTGTCCGAAATAATCATCGATGTCTCTCTTGTTGATAGTGATGCTGCCCTTACCGGGTTTTAAATATACTCTTGCTACGGAGCTTTTACGTCTTCCGGTTCCGTAGTAGCTTACCTGATTCTTAGCTGCTCTTGCCATTATCTATTCTCCTTTTTCATCAAAACTCAAGAACTTCGGGCTTCTGAGCAGCCTGCTCATGCTCGGGTCCTGCATATACGTGAAGTTTGGAATACATCTTACGACCTAAAGGTCCCTTGGGAAGCATGCCCTTAACCGCAAGTTCTACAACTCTTTCAGGTTTCTTGGCAAGCATCTCGCGAAGAGTAGTCTCTTTCATTCCTCCGACATAATCAGAGTGATGATAGTAGATCTTCTGATCCAGTTTGCGTCCTGTAACCTTAACCTTAGCTGCGTTGATGATGATAACATAGTCACCCGTATCTTCATGAGGGGTGAACTGAGGCTTATTCTTACCTCTTAACACCTTGGCAACCTCTGATGCAAGGCGGCCGAGTGTCTTATTTGAAGCGTCTACAACATACCATTTTCTCTCAATGGTATCGGGATTAGCCATATAAGTTTTCATTGTTCCTCCTTGGATAACCGCACAAATACATAAGCGGTATCGGAAATAAGTTCATTATCAATATCGTTAAATCCAAACGGGATGTCCGGGCCCGTCTGCGTCCGATATATGGATGTATCCTCACTTTCCGGGGCAATGGTAAGTGTGTATACATACCGTCACAAATAGACATTTTAACGCTCTGCCACAGTTATGTCAAGCAAACACTTTGATTTAATCTGTTCGTAAACAGCCACTCCCACACATCGGCATCTTCGGTCACCGCAACCCAGGAACAGTGGGCATTTATTTCGTAATGCTCATTCATATATCCGGATGGATATTCCGTATAGCCTATATCCTGTGACTTGTCTTTTAAAAAAGAATACAGATCAGCCGAACCGTAATATACAGGGTCGGGATCGTGAGGAGTTTTATACGTGGATTTCACTATAATATCATCGCTTGCATGGAAGAGCCTGAGCGGGATATGTGCCAGTTTCTTTGCGCCGAGTTTGTCGGTAGCTCCGCATATAGCTATGGCTGCGGCAAACATTCCGGGGTTTTCTTTCAGTATTGCAAAAGTTCTGGCTGCTCCGGCGCTGTATCCGTATATATATAATCTGTCTGTATCGACCCTGCCTTCCTTTTGCACAAGATCATGTATCAGTTCGCATATAACGTCCGATGCCTGATGATGAAGATATGAGTTGCTTCCAGGGCCGCACTGAGGTGCAAGTACATAGCAGGGGTGCTTGGACTGCATGGCGGGTCTGGTAAGAACAGTGCCTATATCATGAAGTGATATCTGGGATTCGTTATCATCTCCGAACGCATCCGCTCCGTGCAGATACAATACGAGCGGAACCTTACCGGAATTCTCAGTCTTGCTGATAGTCTCTTTCATACCGGAATTCTTATCTGTATCACTGTCCGGATCTATATATAATCCCTGACAGCTCTCCGTGATTGACGGCTTAAACAATCTGTAAGGGAGTCTTGGCCTGTCGCCGTAAACTCCCTTTTCAAACATCATACACAGTATTTCATTTTCATCTGATGGTGTATCCCAATCCGAAGGTACTTTCATTTTTAAGTTTTTAATTTAACCCTTATTTTTCTTTTTAGTTTTTTCAGGTTTATATATGACTGGTTCTTCTTCTTTTGCTTTCTGAACTATTTTTTGGACACTACCAGTCATTTCACCAGATATATTATCAACAGCAACATCAACTCCGTCTACATTTTTTACGGTCGCAGTTTGTGCTTCATTAGACTTTTGGGCTGTCCCGGTCTGTGAGACGGTATTCTTATCGTTCCCATCTCCGGTATATATCGTATCTGCTTTATTAGTATCCGCCTGCAAGAAATATACATCATCTAATCCAGTTCCACCATATAACATATCTGATCCTGATCCACCAGTGAGCGTTACTGATCCATCCACTGTATGCTGTAAGGATGATACATCGCCTGATGTCGATGAAAGTTTATCAACAGATCCACTATCAGTATTTGAAACAGCCGGCGACATAATGATATCGGCTCCATCAATTAAGCCCGCTATAGTCATAAAACCTTCGCAGGTCTTCCCCTTACTAATAAAATGCCCGGTTAATTTAGTAAGATCAGCTCCTTTGGGAATCACCAGAATATATTCTATTCCGTTAACACAGAAGTTTATCCTGACACTATTACTCTCTACTGTTTTTGCTAAAATACTCAATTGGCTTAATGCCAGATTCGTATCGGTTCCCACAGAAATATTCAGAACACCACTTGAATTTGCAGAATTTGCATCGACCTTGGCATTATTAACTCTAAGCTGAAAGATATCCCGGCTTGATTGCGGAACAGATGCCGTACTTTGTGCCGTCGCATTATTCTGGACAGTTGCCTGAGCCACAAATACTCCTGCCTGGTCTTCTTCAGGCTCGAGGGTTGTGGTTGCGGTTACGGTAGCAACAGATTGCGTCTCTTCGGGAAGCCAATTTGAAACACTCACATTTCCAAATATGGAGCCGCTGTAATTATTGGTTAACTGAGTTGTAGTTGTAGTTTCAGATTCACCGACATACTCCACACAACCATCAGAATAGTTATTTACTACACTAACAGCATCAATTACCGTTCCATGATTATTGGTAACATTTCCTCCGTATACACTTCCTTCGGAATTATTATTAACTACAGTTCCGTTCGCTCCAGTCCTATCTCCGACACTGCAGTTGTTTGTTTCAACTGTTCCGTTGTTTTCTTCAACTGTTCCGTTATTGGTTGTGACTGTTCCGTTGTTTACCGAAATAGTACCGTAGTTGGTTCCAATAGTACCGTTATTGGTTGTTAAAGTATCATCCGAGTCCAAATTAAGCGTGCCGTCATTAGGACCATGTGTATCATAAGGCTCCGCCTCCGCAACTATAGGAAGCATGACAGAAGCAGCGGACGATGACATACTTAGTGCCGCACACATAATAGCCGCCATACATTTTGCCGAAATCTTTTTGTTCATTTTAGGATTGATTATCTGATACACCTCCACATAAATCAAAAAAGCTAACCAAACCCACTATTAATCATATTAACACGATCATCTCAGTCAATAATATCAATCGATAATCCGAATCTATTAAAACCGATTTTTAACAAAAATCATATCCCACAAGACACAATCCGCACGCCGGAAGGGTCGGTCCGGCCCCCGATCTGTCACGACTTTTGATGATCTTCGGGATATCCGATAGAGCTATACGCCCCCTTGAAACCTCAAGCAAAGTGCCCGCCATGATGCGGACCATATTATAAAGAAAACCGTTTCCGGTCACATAGATATCTATATGTTCTCCATTTTCGGAAGTTTCGACATGCACATCATATACAGTGCGTACCGTAGAATCCACCTGTGCACCCGCGGCACAAAAAGCGGCAAAATCATGCTCGCCCATCATATATGCTGCTGCTTCCTGCATGGCTCCTATATCCAACGGACCATACACATGATGGCGGTACAGTCTTTCCATGGGCGGACATATCTCCCCATGGTAAATCCCGTAGCGGTATGTTTTACGTGTATTTACATGTCTGGGATGAAAATCACTGTCCACCGCTTCGGATTTCATTATGCGGATATCGGGTGGAAGTATCGAATTAAGAGCGGGAACAAATCTTTCGGGCGGGATTGTGGATGCGCTGTCAAATACGCACAGATTACCAAGTGCATGAACGCCTGCGTCGGTGCGGCTGGCACCGATCACGGATATGTCCTCACCCGTAAGTTCCTTAAGAGATGAGTTAAGGACACCTTCTATGGTTTTTTCCTCATGCGCCTGAACCTGCCAGCCATGATAGGCTGTTCCGTCATAGGCGACGGTAAGCATTATACGCATGATCGACCTCCGAACTTATCAAACTATAATGCAAAAAACAATGGATAACGGCCAAACGTAAAACGCCGGCCTGCAACCGCATCCCGGGTGAAGGCAAGCTCCGGCCTACAGCAGTATCCTGAGCACTATACAGCCTGCAAGGAAAAGCCAGATAATGGCATAGGCTATA
Source organism: Lachnospiraceae bacterium (assembly GCA_024691305.1). Taxonomy (GTDB): domain Bacteria; phylum Bacillota; class Clostridia; order Lachnospirales; family Lachnospiraceae; genus XBB2008. The sequence continues at coordinate 136,223 of JAILNS010000033.1, read as the reverse complement.
TAATCCCGGCGAAGATATTTAAGGGGCTTCATCTTGGTCCTGCCATCCCCGCCGCGATAGCATCTTGCTTCCATGGCCATCGCAAGATCGTTGGCACGTCTGAATGCCGATACAAACAGCGGTACAAGAAGCGGTACCATGGCTTTGGCACGTTTAAATATATTACCGGATTCAAAATCGGCTCCCCTGGCCATCTGAGCCTTCATGATAATATCGGTTTCTTCAAGCAGTATAGGAATAAACCTGAGTGCGATCGACATCATCATAGCGATCTCATGAACGGGAACCTTGATATATTTTAACGGATTTAGAAGTTTCTCCATACCATCCGTCAGGTTATTCGGAGTTGTGGTAAGGGTCATAAGTGAGGATCCGGTTATAAGAAGTATAAGTCTGAGTGCCATCGTGGAACCCGCCTTAAGTCCTTCTTTGGAGATATTTATTATACCGAATTTGAAGAGTGTTTCTCCCGGTGTCAAAAGCATATTAAAGACGACCGTAAGAAGCAAAATGATCATGACGGGCTTAAGCCCTTTAACGATGTATTTTACTGGAACCTTGGACAGCATGATGCATGCAGCAAGAAAAAGGGCTACAAGCGCATACCCTGCGATACTGTCCACAACAAAGATTGCAACGATATAAACAAGTGTAGCCACAAGTTTGACTCTGGGGTCTAACCTGTGGATCACAGATTCTTCATCATAATATTGTCCGATAGTTATTTCTCTGACCATAATTTAAGTATCTGTTCAACCGCATCATCGATCTTGGTTATAGTGTCATCCACCTCATAACCGTTTCTTTTTAGCGATCTCATTATATAGGTAACTTCAGGAACAGCCAGACCCATACGTTCAAGCTCCCTGACATTCTTAAAAACTTCCTGAGGAACATCATCATACAGGATAGAGCCATGATCCATAACGATCAGTCTCTCGGCATAGTCAGCTACATCATCCATGCTGTGTGATACCAGGATGATCGTCATGTTTTCGTTTCGGTGAAGATCCGATATGAGTTCAAGGATATCTTCACGCCCCTGTGGATCCAGACCGGCTGTGGGTTCATCAAGGATCAAAATCTTGGGTTTCATTGCGAGAACTCCGGCTATTGCCACGCGCCGCTTCTGTCCTCCCGATAATTCAAAAGGTGAACTGTAGAATTCCTCATCGGGAAAACCAACCGAATGCAGTGCTTCGTAAGCACGCAGTTCTACTTCTTTTTTGTCAAGGCCGAGGTTCTTGGGGCCGAAACAGACATCGGCAAACACATCATTTTCAAAAAGCTGATGCTCGGGATATTGAAAAACAAGACCGACATTTCCGCGCAGTTCTTTTCTGTTAAAATCCTTGGCATTGATGTCTTCGCCGTTGTAATAAATATGTCCGTCCGTAGGCGATATCAGTCCGTTTAGGTGCTGAACAAGAGTAGACTTGCCGCAGCCTGTATGTCCTATAAGACCTATGAACTCACCGTCACCTATCGTAAGACATATATCTTTGAGTGCATGGACACTGTGATTGGTATCGGCACTGTATATGCAATTTACATGTTCAAGCGTCATAGACATGCTTTAAGTGCCTCCCTGAGTTCCTGTCTTGTAAGTATTCCGTCCGGAATAGGCATTCCCGCCTTCTTAAGTTCATATGCCACCTTGGTTGCCTGAGGTACTCCGAGACGCAGCTCCTCAAGTTTCTCAACCTGTGAGAATATCTCTTTGGGCGTTCCCTCCATAGCAATACGTCCGTGATCCATGACAAACAGACGATCGGCATAAATAGTTTCTTCCATATAATGAGTGATGAGCACTATCGTGATCTTCTCAACGTCGTTAAGAGCCCTAGCTGCTCTGACCACTTCTCTTCGTCCGTGAGGATCAAGCATGGCGGTAGGCTCATCAAAAATAATACACTTGGGATGCATCGCAAGAACACCGGCAATGGAAACACGCTGTTTCTGACCTCCGGAGAGTTTGTTGGGCGAGTGTTTGGAATATTCGAGCATTCCCAGAAGTTTAAGGCTCTCCTCGACTCTCTCCCATATCTGATCCGTGGGAACACCGAGGTTCTCGGGACCGAAACCGACATCCTCTTCGACAAGCTGACCTATGATCTGATTATCGGGATTCTGGAAAACCATTCCGGCTTTCTGTCTCACATCCCAGATACGGGCAGCTTCTGCCGTATTTATTCCGTCAACCCAGATCTCTCCTTCACTTGGAGTAAGGATCGCATTGATATGCTTGGCAAGAGTAGACTTACCCGATCCGTTATGTCCGAGTATGGCGATAAACTCACCCTGCGTGACATCTATGCTGACATCGTCCACGGCCCTTGTAACTCCGCTGACGTTTCCTTCATCGTCACGCCTTATATATTCATATGATAATTTTTCCGTTTTTATGATACCCATACCTTCCCATTTTACCACAGTGCAAGTTGTAGTCAATCAAACTCTATTGTAAAATAGGGAAAAAGAAACGGGTTTTATAAAAATGAATATATTCGATAAACTGAACAATCTGCTTAAAAAAAACAAATACGTACTTCCCATATTGCAGGGACTTGGAATGATAGCCCTGATAATAGCTATCGCAGTACTGAGTATACATTTCCTTACCGGAGACACGATCGCGGATTATGCCAACGAAAATCCCGAGGTTGCATACGGTACTATCACAAAAGAAGAAATCCCCGAAGATCCCGGATCTGAAACGGGGGACGATAATACCGAAGCCGAAACGGGGATCGCCGATAATACCGGAGCCGAGGCCGGAGCCACCGACGATACCGGAGCCGAAACGGGGATCGCCGATAATACCGGAGCCGAGGCCGGAGCCACCGACGATACTGGTTCCGAAGCCGAAACCAGCGAAAAAAAAGATGGTGTGACCGAAACAGTCAACGGACAAGCCGGTTCCGATACCTTTACCGATACCGATCCGGCCGATAACGGACTTCTTCCTATATATAATAAGTCAGTCATGATTCACTTCTATGACCCGGATGTTGACCATGATGGTCGATTTACATATGAACCGGGCTTTTATAACGAGCCCTTGTCACAGGAAGTAAAAGACTATATTACGGGAACTTCATATCCCGCAACCGATGATATGGTGATCACTTATGATGACTTAAGATATGTAGGTGTTCTCTACATTGACTTTAATGGTCTTACACAGGCCGGTGAACTCATATGCAACAAGGCCATAGCAGATGACCTTACAGAAATATTCTGTGAACTGTATAAAGCAGACTACCACATTGACAGCATATATCTGATAGACAATTACGGAGGAGACGACACTGCTTCCATGTGTGCGGACAATACTTCGTGTTTTAATTACAGAGTGGTTGATGGCTCCACATCACTTTCCAAGCACGCTTACGGCCTTGCCATAGACATAAATCCCTTCTATAATCCTTATGTCGTATTTGGGGCAGGTGAAGGCGGTTCAGACTATATATCACCGCCGGGAAGTGAGCCATATACGGACAGATCGGCATCTTTTGCATATAAGATCGATCAGAATGACCTGTGCTATCGTCTTTTTAAGGATCATGGCTTTAAATGGGGCGGCGACTGGAACTCCTGCAAGGATTACCAGCATTTCCAGAAGACCCCGTAAACGTATGGCTGCATTCATTTGAGCGAAAGACCGACCTCTTCGGAGCCTGGGCAAATAAAAAAGACTGCCGCATTGCGACAGTCTTTATCTTTTCTAATCTTACTTATTTCCCCGAGTCCGGAATTATACCAGCTCAAGTACCACTTCCATAGCGGCGTCACCCTTACGGGGACCTATCTTGACGATACGTGTATAACCACCGTTACGTCCTGCGTACTTAGGTGCAAGGTCATCAAAAAGCTTAGCTACCATATCAATGTCTTTGGTGGCTTTCTTGTAACCGGCGCCCTTGGTCTCAGGCTTCTCTGTTACAGAGTATAAAACTTTCATCATCTGACGTCTTGCATGAAGTCTTGAAGGCAGATCTTTCTTGATCTCTTTATTTACTGTATCGTAAACAGTAACCTTCTTGCCGTCTTTTTCTTCCTTAACTCTCTTACCGTCTTTGTCTTTTCTGGCAACCTTAGCCTCTACGGTAACGGTCTCGTAATTATCTTTTTCCTTAACAGCAAGTGCAATAAGTCCGTCAGCGATCTTCTGAACTTCTTTAGCCTTAGCTTCGGTAGTAACAATTCTTCCGTGATAAAGCAGATTCGTAACCTGGTTACGCAACAGAGCTTTTCTCTGATCGGATGTTCTGCTTAACTTTCTGTACTTTGCCATGATTGGCTCCTTTCTGCAAAATATGTATGCGCTCTTCGGGCTTACCATACATACCGATATTACTTCTATAAAGAACCCTGTCGGGAGCTTTACATATCATCTCCGTCGTTCTTAAGGCTAAGTCCGAGATCATCAAGTTTCTTAAGAACTTCATCGAGAGATTTCTTACCAAGGTTTCTGACCTTCATCATATCTGCTGAAGTCTTGCTGATAAGATCCTCAACTGTATTGATGTTGGCACGCTTTAAGCAATTGTATGAACGAACGGAAAGTTCAAGTTCGTCAATGCTCTGTGAAAGAACCTTGTCATTGCTTCCGCCTTCGGAATCCGAACGGATAACAGGGCCGCCAAGCTGTGCAACTTCTGACAGATCAACGAACAATGAAAGATGCTCGCTTAAGATCTTGGCTGCAAGACTTACGGCTTCATCGGGAGCAAGTGTACCGTTGGTAACAACGTCAAGTGTAAGCTTGTCATAGTCTGTGATCTGGCCTACACGGGTGTTAACTACGGAAACGTTAACTCTCTCTACAGGTGTATAGATCGAGTCGATCGGGATAACACCGATAGGCATATCATCTGTCTTGTTACGATCAGCTGAAACATATCCGCGTCCCTTGGTGATAGTAAGTTCAATATAAAGTTTAGTCTTCTTGCCGCTTAAAGTAGCGATGACCTGACCGGGATTAAGTATTTCTATATCCTGATCTGTCTGAATATCGGCACCGGTGACAACACCTTCACCTTCATATTCAATATATGCTATCTTGGGCTCATTGGATTCGGAATTATTCTTAATAACGAGGCCCTTGATATTCATTACTATCTCGGTCACATCCTCTTTTACACCGGGGATGGATGAGAACTCATGAAGCACGCCTTCGATCTTGATCTGACTTACTGCAGCGCCCGGAAGAGATGATAACATGATACGACGGAGTGAATTTCCGAGTGTGTTACCATATCCTCTCTCAAGAGGCTCAACTACAAATCTGCCGAACTTTTTGTCTTCTGATATCTCATCAACTACTATATTGGGTCTTTCAAAATCAAACATGTAATACCCTCCTTACTGGCATTGATTACTTAGAGTACAACTCGACTATAAGCATCTCGTTTACAGGTACATCGATCTGATCTCTTGTAGGAAGTGACTTGATTGTAGCTTTAAGATTTTCATGGTCTGTTTCGATCCATTCAGGATAAAGTCTTCCTGCGGTAACCTCTACGATATCCTTGTAACGCTGTAAGGATTTTGATTTTTCTCTGACTTCGATAACATCGCCTGCTTTGCACAGATATGAAGGGATATTTACAAGCTGTCCGTTCACTGTAATGTGCTTGTGGTCTACAACCTGTCTTGCTTCTCTTCTTGTGCGGGCAAAACCTGCACGGAATACGACGTTGTCAAGTCTTGATTCAAGCATGACCATAAGGTTTTCACCGGTCATACCCTTCATACGATCAGCCTTCTCATAATAATTACGGAAGGGTTTCTCAAGTACACCGTAGATGAATTTCGCTTTCTGCTTCTCGCGAAGCTGTAATCCATATTCGGATACCTTTCTTCCTGAACGTGTTGAATGTCTTTTGGATTTCTTGTCATACCCAAGAAATGTAGGATCAAGATCAAGCGATCTGCATCTCTTGAGGACAGGAGTCTTGTCTACTGCCATTTGATTTTCCTTTCTGTTTTAACACAGTCGTTTACGGAAGCAAACCAAAACGGTATGCGACCTTCTTCCGACACAGTAACAAATTAAACTCTACGTCTCTTAGGCGGACGACATCCGTTATGAGGAACGGGAGTCACGTCACAAATGCTTGTAACCTGAAGTCCGTTTGCTGCAAGTGCACGAATAGCTGCTTCTCGGCCTGAACCCGGTCCCTTTACGAATACATCAACCGATTTAAGTCCATGTACAAGTGCAGCTTTGGTGGCTGTTTCTGATGCCATCTGTGCTGCGTAGGGAGTAGATTTCCTTGAACCTCTGAAGCCCAGTCCGCCTGCGCTTGCCCATGACAGTGCATTTCCGGCGCTATCCGTTAAGGTAACGATGGTGTTATTAAAGGATGCCTGGATGTGTGCCTGTCCGTGTTCAACGTTTTTCTTGACACGTTTCTTGACTGCTTTCTTAGTAACCTTTGCCATAAAACTAACCTACTTTCTTAAAAATGATCCTGCGTCTCTTTCGACGCAACAATGAAACATATATTAATACCTTACGATATTAATTACTTCTTCTTACCTGCAACTGTACGCTTCGGTCCCTTTCTGGTACGAGCGTTTGTCTTGGTCTTCTGACCGCGAACAGGTAAACCTTTACGATGACGGATTCCTCTGTAGCATCCGATCTCCTGAAGACGCTTAATGTTCATTGCGACTTCTCTACGAAGATCACCTTCTACCATGTAATCTTTCTCAACGATTTCCTGAATTCTCCTAACCTCGTCGTCAGTCAGTTCCCTGACACGGGTATCGGGATTAACCTTAGCAGCCTCCAAGATCTTATTTGAACTTGTTCTGCCGATTCCATAGATATAGGTAAGTCCTATCTCTACACGCTTGTCTCTGGGCAAGTCAACACCTACTATACGAGCCATTTACTGTTTCCTCCATGTTTCTTTCTGTGATCTGCGCTTAGCGCTTACATCAAACTAATTGATAGGGGTGCAATGCACCCGACCGGTAAGTTTCTCCGATCATCCAAGCTACTTGGTATCAAAAAGTATGAGCTATGGCTCATTACCCTTGAACTTGTTTATGCTTGGGATTCTCGCAAATAATCCTTATCTTGCCTTTTCTTTTGATGACTTTGCACTTCTCACAGATCGGTTTTACTGATGAGCGAACTTTCATGTTTACTCCTCCTTTCAAACTAATCCATTTGCCTCCGGCCAAAAAAGGCCGAGTGATATTATATCATGCCACATGGGCATAATCAACATATTTTTTACTTATCTCTCCAAATAATACGTCCCTTGGACAGATCGTAGGGAGATAGTTCCATCGTAACCTTGTCACCGGGCAGGATCCTTATGAAGTTCTGTCTGAGTTTGCCACTGATATGGGCAAGTACTACATGACCGTTCTCAAGTTCCACCCTGAACATTGTGTTGGGAAGTTTTTCTACTACCGTTCCCTCGATTTCTATTACATCTGACTTTGACATATATCTCCTCCCTGCAGTATTTTCCTTTCTTCTTCATGCAGTGTTAATATTTCCGGTTCCGAATCGGTGATCAGTATCGTGTTTTCGTAATGGGCCGAATACGCTCCGTCACATGTCACGACAGTCCAATCATCATCCAACCACTCTACCTCTTCGGTACCCATGTTGATCATGGGCTCTATCGCAAGGGTCATACCTTTCTTTAATTTAGGTCCCCTTCTTCTCTGCCTGAAATTCGGTATCATCGGATCTTCGTGAAGATGTGTTCCGATCCCGTGTCCGCATAGATCTTCTACTATACCGTAACCGTATGGTGTGACGAAATCATCTATCGCAGCGCTTATATCATGCAGTCTGTTTCCGGCATATGCTTTTTTGATGCCCGCAAAGAAACTCTCACGGGTTATATCTATAAGCTGTTGTGCCTCGGATGATATCTCACCGACACCGTATGTCCTCGCAGCGTCCGAATGATATCCTTTATATATAAGGCCTGCATCGAGACTGACGATATCGCCTTCCTTAAGTATCCTGTCTTTAGTCGGTATTCCGTGTACGACCTCTTCGTTGACCGATACACAGATACTTGCAGGATATCCGGCATAGTGCAGGAAGTTTGGGATTCCTCCCTTTTGTCTGATAAGCTTCTCACCGTAATCGTTGATATCTGCCGTACTGATCCCCGGCTTTACATACAGTCCAAGTTCATAATGAACCTCGGACAAAAGCCTGCAGGATATCCGCATCAGCTCGATCTCACTTTCGGTCTTGATAGTAATGCTCATAAGTCTTTCCCATATTAAATGATCTAAGATCGATCATCCAAGGATATCTGTGATATCCGCAAAAACTTTTTGCATATCCTGTGTTCCGTCGACAGTCTTAAGAACTCCCTTGGCTGTGTAGAAGTCGATAAGCGGCTGTGTCTGTGTATGATATACATTAAGTCTGTTCTGTACAGTCTCCGGCTTGTCATCATCACGAAGGATAAGTTCTCCGCCGCAATTATCACATATGCCTTCCTTCTTCGGCGGTACATGCTCTATATGATATGTAGCCCCACATGTCACACATGCTCTGCGTCCGCCCATTCTCTTAACTATATTCTCATCTGGTACGTTTACATCTATTGCATAGTCTATTGACTCACCCAGTCTATCGAGTTCCTTATCCAGAACTTCTGCCTGGGGAATCGTTCTCGGGAATCCGTCAAGTACATATCCGTTCTTGCAATCATCAGCTGCAACTCTGTCAAGAAGCATGCTTACGGTAAGTTCATCGGGAACAAGTTCTCCCTTGTCCATATATCCCTTGGCCTTACGTCCGAGCTCCGTATCATTCTTTATGTTTGCTCTGAAGATATCTCCGGTAGACACATGAGGAATACCATATCTTTCAGCTATCATCTTTGCCTGTGTACCTTTTCCTGCCCCGGGGGCGCCAAGCATAACAATCTTCATATCTGTCTCCTTATATAAACACGCCAATTAGGCCGTTTTGTTTTCGATCCTTAACACGCAAGGAAACAGAAGGTGCGGTCATGCACCCTCTGTCTCATTATTTTGCATTGAGTAAGTCATCCTCTTAATCATTGAGGAATCCCTTGTAATTACGTACGAGCATCTGTGACTCAACCTGCTTGATGGTTTCAAGCACAACGCTGACAATGATTATCAGGCTGGTTCCGCCGAATGACACGTTTGCGCCAAACAGGCCGTTGAATACAAAAGGAAGTACGCATACGATTATAAGTCCTACAGCGCCGATAAATACTATATAGTTCAGTATTCTTGCAAGGTAATCGCTTGTAGGCTTGCCGGGACGTATACCCGGTATAAAACCTCCCTGCTTCTTCATATTATCCGCGATCTCCAAAGGATTGAAGGTTATGGATGTATAGAAGTAAGCAAAGAATACTACCAATACGATATAAAGGACAAGACCAAGTGTATATATAGGTTTTGACGGATTACACCAGTTATTGGATGAAAGTGCGTTTAATATCTCTCCCCATACGCCCGTTCCGTTGATATTGAAGAAAGAGCATATGATAACAGGAAACTGCATAAGACTCGAAGCGAAGATGACCGGGATAACACCGCCGGTATTAACCCTCAAAGGAATGTTGGTAGTCTGTCCACCCACCATCTTGCGTCCCTGTACTTTCTTTGCATACTGTACGGGAATACGTCTTACACCGTCATTTAATACGATAACGAGCACAACCATTGCCACGATGACTGCTACGATTATGATCGCCGATACAGCACCCTTTGCAATTGATTTGTTCTTGATGAACTGCTCATACAAAGAAGCTATATCCTGAGGTACACGTGAAAGTATGTTAATGGTAAGGACGATGGATATACCGTTTCCTATACCGTTTTCAGTGATCCTTTCACCTACCCACATAAGGAATGCACTACCTGCGGTAAGTGCTGCGATAACAAGTATCACATTAAGAGCGTTAAAGTCTTCCAAAAGTCCGCTTCTTCCGAAACCTACTGCCATAGCGGTAGACTCGATAAGTGCAAGTGCTACGGTCACATAACGTGTAATGGAAGCTATCTTCTTACGTCCGTCCTCACCGTCTCTTTGCATTTCTTCCAACTTCGGTATTGCGATAGTAAGAAGCTGCATGATGATCGATGATGTGATGTAAGGAGTGATATTCAGGGCTATGATAGACATGTTAAGGAACGAACCACCAGTAAATGCATCAAAGAAGTTAAATGCATCACCGGTCTGCTGTGCAAACCAGCTGGCAAAATAGTTCCTGTCTACGCCCGGAACGGGAAGCTGTGATGCAAGCCTGATGACAACCAGCATAAGCAGTGTCATCAGGATCTTGTTTCTCAGTTCCTTGATCTTAAAAGCGTTTTGTACGGTTTCAAACATTAGATCACCTCTGCTGTTCCGCCCAGTGCCTCAATCTTTTCTTTTGCAGATTCGCTATATGCATTTACTTTGACACTAAGCTTTTTGGTAAGCTCTCCGTTACCAAGAATCTTTACGCCATCAGCTGCCTTGTTGATAATTCCGCGCTCGAGGAGTTCATTTACCCCTACCTCTGCGCCATTATCAAATACTTCCAATGCACTAACGTTTATAGCAATGATCTCTTTTGAATTTCTGTTCTTAAAGCCTCTCTTGGGAAGTCTGCGGTAAAGAGGCATCTGACCACCTTCGAAACCGATCCTGGGTGCACCTGAACGTGCTTTCTGACCCTTATGTCCCTTACCGGCTGTCTTTCCGTTACCCGAACCATGTCCGCGTCCGCGTCTGAAGTTGTCGCTTTGCTTGGATCCGGCTGCAGGCTGTAAATTAGATAATTCCATTATGCTTCCTCCTCTACTGCGACTAAATGACAAACCTTCTTGATCTGACCTCTTGTAGCGTCGTTGTCAGGTAATTCTACTGTCTGGTGTAATTTATGAAGTCCCATAGCTTCAACTGTAGCTCTCTGCTTGGGAATAGCACCTATAGGTGACTTCACAAGAGTAACCTTTATAGTTGCTGCTTTTTTCTTTCCGGCCATTGTTTACTCCTTTCTCAGCCCAGGATCTCGGCAACGGATTTGCCGCGCTTCCTGGCTACATCCTCAGGAGTCATAAGCGATGTAAGACCCTGAATTGTTGCAAGGACTACATTCTGCTTGTTGTTAGATCCCAGGGACTTGGTACGGATATTTCTGATTCCAGCAAGCTCACATACAACACGGGCAGGACCACCTGCGATGATACCTGTACCTTCGGGAGCTTTCTTTAACAGAACGTTAGCCGAACCGTATTTACCTATTGTATCATGAGTCAGTGATGAGTTCTCATCCATAGCAACCTCTACAAGGTGCTTAACTGCATCCTCTTTTCCCTTACGGATAGCTTCAGGTATTTCCACTGCCTTACCTAAGCCTGCGCCTACATGACCGTTGCCGTCACCAACAACTACGAGAGCTGTAAATCTCATGCTACGTCCACCTTTAACGGTCTTGGTAACACGCTTTATGGCAACAACTTTATCATTTAACTCTAACTGACTAGCATCTATGATAGTGTGTTTCATTATCGTCTCCTTCCTCTTAGAATTCCAGTCCGGCTTCTCTGGCTGCCTCAGCGAGTGCTGCGATCTTGCCCTGATATATAAAGCCGCCTCTGTCGAATACTACTTCTTTGATACCCGCATCTACGGCTCTCTTGCCGATAACGGATCCAAGGTAAGCTGCCGCTTCGACATCATTTGTCTTCTTAAGTTCAGCCTGTACCTCTTTTTCAAGAGTGGAAGCGGAAACGAGTGTATTACCTGCAGTGTCGTCGATAATTTGAGCATACATATGCTGGTTGCTTCTGAATACTGCCAGTCTCGGTCTTGCTGCTGTGCCGCTTAAATGGTTACGCATTCTTCTGTGCTTCTTAGCACGGATTTCTTGTCTTGATTCTTTCCTGACCATCTTTATACTCTCCTTATCTATTATTTCTTACCGGCTTTACCGGCTTTGCGACGGATAGTCTCATCAGCATACTTGATACCCTTGCCCTTGTAAGGTTCAGGTCTTCTCTTGTCTCTGATCTCTGCTGCAAACTGTCCTACTTTTTCCTTATCGATGCCCTTGACTATGATGATATTCTGACCTTCCAAAACAGTCTCGATACCTTCAGGGTCAGTCATCTCTACAGGATGAGAGTAACCCAGATTCAGGGTCAGTGTCTTACCTGACTTGGATGCTCTGTAACCTACACCGTTTACCTCGAGCTTCTTCTCATAACCATCGGTCACACCTACGATCATGTTGTTGATCAGTGTTCTTGTAAGACCGTGTAATGATTTCATCTTCTTAAGATCGTTGGGACGAGCGACGGTAAGCTGACCGTCCTCCATCTTGATCTCCATCTCAGAGGGAAGTGTTCTTTTAAGCTCCCCTTTGGGACCCTTTACAGTCACAGTGTTATTTTCTGCCACATCTACGTTAACACCCGCAGGTATGGCGATTGGCATTCTTCCTATACGTGACATGCCCGTACCTCCTAAATATTTTTAATCTGTTCAAAATACATAATTGTATTTCGTGGCTTAATTACCAAACAAAGGCTAATACTTCACCACCGACCTGAAGTTCTCTTGCCTTCTTGTCGGTAACAACGCCCTGGTTTGTTGATATTATCGCAATACCGAGTCCGCCAAGCACTTTAGGAAGTTCATCCTTGCCTGCATATACACGCAGACCGGGCTTGGATATCCTCTTGATACCGCTTATTATCTTATCATTCTTATCCTCACCGTACTTAAGTGTGATGTGGATATTCTTGAAACTGCCGGCATCAACCAGCTCATACTTTTTGATATAACCTTCTTCAAGAAGAATATCGGCGATAGCCTGCTTCATCTTTGACGAAGGAACGTCAACCGTATCATGTTTTGCAGTATTTGCATTACGGATTCTGGTAAGCATATCTGCAATAGGATCGCTCATTGTCATTTGATTTTGCCTCCTTAACTATTCTTTACTTACGAGTTTACCAGCTGGCTTTCTTTACACCGGGTATCTGTCCCTTGTAAGCCAGTTCACGGAAGCAAACTCTGCAGATTCCGTATTTTCTAAGTACTGAATGCGGGCGACCGCAAATTCTACAGCGGGTATATTCTCTTGTAGAGAATTTGGGCTTACGCTGCTGTTTAACTTTCATAGATGTTTTAGCCATGAAATTCCTCCTTATCTGGCAAACGGCATACCGAAGAGTCTCAAAAGTTCTCTTGCCTCTTCATCTGTCTGGGCAGTGGTAACGATGATGATATCCATACCTCTGACCTTATCAACCTTGTCATACTCGATCTCAGGGAAGATCAACTGCTCTTTGATACCGAGTGCATAGTTTCCTCTGCCATCGAAAGAGTTAGGATCTACACCTCTGAAGTCACGTACACGGGGCAGTGCCAGATTGACCAGACGATCCAAAAACTCATACATCTTGTCGCCCCTTAAGGTAGTCTTGCAACCGATAGCCATACCTTCTCTTATCTTGAAGTTTGCAATAGAGTTCTTGGCACGAGTGATGACTGCCTTCTGTCCTGTGATTGTTTCCATATCTGCTACGGCTCCTTCAAGAACCTTAGCATTGTCCTTAGCTTCGCCTACGCCCATGTTAACAACGATCTTGTCGATCTTGGGAACCTGCATAACATTTTTGTAGCCAAACTTGGATGTCATGGCATCCATGATCTCATTTTTATATGTTTCTTTAAGTCTGCTGCTCAATTTCTTACCTCCTAATATCATCAATCAATGACATCACCGGTAGACTTGGCTACGCGGACTTTTTTGCCATCCTTGATCTCAAATCCAACTCTTGTTGCCTTGCCCTTATACATATACATTACGTTGGAAATATCAAGGGGTGCTTCCTTCTGTACGATACCGCCGTTTGCATTTGCTGCTGAAGGTTTCTCATGCTTTGTCATCATGTTGATACCTTCTACGACAACCTTGCCCTTAGCGGGATCAACCGAGAGAACTTTGCCCTCTCTGTCTTTATCTTTTCCGGCGATGACCTTTACGGTATCACCCTTTTTTATCTTACAAGTTGCCATTACAAGTCCTCCTTATAATACTTCGGGAGCAAGTGAAACTATTTTCATGAACTGCTTGTCACGAAGTTCTCTTGCTACGGGTCCAAAAATACGTGTACCTCTGGGAGTCTTGTCATCCCTGATAATAACGGCAGCATTCTCGTCAAATCTGATGTATGAGCCGTCTTTACGGTGTGCGCCCTTAACGGTACGAACTACGACTGCTTTGACAACTTCACCCTTTTTAACAACGCCGCCGGGTGTTGCATCTTTAACAGTAGCTACGATAACATCACCGATATTTGCATATCTTCTGGTTGATCCGCCGGTAACTCTGATGCAGAGAAGCTCTTTGGCACCGGTGTTATCAGCTACCTTTAGTCTGCTTTCCTGTTGAATCATGATTAACTCTCCTTATTTTGCTCTCTCTACGATCTCAACAAGTCTCCATCTCTTATCTTTGGACAGAGGTCTTGTCTCCATAACCTTAACGGTATCGCCTATGTTGCACTCATTGTTTTCGTCATGAGCTTTGAGCTTGTATGTCCTCTTCACGATCTTATTATAAAGAGGATGCTTAACATGATCCTCGATTGCAACAACAACGGTCTTATCCATCTTATTACTGGTGACCTTGCCGATACGGGTCTTTCTTAAATTCCTTTCCACTGCTTTTCTCCTTTCCGTTGACAATGCGAATTAAGCTTCTTTTGCCTTCTGAGTTATTACAGTCTGTATTCTGGCGATGTTTCTTCTGACTTCCTTAATTCTTGCTGTATTGTCAAGCTGGTTGGTAGCGTTCTGGAAACGAAGGTTGAACAGTTCTTTCTTAGCATCTGTTAAAGCCTGCGCCAGTTCCGCATCGGTCTTGGTTGTCAGCTCAGCTGTATATTTATTAGTTTTCATTTGCAGCACCGCCTTCCAGATCGGCTTTAGATACGATCTTACACTTGCAGGGAAGTTTATGTGTTGCGAGTCTCAGAGCTTCCTTAGCTACTTCTTCGGGTACTCCGGCGATCTCAAACATTACACGTCCCGGTTTAACAACAGCTACCCAGTACTCTAAAGTACCTTTTCCGGAACCCATTCGGGTCTCGGCAGGTTTGGCAGTTACAGGCTTGTCAGGGAAAATCTTGATCCAAACCTTACCACCACGCTTTACGTAACGGTTGATAGCAACACGCGCTGCCTCTATCTGATTGGATTTGATCCAGCAGGGCTCGGTAGCGACGATACCGTATTCACCGTATGTAATCGTGTTGCCGCGTGTAGCCTTGCCGGCCATGCTTCCGCGGAACTGCTTACGACGTTTTACTCTTTTTGGCATTAACATTATTTATCGCTCCCTTCCTCATTGGATTTGGTAGGAAGGATCTCACCTTTGTAGATCCAAACCTTAACTCCGACCTTGCCGTAGGTCGTATCAGCTTCTGCGAATCCGTAGTCGATATCTGCACGAAGTGTCTGAAGCGGAATAGTACCTTCAGAATAGAACTCGGTACGGGCCATGTCGGCACCGCCAAGTCTTCCTGCAACGGCTGCCTTGATTCCAAGAGCACCGGCCTTCATTGTTCTGCCCATGCATGACTTCATTGCACGTCTGAACGATACACGGTTCTCAAGCTGACCTGCGATGTTCTCAGCTACAAGCTGAGCATCCCTATCGGGCTTCTTGATCTCTTTGATATCTACAGTCAGCTTCTTATCTGTAAACTTGGAAAGTTCTTTTTTGAGAACTTCTATCTCTGCACCACCCTTACCGATAACGATACCGGGCTTAGCTGTATAGATTATTACTTTTGCTCTGTCAGATGCTCTCTCGATCTCTATCTTGGAAACACCTGCGCTGAAAAGTTTCTTCTTAAGGAATTCTCTGATGTTGTAATCTTCAACCAGATTATCTGCGAACTCTTTGTCGTCTGCGTACCATCTGGAATCCCAATCTTTGATGACACCCACTCTTAAACCGTGAGGATTAACTTTCTGTCCCATTAATTTCTCCTTTCGTATCGGTAACCGATCATCTCTCGTCGAGAACCAGTGTTATATGGCTGGTACGTTTCTCAATCCTGTAAGCTCTGCCCTGTGCTCTGGGCTGGATTCTCTTCATGGTCGGTCCCTTGTTCGCATAGCATTCTGCGACATAGAGATTATCACGGCTCATTCCGTTGTTGTTTTCTGCGTTTGCTATTGCAGACTCGAGCAACTTCTTGATAAGTGATGATGCGTATCTGGGATTGTACTCTAAGATTCCGAGCGCGGTCTCTACATCTTTACCGCGGATCGCATCGAGTACAAAGCAGGCCTTCTGTACTGAAACCCTTGCGAAGCTCAGCTTAGCGGAGGGCCTTGTATCTTTATTTGCGTTTCTCTCTCTCTTTATCTGAGATCTATGTCCTTTAGCCATAGATGTATGCCTCCTTCTTATTTAACCTTGGACTTGCGCTCGTCCTTGTCGTGACCTCTGTAGGTTCTGGTTGCAACAAACTCGCCCAGTTTATGACCTACCATATCTTCTGTAACATATACCGGCACATGCTTTCTGCCATCGTGAACCGCAATAGTGTGTCCTACGAAGGAAGGAAAGATTGTGGAACGGCGTGACCAGGTCTTGATTACAGACTTGTCGCCGGAAGCATTGAGTGCATCTACTTTTTTAAGCAGGCTCTCGTCTGCGAAAGGTCCTTTTTTAAGTGATCTAGACATTAATTTCTTCCTCCTTACTTGATTGCCTTACCATCGCGGCGTCTTACTATCATCTTGTTAGAAGCTTTTTTCTTCTTGCGGGTCTTAAGTCCCATTGCGGGTTTACCCCAAGGAGTACTGGGACCGGGACGTCCGATAGGTGCGCGTCCCTCACCACCGCCGTGCGGATGGTCGTTGGGGTTCATAACCGAACCGCGGACTGTAGGGCGGATACCCATGTGACGCTTACGTCCTGCTTTACCAAGATTGATCAGGTTGTGCTCGCCGTTTCCGATAACACCGATGGATGCGCGGCATCCGATAGGAACCATTCTCATCTCGCCTGAAGGAAGACGAAGTGTTGCATACTTACCTTCCTTAGCCATAACCTGCGCACCGTTACCGGCTGCTCTTACCATCTGGCCGCCTTTACCGGGCAGAAGCTCGATATTGTGAACCATGGTACCTACGGGGATATTCTCAAGAGGAAGGCAGTTTCCGATACGAACTTCGGCGTGTTCGCCGTTCATAACCTTCATACCGTCCTTTAAGCCTTCGGGAGCAAGGATATAAGCCTTTTCTCCATCCTCATAGCATATAAGTGCTATATTTGCCGTTCTGTTGGGATCGTACTCGATGCCGATAACCTTAGCAGCGATACCATCTTTATTTCTCTTAAAATCGATCTTACGATATAACCTTCTGCTTCCGCCGCCGTGATGTCTTACGGTTATCTTACCCTGGTTGTTACGGCCTGCGGTCTTCTTAAGTGAATATGTAAGGGCCTTCTCGGGAGTTGTCTTGGTTATCTCCGAGAAATCGGAGCCTGTCATATTCCTTCTTGAAGGTGTATACGGATTATATGTCTTAATTCCCATTGCTTCCTCCTTTTAGAGACCTGCAAAGATCTCGATGTCTTTGCTGTCTTCCGTGAGAGTAACTATAGCTTTCTTGGTCTTGGCTGTCTTGCCGTAAACCATCCCACGTCTCTTGGTCTTGCCATCCTGCTTCATGGTGTTGACGTTCTTTACCTTAGCACCGTCAAACATCTTCTCAACAGCTTCCTTGATCTGGCTCTTGTTTGCTTCGGGATGTACCAGAAAAGTGTACTTCTTCTCAGCCATAGCATTCATGCTCTTCTCTGTGACCACGGGTTTAAGGATCACATCATAATACTGGATCGCTGCCATTATGCATACACCTCCTGAATCTTTAATGCGGCATCTTTTGTAACGATAAGTGTGCCGTTGTTAACTACATCATATACATTCAGAGTACCTACCTGTGCGGTCTGTACCGAAGGGATGTTGCCTGCGCTCTTTACTACCTTGCTGTCGGTATCGGAAAGAACTATAAGTGACTTACCTTCTACCTTAAGGTTGTTAAGAACCTCAACTACCTTCTTTGTCTTGTACTCATCAAGTTCAAACTTATCAAGAACGATGAGCTTCTCTGATGCAACCTTATCTGTAAGTGCGCTCTTTAAGGCTGCTCTCTTCTCTTTTTTATTCATTTTAAAAGAATAATCTCTCGGTACGGGGGCAAATACAACTCCGCCGCCTGTCCACTGGGGAGCTCTGATGGAACCCTGTCTTGCATGACCGGTACCCTTCTGTCTCCAAGGCTTACGACCACCGCCGCTAACTTCGGAACGTGTCTTAGCCTTCTGTGTACCCTGGCGATTATTAGCTAACTGCTGAACAACTGCCATGTGTACAAGGTGTTCATTTATTTCTACACCGAAAACGGCATCATCGAGCTCGATAGAGTCGACTTTCTTGCCTTTCATATCATAAACAGCTACGCTTGCCACTGCTTGGTCCTCCTTTCACCTCTTATACGTCTGCTCTGGTTGTCTCTTTGATAGTAACCAGTGCCTTCTTGGGTCCGGGAACGGCACCCTTGACAAGCAGCAGATTCTTATCAGCATCAACTCTGACTACGGTAAGGTTCTGTACCGTTACCTTCTTGCATCCCATGTGACCGGGCATACCTTTGCCCTTAAATACACGGCTGGGTGAAGAGCAGGCACCGTTGGAACCCTGATGACGGTGGAATTTGGAACCGTGCTTCATGGGACCTCTGTGCTGACCAAGTCTCTTGATCGCACCCTGGAATCCTTTACCTTTGCTTATAGCAGATGCATCTACGTGATCGCCTTCTTCAAAAATGTCAGCTTTGATCTCGCTTCCTACTGCATATTCGTCAGCGTTCTCAAATTTAAACTCTCTGACATATCTCTTGCTGGTTACGCCGGCCTTGTCAAAATGACCTTTTTCCGCCTTGTTAACACCATGTCTGTTAACTATAGACTTCTTACCGCTCGCATCCTTGTTGACGATCTTCTCTTTCTTATCAACAAAACCTACCTGAACCGCACTGTATCCATCATTCTCAACAGTCTTGATCTGCGTTACGGCACAAGGGCCTGCCTGCAGAACGGTTACGGGAATAAGTGTTCCGTCTTCGTTGAAGATCTGTGTCATACCGACTTTCGTCGCTAAAATCGCTTTCTTCATGTTTCCTCCTTGTTTCCTACAGCGGCATGAAAACTCATGCATTCTAGTGGGAGTGGTTTACTGTTTCTGTTTCGTTTCTTCGCTTACCTTAGTTGGTCATCATCTTGACGTTGATATCAACACCGGCAGGCATCTCAAGTCTCTGAAGTGCATCCTTAGTCTTCTGGGTAGGAGTGATGATGTCGATGAGTCTCTTATGAGTTCTCTGTTCGAACTGTTCTCTCGAATCCTTATACTTGTGTGTTGCACGCAGAATGGTTACAACTTCCTTCTTGGTAGGAAGCGGAACAGGACCGCTTACCGTAGAACCATTCTTAGTTACAGTCTCAATGATCTTCTTAGCTGATGCATCCACCAGTTCGTGATCATAAGCCTTGAGTGTGATTCTCATTACCTGACTTGCCATAAAAAAAGTCGCCTCCTTTTCGCACTTTTGTTGAAAGCACAACAAGCGGTGACTGTACACTCTCCCGTGTGTGTCATAACTGATCAAAAAAATAAGACTCACACGTCGTTTCCGGCCCTGCCGGACTATTACCAGGTACAGTGACTTGTCGTCAGTTTCCTAACTTGACATTCGCTCCACGGAAAACCAGCCATCGAGAAATCTGTTTTGACTTCTTTTGGCTGCAACCTCACGCTTCATAGCTATCAATGTCACAGCACGAACAAGTATACACGCTGAATATTGGAAATGCAAGGATTTTTTTAAGAAAATCAGAATTTTTTTGTTTTTTCGCAAAAACACTGTATATATGGTATATTATGAACTGTGCCTCGGTCAAGGGCCGCGGGAATATATTAAATCATATTAATAGGTATATCTTGTGTATATACCGAAACATACCACATTATATACACACCACCTTTATATAGGAAGAAACAATGATCACTGCATCAGACTGGAAAGATTACGAAGTACTGGATGCTTCGGACGGAGAAAAACTTGAACGATGGGGAGACTATATTCTGGTACGTCCCGATCCCCAGGTCATATGGACAACGGATAAATCCCATCCCGGCTGGAAAAAACCAAACGCCAGATACCACAGATCATCTAAAGGCGGAGGTGAATGGGAATTTATAAACCTTCCAGAGGAATGGCGCATAAAATATAAGGAACTTATCTTTAACTTAAAGCCGTTTGCTTTTAAACACACAGGAATATTCCCGGAGCAGGCTGCCAACTGGGACTGGGCTGCCGACCTTATATATAAGGAAACAAATAAGCGAATATCAGCTGAGGGATCCGAGGGATCCGGGTCATCGGGTGGCATGTCACGTTTGACCAATCCGGTCAAACTTCTCAATCTTTTTGCTTACACCGGAGGTGCTACGGTATCCGCCCTCAAAGCCGGTGCTTCGGTTACCCATGTAGATGCCTCCAAGGGTATGGTCAACTGGGCAAAAGAAAATGCATCTTCTTCAGACGTTATCGACAGACAGGTCCGCTGGCTCGTAGATGACTGTCTTAAATTTACCGAAAGGGAAATAAGAAGGGGAAATAAGTATGATGCGATCATAATGGATCCCCCTTCATACGGCAGAGGCCCCAAGGGAGAAATATGGAAGATCGAAGACTGTGTCTATGATCTGGTCAGGAAAACCTCGGAGCTTCTATCCGATAAACCTCTCTTCTTCCTGATAAATTCATATACAACCGGACTTCAGCCGGGAGTATTAAAAGCAATGACCGATCTGGTCATTACCCCTAAATTCGGTGGAAAATCAAGCGCCGATGAGCTGGGGCTACCAATATCCGGCTCAAACCTTGTACTGCCCTGCGGGGCTTGCGGCAGATGGCAGGCAGAATAATAAACCCATATACACACACACATATATACACACACATATATACATACACATATATACACTTATATATAGAAGAAACCGAATCAAAACGGAGACATTTTCATGAAAAAACAGATCGCAGCAATATTAATAGGATGTACTTTAACACTCACCGCATGCGGATCCGCTGACGGCGAAGTATCAACCGAAACTACTGCTTCTGCAGGATCGGCCGATACCATATCCGACACATCGGATGTGCAGTCAGCCAAAGAACAGACCATAATAGAGACCGTAGGTATTTCCAAGCCCGAACCTGTTCAAATTGCTCTTGTTACCAGTTCCGGAGGACTCGAAGATGAGTCATTTAACCAGAGTGCTTGGGAAGGCTTACAAAGAGCGGTCGGTACATACGGATGTGAACCGTTGTATGCAGAGACACGTTCCGACACGACCTTCAAAGATAATCTGGATAATGTGATAGCACAGGGCGGTGATCTGTGCTGGGGGATCGGATACAGCTGCGCCGAAGATATGCTTAAGGCCGCACAGGAGCATCCCGAAATATCCTTTGCGATCATAGATAATTATTTTGAAGATACACCTGACAACATGACCGGGGTTATGTTCAGGGCCGAAGAATCCTCTTTTCTTGTCGGATATATAGCTGCATGCGTCAGTGAAACAGGCAAAATAGGTTTCGTTGGCGGAATGAAAAACGAAGTGATTGAACAATTCCGGTACGGATATATGGCAGGAGCTTATTATGCCGATAAGGAAAACGGCAAAACGACAGAAGTTTTATTCGAATACTCAGATACATTCTCCGATTCATCCAAAGGTAAAGTTCTCGCCGATACCCTCTACGATAACGGATGCGACGTGGTATTCCACGCAGCAGGAGAAACCGGGCTCGGAGTCATAGAATCAGCCAAAGAACACGATCTCTATGTGATAGGTGCGGATAAGGACCAGTCATATCTGGCTCCGGAAAATGTTATTGCCAGCGCGGAAAAGTTTGTGAGCGTCGCTTTGTACTCACTTTCGGGACAATTCATTTCAGGTGAAAATATAGGCGGTCAGACAGTAAGTTTAGGCCTTGCTGAAAACGCTGTTGGTATCAGCAGCCAGCACTCCCTTTATTCCGACGAAATATATAATAAGATGCTCGTTTTAAAAGATGAGATAATCGCAGGAACGATCGTTCCTCCCACAGACGAAGAAAGTTTTACGGCCTTTGCAAAATAAGAAATCTTACTCCCGGTCTTAATTACCCTATCGTAATTATCCGGGATTACTTACCCAGCGTTGCTTCACGCAAGGTGCAGTACATACCGCCGTCTTCTTCATAAGTATCAAAAGTTCCGGTGACCATGATCTCGCTATCCTCGTTCGGATAATCATCTGGAAATGTATAATCATCGGTCAGTTCAAATTCTATGCCCTGTGCACAGCATGCCATGGCATCCTTGATTATGCATGAAAAATAGTATTTATCCTTGGTCTCATCATAATATGGAAGATATGTACCCTGCATCCTGATAGTCTTGCCTATATAATCTTCAGGTGCCACCATGATATTGTACACTTCTGCGTAAACCATATCGCCGGTCAAAAGAGAAAGGTCAACGTCCACCCCTTCCGTAGATGAAAGAAGTTCTTCAGCATCGGCTCCGATCTCATCAGGTGCAGGAGCATTAGACGGTATCATATCTGATGTACCTGTATCACCCGCGTTCTGATTTCCCGCATCATAATTATCCGGTGTTGCTACCACCTGAACATCCGAAGAAGTGTCAGAAGAAGAATCCGTACTCACATCCGAAGCACCGGTTCCGTCAGCCGCAGCCATCTGCTGTTCAAGTACTGCCTCTACTCCTGTCGTATTCTCAGCATGCCGTCCGCCTGAAGATGAACCGCATCCCATCAAAGCCACAGACAATAACACAAAGGCGGTCAAAACTCCGGCCGCCTTTATCATTTTCACAGTTTTTTCTCCATATTTATATGTTCGTTTCGTCATTTAAGAGCCTCTTTAAGAACCTCCAGGTTATTCTGCATGATCGTATAGTATGAAGCTCCGGCTTCTACATCCTTGGATGTAGTAGACTGCATGGAATTAAGTGAAAGGATCTGCTGATCTTTTGAAGCCGTATTCTCGATTATGGTTTCTGCGATCTTGTGATCGGTTCCCTCTATAGTCATAACACTGTTAAGTGACAATTCATCAACCTTACCTGCCAAAAAAGTAATGGTTTCAAAGCTTGCTTCTGTTTCTGCAGAACAGCCGACAAATGCGGCATAATAATTCAGTCCGTAATCATCGGTCATATACCTGAAAGGAAATCTGTCGCCAAATAAAAGTGTATCTGTCGAAGCCGATGATATCACAGTTTCATACTCTTTATCAAGGTCGCTAAGTTTGGAAATATAACTATCCGAATTTGCTTTATATACTGAGGCATTATCGGGATCAACCTTGCTGATACCGTCTGCTATCACGCCACACAAAGTTGCTGCCTTCTTAAGAGAAAGCCATACATGCTCGTCATATTCGACTTCACCATGTTCATGCTCATGCTCTTCGCCTTCCTCATGCTCTTCACCTTCTTCATGCTCGTGATCATGGCCTTCCATCCCCTCAACGATCTCTTCCTCAACAACCGAATCTCCGAGGCTCTCCATCAGATTGATCACAACCATCTTATCGTTGGTCGATCCTGCAAGTGCATCCTCAACCCATTCATCAGACTCACCGCCTACATAAATGAACATATCGCATCCGGCGATCTTTAACATATCATCTGCGGTAGGCTGATAACTGTGTAAGTCTACACCGTTGTCAAGTAACATAGTTACTTCGGCGCCGCCCGGATTATCACCCAGAATGCTCTTTACCCAGTCATATTCGGGAAAAATGGTAGTCACGATCTGTATACTGCTGTCTCCCGAACCCGCAGCCGGACTCTGTGAGCCGTCTCCGGCAGGTGCTCCGCATCCAACCAGACTTACAGCCACCAAAATTATAGATGTAATAACCGATAAAAACTTTTTCATAATAAACGCTCCTTGCACAAAATTGGGAATCATTTTCAAAATCAATTTGAAAACAGTTCTCATTTTAGTCAAACATACTCATTCTGTCAATACTCTTTTTGGGATATCTGACCTTATTAAAAAGTCACAAATTGGCACTTTTGATAATGCCATATGCGTTTATAATGCTGAAATAAAGGAGGATGTTCATTATGAATAAAGAACAAACGACCGAAGTTTCATCTGCTGAAGTACAAGATCAAAGCATTCGTTTAAGAAAACTGGTATTTGCCGGAATCTTTGCCGCAATAACCTATGTTGTGTTTACATTCCTTGCAATACGTATCCCTACTCCCGGTTCCGGACAGGTATCTGTACATCTCGGTAATGCCTTTGTTGTTTTGGGAGCATTATTACTCGGAAGCATGTACGGCGGACTGGGTGGTGCAATAGGACTCACGATAGCTGACCTGATAGACCCTGTATATATCGTTGAAGCACCCATAACGTTTGTGATCAAGTTCCTTATAGGTATCATAGTAGGAGTCATCGCACACAAAATAGGACACATCGATACCGAAACGGATCATAAGAAGATCTACAAATGGGTGATCATATCAACGATCGCAGGACTCGCCTTTAATGCAATATTTGACCCGCTGCTCAGATACTTCTATAAGATCCTTATATTGGGAAAACCTTTGGCTGAAGTATCGTTTGCGATAAACATGGTTGTGACTCTCATCAACTCTGTAGTCTCCGCCATTGTTGTCATCGTATTATATACCGCGATCAGAACGCCCCTTAAAAAACTCGATCTTCTCTGATTGATATTTAGCCGCCATACCGCTATACTTTACCTTATGCGGGCTTTAAAAGCCGTTATGTACCGGACGCTATCCGGTATAATCTGGAGGAAAAGATAATGAAAACAGGTCTGGTAATGGAAGGCGGCGCAATGCGCGGAATGTTCACATGCGGAATCATTGATGTGTTCATGGAAAACGGGATAACATTCGATGCAGCAGTAGGCGTATCCGCAGGTGCGGCATTCGGGATCAATTACAAATCCCATCAGATAAGAAGACCCCTTAGATATAATCAGAAATACTGTCGCGACAAGCGTTATGCAAGCCTCAAATCGCTTATTACCTCCGGAGACCTGTATAACGCAAAGTTCTGCTATGATACGCTCCCCTTTGAACTGGATGTCTGGGATGCGGATACTTTTTATGCCGATCCCATGGACTTTTACTGTGTCGCAACAGATGTCAGGACCGGTAAACCCGTATATCACAAATGCGACCTCGGGCCAAAAGAGGATATAGAATGGATCCGCGCTTCCGCATCGATCCCGATAGTATCCCGTCCCGTAAATATACGCGGAAACAAGTATTTGGACGGCGGAATGTCGGACTCTATCCCTCTTGAATTTATGGAGGGTTTAGACTTAGACCGTATAGTCGTGATAGAAACACAGCCCGAAAACTACCGCAAAACCCCACAGAAATACATGCCGCTGATAAAAGTCCTTTTAAGAAAATATCCGGGGCTTGTTCATGATCTCGAAGACCGTCATAATATGTACAATGCCGAAAAAGAATACATTAAAAAACGAGAACTCGAAGGAAAAGTTCTCGTCTTAAGACCTGATAAACCGTTAAATATCGGTTCCGCGGAAAAAGATGCCGCAGAACTCGAGCGGGTATATCTTCTGGGAATGAGAAAAGCCCTCGATGAACTTGATAAAGTAAAAGACTATCTCAAAATATAATTTAGGCGATAAAATATGCGCCTTTTCTCTTGCCATGCCTGATCTTTCCCTCATCCACAAGAGAATTCATCATTCGTATAAGATGTCTGTAGCTGACTCCCATTATCTGGCTGATCGTACCGAGGCTCTCTGTAATACGACCGTCCTCCGCTGACAGTTTCAGATAATCATAGAGTCTTTCCTCGGTGCTCATTTCCGCACCGGCATCGGCAGGCGTTGTCTCGGAAAGAGTAAGTTTCTCAGCCAGCTGCTGTGCAAGGTATCTGAGGAAGGTCCTGTCACTCATAAGTCTGTGTCTGCTGGTTCTGGTAGACAGTTTCATACACAGTGCATCCCCCACAACCTGGGCGGATCTGGTCGCCGCTCTTCCGGTAACAAACTCCGAATCACCTATCAGTCCGCTGTTCATAAAGATAATGCCGAAATCCCTTTTTACGGAACAAGCATAAAGTTTAACCCTTCCGACCAGAAGAAAATATATGCAGTCTACACCTTCTCCCTCACGGACCATATATTCATCCGAACTGAAATTGACCAGTTCGAAGTTTAGCCCTGTCATACTCTCAAAACAGTCCTTTATATGAAACTGTTCCATGAGTTTTTCCCTAAGTGCAGCATTCTCCAGTACGGTCATATAACCCCTCCACTATTCGGTAAGTTTGACTGTATCATAGTCTAAGCTTGAATCAACTGATACCAGTGCCTTAACATTCCTGTCACGATACGTAGCTGAAACCACGCGTCCGTTATCAGCGCTGAGTTCCAGTGTATGATCTGCATGTTCGACTATATTTGTGAACTGTACAACAACCTCGGCCAGACAGTTTTTGCCGTCAGCCTGTGTGATCGTAACTCCATATACTATCTGCACATCGTTTGCGTGATTCTCAACCATGTTGATACCCGTATCGGTAACACTGTGAAAATATGCGGATATCATATACGGATTGACCCACTTAAATGTGGTCTTATTTCCTTTAAATACAGGCTGAATATGAGCTTCCTGCTGGAAGATACGCAGTCCGTATTCGTTTGCATCCGATGCATATATAAGGTCGGCTCCGATCTGCTCAAGTTTGGACAATACATCATCCGTTATAGCGTCGGCACTCATTACATACCGGTCTTCACTTGACGGCGTATATTCATATACGAGATCGTCTGTGGATCCGGCGGGAACATATTCATGTGACTCAAAGAGTTCTTCGGGAATCTCGGCCCTTATCTTTACCGTATCTCCGTTTGCAAAAAAGGATTTCTCTTCATCTATATAATAAGAAACCTGCGACAGGAAAGGATCTTCCGAAGTATTCTCAAGTGTAACGGATATCTTGGGACTGAGTCCGTTTTGCGTCACGCTAAGCCCCGAAAAAAGAAAATCATTATCCACTACCGTTGACTGCATCAGTCCATCAACCGTCAGACTGACATCGGTCGAATCAACCTTTAACTTGCATGATTTAGCTGCTTCTTCATCATATTTATACTTGATGATCAGCTCGTCTCCGTTGCTTAATCCACTCTCTCTGTTGACTGATACGGTCACAGTAGACCAAAACTCCGAATATTCCGGTTCTCCGTATACGGATAATACCGCTGTACCATAATGATCATATCCGCTTAGTGATACTTCTACGTAATCGGATATCTTGATCTTCGTAAACGAGTTCTTCCATACGATAAACCCGATGATCGAAGCCATGGCAATAAGAGCAACAGCAGCCTCTATAAGATAAAGCGTCACTTCTTTTTTTCTGGCTGCTTTTCTTCTTTGTGCTTTTTTATCAACAGAAGAAGATCTGTTTGCTTTGTTTTTTTTCACACTGCGTGATGATGAATTCTTGCCGTTATCGGCATGAACTCTTTCCACTTCTCTAACTATCGTTTCAGCGTCCAACGCTCACACCCTCTTAAATACAGGCATATATTCTATAGGAGCATCCACCTTTACAGTAGTATTTCCCTGATATACACTGCCATCTTTAGTCAGTTCCCAGTTGCCTTCCGGCAGGTAAACTTCTCTCTCATACCGGTCAAGCTCAAATATCGGCGCAACCAGATACTTATCACCAAACATATACTGATCATCCAGCTCCCAGCACTTCTCATCTTCAGGGAACTCATAAAACATGGTTCTGATCAGAGGAGATCCGTCGGTCGAAGCCTCTTCGTACAGTTTTTTGATATAATCATGCATGCTTATACGGATATCATAATAATCCTTCATTATGCGGTAATTGTCTTCACCGTAACTCCACAGTTCGTTAGGCTGTCCCGTATGCAGATATCCGCCTCCCCAGTCTCTCGTATCAAGCGGAGGGATATTATAGGGGCCTCTGTCTCCGTGCATACGAAGAACTGCGGAATATACAGCAAACTGATACCATCTGATAAGAAGCTGTCTGAATTTGGGATCGTTTACATCATCGGTCATAAAACCACCGATATCCGATGTCCACCACGGAATTCCCGCCATGCCCATATTTAGACCGCATATAACCTGATCCTTAAACGCTTCAAAGGTAGAAGGAACATCACCCGACCAGATAACATTACCGTACTTCTGGCTTCCTGCCCAACCGCATCTAAGTAAATTCACAACGGTTCCTTTGCCCATCTTGCTCATCGGATCATAGAATACCCTCGAATACATCTGAGGATACAGATTCGAACATTCAAGTGCAGAGCAGTCATAATATCTGTAATTATCAAAATCGTATACACCGTAATCAGGTTCGGAATTATCCAGCCAGAAAGCATCTATGCCATAGTCATAATAATTCTTTTTGCATACGTTCCATACATACTCGCGGGTTTTGGGATTAAACGGATCTATCTCGACGCAGTCTCCCTGATAATCATAGGTCTGTGCCGCACCGCGTTCTGTTTTTATAAGAAGTCCCTGTTCCATCATCGGACCGAAGTTCTCGCTCTTACGGTCTACGGAAGGCCATATGCTTACGATGACCTTGATGCCCATCGAATGCAGTTCATCCACCATCGCCTTGGGATCAGGCCAGTATTTGGTATCGAATTTCCAGTCGCCCTGCACGGTCCAATGGAAAAAGTCAATGACTATCTGATCGATCTTTATCCCTTCCTTCTCATATGCATGAGCGATCTCAAGAACTTCATCCTGTGTACGGTATCTTAACTTGCACTGCCAAAGTCCCATAAGATCTTCGGGAAACATCGGTGCACGCCCCGTCACATCGGTGTATGACTTCATGATATCCTTTGGGGTATCACCTGCCGTGATCCAGTAATCCATCTGAGTCGTAGATTCGGTGATCCATTCCGTATAGTTGTTTCCGAATGTAACACGGCCGATTGCAGGGTTATTCCACAGCATTCCGTATCCGTATGATGATGTCATAAAAGGAACACTTATCTGAGAATTACGCTGTGCAAGCTCCAGGGTACAGCCCTTAAGATCAAAACATCCGTCCTGATACTGTCCCATTCCGAATATCTTCTCGCCGGGATTTGGCTCAAATTTCATATTGAGCTTATAGTTTCTGCCGCCGATAACGCCCTTCCACTCGCGGCTTACGAGTTTAAGACAGCGGCTTGATCTTGACAGTGTTCCATCATAACTTCTGAAATACTCTCTTAATATCTGTTTGTCATCTTTGTAAAAAGTGATTATGCCTGCAAAATTAACGGTTGCTTTTATACGTCCGTTTGTGATCGTTGCAATCTCTCTTTGATCTATGGTTCCGTCGCCTACCCAGTGATCTTCTTTTGCCACAGACACTTTAGCTTTACATTCTGTGGGTTTCTCACTCAAAGCCCACTCAAGATCCTTAAACTCAGGAAACATTGTTGCTCTTACCCTGAGAGAATCCTTGCCCCATGCTTCTATGCGCAGTGTCTCGCCGTTATGTTTGGCTACCAATGCATTATCATCAACAATAAATAACATGGCATTCTCCTTTACTCCGTTTCGATCTTAACCGTAACGGGAAACTTACTCCTGATTCCTTTATCTGTAAAGGTAAGTCCTTCTCCGTTTATCTCAAATTCTTCGTCTTTGTCATATCCAAGCACCGATACCCGCTTTACTATACCGTGAAAGGCAGGTTTCGTCGGATCTGCCGACTTGGACACGGATCTTATCTTAAATCTTCCGTCTGCCGGGCATTTTAGCATTATCGCATAGATTGCACCATGCCCCGATGTGAATCTGATATCTTCCGGTGTATATTCAGTGGCCGATCCGTCACTGAACTGCCCCTCGTTCTCCTTGGTAGGGCCTTCCTCCGCATATCTCCAGGGCTTGGAATCATATATCGCTTCACCGTTTACATTAAGCCACTCTCCTATATCAAGAAGAATCGACATATCTTCTCCGGCAAAAGTACCATCTGCTTTTGGTCCTACATTTAAGAGAAGGTTTCCGTTTTTAGCCACGACATCGGCAAGATAACATATGATCTCATTTGATGTTTTGTATTCAAGTGATGTGGTGTAGCACCATGAGTTTCTTGCGATAGCAGTGTCGGTCTGCCAATGGTACGGCTTAGCTTCAGCAAACTTGCCTCTTTCCACATCGACTATCGCACTGCCAAAAGCACATGCATCATGCTTATAGCATATCGCTGCCGGATAATCTCTCTGGACTCCGCGATTGTAATAATAAGCCGCTATGGTACGAAGATATGGTTTATATGCCTCATGCTGGATCCACCAGTCAAAATACAATACTCTCGGTGAATACTTATCTACGATCTCGCAGGTTCTCTCAACCCAGTCTTTTAAGAACTCCTCCGAAGGATGCGGCTTTGCATGCAGATCCTGAAAATCCGGCTGTGTTTTTTCGGAAGGCCAGTAGAAGTCGCCTTTTTTAAGCGGCTCATGTATATCGGATTTGAATTCCTTACCGACGCCCATAAACCAGTGGTGCTCGGCTCTGTGCGTCGAGGTTCCGAAGACGAGTCCGCGCTTTTCGATGCTCTTTTTCAGTTCCCCTATCACATCCCTGCACGGTCCCATATCCTTGGCGTTAAAAGAAGATAAATCGCTCTCATACATCTGAAATCCGTCATGATGCTCTGCCACGGGCACAACATACTTAGCGCCTGCCTGAGCAAATACTTCGGCCCAGTATTCGGGATCGAATTTCTCAGCCTTAAACATGGGAATAAAATCTTTATATCCAAAATCCTTGTGTGGTCCGTATGTCTTAATATGATGCTCGTACTCAGGCGATCCCTTAACATACATGTTGCGGGAATACCACTCATTGTTAAAGGCCGGAACACTGAAAATTCCCCAATGGATAAAAATGCCGAATTTGGCATTGCTAAACCAATGGGGGATCTCAAAACCGGTAAGAGAGTCCCACGAATCTTTGTAGGGTCCCTTCTCGTTTACCTTAAGTATTTCATCATAAGAATAACTCATATGTTAATGCTCCGCTTTTCTTCACTGCTTATAAACTACAGATTTTGCTATCTCAGCCGCCTTATCTGCCGAGATAAGTTTGGTGATTATCGCAAGTGAAAAATCTATAGCGGTGCCCATACCTCTTGAAGTGATAACATTTCCGTCAACGCACACCTTGTCGGCACATACTGTTGCTCCGGCAAGCTGACCTTCAAGTCCGGGATAACAACATGCCTTTTTGCCCTCAAGTATTCCTCTATGTCCAAAAATTGTCGGTGCGGCGCATATTGCCGCGATATTCCGGTTATTTTGTGACATCTCGTCAACATGTGTCATAAGTTCTTCACATGCTTCAAGATTCTTCGTGCCCGGCATGCCGCCCGGCAGTACAAGCATCTGTGCGTTGTCCCAGTCAACTTTTCCGATCTTTATATCGGCTATCACGGGTATTCCGCGTGCGCCTTTTACTTCTTTGTCGCCCTTAACCGATACGGTCTGTATATCGAGTCCTGCTCTGCGGCCAAGATCAACGACCGTGAGGGCTTCTATCTCTTCGAAGCCTTCTGCCAGAAAGATATATACCATCTTTTGTTCCTCTTATTTTTTACTTGTGATCTCATCTGTGACAAGTGTCACAAATTCATCAAAATTCACTGTAGTTGTAGCTTGTTCGCCATGGAGCCTGTATGAGATCTTGTTCTCGGCTTCTTCGTTTTTACCAAGGACCACGATGTAAGGAACCTTGGCGATCTGAGCCTCTCTCATCTTGTAGCCGAACTTCTCGGAACGGTCATCAAACTCTACTCTGACGTCCGCATCCTTAAGTGCGTTCACTACCTTGGCTGCATATTCGTTGAGTTCATCATCATCGTTCTTGATGGGAAGAACCTTAACCTGAACAGGTGCAAGCCAGAGAGGAAGGTTACCCTTGGTCTCCTCTAAGATGTAAGCCATGAATCTGTCGAGGGATCCGAGGATCGCTCTGTGAAGGACCACGGGAGTCTTCTTGGTTCCGTCTGTATCGGTATATGTAAGTTCGAATTTGGCAGGAAGACAGAAGTCAAGCTGACACGTGGACAGTGTGATCTCATTTCCGATAGCAGGCTTAACATTCACATCAAGCTTGGGTCCGTAGAATGCTGCTTCTCCGATCTCTTCGGTATACTCGATGCCTATATCGTTAAGAACTTCTCTGAGTGCCTGTTCTGCCGTATTCCACATCTCATCATCGGGATGATACTTCTTGGTATCTGCAGGATCACGCAGACTAAGTACACATCTGTAATCCGTGATACCGAAATCTTCATATACATCGAAGATCAGATCGCATACGCCCTTAACTTCGGACTTGATCTGGTCGGGAGTACAGAAGATATGAGAGTCGTTCTGGCAGAAATGTCTGCCCCTCTCTATACCTTTAAGAGTACCGCTTGCTTCAAATCTGAAATCATGGGCGATCTCCGCAAGTCTTATGGGAAGTTCACGATATGAATGCGGTTTGTTTGCATATATCCTCATATGATGAGGGCAGTTCATAGGACGAAGCACGAAGCTCTCGCCCTCTACCTCCATCGGAGGGAACATATTCTCTTTGTAATGATCCCAGTGTCCGGAAGTCTGATAAAGTGAAACCGTACCTACGCAGGGAGTAAGAACGTGCTGGTAATCAAGCTTACGTTCTTTCTCGCGTATATAGTTTTCAAGTTCCTGCCATACGATCTGACCCTTGGGAAGGAACATCGGAAGTCCGCGTCCAACAAGGTCATCGACCATGAACAGTTCCATATCTTTACCGATCTTACGGTGATCACGTTCCTTTGCCTCTTCAAGAAGCTGTAAGTGTTCTTCGAGCTGCTCGGGAGTAGGGAAGCATACTCCGTATACTCT
The DNA here is from genome assembly GCA_024691305.1 of Lachnospiraceae bacterium. Taxonomy (GTDB): domain Bacteria; phylum Bacillota; class Clostridia; order Lachnospirales; family Lachnospiraceae; genus XBB2008. The sequence goes on along the minus strand of JAILNS010000033.1, from coordinate 103,111 downwards.
CTGAAGGACCTGATTCTCGGCATCGCCTTTCCAGTAAACGCCCGAATGCTTGATAAGCTTGAAGTTACGGCACATCTTTACGTTATCAACGTGAGGTCCGCGGCACAGATCCGTGAAATCACCCTGATCGTAGCAGGTGATGGTTCCGTCTTCCATATTGGATATAAGGTCAAGCTTGTAGGGATCATCCTTAAACATTTCAAGAGCTTCTGCTTTGGATATCTCTCTTCTGTAGATCTTAACTCCGGTCTTGGCTACCTTTTTCATTTCCTTTTCGATAGCAGCAATGTCTTCATCGTTCAAAACCGCATCGCCCAAGTCCATATCATAGTAAAATCCCTCATCAACGACAGGGCCTACCCAGAACTTGGCCTGAGGATACAGATGCTTGACCGCCTGTGCCATAAGATGCGCACACGAGTGGTTTAACACGTGCAGTTCTTCATCTTCTTTAAAGTTAACCATTTTTTACTCCTTTACAAAGCTCGTTAAAATCATTATTTCCGCATACTTTTTTATCTTATCATTTTATCGGATACTATACAATATATGACATGAATTATTTTGATGTCACATTTTATCCTCCCAGAACTTCCGAACCCTGTATTTAACGTTTTCACAGGTTACGGTTTCGATATCTTTCCATTCTCTGGGAAACATGCGTCTGTTTGACGGATTTGAAAAACGCTCATCAAGAAGCGCTATGACACCTGTGTCGGACTCGGTTCTTATGAGTCTGCCTGCTGCCTGCTGCACCCTGTTCATACCCGGATACGAATATGCATGATCGAAGCCGTTTTGTCCGGCATTATCAAAGAAGTTTCTAAGAAGATCCCTTTCCCCGCCTATCTGCGGAAGTCCGGTTCCCATGATGATAACTCCTATCAGAGCATCGTCTTTTAGGTCTATTCCCTCTGCAAATATCCCTCCGAGTACGCAAAAGCCTATGAGTGTATGCAGGCTGTCTCCCGCATCGGAAAATCTTCCCAGGAACTCCTCTCTGTCAGACTCCCTCATGTTACCCGTCTGGATGTATACATTTTCTTTTGCGGGATCATGAAAACTCTCCATATAAATGTCATATACCTGCTCCATATAAGCATATGACGGGGCAAAGACCATATAGTTACCCGTCTTTGCGGATGTGATATCGTATATGTACTGCGCCATCTTCATATATTGGGATCTGCTTCTGGCCGCATACTTACTGGTTACATCCGATGCCTGGATGAGCAGTCTGTTCGAGGTATCAAACACCGATTGGGCATAGACCTCATAATCTTCTGAGGTTCCGCCGAGCAGTTTTTTGTAGTATTGGATCGGAAGAAGCGTAGCGGAAAAAAACACGGACGCCCGCGCCCTGTCACAGCAGTTTCTTATATTTCGCGCAGGATCCACACAGAAGAGTTTGATACAGAAATCCTTATTGTCCGTAAAGCCGTTGTATATACAATAATCCTCTCCCAAAATGTCATATATATTGAGAAAGTCATTTATCTTAAAATACAGATCCAGGATTTCTTCGTGTCCTATGCCCTCTTTATGATCGGCCAGATACTCGGCCATGAGGCTTTTAAGTCTGTCCGCATGCCCGGCCAGTACTCCTACGTCTGCCATCACAACAAGTTCATTGTCTTTAGCTGTACCTCTGGAACGCTTAAGGCCAAGCATATCTTTGTTGCATTTTTCTATAGCACGGGCTATCACAGGCTGATACTTGGAACATGCTCTTTTGCATGCCAGGAGATCTTCCTTGATAAGCACTGCTGAATACATGTCACGTCCGCGTTCCACAAGATTGTGGGCTTCGTCTATAAGGAATATATAGTCTCCGTCTCTGCCTTCAGCAAAGAACCTGCGCAGATACGCATTTGGATCAAAGACGTAATTATAATCCCCGATTATGCAATCCGCAAAAAGGCTCAGGTCGAGTCCGAGTTCAAATGGACATACCCTGTACTTTTCGGCATATTCTTCTATCACCTCTCTGGGGAAACTGTCTTCATTCGTGACCATTTCAAAAAGGCACTCGTTTATGCGGTCAAAATGGCCTTTCGCATAAGGACATTCATCGGGATTACATTCGGTATTTCCCGTAAAACAGATCTTTTCTTTTGCGGTAAGAGTAATATTCTTGAGTTTAAGTCCCGACTCCTTAAGAACAGCAACCGCATTCTCAGCCACCGTCCTCGCGATGGTCCTTGCGGTCAGATAGAATATCTTATCACCGCGTCCCTCGCCCATGCTCCTGATCGCCGGAAAAAGAACAGACAGGGTTTTACCTGTCCCGGTCGGTGCTTCGATGAAAAGTTCGCGCCCGTGATATATCGTTCTGTATACATATTCAACAAGTTCTTTCTGTCCCGGACGATAATCATACGGGAATTCCAGATTACCTATAGACTCCTGCCTTACTTCATTCCAGGAAGCCTGCATATCAACCCATCCGGCAAGTTCCGATCTTGCATCTTCAAACCATCCTGTGATCTCATCTGCGCTGTAGGCAGAATCAAAGTATCTGACATCCTCGGTATCCTGTGTCACATATGTCATCCTGACGCTTATGGACTCAAGTTCTTCCTGCATCAGATATATGGCTGCATAGCACATGGCCTGAGCCAGATGAACCGGCTCGGGATCTGTCATTTTGCGGACATTTCTGCTTGTGGTCTTGATCTCATCGATAGTGACTTCGTTATCAAGCGTTATGATACCGTCAGCTCTGCCCTCTATGGTCACATTATTTAAGTTTGTCCGGTATGTATAAGAAAGGGGATACTCGGCCCGGTATTCAGAGCCCATCATAGACTGGATCTTACGATGTATGCGGGCACCCACAAGCATGCTCTCCTCGGAGGAGGCACCTGTTCTGTTGTCTATATCACCGTGACGGAACAAAAATTCCACCATGGCCCGCACCGAAATATGTATATCCATAGTTATTCCATATTATGAGTTGCTTTGATCTTCTTCCACACGATCACAAAGCATATGACATGCATTATAAAAGTGACAGCCCAGCTTACCGGATAGGTCACATACAGATACATCGGCTTATGAAAAGTCTCTGTCTGAAACAGCGTAAAGATCCACAGAAGTCTTAACCCGCATGCTCCCACAAGAGATACTATCATCGGCAGCACGGAATATCCTACGCCCCTGAGTACCCCGACCATTACATCCATCATTCCGCAAAGTGCATACATTCCACACACCCACTTGATCCTTTCAAGTCCAAGAGATGCCACTTCCGCACTCGTAGTATATAGTCCCATCAGAGGTATTCCAAAGAAGTACACTGTCCGTCCCAATACCACTCCCGTCACTATGACACATATGAGTGCATCCCTCATAACAAGAGGCACGCGTTTAAGTTTTCCGGCTCCGTAGTTTTGTCCCGTAAAAGTGATCGCCGCCTGATGAAATGCGTTCATTGATACCCACACAAAACCCTCGATATTTGCCGCTGCAGAGTTAGCGGCTATGACCGTTGCCCCGAAGCTGTTTACGGATGCCTGTATGATCACGTTGGACATTGAAAAAAGAAGACCCTGAAATCCACTGGGCAGACCGATCTTTAATATGTCCCTGCATATATTCTTATCTATACCGAGTTTGTGTATATCCAGGCGTATTGCTCTTTTTTCCAGGATCAGGCATCTGACTACCAGCACGGCCGATATTGTCTGGGAGATGATGGTAGCAAGCGCAACGCCTGCCACGTCCATCTTGAACACGATCACGAAGATCAGATTAAGTATCACGTTTATGATACCTGCAGCAAAAAGATAATAAAGCGGACGCCTTGTATCACCTACGGATCTTAATATCGCAGCACCGAAGTTATATAGCATATTCGGTATCATGCCTAAGAAAAATATTCTAAGATACAGAGTTGATAATCCTATGACCTCATCGGGAGATCCCATCCAGGTGAGTATGCGCCTCGCACCCAGGCCTCCTATTATCGTAAGGATAAGACCGCTTATGAGCGCAAGCGTGACTGCGGTGTGGACCGTCGCAGAGGTTTCATCGTCGCGTCCTGCACCTATATATCTTGCAACCATTACATTTGCGCCGACCGACAGGCCAAGGAAAACATTGGTCAGCATATTAACGAGCGACGACGTGGAGCCGACCGCAGCCAGTGAATTGTCACCCGCAAATCTTCCTACCACGATAATGTCGGCAGCGTTAAAGAGCAGTTGCAAAATGCTCGAGATCATCAGTGGAAGAGCAAACATCAGCATCTTTCCAACTATTTTTCCCGAGCACATATCGATTTCATATTTTTTGTTGTTTTGTGATCTCATTCCGAACTTCCGGTCAACTGTTCAAGATACCCTTGAGACTTCATTGCTTTCTCCGTATCCGGGAACTCATCTATTACCTTTCGATACATCTGAACCGCATGCGTCTCATCGCCGGAATGGTTATAAGACTGGGCCAGATAATACAGTGCTTCTCCGTTGGTCGAATCATACTGGTATGCTCTAGAAAGATTCTCTATCGCGACCTCATAATCACCCGAGGAGTATGCTTCATACCCCACATCATAGAACTTCTGTGCCAGTTCAGGTCCAGCAAGTGCAAGCAATGTATTATAAAGTCTTACCGGTGCTTCCTGTGAGTCTTCACCAAGCTTAGTTATATCCACTTCATCCAGATAATCAGCGACGGATTCTATGTTTTCGGGATCGGACAGATAGACATCAGTAGCCTGTATAAGTGCATATGCAGATCCCATGGAACCGTCATATCCTTCATAGGAAGCCAGTTCCTCCTGCATATCGGCAAGCTGTGTCTTGGTCGATTCAAGCTGGCTCTTTAAGTCTTCGTTTTCGGCACTCTCCAGATCCAGTTGTTCGTTAGCTGCCTTTATCTTGATCTCAGCTTCCTGGGAAGCTATATTAACTCTTGCGGGCATGATGATAAACCACGCTGAGGCAATACCTATGCATACCCCCAGGAAAAGATTTAAGATGATACCGAATCCGCTGTTACTCTTTGAGGCTGCAGGCTGGATTATATCTTCATTACCGGACTTGAATCTGACTATCTCATCTTCCTTTTTGACCTTGATGCGTTTGCTCTTGGTACCCTCGACCGGGGTAAGCATTTCATCTACTTCCATGCGGTAGCGCATCGTGGTCGTATTTCCGGTATCGATGTTTGCACATTTGATAAGCTGGGCTTTGGCCTCATCCCATTTTTCTTCACTTATGTACAAAAGGGCCAGAAGCTGTCTTGCCCTTATGAACTTCTCGTTTAGAGCAAGCACCTGCTTAAGCTGAATGATCGCAAGATCCGGTGAATCGGATTTGCTGTAAGAAAGCGCCTGATTATACTTCTTGATAGTCTGATTGATAGTTTCGAGTCTCGATGGATTGGACTGTATCATTTCTATATAATCGTTTGCTACATTCTTTTTGGGACGGATATTTTGTGAGATGACCCATTCACTTAAGGCCGCAACAACCTCTCCGGTCTCAAAATATACGAGGCCGAGCAGATTTCTTGCTTCTATATTATTTTTGTTGAACTTCAGGCACTGACGCAGTGAATTCACCGCACCCGACAGATCTCTTACTTTTGCGCTCTCCAATCCGTCATTATAAAACCTGTTGGAGATATACATTACTTTTTTGTATTGAGACACATCAGCTCCGCAGCTGGTGCAGAAATCGTGCTCTGAAAGATCGCATCCGCAGTTATAGCATTTCATCTGCAAACACACTTCCTAAACTACTCTTCATTCGTACCGTTACTCTTCTTGCGGATATTGCCCGTATCCTTGATCATGGCAACGATCAAATCAGCCATATCAGTCAGATCCTGATTATATATGGCTTCGCTCACATCCTCTACCTCGAGTGAAGGATGAAATTTCTTCAACTCTTCTTCAAAATCTATCATTACATCAATCCTCTGATCTCACCGATCAAATATAAGGAACCTATTATATAGGCATTAAATCCTGTCTCTTTAACATATCCACATGCAATGTCGAATGCGCTTTGGGCATCCGCTGCAACAGATACGTCATCAGCACCTGCATGAGTAAATTCCTGGGCTATAACAGCCGCATTTTCACTTCTTGCTAAATTCACGCTCACGCATACTGCCCTGTCAAACAGCCCACATGACACAAGCAGACCGATCTCGGTCTTATAATCCTTGTCACGCATACATCCGAATACCAGCATCGCATGTTTATCACCGCTAAACCGGATACTCTCTATAAGTGCTTTTATGGCCGGTTCGTTATGTGCTCCGTCAAGAAAAACTCCGGGGACGATCTCTTCCATTCGCCCGGGCCATATAGTATCCCGCACCCCGCAAACGATGTCATCATCTGTAATAAATGATCGTATTTCAGGCACGGACATAAGGCTCATAACAGCCAGACCGGCGTTTTTTACCTGATAAAATGCACATGTCTCGACATTTAGGCAGATAAAACTATCATACTTATATCTCAGGCAAAAATCAATACCACTATTGTCCCTATGTACATTGCTTATAAGGTCTTTTGATAGTGCAATTTCAACAGATGAACGTAAAACCGCAGTCTCTGATATCGATGATCTTCCGCATATGTCTTCCCAATAGATAACCGGACGTCCGGAAGCTATTATGCCCGCTTTTTCACGGGCGATCTCCTCATAAGTATCCCCAAGATACTGACAATGGTCATACCCTATGGACGTGATCACACTGATAAGTTTATCCCTGACGATATTCGTGGCATCAAGCCTTCCGCCGAGTCCGGTTTCCAATATGACTATGTCAGGTTCATGCGTCTTAAATATAAGCATCGCAACGAAAAACATATATTCAAAAAAAGTAGGAACATAGAGTTCTTCGCTCAGCTCATGTACTTTTTCAAAAGCGGATATAAACTCATCATGCCCGCACATCCTGCCGGATATACGTATCCTTTCCCGACAGTCGTTTAAGTGCGGAGACACAAAACATCCCGTACTCATCCCGGCGTGCATAAGTATAGACTCCATATAAGCACATACGGAGCCTTTACCGTTGGTTCCCGCCACATGGATCACTTTCATTCCCGTATCGGGAGCTCCGAGTCTGTCTAAGAACTCCCTTCCTTCTTCAAAGGAATGCTTTGCCGTGAACTTCGGCAGTTCGTATATGTAATTAAGCGCTTCTTCATATGTGAAGGCCATGTCATTTATCCGCCTTCTCAAACTTTACCGGTCGCTTTTATTGTAGCTGTGCCAGTCTTTCTTTTACCTGATCGAGCATCTGGGTGTATTTGGCAAGTTTCTCTTTTTCCTCGTTAACCTTGGCTTCAGGTGCCTTGGATAAGAACTTCTCGTTGGAAAGCATTCCGTTCGATCTTCTTATCTCACCGTTTAACCGCTCTTCCTCCTTGGTCAGACGCTCTATCTCGGCAGAGATATCGACCAGTTCCGCAAAAGGAATATAAACCGTGGCATCAGGAATAACAACGCTCACCGCATCATCTGCGATACCGCTCTTGTCCTTTTGCAAATGAACATCGGAAGCATAAGCAAGGGTGGCAAAGAACACTTCGCCTTCACGGAAGATGTCGAGCACCTTATCATCAGCACTCACTACATATACAGCGGCTTTTCTCGAAGGAGCAACATTCATCTGCGTACGCACATTTCTTATGCCCTTGACCGCTTCCTTGATGGTATCTATAGCCTGTTCCTCTTTTGCAAAAGAGAATTCCTCCCTGTACTTAGGCCACTCGGAGATCATGATCGACTCTTCGGATGACTGAAGGTTCATAAATATCTCTTCCGTTACAAAAGGCATATAAGGATGGAGCAGTTTGAGTGCCCCGATAAGAACATTCTTAAGTGTCCAGAGTGCGGCGATATGACTGTCATGTGAATCCGTAGCATAGAGTCTGGGCTTGACCATCTCGATATACCAGTCGCAGAACTGATCCCAGATAAAATCATATACCTTCTGTACCGCGATACCCAGTTCAAACGAATCCATGTTATCGGTAACTTCTTTGACCAGCGTATTGTAACTTGACAGGATCCATTTATCGACGGGCTCAAGTTTATTTAAGACCTCATCAAAACTCATCTCAAGGTCGCGAGCTGTAGCCTTCTCCATATTCATCATGATGAAGCGGCTCGCATTCCATACCTTGTTTGCGAAGTTACGGCTGTTCTCAACACGTGCATTCGTAAAACGCATATCGTTTCCGGGCGCATTACCGGTAATAAGAGTAAGACGAAGTGCATCTGCTCCGTATTTATCTATGATCTCAAGAGGATCGATACCGTTCCCCAAAGACTTACTCATCTTACGTCCGAGTTCATCGCGGACAAGTCCGTGGAAAAGCACTGTCTTAAACGGTTTTTCTCCCATCTGCTCGTAACCTGAGAAGATCATCCTGATAACCCAGAAAAAGATGATATCGTATCCGGTCACAAGTACATCGGTAGGATAGAAGTATTTAAGTTCCTCGGTCTCCTCGGGCCATCCGAGAGTTGAAAAAGGCCAAAGTGCCGATGAGAACCATGTGTCGAGGGTATCAGGATCCTGAGTAAAGTGCTTTCCTCCGCACTTAGGGCATACATCGGGACACTCCTTTGCAACAACGGTCTCACCGCAGTCATCACAATAGTATGCAGGGATCCTGTGTCCCCACCAGAGCTGTCTGGAAATACACCAGTCACGGATATTATCTGTCCAGTTAAAGTATGTCTTCTCCATACGCTTGGGGATAAGCTGTATCTCTCCCTCCTGTACGGCTTTTACGGCAGGCTTGATAAGTTCGTCCATCTTAACGAACCATTGTTTTTTGATCATGGGCTCAATGGTCGTTCCGCATCTGTCATGTGTTCCGACGTTGTGAGCATGATCCTCTATGCCTACAAGAAGTCCCATCTCGTCAAGTTCCTTAACGATCGCCTTTCTTGCTTCGTATCTGTCCATACCGGCAAACTTTCCGCCGTTTTCATTTATCGTAGCATCATCGTTTAAGATGTTTATCTCAGGAAGGTTATGACGCTTACCGACTTCAAAGTCATTCGGGTCATGTGCAGGCGTGATCTTAACAACACCGGTACCGAATTCCATATCTACATAACTGTCGGCTACTATGGGCAGTTCGCGGTTCATTAGAGGCAGCATGAGTTTCTTGCCGATCAGATCCTTATATCTGTCATCCTCCGGATTGACCGCAACAGCCGTATCACCGAGCATTGTTTCGGGACGTGTGGTTGCAAACTCAATGAAACGTGTGGTACTTACGCTTCCGTCTTTTTCTATAAAAGGATATTTGATATGCCAGAAATGTCCGGCCTGCTCTTCATACAAAACTTCTGCATCGGATATGGATGTATTACATACCGGACACCAGTTTATGATACGGCTTCCCTTGTATATCCAGCCTTTTTCATGCATCTTGCAGAACACTTCCGTAACGGCCTTGTTACAGCCCTCGTCCATGGTGAAGCGTTCTCTGTCCCAGTCACAGGAACTGCCGAGTTTCTTAAGCTGAGAAATGATACGTCCTCCGTACTCTTCCTTCCATTCCCATGCCCGCTTAAGGAATCCTTCTCTTCCGAGATCCTCCTTGTCTATACCCTGCTTCTTGAGGGTTTCGATTATCTTAACTTCCGTAGCTATGGAAGCATGGTCTGTTCCGGGCTGCCAAAGTGCATTATAGCCCTGCATCCTCTTATATCTGATCAGGATATCCTGCATCGTATTATCAAGGGCATGTCCCATATGAAGCTGTCCCGTGATATTCGGAGGCGGGATGACTATGGTAAAAGGAGTCTTGGAATGATCGACCTTTGCATGAAAATATTTTTTCTCAAGCCAGTTTTCGTATATACGGTCTTCTATCTCTTTGGGATCATACGTTTTAGCTAATTCTTTGGACATATCTTAATTCTCCTGTTTCTCCTAGATTTCCTCAACACCGAGGACTTCCTTCATATTATCCTTGTAGCAGCAGAAAGTCTTATAAACCGAAGGGACCATTTTGCCTGCTGCATGTATTCTTTCGATCTCTTCTCCTGTGGCAAGTTTTGCATCGACGACTTCATCAGGCTGAAGTTCAAGACCGGACAGATCAACATCCGTCACATACATATATGTATCGACTATACTCCCGGGATGCCATATATCACCGAGATATATGAGTTCTTTTTTGCCGGGATGAAGTCCTATCTCCTCACCAAGTTCACGGTAAGCCGCCTGTATGCTGGTTTCTCCCGATACGACCGCTCCGCCGGTATTCTCCCACAGGCCTCCGAAGCTTTTCTTATCGTGGCGCCTGGTAATAAGCACCCTTCCTTCCGGAGTCATGGTCCAGATGCTGACGATCAGGTGATACCTCCCACGGGGGATCGAAGCCTTCGTCCCTCTCGCCCAGGTTTCCCCTGTAGGATCTCTATGCACATCATATAAATCCCATATCTCAGCCATAAAATCTCCCGGTACTTGCTCTGCGTTCTCACGAAGCCTGATTTGCATTCATTTTGAGCAGTTTGGCCGCCTGGTCTGCAGCTATACATGCATCAAGTATTTCCTGTATATCTCCGCTCATTATCTTATCAAGCTTATATAATGTAAGATTGATCCTGTGGTCGGTCACTCTTCCCTGAGGGAAGTTGTATGTCCTGATCTTCTCGGATCTGTCTCCTGTTCCTATCTGACTTCTTCTTGCCTCAGCCTCGGCATCGTGTGCCTTCTGGCATTCAAGGTCGTAAAGTTTGGTACGAAGAAGTGCAAAGGCCTTGGCCTTGTTCTGTATCTGGCTCTTCTCTGTCTGCGAATAAATGACTATTCCCGTAGGATAATGGGTAAGGCGTACGGCAGAATCGGTGGTATTTACACACTGTCCGCCATTTCCGGAAGCACGCATTACATCGATCCTTATATCTTTTTCATCTATCTCGACATCAACCTCTTCCGCTTCGGGCATTACGGCAACTGTGATCGTGGAAGTATGGATCCTTCCGCCTGATTCCGTATCCGGAACACGCTGTACACGATGAACACCCGACTCATATTTCATAACGGAATATGCTCCGGCTCCGCTTATCATGAAGGTCACATTCTTCATTCCGCCTATACCGGTCTCTTCAGCCTCCATGGTTTCGACTCTCCAGTGCCTGCCCTCCGCATAGTGAACATACATCCTGTATATCTCTGCGGCAAAAAGTGCAGCCTCATCACCGCCCGCACCTGCACGTATCTCCACGATAACATTCTTATCATCGTTGGGATCCTTGGGCAAAAGCAGGACTTTAAGTTTATCTTCAAGTTCGGCCTGACGGTTTTTGGCATCCGCAAGTTCTTCTTTTAACATATCGCGCATTTCTTCATCGGACTCCGTTTCAAGCATCTGAAGCGAATCCTCTATATCCTGTCCGGCCTGACAATACGCATTATAAGCCTCCACCACCGGTGCAAGCTCACTCTGTTCTTTCATAAGTGCCATATACTTCTTCTGATCGTCCGTTACTCCGGGACTGCTTAAGGCACTCATGACCTCGTCATATCTTCTGTTTACATCTTCCAATCCGTCAAACATATATTACCTCTGATAAGGACTGCGCAACGATCCGTATGTGCCCACAGCCCGAACCATTATTTTATCACAAAATCTCAATAATAGATAGGCGTATCATCTGCGGACATCTTCTTAAGCCGTTTGTAAGCAAGGATAACCATGGTTATATCGAATATCCAGAATATCAGGATGAAGATATCATAACCTGTACTTAAGCAAAAATCATAGAATCCATGCAAAAGCACGGGAATGATGAGTGCCAGACGCAGATTACTCTTCTCGGCAGGCTTATTGCCCCATGCGCTTGCCTTCTTGGCGTATCCGTAATAGCAGCCCATGAAGATACCGTCTATAACATGGCTGGGTACTGCCGTAAGCGCCCTTACCACAGCGGTTCCTATCCCATACATGGACACATACAGTATATTCTCCGCTACTGCAAATCCGAGAGAAACTGTCACCGCATACATCACGGCATCATAAGTATAGTTAAATGCCGGATCCTTCCACGTTTTCTTTTTGAGGACAAAGTACTTACCGCCCTCCTCCACAAGTGCCGTCAGGATGAAGTTATCGATCAGGACAAAGAGCATGGTATCATCGCGCATAAACATCGTGACCACATACTCTCCCGCCATGCCTATTAGCATTGCGCTTAAGATCGTAAGTGCACCCAGGAAAAACAGTATCCACAAAAGTTTGGCAGGTTCTTTTTCTATACGGTCATTACGCCATACGAATATGAACAATATGATCCCGGGTATTACCGCCAGTTCCAGTGCCAGTGTTGTTAACATTTTCTACATCTCCTAATTCTCAGTGATTATTTCGATCCCCATTTCACGGGCTCTTAAACTACTCGTTTTGGTCAGGCTATGAGTTGTAGCAAGCGCTTTTCTTGCATACTTCCCGCCGATCCTGTCTGCGACAGTCTTAATTTCAAAAAAGGCCACCGTCGCTGCCTTCGAATCCATTTTTCCGCTTTTGCATGATATAAATAACGGGATATTGTCCTTTATTGCCAGTACATCTACCTCATTATAAACATCTGCATTCTGATCCGTCTGTATTTCCTGAAACGGATACATCAAGGTTTCCGTCTCCGGCCATGCATCTTTTCAGGATATCGGAGAACGGATTCCAGTATTCCGTGTACTTACGGGACACATCCCATATTTTATTTATATCCTCCGCCGCCTCTTCATCTTTAATTGATTTAACATCCTTGTGCAGTTTTTTGCTTATAGCGACGCCTCGCAGCTTAACAAACTGCTCTATAGTCAGATGAATGAATCTTTGTTCAACCCTCTCGCTGATCCTTAGAGGCGAAGATTTATCCAGCTCCACCAATCTGTTTTTGGATATCTCGAATCTGTGCATCGGGGTCTTAAAGTCTTTTGCAACCATCCCGAAAGCAACCAGGATCGCGCTCTCACCGCCCGTAAGGTCGAAGTATATATCGTATCCTAGTCCGAGCTCGTACTCTATCTCCTTATGCATGGAATCCACGCATGAAGCAAGACTGTCATGTGACATGTGCAAAAAAACGACTTCACTTACGCCGCAGACATTCTTAAGAAACTCCTCGGTATTTTTCTTATGTACATCTATGACTTCCTTATAACCGAAAAAAATGACCTTATCGATCTTAAAGTTAAGACATGTGATCACATTTTCCAGAGGTTCCTTATCAAGAAATTCAAAGATGGCATTCATATGGTTTTCTCCGTTTTATTGCATTTAAACAAGCCTGCTTTTACAATGATACTCTATATTTACCATAGTTCGCAATGTTTATCCGCACATAAAAGGAAGAGGGCTTTCGCCCTCCTCCCCGCGTTCTTGTATTATCATTCCTCTATTTATACGGCTTTATCATTCAAGTAGTTCACCACTCTGGCTTTCTGTTCTTTTTCAAACTCGTCCAGGACAAGATTCGTACCGTTATAAGGAGCCTCGCCCCTTCTAAATATCCAGTTACTGTCAACCGGCATATTTAGTATCTTATTCAGCGGCATATCACATCGTTCGGACACAGCTCTTGCGGTTTCGACATCGTTTCCTCCAAGGTATACGTATGTATCGCAGCTGCCTATGATCGTTCTGCCGTCATAACCGTACCCTTCTGTAAGTTGCGACTCGGCCTGTATCATGATCACTGCCGATATGCCTCTGGATCTTATGGATGCTATCATTCTGGGAAACTCTTCTATCCTGCAGTTTGTCGCAAAGTCATCCAAGATGAACCTGACAGGTACGGGAAGTCTGCTGTCTTCACACTCCTTATCAGCGTATCTGCACAGTTCGTTCATGGTCTGTGTAAAAAAGATATTAATCAATCCGTCCAGTGACCTATCCGTATCACTCACTACCACAAACAAAGCGGTTTTTCTTTTGCCGATAGAAGTTATATCTATGGTATCCTTTTTTGTCAGTTCATTTATCTCGGGAGTGTCAAATAAGGATAATCTGGCATTTACCGATATCAGTATTGACTTTAATGTTTTTGCAGCCGCTACCCTGAATCTTGTGTACATGCTGACTGCATAACTGTCAGGGTTTTCTTCGGCTGTCGCTTCAAATATCCTGTCGAGTACGGTTTTGACATCTGAATCATATTCAGGCACTTGACAGCATTCAACAAGCTTAAGAATACTATGGAGGTTTTGTTCATCCACGGATCTCTCTTCAATTAAGAAAGCCATGATGGACTGAATAAGCAACTGACTTGCTTCTTCCCAGAACGGATCGTTCATTTTCCTGTTTTTATCCTGATATATGAGCATATGCGCGACTTTTAATATGTCCTGACTGTTTTTTATATAATTAAAAAAATTATAATGCTCGGATTTCCCGGGATCCGTAAAATCCAGTTTCTTAACCCTGTACCCGTGCTTTCTAAGATAGGGCCCGTATTTTTCATACAGATTCCCTTTTGGATCTGTTACGACATAACTTCCTTTGGCCATAAGAAGATTCGGTGAAACTATACTTCGCGTTTTACCCGCTCCCGGTGAACCTACCACGACCACATTGTTGTTAACCTTCGTTCTGTAAGTATCCAGATCATAGTAGCGATCCTTAGCCAGCACCATCGAGCCTGCATCTTCTATAATTGTTTTTTTGGGCATATTCCCCTCCCTCGCTTAAGCTATAACTACATGTTCCGTAATGGCATCACATATGCCGAAGTCTATGGCTTCCTGTGCGTTCATGAAATTATCAAAGGCAGTAGCTTCATTGATCTCATCCACACTTTTGCCCGTGTGACCGGCAAGGATACCGTTTACTGTTTCGCGTGTTTCAAGAATTGAATCGGATATGTTTTTGATGGAAGTTGCCGATCCGCCTACGCCGTTTGATATAAGCGGTTCGTGGATCATCACCTTGCTGTGTTTAAGTATCAGCCTTTTACCCTTACGGCCACCGGCCAGAAGGATCGCCGCCATACTTGCGGCCAGTCCGGTACAGACCATCGTGATGTCAAGTTTGGAACCCTGTATGACATCGTAGATCATAAGACCCGCATTGACTTCCCCTCCGGGGCTGTTTATATATATGGTTACAGGTTTTGTTGGATCCTGCTCAAGATAGAGCAGTTGACTTAGGAAGTTATCGGCCATTTCGGAGTCAATGCTTCCTGTTAGAAAAAGGTTTCTGTTCATCAGGTGACGTGTAGTGAGCGAAACCTCTCTGGTGCCATGTGCACTTTCTACTTCGATCGACGGGATCCAGTTCATGATCTTACCTCCTCGTATACGCAACTCGTTTATGTTACATATACATAATAGATCAATCCCGGATCCCGCAGAATGTACCGCTGGTTTAGGTCATGCGGATAGTTCCAAAATATGAAGAGGAAGACTTGCGTCTTCCTCTCTGATAGGTACCAATATATTATCAATTGGGATTCTAAACAACCGGCTTAAAGCGTAGAGATTATCTACTGTCGGTAAGCTGTCGCCTCTCTGCCATTTATATACGGCTTGAGGTGATTCAAAACCCATGTAGGAACTGATGTCCTCGACTCTGATGTGTCTCTCGATCCTAAGTTTCCGGATTCTTTCACCGGTAGCCTTCAGGTCAAGTAACGGGTATTCCATATCTTTGCCTCCTTTGGTGTAAACTACGCTTCCTTCCGTGCAGTAAGTACACGGTTCTAAACTAAGTTACAACATCCTCTCGCTGATATACGATCGACACCTCTGTCTCCGGGGGATGCAAGGCAATATTTGATTGTTTATGTTCGAAGCGCAACGCACTTCATTATATAAGACGTTGCGCTTCTCAAAAAAGGTTCAGATTTTTAAAACTTTTTTTAAAATTTTTTTCGGATGTCCCTTTCCCGGCACCTCAATGTGTACAGCAAATGTGTAAAAACCGTCTGAGAAAAGAAAAGCATGAGTACCGTTTTTGTTACTCATAACCGTAACTTTGGCCTTACACTCATGCATTCCCGGGAATGAAACCTGTCCGGCCACATCCCGTTCGACTAAGAGTCTGACTTCTCTCATGATGCTTTCCTGCGTAATTTTTTTCGGTTCCTTGCCGATATCCTCGTTTCGGTCAGTTGAAACAGCCCCGGACTGACCCGCAGGGAGTTCTTTGAAGTAAAGCTTTAAAGTATCGATCAGTTTCGATTTACAACTTGTCGATCCGAACAGTTCGCTTACTGTTTCGTACAAAGCATATTCGTATTGATATGTTTTGGTCAGGGGATTTTTGTAGCTCTTATCCATGATCTGCTCGCCGATCTGTAATTCCGTAAAACTTGTCCCGTTAGTTTCCATCGCTTTCCTCCCATATTTTTTTGTCACTGTTCCATGTTACATGATAATAATATCGCATAACAAAAAAGCAGAAAATAAACCTGTAGTTTAGGTGAAAACTGTTGACATATATATTTTTACAAAAAATAAGGAAGGGCTGTGCCTTCCTCATAACGTATCGGGATTATAACATATAACGCTTTCCTTTCCCTGATACTGCTTTCCTTCTTCAAGTTTGAAGGGATGTTGTAACCCCGTTCCTCCAAACCATTCGTAAGGTCTGTCGTTATCCGTTTTGCCTTCACAGATCTCAAGTGCGCCCTGTCTCATACATCGCATAAGGGATATATCATCATATCCCCGGGAATGACCGTGCAGGATATAGTCGGCTTCTTTTTCAAGAAACATGACCTTATCAAGGTTTTCTACAAGCTCTTCCATTTTGAGGCAGCCCTCAAGCTGCATCCACAGATGCTGATTTATCGAATCGCCCGTAAACAGTATCCTGTCCTCTTTTAATAAAAGAAGTATACCGCCCTTCGTATGTCCGGGCAGATCATATACTTCAAGAGTCTTACCGCCAAGATCTATAACATCTCCGCCCTGTACCGGTTTAAAAGGCGGCATCTTATAGCCCTCTTTCTCACACCTTGAAATAAACTCGGGATCTTCCGTAAATAATGATGCAAGTTCAAGATCCGCTGGATTCATATATGCCTCATCAAAATATACGTTTCCGAGTATATGATCCGGGTGCCCATGCGTATTAACGACCATCACGGGCTTGTCTGTAAGATCCGAAACTGCTTTTTTCAGATCAAAGCATCCGTTCATGGTATCGATAAGACACGCTTTATCATCACCTATAACCAGATATCCCGTAGCATCATTATTTTCATCGAGCAGATACAGATATGGCTTAAGCTCCTTGATAAATAACTTTTTTTCCATCTCACATCTCCTGATCTTAAGAACTGTTTAACCTGACCTCAACGCTGCTTAACTCGTCTTCAATGCCCCTTAACCTGTTTTGCTCTTCCTGTACCTTATCAGAGCCCATATTCCAATTCCGACCCACGCAAGGCATATGCATACTATAAGAACTACAGACTGTGCCGGCATGGGGCCAAGATCCGCTTTGCCTCCCATTCCTGCGCCGGATATCTGATCCAGTCTGTACAGACCTTTTATATCGGAATAAAGTTCCTGTATATATGCATCGTCCACGGTTCCTTTTCTTCGTACTCTTTTTACACAGTTTTCTATCAGTGCCCCCGCTGCATCCCTGAGCGATGCAGAACCGTTAAATACAGGTGTTACAAAGGTATGATCGGTACTTTCAAGCAGAAGTTTCGTTGCGTCTATCTTGGTCTGATAATACACATCGTTATCTTCTCCGGCGCGCGCAAGATAATCCTGATACTCCGAGGTCTCTCTTGCCTTCGACGTAACAGGCACATATCCTTCCGTCTTTGCATATCCTATCTGTATATCGTTGGTCAGGAGGAACTGTGTAAAGAGCCAGCTTGCAAGAACCTCCTGTTCATTCTCTTTGTTAAAAACGCATACCGAAGGCCCCTGGGAGATCATATAAGGGTTATTCACATCAAACTGCGGAATTGGGAGCACAACGGTCTCAAATTCCACAAGCGAATCCTCCGCTATGTCACAAAGCGGAGCATCCGTTCCCATCCAGGTTGAACCCGCGGTAGAATCGATGGCAAAGATGCACTGTCCGGCATTTAAGAAGTTTGCGGGATAACTGGATATCTTAAACGTGGAAAATGCGCCCGTCTTTCCGTGAGATGCTATCTCTTTAAGGAGCTTAGATGTCGTATCGTTAAAAATCTCTATCTCACCCATATCAGTGGAATAACCCGCATCCGACTGCTTGAGCATCGATATCATCATGTTATCGGTAGATTTATATATGAAAGGGATCATGGTCTTTTGGCCGTTGACTGTATAGTTTCCGTCAGCATCTTTGGCGGTCGCAGCCTCGCTTACCTCCCAGACAAAATCCCATGTCAGCACATCCGGCAGAGTATATCCCATTTTCTCAACATATGTCTTGTTCACATAGCAGGCTTCGGTACTTCTCATATACGGGAGTGCATAGTAGTGTCCGCCGATGGAGCATTCTTCCAAAAACTTGGGTATGATCTCATCGGTCCCCGGGGAATCAAACTTAACTTCACTTCCGCCAAGCCCGTACTTGGGATCTGCCATAAGCTCATCCAGTGGAACGATGCTACCTTCGCTCTGAAGATATGTCGCAATGTGGTCAGGATAAGTTATGCACACATTGGGAGTGGTATTCGTCGAGATATTGGTTATGACATCGTTATATATCTTGCCATAGTCCGTATAAAGCCTGATGTTTACATCCACGTTCGGGTAGAACTTCTCAAACTCTTTGGCAGCCTTTTCGTATACGGCGGTCTGATTCTTGTTCGTATCGTTTTTTGCCCAGAACGTGATCGACACATCCTGTGACTCATCAAACGCCTCCGGCACACTGAAAGCCTGTGTACCCTTTGCTCCATGGCATCCGCTAAGCAGACCGGACACAAGAAGTGTGCTTAAGATAACGATTGTTTTTATTGCTTTATGCTTATGTTTAGAGCCATTCATGTATACACATTTCTTTCTCATCCCTTCGTACCTCCGCGGAGAACTCCGGCCATGATCTGTTTTCTGAACACCAGGAAAATAACGATGAGCGGCGCAGATATAACAACAACCGCAGCCATCATCGCAGGGATATTTTCTCGTCCGAATCCGTTCTCCCTGATCTCCTGTATTCCGTTTGAAACCAGGAAATAGGCCTGATCATCGGTAATGAGTCTGGGCCATACATAGGAGTTCCAGCACTCTATGACCTTAAGGATCGTAACCGTAATAAGCGTAGGCTTGGATATCGGTATAAGGACCTTGAGCAGATACTTAAAGTCGCTGGTTCCGTCGACTTTTGCCGCATAGTACAGTGTATCCGGAACCTGCTCGAAATTCTCTTTTAGCAGATAGATGTAAAATACCGACGTTATAGACGGAAGTATGAGTCCCGGGAAGGAGTTTCGCATATTCCAGTTAGTGATCGTAACGAAGTTCGTGATGACCACAAGTTCCGTCGGGATCATCATGAGACTTAAGAAGATCACAAAAACAAAGTTCTTGCCCTTAAACTCAAGCCTTGCAAAAGCAAATGCCGCCAGAGTTATGACCACGAGCATGATCGCTGTAGTGATGACCGTAAATATCGCCGTGTTAAGGAAATATCTTGCAAGAGGGACCGCATTGAAGGCTTCCCGGTAATTTTCCAGTGTCGGCGATGCCACATACAGCTTCGGTATGTATTCTGAATTGTATGCTCCGTATCCTTTCAGGGATGTTAAGATCATCCAGTAGAACGGGAACAGGACTATGAGCGCCCATAATCCGAGTATGATGAACTTCAGAGTCCCCGATATACCCTTTTTGATCTTCGCATTTCTCTCAACTCTAATGTAATCCATTATGTACCTCTTATATTCATGGAATTTCGAATCCGCACATACACGCAGGCACGTTTGCACTGCTGATCGCTCGCAGCGGATGCCGGGCTCGAAAATACCTCGCCAGGCACCGGCGGCTCTCAAGCACCTGCTTAGTATTATGCGAATCCGAAATTCCAAACTATATCAGTCGTCAGAATTCGATATCATAAGATTGATGACCGTAATGGTGAGGACTATTATGAACAGTATTATCGCAGCCGCCGACGCAAATGACGGATATCCGCCGCTGTCGCCGTACAGCATGTCATATACATAGCCCACTATCGTATTCATGCCCGCTGCATTTAAGTCAACGCCAAAGAGTGCGACTTCATCGGAGTAAGCCTTGAACGCACCGATAAATCCCGTGATCACCAGATAAAAGATCATAGGTGAGATCATGGGAAGCGTGATCTTATAAAAGATCCTCCACGGTCTCGTCCCATCCACCCTTGCGGCGGAATAATAATCGGGATTGACCGAAGATAACGCACTGGTCAGTATCAGTATCTTAAAGGGCATGACAACCCATATCGTATATATGCACATGACCGTCATCTTGGCCCAGTAGGGACCGTCGATGAAATCAACCGAACTTCCGCCGAAAGCATTGATCAGCAGATTTATCATTCCGTCCGTATAGGCGGTCTTCTTAAAAAGGATCATGAAAACAAGACCGACTGCAAGAGTATTGGTCACATACGGAAGGAAATATACAGTCTGAAACAGACTCCTGAGCTTTGTGATCGAACTTAAGAGTACCGATATGAAAAGGGCGATGAGCGTTGATAACGGCACGGTTATGATAACTATGATGAATGTGTTTTTGACCGCCTGTAGAAAATAAGGGTCATGGAGCACATACGAATAGTTATAAAAACCCGTCCCGAAATATGACTGTGATGCAAAATTATATCCTTCCTCAAAAGAATATACGAACACATCGATCAGGGGATATACCATGAATATTCCAAGGAATATCACTGCCGGGAGCAGATACAGCCAGCTTTTTAATTCAATCAGTTTATTTTTCATTTCACACGATCTTCCGTTGTTTTATCAAACAGATATACCTTATGCGGTTTAAGATAAAAGCTTACCTTCTCACCGCTTACATTTAAGTTCCTGTCACTGCCCATGATGGCGCGGATATTGGTACCCTGACATGCGGGATTGGTCGATACGATGCTTACGTCACGGCCGCTTACCTCAACAGCCTTAAGATCACATTCAAAAGGCTCTACGCCTGCTGCCACTTCTTCATCATCCTCCGGACCGTCAGCTAGGATAAAGCCTTCAGGCCTTATACCGACATGCACATCTCCCTCGGGAGCATCACTCTTTAGAACCGGTGTATCTCCTATATACAGGAATCCGCCGGATACTCTGCCATCAAACATATTTATCTGAGGAGTTCCGAGGAATTTTGCAACGAACATATTTACAGGTTCATCATATACTTCCTGGGGACGGCCTATCTGCTGTAATATTCCGTCTTTCATGACCACGATCAGATCCGAGATACTCATGGCTTCTTCCTGATCATGCGTTACAAAGATAGTCGTTATACCTGTCTCTGTCTGGATGCGCTTGATCTCTTCTCTTGTCTGAAGTCTCAGTCTTGCATCAAGATTGGACAACGGCTCGTCAAGAAGAAGGACCTTGGGGCGTTTGACAAGGGCTCTTGCTATGGCAACCCTCTGCTGCTGTCCGCCCGATAATTCCTTGGGTTTCCTGTCCATGAGCATATCTATCTGCACAAGCCTTGCAGCCTCTTCGGCCTTGGCATTCATCTCTTCCTTGGTAGGTCTTCCCTCTCCTCTTATATTCTGCAGAGGAAAAAGAATATTCTGTCTGACAGTAAGGTGTGGATACAGGGCATAATTCTGGAATACGAGTCCCACGCCTCTGTCTTCGGGCGGAAGTTCCGTCACATCATCTTCTCCGAACAATATACGGCCTTTGGTAGGTTTTAAGAGCCCGCATATAAGATTAAGTGTAGTGGATTTCCCGCAGCCGGATGGTCCAAGCAAACCTATAAGCTTTCCGTCCGGTATCGTAAAGTCAAAATCATTCACGGCGATCACATCTGCCGGATTCTTCTTATCCCTGCTCGGAAATATTTTGGTCAAATGATCTAATACTACTTCCACTCCTGCTCCTTTCGCGATCCTGTAAGGATCCTGTGTTCATTTCTGTAATATCGGTCTTCTTCCGCGTACTACCCGGTCAAGTCCCGCATAATCCTTTATAACTTCAACATCGATAAATCCGGCATCAGTCAAAAGCCGGCTTACCGCATCACCCTGATCGTATCCTATCTCAATAAATAATGACCCGCCTTTTATCAGATGCTCATCTGCGCCGGCTATGATACGGCGTATTATATCAAGGCCGTCGCTTCCGCCATCCAGTGCAAGTACAGGCTCAAATCCCTTTACTTCAGGCTCGAGCGTAGATATAACATCTGTTTTTATATAAGGAGGATTGGATACGATAATATCAAACAACTCTTCACCGGAATTATCATATGATCCATCAAGAGCTTTATACAGATCCCCCTCAAGAAATTGTACCTGCGTAGCATCATCTTCGTCAATATCACATCCAAGAATGAATTCAGAGTTTTTACGTGCAAGTTCCACGGCTTTTTTGGCTATATCCACACCGACTCCCGGACAGCCGTTTGAATATTTAAGCAGACTTATCAGAATACAGCCCGTACCGGTACACAGATCGAGTATCCGCATCCCGTCATGTATCTCTTTTAATGCACTCTCGACCAGTATCTCGGTATCTGACCTTGGGATCAGTACTTCTTTTTCCACACAAAAATCAAGCCCCATGAAATTCCATCTGCCGTAAATATACTGCAGAGGTTCTCTCATGAGGCGTCTTGATATTATGGTTTCTATTGTATGCAAAACAGACTCATCAAGTTCGGTGTCCGGACGCATATGCATGTCCGTGACAGTAAAACCTGCTGTTTCTCTAAGGATTATACCGGCTTCCGATGTGGCATCGTCGATACCGGCGCGGCTAAGCTCCTGTGTTATCCTGTTGTAGATCTCTTTGACTGTCATCTGTTTTTGAGCCGGTGACTCTATATGGGCTTACACTGCGCCGTCAGTCTCTTCCTGCGTATTATCGGTACCGTCTGCAGTCTCTTCTTCCACGGGGCCGTCACTGCCTGCGTCCTCATCCTCGAATCCGTCACCGTCTTTATCGGTGTATACTGTATCATCATCATCGGTATATTCATATCCGAACTCATTTAAGAGAAATTCTCTCCAGTCAAATACGGCTTCAACTGCGGCTATCGCAACTTCTGCCATGCTCTCGTCAGGCTCTCTTGTAGTCAGTCTCTGAAGCAGCATTCCGGGCGCAGATATAATGGCAGTAAGAGGATTATCATACTTGCCGGCAAATCTTAACAGTTCGTATGATATTCCTGCGATCACGGGGATAAGAGCGATCCTTATGACTATTTTAAGAGCCATATTGTCAACTCTTACAAAAAAGAAAACTATAATACTCACAAGTACGACAAAAAGCAGGAAGCTTGTTCCACACCGTTTATGCATGCGAGAGCTTTTCATGACATTTTTGACAGTCAGCGCACGTCCTCGCTCGATACAGTTGATACACTTATGTTCCGCACCGTGGTACATATATACACGTCGAATATCCTTCATAAGTGATATAGCCACTATATAGATCAGGAAGATCGCGAGTCTTATCACACCTTCTATGATCGCAATCAATGATTCGTTTCTCACATTCTTTGCAAACACGCCCGTGAGATAGACCGGAAGCACCATAAACAATCCAACCGCAATGACCACTGACGCAACTCCGACAACTGTAGTGAGCACCTTATCGGATTTTTCGTTCTTTGCGGAAGCATCGGCTGATGCACCGGTGCCGTCATCTTCGTCCTCTGCATATATCTCAGCGGAATGATTAAGCGATTTCATGCCAAGTGCAAGAGAATCTATAAAATTAAATATTCCTCTTATAAAAGGGATCTTCGTTATCTTTTTCTTGCCGAGAACATTCTGGTAGTTTTCTATGTCGATGTCTATAGTACCGTCGTTTTTCCGGACAGCCACTGAATAATGCTCGTTATTTTTCATCATGATGCCTTCAAGCACTGCCTGTCCGCCTATTCCGGAATAATGTTTCTTAACTTTCCTGGCCATATTGCCTCCGTATAACATAAAAGGGTCGGAGCATAAACCCCAACCCTTACCGTGAACATACTTAAATTAGTTCTCGCCCATACCGTACTTCTTGTTGAACTTATCGATACGGCCTCTTGCCTGTGCAGCCTTCTGCTGTCCGGTATAGAAAGAATGGCACTTGGAGCAAACTTCCACGTGGATGCTTTCTTTGGTTGAACCGGTAACAAATGTGTTGCCGCAGTTGCAGGTAACGGTTGCCTGATAATAAGCGGGATGTATACCTTCCTTCATTTCTCCTCCTGTCAGCTCCGGTAATTATTGGAGCAAAATCAATATTTACCGCTGTCTGCGGCAGTGTCATGCCGGAAAACCGGCTATCGTTCTCATCCGTTACTGTCTTAAACGACAGCTTTTTAATGATAATCTATGAATATGCGCTCTGTCAAGTGGAATAATAAGAAAAACTGTTTACTGAAACACCAAAATATGTTATATATTAAGTATCTATCGGTAGACACCGATATAATATATGAAGAATCCTATTCTGCGATCCTTCATTATCTGCGGCACGGAAGCCGCATGCGTACCTGTACACGGATGTAAAGGAGGTAAACATGAGTATTTCAATTCAGGCAAGAACAGACTATTCGTCTCTGTTTTCAAGTCTGAACTCATCGAATTCAAGTTCAAGTGCAATTTCCGATATGAGCTGGTTAACTGACTACTCATCGATCAAGAGCGGAACCTACGGCAAACTGATGAAAGCATATTATGCTTCCGCTTCCGATGACGAAGACAGTACTTCTTCGGTATTATCCAAACTCACCAAAACTGAAGATCTTTCCGTATCTGATGAGACCAAGGCTTATACCAAGACCGCTACTTCGGCTGACGCACTTATGACTTCCATAAGCGATATCGGTTCACTTGAAGACGATGCTACCGACGATGAAGTCTATAATGCAGTAAGTGACTATGTCAAAAATTACAATTCGCTTCTTACCACAGCAGCGGATACATCAGACACCTCTATTTCCAACAGACTTACTTCCATAAGGACTGCGACTGCTTCCAATGAAACAGCCCTTAACAAACTTGGAATAAGTATAGGAAGTGACGGTGCACTAAGCATCAACAAGGATACTTTTGCAGCAGCTGACAAGAGTTCCGTACAGACTCTGTTTTCAAGCAAAGGCTCATACGGCTCAAGCGTAAATGTATCTGCGGCAATGATCAAATCCACAGCTAATTACGATGCAGCAAAAACTTCTACCTACACTGCTACGGGCAGTTATTCATCCGTAGTCGGATCCCTTTGGGATTCAACCACATGATACCGAAATTCATAACATCCTGATACAGATCGCACATGCAGCCCGGGCCGACCGGTCCGGGCTCTTTCAAAAAAATTACTTTTTATTTTCGAAATAATGTTATATAATCACAAATGAAATTCAAGTACATATAAGTACTCCGTTTTCAGGAGGCGGAAGTTATCGTTCCGCGCATTCCCAGTCAGTGTAAATTTACAGACCTATAAATACCGGAATTATTTGCATCAAGACATATAGGGTTTTGTATCAATATATACAACCATTCAAAACAACATAAACAAAAGGTTCATAATCTACTATGGAGGATCATTATGACCAGAGAACAATACGCATCCCTTAAACTGACAGACCTTAAGGCACTTGCGAAAACGCGGGATATCAAGATCCCTACGGGAGCAAAAAAAGACGATATCATCGACCTTATGCTTAACAAAGATCATGCGGAAGCCGATATTTCGGGAGATACCAAACCGGATGATGTTGGACATAAGCCCATGCCTGTTCATACCGAACGTCCGGTGGAAGCTGGGGCTTCAGTCCCGGGAAAACCCGCTTCAGGCTCGCGTAAATCATCTGATGAACGCAGGTCATCCGATAATCGTAAGCCATCCGAAGAACAGACAGCATCTCAAGGTTCTTCTCCGACTTCTTCTCAGGCACCCGCTAAAGAGAATAACACTTCTCACGAATCAACCGAAGTAAATTCAAGCGAACATGAAAATGCTTCTACCGAAGCACCGGCCGGCCAAAGAGCATATGGCATACTTGAAGTTATGCCCGATGGTTTCGGTTTTATCAGATGTGAAAACTATCTTCCCGGTGAAAACGATGTCTATGTTGCACCTGCTCAGATCAGACGATTTGGGCTTAAAACCGGAGATATTCTTGAAGGACAGACCAAAGCAAAGACCGGAAACGAAAAATTTTCCGCCCTTCTTTATCTTAAATCCATCAACGGATATGCACCTGAAGTTGCCATGACAAGGGCCAATTTTGAAGACCTGACACCGATCTTTCCTAACGAGCGCATTAAACTCGAATATCCGGGTGTAGCTTCTTCCATGAGGATCATGGATCTGATATGTCCCGTCGGCAAAGGCCAGCGTGGTATGATAGTATCTCCTCCCAAAGCCGGTAAAACAACCCTTCTTAAAGAGGTAGCCAAATCCGTTAAACACAACAATCCGGATATACATCTGATCATACTCCTCATCGACGAGCGTCCCGAGGAAGTCACCGATATCAAAGAAGCCATAGAAGGCAGAAATGTAGAAGTCATCTACTCTACCTTCGATGAACTTCCCGAGCATCACAAAAGAGTATCCGAAATGGTAATAGAACGTGCCCGCAGACTTGTCGAACACGGAAAAGACGTAATGATACTGCTTGACTCTATCACGAGGCTTGCCCGTGCCTACAACCTGACCGTTTCTCCTTCAGGACGTACCTTATCGGGTGGTCTTGATCCGGCCGCTCTCCATATGCCCAAGAGATTCTTCGGTGCAGCCCGTAATATGCGCGAAGGCGGAAGCCTTACGATCCTTGCTACAGCTCTGGTTGAGACCGGGTCCAAGATGGATGATGTGGTATACGAGGAATTCAAGGGGACCGGTAACATGGAAATGGTCCTTGACCGGAAATTATCTGAAAGAAGGGTTTTCCCCGCCATCGACCTTCCCAAATCAAGTACGCGTCGCGAGGATCTGCTTTTATCCGAAGATGAGATAGAAGCAATAAATATAATCCGCAAGGCCTTCAATGCGCTTAAGCCTGAAGAAGCTGCGGATCAGATACTTGATCTTTTCTCAAAGACCAGAAACAATTATGAATTCGTACAGATGGTAAAAAAGAGAAGAATCTTTTGAGGAACCTAAAACTCACCGGCATTTAACATTAATGAAGTTCTTCTATATGTTCGAGTCCGACCGAAATGATAGTCCGCACATGGTCATCGTCAAGCGAATACATGATCTGCTTGCCGTCCCTGCGGCTCTTCACCAGGTGGGAATTCTTAAGTATCTTAAGTTGGTGGGATATAGCCGACTGCGTCATATCAAGTCCTTCGGCTATATCCTGCACACACATTTCCTTATCAAAAAGCAAATGCATAATGCGCAGTCTCGTTGAATCGCCAAATACCTTAAAAAGTTCGGCAAGTTCTTCGGTATATACTTCTCGTTCGTTCATAAACACCTCCGCCGTCAGGAATTGGTCCTAAGTGCCCTTATCGCATTAAGAACCGCTATGACCATAACTCCTACATCGGCAAATATCGCAAGCCACATATTTGCAAGACCTACAGCCCCTAAGATCAGGCATATGACCTTGACCCCGATAGCAAAGTATATATTTTCATATACTATCCGCATACATTTACGGGCTATTTGAATCGCTTTACTTATCTTTAACGGATCATCATCCATAAGCACCACATCGGCCGCTTCTATAGCTGCATCCGATCCAAGTGCACCCATGGCTATTCCGACATCCGACCTTGAAAGGACCGGCGCATCGTTTATTCCGTCTCCTACAAAGGCAAGGACCTCTGAGTCGTTTTTTTCGGATATCAGCTTTTCGACTATTGAAACCTTATCCTCAGGCAAAAGCTGTGAATATACCTCACTTATCCCAAGTTCATCGGCAACCCTGCGTGCGGGTGCATCTCCGTCACCGGTAAGCATGATCACATGGCTTACATTTATAGCCTTAAGCTTCCTTATCGCTTCTTTTGATGTTTCCTTGACTGCATCATCAATAATAGCATATCCGGCATATTCCGTGTCCACCGCCATGTATATCCGGGTTCCTGCCGTGTCTGTGGATTCATTATAATCTATTCCGTAACGTTTCATAAGCTTGGCATTACCGATAAGTATCTCATGCCTGTCGATTCGCGCCATAACTCCCAGACCGCTGATCTCCGTTATCTCCTCTGCGCCTTTAAGTTCTTCATCGGGGAATTCCCTGGTATATTCGTTTCTTAAGCATATGGCTACAGGATGTGTGGAAGTCCACTCTCCCATTGCGGCATATTTAAGAAAATCATGTCTGTCTATCCCAACAGGACTTACATCCGTAACCTCAAAGTCACCTTTGGTAAGAGTTCCTGTCTTATCCATGACTACATAAGAAGTCTTGGAAAGAGTCTCCAGATAATTTGATCCCTTTACAAGAACTCCCGCCTTGGACGCACCGCCGATCCCTGCAAAAAAAGTAAGCGGAATGCTTATAACAAGCGCACACGGACAGCTAATGACCAGGAAAGTCAATGCTCTGTAGATCCAGGTATCAAAAGTAAATCCGTTGTGTAAAATAAGGCCCTCAACAAGCGGTGGGAGGATTGCAAGCGCCAATGCAAGATAACAGACCAAAGGTGTATAGACTCTTGCAAACTTACTTATGAAATTCTCGGATCTGGATTTATTCGAACTCGAATTCTCAACAAGTTCCAGTATCCTGGATACCGTTGACTCCCCAAATTCCCGGGTGGTCTCGATTTTGACCAACGAAGTCAAATTGATGCATCCGCTGATAACATCATCTCCGGGGCCCGCATCTCTGGGCATGCTCTCGCCTGTAAGTGCAGCGGTATTTAAGGTTGTATTACCGGATACGATCCGCCCGTCGATCGGTATCTTATCACCTACCCTGACCGTTATGACCGTTCCGACTTCAACTTCATCAGGATCTACCGATACAAGTTCTCCGCCCTGTTCAACCAGAGCATAATCGGGGCGTATATCCATGAGTTCAGATATGTTTCTTCTGCTCTTACCTACAGCTACCGCCTGGAACAGTTCACCTATCTGGTAAAAAAGCATAACTGCGATGGCCTCATTATAATCTCCGCTCCCGGAATATATAGCCAGGACAAAAGCCCCGACCGTAGCAATGGCCATCAGAAAATTCTCATCAAAGACCTGCTTATTTAAGATCCCTTTAAAAGCCTTACGAAGAATATCATAGCCGATAAGCACATATACAGCTAAATATAATAAAAGTTTAACCGCCTGTGGGATAAATCCCGCCCCAAACGGTATAAAAAACAATATGACCAGCGCCACAGCCGCTATTATGATCCTTATCAGTACTTTCTTCTGCTTTTTAGTCATCTCTTTTAGGCCTCTGTTATCGTAAGTCGTTAATATGTTTATAAAACAACTATGTTTATAAGTCCTTCTGCTTACAGGAATATCTCGCAGTCGTCTTCAACCTTCTTGCAATTCTTCAAAACTTCCTGCATGACACTGCCTGCATCCGCACCATCCTCAAACTCAACGTTCATCTTAAGTGCCATGAAATTGACCGTGGCATCCTTAACACCTGTGGTCTTTTTGGCTGCCTGCTCCATCTTGTCAGCGCACACTGCACAATCAACATCGATCTTGTAGCTTTTCTTCATCTGTAATGTCCTCCTGTTGAATAACGTTTGTTTTTGATCCGTGTACGTTGCAGATTTTCTCTTTTCACAGATCTTCCCATAGTCTTCTTTCAAGTTCTTCTTTCAAACATATGAGCATTTGTTCATATGTTTGAATATAGGATAGCACTTAGTATCTCCTTCGTCAATACCCCTGATCTGAAAAAACTCCTAATATATAAAAAACCTCCTAATACAAAAAACCTCCCGTTTCCGGGAGGTTAATTCTCTGTCACTTGTCGGTTTTTCAGGCGCTCCTTGAATAAGCCGCACGTTTCGTCCATGTCTTGGACTCTGCCTCGCCATCCTCAAAAAGTCTGCGCTTATACCATTTATATCTAAGATATGCGGTAAGTCCGGCTATGAACCATGTAACACCTACGCTCCACCATATTCCCCAAAGTCCCATGATCGGAAGTCCGGTCATAAATGCCGGGAACGTGCATCTGCAGATAACTTCCACTATACCGTTTATGAAAGCAAATACCGAATCGCCGACTCCGTTTAATACACCCCTGACCACATAGATAACTCCGAGGAATACATAGAACAGACTGGTTATACGAAGTGCCTGTGCTCCCATATCTATAACTGCCTGATCCTCCACGAATATCATAATGATCTGTTTGCAGAATATCTGCATCACCGGAAGCATTATGAGCGAGAAGATGACCATCAGCATTATGCCCTTCTTAAGACCGAGTACGACTCTGTCATTCTTTCTGGCACCGTAGTTTTGTCCACAGAAGGTTGACAGAGACTGTCCAAGCGTCTGATAAGGCTGGTGAATGACCTGCTCTATCCTGCTTGTAGCGGTAAATGCGGCAACTGCTACTGCGCCGAATCCGTTAACCACTCTCTGCAGCACCATACATGAAATGGATATCAGTGCAAACTGCATGGAAAGAGGTATTCCGAGTTTGAGTGCTCTGGACATCATTTCTTTATTGGGCTGCATATGCGATCTGTCCAGTTTGAAATACTCATTTGTCTTAAATGCGAAGACAAGGCATGCAGCTCCGGATATGAGCTGGGATACAACTGTCGCAAATGCGGCTCCCGCTACTCCCATACCGAGACTGCATACGAAGAACAGATCAAGCCCCGTATTTAACAGACAGGAAAAAATAAGAAAATAAAGCGGTGTCTTCGAATCACCCAAAGCCCTTAGCATGGATGCAGCATAATTATATATCGCAACAAAAATGATACCTATACACTGATATCTTAAATAAATAAGTGAATCACTGAGTATATCAGCCGGTGTATCAAGAACAAGAAGCAACGGCTTAGACAAAAGCAACGCAAATCCGCCAACGACTATCGACATCGCAAGCATCAGATACGCGGTATTAACTATACAGCTCTTAACCTTATCTTCATCTCCGGTTCCGAAACACTGCGAAGTAACTATTCCGCCGCCGTTACCGATACCGTTGCATAATGCAAAAAACAAAAATGTCGTGGATGAGGTCGCTCCGACAGCCGCCAAAGCTTCCGCTCCGACAAATCTTCCCACGATTATCGAATCCACAAGATTATATACCTGCTGGAACAGATTTCCTATAAGCATCGGGATTGCAAACCGTATAAGCAGTCCCGTAGGATTGCCTTCGGTCATATTCATAACATGTGATTTTACCTGTGGTCTTGCCATCAAATTGCCTCGTTTAGCTTTCTCTTTCAGTTTTCTCGTTTAACGATAAACCATCCCTTCTATTGAAAGCAATTATAACACTGTTGATTTGAAAATCAAGGGTTTTTTGACAGATTATGCTCTAAGAATTACATTATTTTTCTATATTATATTTAACCTTTTGCTCATCGCTGAGTTCGGCATCGGGGAACTGTCTGCCGGCTTCTTCTATAAGTGTCTTATGATCCTTATAAAATGTTTTGTACATATATCGCCCGTCATAGCATAATATGGCCGAATTATCGCTCTTAAGATATATAAGACCGTCCTCTATCCTGGCTTTGAGTCCATATCCTCCGGTTTCAAACAGATATACATATATCCCGTCGCAAACAGCCATTATAGAATCGGTTTCATCACAGATTATGCTGTCAGCCTCAGTAATACCGTCTATGGAATTGATGCATTCTCCGTTTTCGGTATCCCGGATACATATCCTCATATCATCGCCCTGGGAAACCAGATACCTGTCATCGTCGGTAAACTTTAAGAATATCCTGGATTTAGCCAGAAACGGTATTTCATAGAGTACTTCAAGACTCCCTGTATCGGCTATGCGAAGCATGCCGTCCATACATCCCATGGCAAGTTTGCTGCCGTCATGGCTTATGGCTATATATCTTCCGAAATATGCATCTCCAAGGTTCCTAAGGTCATCGGAATCAAAAGGCTTCTTTTCGCCATCCGGAATACTTACGCAGGTAAGGCCGCTTTCGGATGTAGCGACATAAGCATAAATTCCATCCTCCGAAACCTCGGCACTTTCTATTTTTTCCTCAAGGGTATCCGAATAGATCACCTGGCGTTTATCGGTATCGACCACGACCAGATAATGCATATCCCAGAAAATTCCAAACTTACCGTTATCGCAGAAATTACCGTATCCGACATGATCATCTACGCCCATTTTGGACCATGAGACCTCATCTTCTTCCGACGCACCGGGATCTATATAAGCGATACCGTCGGTATAAGCTATAAGAAACTTTTCGGAAGAATATCCGGTACATATGTTAAAATCCATGTCTCCGGTATATGTATAGATCTTCTTACCCTGGTCATCATAAAAAAGAAAAGTAGAATAATCCCCCAAAGGCTTAATGACATAGTACCCGGAATCCGGAGAAACCCCATATGTAACAACTCTGGTATCAAAGGTCTCGAGTTCCTCAAGATCAGGTGCCTCATGATATGCCAGTATATGAACCTCAGGTGAAAGGTATGACCTGACAACTACCTGTCCGTTTACAAACACTGCATCCGAAAGGCTAAGACCCGTCCGGATCGAATAATCCGAATATATCTTGGAATTTGCAAAATCTATAAGATCTATATTACCGTTTGAATAACCGACATATCCGGTCGGTCCTTCCTTTGCAATGCTTAAGGATACGCTCTCTCCTCCGAGAGTTATCTTTGACAACTGCTCGCCTGTAGAGGCATCATATGCAAAAGCCTCATACTCCATCGTTAGAACTATCTCATCACGTTCTTTTCCGTCTGTGTCATAACGGTGGGCTTTCATACGGGAGTCAAAGGTAGCGGCATTCCTGACCCCGGCGTCGACTTTCCTGCTCCATAGCATCTGTCCTTCCGAAGAAAAGACGTCCAGCATAACATCCTTAACCCCTCCTCCGGATATGAAGTCACTGTTACATGATAATGCCGCAATATCTCCCGAGGGGAGTATACACATCTCAAGCACGCTTCCTTCCGAAAGCTCAACCCTTTTTACGGAATCTAAGTTTCTGTCTATAAGAGAGACATATATTTTAGAAGCGTTCAGTTCATTATGCGGGCATACATATATACCACTGTATTCATCATACAGGCTTTTACCGGCAAAAAAACTGTATTCCGACTCGTTTTCATATTTATATAAGAGTTCACCGGTGTCACAATCCGCAACGTATACGGTATCGGATGATACCATATATATAACCCTCTCATTTTCTATGAAGCTGAAATTGTTAATAAATTTGTATTCCGGATTGTCATAGATCACATCGCCGTTATAGTCATA
This sequence comes from Lachnospiraceae bacterium, assembly GCA_024691305.1. Classification (GTDB taxonomy): domain Bacteria; phylum Bacillota; class Clostridia; order Lachnospirales; family Lachnospiraceae; genus XBB2008. Next base: position 69,607 of record JAILNS010000033.1, on the reverse strand, counting down.
TTTTATAAGAGAATTTTCGGTACATACATATACACCGGTATCGTCGGCATCGGCTCCGACGGTATTAACCAGATAATTATACTCATCTACCCCTGCGGAAATGCCTGACAGAAGTTCCCATGTTGTAGAATCGTATACATATACGTTATATCCGCTGTCTATAACAATGATCTTACTGCTGTCGCTTGTTCTCTTTATGGAATTGACACTAAGGTCGGACTTTAATATTCGGTCAAAACCCAAACTGTTTCCATCCGCGTAGGCATAAAGTGCCCGCCCGAGTGCATCTTCTGCCTCGGGGACATAGGGTCTGTCACCGTCAACCGGCAATCCCTCACGCGCAACTAGAACTGCCTCCTCACGTCTTCCTTCATTTAAAAGGGATATTGATTCTTCGGCATAGAATCTGGACTGGTTTTCCTGTTTTTGCTTAAACTCTACAAGGATTTCATCCGCAAGACGCGTCTTCTCATCAGCAAGCGCCGCCTTTTCATCTGCAAGTGCTGCCTTTTCATCCGCAAGCTGCTTCATCCTGTCAGCAACATTGCTGTTATATATACCGAATGCGATCCCGGCAGCAGCTACGACTCCCGCTATCGCAGATACAGATATAAGAGTCCTCTTTATGATCCTCTCACGATGTCTCTGCTTTAGATCGTCATAACTGCATCCGATTATCGGAGCCGCGAGACGCAGGATCTCAGTCTTAAATTTGGAATTTCTTTCTTTCCTGTTCTCACCTCTGACATCGGCAGCCAAAGGCTCTACAGGCTCTCCGTTATCATCGGATAACAACTGTTTTGGAAAGCTTTCGTCCGGCTCACCTTCTATGAGTACGGCGAGAATATGACTTCTCCCATGTATGGAAATAAAAGTTTCGATTTCCTTACACACCCAATATGATCCGGGAGTTCTGGGAGAACAGATAACTATAAGATACTCGGAATTGGCTAGAGCGGATGAAATATTGTCATCAAGATCGCTTCCTATGGGAAGCTCTTCCTGATCCCTGAAGACGCGCCCCATTTTCTTTTTTCCGGTTTTTGCCCTGACACTTCCGGGAATGTGATATGTTTCAAGTCCGGTATGGACCTTTTTGGCGATCTCCATATCAAGTTCCGAATGACGGTAACTGATAAATGCATCATACTGCATGTTCATATGTCCTTTCAAAGACACTCTTTGCGACTACATATATATCGGATGGATCATCAGCTCTTACCACGAGATAATCGCCTGAAACTCCTAAATAATACTTTTCGGGATCCCAGGCTGTAAAAACCTTTACCCTGTGATCAAGCTGCCTTGCATATATACCCGCACCGCCATTAGATACACAGCTCTCGGCATGCGGAAGAAGTTCGATGCGTTCTCCGTTATGCAGATTTACGACGACCGGTGGGTATTCACCCGGGAATACATACTTTTCGTCAGACGTGCGATTGTTAAGTCTGAATTTATCTTTTTTGATGGGATATATCTCTCCGTCTATGCCAAGCATTATATACAGATCAGGCTCTATGGCAACATCCACGTCACCTTCCAGAGTACGTATCGTAATGACGGTTCCTGCCTTTGCAAGCTTATCTGCCTTGACATATCCGACTTTAAGTTCTTTTTTGATATAATGTTCCAGCTTGTCTATATCTTCTGTATGCTCTCCTGCATATATGATCTCCGACTCCGCAAAATATGTTTTCATTCTCTTCTGAATAAGCATCTTAACGGATTCTTCACTGCAGTCTATGCCGTCCTTTTCAAGGAGATCTTTTTTAAGCAAGCCTCCGGCCTTGATCAGATGACCTCCCCCACCGCCGTAACCTCTGGTAATGTAAGCTGCAAGTTCGCTGGCCTTCACCTCTTTAACGCAGCTCCTTACGGAAATCTTAACGCCTATGGATAATATGCTGTATACAAGACACGTGCTGACCGTATCGACCTCTAAGACCATATCACTGATGATCCCCAGAATATTAGGGTCGCAGGGTTTGGAATAAACTATGGCATAGGATTCTTCTTCATAGTAATCGGCGCCTTTAAGTGCATCTCCGGCTATTTTCAATTCTTCTCTGGATATATTGGAATTTTTGAAAAGGACGATATCGCTGTGTCTGAACTTGGCAAAATCCCGAAGATCCTTGTCAGCGGGATGCGATATCTCCGCAAATCCGTTTGTGTCAGTCATCAGACCGTAATAAAGAGATGTGGCCAGATCCTGGTCTTCGTTGATGTCTATGCCTTCTTTACGTAACAGTTCATACATAACCGTAGCACAGGATCCGTAATTACTCCTGACCTCACTGAGTTCGGGCAGCTGCCCGGATACCTGATGATGATCTATTACGGCTATATTCTCGGCGTCAAACTTTGTAGCATTACTCTCCCCGTACTGGCAGTCGACCATCACAAGAAGTTCCGGCTTATGATCCGGTTCTGTTCCCTCAACATGTTCTGCGGGTATGTGAAGATTTTCGATCATAAGCAGCAGATTGCTTTTGGAAACGCTGTGTCTGCCGCCGTATATGAATCTCGGGGATTTTCCCATCCGGGTAAGATACCAGTACAGAGCCATCCCGCTTGCGAGTGCATCGCCGTCCGGATTATCATGGCACTGGATATAGATATCATCATATTCGGTCAGGGCTTTTAATGTAAGTGGCATATTATCTCCTTATCTGCTCCTGTGCAGATCAATTGTTTTCCGGTATGCATATACTCTCGATATAATCAACGATCTCATCACGGCCCTGTTTCGACAGTGCGGAAAAAGGGAAAAGCAGCGCATTCTCGGGCATTCCGAGGGTTTTGCGTATTGCATTGACTTGTTTGGTCAGTTGGCTTCTTTTGATCTTATCTGCCTTGGTTGCAATGATCACGGGCTCATATCCTCTCGATCTTACCCAGTCATACATGAGTTTGTCGTTTTCCGATGGTTCGTGTCTTATGTCTATCAAAAGAAATACACTTTTTAATACCTTGGACCGGTACAGATAGTCCTCTATAAGCTTGCCCCAGTTTGCGACCAGTTCTTTGCCGGCCTTGGCATATCCGTATCCGGGCAGGTCGACCAGATAGAGTTCGTCATTTATGTTGTAGTAATTGATCGTCTGAGTCTTGCCCGGCGATTGAGACGTGCGGGCATATGATTTGCGGTTCATTATCGCATTTATAAGAGATGACTTACCGACATTGCTTTTTCCGGCAAAAGCCACTTCGGGCAGGGTATTTTCGGGAAGTTTACTCGTTATTCCGCATACGGTTTCCAAATTTACGCTTTTTATTATCATCATTTTCTCCGGATCACTTGTGTACCAGTGCGTACTTTAAGACTTCTTCCATGGTGGATACGGTTTTGATCTTAAGGCAGCCGGTTATCTCTTCACCTATCTCCTCGAGATCTTTTTCATTTTCAACCGGGATAAGGACCTGTGTTATACCTGCCTGTGATGCGGCAAGCAGTTTTTCTTTAAGTCCGCCTATAGGAAGTACTCTGCCTCTTAAGGTCACTTCTCCGGTCATTGCAAGTCCGCCTTTTACAGGGATTCCCGCAAGTGCGGAAAGCATGGCCGTAGCCATGGTAATACCTGCGGAAGGCCCGTCTTTGGGAACAGCGCCCTCCGGTATGTGAATATGGATATCATTCTTCTGAAACGCTTTGGGTTCTATATCATAACGACCTGCCACGGATCTTACATACCCAAGACCCGCATGCGCGGACTCTTTCATGACATCGCCCATCTGACCGGTAAGTACGACCTCTCCGCGACCGGGCATGACATTTACTTCAACTTCTAACGTATCACCGCCGACACTAGTCCATGCAAGCCCTCTTACTATACCGATCTGGTCTTTTAGTTCCGCCATATCCCTGGTAAATTTGACTTTTCCCAGGAACTCCTTGAGATTTGATGCCGTAACCTTGATCTGTTTATCTTCCTTGCCGTCCTCACGACGGTTCAATATCTCTCTTGCTGCCTTTCTGCACAGTTCTCCTATGGTCCTCTCGAGTCCCCTGACTCCGGCCTCTCTCGTATATCCGTCGATCAGCTTTTTAAGTGCCGAATCCGTAATGGACAGCTGTTCTTTCGTAAGACCGTTCTTCTCATAGGACTTCGGGATCAGGTGCTCCTTGGCTATATGGTATTTTTCATTGGCCGTATAACTGTTGACCTCTATGATCTCCATACGGTCAAGCAGAGGCCTCGGTATATCCGCCGCATTGTTTGCCGTACATATGAACATCACCTCGGACAGATCAACCGGAAGTTCAATATAATGATCATTGAATCTTACATTCTGCTCTGAATCGAGCACTTCAAGAAGTGCAGCAGAGGTATCTCCTTTGTAGTCTGAACTGACCTTGTCTATCTCATCAAGAAGGATGAGCGGATTCTTGACTCCCGCAGACTTAAGACCTGTAGCTATGCGGCCCGGAAGTGCGCCCACATAAGTACGTCTGTGACCTCTTATCTCCGCTTCGTCCCTGACTCCGCCGAGACTTATTCTTATATATTTTTTATCAAGAGCTTCCGCTACACTCTTTGCGATCGACGTCTTACCCGTTCCGGGAGGGCCAACCAGACATATGATCGGACTCTGTCCGTGATCGTTTAATATCTTAACGGCCAGAAACTCAAGGATCCTCTCCTTGACCTTATCAAGGCCGTAATGATCCCTGTTAAGTATTTTTTCTGCCAGATGAATATCCGCACGGTCTTTGGAGACCTTATCCCAGGGCATCTCAAGGAGAGTTTCGACATATCCCCTTTCAACTGCGACCTCCGAACTGTAACCGCTCATCTTACGAAGTCTGTTTATCTCCTTGGTGATACGCTCCTTAACTTCATCTGAGGCTGTGAGTGCATCGCATGCTTCCTGCATCTGGTCGATCTCGGCTTTTTCGTTATTTACTCCGAGTTTTTCCTCGATGGTGCGCATCTGCTCACGAAGGAAATATTCCTGCTGGTTCTTATCAACTCTTTCCTTGACATCACGTGCCAGATCGATCCTGATCTTAGCAACGGATATCTCATTTTTCATGATCCGTGAAAGTTCCGTGTATCTTTCTTTTAGAGAAACTGCTCCGAGGATCTCCTGTTTTGCTGTATATTGGAGCGGAAGATTGATCGCTATCTGGTCTATCAGCTTACCCAGATCCGATGCCTCATTGATGTGCCCCTCAAGGCTCTTTCCGACCTTTGGAAACATCTGTACATATTCCCTGAACACATCACCGAGTTCACGCACCATGGCTATCTCGGTCTCTATGCTCATGTCAGCACGTTCATCTTCCTCGGTTATCTCCCGGATGCCTGCCTTAAGATAACCTTCTTCATCGGTCAGTTCCTTGATATATGCTCTCTTTTTGCCCTCCGCAAGAACACGGATGACTCCGCCCGGCATCTTAAGCAACTGGTTGATCGTAACTATACATCCCACTTCATACAGATCATCCATCTCCGGTTCATCTTTATCGGAATCACGCTGTGCCACGACAAAAAGAACAGACTCATCCATCATGGCTTTCTCGACCGCCTGAATGGATTTAGGTCTGTTTAGATCAAAGTGTATGATCATATCCGGGAGGATAGTAAGACCCCGCAGCGGTACTGCGGGGAGATACGATACATTATCCTGTGTATTTTTGTTTAACAGATTTTCAAACATATTTTCATGCTACGCCGCTTCGATATACTATCTTGGGATCGGCTTCTAACTTTACCGCTTCCTCTGTCATTATACATTCGGAAATATTATCATCGGAAGGGATCTTATACATGACATCCATCATTGCCTTTTCCATAATGGACCTTAGGCCTCTGGCTCCTGTCTTTTTCTCAAATGCCGCATGTGCTATTGCGCTGACAGCTTCATCTGTGAAGGTAAGTTTGACCTCATCCATTTCAAAAAGCTTCTTATACTGCTTAACCAGTGCATTCTTGGGTTCAGTAAGTATCTGCTTTAAAGCTTCTTCATCAAGTCCGTCAAGTGTAACGGTGATCGGTACACGGCCGATAAATTCCGGTATAAGACCGAATTTAATGAGATCCTGTGTTGATACTTCTTTTAACAATGAATCCGCTTCCTTGGTGTTCCTGGCTGTGAGTTCCCCACCAAATCCTATCGAGCTTCTGTCAAGTCTTGCCTCGATTATCTTATCAAGACCGTCAAAAGCGCCGCCGCAAATAAAGAGGATATTAGAGGTATCGATCTGGATCAGTTCCTGATGGGGATGCTTACGACCACCCTGAGGAGGAACAGATGCCACAGTTCCTTCGATTATCTTAAGAAGTGCCTGCTGTACACCTTCACCGGATACATCTCTTGTTATTGACACATTCTCGGATTTCTTGGTGATCTTGTCCACTTCATCAATATAAACTATCCCAAGTTCAGCCTTGGCAATGTCATAATCTGCTGCCTGTATCAGTTTAAGAAGGATATTCTCTACATCCTCACCTACATATCCTGCCTCTGTAAGAGTCGTAGCATCCGCTATTGCAAACGGAACACCTATTATCTTGGCAAGTGTCTGTGCAAGATATGTCTTTCCGGATCCTGTGGGGCCGAGCATCATTATATTGGATTTTTGAAGCTCGATATCATCACTGTCTTCTTTTTCACTGCTCATTACTCTCTTGTAATGGTTATATACCGACACCGATAATACTTTTTTGGCTTCGTCCTGTCCTATAACGTACTCATCCAGAAATTCCTTGATCTGAGCGGGTTTAAGGAGGTTAATATCAGAGCTTTCTATCTCTTCGGGCTCATCATCCGTCACATAGTCGTCAAGGATATCAACGCATATCTCGACGCACTCATCGCAGATATATACTCCTGCAGGTCCTGATATTAATTTTTTAACTTCGTTCTGTGATTTGCCGCAAAAAGAGCATTTCACCTTGTCATTCATTTTTGCTGACATAATCTTCCCCTTGTCAGTATCAGATAACCTGTCCGCTTTTAATAACGTTAGTTATCCTCTTGTCTCTTATCATTTCTTCTTGCTATTTTTATCTTTTTCCTGGGATTCTGCCATCTCTGCACGATTCGTGATCACGGTATCGATAAGTCCGTACTCACGTGCTTCTTCGGCGCTCATCCAGTTATCACGCTCGGTATCTTCAGCGACCTGTTCAAAAGGCTTACCCGTATTCTCGGACAGGATACGGTTCAGTTTTTCTTTGGTCTTTAAGATATGCTTGGCTGCTATCTCGATCTCGGTAGCCTGTCCCTGAGAACCGCCGCTGGGCTGATGGATCATGATCTCCGCATTGGGAAGAGCCATGCGCTTGCCCTTGGCGCCACCGGAAAGAAGGAAAGCACCCATGCTGGCTGCCATACCTATACATATGGTGGAAACATCACATTTGATGTACTGCATGGTATCATATATAGCCATTCCTGCGGTAACGGAACCGCCGGGGCTGTTTATATACAGATGGATATCCTTTTCGGGATCCTGAGCTTCCAGGAAAAGAAGCTGCGCAACTACAAGGCTTGCGGTTGTATCATTTACCTCATCTCCGAGAAAAACGATACGGTCCTCCAAAAGTCTTGAATAAATATCATATGAACGTTCCCCACGGGAGGTCTGCTCTACGACATAAGGTACAAGTGCCATATTATTTCTCCTTTGCATTGTCTGCCAAGAACTTAGCTGCTGCTCTTACTTTCAGATCGTCTTTGATCATCTTCTCTACTTCTTCGGTGATATCCTTCTTGATATCGTCGACTTCTCTTCCGTAAGCTTCAGCCATTGTCTTAAGTTCATCCTCATAATCTGCATCGGAAGCCTCAAGCTTCTCAGCCTCTGCAACTGCCTCAAGAACAAGTCTTGTACGGATACGCGTCTCTGCCTGAGGTTCTACCTGATCCATCATCTGCTGCCTGGTAGCTCCGGTAAACTTGGAATACTGTTCAAATGACATTCCCTGATACATGAGCTGCTGTGCGAATTCATCGATCATGCGCTCTTTCTGTGCCTCAAGCATGGGGCCGGGGATCTCTATCTTGGCATTCTCAACAGCTGCCGAAATAGCTGCCTCTTCCTTGGCATCCTGAGCCTCTTTAGCCTTGCGCTCCTCTAACTTGGTCTTTAAGTCAGCCTTATATTCATCAAGTGTCTCAAATTCGGATACTTCAGATGCAAACTCATCATCAAGTTCGGGAAGTTCCTCTTTTTCGATCTTGTTTACCATACATTTAAATACTGCATCCTTGCCGGCCAGTTCCTCTGCATGATAATCTTCGGGGAATTTGACATTAACTTCGCATTCTTCACCGATAACAGCTCCGATCAGCTGGTCTTCAAATCCGGGTATGAATGAACCGCTGCCTATCTTAAGAGAGTGGTCGGATCCCTTACCGCCTTCAAATGCTACTCCGTCAACATATCCTTCAAAGTCAAGCAATACCGTATCCCCGTCCTCAACGTTACGATCTGTAACTTCAACGGTACGGGCATTATTCTTGCGCTCTTTCTCAAGAGCTTCGTTGATATCTTCCTCGGTAACTTCTGTATTTACCTTATCTATAACAACACCCTTGTACTCCCCGAGTTCTACCGGAGGCTTAAGAGCAACCGAAGCCGTATAGATAAAAGGCTTACCTTTTTCTATCTGAACTATCTCTACGGAAGGAGTAGATACGATCTCCTCGCCGGATTCGGTGCAGGCATCCTCAATAGTCTCTCTGACAAGGATATCGCTTGCCTCATCATAAAAGATCTCAGGGCCGTACATCTTCTCGATAACCTGACGTGCCACTTTACCTTTGCGGAAACCGGGTACGCTTATACGTCCCTTCTCTTTCTGATAAGCCTTGTTGATAGCCTCCTCAAGCTTATCTGCCTCAATCTCTATGGTCAGCAGAGCCATACTGCCTTCCTGTTTTTCAACCTTTACACTCATGTGAAAACCTCCTGGTTTGAATTTCGTAAATTTTGGTCATACGCAATAAAAGATTATAGCATACGAAAAAGTCTTTAGACAACACAAAAACGTCGCAGTTTAGGAGTTTTTATCAAAAATTTACAGGTCTACATCATATGGTATACAGCCTTACGCCAAACAACAATAAACCGCAGGTTTACCCATATGCTATAATATCCGTATCCGTACCGTCAGACTGCACCTAATATGGCTCTTTGGGAGGTTCATATGGAAATAGAAAGAAAATATACCATCAAAAAAATGCCCGAAGATCTTGAATCCTACGAGAATCACAAGATCATCCAGGCATATCTGTGTAAAGAACCCGTCGTACGCATAAGAAGATCGGACGATGAATACTATATGACCTATAAAGGAAAAGGTCTGGTCGCGCGCGAAGAATATAATCTTAATTTAACAAAAGAGGCTTTTGACCATCTTCTCCCCAAGGCGGACGGTAATGTAATATCGAAGACCAGATACGTCATACCTATTGAAAATCCCCGTTTTATGGACAACTACAAGCTGTCTGAGGATATAAAGTTATGTATAGAACTTGATATCTTCGGTCCCCCGGTCGCTCCTCTGATCATGGCGGAAGTCGAATTTCCCGACATTGAATGTGCCAATGCATATATCCCCGAAGACTGGTTTGACGAAGATGTATCCGGGGACAAAAGATACCACAATGTCAATATGGCTTACGGCCTGTAAGTCATCTGTAATGCACTCATAATATCACAGACTCTTTTCGGCATCATCGAGTGATGTATAGCCGTATAGTTTTGCGGTATTCTCCATAGTCAGATATGCGAGGTTTTGTCCGCTCTGTGCAAGTCTTACTATGAATCCTCCATACATTGCAAGCATCTCATCACTGTAAGTCATAAGTTCTCCTCTAAGATAGGTCTCATAAGAAGTATCATAAGGGGTATCTTCTGATGTATGTATGGTTCTGGCATTTCCTGCCATCTTGGGATAATCTTTTGCAAAATCTTCCATCCAGCCGACCTGTACGGAAACGATCTCTTCTATGATCGCTCTTTTCTGATCCGAAACCGGAGGCAGGCTGTCTGCAATCTTTGCATATTCTTCGGGAGCGGTTGACTCTTCCATCCGTCCGTACTTCTCTGTTATGGGATTCCATCCCGCAGCTGTACTTGCTTCAAAATCACTGATATACTGCATGAGCATGTCTTCATCCCAGGTCAGATACTGTGAGGACCTCATTATATTGAAGGTTCCGAAGTTGTCCTGGCAATCTGCACGACCGCCTTCGTTGATCACCTTATCAAAGGCTTCCCATTCATCCTTAACTACTCTTTTGACAAGTTCTTCCCTGGTATTTGAACCGTTTAATTCCATGATCGCATCCTCCATATATCTGTAAGTCTTCTTTATAAGCCCCATATCAGCCATCTTACCCTGTAAATAAAGAGAAAGACTGTCTATAGCATCCATGATGGGACGCATGGAAGCATCCGTAGGCTCCGTCGCCGGAGTTTTATATGACAGTTCGAAGATACCGGCAATTTTCGTTTTGACTTCCGTATCATCAATACCTCTTATCAGCCATTTATCGTGAGGCGTATATTTTTTATCAAGAATATACGAGATCCGAGCCGCATTCTTCATGCCCTCGGAAAGGAGGATCTGGGCACCTGCGCCATCACCCCTTCTTTTCATCCGCAGGTAGTTATACTGGGCATTTTGTGAATAAAGCGCCATATTCTGCATGAGCATCTTTAGACGTAATGACTCCGGATAATATTCTCCGGCTCTTTTTCTTATTTCTGTAAATGTCCCGTCCGGATCAGCCCAGACTTCCCCGTTTGTAAGCGCTGCAAGTCCGTACTCGGGAGCTGACATATATGTATCATCGTCTGCCTGCGTATCATCGCGTACCTGCGTGTCATCGTCTGCCTGCGTATCATCGTCTGCCACGGTACCATCGATAAGATACCCGGCCATCCTCTCTCCGACAAGTCCCGTTAGATAATCTTCCAGATAAAATACACCTCTCCGGCCTTTGCGGATTGAATCGATATCAGGCTTAAACCCGCGATATCGCGCTGTTTTTTCCGCAATTTCCAAAAGAGAATCCTGTATTTTTTGACCGTACTGGTCAAAATAACTCTTGTTTTTTATGAGTAAAATAACACCCGGTCCCCAATCGTGATCTCTGGACTCGAGATCATCATATCCGTACGCATCGGATCCTTCTCCGAAAAGGCCCGCACATATATTTTCATCTGCACCGGGGAATTCTTTTTTGAGATACGGCGCTATGACCTCGCTGTAATACAGGCGGCTTATTTCAAGTCCCGACCTGGCTATATCGGGTTTTGCCGCTTCTTCCAACCTTTTGCAGGCCGCTTCATATCCATTTTTGGCACGGTAATAATACTCTATATGTCCGAGGTTCCTGTCAACCGCCTGCACGGCCTGCGCATAGTAACCTACCGCTTCCGCATCATCACCCCGCATCGCGCTTAAGTCTCCGAGTCCCATGATCGCGGCCCCAAGGTGCGCTCCGTTCTCGTTTCTTTCTGTAAATATCTCTACCGCCTCGGTAAGATGGGCTTTTATGCCCTCATAAATATCGGGATGGGTTTTTTCTATATCCGGATTCATGCTTACGGCCCCAAGGAGGCTGTTTCCCAGATTCGCATGAGTGACTGCAAGTTCAAAACGCTTATCGGGATACAGAAGAACTATCTCCATCGCCTTGTTTAAGCAGTCTATCGCCTCAGGATACATCCTCGCCTCCTGATAGACCAGACTCATATTGTTATAGAGACTTGCAAGATCGAATGCATCTTCCGTAAGCAGGCTTCTGTACAGTCTCTCGGTATCGTTATAAAGCGCGATCGACTCTTCAAGACGTCCCGCGGCACGCATCGCATTGGCCAGATTAAGTTCCGTGGTCGCATATGTCACGGAATCCTTTTCTCCGGCAGATGCTATGATCTCAAGAGCCTTCTCTCCGTATGTCACCGCTCTGTCATAGTCACAGGTCTCACGATAGAAACCGATCATCTCATTTAAAACATGAACCACGGCATTATCATCATTTTCGCCTATGGCAACTCGAAGTGCTCCTTCAAGATAAGGTTCCACTTCAGATATCCTGTTTTGGTCAAAGAGCAGGTCTAAGCCTGCCCTGAATTCTTCTATGTTCATGTTATTCTCCGGTATTTCTGCACAGTTCTTAGTATTCCTAAGAGTTTTCCGCCGTTTCCTGTACTATTTAGCCGTCTCAGAGATAAGGTATGATGTCTGCTACCGAGTCAAAGATAAGATCCGGCTCGACATCCGAGTTCTTAACGTCCTCCATCGTAGCTTCCCCGCTAAGTACCAGTATCCCATAAGATCCGTTATTTACGCCTGCCGCAACATCTGTATAGAGTCTGTCTCCGACCATTGCGGTCTCTTTTTTGCCGTAACCGGTACGCCTCAGCATATGCTCCATGATATCTGCGTTTGGCTTGCCTATGATCAGATCCGGCCTTCTGCCCGAGGAAGTCTCTATAAATGAGTGTATCGCCCCGGCATCCGGTATAAAGCCTGTCTCGGTGGGACAGTTTAAGTCAGGATGTGTGGATATATAAGGGACTCCGGCTCTTACAAGGTCACATACGACGCACATCTTCATATAGTCAAGCGTTGTATCGAAACCGACGACCACAAGTTCTGCAAATCCCTCTTTTATAAGGTCAGCGATGTTTCCCTTCTCAGCATAAGCCTGTTCAAGTTCGTTATTCACAAGCCTTATCCCGGCCTCGCCAAACTGTCTTTTAAGCAGGTCATTTCCCAGAAGATATACTCTTTTCCCGGGATGATCCCTGCCGATACGATCGATCGTGGCATCGCCTGAGGTAACTATGGTCTCCCTGTCCGTGTTAAGTCCCATCTTAGCCAGTTTATCCACATAACTTAAGGGATCCTTGGAAGAGTTGTTAGTCAAAAAAACATACTCCCTCCCGCTTGACTTTACGGCATCAAGAAACTCTCTTGCCCCGTCTATCCACTGTGTTCCCAGATAAATTGTACCGTCCATATCAAGCGCAAAGAGTTTTATGTCCGATATGATTCTTTTTGCTTTTTCATCCTGCATCTGTATATCTTCCTTAAGATACGGTCAACCGGCTATTCATCCACCCACGACTTCCAGAGCATATCTGACGGTTGCCATTGCGTCTTTTGCATAGAAATCGGCACCTATCGCATCGGCATATTCCTGTGTCAGGACCGCTCCGCCGACTACTGTCTTAACTTCCGGCAGTTTTTCCTTAAGGAGTTTGATCGTCTCTTCCATGGCAGGAACAGTAGTCGTCATAAGCGCCGACAGACCGACGATCGGAGCACCTGTACGCTCTGCCTCTTTTACGACATCTTCGGGAGGTACGTCCTTGCCCAGATCATATACCTCAAAACCGTAGTTCTCCATTATGAGTTTTACGATATTCTTGCCTATATCATGTATATCCCCGTGGACCGTCGCTATAACAAACTTGCCCCTCGATACTGCTTCGCCGGGATGGGATGCCATATCCTCTTTGATCACTTCAAAAGCACATTGAGAAGCCTCGGCGCTCATAAGAAGCTGCGGCAGATACATTTTCTTGGCTTCAAATCCCTGACCGACTATATCAAGTGCGGGTATTATCTCATCGTTTACTATCTCAAGGCTGGCATTGCCTTTTGATATAAGATCACGTGTTATGTTTGCTGCCTGTTCCTTTAACCCCTTAACTATCGCACGCTTGAGCGGAGATCCGTATTCGTCTTTGGATCCATCCGTTGCCTGTCCGCTTGCTAAACCACTGCCTCCTTCGGAAGTCCCTGCACCGGCTCCGGATGCACCTGCGGTGCCCCCTGCAGCAGTCCCTGCACCGTTTCCTCCGGCGGGACCTGCAGGCACGTAGTTTTGAGCAAATTCTATATAATCCATACAGTTTTCGTCCAGATCATGCAAAGCCCTGTATGTGTGATAAACCTTCATCATTTCCTGTGAATGCGGGTTCATGATGGCTGCACTCAAGCCCTCTTCCAACGCAAGTGCAAAGAATGTGGAAGTCACAAGTTCCCTTTGAGGAAGACCGAACGAGATGTTGGATACCCCCAAAGAAGTGTGACATCCGAGTTCTTTTCTGATGATATGCAAAGACTGAAGTGTCGCGAGCGCAGCGCCGGTATCGGCACTTATCGTCATGGCCAGTGTATCAAACAGAAGATCCTTTGGTTTAATTCCGTATTTTGCGGCTTCATCGATGATCTTACGTGCTATCTCGACACGCTTGCATGACGTATCGGGTATACCGTCCTCGTCAAGTGTAAGAGCAACTACAAGTCCACCATACTTTGCAGCGAGCGGGAATACTTCATCCATTACGGCCTGTTTTCCGTTGACCGAGTTGATCAACGGCTTGCCGTTATAGTGTCTTAGCGCCCTTTCCATTGCGACGGGATCGGTAGTATCTATCTGAAGCGGCAGATCTATAATGGCCTGCAGCTCACAGGTCACCTTATCAAGAAGTGCCGGTTCGTCTATCTCGGGAAGTCCCACATTCACATCAAGGACATGTGCTCCCGCATCCTGCTGTTTTAAGCCTTCTCCGAGTATGTAGTCTATATCTTCGTCCCTTAGGGCCTGTTTAAATCGTTTTTTGCCTGTGGGATTTATACGCTCACCGATAAGGACCGGAGAATCATTGAATTCTACTGCATGTGTATAAGATGAGATGATTGTTATCTCCTTGTCGGTTACCGGATTCTTCTCGATCGTCTTTGCCATATCCGGAAGTGTCTTATCCACGGTCGCCCTGATATAATCGGGTGTTGTACCGCAGCAACCGCCCAGGACCCGCACACCCATATCGGCATATTCCTGCATTATGGATGAAAACTCATCCGGCATGACATCATACACGGTCTCCCCATCCACAGACCTCGGAAGCCCTGCATTGGGCTTAAGGATCACTGGAACAGAAGCATATTTGACATATTCTTCGACGACTCCCCTTAACTGAACAGGACCCAGAGAGCAGTTTGCACCTATCGCATCGGCATGCATACCCTCAAGCATCGCTATCATGGCTGCCGGAGAAGCTCCTGTCATCAGCTTGCCGTCCTCTCCGTACGCATTTGTGACAAATACGGGAAGATCCGAGTTTTCTTTTGCCGCAAGCAAAGCCGCCTTGGTATCATAGCTGTCATTCATCGTTTCTATACAAATCAGGTCAGCCCCGTACTTACTGCCTATTCTTACGGTCTTCGCATATACTTCCACGGCTTCGTCAAAATCCATATCTCCGTATGGCTTAAGAAGTCTGCCCATCGGTCCTATGTCAAGTGCGATGAACTTTTCCTGAGTAGCCTTCGACTGTTCTCTTGCCGCACGTGCCACATCCAAAGCCCCGTGTATTATCGCAGTCAGTTCCTCATCGTCAAATTTAAGCGAATTCGCGCCGAAGGTATTGGCATAGATCACGTTACTTCCCGCATCAAAATAACCTTTTTGAAGTTCCGTTATGATCTCAGGATGGGTGATATTCCAGCGTTCGGGAAGTTCACCCGGCTTAAGCCCCCTCTTTTGAAGGAGTGTTCCCATTCCTCCGTCCAAATACAGGATATGATCTTTTAAATATTCCCTTATATCAGACATTTCTTATATACTCCCATAAAGCCCGATGATCGCAGTTACCGATTTTGACGGACTCATTAACATACTCTCATTTAGATTTATCCCGATAAGATGTGCACAATCAAGGATAGCTACAAATTCTTTTTGTACAGCCAGAGGCAGGTCACCATATCCCGGGGAAAAACGCGGTTTACAGCTTAAACCCGATCCGGCCGCTTCTTCTTTGATCTCATCATTGAACAGATCGCACAGTGCTTCCACACGTTCCGCTCCCAAAGCCTGCATGATGAGAGCCTTAGACGGTGATAAATGATTGTATTTGGTTATGAGCCTGTCTATGCCTACTCCGATCGTTGCGCCAAACATCACGGCCTCATTACAGCCCTTGAGATTATTTGCAAGATTAAGGGATCCGAAGTGATCAAAAGGAAGCACCGGTACATTATCTTCCCAATCCACACGGACTCTTCTGTAGCAAACCTTATACGTCAGGACAGGCATAGCCTCAGCCATGCATTCATCTATGAGCTTTATGACCTCAGCCTTTGCTTCGTCAGACTCATCCGGTGAAACAAGGCTTCGTGATGTCATCATCCCGCCGTATCTCATGACCTCGTTTTTGTTTACGGTCAAAAGAGAATGGAATTTATTCGGATCATATATTTTCAGATTAACAACATTGCCCAAGCTTATCTTCCCTCAAAATTCTTACCGAGTATGTCGGACAGATTCCTCATTATCCCCTCGGCAACTTCGGGCTTGTTCATCGAGTATACGTGTACATTGGTGATCCCGTTTGCATACAGGTCGATTATCTGGTCCGTTGCATATATGATCCCGGCCTGAGTCATGGCCTGAGGATCCGATCCGAACTTATCCACGAGACTCTTAAACCTGTTCGGCATAAAAGAACCCGAAAGTTTGATCGCTCTTTCCACCTGATTTGCTCTGGTTATGGGCATGATCCCGGGAAGTACCGGAACCTTTATACCTGCTTCCCTGATCTTATACATGAAATTTAAGAAAAGAGAATTGTCGAATATCATCTGTGTTGTAAGAAAATCTACGCCGCAATCCACTTTTTCCTTAAGATGATCGATATCTTCCCACTGTGATGCGCTCTCGGGATGTACCTCGGGGTAACATGCTGCGCCTATGCAAAAATCGGCATCCGAGGCCTTGATATCCTTTATAAGTTCATAGGCATAACGGTAATCCCACTTGCTTCTGTCGGATTCTTCAAGTTCGGGAGTCAGATCTCCGCGAAGTGCCATGACGTTTTTGATCCCTGCTTCCTGCATCTGCCTGATACGTTCTTTGACAGTCTCTTTGTCAGAAGATACACATGTAAGGTGTGCCAGCATCGGAATGTTAAATCTATCTTTAATATTCTTCGCTATATCCAGTGTATATTTACTGGTTCCTCCACCCGCACCGTATGTCACACTCATGAAGGCCGGCTTAAGCTTTGCGATCTCTTCGGTAGCTATACGTACGCTCTCGTACGAACTTTCTTTTTTGGGTGGGAACACCTCAAATGAAAGGGAAAGTTTGTCCTGTTTGATGATATCAATGATCTTCATAAAAATACTCCTGTTATATAAAAGGGTTATAGAACCTCGACCCGTCTGCATAAGTTATGACGAGTGCGATGATCATAAACAAAACCGAAACCGCTATCGTGATATAATCATTTCTCTTGAGCGGTCTGGCCATATACCATGTTCTTTTCTTATGACGGCCGAAACTTCTAAGTTCCATTGCCGTGGATATCGTGTCGATCCTGCCCATACTGGAAAACACAAGAGGAAAAATTATCGCCGTCGTCGATTTGATCCTGTCTGTAAGTTTTCCTTTTTTGCTCATCTCAATGCCGCGGGCCATCTGGGCATTACGGATCTTACGGAAATCCCCCTGGATATCGGGTATGTACCTTAGTGCGATCGCAACTGCATATCCTGCGTTATAACCGATCCCGACACGGTTCATCGAGGCGGCAAACTCGGACGGATTGGTCGTTACGATAAAGATAAATATGCTCGGAACTACCGTAAAATACTTAAGAATGATATTAAACTCATAGAAAAGCTGTTCCGCACGAAGCGCATATCTGCCGCTCCCCAAAAGTATCGTCTCCGTCCCGTATATCTTAACACCTTCTGCGGGACTGAAGAGATAAATGGCTATAATATTTATGCATAAGAAGAACAAAATGAACTTAAATACGCTGCCGACCTGAGACCATTGTGTCTTGCTTATCTTAAAAAGAATGATACTGATCACGAGCATGATGATCAGGACTCTGGTATCGTAAGTCATCATACTGGTGATGGACCAGCACAAAAAGAAGATCAGTTTGGTAACCCCGCACAGTCTGTCGATCCAGGTATCTTTTTGTTCATAACTGAGTAATTTACGTCCCATAGATCAACCCTCCTCTCTGTGTGCTCTTTCATACCTTATGAAAGCTTCGGTAAACCCGTCGGCATCGTCTATTCCGCATGCCTTTGACAGATCATACAGCGAAGTTCTCTTAAGATAGGCCTTGTCGGTTATCGCATCATTGGTAAGTATTGCTGCGGGTGTACTGTCTGCAAGAAGATGTCCGTCCGCTATTACGACTGCTCTGTCCGTATATTCAAGCATAAGATGCATATCGTGCGTTATCATAATAAGAGTAGTGTCGGATTTTTCATTTATTTCCTTAACAAACTCCATAATTTCCGTATAATGTCTGTAATCCTGACCTGCTGTAGGCTCATCGAGTATCATGATATCCGGCTCAAGGATCAGGATCGCTGCAATGGTCACTCTTTTTTTCTGTCCGAAGCTGAGAGCCGAGATCGGCCAGTTCCTGTACGGATACAGACCGCATATCTTAAGGACGCTGTTGACCCGCTCCTTTATCTCCTCTTCCGGAACGCCTCTGACCTGCAAACCCAAAGCAACTTCTTCGTAGATCATGCTTTTGGAGATCATCTGATTCGGATTTTGCATCACAAGTCCGATGCGTTCTCCTCTTTCCTTGACAGACAAAGGAGATATATCCTCGCCGTTTAATCTTATCTCGCCCCGGTCGGGTGCTATAAATCCGCATATAAGATTAGACAGCGTGGATTTACCGGCTCCGTTTTTGCCGACTATGGCCACCATCTCACCCTTGTGGATCGTAAAACTCACATCCTCGAGCACCTTTTTATTACCATCATATGAAAAAGAAAGATCTCTTACGCTTAAAACCTCGTCTCCCGGGGTATCCTTTTGGTGTTCAGGCTGCTTATGATACCAGGTCCTGACAGTTTCCGCATAGGGTTCCACATGAAGTGTCGATATCTGTCCTGCCTCATCTTCGGGCTTTAAGCTGACACCTGCGGATTTAAGTGCAGTAACATACAGAGGTTCCCTGACGCCTGCTCTTATCAGGATATCCGTGCTCATCAGTTCATCCGGGGTCATATCGGCTGTAATGCGGCCCTCTTCAACCATGATTATCCTGTCTGCATCGCAAAAAAGAGCATCTTCAAGCCGGTGCTCAATAATAACTACTGTTTTTCCTGTATTCTTCTGGATCTCATCAATGAGAGCCACGGCTCTTTTGCCCGTAGCGGGATCCAGGTTTGCAAGCGGCTCGTCAAACAGAAGTATATCTACATCCCTCACCATGACTCCGGCCATGGATACACGTTGTTTCTGTCCGCCTGAAAGTTCTCCCGGATGTGATTCCAGAAGATCCTTAACTTCCACGGTCGCAGCCACCTCATCCACCCTGGCAAACATCTCTTTTTGTGGAACGCAGTCATTCTCAAGTGCAAAGGCGATATCCTCGGCAACTGTAAGCCCTATGAACTGCCCATCCGTATCCTGCAAAACAGTTCCTACCATACAAGAGATATCAAAAAGGGATGTCTCTGACAGTTTCTTGCCACAGATATAGACATCCCCCTGCATTTCACCTGTATAAATGTGAGGAATCAGACCGTTTATGCAATTGGACAGTGTGGATTTGCCGGAACCCGAAGGGCCGATGATAAGTATCTTCTCTCCTTCATATATCTTAAGATCAATATCATACAGTGTGGGTTCGACTTGAGTACGATACTTAAATGTAAAATTAACAAATTCGATAACCGGTTTCTTCATATCAAAACTCTTCATATCAAAACTGTTCCGTTATATTTTCCGTATATACCATAAATCCTCCCGAAGCCCCCAATCCGGGGTATCGGGAGGATCTTTCGTCAAGTCATATCATATGCATACAGTCAGTCGCTTGTCAGTCTTCTTTCTGTAAGCTGGATGATTTGGTACTGATCTTGGAATACGCAAAGCACAGAAGTGTACCTAAGACTGCAATAATGATGGCATTGCAAATGAAGGCAACTGCGCCCTGTCCGAACACCTTATTGGCAGGCTCTGCATAGATCAGAATGTCAAGGATAGGTGCACAAAGGATCCAGGCGATAGCATTTGCTACTACCTGAATTATGTTAAACAGTGCGATCTGCTTTCCGCCGAAACCACCTTCGCGAATAAGAAATTTCTTGGAAAAAAGACCTACGATAACACCAAATACAGCATCGGGAATAACCCAGCTCCACCAAACACTTCCGTAGAAGAATGCATCGCCGAGTGCGTGTCCGAGAAGACCTACTATACCGCCAACTACAGGACCGTATACCGCAGCGATAAATGCGAGTAACGCAGCTCTTACCTGAAGTGCCGTGTTGGGAACGATGACTACCGGGATCTGTGTTTCGGTAAGTACAACAAAGAGCGCTGTTCCGATACCGGCTGCAACAACCTGTTGAATCGTAAACTTATTTTTCATACTTGTCCTCCATAGATGAGCCCCTTGCTCAATCTTCCGTCAAAAGTATACCATATATGGTTTTTGATGTGAATGTTTTTTGCTCCGTAAGGGGCTTATACCTGCCTTGTCCTAAGCTCATACCACTACTGCAGATTAAGTGACATATCATCGATAGTAGCCCACGCAAGTGCTTCACATTTTACATACATCCCGACTGTGATCGTATCGCCTGCTTTTGCTTCAACGCCTTCTATAACAGGATTTTTCCAGTTAACCCATCCGTCAGGCTTGACCGGATCCGACTTATATTCCTTATCTCCAACCTTCGCATACAGATACACCTCTGCATCGGCGTTAAAATCACCGCCCTGCATAAATGCGGAAACTATGTAATTTCCGTCTTTATCTACAGTGACTGCCTGCTCCGCACTAAATTCCATATCTCCTTCACTCCAGAAATGAAGTGAATAATCACCGCTGTATGCATCTGCCGATTTGTTCTGGTAATCGGTCGGATCTTCTCCGCTTATTGCCGTTATCGTCCACATTGACCGATCTTCTTCTTCAAAAGAGGGATTAAGAAGCTGGTTTGCATTTGAGACATCAACCTCGGCGGTTATCTCTATCATACCGTCATCATTTACTGGGATATTTTCTGCACACACGATGTCTCCCGGATCTATAACTCCCTTAACACTGTATTTACCCGTTTCCGAAGACGAAAGAAGTACCTTGGAATCTTCTTCATCCCAGGTTACTTCAAGAAGATCCTTGCATTCAGGGTCGTTGTAAACTACTTCGAGTTCTGTCGGAAGAACGATTTCATCTCCCGGTGCATATGAAAGTTTAATATCCGGTACTCTTGTGATCTCCAGATGATCTCCTTTTGCTCCATAGTAAACATATTTGAATACGTTTATCGAATCCAGGACATTCCCTTCAAAATCAAAGAATGCCTGGTTTTCCCACGAACAACCTCCATAGTATGCGCCTGCATCCTTGGGGTCGTACTCCGCTGCATAACTCGACGCCCAGCCGGATCCGTATTCCTCCCACATGGCCTCACGTGTACCGGATTCGGGATTCACCGGTATCCAGGCACCTTCCCAATAGAAAACACCAAGAGCGCCGGCCTCATTTGCAGCTGCAAACACATCCCTGACAAGAGATGCCTGACCCTGGACTCCTATCGGATACTCATCAAGAGCATCCGGTCCCGACACCGAGTTCCCGGATCCATCACCGTCTTCGTCGGTATACATATATGAAGTCTCCATTATACAGGTCTCCACACCGTATGTTTCGGATATGTGTTTAAGCACATTGACCATGTTGGTCATGGTGCCGTGCCAGTACGGATAATAGGATATTCCGAACACATCATAATCAACTTTATACTTGGACAGTTTCTCCGCTATTCCTTTTACGCCTTCGCTGTCATCCACACTTGTATAATGAACGGTGACTTTTATATCCGTTCCGAATTCTTCCGATACAGCCCTCACTGCTTCGGATCCGCTCTTTAAAAGTTCAGCAACATCACCGAATGCAGTCACGCCCGCCATACCGTGATTTATCTCATTTCCTGTCTGAACCATCGTAACATGAGCGCCTGATCCCATTATAGTACGCAGGCTTTCAACGGTGTAATCATATAACGCCTGTTTTTTCTCGCTTAGATTCATTCCCTCCCATGACTTGGGGCACATCTGCTTGTTGGGATCTGCCCAGAAGTCGGAATAATGGAAGTCCACGCAGGTATTCATACCGTATGCCGCAGCCCTTGCACCCAGTTCCGCAGCGGTCCCTGCGGTACAGTTACCTCCACCGTATCCGTTTGCCTCTGCATCAAAAGGATAATTCCACACTCTTACACGGATCGTATTAACACCGGCATCCGCCAGTATCTTGAAGAGATCCTGTTCGTTCCCTTCCGCATCATAGTATTTAACACCGCAGTTCTCCTCCACGAGCAGACTGGATATATCCATACCGCGTATGAAATCTTCGGAAAGACCGTCTATCTTCTGCACATATATTGAAGATTGTTCTTCCCCCGTAGGCATCTTGGGAAAATATGTCTGCTCAACCACGGTTTTTTCACTGTCCGGACCTGCCTCGTCAGCGGGAGCCTCTGCATCTGCGCTTTCTTCTGCTTTATTTTCGTTGCTTTCTAAGCTTTCGGTATCGGTCGGTTGCATTCCTTCAGTCATATTTTGACCGCATCCTGCAAGATTACCTGCAAGAATGATGCAAAGCCCTATAATTGCCGGTATTTTCATGATTTTAGTTTTCTCCCGGAGCTTCATTCCGGCCTTCATTCCAGTCTTCATTTTAATCCTCTGTAGCCTTCCTTTTAATCTTTGCCTCTTTATACCTCTACTTCTCCCGCAAGTACCCGTTTATAGTCCTCATAATTCTTCTTTAAAAGTTCGGGAGTATTAAGTTCATACGGGCACTTGGATCTGCACGCTCCACATTCTATGCAGGTCTCGATCTTCTTCATTTCCTCCTGCCAGTGTTCATTAAGCCAGTTTGCGGAAGGCGCACGGCGAAGCATAAGCGACATTCTCGCACAGTTATTGATCTCTATCCCCATGGGACAAGGCATACAATAACCGCATCCGCGGCAGAATTCACCGTCAAGTGCCTTTTTGTCATCTTCGATCATCTTCCGGATCTCATCATCAAGCTCCGGAGGATTATCCATGCAGCTTAGCCACTCTTCAAGTTCACTCATCCTCTGCACGCCCCAGATCGGAACCACGTTATCGTAAGGTGTCATGAAGGCAAATGCCATCTTATAGTTATTTATAAGACCTCCCGCAAGTCCCTTCATTGCAATAAATCCCATATTGTGCTCGGCGCAGCGCTTAGTAAGTGCGATCTCCCGTTCTCCCGAAAGATAACTGAACGGAAACTGAAGCGTCTCATACAACCCTGAATCCACCGCTTCTTCCGCAACACCGATCTTATGTGCGGTTATACCGATATGACGCACCATCCCCTGACGCTTAAAATCCTCCATCAGTTCATACATTCCGGTACCGTCACCGGGTTTATACACGGTCCCGGCACAATGGAACTGATATATATCCACATGGTCAGTCTTTAGATTATGAAGAGATGTGTCCAGCTGTTTCTTCATATCCTCTGTATTCTTGGCCATGGTCTTGGTTGCTATAAATATGGAATCTCTGACATCCGACAGTGCATATCCGACCTTTTCTTCACTGTCCGAATATGCTCTTGCGGTATCAAAAAAAGTCATACCGCCCTCGTATGCACGTCTTAGGATTGCCGCTGCAGTCTCCAGGTCATCCCTTTGAATGGGAAGGGCCCCAAATCCGTTCTGTGGCGTAACGATCCCGGTCGAACCGAGAGTGACTGTTTTACATTTCATATATATCCCCCTTATACAAATAATCCGCCTTAACCGGAATTATACTTAACTGTTCTTCTCTTTACATAAGCATTTTAATTATAACCCTGCGAAGTACATTCACACAATTGCTTTGATCAACACGCAGCACCATATATGTGTTAAAATTATTATTGTTATAACTGTTATCACCAAAACAAACACCGCTAAACTGTCCCAATAAAGGAGGACCGACCTTATGTATGATTATCTTATCGTAGGTGCAGGCCTTTACGGTGCTGTATGCGCACAGGAACTTACCAAAAAGGGTTACAATGTCCTTGTTATAGAAAAAAGACCGAATATCGGCGGAAACATTTATACCGAATACACAGACGGCATCAATGTACATAAATACGGTGCCCACATCTTCCATACCAATGACCGGAAAGTATGGGACTACATCAATGGTTTTGCGACTTTTAACAGATACACCAACTCACCCGTAGCAAACTATCGCGGTGAACTCTATTCCCTGCCTTTTAATATGTACACATTCAACAGGATGTGGGGAGTGACAACACCCGATGAAGCAAGGGCGCGTATCGAAGAGCAGAAAAAAGACTATATAGCAAAAGCCGCAGCAAAAAAAGGCATATCACCCGAAGAATTCGAGCCCGCAAATCTCGAGGAACAAGCTATATCCTTAGTCGGTACCGATATCTACGAGAAACTGGTCAAAGACTACACGATGAAGCAGTGGGGGCGTCCCTGTACCGAGCTGCCTTCCTTCATAATAAGAAGACTCCCTGTCAGATTTACTTTTGACAATAATTATTTCAATGCCTTGTATCAGGGAATCCCGGTCAGAGGATACACCGGAATGATCGCCAACCTGCTTAAAAACATCGAAGTTAAGCTAAATACGGACTACCTGGATCCCCAGGTACGGGAGGCCTTTAGCAAAAAGGCTGCAAATATCATTTATACCGGACCGATAGATGCATATTTTGACTATAAGCTCGGTACGCTGGAGTACAGATCACTGCGTTTTGAAACCGAGAAACTCGTCACTCCCAATTTCCAGGGAAATGCCGTGATAAACTACACGGATGCTGATACGCCGTATACCAGGATAATAGAGCATAAATGGTTCGAATTTGGTCTTGACCAAAGCGGTCAAGAAGTCCCGGTTACAATAATAAGCCGTGAATACAGCCATGAATGGAAGCCCGGTGAAGAATCCTACTATCCTGTAAACGATGATAAAAACTCAAGACTCTACGAGGACTACCGTAAACTCGCGGAGGCTGAGACCAACGTACACTTCGGAGGCAGACTCGGAGAATACAAATACTATGACATGGACACAGTCATAGGCAAGGCACTTAGTTACACAGAGTCCATAGGACAATAAACAGATACTGTAAACCGGCGTTCGTTAAACCGGACGCAAATATGAACGGAGTAAATTTATGTCTGAATACAGCCGGAAAATAAGACACGATTTCGCAGAAGGTGACCGTAAAAGAGACAAGGGACTTAAAACCCCCGATGATATCATCAGATACGATAACATTTCATACGGTCCTCATCCGGAGTGGAACCTTCTGGATATCTACCGTCCCAAGGCAGCCGAAGGAAAAAAGCTTCCCGTGATCGCTATAATACACGGTGGAGCATGGGTATACGGAGACAAGAATGTATATCAGTTTTACGGAATGAGCCTGGCACAGAGAGGCTTTGCGGTAGTCAACTACTCGTACCGTCTGGCCCCGGAATATCAGTTTCCTACTCCCATAGAAGATACCTGCGCCGTATTAAAATGGGTATATGATAATGCCAATAAATATAATCTGGATATAACAAATGTTTTTGCGGTAGGCGATTCCGCAGGTGCCCATATCCTTGGATCATATGCCGCTTTCTGTACGGATCCCGAGTACAAGACAGCCCTGAAAAAAGCTTATCCGAATAAAAAGCTCTCTGCTCCCAGAGGCATTAAGCTAAATGCGATAGCTCTGAATTGCGGAAAATACGATCTTAACAAGGATTACGAAAAAGACAAAAATCTTCAATATATTAAAGGGGATTACCTCCCCAAGGGCGGAACCAAAAAAGAAATGGAGCTTAATAATGTAACGGCTCATATAACCGATAAATTCCCGCCGTCATTCATAATGACCTGTCCCGGAGATTTCCTTCGTTCACAGGCAGCTCACATTTCTTCGGCGCTTAACGAAAACAGCGTTCCATTTTGCTATCGTTATTACGGGAGCGCCAAAAAGCCTCTGCATCACGTGTTCCACTGCAATATGCGCCTAGAAGAAGCAGTTAAATGCAATGACGATGAATGTGATTTCTTCAGACAATACATGAAATAGCACAAACTAAGAGCGACAGCCGTTAACGGATGTCGCTCTTTTTTTCTATGATCCCGATCAGATCCTCTGTCACTTTTTTCCAGGAATACCGTTCCTCATACAAAGCATGTGCACGCTCCCGCATATCTTCATATGCGGCTTTATCGTTCATAAGGGCCAGAATTTCATCACACAGCGCCCTTCCGCGTTTTTTATCGTGCATATCTTCAAGCGTATATGTCTTTATGACTTCCCTTATCGCATCATCTTCTCTTTTTGTGAAGTTATCGTCACTAAGCGCTATGGTTCCTGCAGAAAAAGAAACCGGCAGCCTGTCGTGTATCCCCTTTTTAAAAAAAGGACTCACATCAAGTAAAATGCTGCACTCCGCGATCCTGTCATAGGAGCCTTCATAATCGACAGGCGGGATAACGCTGACACATGGTTTTCGCTTTCCGGGATATCCGTACCACTTAGTCCCCATAAGCCTGACCGGCATATCATTATCTATAAGCATATCCAAAACAGCATTTCGCCAGTAAAATCTCGCATATTTCTCAACAAGATAAAACTCACTCATCTGCGATGCAAAAAGCGGATCCGTATGCGAATCGTCTTCATAACCGTAACCTTCCAGTATGGTTCGAAGCGTCCCCTCGATAGTGGCTTCCGGATCCCTTATTATCATATCCTTCATATTTCGCATGATATCACCCATCGGGCCCTCAACAGAATTTATGATATCCTCAAATCCCTTGTGGCTCCTGTATGAACCGGGCATTATTATGCATTTTTCTTTTTCTTCAAAAGGAACAAAAGCCGGATACTCCTCTGCACCCAGAACATGGGCATGAACCGAGCGGATATGCGGATAATATCTCCGTATATGATCGGCGTGATTTTCGTCGACGCATATTACGTTGTAATCCTTACACGGAGTTCTAAGCGATTTATGATGATAAAGAGGATTGTCCAAAAGAAAATCATAAAACGGAGCACCTATACTGTCAGGATAATATGTTCCGTCATCGAGCATGATCCGTGGGAGCCTTGAGTTAAAATCAAACACCGCAAGATATTCTTTTCCGGAATACTCCGAAAGCGCATCCGATACCTCTTGCGGTATTTCAAAGGTTTCATCGAGTTCACCAAAGGCGTCATCGGCGGCTTCCGGCAGCGCGGCATCATCGAATGCACATATATCGACCTCAAACCCGGCTTTGGTAAGTTCTCCGGCTATAGACCTGCCAAAATACGAGGCGGAATTATAACATAACTGTCGTGATGAAAAGATCAGTACCCTGTCACTCATATATTTCTCCGGATATTCAGGCAATTGTTCGTGTAAGATTAACTATAAGTGTCTCCAAAGCGGTTTTTTCATCCATCATACCGGTCTTGATCGACATATCCGTATCGGCACACATATCAAGTATCCGAATAAGTGTATGTATATCATACCTGCCGGCCTGTTTTCTGTATTTATATATGGAGAATTCGGGTCTTCCTGTTTTTTTGCTTATTTCCTTATCATTCCGTCCCCTGGTTGCCAGATCTTTCACCCTTACCAGGGTTTCAAACTGCCTTGTGATCAGGGTGACCGTCTTATATGCACTTTCTCTTAGGCCAACAAGGTCATAATACAGCGACATTGCCTTTTGCCTGTTTCCCAGAGCCACTTCATCGCACATCTCAAATATACGGTCTTCAAGGCTTCTGGTACAGATCGCATCTATATCTTCTTTTTGGACTGTTCTGTCAAGACAGTACGCCGAAAGCTTCTCGAGTTCGTTTGACAATGCAAGCATATCGTTTCCGACAACATCGACCATATATGCTGCATTTTCATAACTGATCGGGGAACCGGAACTTTTTAATTTGCCACAGACCCACTTTGCAAGAGTTTCATCGGTCTGGCGCATGAACTGCGAGACCATTCCGTTTTGGGTAACGGTTTTTACAAGCCTTATCCTTTGATCTATCGCACTTTCGCAAAAAACAATGGTCGTAGTCTCACATACACCGTTTTCAATATACTCTTCAATCTCCGCACAGCCGTTCTTAAACCAGCCTGTATCTTCTACCAGAATAACTCGTCTTTCGGTCATAAAAGGCAATGTTTCCGCCATTCCTATAACACGTTCCGGTGAAACCTTTTCTCCCGTAAATCTGTCAAAAGATAACGAACCTTTTACGCCTCCCATAGCCTCACACAGGCTGTCCCTTAACTGATGTCTTAAGTAATCTTCTTCACCCCACAGCAGGTGAACATTTTTGAACTCCTTAGAGGATATGACTCTGTTAAGCGCAATTATATCGGCCTGTGGATCTTTTTCTTTTTTCTTCTTGTAATAGTCGCTCAAAAATCAAATACCTCTTTGATGCTGTTGTAATGCAGAAATACCTCATCTGCTCCGAGTTCTTTTATATCCTGTGCGGTAGCAAGCATATACCCGTCCGCTTCTTCTTTTTGTATCCTGATATCATCATCCGTGAAGTCCATCACGAATCTGTATACATCAACGAAATAGTTATCTCCCTCTTCGGGATTATCTCTGCGGTAGGTGAACATATATCCGCCGTCCGCACCTGTTACATCAAGACCGGTTTCTTCCCTGATCTCACGAGCAACTGCCTGAGCTGAAGTTTCACCTGCCATGGCAGCTCCTCCTGATATCTCCCACCAGCCGGGAGCCCAGGATTTGCTCATTACACGCCTGGTTATGAGAAATTGACCGGACCGGTTAACAACTGCACCAAGCACCGTCAGATGGTAATCTCCGGGCTTCATTGTAAAGTCGTTTCTCTTCATGGTTCGGCCCGTGAGATTCTTATCAACATCATATATATCCCACATTTCCGCATCTTTGCCCTGTGCCTCATTCTTCTTTTTTTGCAGAAGTTCCATCGCTGTCACGGGGCGATCCTCCTTCGCAGGCAAAACGCTCTTAGCAGTCCCGTTATCCTCAGCGTTTTGTTTATCCAGAAGATCAAGCGCAGACATCGGTGCACCCGGTTCCATGAGTTCCTCGCTCTTTTCCGAACATACACGGTTTCTTCCATGCTCTTTTGCATAATACAGAAGTTCATCTGCTTCGGTTATCTCGGCATCTGCACTTCTGCCCGGGTTTCCTTCCACGACACCGTAACTCATTGTAAATTTAATGGTCTGACCGCCATATTCGACGGAAGTCTCTCTGACGGCATACAGGATATCCCACAGGAAATCCCTGGCTTCATCAACCTTCATCTCCTCTAAGATAAACAGGAATTCCTCACCGCCCCAGCGGATTACGGTACCGTGTCCTGCAAGTTTGTCGCTTAATATACGTGCAACTTCCTTAAGGACCGCATCTCCGGCATCGTGGCCGTAGGTATCATTGACCTTTTTGAAGTAGTCTATATCGCCCATTGCGATGGAATAGACCTGTCCGTATTTTCCGGCTGCTTTTCTTATCTGATCGATCTTCGCATGCCCGCTTCGTCTGTTGTTTAGGTTGGTTAGAGGGTCTTTTTCGACGAGTTTCTTGAGAGATCCGCGTACAAACAGCGCACACCTGCCCATATCGCCGACCTCATCCTCTCTATCAAGCACTGCCTGGTCAAGCTCCTCATCCAGATGTCCGCCCGCCATGGATCCTAAGAAATCCCTCAGTTTATCAAGATGCTTAACAAGCAGAGAAGTATAATTCGTCATCCAAAGAGCCGCGAGAATCCCGGCTATGAGAACAATAGCTCCGTATACAAAAGACAATTTGTACACATATCCCATGGTCTCATTATATGTCCTTGCAACACCGATCATGCCAACGCAGGTACCGCTTGAAGCAAAGATCGGGGTGTACTGTGCGCAGTATCTTTCCTTGGCTATATCAAGATCGTTAAAGAAAGCTTCTTCTCCCTTTACCAGAACACTTTGGGATATCGTGCTGTTAACTATCGTGTTTACCGCAGGTTTCCCGTCATCTCCGGCTATCGTCGTGATCATTCTGGTATCGTAAAAAAACAATGTAATCTCGGTATTGGTCTTCTCCGCAATATCACTGACAAAATCAATGTCATCCGATATGAGTTCATCGCCCTTTTTAAGATAGGTAGCGGAATTTGCCTCGTCTATGAGCAGGTTGTAATCCCCGGGATACATATCCTCATAATATGTAAGCACCATATGGGATACATGCTTCAGATCCCCGCGCATCTCCTTTTGAAGTGCTCTGGAATAGATCACAAGACTTGCGATCATAAATACTATACCCATAACGATAATGGTTAAGACGGTTCTTGAAAGAAATGCCCGCTTAAGTCCACCTTCACCCTTAAGTTCGACCTCATCGATGGATGTGGGCATTACCGTTGTAGTTGATCTGGTTTTTTTACTCATGATTTTTCCTCGATATATCTTTAAGATCAGCCCGATGGTCTGTATTAACACGACCTATTTAATCATACCACTATTTTGACCCCCGATACATAACAAATTGCGTCTGCGCTCCTTCGATGAATTGCGTCTACGCCCTTTCAATGAATTGCGTCTGCGCCTCTTCGATGATATAATCAACATCATGAAAAATAGTATGTTAAAAACAACAAGATATAGTTTAAAAAGCCAATCTTTCCGCAGACTGATGTCTGTATGCGCATTAATCCTCATGGCCATGATCCTCTGCCAGGGATGCGCCAAAACAGCAGTTCCCGAAGCGCAGGACCTGACGGCTGATTCCAAGGGAAATACCGGCACCGGAATAACCATCGGCTCCACTTATGCAGAATTTGCCGAAGTATACGGCAAATACTCCGTCCAAAAGATCGACGGCGAGAATTTCGAGCCCTACGCCTTTGAAGACATTGAGGAATTAAAGAAGGCAGCGGGATCAGAAACCGGCTCATCCGAAAACGCTGCGGGATCAGAAGCCGGATCATCCGAAACCGCTGCGGGATCAGAAACCGGCTCGTCCGAAACCGCTGCGGGATCAGAAACCGGCTCATCCGAAACCGCTACGGAAGGCGATCTCACGCCATCCCCGCACGACGGTGCCTACTTCGTAGCTGCCTTCTATGTGGATGATGAGCCAACCTCCGTGGAAGAGCTGTGCAGCTCCACAGGTAAGGACGCCTCGGAACTTGCAGACTACTTATCAAGTAACGAATACCTGGCAGAACACACCGTCATCTACAGATATGTCATCTTCACCGTGGAAAATGATGTGATAACAGCCATCAAGTCCGATTACCTGGACTATAACGAAGAATTATAAATATTAATCCTAATTCGGAATTTATAACGAAAATATAAGGAGAACACCATGTGGGCATACGAAAGCGTCTTTTATCAGATATATCCTTTGGGATTTTGCGGAGCACCGTTTGAAAATGACGGTATCTTAGAGCACCGGATCCTCAAGGTCATCGACTGGATCCCTCATATGAAGAAACTGGGTATCAATGCCATCTACTTTTCACCGATATTCGAGTCTGATACCCACGGATATAACACCCGTGATTATACGAAAATTGACACAAGACTCGGCACAAACGAGGATTTTAAGAAGGTTTGCGACGAGCTTCATAAGGAAGGCATCCGCATCGTCTTAGACGGCGTATTCAACCATGTCGGCCGCGGATTCTTCGCTTTTCAGGATGTACTGAAAAACCGTGAAAACTCCCCTTACAGATGGTGGTTCAACAACATAAGCTTCGAGGGCAATTCAAACTACAACGACGGCCTCTGGTATGAAGGCTGGGAAGGCAACTTTGATCTGGTCAAGTTAAATCTCGGAAACGAGGATGTCGTGCAGCATATCTTTGCAGCCGTCAAAGGCTGGGTCGATGAATTCGATATCGACGGACTGCGTCTGGACGTGGCATATTGCCTGCCCGACGAATTCTGCAGAAGGCTTAGAGACTACTGTGACGGATTAAAAGACGATTTCTTCATCCTTGGAGAAGTCCTGCACGGGGAATACGGAAGGATGCTCGAACAGAAGAATATCCACTCCGTCACAAACTACCAGTGCTACAAAGGTCTCCATTCATCCTTCAACTCGATGAACATGTTTGAAATAATCCACTCACTCCTTAGGCTTTTTGGTCCCGAGGACTGGACAGTAGCCAGAGGGCGTCATCTCTTAAGTTTCATAGATAATCATGATGTAACGAGGGCCGCAAGCATCATAAGCAATCCTGCCCATCTTCCTCTTTGCTATGCTCTCATATACGGCATGCCCGGTATCCCCTGCGTCTACTACGGAAGCGAATGGGGAGAAAAAGCAGATAAATCACAGGGTGACCCTGCACTTCGTCCCTGCTTTGATGCTCCACAGTGGAATGAACTTACAGACTTCATAGCCAAACTGTCCGAAGCCAAAAAAGGATCCGAAGCATTAAACTACGGTGGTATGCGCTCAGTGGTCCTTACCAATAAACAGTGCATCTTTGAGCGACGTACCGACAACGAACGCGTCCTGGTAGCCATAAATGCCGATTCCGAAAGCTACACGGCCCACTTCGATGCAGGTTGCGGCATGGCAGTCGACCTGATCACGGGACAAAACCATGATTTCGGGGGCGGTTCTGAACTTCCGCCGTATTCAGCTGCATTCTGGAAATGTGAACATTGATGAAATAACAAGGGGATAGCGGAGATATTTCCGTAAGCAGGTGCTTTCACGCCCGCCGGTGCCCGGCGAGGTATTTTCGAGCCCGGCATCCGCTGCGAGGCGTGAGCAGCGAGAGCGTGCCTGCGATGGAAGTATCTCCGCTATCCCTTTATAATGTACATCCATTTTGCTCCGTTTTTCTGTTGCTTGGCACCCGGATAACGAATACAATGCTATCCATACCGTATTTTGTTGGAGGAAATAATGGCAGGAATGATAGATATATCAGAACTGATTAACCCGCCGGAGAAAAATGAGTTAGAGACAGCCAAATACTTTTCTGATCTTGGCAAGGATATAAAATTTTTAAGACCGAGTTCGATACCAAATCAACATACACCTGATATTCGCATGGATGGGCTTGAATGGGAAATGAAAGCTCCCACAGCGCGCCCGTATTTGAACAAGCTTTATGTTATCAAAAAGAATGGTGAGCTTTTAATATATCCGCAAAAATGATTGACTTTTTCGATGTTTTTGTTATCATATAGTTTAAGATAAGGTTCGACCCACCGCTGGATTTAGTGGAGGGCCCAGAACTTTTTTCTTTACACTAAATACAACCCATCTTACTTTTTCAATATATCAGTACCGATCAATCCAATCCCTTTATAATGTACATCCATCTATCATTATGCCCATATCCCCAATGATGCTGTATACAAACTTCCCACAAGTAAATCTGTTTCTATGCATAAGGATAGCGGAGATATTTCCGTAAGCAGGTGCTTTCACGCCCGCCGGTGCCCGGCGAGGTATTTTCGAGCCCGGCATCCGCTGCGAGGCGTGAGCAGCGAGAGCGTGCCTGCGATGGAAGTATCTCCGCTATCCTATTCTTTACACACAAATTTACTTAGCCTGCTTGTATACAGGATCTGCGGGGTAGCCTCCTTTGAGTTTCTGCATCCCCCTCTGTATCGCATCCCTCGAATTCTTCCAGTCCGCATCCTTATTGCGATAATCAAACTTCTCGACCATCCACGCAACATCTTCACTGATACGCTCCATATTATCCTCCATGAGTTTGAACATGGATGCGAAGAATTCTTTTTTGTCGGAGTCCTTAAGATGAAGTTCAGCATACTCGCACAGATCTCCGAAGTGTGTCAGACAGAAGCCCTTGGACTCGGTTATCCTTTTCTTAAAATCAGCATCCCTGTCATACATCGTCATGAATGTATCTAAGTATCTGTCGTATTCTTCCGCAAAATGGTTGCATATATAGCAGCTGTTGTCTCTCTCGGCAATCCATGCACTTACAGAGTTTGACCTGGTGGCAGAACCCATGAGCCTGTTTTTTAAGGATATTTTGGCCGGTCCGTATGAATTAAACTGCTTCTTCATCTCATCGATAGTGCGCATGTAATGAGTCTTAAGTATCCAGGCATTGCCAAGTGTATTTCCGTAATCAAACATCTTCTTAAAATGTGCACGGCAAAACCCTGCACGGTCTGTCATATCTCTTACGTCTGCTTCCATGTAACTGCTTCCGGATCCTAATACAAAATCCATAAGATCCTGCTCGATATTGCGTTCGATATAACAAAACGGGCACTCGTCATGTGCATTTACCGCATCATTAAGCGGTATGGTATACAATTTTTCTTTTGCCATATTCTCTCCTCGTCATTTCTTACTAAATATTGATGTCAAAGATTGTCTAATTCCACAAAATTTATTTTAATTGTACTATGATTTCGGGAAGTCCACAACATCTTGTGGCGTACTCACACCTCCCTAAAATTCATACTTGAAGCCCATTTTTCACTATGATATAGTAGATTTCGACCGATTTGGTCAAATTAGTCCGTAAGCAGAGAATGATACGGAAAAAACCGGTTCGGAAGTACAGGTTTACGGATATTAAGGATATAAATTTATGAATGAAAAGTTCTTTGATCTAAAAAAAGATAAGCAGGACCGTATGATCAATGCCGCGCTCAAGGTATTTGGGGAAAACGGCTACAAACACTGCTCTACGGATGATATCGTACGCGAAGCATCTATCAGCAAGGGCTTATTATTTCACTATTTCGGCTCCAAATTAAACCTGTATGAATTTCTCTATGATTACTGTGTGAGATTCTTTACCTTAGAGTTAAAGAGCAGCCTTCCGGAAAGTGAAACCGATTATTTCAACATCATGCAGGATGCCGAGATCGCTAAGAGAAATGTCATGAGAACATACCCCTATATGCAGATGTTCATTGACAGAAGCCTTACGGAAACAGATGAGGATGCGATCGAGAAAACTTCAAACTTAAGGGAAGAACTTCAAGGACTCTACGATAACATGCTCGGAAAAGTCGATCCCTCAAAGTTTCGCAAAGAAGCCGATCCCGCTCAGATACATGTAGTGCTTCAGGCTACATTAAAAGCGATCATGGATGAGCAGTTACAGACAACGAATTTTAACCCGGATCATTATTATAATGAGGGTGTAAAGTATATTAAAATGTTAAAAAACATATGTTATTAGTTCTAACATGAAAGGAGATCATTAGTCATGGCAAAGGGATTCGGAAAGGTTCTTCTTACAAGCAGTATACTTGCAGGAGCTGCACTCGGAACCTACATGTATTTTAAGCAGGAAGGTGTTATAGACGATACCAAGTCTCCTGTTGAAAATGCCGTAAAGATCAAAGATAAAGTAACTTCGGATGCATCTGAGTACTTTAACAAGGAACGCTCTTATGTAGATCTTAATTCAACAGCCGAAAGCATCAAAGAGGCTGCTTCAGGCGCTGTATCAAGCATAAAGGAAACCGTTTCTAATGTAACCTCCAAGGCAAAAGAAAGCCTTGCGGAAGCCAAAGACGATGTCGCAGACGCTGCTGAGGATGCCGCAGATGCTGTAAAGGACGTAGCTGAGGATGCTACAGACGCTGTAAAGGATGTTGCTGAAGACGCTGCTGACGCTGCAAAGGATGCCGCAGATTCATTTGAACCCGGCCTTGTTGCCGATAAGATCGACGCTTCAGACGCAGGTAAGACCATAGGCGGTACCGTAAGCGAAGAATTCTTTAACGACGAAGCATAAACCTCACGCATTCCGTGTAGTCGGGCATATATCGCAACTAAACTATATTGAACAGACAAAACCGGGCTTATAGCCCGGTTTTTATTGCTTATCATAATTTCATAGGTACCCGTATGCCGGCTCTGCAGCCTTACTTACCGGATTTTGCATTTACTATCGCCTCTTTAAGCTGCAGGGTCTTGTCTTTCATCCTGGCACTCAGATTTCTGTTGGTAAGAAGCGAACCTACAAGTTTGGAGGCCTGATCGTATTTACCGAATCTTACGGAAAGTGCCGCTATCAGGTAATCTACTGTCATCTCATCCATTCCGCAGATAGGGAATAATTCGCTTTCCCTGGCAGTGATAAAGCCTTCAAGCGCATTTTGAAGGAACTCATCTTCCATATCTTTGGCTTTTTTTAATTCATCCGCATATCCCGCCACGGAACTGTCCAGGCTTTCTGCCTTGCTTCTTAAAAGCCACCCTGCTCTTAAGCATATATAAGCCTTTTCCGAAGCTTTTACACGCTTTACCATGGCATTTGCAAGAGCTACCTGATAACGCTCAAGTGCTTCATCATACGAATACAGTTCGCCCTTCCTCTGCTTCGGTGTAAATTTAGCCGATATATTTGCCTTGATGAGTTTACGCTGGTTATCGGTAAGGCCGTTCCAGTATCTGCCAATTGCCGCACATCCGCAGTGAGGACACATTACAACATCATATTTAAGCGGTTCTATCTGCTCATATACCGGTCTTAGATCCGTATCTATCTCTTTAAGGCGCGCCCTGTTTGCTTTTACGCTAAGGTTCTTAAATTCCTTATCACAAGCGGGACATGTATATGATTTCTCAAAAATAAAATCCGCTTCACTTACCTTATTGGCTTCCGGGGTTCCGTTTTCACCTGAAGTTCCTTCTTTAGCTGCGTTGGATTCCTTTGAAGGATCCTCATATAACTTCATGCCTTCCAAGCCATCTAACCCAAATCCGCCAAGTCCTGATAAAAGTCCCATTTTTATGCCTCCTGATGGCTAAATCAATCTTTTTTGGGCAGTACAAACGAACTCTTAAGCGATACGATCCTGTTAAACACAGGTTCGCCGGGCTTTGAGTCCTTATAATCCACGGTAAAGAATCCCTGTCTCACAAACTGGAAGCTCTCATATGCCTTAGCCTCCTTAAGCGAAGGCTCAACATAGCACTCATCAAGTTCTACGAGAGAATTGGGATTTAAGTTAAGACTTCCGTCCTCGTTATATACGCCCTTTTCTTCGTCTATTATATTCTCGTACAGACGCACCTTGCATTTAAGTGCCGTAGGTGCATTTACCCAGTGGATTGTACCCTTTACCTTACGTCCGTCGGGTGAATTACCGCCACGGGACTCGGGATCATAAGTACAATGAATCACCGTAACTTTGCCGGTTTCGTCTTTTTCATAAGATGTGCAAGTTGCAAAATAAGCATTCATCAGACGAACCTCGTTTCCGGGGAAGAGTCTGAAATACTTCTTCGGAGGTTCTTCCATGAAATCCTCTCTGTCGATGTAGAGTTCCCTGCTAAAAGGTACCTTACGCATTCCAAGGCTTTCATTCTCCAGGTTATTAGGTACATCGAGTTCTTCGGTCTGACCCTCGGGATAGTTGTCTATGATGAGCTTCACGGGATCGAGCACAGCCATGACTCTTGGTCTTTTGACCTTTAAGTCTTCACGTATACAGTACTCAAGCATTGAATATTCGGCTGAAGCATTGGCCTTGGATACACCGCACAGTTCAACGAACATCCTGATGGATTCGGGGGTAAACCCGCGTCTTCTAAGAGCTGCAATGGATACAAGTCTGGGATCGTCCCATCCGTCCACAATGCCGTCTTCTACGAGTTTCTTGATATATCTCTTACCGGTGACCACATTGGTCAAATACATCTTGGCAAACTCTGTCTGCTTGGGAGCTTCATTGGGAGCATTCTTGTATCCGGTCTCAATAAGAACCCAGTCATACAGAGGTCTGTGATCTTCAAATTCAAGGGTACATATGGAATTTGTGATACCCTCTATCGCATCTTCTATCGGATGTGCATAGTCATACATCGGATATATGCACCATTTATCTCCTGTATTGTGATGAGTCATATGTGCGACACGGTATATGATCGGATCACGCATATTTATGTTTGCTGCAGCCATATCGATCTTTGCACGAAGGGTTTTTTCACCATCCGCAAACTCACCGTTTTTCATTTTCTCGAAGAGTTCAAGATTCTCCTCAATGCTGCGGTTTCTTGACGGATCTTCCTTACCGGGCTCGGTCAGGGTTCCTCTGTACTCTTTGATCTCGTCTGCTGTAAGATCCGATACATATGCCTTTCCGCGCTTGATCAGCGTGACAGCGCCTTCATACATCTTGTCAAAATAATCGGATGCAAAGAAAAGCCTGTCTTCAAAATCCGCACCCAGCCACTGAACATCGGCCTTGATGGACTCAACAAACTCAGTCTTTTCCTTGGTGGGATTAGTATCATCAAAACGTAAGTTAAACTTCCCGCCATACTCTTTTGCAAGACCGTAATTTAGGAGGATACTCTTGGCATGTCCTATATGCAGATATCCGTTGGGTTCGGGAGGAAAACGCGTATTTACGGTATCGTAAACGCCTTCCTTAAGATCCTCATCTATCATCCTCTGTATGAAATTACGGGAATCGGACTGTTCTTTTACTTCTTCGGTCATTTCTTTTGATTCAATATCGCTCATATCTTTCTACCCTGTCTTATTAATGATGGAAAAGCCTTATGCCTGTAAAGCACATTACCATATCGTACTTATCAGCTGTCTCTATGACATTGTCATCTCTTACCGATCCTCCGGGCTGTGCTATGTACTTAACACCGCTCTTATGTGCCCTTTCTACGTTATCACCAAACGGGAAGAACGCGTCGGAGCCAAGCGTAACATCTGTCATTTTATCGAGCCATGCTCTTTTGGCTTCACGGTCGAACACTTCGGGACGTACCTTGAAGGTTTTCTGCCATACATCATCCCCAAGCACATCCATATATTCCTCGCCGATGTATAAGTCTATCGCATTATCGCGGTCCGCACGTCCGATCGAATCTACGAACTGAAGACCGAGTACCTGCGGAGACTGTCTTAAGAACCAGTTATCGGCCTTGGAACCTGCAAGTCTGGTACAATGTATCCTCGACTGCTGCCCTGCTCCTATACCTATCGCCTGTCCGTCTTTTACATAGCATACGGAATTGGACTGGGTATATTTAAGGGTGATCATCGCTATAGCCATGTCTATACGGGCCTGAGATGTGATCTCCTTGTTCTTTGTGACAACGTTAGAGAACAGTTCATCATCTATCTTTAATTCATTTCTGCCCTGCTCAAAAGTAACTCCGTATACCTGCTTACGCTCTATCGGAGCAGGGGTATAGTTTTCATCGATCTGCAGCACACAGTAATTGCCTTTTTTCTTGGCAGATAATATCTGAAGTGCTTCGTCTGTATATCCGGGTGCGATCACGCCATCCGAAACCTCGGGCTTTATGAGCATTGCGGTCGAAAGATCACATACATCGGATAAAGATATGAAGTCACCGAAAGAACTCATTCTGTCGGCGCCTCTTGCTCTGGCATAAGCACATGCAAGGGGACTTAAGTCAGCATCGGGGGCTACCCAGTATATCTTCTTTTCCACATCACTAAGTGGCTGTCCCACAGCTGCACCGGCGGGTGATACATGCTTAAAACTGGTCGCAGCGGGAAGTCCTGTAGCAACCTTAAGTTCCTTTACCAGCTGATATCCGTTTAATGCATCCAGGAGATTGATGTATCCCGGACGACCGTTTAAGACGGTCACAGGAAGATCTGATCCGTCTTCCATATATACTCTGGACGGCTTCTGATTGGGGTTACAGCCGTATTTTAACTCAAGTTCATTCATTACCTGTGATCTCCTAACTTTATTTATGTCGGTTAACGATGCGGCTTTCGTAAGTGCCGTCTGCGATATTTATGAATCTTACAAAAAGCGATACCTTGTTGTCTTCGTTAAGTGCGTTCCATAACTTTTCCGTCATGGCATCGATATCATCGCTTAATTCAACACGTACAGGCTCTCCCTCAAAACTCGGAAGCGGATCGCCGT
This sequence comes from Lachnospiraceae bacterium, assembly GCA_024691305.1. Taxonomy (GTDB): domain Bacteria; phylum Bacillota; class Clostridia; order Lachnospirales; family Lachnospiraceae; genus XBB2008. The sequence continues at coordinate 29,654 of JAILNS010000033.1, read as the reverse complement.
CGCCCATATATGTATGTATGATCCTGCCTTCACCGGCTATCGGATTTTCATATGTATAAGTATATCTGTCACATCCCGATGCATCGCCGTTACTCTTTAAAATGGACATTTCATAGTCATATGAACCGTTATCCACATGCATAACACCTGATATCCTAGGCGTATAGTTCGGTCCATCGGGCTCGTATTCACGGCTTCTTAAGCTCTGTTCAAAGCTCATTCCGTCAGCGATCCCGTCAAATACGGTATCTGTCTGATCGCCGTTGGTTACGATCGTGGATGTAGTATAAACTCTTACGGGAGAGTAGATTATAAGGCTCGGGTCGGTAAGCAGTGCGGGATCGAATGCTTCGGTACGTATTCCTTTTCCGTCTTCAATAAAGATCCTGTTTCTGCTGTTAACGCTTCTTCCCATGATAAAATATGCGGTCACTGCATATTTGGAATCGGCTGACCTTCCTATCAGGACTCCTCTTCCGGGATATGAGTTTTTACTCAGGTAATCATACACGTTTGTCTTGTTCATCAGATATATTTCTCCTCAAATTTATTCTGCGGCAAAGGTCTGCTGAAGTAGTACCCCTGCACCATACGGACATCCATGTCCGATAAAACTTCAAATTGCTGTGAAGTCTCTATTCCCTCCACACATATGCTCATGCCTATCATTGACGCAAGCTGTGATATATATCTTACAAATGCCTGTGAATAAGCATCGCTAGCAAGTTCCCTTACGAAACTCTGATCGACTTTGATGACATCTATGGGAAGTTCTCTTATATGGTTAAGCGATGAATAACCGGTACCGAAGTCGTCAAGTGCGATCCTGCAGCCTATTTCACGTATCGCAGCAAGGACTTCCTTCATCTTGTTCATATCGTTGATAGCAAGACTTTCCGTAACCTCCAAAGTAAGGTTATGAGGATTAATTCCTGTCTCTTCAACCGTGGTTCTTACTATCTGGACTATATCCGGCTGAACCAGCTGAACTACTGAGAGGTTCACATTTACCTTGTAATTCGGATGCCCGTTGTCATTCCATTTCTTACAGGTCTCACAGGCTTTACGGAGGACATGTGCACCTATCGGAATGATGAGTCCGAGGTACTCGGCAAGAGGAATGAAATCTCCGGGTGAAATGAATCCAAGCGACGGTGAATCCCATCTTACCAGAGCCTCTGCACCAACGCAGGGACTTCCGTCAAGCTGTATATCCATGATCGGCTGATAGTAGACCAGGAACTCTTCATATCCGTTTTTCCCGGCTTCTCTCATGTTCTTTTCCATATCGAGACGTTTGCTCGATTGGCTGTCCATATCACGGTTATATATAGCGACCTTGTTCTTGCCGCTCTTCTTGGCCTCGTACATCGTAATGTCGGCCTTTTTGATCAGATCCTGTATCTGGGTACCTTCATCGGGGAATGATACGACACCCATACTCATCGTACAGTAATAATCTGCATCCTTTAAGAACCATGGCCTGTTGAATATTGCCTTGATATCAGTGATGATACGGTCAAGATCCGAGTATGAATCCGGCGGAACCACTATGACGAATTCGTCTCCACCCATTCTGTAACTGGTCTCTTCGACACCGCGTACTCTGGTAAAACTGTGAGCTATGGCCTGAAGAAGCACATCGCCGTACTGATGTCCGAGACCGTCATTTATATGCTTGAAGTCATCCAGATCCAGATAAAGAATCGCACCATGCTTATTTTCCGTGACTGCACCGTCCACTAGTCTCGCAAGATCTCTTTCGCAGCACATACGGTTGTAGAGTCCTGTCAGGAAATCGGTATAGGCCAGCTGCTCAATCTTCTTTTGATTTTTCTTTTTCTCGGTGACATCCAGGATCGCACACATGAGTGAAGGTGCGCTGCCCATCCAGATTATATGCGAATAATACAGTTCATAATATTCGTCACGCTGAGGGTTATATATCTCAAGACTTCCCGAGTCACTGTCTTCAGGGATCTGTGATTCAAATATCCTTTTAAGCGGTCTGTCCTCTGATTTGTCAAACTTAACCTCGGAGGTAAAGTTAGTGATCATGGTCTTGTTGGTAAACTGCAGGGTTCCTGTCTGAAGGTCCCTGACATAGACTGAAGTACCGACATTATCAAGAGAAGCCCTTACACTTTCAAACGAACTTGCAATATTTATCTCATAACGTCTGCGCTCTATTATCGATTCAACGATCCTGGTTGCATCAGACAGGAAATTGATCTCATCAACGCTCCAGTATCTGTCGCGGTTACACTCATCATAGCAGGCATACATATACGCCGGTCTGTCGGAGGATTTGATCGGAACTATCACCATGCTCTTTATCCCGAGCATTTCCATTTCTTCAAGCCACTTGGGATTGATAACGGTAGAACCGCTCGATATCGCCTGCAGTTTGGATCCTGACAAAAAAGAATATCTCGGAAGATCACGGCTCGTATCAAACCTGGGAACCATACCCGGAGCGTACCATTCTGCCATGATATCCATGAGTGAATTGTCATGTATATTGGTGATATAGATATGAGAACTGCTTAGGCCCAGATACTCACCTACAATCTTAAGTGCACTTACGGCAATGGATTCTGCGATCTCATCCTTGTCCATAAGCTGCACGATGGAAGTCATGACCTCAGATCTCTTAAGTGCTTCATTTAGTTCCTGTTCGGAATACTTGTTTCTGCGATTCTCAGCTTCCGCATTGACCGCATGCATCCTGACTCTGGTCTGGTAGAGACATGTTTCACGGATAAGGTCCAGTCCGTCCTGAAATCTGTCAAATGTAACTTCGGAAGATATACCGGTGATCGGTTCTTCGACATAACCTTCCGGATCATAATCCGAGATCACACCGAAAACAACCCAGGTAAGAAGTGCCTGTCCGTTGACTCTTACTGTGGTAAGACCGAACTTGACATTGGGGATCTGCGTATCCTCTATGACCTGATCCTCGATATTACTTAAGGTAAGTCTGTAAAAAATATCAGCGACTCTCTCCGGGGATATGTACTCCATGAGACGCTCCGCATCTTCCTTGGGGCCGCTTGCCTCTGTGACCGGAACTCCGGCCGAATCGAGACAATAAGTATACACACCTACAGCACGTGAAAAACTATCCTGTAACTGGGTTAGATATTCAATATCGATTAAACTGTCTCTGCCTCTGTTTATCTGCATTTTATTCTACCGAGTAATTAGGCGCCTCTTTCGTAATATGAATGTCGTGGGGATGGCTTTCTTTTAAGGATGCGGCTGAAATCTTGATGAATTTGCCGGTTTCCTGAAGTGTCTTAATATTGTTTGCACCGCAATATCCCATACCGGATCTGATACCGCCGACAAGCTGGAATACCGTATCTTCGACCGATCCCTTAAAAGGAACACGTCCTTCAACTCCTTCTGGTACCAGTTTCTTGGCATCCTGCTGGAAGTAACGGTCTTTGCTTCCGTTCTCCATTGCGGATATGGAACCCATACCACGATAAACTTTATATTTACGTCCCTGATACAGTTCGGTCATTCCGGGGCTTTCTTCGCATCCCGCAAACATCGAACCCATCATACATACGTTTCCGCCTGCCGCTATGGCCTTGGTCATGTCTCCGGAGTACTTGATACCGCCGTCAGCGATGATCGGGATACCATACTCTTTTGCAACTGCATAAGAATCCATGATAGCGGTTATCTGGGGAACACCTATACCGGCAACAACTCTCGTTGTACATATGGAACCGGGACCTATACCTACCTTGACGGCATCGGCACCTGCTTCGATAAGTGCCTTCGTTCCTTCACCGGTAGCTACATTTCCTGCTATTACGTTAAGATCGGGGTATTCTTTTTTGATCATACGCAGGCAGTTTAACACGTTCTCTGAATGACCGTGTGCGGAATCAAGAACGACCACATCAACGCTTGCATCAACAAGCGCACCGACTCTGTCGAGAACATTGGCGGTTATCCCGACGCCTGCACCGCAAAGAAGCCTGCCCTGCTCGTCTTTGGCGGAAAGGGGATATTTGATCGCTTTTTCGATATCTTTGATCGTGATAAGTCCTGTAAGATTGAAGTTATCATCTACGATCGGGAGTTTTTCTTTACGGGCTTTGCCTAAGATCTCCTTGGCTTCATCAAGAGTTATGCCTTCCTTGGCCGTGATAAGGCCCTCTGATGTCATCACTTCCTTGATCTTGCGGCTGTAATCGGTCTCGAACTTAAGATCTCTGTTTGTGATGATACCTACGAGTTTACGGCCTTCAGTGACAGGAACACCCGAAATACGGAACTTGTGCATGAGAGCTTCCGCATCCTCAAGTGTATTATCCGGAGAAAGAGAAAACGGGTCCGTAATGACTCCGTTCTCCGATCTTTTAACTTTGTCTACCTCCTCGGCCTGAGCCTCGATAGACATATTCTTGTGTATAATGCCGATACCGCCCTGTCTTGCCATTGCAATAGCCATATCATGCTCCGTAACGGTATCCATTCCGGCACTCATCATAGGAATATTCAATTTAATGGTTTTGGTAAGGTTCGTGGTCAGGTCAACCTGATTAGGTATGACCTGCGAATAAGCAGGCACCAGCAGCACATCGTCAAAAGTAATTCCGTCTCCAATAATCTGTCCCATGTTTTCCTCCTTGTTTTCCTAATGTTCAGGTTTGCGGTTCCCCAACCACATTTAGTTTATATAAACTGTATTGTTCGTTTCAGTCTTTGAAGGCTTTCCTTGGAGCAACATTCATGATCGCTTTGACCATATCTTCATTGGGTTCAAAAATGATCATTTCGTTGCCCTCGTAGTACATTGCGTACCTCTTATCAGGCTGTTCCTCTATTCCTGAAGAAAAATCCTTAGGTTTTACTTCTCTTTTGCGGTAATTATCCAGATGATAGGAATTCATCGGAGCCATTATCTCCATACGGTCTATCTCGTAAGTCGCCACACGTTTTCTGCGGCTTCTTCCCATTATCTTATCTATGGTGATCTCCTTATCCAGATACAGATACTCATACTCTATAACGCACTGAAGGGACACAAAATATGCGCCGACCCCGCAGATGATCCCGACTATCATAGCCACTATATAACCCAGAAGTCCCAGAAAAAGAAATGCAGCTGCCAGCATTATCAGAAGTATCTTAAGAAATTTCATAAGAGTTGACGATTTACGCGCCACCAGACATTCAACATATGTATCGTTGCTCATAACTCACCTCGGTTTCTCCGTATGGAGAAATACACGTAAAATTTATTTTAGACTATTTAATATATTCTACACTATTTAGGGGGGAGATAGATATAAAAATCGTCTTAAAAAATAAAATTTGAGTAAAATATACAACCGGCGCATAGATATCCGCACAAATGATGTTAAAATGTCACTTGTAAATCAATAAATACAGGTGGCAGGCATATACACGATCCACGCAGGCACGCTTGCGCTGCTGATCGCACGCAGCGGATGCCAGACTCGAAAATACCTCGTCAGGCACCGGCGGCTCCCAAGCACCTGCTTAGGATCATATATATGCCTGCCACCGGGGAATATATTTATTTACAAGACATAAAAGTTCATAAGGGAGCAGATAAATGGCTACGATATGGGAAGAGACCAAAGTACAGGGTTCCAAGATGAAAGGACGCCCTCTTAAAGAAAAACTTGCATACTTCTGGGAATATTACAAGATCCAGACAATGATAGCAGTAGGTGTCATTGTGATTGCCGCATCTTTAATACATTCCTGGGTGACCTACAAGGATTATGCTTTATGTATCGTAGAAGTCAATTCGATCGCCGACAGCATAGGCGGTGTCACGGAGACATGGAAGTATGATCTTACGGAGCTTCTTGACTTTGATACCGATGATTACGAGATAGACATAGATACTTCCCTGATGCTAGGGTCCGATACTTCATCCGCTAATGCCGAATATGCCAGCGCCCAGAAGATGGCCGCTCTGTTAAGTTCAAAGTCCATTGACATATTTATCGCCGACACTCCGGTTTTTGAACAGTATGCTCAAAACGGAAGTTTCTCGGACTTAAGAGATATCTATTCATATGAAGAACTCTCTGCTATGGAAGGCCGTATCTACTATACCGATGCAGGAACTTTCTCGGATTATGACGAAACAGACCTTAACGTGACCGAGAAACAGGCCGGATACACTATAGACCACCACGATCCTTCCACGATGAAGGATCCCATTCCCGTTGGTTTTTTTGCAGATGAGAATACACGCATCGGTGCTTCCGGAATCTACGGACATCTGTCTGAATCCGATACATACCAGGGATACAGAACCGAGCCCATAATAGGGATCCCCGCCAACACGACCAGACTTGAAGCCGCACTGACGGGGTTAGAATATCTTATGAATCAATAAGACTAACAAAATTAAAGCAATTCTTTTAATATACGGTTAACACTTCCCGGATCACATTTTCCCTGCATTGCCTTCATCGTCTGTCCGACTAAGAATCCTATGGCTTTTTCCTTGCCGTTATGATAGTCATCCACCGACTGAGGGTTATCCGCTATGACCTTAGCTATGGTCTCGCGAAGTGCTCCTTCGTCGTTTTGCATTGCAAGTCCGTGCTCCTCCACATATTTTACGGGATCACAGTCCGACTTAAACATCTCCTCAAAAATTTCCTTGGCAACAGTCGAGTTAACGGTCTTCTTTTCGGTAAGTTCTATGAGCGAAGCAAGGTTTTCGGGGCTGAATCTGATATCCTCGGGATCCAGATTATTCTCTTTTAAAAGGCGCATGGTCTCAACCATCAGCCAGTTTGAAACCTTCTTTGCGGGAGCGCCCTTTGATACGGTTTCTTCGAATATATCAGCAAGATGCTTATTTTCCGTGATGAGCAGAATGTCTTTTTCGGGTAAGCCGAATTCTTCCGCGTATCTTACTATCTTAGCCTCTCTGAATTCCGGTTCACGTGACTTGATCTCGTTTAACAGTTCCTCCGATACGCTTATCGGTACAAGATCGGGATCCGGGAAATAACGATAGTCCTGTGCATCTTCCTTGCTTCTCATCGCATAGGACATTTCCTTATCATCATCCCAGCGTCTGGTTTCCTGTATGACTTTTTCACCGGACTCTATCAGATCGATCTGACGCTCCGTTTCGCCTGCTATGGCACGAGCGATGGCCTTAAAAGAGTTAAGGTTCTTCATTTCGGTACGTGTTCCGAACTCTGTATCTCCCACCTTACGTACAGACAGGTTTACATCCGCACGCATGGAGCCTTCCTGCAGTTTACAGTCGCTGGCACCAAGGTATGATATCGTCATCCTGAGTTTCTCAAGATATGCGATAACTTCTTCCGCAGATCTCATATCAGGCTCCGACACTATCTCTATGAGCGGTACACCGGAACGGTTATAATCAACGAGTGATGCATCAAGCCAGTCGTCATGTATGAGTTTGCCCGCATCTTCTTCCATATGTATCTCATGGATACGTACGGCCTTCTCTGTTCCGCTTTCGGTTTTGATATCCACATGTCCGTTTCTGCATATAGGCAGATAAAGCTGTGATATCTGGTAGTTCTGCGGGTTATCCGGATAGAAATAATTCTTTCTGTCAAACTTGCAGTATCTGGTGATGTCACAGTTCGTTGCAAGACCGACCGCTATCGCATACTCAAGCACCTGCTTGTTAAGCACTGGAAGCGAGCCGGGCATTCCGGTACATACCGGACATGTATGAGTGTTGGGTTCTCCGCCGAATTCGGTTGAGCATCCGCAGAATATCTTGGTCTTGGTAGCCAGTTCCACATGAACCTCAAGACCTATGACTGTTTCGTAATCTGACATAATAAATCCTCTTGTATGTATAATTGTTTGACAAGTATGTGTCTGTAAGCCGGTGCTTGACGGCCCGTCGTTACTCGGCGAGGTTTCTCACGAGCCTAGTAACGCAACGAGGACGTCAGCAGCGAGAGCGTGCCGGCGTCAGACCTTGCTTGGCAAACATCTTTACTTACATTGTTCGTATGTATACGCCGTCCTAAACAACTTCTCTTCTTCAAAGCAATCCGCAAGAAGCTGCACACCTATCGGAAGTCCCTCAGCGGAAGTACCACAGGGTAAACTGATTCCCGGAAGTCCGGCAAGGTTTACGGATATCGTATAGATATCTCCCAGATACATCTTGATCGGATCGGATAAAGACTCACCGAGCTTAGGTGCGGGTGTAGGTGCTACCGGCCCTAAGATGATATCGTATTTTGCAAAAGCCTCATCAAATGCCTTCTTGATAAGAGCCTTAACCTTAAGTGCCTTTAAGTAATATGCATCATAATAACCGGAACTTAAGACGAAACTTCCGAGCATGATACGACGCTTAACTTCAGCACCGAACCCTTCGGAGCGGCTCTTCTTGTACATGTTGTGAAGGCCTTCGTAGTCTTCCGTTCTGTATCCGTATTTGATGCCGTCGAATCTTTCGAGGTTTGAACTTGCTTCTGCTGCTGCGATCGTATAATATGCAGGGATCGCATAATTGACCAGACTTAGGTCAAACTCTTCAACGCTTGCGCCTGCATTTTTCAAAACATCTGCTGCCGCACGGACTTTTGATGCGACCTCGGGATCCAGTCCTTCTCCGAAATAGTCTCTCGGGATACCTATCTTTATATCCTTTACATCTTTAGTAAGTGCCTTGGTATAGTCTTTTGCCTTAGCATTAACGGATGTGGAATCCTTCTCATCGTGACCTGCTATGGCTGTAAGTACGGCTGCCGCATCAGATACATTTCTCGTAAGAGGTCCGATCTGGTCAAGTGATGATCCGTATGCGATAAGACCGTATCTGGACACTGTTCCGTATGTGGGCTTGATACCTACGACTCCGCAATATGAAGCAGGCTGTCTGATGGATCCTCCTGTATCTGAACCGAGAGCATATGCACACTCGCCTGCTGCCACTGCAGCCGCTGATCCGCCCGACGATCCTCCCGGTACATGCTCGGGATTTGCGGGGTTTTTGGTAGGTCCGAAATATGAAGTCTCTGTAGTTGAACCCATTGCGAACTCATCCATGTTTGTTTTGCCCAGGATTACCGCACCTGCGTCACGAAGTTTGCTGACTGCGGTAGACTCATATGTGGGAACGAAATTATACAGGATCTTGGACGAACATGTGGTAAGGAGTCCTTCCGTACACATATTGTCCTTGATCGCTACGGGAACTCCCGCAAGAGGAGATTTAAGTTCCCCTTTTTCTATACGGGCCTGAACATCAGATGCGCTCTTCATCGCACCTTCTTCGTCCACGGTCACGTAGCAGTTATATTTCTCGTCCGACTCTTTTATGGACTTTAAATACTCTTCGGTTGCTTCGGTTACCTTCACCTCTCCGGCTGCTATTGCCTTTCCCAGTGTCAGGGCATCCATCTGTGTGATCTTACTCATGCGTATCCTTTCAAAGTGATTATCATATGCTTCAATAAGTGATTATCACAAGCAGGTCTTAGCGCTACTCGTTGCTTAGCGAGGTTCTTTCGAGCTTAGCAACGTAAGCAAGCGCTATGAAGCGAAAGCGTCCTGCGGTGATAACGCTCTATTGAAGCAGATCATATGATTGAAACTACTCAAATGTCTTTGGCACCACAAACATGCCATCTTTTTCTTCGGGCGCATTCTTAAGGATCAGGTCGCGCATATCTGTGCCCGTGACCGCATCCTCCCTGAATACATTCTGCACCGGAAAGGCATGCGACATGGGCTCGACATTTTCGGTATCGAGTTCGCCCAGCATGTCTATATAGTCAAGCATACGTCCCATATCGGATTTAGCAGCTTCCTTCTCTTCTTCGGAAAGCTCTAACTTGGCAAGTATGCCTACATATTCGATGGTCTCATCAGAAATTATATTTGCCATAATTCTCCTTTAATCACGTACCTTGATATGTACTTCACGAAGCTGCAGTTCCGTTACTTCACCCGGTGCATTGCACATAAGATCCTGACCCGATCCGCTCATGGGGAATGCTATGATCTCTCGGATATTCTCTTCGTTTCGAAGAAGCATGATCATACGGTCTACGCCGGGTGCCATTCCCGCATGCGGAGGTGCACCGAACTGGAATGCCTGATAGAGTGCTCCGAACTTGGTCTTAAGCACTTCCTCATCATAGCCTGCGATCTTAAATGCCTCGACCATGATCTCCATATCGTGGTTACGTACGGCGCCGCTTGATAATTCGACTCCGTTACATACGATGTCATACTGATATGCAAGTATCTTTAAGGGATCCTCGTTCTTTAATGCATCAAGTCCTCCCTGAGGCATTGAAAAAGGATTATGCGTAAAGCCTATCTGCTTGGTCTCCTCATCAAGTTCATACATCGGGAAATCATTTATGTAGCAGAATCTGTATGCGTTTTTCTCAAGAAGATCAAGACGTACTCCGAGTTCCTGTCTGATCTGTCCTGCATAGAAGTTTGCTTTTGCTTCCTTATCTGCGATAAAGAAGATCGTATCGCCTGCTTCGAGGGAACCGAGTTCTCTTATCTCACCCTTAAGATCATCGGGGATGAACTTGTCGATAGGTCCCTTGTAGGTTAAGTCTTCAGCAACTTCAAGATATCCGAGTCCGCCCATTCCTATATCCTGTGCAAACTTAAGGAGTTTCTCGTGGAAGCCCTTGGACATGTCGGCGTGAACCTTGATAGCACGCACTGTCTTGCCTACAAAAGGCTTAAATGTACACTTCTGGAAGAAGTCTGTCACATCTATTATACGAAGCGGGTTACGAAGATCGGGCTTATCCGTACCAAACTCAAGCATGGCCTGTGCATAGCTGTATATCGGATAAGGTGCTTCGGTTATAACGCTTCCTTCGGGTGCGAATTTCTTAAATGTAGCGGTAAGAACCTGTTCGCCTACTGCAAAAACATCTTCCTGCGTTGCATAGCTCATCTCAAAGTCAAGCTGATAGAACTCACCGGGTGAACGGTCGGCTCTCGCATCCTCATCTCTGAAGCACGGAGCTATCTGGAAATACTTATCAAATCCCGACACCATAAGAAGCTGCTTATACTGCTGAGGTGCCTGGGGAAGTGCATAGAACTTGCCCTTAAACCTTCTTGAAGGAACGATATAATCACGTGCGCCCTCGGGGCTTGATGCACACAGTATGGGAGTCTGTATCTCAACGAATCCCATCTGAGTCATCTGCTCACGAAGATATGCGATGACTTCCGAACGGAACAGAATATTGTCTTTTACCTTGGGATTACGAAGGTCAAGGTATCTGTATTTAAGACGTACATCCTCTCTCGTTTCCTTCGATGTCTGGATCTCAAAAGGCAATTGCTTATAAACCTTACCGAGTACATCTATCGACTTGGCTTCAAGTTCTATCGTACCTGTAGGGATCTTCGGATTGTATGTTTCCTCATCTCTTTTTTCAATCGGACCTTCAACCGAGATGCTCATCTCTCTGGTGATGCCCTCGAGAAGCGAAGTATCGCGAAGCACTACCTGGAGCACTCCATACATATCTCTCAGATCGATAAAAGATACACCGCCGTGGTCTCTGATATTCTCAACCCATCCGGCTACTCTTTTCTCTTCTCCGATGTTAGCTTCGGTAAGCTCTCCTATTGTGGTATTTCTGTATTTGTTTGGTGTCATTTTCGTATTCCTTCCTTGACTTCACCTTGTTATGACCGGGACTGACTATATTCCCGATCCTATAATTGTTTCATCCTGTCAACAGCCTTGACCGTATTCTCATATGACCCGAATGCGGTCAGTCTGAAATATGTTTCTCCGCTCGGTCCAAATCCCGATCCGGGCGTACCGACGATCTGTACCTCACTTAACAGATAATCAAAAAACTCCCAGCTGCTCATGTTGTTCGGAGCCTTAAGCCAGATATAAGGGGCATTTACTCCGCCCGAAACCTCAAATCCCGCATCCTTTAATCCGTTTAAGATATATGCGGCATTTTTCATGTAATATCCGACAAGTCCGCGTATCTCTTCCTGACCTGCCGCAGAATATACCGCTTCACCGGCGCGCTGGATGATATACGGAGCTCCGTTATATTTTGTCCCGTGACGTCTTGCCCAGAGTGAATGAAGCTTCGTACCCTCTACTTCAAGATCCTTGGGAATGACCGTAAATCCAAGACGTACTCCGGTAAATCCGGCATTTTTTGAAAAAGAACGAAGTTCGATCGCACACGTACGTGCGCCTGCGCACTCATATATCGTATGCGGAACGTTATCCTCGGAAATATATGCTTCGTAAGCCGCATCATATATTATCACACTTTTGTGCTCATTTGCATAATCCACCCACTTCTGGAGCGCGTCTTTGGTTATGGTCGCACCCGTGGGATTGTTCGGGAAGCACAGATATATAAGATCCGGAACTTCACCCGAAGGGATCTCGGGAGCAAAACCGTTCTCAGAAGTACACGGCATATAGATCACATCGCTCCATGTTTCTTTATCAGGATCATAGGTACCTGTTCTTCCTGCCATGACATTGGTATCTACATATACCGGATAAACGGGGTCACAGACAGCTATCTTATTATCACGTGCAAATATCTCCTGAATATTTCCGGAATCGCACTTTGCACCGTCCGATACGAATATCTCGTCTGCCTCTATATCGCATCCGCGCTTCTTATAATCATTGTCGGCGATCGCTTTTCTTAGGAATTCATATCCAAGATCAGGTGCATATCCCCTGAATGTTGCTTCATCGGCCATCTCATCAACTGCCTTGTGCATGGCGGTTATGATCGTCGGAGTAAGGGGTCTTGTAACATCGCCTATGCCAAGTCTTATGATATTATCCTTTTTGTCCGGATTTGCTTCGCCGTAAGCAGCCACCTTTTTGGCTATCGTGGAAAAAAGATAACTTCCCGGAAGCTTTAAGTAATTGTCATTAACTTTGGTCATTTGGTAACCTCATTTCTTTAACTGATAGCGTCAGTATACTGTTTCCAATAGTCTTTAATATACTGGGCTTCATAATCGCCGTTTAAATACCGGATGATCTCCGTTACTTCATCATTCAGTTCCTTTTCGGCTATTTTCTTTTCACGGTTCTTAGGATCATCAAAGGTAAGTTCGATAAGCTTGAGTATATTCTTTATATAATCCATAGAATGATCGTTTTGAATATCTCCGTTGACAAACCTTTCATGATCGTCGATCAGCCTGGTAACCTCACCCTCGATATTCGATAATTGTTCAAAAAGACTCATGGTCTGCCATATCATAGCATTCATACAATTTGTTTCCGTTATCAAGAATATCCTTAAGTGATGTTCTCTCTTTTAATACCATCAACAGCCTCCGCTATTTATATATCAACCTCTCCGCTAAACACCTCGGTCGCAGGACCCGTCATGAACACATGTCCTTCTTTGGTCCCGTCCCATTCTATCGTAAGTGTTCCGCCAAGCAGCTTAACATCTGTCTTAGAGTCGCACAGTCCCTTGACCATGCATGCCACGGCACTCGCACATGCTCCGGTTCCGCAGGCCATGGTCTCCCCGGTTCCGCGTTCCCACACTCTCATGTCGATATGACTGCGGTCGACCACATGTATGAATTCCACATTGGTCCTTTTCGGAAAAAAAGAATGATTCTCAACCACAGGTCCTGTTCCGTGAACATCTGCACTCTGCACATCGTTAACCAACGTGATCGCATGGGGATTTCCCATGGAAACACAAGCAAAAGGATTTACTGTGATTTCTTCTCCGGACTTGGGATCCCTGATCGAAAGGGAAGCTTCGCACATCCCTGTTTCATATGTATTAAGAGCATTTACAGCACTGTCTTTGGGTTCTATCGGTACCAGCGCGGGATCAAATATCGGAGCACCCATATCCACACGAACGCGCTCCACCTTGGAATCTTCACCAAGATACAGTTCAATGTGCTTGATGCTTCCTGCAGACACTATATCAAGTTTGGTCTTATCGGTAAGTTTGTAATCATAGACATACTTGGCGACGCATCTGATGCCGTTTCCGCACATCTCGGATCTTGTGCCGTCGGCATTCCACATCTCCATTTCAAAATCGGAAACGTCTGACGGATTTATGAATATAACGCCGTCTCCGCCGATTCCCGTATGTCTGTCGGAAAGCCTGCGCACTGCTTCAGGCTTATCGGACATATCTATATGTTCACGGCCACCGTCCACATAGACGTAATCATTGCCGCATCCGTGCATCTTCGTAAATTTCATGATCTGATGTTCTTTTTCCCTATATTTTGCTATACTTTAACTCATAGATTATATACTTTTTCATAGGTAAACGCAATGATTAAAACACTCGCAATGATCACCGCACGGGGCGGCAGCAAACGTATTCCCCGCAAAAACATCAAGGACTTTAACGGCAAGCCGATAATAGCATACTCGATAGAGGCGGCGCTTAACTCCGGCGTATTTGATACGGTCATGGTTTCGACCGACGATGATGAGATCGCCGATATTGCAAAAAAGTACGGCGCGGAGGTTCCTTTCATGCGAAGCGCCAAAACCTCCGACGACCATGCAACGACCAGCGATGTCATAGAAGAAGTTCTAAAAACATATGAATCAAAAGGCACACACTTCGATATAGCTGCATGCATATATCCAACCGCTCCGTTCATAACAGCGGACAGATTAAAAGAAGCCGTGGGTATGCTCACAGATGCCGTCTACAAAGGCACCGGAGATGAGGGCGAAACCGTCCCCACCGCGTCGGGAAGCGCCGGTCCCGGACCGGAAAAAGCCGATACCGTCATCCCGGTAGTCCGCTACTCATATCCTCCGCAGCGCGCATATGAGATAAGAGACGGTATCCTTACTTTCCGGGCGCCAGAATATATGGATGCAAGAAGCCAGGACTTATCTCCCTGGTATCACGATGCGGGACAGTTTTATGTTTTTAAGACAGACTCTTTCCTTAGAACCAAAAAGATCACCGCAGGAACCATACTTCCCATGGTGATCTCAGAGACCGAAGTTCAGGATATAGATACGGAAGAAGACTGGGTGCTGGCGGAGCTTAAGTATAAATTAATGCTATCTGCCTATAAGTGACAGCACGCCCTGATTGGTCTGATTAGCCTGGGCTATCACGGACTGTCCAACCTGGGCCAGGATATTATTTCTTGCGTATTCAACCATCTGTTTTGCCATATCGGTATCTCTTATACGTGATTCGGCATAAGTGGTATTCTCTACAATATTATCAAGATTCTTGATCGTATGTTCCAGACGGTTTTGAACCGCTCCAAGTTCGGCACGTCTCTTTGAATTGATTGAGATTGCATCTTTAACCTTCTCGATCCCTTCTGCTGCACCGGAGCCGTCACTGTCTTTGACATTTATGTCATAAACGCCCAATGTGGCACTGTTAGTTGAATGGATCTTAAAAGATATATACTGATCTTTTTCCGCTCCTACCTGTAAATTGACAGGAAGCGGACCGTAAAAGTGAATATTGAATTTTCCGTCATTTCCAAGACTATAGCTTGATGAAGCAGACTCGCATAGATCAGCATTTGCATTAGCATTATTTTGGGCGATATTCCTGCTTATCATTCTGAGAACATCGGAGGTTTTCGTCAGTTGAGCCGTATCACTGCTGCTTCCGTCTCGCTCAACAGGCCTGGTGGGTTCTGTAGCACCCTCTGCAGTTGGATCTGCATCATACTCGGCTTTCCTCTCCCAATATTCAGCCCATTCAGTCTGATAAGCTGATATATCCGCATCGGTTGCGACTTTATAATATACGGTAGTTCCGGTATCAGTATCAGGAATCCCTACCACATCTCCGTTTTGTAACGGATTCATTGTAAGATATGCATCTTCCTCGTCAGTCGCCTGCGTGACACTTCCGGAAGATGCCCCATTAACAGTAAAACTGCCTGCAACGGCGGTTGCCTTTGTCTGAGGAAGGCCGTCAAACAGTTTTATCGTGTTAAATGTAGTTGTCTCACCGACTCTGTCAAGTTCATCCGAAAGCGCACCTATCTCATCCTGAATATATGAACGGTCTTCATATGTCATGGTATCATTAGCAGCTTTTACGCAAAGTTCATTCATTCGATGGAGCATCTCATGAACCTCGTTCAAAGCTCCTTCTGCGATCTGAACCATGGAGATACCATCCTGAGCATTAGCGGAAGCCTGGGTAAGTCCCCTGATCTGCCTGCGCATTTTCTCGGATATGGCAAGACCGGCCGCATCATCGGCCGCATGATTGATAAAAAAACCTGACGATAATTATTCTGCATTCTTTGCCAGGTTTAAATTTACTTGTTTAAAATTCCTGTTAGCATTCCATGCAAGCATGTTATGTTGTATAACCATGCTTAACTCCTCCGTGAGTTCATGATTCTCAATACTCCAATTTTTATATCGGATATATGTGTCCGGTTCTTAACTCAAACCTGCAGTTTTTGCTTGGTGATTTTGCTTGACAAACTTCAAACCCTTTTATGTTATCCTTGAATATATTATAATTTATGAACAATAATTGTATTTTTATACGGTGATAGACAAACCATGAAGATCTTATATTATTATTGGGGTGAAAATTCAAAAGAAGACTGTATGGAATGCATACGTGCCCTCGGATGGAATGTAACTGTATGGTCGGAGAAAATGAATAACTATACAACCGATGACAGATTCATATCCCGGACCGCCGAAAAGTTAAAAGAAGGATATGACTGTATATTCTCATTTGACTATTTTCCTCTTCTATCTGCAATTGCACAGGAACACAGTCTTCCCTACATCTCATGGGTATATGATTCACCGCATCTTACGCTTTATTCTCACACGCTGAGCAACCCGTGTAATCATGTATATATATTTGACTATGCACTGGCCGACAGATACAGAAGTGAAGGTTTTAATACCGTAGATTATATGCCACTGCCATGTAATATAAACAGGCTCGAAAAAATATGTAAGCCTCATCTTAATACACCCGGACATGATATCACTTTTGTAGGAAGTCTATATAATGACGAAAACAACCTGTATGATCAGATAACATACCTTCCTGAATATATGCGTGGTTTCCTGGATGCCATAATAGCTTCCCAGCCTAACTTATACGGTCTCGATCTGCCCTCGCAGCTTATGACGGATGATATATGTTCAGAGATGGCCAAATATGTACAGGCTGACCTTGGAGAAGGCTTCAGATCTGCAAGAAATGAGATCCTTCGTAACATGATCCGCAAAAAAGTAACAGTAAATGAACGACATGATCTTATAAAAGCCCTCGGAGACCGTTTCAATGTTGACCTCTATGCTCCTGTTGCTCCCCCGCGGGATATAAAAGTAATTTTTAAAGGGTACGCAGATTACCGGGCTCAAATGCCTATAGTATTTGCATCCTCCAAAATAAACTTAAATATTACCTTAAGAAGTATCCTATCCGGTATACCCTTGCGAGTCGTAGACATTCTGGGAGCAGGAGGATTTGTACTTACCAATTATCAAGCAGAACTGTCCGAATATTTTGAATACGGCAAGGATATCATATGGTTTGATAGTCCCGAAGATATGATAGATAAAGCAGACTACTATCTCTCCCATGAGGACGAAAGGATCGCGATAGCAGCAAACGGTCATGAAACTGCCAAAAGAGAATTTGCATACGAAACACTGCTTCCAAGATTATTTGCCGGGATCGGTTAAGCTATCACTGTCATGACCTTACAATAATCTTCCGACTTATCTCTCATGATCATAAGTCCTTTATCCAATTCCTCAGGCGCAAATCTGTGTGATATAAGCTTTTTGGGTGAAACCTTATGAGCTTTTAACCTTTCAAGGACATAATGCCAATCGTCATCTTCGGAATAAAAAGACGAATTCCATGTACCTGTAAGCGTAAGCTGATTACGCAGTATCTTCCAGTATATATCTCTGTCCAGTTTAATATCAGACGCCGGATTACCGACCAGTACAATTCCTGCTCCGGGTGCTGCAAGACGCAGGCCGTAATCTACGGTTTCATTTGTCCCGACACATTCAAAGAACAGACCGATATCTCCGGAAGTACTTTTATTTCTCATGAACTCAGCAGGATCACAATATCCGGTATCGCAATAATGTGTATCCACATATCCGGTCAGTTCATCTTCTTTCAAACCTAAATGGTCTTTTATAATCCTGCCAAATAACTGTCTCTGGGAATCTTTACGTCCAAATACGTATATATTGCAAAATCCCGCTTCGGCCAGAAACTCTGTAACCAGCATTCCTATTGTTCCAAGACCGCATACACCGACAGTCGAATCTTCCTTGGATTTTAACAGTCCCGATCCTCGCCTGATCGCATGAACCGCAACAGCCATCGGCTCAAGCATGGCTGCTTCTTCATAAGTCACGTTTTCCGGTAGCTCAATAAGATTTTTGACAGGTACCGTCACATATTCGGCAAACGCCCCGTCCCGCCTGGATCCAACATAATCATAATGCCGGCACATCTCATATCTTCCCATCTTACACGGTCCGCACTCTCCGCATGGAATAAGAGGAAATATTCCAACCCTCTTACCTGTCCATGTGCCATACTTATTTTCTTCACCGGAGCAGACCGCTTCAACGATACCAGAAAACTCATGTCCTATAACAAGCGGCATCTTATGCGCTCCGGTCTTATATACTCTGGGGACATCCGAACCGCATATTCCGGCAGCGCACACCTTTATAAGAGCCTCTCCGGGCGCAGGTTCGGGTTTAGGGATATCCGTATATTCGATTTCACCTATCTCTTTAAGTACCCAGGCTTTCAATCCGTATATACCCCCCGGTCATTTTTGATGATATTTATGAAATCATCCATATCTTTAGGTGTCGTTATCTTGATATTAGTCTCATCTCCGGGAACCATCACAACATTCATGCCTGCTGCCACAGCCGGCTCCGTTGAACCGTGAACGGACATTATTCCGGACTCACTAAGTGCATCCACTGCCGCCTTGTATTTATTATAATCAAAATACTCCGGTGTCTGTCCGGCAAATATCTCATTCCTGTTAAGATTCCGTGATATGTGAATGCCATCCCTGCTCTCATATACGGTATCTTTCATGGGCAGATAAGGCATAACGCCGTCAGCATCCGTTTCACATCCTGCCTTCTCCATCCGTTCCAAAAGAGGCTCCGGAGTAAGCGGTCTTGCAGCATCATGTATCATTATACGGGCATCATCAGACATCTTATCTTCTATATGTTCCAGCGCATTTTTTATAGAAAGTTGTCTGTTCTCACCGGGAGATGCAAAACCCAAAAAGAAAACTTTCGAAATGCCGGCACCAAAAAAAGCCGTTTCCGAAAGCATCTTTGTTATCTTCTTCTGCCACTCATCCGCAGCCACTATAACCAGACTGTCAATTGTTTTCCAATTAAGCATGGCCTTAAGCGTATATTCGATTATCATATGTCCGTTAACTTCAATGTACTGTTTTGGAATATCGGAGCACATACGTGTCCCCATACCACCTGAAAGAAGTATCAGACATCTCCTGTATTTATCCATATTTTCAGAATTTCATATTCCTTATATCGTGAAGCGTCTCGCCATACGGCTTGTTCTTGCCAAATAATAATGTCGTACCAAGTACGAATCCTTTGACACCAAGCGGTGCATATTCCTGTATCTTATCGGCCCCGCAGGCTCCATCCCAGTAGATATCAAATCCCATCTCATCCTTTAGTTCCAGTAGCTGGTCATATTTCTCACGTACATAAGGCAAAAACAACTGAGCTGCATTTCCGGGATTAACACTCATGACCAGAACCTTATTGACTATCCTTAACATCATGCGTACATTCTCTATACTGGTTCCGGGATTGATCGCAATACCGGGGATCATACCTGCATCAGCTATCTTCTGAAGTGTAGTTGAGGGATGGTATTCTGCCTCGGGATGTATATATACCGTATCGCCTTTATGCAAAGATTCAGTAAACAATTCAATAGTGTTGATCGGATGTTCAACCATAAGATGAACGTCCAAAGGTTTTTTGGTAGCTTGCCTTATAAATCTTAGGTCATTAAGTGACATCGCAAAATTATGAACATATCTTCCATCCATAATATCTATATGGAATGAGTCTATCCCGCCTTCCTCCAATGCTTTTACTTCATCTGCCAGATGACCGTAATCGGCGCACATCATAGATGCCATAAGTTCAAATTGCATATCCGACCTCCTAAGTCATTACTAATATGGATTATATCAAAGTATCAAATCAGATACAAAATATTCAAAGCAAAATAGACATCTCCGTCGTACGTCCATAAAAAAGATCCTCAACCTTTTGTTTCATAAAAGTTTCATCACTTATATATACCTTTGTTATAAGACTGAGAAAGCATTCGTTTAACCTTTTATTAATCACACCTTTTTCATTTTTTATAAGGTTAATATAATCCTTCATGTATTCTATAATACCATCCTGTATTTTAAGCATACATTCTATTTCCTGCCGTGATCTCATTTCCTTTGAAAAGATAGGGTTACCATTAACATCAAACTCTTCTATTTGAGGATCTGGAGACGTAAGAATAGTTTCAAGAATATAATATAATTCAAATATTATGCTATTTTCTATTTCCGAATTAGAATAGTATGTTTCTACGTCTAAATTCTTATCCTTCATAGAATCGGATTCTAATTGAAGAAAATAAAATCCTTTTATTTTCTGTTTAAATATATTCTGTAAAAACATTTGTGTAGTACCCTTAGCAACAAAATCGAAAAAAGCTATTCTATCATCCTCTATATTTAACCCCTTAATATATCTGAGGTAATTAATGCGTTTTTGTTTTGCACTCTCAATAATTCTCTGGTAAATATATGCCTTTTCATCTGAATCATAAGTTTCAATATCAAAACGTGCCTTAATCTGCTCTGAATATGTACCAGAGTACTTCATACTCTCCACATATTCAATATCCTTCTCATCATTAATACCGGCACGCACAGCAGCTGTTCTTGATGTCAAAAAATAAATCGTTCTAAGTTCTCCATCCAATATCTCCATCATTTTCTTAATTAGCCATCCATCACGTGCACCAAGCAAAATTTGCGTATATCCCTGAGTACGTACTTTATCTCTGAACCATATACTATAATCAGTAATAACAGGTGCACAAAAACAATACCCTATATCTGCCGGATCCGTAATTGATATTTTCCCATCATCTGTATCATAAATAAATGGATCATTAAAAATACGGGATACAAACATCCCCATTTTTATTCTGTCTGCAATAGAATGTATCTCCTCCTTCATACCCATTCCACCTAAATCGTCTATTAATTCCATACTACTGTAGACTTTAAATGCATCAATTCCATACTTCTTTGCTGAATTAATATCAGAATAATCATCATCACCTATATGAAGTATCTTACTATTAGGATAGTCTTTTGTCAGTTCAGTATATAATCCCTGACTCTTATACATATTATATTCTGAGGAAACATATATTCTTTCAAATACATTAATGTCCATAGCGTCCAATAATTCCTCTATCTGCTTATAACTGTAGTAACTATCAGTTGTGACAACGATACTTTTATTTTTCAACGCATCATCATACAGTAGTTCCACCATTCTTCTTCTTGGAATCATTAATCCCTTATCTATTGTCCATTCTCTAAGGGCAATACTATCTGGATCTAGTGACAATATATTTGCTTCACTAATAACTTTTTCATATATATCAACTAAACGTGGTGATCCATGCAATGATAATTCCTTTTCCGTCTTCAAACGTAATCTGCAAAACTCATCGTTTGGTATTATATCTTTCTCTATAGATAACGCAATAATTTCAAATAAATCAGTATATGAACATAGTTTCCTCATTATCAATGTATCGAAAAGGTCAAAACTAATTACATCTGCCTTCTGTATCTTTCTTTTCAATTCCTCTAAGGAGTTTCTATTTATCCCTCTGAAGTCATATTTTACATTAGGTATGCTCAGCAAATCTCTTCCTCTTATGTCTATCAAACTGATTTGCTTTTCCTCACAGAAAGAACCAATCCTATCAACTATTGCTCTACATGATCCGGGACGGGCAACAACTATTATGAGTTTTACGTCTTGTTTTACGACATCATCAAGAGAAATTATAGGATACCCATATATCTCTCCTTTATTTCTAAATCCATCAAGTAATCCAATTATATTAAAATCACTTGAAAACACAGAAATTGCCCTTTCCGTCTCTTTTCCAAGACCGTAAAGGGCAATAGAAGAATTATAAAATTGCTCCAACGTCAATTTAGGTTTAATAGACACTTTAACTCCCCAGAACCAAACTGTGTATTAATCATATCACAGAAATTATTCTCGTCATCTCACGTATTATATCCTTTCCATCCCAGTGAAAATCAAAATCCATAGTTTTCCCCACCGGAACAATTCGATCCACACCTTGAACTCCATTTTTCACAATCAAATCAGCCACATCATTAGGATCTATTCCAATATATGAAATAGTTTGCAATTCCGTTTTGCATATCGTTATTATTTCCGAAAGGTCATTTATATTACATCCCTTGTATAATGATACATTACTATTTTTATTTGATAATTATTTTCCCCCATTTTATTAGTCACTTTCTCTTCATATATCCTAATTGTTTATGAATTTCGAAAAAGATTCCATACTTCATTTTCTAAGATAAATAATTAACTATTTTTTCTAAACTCATTAATTTATATCGTCATTCCATAACTTAATCTTAAGTACAGGTTCTTGGTAAATATACATCATATCATTTTCAAATAATTATATTTCCACACATTCTATCATCACCGGTTTCTTATCCCGTATAAACCTGCGAACTTCACTCGTTATATCACCGTAATATGCATCTGAGACAGTTCTTGCAGGCTCTGCATCCGGCGAAGGATACCAGATGCCCCATCCGGATGACGCAAACTCTTCAAGCATATCAAGAAAACTGCCCTGTTCCTCTTCAGTTAGCACACAACATACAGTTTCAAGATCAGGAACAAGTCTGAGAATAACGCATATATCCTCAGAGTTATCTTTAAATATCGCCAAAGATCTTTGAATCTTCTCTATCATCTTTTCACCATGAGTAGCCATAGCGCTTACGTCAGGTTCATATAGTATTACTTTCTTATAGCTTCCGTCGGGTTTCTTCAGTGCCTGCTGCCACTCATCAGGTGCGTTTTCTTTAGCGTGCAGCGTCTTATATCTGGAAAGATCCAAATCAGAACTTTGAGGATCTGTCTGTTTACTTTTATGTTTGAAAACTCTGATCTTGTCTTCTATTGCCTGAGATATTACCGATATTTGGGTATCATCTTCCGGATCCTCCCCGCAAAACTCTTTAAGTTTTCTTATATATGCCTCCCTCAGTTTATCCGTCGCAACATAGACCTCGTTTGCTCTCAGTACTCCGGGCATGGTCACATAATGATCCATGCTCTTAACTGCCTTCTCGTCTTTAGGTGTAGGTGCATCCGGCTCCAACATGGGGATAAGTATCAATCTGTCTGTGTATTTACGCAGTTTTTCACTATAGAAAAATGGATGTATGCTAAATGTTTCTCCATAATCGTCTTTTTCATCCTGAACAACGATCACAGCGGGTCTGTTAGATACTATGTCATATTCATCGGGTGCAAGGGTACAAACTTCTTCCGGAAACATATCCTTCTCATAGTACATTTGATCATGCTGTCCGTTCCAGGTTTTATCATAATACGGAGCAGGTATGACATACACATTGCAATCAGGGTTATTGATTGCTT
This sequence comes from Lachnospiraceae bacterium, assembly GCA_024691305.1. Taxonomy (GTDB): domain Bacteria; phylum Bacillota; class Clostridia; order Lachnospirales; family Lachnospiraceae; genus XBB2008. Next base: position 5,815 of record JAILNS010000033.1, on the reverse strand, counting down.
CTTCCCACGCAGGACGCATAGTATCCCAATACTTTGCTTTATACGGAATAAATACCACATCCCCATTAATCTCACTTAAACCACAACTATCAACATGATCACTTTCTCGGTTACGTATCTCTTCGGGAATGTATAAATCATCGGCGTTAAAAGTATATGGGGGATAGAATTCAGGCCGGTGCTGTCTTAATATATCCATTTGCCTGCTGTAATAAGGAAAATCATGAGAAGACCATCCATGTACGATCCTCATGAAATCAGCGTATTTAATATGCAATATATTCTCATAATCGGCAGGTACCGGAACCTTGATATTTTCATAATCCAAAGCTATCAGATTATCAAAAATATCCTTGGAAAGCTTATAACTGCCATTACTTCTCTTAAGATAATTTTGATAATCGGATATATTGTCCGCTTCGTGTTCAGGGCATTCTGATACTATCTCATCAAGACATATGAACAGTTCATGTTTAATATTGTTTGACCCAAGAATCCTGTGGTTCGTAAACCTTTCTGCCTGTCTTATGATATCTTTCATATCCTTCGTGATAATGGGATTGGTACCTTGTCCGACCGGCATTCTATTATCTATCATGCCTATTATCCTTGCAAGGATGTGGTATCTTCTTTTTCGATCATTTTCTTTCTCATCATCGCGATATATATAGTCATAAGGAAAGATATCTATCCCTAATCCAAAAGGCATACCGTGGAAATGCTTAAGATGATCCGGATTCATATTGATTGAACGTGTATTTACAACCCTTCCGAACAGCTCAAAGTATTCTTCGTAAGAGATTGGATTCAAAACATGATAATCTCCCCCAAGTTCGTTGCAAACCTCAAGGAATCTGTTATAGTCGTCTCTTGGCATCCCAACGTCAAGATCATCGTCCCACGGAATAAATCCTCCATGACGGACTGCTCCGAGCATAGTGCCCCAATCGGCCATATATCTAAGACCATACTTTGTGCACAATGCGTCAAAATCCGAAAGGATGGTCAACTGGGTAGCCCATGCCCTCTTCATCATTCCGTTTATGTAGAAGCCGTCTCTGACTTCATCTTCAAAATAGTCTTTTGACAGTTCAATCATTTCTCAAATCATTTCATATAGGGGAGTATAAATCGCCTTCTCGTATCATACCGTCTACATATTCACCGAACAGACCGCTTTTTGTCACTTTTAAGTACATTTCCTTAGCCGATACATTATTTCTGGTTTTCGGATCCTTAAAGATGTTGGCAAGTTCCGGCACGAGAGGATGATAACTTTCAAAACTTGCTGCATCATAGTCTTTAGCTAACCACTTTATATCGCCCTCGGTAAGATTGTGACTGTCCACAAAAAGATTTGCTTTTCGCATTGATTTCCACAGACGTATGGCATATGCATTCGGATGTCTGTTTAATAGCCAGGTTCCGTAAGTCTCAAACTCTGAGAATCCCAATTTCATATTATCTATATCTATTGCATGAAAGATCTTTTCGTAAAATGTATCACCGTCCAACTTAAGAGCCGAAATCTCATTTATCAGCTCCAGCATATACTCCTTGTTAAACAGCATATGCTCTGCTATAAATGACCTCTCATACGCCTTCTCCAATCCAAACAAATTCCTGATCGTCCTAAAATACCCGGGATTATACTCTGCTTTGGTATCTAAGTAAGGTTTCCCCTTATCATTAAACATTTTGATCTTGCGGAGTGGCAGTGTATCCGAATCCCAGGAAATATAATACTCCTCATCGCAGATATAAGCATAAGCCATCTTAAGGAACTGCTGATAATACCAGCCCGGTTTTGAATTCTCATCCATTTCATACCCTTCGGCACGGATACGTTTTATCATAGCAGTCTTAAGATCATCGAACGGAATTATGCTGTTTTCATCCAAATAATCCACTCTGTCTGAATATCCCTGAGTTTCGGCATCGGACATTACTATCTCTTCAAGTGGCTTGGGCCCTATAAATATGATCCTGCTGATCGGTAGAAAGTCAAAATATTTTTTGTAATTCCTCTTCACTCGTGAATAATCTTTGGGAATAGTAGGAATTATCATAGGTATATTTGCATTCTTCATATTTTACTCAAACTCCTCGGGGAAATCCTTCCCCTGTTCATCATATATTCGTCTCAGTTCTTCTTCGGCATTTTTAAAGAAAGGATAATTATGAAAAGCGGTATTTCGTATAGGTGTCATATAATCATCCCCATAATATGCACGGAGTAAATGTTCATATCCCGACATAAGCGGAAGCTTAGTATTTTCAAAGGGCATATAAACAGTTTCCGCATATGCTTCTTTGGGAAACAGCAGTTCCGGCTTGGAGTGATAATACGCCGCCACAGTATAATATCCCGTATCTGTATCGTTATACATAGCTGAAAGCTGGTCTGCAAGTTCATACGCCTGAGGCGCTATAGGTTTATTGCGATCAAAAGTCATTCCGCAGATTTCTTCCAGATCATTTGCTTCTCCTATTATCGCATCAGAGCATTCATTAATTTTGGCATCAGGACGAACACTCTGTCCTATATCGATAGCAGCGCCTACCAGTATCCTGTAGGATTCCCTTTCCTCTTCATCATCCGGCACGGCGTCAACAGGGCCTATATCCACTCCTACAGCATATGGACATCCGTGAAATCTTTTGAGAAATTTTTGATCAAGGTTGATCGCTTTTCTGCTGTTTATAACACACACAAAAGGCTGCGACTGGTTAGCACTACCTCTTATATTTGATACAAACCACCCCTTAGGAAGTTCCTTGCAAGCATAATGTACAAATCTCTCATAATCCGCACGAGGCATTTGTATATCAAGATCATCATCCCAGGGTATAAACCCCTGATGTCTTGCCGTACCAAGTATGGTTCCCCCTCCTGCATACCATTTGAGCTTATGGATTCTGCATATGCGGGAAATTTCCTCTAAAACTTCGAGTTCTGCCGCCCAACAACGTTTCATTATCGGTCTCACATAGAAGCCTTCTCTTACTTCTCCTTCAAAAAAATCTTCTTTAAATCTCATATTACATACTCCCCATTATATATATCAGCTGATTCATTTATCGCCATCACTTATGTGCTGATCTTTTTTTAGCAGGTTAACATAGTCATCTGCTATCCTCTCGAAATTCTCGCATATATTTCCAAGAAGGTTGATCTCATTGCTTGTTGTATATTTAAGTTCAAAATATTTATCCGGGATATTTATGGGATGAAGATCCACATTGAGATTGTCCACATCGCCGGGATGCTCACGATACATATTGGCAAGGGACAACATCATATCATTATTGGGCAATCCAAATCTCTTAATGGCCTGATACATCTGTCTCCAATGAATAGACAGATTTTTTTCTCTGTCGGGCATAACAAGATAATTAGTCCAACCGATTATTACCTTAGAGGCTATCTGTACCGAGCTTCTTATTGGATAATGTGAAAGACGTATATCCTTAAGCAGCACGTGATCTTTTATCTGATCTCCCTGTGCAAAATGGCTGCCCCATCCGATCCTGAATGAATCACTCTGAGCCACCTTGGCAGGAATAAATACCTTTCTTGTCATATCAGGTTCATCGGCAAGACAATACTTTTGTCTGAGTGCAACACATACCTGTGACAGATCATCTTCGTCTGTGGGAATATAATGCCTGCAATTCATGTAATAGAGATTGTTGGGATCCAGACTTTCAATATACTCCCTTAATCCCTGTGCTCCGATATCATCATTATCGGTACATATAATTTCATCATCATCAAGAGGAAGTATGACATCAGGATCATATTTGTCCAATGAATATTTGATTGCCTCGCCAACCCTGTCACGTTGATATGGTGATATATTCTCATCACTGAGTACATCAATCTGAAAGCCCTCGCTTTGCAGACCTGCAATGATTTGCCTTGTATTATCGGTGCTGGCATTATCGACTATGACATAATTATCCGCAACGATACTGTTGCCCCGGATCATAGTTTCAATAACATCCGCAGCGTTTTTGACCATACTCACTGCTGTTATCATTCAATTCTTCTCCATTCTTGATCTGAATACCGTATATTGAACAATAAAACTATATTTTTGATGACCATTCATCAGGAAGCGGATCAGAAGATACGAACCATTGATAAAACCGGCTTTGTACGTCACAATACCTGCATATATCCATAGGTGATTTAAGACGTTCCATAAGTTTATAACCATCCAGTCCGTCCTCATATATATCAATAACATCCTGTTCGCCGGGTTGAATATCAAGTCCATATTTTTTATTAAAGATTTCTATAACCTGTGGCATTACGCAGGTGGAAATATGTCCGTCATACAGATAATTACAGTGACTGGATGGACAGGCCTTATATGCCTCTGCAATATCACTGTCACCCTGCAGATTCATCCTTGCCATAAACTCTTCTACATCTGAGGTTACGGTAAGTTTGACTCCATTATCCTTACATATTTTATAGATATTATTAATGCTCCCTCGCGTGGGCGGATACATACTTACATCAAAAAAAGTTGCGGTATTTCTCATAGCTTCAAGAATCTCCGTATGATGATCTCTAAGCATAAGTCCATTAGATACCACCCTAATGTCCGCATCCGGAAATGCTGAACGTGCAGCATATATGAATTTAGGTAATTCGGGATTTAACAGAGGTTCTCCACCCATAAGACGTATTTTACTTATTCCCCAGAAGAATTCCTGAAGTCTTATCAGATCATTGCAGAATTTTTCGTAATCACCAAATCTTTCTTCGTCAATGATATTTGAAAAATGTGTACATCCTGCACACTTAAGATTACAGTGGAATGATATATGATATTCAATATACGACATACGCGGTTTATCCGTCTCTACCCATATAAAACTTCCGTCTTCTATCTCATAATCTTCTTCATAGTATGAAGGGATGACCGCTATATTACGCAGTCCGTGTCTGACCATACGTTTAACAACGAAGTCCAAAAAACCGTTTTCAGTTGCAAGAATCACAGCATCTGCTTCGCCTCTGTTACAGATATCACATAACCCTGCAAAATCCATTATCGGCACTTGACCGGCATCATATATAGTATCTGCAAACACCATTGCAGTCTCTTCAGATGCGAGAGTATCATTACATATACATATAACTTCTATGCCTTCCGCCGATACCAGATAGCGAAAAACTTTTTCTCCTAATATACCTTTTCCGTATAAAGCAACTTTCATATGTTTATTATACAACAAGAGAGTCGCATTAGCGACTCTCTTGTAATGTCTATGATTTAATCAATATTAGCCAAGCAGTGACAGAACACCCTGATTGCTCTGGTTAGCCTGTGCCAGCATTGACTGACCTGCCTGTGCCAGAATATTGCCATTTGAATACTTAACCATCTCGGTTGCCATATCTGTATCACGGATCTGGCTCTCTGCTGATGTTGTATTCTCAACGATATTATCAAGGTTCTTGATCGTATGCTCAAGTCTGTTCTGGATTGCACCAAGATCTGATCTCTGCTTATTCAGTTTAGTGATTCCGGCTTTGATATTCTGCATCGCAGCGCCGGCTAAGCTGAATGTACTTACATCTATGTTTGTAGGAGCTACGCTAAGCTTTGAAGCATGAAGATCATCAATATTGATAGTGATTGCCTGCCCACTTTCCGCACCAACCTGGAGTTTCTTACCTGTGAAAGATCCATCAAGCAGATTCTGCTGGTTGAAAGTTGTGGTTGAAGCTACACGGTCGATCTCTGATGAAAGTGCATTAAGTTCTGACTGGATATAGCTACGATCTTCTGTCATG
>JAILNS010000043.1 GCA_024691305.1 Lachnospiraceae bacterium | reverse complement strand
CCTTTTTCAATGAACATTCGGTAGGCGATCTTTAGCAGTTCCTGCTTCCTTTTTTCTCCTTTTTTCATATCCTTTCTCCTTTTTCGACTATCGGTCGGTTTTTATGATACGTTACTTCCCTGTGTCCTGTCAATAGTTTTTTCGACTTTTAGTCGATTTTTTTACCAAAGCCTAACCGGGGAGCAATCGCCCCGATGAGACCTTGGCTTTTAGCCTGCACAAAAAGAGTGCACCCGGGGTGCACTCTCCCTAATACGACCCTCCAAATTTGGAGGGTCGTTCAACCAAACGTTCCTACCATTAATGCTGTGGTTGTTATGGTTGCCCCCCAGCGCAGGATTGCCAAGATAGTAGGCGGCGAGGTGGATGTAAAAGCATAAACCGTCTCATTATTTTAATAAGAAAAGAAGTCTGGAAGGTATGTTCCTTTCAGACTTCTTCTTTTTTTGCCAATCCACCGCGACAGTGCTCATGTTGCGTTACTGTCTTATGAACACTGCCGTAATACCGGGGGTTATCTGTTTAACGAGGTCTGTTCTGCATTTGCGGCGGTCTTGTGCCACCCTGCATGGGAGGTCTTCCTCCACCCTGCATAGTCGTACCACCGGGACCCTGTGTGGGAGTCCTGGATTCGTGATGAATGACCTGTCTGGTTGTATTAACATGATTGTCTATCTTATTGGTAAGCCCGAATGATCCCTCTTTTTCATATCTTTTGGCCGTCGTTGCCGTATATACGCTCTTCATGCTTGAAGATGCTATAAAGCATGCGATACCCGCTACGATAAGCGCTATTATTATGACCATACCGATGCTGATCCCATAATCGCCCGAAACAGCCTGCTGTTCACCCGGAACAACATCCACGGTTTCCTGTGCAAATACAGTCATTGCGTTTGATATAAAGAGGCTCATAAGTATAAATGCCAAAGTGATCTTTCTTTTCATATCCTACCTCCTACATCAACAGCATCTGTAACAGTGCCACAACGGCTGCAACAGGTATGAACCATTTGAAGAAATATCCGATAAGTCTTCCCTTGTCGATGGGCAGATCTCCGACCATCTTACCGGTCTGACCGTTCATTGCAAAAGTGTATGTTTCGCCGTTAAACTTTGTTGACAGCATCCATACCGGGAAAAGAGCATATTCAACCTTGCCCCTTTTTATACGTACGTTCTTGTTGATCGCCTGAACGGAACTGTAACCCGTTACGGTCTGTGCGATATCACTTAAGATAGTATTCTCGAACCTGACATCCGCTCTGGACGCGGAATCCTCTATGCTTATATCATATTTATCAGCCAGAAATCCGGGAAGATATGCTGTGGAAAAATCTCTTAAGTCGCTGTAATCAAAAGGCTCGATCGAGTCCATATGCTGTGAGGGCATCTTGCTTGATGCATCCACAGGCACATTATCAAACTCCACATGACCTGAACGCTGTACATCAAAGTGGTCGGTAATGATCACTTCATCATCGCCATGTCTCTCACTTCTTGTTTTTTCACAACGATATGAAACGTCCGCGCTTGCTGACCCGTCAAAGAGCCAGAACGGAACATACACACCGGTTATCTCCTGAATACTGTTTCCCGATACAAAAGACTTAGGCAGAAGTTTTTTGCCTTTATAGTGATTCTTAAGCCCTTCCATCGCCTGTTCTTTGGTTATCTTAAAGGGTATTATCTTATCGGGTTTTAGTGTATCTTCAAACTGTCCCGGAACAACATTGTTGTTTCCGCAATACGGACAGCAGCTTGCTGCCGTTGTCTCATCCGTGATAAGTTCAGCGCCACAGGAAGGACAGCTGTATACTTTCATCCCGTTTGCTTCTTCACCCCAGGAGGTCAGGTTTGAATTATCCCAACCGTCTCCGACGGCCTGCGCTGCAGCATATTCTTCTTTTGCCTTTTCTTCCTGCTCCGCATACAGCTTCTCTATCTCGGAAATGCTGTATGAGCTTCCGCAATAATCACACTCCAGTTTGTCGCTGGTTCCTACATAATGAAGCGGACCTGTACAGGCAGGACATTGATAATTATTTATCTGTGATGCCATTATTCTATCCCCCGTAAATAAAATCAGGGGCATAAACTGCCCCTGATATCATATTATAGATCAAATCTTAAACGCGATCTTCATCTCCGAAAGGATCTCCGCATTCAGGACAGAACTTAGGCGGATTTGCAGGATCTTCAGGCATCCATCCGCACTTGTCACATTTGTACTGAGGAACTCCCTCAGGCTTCTTAGCGCCACATGCCGTACAGAACTTACCCTGGTTTACGGCGCCGCATGAACAGGTCCAGCCGCTGGTTACGGGACGCTTAGCACCACACTCGGGACAGAAGTTTCCGGTTATTCCGGTCTTTCCGCATGAGCAATCCCAACCTGCTGCTGCCTGAGCGGGAGCTGCTGCCTGAGGCGCTGCCTGCTGCTGAGCACCCATAGCATACAGGTTCTGAGTGTTGATCCCGCCTGCCTGCTGTGCCATATTCATTCCCATGAATCCGATCGCTGCTCCACCCTGATTGCCTGCTGCAGTCTGCATAGCATTTGATGTCGCATTGACCATAGCTGCTGCTGCAAGGTTAGGATTGGTATAAGCTGCTGCTTTCTGAAGTTCTTTGAGAGTCTTCTCGTCCTCTTCGTCTGCCTTGATACTTGATACGCCGAAGGATACGATCTCGATACCTCTTAACTCCTTCCATTTCTTTGAAAGGACATCATTTAAAGCATCTGCCAGTTCGGTTGTATGTCCGGGAATGGATGAATATCTGATACCCATCTCGGAAATTTTAGCAAATGCCGGCTGAAGAGCTGTAAGAAGCTCTGACTTTAACATACTGTCAAGCTGATCTCTCTTATAATCCTGAGCTGCATTACCGCAAACATTTGTATAGAAAAGAATAGGATCGCAAACTCTGTAGCTGTACTCACCGAAACACTTCATGGAAATATCCATATCGATGCCCGCACGCTGGTCAACTACTCTGAAGGGAACCGGATTAGGTGTTCCGTATTTGTTTCCGATCAGTTCCTTGGTGTTAAAATAGTAAACTCTCTGATCCTTGGGAGCTTCACCGCCAAAGGTAAATCTCTTACCGATATTTAAGAATGTATCCTTGATGGCCTCACCAAGATTACCGGTAAAGAGTGAAGGTTCGGATGAAGAATCGTATTTGAATTCTCCGGGTTCCGCACATATCTCGGAAACCTTACCCTGGTCCACGATGATCATACACTGACCATCTGCTACGGCGATAACAGAACCATTGGAAATGATGTTGTCGCTTCCGTTGTTTGAGCCCCTGCCGGACTGTCTTTTAACTCCCTTGGTCATTATGACTGTTTCGGGAAGTGCTTCACAATAGAAATACTCTTTCCACTGATCGGCCATTACTCCGCCCGCTGCACCCAATGCTGCTGATATTAATCCCATAACTTTCCTCCTAAAGAAACTTATTGTTACAGATGCCTGTCCAGACATCCAATTTACTTTGTAACAAATATAATATACTATATTTTGACTTTTATGTTAAGAATTTATCTCTAACGGTATTTATCTGTATAATCCGGCCATTAACTCATCACCGTGATCTTTTAACCATTTTCTTCGTTTTTTGTACTCCGGACATACTCTTTCTACCTGTACCCAGAAATTTTTTGAATGATTCATCTCAAGCCGGTGACACAGTTCATGGACCACAACATAATCAAGTACCTCATCGGGAGCTCTAAGAAGCAGGCAGTTAAAGTTAAGATTCCCCTTCGACGAACAGCTTCCCCATCTCGTCTTTTGAGTACGAATAGTTATCCTTCCGTATGTTACTCCTATTATTTTTGCAAAATGCTCAACTCTTGTGGGGATTTTGATCTTCGCCTGCTCTGCCAGCGATTTTAGCTCAGACTCCGTAAGCGGCGGCAGTTCATCGGTTATCGTTTCCGGACCGTTATTTCCTTCCTCACCGTAATCGCCCTCAAAACGCCTGTTTCTTCGCTCCTCCATCTTTTTTAAGGAGCGCTCGATCCAGTCTTCTTTTTCTTCCATAAATTCCCGGATCTTATAATTCGCAACGTTAAAAGGAGCACGTACCGTGATATGCCCGTTTCTGTCGATCTCTATGGCAAGAGTCCGCCTCCTTGAGCGGATAACATCATAATCATACATATCTACATCATCTCTTATCTAGATTATTTACTATATATGATACCACCTCGGAATGATCGTGTGATACCACCTCGGAATAATCCTGGACGAGTATGAAACAAAATCAGTTTAGTGTGTTTTTGACCTCAATTATAGGTTATACTGTTTAGGTATGAAAAATAAACTTATGAATTTCCTCGGATATGAGGAAGGCGAATTCGACAAACAGATATTTATCAAAAACGGAATTTTAAGCTTCATCGGTATCTTCGGAATGGGATTTTTCCTGTCGTTTCTTATCCTGGCGGATTACGGGACAGATCCCTATACCTTTATGAACAGATCTATCGCCGCCAAACTCGGGATGTCGCTCGGAAACTGGCAGCTTATAATTAATGTTCTTTTTCTTGCGATCGTTTTGATCTTTAACAGAAGACTCATCGGACTCGGAACTGTTTTTAATATGGTACTGATAGGTTATTATGCGGATTTTTTTACCTGGCTCTGGAAAAAGATACTTCCTGCCGAAACATTTTCTATACAGCCCGCAAGAGCGATCATATTTGCTGTCGCCATCTGTCTGTTTGTAATATCCGCTGCGGTATATATGAACGCCGATTCCGGGCTCTCTCCATACGACGGTTCCTGTAAGATAGCAGCTGACGGAGCCAAAAAGATCAATTCCAAAATCCCCTTCTTTATCGTAAGGATCCTGTGTGATACCCTGGTAATACTGACGGGTATGGCTGCAGGCGGTCATCCGACCTTAGGTATAATAATAATAGCCGTAGCTTTGGGACCTACTATCACCATGGTCGGAAAGTTTATGAAACATATATCCAATAATTCCTGATCTCACTATATATTTAAAACTCCCGTATAGACGTTTTGCTATACGGGAGTTTTTTACAAACTTCTTAATGAAATTCTTTATCTTATATATATATTATTTTTTAAGTCTTACGCTGACAACGCTGCATGCGGGGAGGGTTACCTTAACACCGCCGTCAACCTTGCTGTATCCTGTGAAAGCTTCTTCTTTGACAACTTCGGGTGCTTCAAATGTATTGTGCGCATCCATCTTGCCTGTGACTACACTTGCTTCACATACACTGTAAGCTGTACCGTCTTTGGTAAAGCATACCTCAACATCTTCTGAAGCCTCAAGTGAGTTATTGGTAAGTGTGATGGTTATGATGCCATCCTCATTTTCGGATACCGATTCAAATACCTTGGGCAGTTCATTCTTACCGCTGCCTACAGTGCCATTCTCAAGAAGTTCACTTGAAAGGAGCGCTCCGCCCTGATGATCGCGATACATATGGAATACTGCATATGTAGGTGTTTTGATCATCTTTTCGCCTTCTGTGAGCATTACTGACTGAAGAACATTGATAAGCTGAGCTATATTGGCCATTCTGACACGATCGGAATGCTTATTAAAGATATTAAGTGTCATACCTGCTACAAGCGCATCTCTCATAGTACTCTGCTGATACAGGAAGCCGGGGTTGGTTCCGGGCTCAACATCTGTCCAGATACCCCACTCGTCTACCATGAGACCGATCTTCTTCTCGGGATCGAATTCGTTCATGATATTTCCGTGCTTATTGATCAGCTCTTCCATGAAGTATCCGCGCTTAAGCGTCTGATAGAATACCTCCTCCGTAAACTTGGTTGCGGAACCCTTATAGTTCCAGTCACCCTCTGTTTCGGGAAGAGTATAATAATGAAGAGAAAGACCATCCATAAGACCGTGTAAGTGTTCGGGAGTATGATCGAAGCATGTCTCCATAACCTTACGTGTCCAGTTATAATCATCTACATTAGGTCCGCAGCAGATCTTCCGGATAGGTGTATTTCCTGCATAATTACGTACGTATGTCTGATATCTGCGATATTCATCGGCATAATGTGTGGGACGCATATTTCCGCCACAACCCCAGTTTTCATTTCCTACACCGACATAATCAACGGTCCAGGGTTCTTCATGCCCGTTTTCTTTACGAAGATCAGCCATAGGTGAAACACCCTTAAATGTGATGTATTCAACCCATTCACTCATCTCACGGACAGTTCCGCTTCCCACGTTCATATTGACATAGGTCTTACATCCAAGCTGTTTACACAGTTCAAAGAACTCGTGAGTACCGAAGCTGTTATCCTCAACTACTCCACCCCAGTGGGTATTGATCATCTTTTTACGTTTCTCTTTGGGACCGATACCGTCCATCCAGTGATACTCATCGGCAAAACATCCGCCGGGCCAGCGAAGGACCGGGATCTTCATCTCTTTAAGAGCATCGACAACATCTATACGCATACCGTTAACGTTAGGTATCTCGGAATTCTCGCCTACATAGAGGCCTTCATAGATGCATCTTCCCAAATGTTCCGAAAAATGTCCATAGATCTCAGGTGCGATCGTGCTTTTTTTGCATTCATTGTTTATGACAAGTTTTGCCATGCTTTGTAACCTCCAAATAACTTGAAATATATGACCTGTAAAGTCATTAACCCTTTACTGCGCCGGCTGTCATACCATCGATAATATATTTCTGGAAAAGCAGGAATATAATAAAGATAGGCAAAATACCGAACATGGATCCGGCTATAAGTACATCATAGTTGTTACCGTAAGGAGTAAGAAGCGTATTAAGACCTATCGGCAAAGTAAATTTCTCAGCTCCCTTTAATACGAGCAGCGGCCAAAGGATCGCATTCCATGCACCCATTGCACAAAGGATACCCATTGAAGCAAATGCGGGTTTTGCAAGCGGAAGTATGATCTTAACCGAAATATAATATTCGTTTGCACCGTCTATACGTGCAGCACTGAGCAGTTCCTTCGGTAATCCCGAAAGGTACTGTCTGAAGAAGAAGATAGTCGAAGCACTGCACAGACCGGTTATGATAACACCGGCATATGTATCGATCAGATGGAGTTTGATGATCTCTTTATACATAGGAAGCATAAGGATCTCAAACGGAACCATCATGGTTGCGATAACAAGCGTAAACAGGAAATTACGAAGCTTGAAATCATACATCGTAAGTCCGTATGCTACAAAGTAGCAGATGATAAGTGTAAGTACAACCGATGTGAGCGTGATAAGAAGTGAATTCTTATACCACATAAAGTACTTTATGGAATCTGCATTTCCACCGAACAGATACTTGTAGTTGGCAAGTGTCATGGTCGTAGGATTAAGATCGATCGCAAGACCACGTCTTATAAGTTCCGTACCGGGTCTGAATGATGCCAGGAGTCCGGCAAGTATCGGAAATGCGATTATTGCACACAGGATAACGAAAAAGCCTGTTCCGAGTACTGATTTAACGATATGTGAAGGTGAATGAGACAGATCTCTGTGTTTATCTTTAGCCATGATCAATCCTCCTTCTTAAATGTACCGTTCATGATAAGCTGAGCGAAGTTGATGATGAGCGCTACTATCAGAAGTACAACACCGACTGCACAAGCATAACCCATATCGTTCTTCTCAATACCCCTCTTATACAGGTAACCTACTATCGTAAGACCTATATTATTGGGCGATGAATTACCAGCCCATAACATATAGGACTCAAGGAACATTGCAAGTCCGGCATAAACTGATATGGTCAAAACATAGATCGTCGTAGGTTTAAGAAGCGGAAGCGTTACACGGAAGAACTTTTGAATCGGGGTTGCTCCGTCGATATCTGCTGCTTCATACAGACTGGTATCTATAGCTTTCAACCCCGACAGGAAGTAGAGCATGTTAACACCTGTCCATCGCCAGCACGCAAGCACCAATAGTGCCAGCATACCGGACCATCCGTTTTTGAGCCATTTATACGTTCCAAACCCTAATGCCTGACTTATCAGGTTCATCTGTCCTGTCTTATATTCGGTAAACATCAGACGGAACAGGGTACCGGAAATAACTACCGAAGTCAATGCCGGCATATAAAGGATCGCTTTCCATACGCCCTTTGCCTTAACAATATTGGAATCCATAAGTACGGCAAAGATCATGGGGAAAGGGATCAGTAATACAAGAGTAAAAAACATGTACTTAGCACTGTTAGCAACTGCGATGAGGAATACTTTATCTTTGAGTAATTTGGTATAGTTAGCGATCCCCACCCAGGCGGTTTTGGTCGCGGTGATCTTCTGGAAGCTCATAGTGAACGCAGTAATAAGAGGATAAACCCAAAATACTGCAAAACTTAAAATGAACGGCAGAACGAACACATAAGGAGCGACCTTTTGCGAATAAAGAAAATTTTTGGTCTTCAAATCTGCACCCTCCTTAAAAAACACGTCTCTGTCTAAGCCCAACCGTTACAGTAAAAGGGATGCCGGAGATCATCCGGCATCCCCCTGTAAGGTAATTATAACCTAATATTCACAAGAAGAATATAATCTTTTCAGTCAACAATTACTGCTCAAGATCAACTGCATCCTGGAACTCCTGAAGTGCATCATCGATACTGTAATCAGGATCCTCTAATACTTCGTTAAGAGTAGTTGTGCAAGCATACTCGTTGATCGTAGGGCTTATAGCTACTACAGAGATCTTGCCGATGTTGTCCATTCCAATCTCGTTAAGAACATCGTAAGGATAGTTGATGAAGTACTGGTTGAACTGGTTGTTGTCATCGTGTGCGAATGCATCTACGCCCCACTGAGCTGTATTACATACGTCGAATCCAAGTGTATCCCAGATGTTCTGCTCGCCTTCGTCTGACATCTTAGCCCAGCAAAGGAACTCTGCTGCAAGCTCTTTAGCTTCTGACTGCTGAGTAACAACTGTACCTGTACCACCTATACCTACTGAGCACTTCTGGCCTACTTCGAATACAGGACATTTAGCTATGTACCAGTTTCCGCTTTCTTCAGGCATGTAGTTGGTGAAACGGCTCATGTACCAAAGTGCCTTAGGGAATGATACGATGTTGTGATCCATAATGTTCTGGAAACCTGCCTCAAGGTCTACATGACCGTCGGGAGATATCTGTGCAAGACCTGACTTAAGCCATTCCTGCTGCATTGAAAGCATATTCTTTACGGAATCAAGCTGAACGTTTGCAGGGCCTTCGAATCCGCCTGTCCAGTCTTCGCCGTACTCTGCCATTGCGATCCAGAGCCAGTCAACTCCGCCTGTATCAACTGATGTCCAGTATTTGGAATCATCAGCGATTGCTGTCTTATACTCTTCGCCGAGTGCTACATAATCATCCCATGTAACAACTGCGTCGATCTTAGCTATGACTTCGTCCTGAGAAATACCCATTGCCTCAGACATTGCTGCTACGTTGTAATACATTGCGGTAGCACCTACATGATAAGGAGCTCCGTAATAATGTCCGTCTTCGCCCTGGTATGTCTGCATTCTTGCAGGAACCATAGTTGCCATATAAGGTGAAGCTGCATCATCAAGGGGTACAAGCCACTGATCAAGACCTGCTACAACGTTAGGATACTGTCCAACTTCTACGTCGCAGATATCCGGTGCGCCGGTTCCTGCCTCAAGAGAGGTGAGGAGTTTGGTGTGCATATCACCGTAAGGATATGTTGTACAGGTGATCTCGATTGTTCTGTCAGGATTCTGCTCGTTCCAGATCTCTGCCATCTTTCCGTAATGCTGTCCGTGAAGTTCAACGAATGTCCACATCTCAAGGTGTGTTCCGTTTGCATCACCGAATGTACTTGTAGGAATCTCTTCCTCTGCTGCAACAGCTTCCTCTGTCTCATCTGCTGCTGCCTCGGTAGTCTCTTCTGCCGCTGCCTCGGTAGTCTCTTCTGCTGCTGCTTCAGTAGTCTCTTCTGCTGCGCCGGAATCAGCTGCTGTGTCTGCTGAAGATCCGCATCCTGCAAGAAGAGTAGCTGTCATTGCTGCACAAAGTAAAATGCTAACTAACTTCTTTTTCATGTTTTCCTCCTTTTATCTTAAAAGTGGTTATCGTTGTAGCCGGTTCACTTGGCTATGACATCAGTATAGGTTTTCATTTTCGATTTGTCTATACTTTATTTTAATTTTTTATAAACAATTTTAATTTTTAGTAAAGTTATCAAAATATTGTTCGTCGAATTTATACAAAATGAACTAAATTATTGCGATTTTATGTCAAATGTTGTTATCGCTGAAACATATTTTTAATTTTTGGTAAAATATTTTGAACCTCTAACATTTTATTAATACGCTAAAATATTTCATTTGATTGTCATAAAATAAAACCGCCGGACCAAAACGGCCCGGCGGATCATACATTAATCTGAACAATATTTATATATTATATCTGTCCTTTATATCAGTACTTTACACCCCAAACGGTTGTATTATCTCCGACTGCACTGAATACCATAACGTCAGTATCAGCTTCATCCTTCATTGCACAGAATACTCCGCTGTAATTTACTCCGTCTATAGTCACATTCATATAAGGAGTTCCATCCTTCATCTCCCAGGTTCCGGAAGACTCTCTGCCGATAACGGTTCCGTCGGCATTTAAGTACAGTATCACAGGATTTGCTATATCGGAATTGATCTTATGTCCCTGATTTGTAACAAAATAACGTCCCGTAACCTCATCGGAAGAATATCCGGTCTCCGATACGGTCTCTCCGCTTGTCTGATACGGCAGGTCGCAGGGCCATCCCTCTTCATTTAATATCATCTGATGCACTCTGGGAGAATGACCTTCACCGCTGTCATTGAATCTTGTATGATATACCACATACATCTTCCCATCATCATCTATAAATGCGGAATTGTGCCCCGTTGCCATATATGCTTTTTCAAGACTGGGCAGTTTGTAGTTACCGGAGAGTTTTACACCGAAGTTCTCATGCAGATCTCCCATCCAGGGATTCTTTCCGTTCATATCTACATAATCTCCGTTTACGGTCTCGGATCTGAATACTCTCATCTGATAACCGCCGTTTGATACGAGAGAGCCGTAAGATACGAAAAGATAATAATAACCGGAGGTCTCATCGTACAAAATGTATGGACCTTCCATGGACATATGACCGCCGCCGCAAAGTTTCTTTCCGTAATAAGGATCAACATGATTTTCCTCATCGGCTTCGGGATGTATCACATCACCTGTCTGAGGATCTATCTCCAAAAGGAACATACCGCCGCTCCATGATCCGTATACCATCCACATGCGTCCGTCTTCGTCATAGAATACCGAAGGATCGATCGCATTCGGGAACTCATTATAGTTATATTCCCTTCCATGAAGATAATGACTCTTTGCATATTCCAGATCCACATAGTCGAGTACATTGGTTTCATTTATGGTATCTTCGTTATAGTAACCCGAATATATCAAAGCCTTCTGCCATACAAAGGGTCCTTCCGGTGAATCCGATATACCGTAGCAAAGATTTGAAGCATTCCATGTAGAACTGGTGCAGTAATACATCCAATACTTTCCGGTCTCTTTATTATAGATAACATCAGGCGCCCATACATGAATTGCCTTATCATCGGTAGGGATAACACTGTTCTTGTTTCCTGCATATGCAAAGGCTTCATCGGATACTTCATATATCTGTCCGTATACCGGGTTCGTCTTCATATAGTTATCCGCTATCATTTCCCAGTTCTTAAGATCGTCGCTTCTTGCGGCAGTCATATGAGAACCGTATATATAATAATGTCCGTCGGCTTTTAGTATTGAAGGATCATGAACCGCAACGCCGGGAGATGAAACGTCTCCTGTCGCAATACCGTCATATTTAACGGTAAAATCATAATCTGTCTCGGGCGCTTCCTCAACGGTCTCTTCAACCGCAGTTTCCTGTTTAGCTGACTCTGCCTCGGGAGCTTCCTGCTCACTGCCCCCGGCTTTGCAGCCTGTAAGCAGTATCACCGCAGATAATCCGATGGCACATGCCGATCTGACACCTTGTCCTGTCTGTCTGATCTTTCTCATTTTGTCTCTCCTCTGTTTCTGTTTTTTACTGTGATTCTTCCGAATATTTTAGATAAAACAATGAATAAACAATGTTTTATTTGAATCTAAATTATTTTATATTTTTTATTATTTTACTAAATATACTATTCTACATATAAAATCACAATAGCAAATGGCCAGTTTTATGAAAAAGCAACAAAAAAGAACTATATAAATTATTGCTTTTGACAAAACTAAAATACTTTATTGAAATCTAATCTAAAAAATACTATATTCATATATTAGGGAAGTACAAATTATATGAAAATGAGGTATTTCACATGTTAACAATCAATTCACCCGATGAAGGGCTGGAACTGTTCAAGGCCCTGGGTTCCGATGTCAGGATCGACATAATCAAATTGCTTCTTACTCACAAGCAGATGAACCTGAACGAGATAGCAAAGGAACTCAAGATCACAAACGGTGCTCTTACGAGCCACATAAAGAAACTCGAGTCAACAGGTCTGATCACGATATCCAATGAACCTTCGGGACATGGAAACCAGAAACTCTGTTCTTTGAAAAAAGAAAAAATACTGATCGATTTCGACTCACCCAAATCTAACCAGAACGTATCAAACGTAAATATCAAGGTGGGACATTATTCGGATTATAATATATATCCGACCTGCGGTCTGGCCTCGCCCACCGCTATCATCGGAGAAGTCGATGACACAAGATATTTCTCTCATCCCGACCGCTACAATGCCGATATACTGTGGTTTACCAGAGGCTATGTGGAATATGAGATCCCGAATTTCATACCGGCTTCCCAGAAGATCACCCAGCTCATGATATCAGCGGAACTCTCAAGTGAAGCACCCGGTATCAATTCGGTATGGCCTTCGGATATCACATTTTCTCTAAATGACAAAGAGATCGGAATGTGGACATCCCCCGGAGACTTCGGTGATGTAAGAGGAATCTTTACTCCGGAATGGTGGTATCCAAACTGGAACCAGTACGGATTACTCAAACTTATAGTTATCAACGATACCGGAACCTTCCTTGACGGACTTCAGATTTCGGACGTTACTATTAATGATTTTGACCTGGATTTCAGAAGCAAATTAAGATTCCGTTTCTCGGTAAAAGACGATTCCGAACACGTAGGCGGATTTACCGTTTTCGGAAGTACCTTCGGTAACTATGCACAGGACATAAAGGTAAGTATCAACTACATGCCCATGAACGAAGAATAATTCCTTAATCCATACAAAGATAATGAAGCATCCTCCCAGCTTCTTATACGAAAAAAGACCGCGGACGTTTCCGCGGTCTTTATATTTATTACCTATAATCTGTTATCAAACGAAAACACCGGTCTGTCATTTTCGTCCCATTTAACAGGCATAAGAAATGCATGTCTGTTTGGATTATACAGCGGATCTCCCACTATCTCGGGTTCCGTCCTTGCATGGTATACCATGATATCCCTGCCTTCTTCATCCACGGTAAAGGAATTGTGTCCCGGTCCGTATAATTTCCTGGATACATCGGTCTTAAGCACGGGATACCTGTCCTTTTTCCAGTTAAGGGGATCAAGAAGGTCCGTACCGCTCTTTGCCGTAAGCATTCCGACGCAGTAATCGGCTCCGGTCTCACTTGCCGAGAACGTAAGATATATATTATCTCCTCTTCTTATCACTCCGGGGCCTTCGTTTACCCAAAAGCCCACTCGTTCCCAATCATAATCAGGCGTTGTAAGAAGAACCTGTACTGTCTTTAACTTATAAGCATTCTCCATCTTAGCTATATAAAGATTGCTTATCTGCTTGCCGACTCCTACCTTCTCTGCCCATACATAGTATCTTTCACCGTTATCTTCAAAGGTAGTTGCATCCAGTGAAAATGCTCTGAATGAGAAATCATCATCATCCGCACACTGCATGGGTCCCTTTTCGATCCAAAGGTTCTCGTAAGGATCATCTCCGGTGCATTCGAGCACATAAGGACGTATATTCCAGACATCGTCTATCTGTCCGCCTGCAAAATATATATAATATTTCCCAAAGAGAAAATGCAGCTCCGGCGCCCAGATATGTTTGCTCATTGGGCCGCTCTCATGGCATACCCAAAGAGTTTTTTCCTCCGCATCGGACAATCCCGTAAGAGTCTTGCTTCTTCTTAACACGATCCTGTCATATTCAGGTACTGAAGCCGTAAAATAGTAATAATCTCCGAATTTGGTAACAAAAGGATCCGCTCTTTGCAGTATCCAGGGTTTAAGAAATTCAAATGCCTTATCCATTGGTGTTATCTCCTGATCTTGCTAAAATGGGCGATTTTGACTTGTTTGTTTGGAAAAATCAAAAGTAATTTAGTAATATCTTAAATTAAAGATAACACGCTATACCGACATTTGGCAATATTGATTTTCAAAATAAATGTTAATTTATTATGAACGGGTTTGCTTTAGCCTCATCAACCGTCCCAAGCTTAAGTTCTCCGCCTGCTGCCACCAGGAAAGTACCGGGAGCAGATACGCTCTCAAATATCACCTGTGAACCCGCTTCATCAACGGCGTAGGTTTTGAAGGTCTGCTTGCTTCCCATTTCATCGGTTCCCTGCATATCCTGGGCAAGGACTGCGGTATTTGATCCGCCTTCCGTTATGTACAGACCGGGTTTATTTTCGGATTCCACGGATACAAGATTTTCGTCATCGGGATCAGATCTTCCGGGACGGATGATCCATAATGCATCTGTATCAGTCTGGCCTATATCCATACCGATCTTCATGTCGGAATACGGATAATCGGCGTCTGCAACTGAATTTACAAAAGGTTCATGTGAAACTGCCGCACCGTCACCTGTCGTGATCTTAACGGTTTCTCCCGATAATCCGGCCGCAGTCTCTTCCATCAGATCAATGGAACCGTCTTCATTAAATACAAGTTCCTGAATTGTTACGCTTCTTCTGAATCCGCTGCCTCCGCGCAGTGCGCCGTTATGTCCGATAAAATAAGTTTTGCCCTTAAAATCAATGATCGCCGGATGATTGGTATTGGATGTAGCCGTAGGGAACATTATCCTTTTGGTATCTGACCACTCGCCACTCATAAGATCATCAGTTGTCGCATATGCAATGCTCTCTCTCCACTGATGTGCAAAAAACAGATAATAAGGGCCGGTATAATTGCCTGAATCATCACATCTTCTGTAAAGCCAGGGTGCCTCGGTATACTCCTTTAATCCGGCGGTACGCTTAACAATATCTCCCTCGGTGATATCAAGTCCCGAAGTTATCTTCCCGTCTCCGTTTTGATCGGTGACGGAAACCATATCTTCATTTAACTCACATATGAAATAAATGCCGTTTCCCCAGGCCAGATACCTGTGTTCAACTCCTTCTTCGTCTGTTTCGATCCATACCGTGGGATCGATATCGTTAAAAGAAGATGTCTGGGGTTTGGTCACCGCTCCTCTGACAAGCGGTTCGCCTATATCGACAAAAGGTCCCTGCGGTACATCCGAAACAGCAACTCCTATCGACTGCTTGCCTGATTTGTCCCAGCTGCAAAAATACAGATAATATTTTCCTTTATACTCTGCCACCTGGGATGCCCACGCAGAGGTATCATCCGCCCACTTTACAGTATCCATGGTCATAACGACACCTTCGGACTGCCAGTTTATCATATCCTCCGAACTGTAACATACATATTCGGGGATATTGTATATCGCCTTGGAAACCTCTTCGTCGGTTGAAACATCATGACCCGAATAAAGATATACCTTGTCGCCTATGACAAGAGCGGAAGGATCTCCTCCGGTGTCTCTGGTAACCGGATTCCCAAGATCACACTTATCTAAGCCTACAGGCGTAAAGCCACTCATATCGGCTGTTTGAACTGCTTCGTCCGAGCCGGTATTTTCCGTTGTTTCTGCTGTTTGTGTGCCGCTTTGCGCAGATGAACCATCTTCTGATGCGCCGGAACCGCATCCGGTGATCAGCGCAATGATACACAAAACCGCAGCCAATCGTTTAACTACTGTCATTACTACCTCACAATCTTTTACTACTCTCTACTCTCTGCTCTCCTTATATCAAAGCCTTCGCAAGGAGTTTTAATTCCTCGCGGTTAGACTCAGACATCGTTGTTTTGATCGTTATGACATCGCCTATGTATTCTATACCCTGACAAGGCTCCAGTATCTGTTGCATGCATTTGGCGGCAGTCGGCCCCCAGGTTCCGTTTTGAACTATAGAAACCTTGCGATTACAGTACTTCTTGGAAACCAGATGATGCAAAAAAGTCTCCATCGGAGGGAAAAGTCCCGCATCGTATGAGGATGCCATAAGGACCATCCTGTCATATCTGAATGCATCCTCTACAACCTTGGCCACATCGGCTCTGCAGACATCGGTAAGTATGACTTTTCCGGCTCCGGATGCTTCCAGCTCGGCTTTTAAGTACTCTGCAGCCTTCATGGTATTTCCATGGATCGATGCACATGCTATGAGTATGCCTTCATCTTCCGGCTTATAACTGCTCCATGTATCATAAAGTCCTATATAAAAACCTAAATCTTCTTTGAGAACGGGACCGTGTAACGAACAGATCATCTTACAGTTTTTGATAACTTCCGCTGCCGTAAGTTTTTTAAGAAGTGCCTGTACGTTGGTTCCGTATTTACCGACAATATTGAAATAATATCTTCTTCCCTCACATGTCCAGTCTTCGGTATCTGTCTCTGTCCCGAACTTTCCGAACGCATCTGCGGAAAAAAGAATACCCTCTTTGGTTTCAAAACTCACCATAACCTCAGGCCAGTGAACCATCGGAGCCGTAAAAAACTTAAGAGTATGCTCTCCGAGATTTAATTCTCCACCATCCGTTACTGTCTCAAAAAGAGCACTCAGATCGGTATCGAAAAACTGGGGCAGCAGGCGGAATGTCTGCATATTTCCTACCAGTTTCATCTTAGGATACAGGTCGTGCAGCATAAGTATCCCCGCAGAATGGTCAGGCTCCAAATGATGTATCACAAGATAATCCGGGACTTTTTCACCAAGTATGTCTTTAACATTCTTTAGCCATTCATCGGTTGCTCTTTTATCTACCGTATCTAAGATTGCAATCTTTTCATCCAGTATCACATATGAGTTATAGAGCATCCCGCTTTGCATCTCATACTGACTCTCAAACAGATCGAGTGTAGGATCTGCCACTCCTGCGTATTTAACATTATCCGATACCGTCATATTTATTCTCCTTGTACAAAAATCATGCCAAATATGATACAAATCCCGGCCTACTCATACTTCTTAAAATACTCCGCCACCGTTTCACAGGCAGGTTTTGCATAAACATCGTAGTTTTTCCATTCATCTATCTCCGATGGCGCATAGAGTTTAGCCGTCCATGACCAAAATACCATACCTCTCACAAAATCCCTCTTACCGCAGGCCTTAAACATCGCTTCATACCACGCCTGCTGCCCGGCGGGATCGGATGCCCCGCTCACGGACCAGTCGTTCGGAACCTTGTTTGAACCTTCCACGGACATACAACCTGTTTCCGCAAAAAAGAACGGTTTATCATACTTCTTTACGACTGCCTCTATCCTGTCAAGCTGCCTCTCCCAGTCATCGATAGGATAATATCCGCTCGAGGTTATGACATCGACCGCATCCCACCAATGCACATTGTGCTCCTGGTATTTATCACAGTTATACGAAACAAGTCCGCTAAAAACTCCCCTGATTTCTGCGATCAGCTTTCTCCATTCGGCATCCCTGTGGTCTGTCATTACCATCTCACACCCTGCGATGAACATCTCACAATGCTTTTCTTCTGCGATCTTCGCAAAATGCAGTTGAAACTCGGTATATGACTTAAACCAGTTGGACCATTTGGGTTCACAGTGTACATCCTCATCAAAAAAATGAATGTGTGCACGCCAGGTTCCGTCTTTACAGTTAACCGTCGGCTTTATGGCCACACGAAGACCGAGTTTATGTGCTTCGTCGATTACGGAACGAAGTTCATCGTCTCCCATGGTATACGAAGATGTGTAATTAATTTCTTCCGATATGGCCGTTTCCTGAAATGCCGCAGGTGCGATGATAACAAAGTTTGAATGAGTCTGTTCCTTCATAACCCGAAGGCTCTCCTTTGCATTATCGGTCGCAACAACCCCTTCACGCGCAAAAGGTGCGAAAGTAAATCCGCATATATAATCGAGTCCCATAATTATTCCCCCTATAAACTTTTATAAGAAATGTGCCCTGAGTTCATCTCCCGGTACAGGACTAAGATATGCCGGCGCTATATCAAATACCGTCTTTGCACCTGTTACTCCTTCTGTGTTGAGTCTTACGATCGCTCTTGCATATGCCGTTAGCACCGACCCGGTAAATTCCGGATTTGAATCAAGCTTTAAGCTGTATTCAATCACGTGCTTGTTTCCCGAAGTGCCTGTCTCACCGCTGTATATCACAGATCCCCCATGCGGAAGCCCGCTGTGATCTCTCTTCATTTCTTCTTCGGTGATAAAATGAACAGTTGTATCATAATCGGCAAAATAATTGGGCATTGTCTTGATCTCCTGCTCTATCTTTGCCTTATCTGCACCGTCTTTTGCCACAACAAAACATTCTCTTGTATGTTTCTGTCTTGTGGTGAGCTCGGGATTTTCTCCGCTTCTTACTTTTTGGACGGCTTCTTCCACCGGGATCGTGTACTGTCTTGCATCTTTCACACCGTCTATCCGGCGTATAGCATCGGAATGTCCCTGACTTACACCTCTTCCCCAGAAAGTATAGTCTTTTCCTCCGGGAAGAACTGCCGATGCATAGAGACGGTTTAATGAAAACATTCCGGGATCCCATCCGCATGAGATAAGTCCGACTTTACCGCCTTCTTTGGAAGCTGCATCTACATTTCCAAAATGCAGCGGTATGTTTGCGTGGGTATCAAAAGAATCCACTACGTTGTACCATTTTGCATACTTAGGAGTCATTTCGGGAAGATCCGTCGCACTTCCTCCACAGATGATGAGTACATCTATATCCTCTTTTCCACCTTCAAGATCATCCGCGCTTTTTACGGCTGCAGAAGGTGTTGCTATCTTAAGCGATGCGGGATCTCTTCTTGTATAAACCGCAACAAGCTCAATATCCGCACTTCTGTTTATTGCAGCTTCAACCCCTTTTCCGAGATTTCCGTATCCAAGTATTCCTGCTTTCATATTTTGTCCTTTCTAAAAAACCTATGTAAATGCTGTTAATCCTGCCTGACCTCTTATGGCATTTATCAGTTATCCTCAAGTGAAGAAGTAACATGTACCTCTATCTTCTTCTCATAGCATGCAAATGTCTGCTCAATGAAGCTTTCATCCGGCTTTTTGGTGATCAGCGAAACTACCGGAACAATGACAAGACCTGCTACCATTGCAAGGGCACCTGCATTTATCGGTGACTGGAGAAGTTTGGGAAGTGTGGATCTGAAAAGCATGTTATATACCATGAATCCTGCACCGAATACAAAACTTGCTATACAGCCGATCTTGGTCGTACCCTTCCAGTAAAGTCCATAGAGGAAAGGTGCAAGGAAGGCACCGGCCATTGCTCCCCACGAAACACCCATGAGCTGTGCGATGAAGGTTACGCTTGATTTGTACTGGATTATCGCAAGTACCACGGATATAGCTATAAATACGACGATCAGTACTCTTATCCACAATAACTGTTTCTTATCATCCATATCCTTAAATACATGGCCTTTTAGCACATCGATAGTAAGAGTCGAGGAGCTGGTCATTACAAGAGATGACAGGGTAGACATTGAAGCCGACAACACAAGAATGACCACAAGACCTATGAGTGCCGGTGAAAGATTGCTTAACATTGCGGGGATTATCGAATCATATCCGTTAGCTGCAATGTCGATCTGGTCGCTGAACAGTCTTCCGAAACCGCCCAGGAAATAGCACCCGCCTGCAACTATTATCGCAAACAGCGTAGATATGATGGTTCCCTTTGTTATGGACTTTTCCGACTTGATCGCATAGAACTTCTGAACCATCTGAGGAAGTCCCCAGGTTCCGAGTGAAGTTAAGATAACAACCCCGAGTAAGTTAACGGGATCAGGACCAAAAAACGATGCAAATATACCCGGTGTCTGACTTACGGTCTCGTCCGAGATCCTTGCAAGTCCGTCCAGAGAACCAAGAAATCCGCCATTTACCTTAAGTACCGCAACGATAACTGCGCAGATACCAAAGAGCATGATGATACCCTGAATAAAATCGTTTATCGCCGTTGCCATATATCCTCCGGCAATAACATATATACCGGTAAGTATCGCCATAACAAAGATGCACAGCGTATAATCAATGTTAAATGCCATGCCAAAGAGTCTTGATAAACCATTATAAAGTGACGCGGTGTAAGGGATCATAAAAATGAAAACAATAACGGATGCAGCGATCTTTAAACCGTTTGACTGGAATCTCTTACCGAAAAACTCGGGCATTGTCGCCGAATTTAAATGCTGTGTCATGACCCTGGTCCTTCGTCCGAGCACTCTCCATGCAAGCATAGAGCCAAGAAGCGCATTTCCGATACCTATCCATGTGGAGGCGATACCGTATTTCCAACCAAACTGCCCCGCATAACCTACGAATATGACTGCACTGAAGTAACTTGTTCCGTAGGCAAAAGCACTGAGCCACGGGCCTACCGACCTGCCTCCCAGTACAAACCCGTCAACATCAGTGGCGTGCTTGTGGCAGTAAAAACCGACTCCGATCATTACCGCAAAAAACAGCAACAAGATCAATACTTTAACTATCATTTCTTAAATCCCCTTCCGTTTTGGATCTTATATAAAAATATGCTATCAAACATATGATAACCGATACTATTGAGCCTATCGGTGCGGCCCACCCCATCGGATAGAGTGTATCAGCAAAACGTATGGAAGTATAGTAAGCGATGGGAATCCTCGCAACCAGTGCAGAGGTGATATTATGTATGAACGACAGTCCGGACCTTGAAAGAGCACAAAAATATCCGCTGAAAACAAAATGAATTCCCGCAAATACGCAGTCCCAGACATAGGATCTCATATACTGATCCCCAAGCCTTATGACTTCGGGATCACTTGAAAACAGCCCAACGGCCTGCGCTGCAACGAACTGGAAAAGTATCGCAAAAAACATTCCGCATCCGACTGCGATAAAAACACTGTCCCACATGGTGCGTCTTGCACGGTCGTCTTTTCCGGCACCGATATTCTGGGCACATATAGCAGATACAGACGAAAGCAGGGTCGAGGGAACCAAAAACAGTATCCCTATGAGCTTCTCTACAATACCCACGGCTGCTGAATCACTTAAGCCTCTTCTGTTTGCAAATATCGTAATGACTATAAACGATATCTGAATGAATGCATCCTGGGCCATTATGGGGAGACCGACCTTTAAAATATTTGATATGATACCGGTCTGCAATTTAAAATGTTCTTTTTTCAGTCCGGTGATCATCTGTTTCTTAACGGTCACACAGACAGATATGATCACGCTTATCCCCTGTGACAATGTAGTTCCGAGAGCCGCTCCGGCAGGGCCGAGTCCGACAAGACCTATAAATATATAGTCAAGCAAGATATTGCATATACAGGCAACTGCCACAAAATACATCGGACTTTTGGAGTCCCCCATTCCACGATATACGGAACAGATTATGTTGTACATAGTGATGAACGGGATCCCCGCGAAACAGATCATAAGATACTGTCTTGTTCCTCTTACGGCTTCGTCGGGTGTCGACATCACTCTAACTATCAAAGATACGCACATAAGAAGAATTGCGGTAAAGCATACGGATATTATGATAAAAAGGACGATCGTATTTCCGATGGCCTTATTCTTTAGCTGCGTATCACCGCTCCCGACCGCTTTGCCTATAAGAACCGTCGCTCCCATGGCAAGACCGACTATCATTACGGTCAGCATATGCATGACCTGGCTGCCTATGGATACTGCGGTCGTACTCTCGGTGGGGTCAAACTGCCCGATTATGAACAGGTCCGCAAGCCCATACAATGTCTGGAGCAGATAAGACATAAGAAAAGGCAGTGAGAACATGATTATCGTTTTTAGGATACTTCCGTTAGTTAAGTTTTTTTCCATTATTAAAATATTTAGCCAAAAAAAGCAAAAGCCGCGCTGATCACCATATCATATATCTGCGGACGAGATATCTGTGTCCCAAAACCAGCAAAAAGACAGGGAATATCGTTCCGCAAAACATGAGAAGAGTCTTTACGAGAGAATCGACTGCCCAAAATACCGCAAGAAGATAGCATACGATAATGACTACTCCATATCCTATCCATAATGATCCGTGCCCATGGTTCCATGCGCGGACGTCTTTTAACAGTTTTTCGGCAGGTGGCTCTTCACCTGTATAAAACGCTACGGGAGTTACACTCCTAAACTGTTTTATCCCTATAAAGATCAGAATTGCTGCCACCAAAGCGCCTACAGCAAGCATTATTGCCGATGAAGGATCCATCTGTCTCTCCTTTAATCTTTGGGAACCCTGTAAAACCTGCCGCTTATCCTTTCGGACTTAAACTCATTTACAAAAGCATCAGGCTCGTATTCACGTATCGCTTTAACAACCTTATTGGCCTCAGCACTTGAGACCACAGAATATATTATCTTTTTCTCGTCATGTTCATAGGAGCCTTCACCTTCCATGATCGTCGCCCCATGATGGGACATATCATAAATGATCTCGCATATCTTCTTCGGTTCCTTGGTAACGATAAAAAGTGTCGTCTGCTGGTACTTGCGATACAGAAGTCTGATCGTCATGGTCGAAACATACTGGAATATTATCGAATACAGTGCCTTATCCCATGAAAAAAGGAAACCCGCAACAGTCAGGATAACCGCATTAAATCCGAGTATTATATTAAATGAGTCGATTCCGTTTTTTTCGGAGAGATAAATGGAGATAAAATCCGTACCGCCGCTTGTCGCATCTACCAAAAGGCACATACTTATAGCTACACCGTTTATCAGACCTCCGAATATCGAAATAAGCAGAGTGTCTTTGGTAATGGTGTAGGCAGGGATGATATCGGTAAGAACCGACGACAATACTATGACTACACAGGAAAGTGCAGTAAACTTTTTCCCGATGAACTTAAAGCCTATATATACGGGAAAAGCATTTATCAAAACATTTACAAGTGTGTACGGTATCTTCACATTAAAGAACTTAATGCCTATCTGTTGAATAAGAAGTGTTACACCTGATGCACCTCCGGGAAGAAGCCCTCCGGTATGTACAAAAGTGTTGATGTTGACGGCAAAAATAAGCGACGCGGTGATAACCACTGCAATGCGAAGAACCGGATTTAATTCTTTTGTTCCCTTTTCACTCTTTTTGTTCATAAAACCTCTCTTAAAAAATACCCTAAGGGTTAGTTTAAATAATCCCGTCCATCCTTGCAAGTATAACATTAAAGCGAAATAGCGCAGGAAAGTAAATTACCTCCCTGCGCCGCTTATTATTTTACAAATTACTGAGCGTAAACTCCTTACATCTATATCGTACAGCTCATACGGTCTGACCCGCAATGGCCATGGTCAGACTCCCGAATACGCCGAAAATCCACCGTCTATCGGAACCACAACGCCTGTCACAAACCCGGACATTTTCTCGTTGATCAGGTAAAGCAGCGTACCGTTTAATTCTTCCGCCTCTCCGAAACGCCCCATGGGTGTGGCTGCAAGGATCTTTTCTGTTCGTGCGGTAGGAGTACCGTCTTCGTTAAAAAGAAGACCTTTGTTCTGCGTCGTCACGAAAAATCCCGGAGCTATGGCATTCACCCGGATACCCTCTTTGGAAAAATGAACCGCAAGCCACTGTGTAAAGTTATTTATGGCCGTTATCGGGAGTATAACCCTTAATGGTCAATGACATGGAATGATTATTCGTTTTTTATATCATAAATTAGTCAATCCGCTCATGCCCTGCTTCTTACCGCCTTTAGTACAGCTACTAATGCTCCATACAATACTCCTGCAACAGGCCACACGATCCAGCTTCTGTCCCATCTGTTGGTTATGAAACTGTATGCAAGATAGCCTGCCGTTACAAGACACCAGTATGTTCCGGCGAAGACTTCATTTTTCTTATTTTCAAGCTTCTCAGACCTTGTATATCCGCCTTCTTCAAGGAGCATCTGCATACTTCCCCATATTATGCTGACTCTCACTATGAGAAGAGAGCCGATTGCGACAAATATAAGCAAAAATGCCACAGCGATCGCATAGTAAAAATCATTTCCGTTCTCGCCGACAACGATCAAGGCTATAAAGATGGGAACTGCGGATATAACGCACATGACTATTCCGATGGTAAGCATTGTTGTATATGTATTTTTGAAACGCTCTCTTCTGTCACGCACCATTCCGCTCACACCGTATGCGGTTTCTATTGCTTCCCGTTCCAGATATTCATATCTGCTGTTTCCAAGACCGCTGATAACAAAGAGCGCTACAGCACCTCCTATAAGGATAAAGAGCATAAGAAATCCTATTCCGTTTGCACTGCCTTCAGATATCGCTATCTTACCTGTCTCATGACCTGCCGATAAAAGGATTATCATTATAGGGGAAAGTATGCACATCATAACCCCGATACTGATCCTCGATGCAAATATATTCTTGAAGTTTAAGAATCCGTCTGCCTCTTCCATTGACACCATCCTTACATTTTCATAAGAACCGGTATCATAATTTCCGGAGTCTTCAGCTGCAAGAACTTCTATTTCATCTTTTAATAAGTAGTCGGTGCTTACACCAAAGATCTCCGATAACTTAAGTATCTTATTCATATCGGGCATCGACTGTGCGCTTTCCCATTTGGAGATCGACTGTCTGCTGACGTCTAGCTTCTCGGCAAGTTCTTCCTGTGACCATCCGTTTTTCTTTCTTAATTCGATTATTTTATCCGCGAGTATCATAACTGCCTCCTTTAAAAATTATTATACAGTATTTTCGATCGCTTAACTGTTTGTTACGGTCACAGAATACAAAAAATAAGGGTTGCACCCTACCAAGTTGACTTGGAAATGGTGCAACCCACAGTTGCAAATAGCGCAATTTAAAGGTTTTTGGTCACTTTTGACCGGTTTTAATTATTGTAACAGCCCCAACTTCTGACGTTCTTCATCTTCCATACGTTTCTTCTGCATTGTAAGCTGAACATCGTTTAAGGTTCTCTGCTTCTGAAGTTTCTGAATGTATTCACCGTAGTCGGTATCCCCGGTACGGCTCTGCGCTGCTGTCGTATTATATGAAACAGTATTGTTGTAATCTATCGCAGCTTCGAATGCATTGGTCTGTGCTCCCAATGATGCACGGCCCTTATTGATAGTGGACATTGCGTCATCGATAGCTTTAAGATCAAACTCACCAGTCACATCAAAATCAGCGATCCCGAGTGCATCAAGTGTCGCATTTACGGTTTCAAATGATCTGGTAGTTCCGTTTGAATCGGATGCTACCTGGAATACTTTGCCTTCTTCATTATCCAGAAGCGGTACTCCGTTATAATTGGTCCTTTCGGCTATTTCGGCGATACCTTGCTTTAATCCGTCAATCTCTTCCTGGATATAAGCCTTATCTTCATCATTCAAAAGACCATTGCTCGCCTGAACGGCAAGTTCACGCATTCTCTGAAGATTCTCAGTGATCTCGGCCGTTGCTCCGTCTGCAATGTTAAGAGCACTCTTTGCAGCCTCCATATTCTGAGTTCCGGCATTATAACCGCCTATCTGTCTTTCCTGCTCCTGCAGGACAGCCATTTCGGATGCTCCCTGCGCCGCTGTATTTACTTTGCTTCCGCTTGCCATTGCAGAATATACATATCCGGCAGATCCTGCACCTATTCCGTTTACTCCGCTCATACTCTCACCCTCCGTTTCCGTACAGAGTCTATATAAACTGACTGTATCATCACATAAACTGTTTATCGTATAACCATAATACTACAAATGTCAGACAATTTCACTTCAATTTTCTAAATTTTATATAAATATTGGCCATTATGGGAATCTTAATCTACAACCACCACTTCATCATACAAGGCGACAAATACGTCTTCTATCATCTCATCCTCATGAAAATGTCCGAAAAACCATTTTTTATACTCTGCCTCATCCGCTATCTGCTGCAGATATCTGCGCAGTGAGACTTCATCAAGAGATGCTTCACCATATCCGAGTGCTGCAGCGACCTCACGAGGTGCCGTGTGTGTAATGATATAATCAACCAGGTAGTCATTTCTCTCCAGATTATCAAGACCTTCCTCGTACTCCTCACGGGTTGGGATTTCCTCCGGAAACCAGTCAATACCCTCGGTCCTCGCATATTTGTCAATACTGTAAGCACCTCCAAAAGTGAAGAATCTTGTGCCGTCTATATCATATACCTGTCCACGCATCAGATGGATGATCTTAGATTCTATGATATGAACCTTTCCGCCCATCCATTCATCCACCGGATAGTCATTAAGTCTCTGATGGTGTTCATGATTTCCGTCTATGAAAAGGACAGTGACCGGAAGTTCCCTGAGTATCCGTCTTGTCTCTTTCTCCACATCCGGCAAAAATCCGCACACGCCCACATCCCCGCATATGATCAGATAGTCATCTTCCGTATATTCACCTTCATGTTCTGCGAAAAATTCCACTACCTTATCAATATCCAGCGTCCCGTGTGTATCACCCGTAATGATAAACGCCATAAGATCACCCCTTCCTATTGCCGAAGTCTCCTACCCGGCAAACCCGATCCTTTCGTTGTATCCGGCAAGGACCACGATCCCTCCATCTCTCCTGTTCTCCATGATTGCTCCTCCTTCTTATAATATACAATGTCCCCTCAAAAACAGCATCTTTGATCAGATAAAGGCTATATCTGAAATTATTACCGGATCCTACCCATATATAAGGTCTGCGCATATTATGAAACATACTGTATATATCCCATAGCGCATCGGATTTCATATCTTCCGGTCTTGCAAATTCGCCGTTTTCTTCCGTATTCTTTTCCGGAAGGACCGGATTTCCCAGTTTTTTGAAATGTATATAAGCACAAGTTTCACATGTCTCACTCATAGCCTCATCAATCGTATATTCATACATATACTGAATCCCATGACTCCCATAGTTCCACCCCAGCAGCCTATTTATACAATCCTCGATCAGTCCGGCTTCTTCATCGGATATATTCCCTTTAATATGAAAATCAATCCTGTCTATATCTTCCATCAAACTTTCGTTTCTGATCCTTTCAAACACTTTTCTGATGGAATAAGCCACTCTATTATGTCCGCTCGCTCCTGCTTCAAAGCAGATCGGGCCCGGATAGGCTTTTGTAAGATCATTGTTTGTCCCCCAAGAATCACTAATATTCCCGATCATAAATATATTCTCTGACGGACAAAAAGAAAATTTCCTAAACAAAAAGGAGCCCTGACCGGCTCCTCAAAGCGTCCACGGCGCGATTCGAACGCGCGACCTTTCGCTTAGGAGAAAAAAGCTCCCTCAAAAAATGTAGAAAGGGAGCGGGTTCCCATACCACACTATTGAAAACTCACTCACTTACTCACTCACCCGAAGCGGCAGTTATGTCTTCCTCCAAAAGTAACTTTTGCCTAAAGGTTCTCACACAGAGAAAACCTGTGCCTGTTCATGCAGACTGTCTGCCATATCATGCATAATATCCGTTTGGCTGGCAATCTCTGTCAGTTGTTCCATCTGTTCATCAGCGATCACACTGGTCCTTTCTACCATGT
>JAILNS010000035.1 GCA_024691305.1 Lachnospiraceae bacterium | reverse complement strand
TTCGGACAGGTGAAATTTCCGTTTAATGCAATTTTATAAACTTTACATCCGAATCTTTCTTTAAGATGATCGTTAAGCAGCACCAAAATACGCTTCGCTATCTTTCCTTTATATTATCTCACCGTAATCCATATCCATGGCAGGTGTGAAATCAATGTCGGGATAAGTATCTTTAAGATCGTTTAAGACCTTAAGAAAAACTGCCTGGCGGCTGGGCGCATCAAAACTGATGACCACATCAAACCTGACGGAATTATCCTTCTTATTGAAGTGAAAGCCGTGCATTCCCTTAACATATTCATGAGACATCACACGTCTGCCGATCTCATCCTTTAATCCGATCACCTCTTCATCCTGAGTATTAACCGAATAAAACCCTATGGCTGTCAGGATCACATGATGTGTCTGATATACCTTGACCATGATCTCACGGGAAAGCTCATCAAGCCTGTCGGGTGAGAGCGTGTCCTCAACCTCTACATGCACCGAACCATTATAGGTATCGGGGCCGTAGTTGTGAAGGATCAGGTCATATGCCCCCTTAACCTCGGGAAAAGAGCGCACGGTAGCCTTGATGTCCTGGATAAGTTTCGCATCTCCGGGTTCTCCCAGCAGTTTCGATACCGTCTCCGAGATCATATCGAAACCGGCTTTTATGATGACAAGCGAGATCACGGCGCCCAGATATGCTTCGAGCGATAATCCCGAGAAAATAAAGATGAAAGCTGCGATCAATGTTGCCGCCGATATAACCGAATCAAGCAGAGCATCTTTACCGGAATTGATCAGGGAATCCGAATTTACCCTGTCCCCAGTCTTTTTGACATACAGCCCGAGAAATATCTTTGCAAATACGGCAACTCCGACTATTATGAGCGTTACCGTCGAATAATCAGGTGTTTCCGGATGAATGATCTTCTTTATGGATTCGATCAGCGAAGTGATACCGGCATATAGTACGATCAGTGATATCACGAGGGAACTTAAGTACTCCACTCGACCGTATCCGAAAGGGTGCTTTTTATCCGCTTCGCGGCCGGCAAGCTTGGCCCCCAGGATCGTGATCACGCTGCTTAAGGCATCGGACAGGTTGTTAACGGCATCCAAAACGATCGCGATGGAATTGCTTAACAGTCCTACGGTTGCCTTAAATGCAACAAGGAGCAGGTTTACGGCTATCCCGGTCACGGAAGTTTTGACTATGACTTTTTCTCTGTTTCCATTTTCTTCAACTGGCACGTTCACAGTCAGTCTTCCTCCATGACTTTGTATAATATGCGATAGAGCTCCTTAACATCGTTTTCGTCGAGATTACCGACAGCAGAGGCAACTTTGCCCGGGATATCCTTACACTCTTCCTTAAGAGCCTCTCCTTTGCCGGTCAGACGGATACATGTGATCCTCTCGTCTTCAACTGACCGTTTTCTGGTCACATATCCTTCTTTCTCAAGTTTTTTCAGAAGCGGTGTAAGCGTCCCGGCGTCAAGTTTGAGCATGCGTCCTAGTTCGCCTACATTCACTTCTTCTTTTTCCCACAGGACCATGAATACGATGTATTGCGTATAAGTAAGCCCCAGAGGCTTAAGATACGGTGTATATGCATTCGTTATCTTACGCGCGCATGCATATAACGGAAAGCACAGTTGATTCTTGAGTTTAAGCTGTTCGTAAGTCTGCGCCATGACTGCTCCTTAAAAGTAAGTATTATATAAGTGAAGCCACACATTCGGCTACATCTTCCATTTTAGCCGTAGGCTCGAATCTTGCAACTACATTTCCTTCACGATCGATGACAAATTTCGTAAAGTTCCACTTGATATCGGGATTATTCTTATAATCCTTGTCGATCTTCTTGAGCATGGTCGACATTGCCAGTGCCTTGGGGCCTTTACCGAAACCTTCGAATCCCTTCTGGCTCTTCAGATAGGTGAAAAGAGGTATCGCGTTCTCACCGTTGATATCGGCTTTCTTCATCTGAGGAAACTGGGTGTTGTATTTAAGTGTGCAGAATTCATGGATCTCATCATCGGTTCCGGGAGTCTGTCCGGCAAACTGGTTGCAGGGAACGTCGATCACTTCAAATCCCTGATCATGGTACTTCTCATACATATCTTCGATGTCTTTGTAATGAGGTGTAAATCCGCATCCTGTTGCGGTATTCACTACCAGTACCACCTTACCCTCGTAATCCTTCATTGAAATAACATCACCGTTTGCAGCAACTACGCTCTGATCATAAAATGTGCTCATATTATTTTCCTCCATATACGGTTGTTTTCTTTTGTCATATTATATTTGATGCAACATATATTTGTCAAC
Source organism: Lachnospiraceae bacterium (assembly GCA_024691305.1). Lineage (GTDB taxonomy): Bacteria > Bacillota > Clostridia > Lachnospirales > Lachnospiraceae > XBB2008. Next base: position 247 of record JAILNS010000035.1, on the reverse strand, counting down.
TATATTTTATCAAATATTTTTTTAATATTTTTTCTGTGGGAAAAATCGATGCTTTCAGACCTTCTTGAGCATGAGTACCACAACGAATCCGTTGTCATTGAAGTATTCCATATCGCCGCCCTGCTTAAGCATATATTGCTTAACAAGATACATGCCCATTCCGTATCCGTTCTGCCCTTCCGAATTGGCGCCTCTGTAGTATTTCTGCGCAAGGAGAGGCAGATCGTCTTCATCGACACCGGGGCCT
>JAILNS010000028.1 GCA_024691305.1 Lachnospiraceae bacterium | reverse complement strand
AGAGTTGGATAAAAAAGCAGTTGTCAAGGATTTCTTGACAACTGCATCTGATGGAAAGAATTATAAAACAAAATACTATAATCTTGATGTCATCATATCTGTAGGTTACCGTGTTAAATCAAAACGTGGTATCGAATTCCGTCAGTGGGCTAGCAAAATTTTGAAGCAGTATATGATAGATGGTTATGCGATTAATGAGAAGCGTTTGCACGCATTACAAAAGGCAGTTGATATTCAAACCAGAATGCTGGCTGGTGCATTAAATATTGAAGAAAAAGATGTGCTTCGTGCGGTTAATTTATACACAGATAGTTTAGCTTTGCTAGATCAATACGACCATCAAGCGATAGTAAAGCCTGCGGGAGCAAAACCTATTTACAGAATCACTTATGATGACTGTATGAAAATGGTTTCGCACATGAAGGATTCGTTTGAGACAGATGTATTCGGTGTAGAAAAAGAAGAAGGAAAAGTAAACGGTATCATTTCCGCTATTTATCAAAGTGCATTTGGTGAAGATGCCTATCCTTCCATAGAAGAAAAGGCTTCAAATCTTTTATACTTTATGATCAAAGATCATCCGTTTGCAGATGGTTGCAAGAGAATAGCAGCATCTTTATTCTTAGAATTTTTGGAGAGAAATGATGCATTACTTAAAGATGGAAACAAACGTATTGGTGACGGTGAATTAGTTGCTATAACTCTTATGATAGCGGAATCCAATCCGAAAGAAAAAGATATTATGGTAAAGTTGGTTATGAATTTACTTAATATGTGATTTTTAGAATCACATATTAAGTGAGAATGATTCTAAAATGATTCTATTTTCCCGAAAAGCACAGGAAATACAAGGTGCTTCGTGGAATATAAAAAAATAGAAACGTTGAATTTATTAGTATTTCACACGAGAAACAGATTTGGAACTATGGAGATGGAGTAGTACCGGACGGTTTCCTGAATTTACTTAACTTGTAATAATATGCTTAACTTGTAATAATATGCTTAACTTGTCATAACGAGTCGAAAAACGGCTTTATACATGTGTTATACCCGATGTCCCCGTCGCGGGGCATCGGAATCTTTCTTTTTTCAAATCCGATGTCTTTTTTTGAGGCGGTTGGTACTTTAGGACATCGAAAATCCCGATTTTTCAAAACTCGCTGTTTTTAAACAGGCTTGTGGGCCACAGGCAACAGCGAAAAACCAAGATATTGAAAATCCCGCTGTCTTGGCAGCAAAATCAATCCACAAATAGGCGGCGAGAATGAAAAAGAGCAACATTCCGCTGTATTGAAGTTAGTTTTAGGGGGTATTATCATGAATAAACAGACAAAAGCGTTAATTAACTACACAAATCTATATTCTGAGGCTGAGAGACGGTACAAAGAACTTCTGCTAATCAAGAAATCAAAAGAAGTAGCACTAGAAAAAGCGCCGCCCGGGAAAATTCATGTAAGCAAGACTCCGCATGGTGTTCAGTATTATTTACGAAATGAAAGTACAGAGAAATCCGGAAAATATATTCACAAATCTGAAATATCTTTGATTAAGAAATATCTTCAGAAATCCTATGATGAAAAGATTTTAAAGCTTGCAACGGCGGAAAGAGAAAGCCTAAAGAAACTTCTCTTAAAAACACAAAACGTTATAACTACAATTCAAAGTTTATACTCAGAAAGTCCTACGGAAGTTAAAGAATTAATAATCCCCATAGATGTTTCGGATAAAGACTATGCACAAAAATGGCTGAATATACCGTATGAAGGAAAAACTATACCCGATTATCTCTCTTTCTTTGAAACTAAACGAAAAGAAAGGGTCCGATCAAAGTCTGAACTCAATATAGCAAATGCATTGGCAGATAAGGGAATTCCTTATAAATATGAGTGCCCACTGCAGTTAAGCAGCGGCGCAACTATTTATCCCGATTTTACCGTACTGGATGTAAAAAGAAGAAGAGTCCTGTATTGGGAACATCGGGGAATGATGGATGATAAAGAGTATGCGAAGAATTCTGTACAGAGGTTAAAAACTATGATGAGTGAAGGGATATTTGTTGGGGAAAAACTAATCATTACTGAGGAAACTTCGACCAGCCCTTTAGGAACTAATGAGATAAATTCCGTTATAAAGAAATTCTTTTCTTAAGCATTAAGCATTAGAGCTGCTTGTCTTTCTTATGGACAATAAAAAAGCCATGGACATCAACTGCATATGCTATAGTGTTTTGGGGGATGTTTTTAGTTGTTCCAATAGTACATATAATAGATGTTGTGCTTGGAAGTCTATTTGTTGCAGTTGAACAATTTATTTTTAATGTTTTAAGAACAGGAATTTAATTCATGAACAAGATTATTTTTGTATCCGGTCCATGCGGGACCGGCAAATCGACCTTTACAGATGGGTATGCAAGACAACTGGTTTCTGAAAGCGGAAAAACAGTTTATGTTATTCATGGAGATGATTTTCATGCCGGATTTGTGGAGCCGGAAGATAAGGGCGATTTCTTTATAAATGGAGAAGCCTCAGATACTGTGATGTGGGAAGATATACTTAGGTTTAATTGGGACTGTATTATAACCACGGCCGGCAGAGTGCTCAGTCAGGGGATAGATGTACTTATCGATTATGTGATTGAAGATGAATTCCCCAGAGTCAGGGAGCTTGCTTCTGCGCACAATTCAAGGCTGTATTACATTGTTCTTACTGCCACGGAAGATGAACTGGAAAGACGTATTCGTGATCGTGGAGATGTGGATATGATCGAAAGAGCAAAGTTCTTAAAAAGAAAACTTGATTCGCTCCCGGAGAATGCCGGACATATTTATGATAACACTGATAAAACCCCGGAAGAGACGATCAGAGAAATAGAACTTGATGATTACGAAGTGCGATAAATCATAGAAAAGGTGAAAACATGAAAACATACTATGACGACGGGACTTTGAAGATCAGAAGCATGGTACCGGAGGATGCAGAGATCCTTTATGATACATATCTTTCATATGGATGGCATCCACAGATAAAGATTTATGAGGATTATTACAAAGAACAGGAAGAAGGCGAAAGGCTTGTATTCATTGCAGAATATGAAGGAGCAGTCAAGGGGCAGTGCACGCTGGTCCTTCATCCGACAGAGGGCCCATGGGGCGGAATGGACATTCCTGAAATAGTTGATCTGACAGTGTTCTTTGACATCCATGGAAAAGGAATTGGCAATAAGTTGCTCGATGTAGCGGAAAGTGAAGCAGCCAGGCTGTCGGATATGGTATTTCTGGCTGTGGGTGTTCACTCCGGTTATGGTGCTGCTCAGCGTATATATGTTAAACGCGGATATATTCCTGACGGAAGCGGAGTATGGTACCAAAACAAGGTGTTGGAACAATATGCGCCATGCGTTAATGATGACGATCTGCTCCTGTTTTTGTCAAAAAACTTAAAAAAGTAAGAGTATAAACATGGACAAAGTTATGGATATGGTTGTCGAATTAAACAGCAAGGGCCCTGCAAAGGGAATAGAGATGAGCGTAGTCGAAATGGGTGTATGCAACCCTTTTGTGTATCCTACTCCTTTTGAATTGCACTTCTCGGTTTCGCACCTCGATTGGTACATAAATGATCCTGAAGACTATATTTCCAAAATGAAGGGGGAGGATAAAGACCATACCGCACATTTTACGATCATAAACCATAGGGGCAAGTGTATGTGCGGTGCTCCGGTCAGAGAGGTTTTTGCTGAAGTACCTGTGCGGGATTATACAGATTCCATATGGAATGATATAGCCGGTGCAGAGGATGAGATAACAGATGATCCCATGTACCTGATATTGAATCTGGCGAGGATTCTTGCGTATCTTGAAGATGAACTTGTTTTTCCAAGAAGGAAGGCGGTGAATGGGGACTTGGCAATATCCCTGAGAGATATCATTCGCTGTTGCCAAATGCTTTGAGGGAATATGAGGAAGGGAAGGTCACGTCATATGATATGACCCTTTCTAAAGATTATGCCGGATATATGGTAGAGCGAATAAGGTTTGAAAAGAAAAAGTGCGGTATTGACTAAATCCGTCCGGAGCAGGAATTCCTGACAACATATTCTGAAACCGTTACAGATTTCCCAAAGGAATGTATCGTATGGTAAAATGCATACGTATAATTTGTATGTTTGTAACGAGGGAGTAAATCATGATCTTACTTATAGCGTTGTTTTACAACCTGGTCTTATTGGCAATAGGCTGGGTTTGTATGTCTGTGGGGTATTTTCTTGTATTAAAGAAGATGCCTCTTCGTAAATGGACATGTGCCGTACCGGTCCTTGCCGAGATGGAACTGTCCAGGGTTTTATTCAGCAGAAGAAGGAGCTTCTTTCGACCGTTTGTAGTTGCCGCAGTCTGTATGGCAGGAGCATTATATCTCGGGACAAGAGAAAGTATGGGATGGCTCTTTACCATAGCTTCGGCATTGGTTTATCAGATTTTCCTGATCCGGTTGTATTATCGTCTGGGCAAGTCTTTTGGGAAAAAGACATTATTTAACCTGGGGCTTGTTTTCTTTCCCGTTATCTTTCTCCCAATCCTCGGACTTGGGCGGTCGCAGTACGAGGGTCTTACACTCAAACCGTTAAAACAGCACAGCAAGGCAGTAAGAATAATAAACAGGATAGCACTGGTTATCGTGTCTGCTGTTGAAATAATAATATTGGTGCTTGGTGTAACTTTTTTCTCATACAAAAATGTCCCTCCGAAATTTCTTGTCAGTATATCAATCGATCCGCTGGAAGAACAGTTAAAAGATATTGTCGCAGATGACGAATACATAAGCAGAGAAGTCATGATGGGCGATGATGTTTCCTGTGTTTTGGACACAGAACCCAGCAGAGAACATTTTATTACCGATTATTCAAAGGCGGAAAACGTTGTGGTTCTCAGCTATATCATCGGTTCAAATCTGGAGAACCGGTCAGGTCTGGCAAGTGTTAATATCCGCCAGATGAAAGAAACTACAACGCAGGGAAATGCCCTTAAATTTGTGGTTCAGGCCGGAGGTTCCGATCGCTGGTTTGAAGATGAGATCGAAAACGGAACTTATGGAAGATATGAGATAAGTGGCGGAGAAATGCGACTCGTTCAAGAACTGGCCGATCCCATCAGCATGTCGGAAGGCGAGAGCCTCTCGGATTTCCTTATATGGGCAAAAGACAATTATCCCGCAGACAGGTATATGCTTGTGCTTTGGGATCACGGCGGCGGAATAATGGGTTACGGTATGGATGACCTTATCAAAAAAGACGATCCGGAAGGATCGGAGATCATGTCTGTACAGGAACTCGTAACAGCAATAGATAAAAGTGATATAAAATTTGATCTTATCGGTTTTGATGCCTGCCTCATGCAGGATATAGAGATAGCAGCAGCCCTCGAACCGTATACGGATTATTATCTTGCTTCCGAAGAGGTGGAGGGCGGATTTGGCTGGTACTATACTTCACCTTTTGGCAAACTTGCCGCTGATCCGACCATGTCTACGGAGGATATGGCAAAAGATCTTTTGTCCTGTTATGACCAGCTTAACACTATAGTAAATGACGGAGAAAAAGATATCGTAGCCACATTGTCACTAGTCGATACGACTCTTGTTAAGCCGGCATATGATAAACTGACCGATTTTTTGCTTGAGTCTGACAGTGTAATGACAAAGGGACCCGAGAACTTTGGTGCTTTTGCTGCAGCCGGCAGTAAGGCATATACTTTTACATCGGAAGGCCAGATAGATATCATTGATTTTCTTGAGATTCTTAAAGATTCCGATTTTGATGATGTATACGGAACCGATGAGGAGATAGATGAAGTTATTCACTCTATACAGTCAAGTATTCTGTACCGGAACAAAAATTCCGCAAAAAACATAAACGGAATGGCTATCGCATTCCCTTCAACCAGTATCGGTCAGTATGATGCGACAAGAGAGGAACTTGACCGGCTGAACCTAAAGGATGAATACAGGATATTTGATAATTACTTCAGTATAATAGCGGTTCAAAAAGAGAAGGCAAAAGAAAATGAAGACTATGCCAAAGATGAACTGGTAGAGCTCATTAATTCCGAAGGATTGAATATAAGTGATATATTTATGTATATCAATGAAAGCGCAGCCGATTATACAGCTGAAGACTGGTATGTGGAAGGCTTCGAAGACTTTGATAACACCGAGGCTTTGGTCGATATTCCGTTAGAAGAGACAGAGGATGGGTACAAGGTGGAACTGCCCGATCATTTAGTGCCTATGATCACGGATTGTCAGGTCAGGGTTTATGAGATGAACGACGGAGCTATGCGTTATATCGGTTCTGATAATATCAGCAAAGAGGATGAGGAGGGCAATCTTCTTATAGGCATGGTTGACAGCTGGGTTCATATAGGCGGAGAACTTGTATGCTATGAGGCCACTCAGGTAAAGGAAACGGCGGACGGATATGTATTTACCGGTCAGGTTCGGGCTGTAAGAAACGGCAGTGAAAACGTGGTCCTTTATATAGAGTGGGATCCCGTAAAAAATGAAGATGATACTCCTGTATCAGGAACCGTAACAGGATATGATACTTTAGCGAGTGAGATAATGGGTGGGCTTCTTGATACAAAAGGTTTACTGAAACTAAACGCAGGTGATACTCTCCGGTTTGTTTTTGACCGCTATGATGCGGAAGGGAATTTTGTTGACTATGACAAGGACGGTACAGTCGTCGTGAAAAAAGACGGACAACTGGAGGTATCTGACGCACCGCTTCCTAAAGGGACCTACAGATTCGGAGGAGTTTTATCGGATATATATTTAAGAAGAATGACGACGGAAATGTTAGATGTTGATATAGAGTAAAGGCTTTTTTCCGAGCATTATATTTGAAGACGACAGAGATTCCGTACATGGAAAAGACTTGGTCAGACAGGAGGTAATGTCATGAAAGTATATTGTTATGAACGTTGTACGACGTGCAAAAAGGCATTGAAATGGCTTGATACAAACGGCATTAAATATGAACTTAAAGATATAAAGGGCGATAATCCCGATCTTAAGACCTTAAAGGCCGCATATAAGAAGAGCGGCCAGCCGCTTAAAAAGTTTTTTAATACCAGCGGGCAGTTGTACAGAAGTATGGAACTTACCAAAAAACTTCCGGATATGCCGGAAGACGAACAGTTAAAGCTGCTTGCATCCGACGGAATGCTGGTCAAAAGACCACTGGTCATAGCAGACGATTTTGTGCTGCTTGGATTTAAAGAAAATGAATGGCAGGAGAAACTTAAGTGATCCAAGGATACGCCACAACAAGGAGACATATATGAGTGAAAATGAAGTTCAGGTATCAAGAATGCCTATGATAGGCGACGAGGCTCCGCATTTTAGGAGCATTACGACTATGGGAAAGATCAATTTCCCCGAGGATTATAAGGGCAAGTGGGTCGTGTTTTTTTCGCATCCCGCTGATTTTACACCGGTATGTACCACGGAGTTTATAGCCTTATCCAAAAGAGCAGATGAGTTTAAGGAGATCAACACCGAATTGCTTGGCTTGTCCATAGATTCTCTTCATTCCCATCTTGCATGGGCTAAGAGTATAGAGGATATAGACTGGGACGGTGAAGGGAAGGTCAGTGTTGCTTTTCCGATAGTCGCGGACATAAGCATGAAGGTGTCTAAGATGTACGGGATGCTTCAAACCGTAGCGTCTACACAGACGGTGAGAGCCGTGTTTATCATTGATTCTGATTCGATAGTCAGAGCGATCATGTACTATCCGATGTCTACGGGGCGAAACATCGACGAGATCAAACGCGTTGTGGTATCTCTTCAGAAACATGATGCGGAAAACGTATCTACACCTGCAAACTGGACTCCCGGTCAGAATGTAGTACTCGGTTCTCCGCTTACGCTTGAAGAGGCAGATGAGCGTGTGAAGAACTCAGATGGATCTCTCATACCTTATGCATGGTACCTGACAGCCAAAAAAGAAAAATAAGAAGATTTATAATTTAAGAAGATTTAAAACTAAGGAAGCAGTAAATGAAAACATTATCACACAGAACAGATACCTTTACCGATTCCGTCATCAGAAGGATGACGAGGATATCAAACAAATACGGTGCAGTCAATCTTTCACAGGGCTTTCCGGATTTTGATCCGCCTGCAGAGATACTTAAGCGCCTTGCGGAAGTGTCCGGTGAAGATTTTCATCAGTATTCGATAACCTGGGGTGCACAGAATTTCAGGGAGGCACTTGCGGTAAAACAGTTTCATTTTATGGGAACGGATATAGATCCAAATACCGAGATCGTTGTTACCTGCGGAAGTACGGAAGCCATGATGGCAGCGATGATGACGGTTGCGGATCCCGGCGATAAGGTCATAGTTTTTTCTCCGTTCTATGAAAATTACGGAGCGGATACCATATTGTCCGGAGCAGAACCCATATATGTTCCGCTCATACCGCCCTCGTTTGATTTTGACGCAGATGTTCTTGAAGATGCATTCAAGCAGGGAGCGAAGGCGCTTATCCTGTGCAATCCGTCAAACCCTTGCGGCAAAGTGTTTACATATGATGAACTGAAGCTCATAGCAGATCTTGCGATCCGTTATGATGCCTATGTGATAACCGATGAAGTGTATGAGCATATAGTGTATGCCCCTCATGAACATGTATACATTTCAACCTTGCCCGGAATGAGAGAACGGACGATATGCTGTTCGTCGTTATCCAAAACATATTCGATCACGGGATGGCGTCTCGGGTATACGATAGCACCTGCGGATATAACCGATAGGATCAAAAAGGTTCATGATTTTTTGACGGTGGGGGCTGCTGCGCCGCTTCAGGAAGCCGTGATACCGGGGCTTAATTTCGGGCAGGATTATTACGACGGTTTAAGAGAAACTTATACGCGCAAAAGGGATCTGTTTATGCAGGGGCTCGATGATATAGGAATAGAGCATACAACTCCGGAAGGCGCTTATTATGTGATGCTCGATATTTCCGAATACGGATACGAGAGTGACCTGGTATTTTGTGAGGAACTTGCCAAACGCGTAGGTGTAGGAGCAGTTCCCGGATCGTCTTTTTTTAAAGAAAAGGTAGATCATCTGATACGTCTTCATTTTGCAAAAAAGGATGAGACACTGCTTGCTGCACTTGACAGACTGGCCGATATACGAAAGAAGATGTAGCTAATGACCTTTGAAGCTTATACCAATCCGGATTTCGGATGGATGGAAAAACTGATATTTTTGTTTGCGACTTTTGTGGGCATAGCTCTGATAATCGTGTTTATCCTCATCTTTACCAGGGTGTCGGTGGCTTCGTTGCCCCGGCGTGAGCGCAGAGTTGAATTTTACGAAAGATCACATAACCGTATACAAAGGTTTTATGAGATGATCATAGCCGGGACGTCCGTTATGTCTTTTTCGTGTACCTATGTGATCATTAATCATATTTATAATCTTGTGCTGGGAGGGGAAACTCCCGGACCTGTTTTGGCGGTCATCATAAATGCATGGGAGAGCGGGAGAGATTTTGTCCTTTTGCTCTTAATATGCTTATCGTGCGTATTAAACTCGATCCTGGACAGACTGCTCATTCCGTTAAAGCATCTCGAAAAATCGGAAAAAGCGACCATCAGGATGCTTGCGATGTTCTATGTGATCCTAATCCTCATATATCTGGATCATATAGGAGATGCCAGTGAATATAATCCGGTCATGATGTATTATCTTGGTCTCATGGTGGGCCGCTTTGTGTATTTTGATGCCTCGTTTGGCGATTTTTTAGGTGCATTGAAAAATATGTTTAGGAACCTGCATCTGCTGTTGTTCGGCCTTGCACTTACCGGTGCATTATGCTGGTTCGGGTTCGGTACTGGATATCTTCTTGAGAGAAACTATTATATAGTCGGTGCTTTTTATACGCATCTGTTCATGCTCGTCGTGATCTTTATCATATATCACACTCATATCTTAGATCTGCTTGTAAGGAAACCTGCAGGATATGATCCCGGTGGTTTAGCGGGAGAAAACTCCGGGGCGAATCAAGGTTCACGGGGTGGTATGGGTAGGAACTCCGCATCTTCCGGAAACGACGACGGAGGATATTCCGATTACAGAGAGTATAAAGAACGTCTATCGGATCGTGAAGAAGAATATGATGACGATGAATATGATTATGACGATGACGGATACGAATATGATGACGACGGATACGAATATGATGACGATGGATATGACTATGATGATGGCGGATCCGGCGAAGAGCGTTCATATGATCCGGATGAATATTATGACTAAAGGAGCCTGGTTTTATGTCTAAACTGAGCTGGAAGCCCGGCAATATGCTCTATCCTGTGCCGGCTGTTATGGTCAGCTGTAAAAGAGAAAATGAAAAAGCAAATATCATAACCGTAGCCTGGGCGGGAACTGTCTGCTCCGATCCGGCGATGGTGTCGATCTCGGTGAGACCTGAAAGATACTCTCATGATATTATAGTTGAGAGCGGAGAGTTTGTGGTTAATCTTGTAAACGAAAACCTTGTCAGGGCATGTGACTGGTGCGGAGTAAGATCCGGCAGAGATCATGACAAGTTTGCCGAAATGAAACTGACGGAATATGAATCCGAATTTATGAAGACACCGGCTATAGATGAGAGTCCCGTAAACATCTATTGCAAAGTTGTAAAGAACGATAAACTGGGATCACACGATATGATAATAGGTGAGGTTATAGGTGTTACGGTTGATGAGCGGTACATGGATGATAAAGGCCGGTTTGCACTTGAAACTACGGGACTTATAACATATTCACACGGTGAGTATTTTGCACTCGGCAAGAAACTTGGGAAGTTTGGATACTCTGTAAAGAGAAGTGACAGATCAGAAGGGAAAACAAATGAAAAGTAAAACTGATAAAAAACTTGAAACACAGAGCACAGACAGACCGGTACTTGCGATATGCTATGATTTTGATAAAACGCTGTCTCCGGATGATATGCAGGCACAGGGATACATACAGTCAGTAGGATATGGAGTCAAAGACTTTTGGAAGGAGACGGATGACCTGACCAAAGCTAACGAGATGGATGATAATCTTTCATATATGCTAAAGATGCTCAAGGAGTCCGAGGGAAATCTTCTTTTTAAGAAAGAAACTCTGATGGAATATGGGGCTGATGTCGAACTGTTCCCCGGAGTTGAAGAATGGTTTGAGAGGATCCGCAGCTATGGCGAACAAAAAGGGGTTATAGTTGAGCATTACATCATATCATCAGGACTTAAAGAGATGATAGAGGGCACCTCTGTTGCAAAGGCAGGAGCTTTTAAGAAGATATATGCAAGCAGTTTCTACTATAATGAGCGCGGCGTTGCGGAGTGGCCGGCACAGGCCGTTAACTATACCAATAAGACTCAGTTTCTTTTCCGTATAGAAAAAGGTGTACTTGACGTAAATGATAAAAGAGTAAATGACTATTTTCCGCCGGATAAACTCAGAGTTCCCTTCAGGAATATGATATATATAGGAGATTCGGATACGGATGTTCCGTGCATGAAACTGGTAAATTCATACGGCGGTCATTCGATAGGAGTATATAATTCCGAAACTCAGGATAAATCAAAGGTCTATAAGATGATGAAAGACAACAGGATCAGATATTTTGCTCCTGCCGATTACAGTGAAAACACCGAACTTGATATTTTGGTAAAAGCCATCATTGACCGTACGGCAACCAACGAAAAACTTGAATCCATTCATTACGCCTGTGCACACGAGAGCGGTGTTTTAAGCGAAGATGATAAAGAATAAGTAAGATAATAATAATCAGAGAATAAAAATCAGAGAATAAAAAATCAATCATTACCGGTCAGGAGTTCGATCTTGTCATCAGGCAGAAGCCTTATGAGCATTTCTTCGAGCTCCTTGCTTTTTATGGGTTTGGAGAGATATCCGGCGAAGCCCATGTTGGCATATTCGGATTCGGCGCCGCTTACTACGTTTGCGGTGAGCATGATAACAGGAGTATCGGTATTTATGCCTTCCGATGAGATCACCCTGAAGGTTTCAATTCCATCCGGTTCGGGCATTCTGTGATCCAAAAGTATAACATCATACCTGGTGTCTTTGCATTTTTCTATTGCTTCCGCTCCTCCGCCTGCGGTATCGGTAATTACCTGAGTTCTCTTAAGCAGTTCTTTTGCTACCATCAGATTCAGTTTTGCGTCATCAACGATCAGAACATTAACATTGGGTGCATGGAAAAGTTCTCCGGAACCGTCACCTGCCGGAGCCTTAGTGTTTAGATCGAATTTGCCGGCGGGAGTGGGATCCGATATCTTCTGAGGGATGATCACATGGAAGGCACTTCCTTTGTCACGGATACTGTCTACGGATATGCTTCCGTGCATAAGGGAGATAAGTTCTTTGGTTATGGCAAGTCCAAGGCCGGTTCCCTGAATGGTTGCATTCTCTTTTTCATTAACACGCCTGAAAGCATCGAAGAGAAGTTCTTTATCTTCCGAAGAGATTCCTATACCGGTATCCGATATGTCTATTATCAGATCGCACTTACCGTTTTCGTTATCCGAGGTTTTAAGATCAACGGTAACACCGCCTTTTTTGGTGTATTTGACAGCGTTTGATATGATGTTTGCCATTATCTGTTTGATGAGTTTTTTGTCGCCTGTAAGTTTGGAAGGAATATTCTCATCACAGTTTATGTTTAGATATAATCCTTTTTCTGCAGCCATACCGCCAAAATAGTTATGGCAGTCCCTAAGTATCTGATGGGGTTCATATTCATCCGTTATCACATCCATCCGGTTAGCTTCTATTTTTGAGAAATCCAGAATATCGCTGATAAGGCTGAGGAGTGTATCGCCTGAAGTGCGGATGCTGTTTGCGTATTCTATAAGTTTGGGATCATCGGTAGAGCGAAGGATCATTTCGTTTAATCCCAGAACCGAATTAAGAGGAGTTCGGATCTCATGGGACATGTTCGCCAGGAAAGTACTTTTGGCACGGCTTGCCGCATCCGCGGCGTTTTTGGCATCCTTGATCTCCTGAAGATAATAGAATTCTTCGGTAGTATCTTCTATAAGGAAATATGAACCTATGCTGATACCGTTATCATCAGTCAGCTCGTTGTAACGTATATTGTAATGCTCTTCGGCTACCGGACTTTCGGGCTGTGCAGATCTTACATATGTTTCATTTCCATATTTCAGACCTTTGTCTGAAAGGGATTTGATTACCGAAGAAACCGGTTCGCACTCAAAACCGTATTCCGATTCATTTATATTAAAACGCTGTCGGGAAAAGGCATTGGCATATATGCAATCATCATTCAGATCAAAAAGTATGAGTCCTTCGTTCACATCATCGAGTGCTCTTCCCATGGTGATGTTCATGATACTTCTGGGAACGAGTATCCGGATGCAGAAGTAGATCAGTGTGCCGGCGACGGCGTAGAAGATTACGGACGAATCAAGGAGCAGTCCGAATGCCATATACATAACATTAAGAAGAACAACAAGCATAAGAACTGACAGGATTATGGTATATTTGGCCCTGTATATGCTTTGAGTCCGGATGATCTTGTAAATAATCGCAAAAAGGGCAATGACAAGTGCGGTATAGTCTATGGCAAGATGAATGTAATAGGGGATCTTAAATCCCGTCTGGTAGAAGATGGCTCCGCTGCCATCGGTAGACTGGTAAATATAAAAAACATGTTCAAAAAACAGATTCAGGGAAATTGAAACGGTATCCAGTATCATGAGTACAATAGCCGGGACCGATAGCTTTTTTAACAGATAATGATGTTCCGTATATGACAGACAGAATGCCGACAGATAGAGCAATATCCAGTTTATCGAGGCAAAATAAAATGCATAGGCTACTTTGGCGATGATCGGGTTAAAAGCGAATGCTATGAGGATATTTGAAAAGATAGCAAAGATACCCGCTAACATAGCCTGAGAAAGCCATTTGCCATAATCTTCTTTGATCCGGTCAGTGGCCTTAAGCGTAAAATACATATCGAGTATAGCTACGCAGTCTATGAGTACAAATATTATTTTGGTGATCATGGTTTTTATTTTAACCGGCTTTACAATAATATATGCTTTACATTATACTCTATTTCACGTAAGAAATACATAAGAGGTAAGGCAGGAAATACATAAAAGTAAAGGCAAGAAATACATAAAAGTAAAGGCAAGAAATACATAAGAGGGGACGATCCGGTATGAATAAAACGGGTTCATCAAAAGGTTTTTGGACACTTCGATATACACTTATAAATGTTACATATTTTGCTGCATTTTGCACCATACATGCATATGCGGCAGTTTATCTTCTGGCACACGGCTTCTCAAATACCGAAGTCGGAATACTTCTTGCGATAGCCAATGTCATATCTGCGATCATACAACCGGTGATAGCAGGTATCATCGATAAGCCGGGGCCTCTTACCAACAGGCGGTTTATTCTTATAGCTGTCCTTACTATCATGGCAGGGTCCATCCTGCTTATGCTCGTACAGGATAACAAGGTGATAATATTTATTGTCTATGCTCTTATATATATGATTCAGTTTGCGTACCAGCCGGTAATGACTGCACTTTGCTTTGAATACCAAAAAGCCGGATGTGATATTTATTACGGACTGGCAAGAGGCTTAGGATCCGCAGGATTTGCTGTTACTGCAGCGCTGATCGGCGGGATGGTTGAAAAGCAGGGCGTTTTCTTACTTCTTATTGTAAATGTAGTAGTTATGATCATATCGGCTGTAGTTGTATTTGCGTTTAAGAAACCCGAAGTCAAAGAAGTGACGGTTTTGGACGAAGCCGATGAGAATGCAAAAAAGGCGATGGGGACAGGTTCGGATTCACAGGCACAGCCTTCTTACGTGGCACATAACAATATTTTTGACTTTGCCAAAACATATCCTGCATTTATGCTTTTTTTACTTGGTGCGATTTGCTTCTTCTTTGCACATAACATGATAAATGACTTTATGATCCAGATAATAAGAAATCTGGGCGGAGGCGAGACTGAACTTGGATATGCAAATTTTCTCCAGGCGATACTGGAACTTCCCGTCATGGCGCTGATCGGTGTTGTGCTTAAGAAGATATCTTCGGATAAGCTGCTCCTGTTTTCAGGTGTGTCTTTTCTTATTAAAACGATAATAATGTTTCTTGCGGTAAGTCTGGTCGGTATGTATGTAAGCCAGTCGTTTCAGCTTTTTGCATATGCAGTGTTTATACCGGCATCCGCATATTATGTGAGCAGTACGATGGAAGAACTGGATCAGGTTAAGGGACAGGCTTATATATCAAGTGCGATAACGGTCGGTGGTGTATTTTCCAATCTTATAAGCGGGGCAGTCCTTGATAATTTTGGCGTAAAGCCCATGCTCTTAATGGGAACAGTTGTTTGTGCGATCGGTGTTGTGATAGCTTTTGTTGCAATGAAAAAGCTGCCACACCATAACGGCGGGCAGCTTTGATCACCTGTTATTAAAGCATCAGTCTGTAGATGTTTTCTACATCTTTTTCCGAGAGTTCCGTAAATCCGACCATCTTGCCGGAGCCTAAGCATGCAGTCTGTGCAAGTTTGGGTATATCTTCCTCTTTTGCTCCGAGTTCTTCGAAGTTTGCAGGCATTCCGATCGATTTAACAAAACGTCTGAGCGCTTCGATACCTGCTTTGGCTGTTCTTTCGGGATGAGCAAAATCCATCTGACATCCCCATACCCTTACGGCAATCTGTGCAAATCTCATAACGTCATGATCCGTTACATAAGTAAATACCGCAGGCATTGTAACCGCAAGACCTGCGCCGTGTGCACAGTCATAAAGTGCGGAAAGCTCATGCTCTATTCCGTGACTGGTCCAGTCCTGGCTTCTGCCGACACCACAGCTGTTATTATGAGCCATCATTCCTGCCCACATGATATTTGCCCTGGCTTCATAGTCATTGGGATCTGCGATCACCTTGGGTGCTTCATTTACCATGGCAAGGATCAGTGCCTCGATCATTCTGTCGGTGGTCTCCACATCCTTGGTATTGGTAAGGTATCTTTCATAAAGATGAGCTATGATATCCGTAACTCCGCAAGCTGTCTGATAAGGAGGCAGTGTCTGAGTGAGCTCGGGATTTAAGATCGAGAATTTAGGACGATATGCTTCTCCGCTTGCTCCACGCTTTAACATTCCCTCTTCTTTGGTTATGACAGAGTCGGGAGATCCTTCGGAACCTGCTGCTGCGATCGTAAGGACTGTTCCTATGGGTAGAGCTTTTTCTACAGGCTTTCCTTCGTAATAATCCCAGAAATCTCCATCATAAACGGTTCCTGCGGCGATGGCTTTTGAGGAGTCTATGGCACTTCCTCCGCCTACAGCCAAAACGAAATCGACATTTTCTTTTTTACAAAGGTCAATACCTTCATATACGAGACCGCTTCTGGGGTTGGGCTTTACTCCGCCGAGTTCCACATAGGCAATGCCTGCTTCGTCGAGAGATTTTTTGACCCTGTCAAGAAGGCCGGATCTTACGACGGATCCACCGCCGTAGTGGATGAGAACCTTTGAGCCTCCGAAGCGCTTAACAAGACTTCCGGTCTGCATTTCGGTGCCACGGCCGAAGGCAAAATAGGTTGGTGCGTAAAAAGTGAAATTTTCCATGAGATTCTCCTTTCGATCAACAACGGAAATTTATATGATTTGTAAGAACAACTATGGCGTCAGTCGATTACATCAAGTATACTTTATTAAGCAGATTTTTTTAAGAGATATGTTTGTAAAACTTTGATAAACAAAAAAGGAGGCAACAATGGCAAATGACAGACGTCCGGATGATATGGTCCGGATCACAACACCGGAACTTGCAGATGCATTTATAGCGGATCAGATGGAGGCGCTTCGTGCTCAGATAGGGGATAAGAAGGTGCTTCTTGCACTCTCGGGCGGAGTTGATTCTTCGGTCGTGGCGGCAATGCTCATCAAGGCCGTGGGAGACCAGCTCACATGTGTTCATGTTAATCACGGGCTTCTTAGAAAAGGCGAGCCCGAACAGGTCATTTCGGTATTCCGCGATCAGATGAAAGCAAATCTCGTATATGTGGACGCTACCGACCGATTCCTTGATAAACTTGCAGGTGTATCCGATCCCGAGACCAAGAGAAAGATCATAGGCGGTGAGTTCATAGAGGTATTTGCCGAGGAAGCCCGTAAGTTAGACGGAATAGAATTCCTTGCACAGGGTACTATCTGGCCGGATATCCTTGAGAGCGAAAAAGGAATAAAAGCCCATCATAATGCCGGCGGACTTCCCGAAGATATGAAGTTTGAACTGGTTGAACCTGTAAAGATCCTGTTTAAGGATGAGGTCAGGATAGTGGGCGAAAGACTCGGCCTTCCCGCAAACATGGTATATCGTCAGCCGTTCCCCGGCCCGGGTCTGGGCGTAAGATGTCCGGGTGCCATTACCAGGGATCGCCTTGAGGCAGTAAGAGAGTCGGATGCCATCTTAAGAGAAGAGTTCGCAAAGAACGGACTTGAGGGCAAGGTTTGGCAGTACTTTACAGTTGTACCTGATTTCAAATCCACCGGAATCCGCGACGGCAAACGTACCTTTGAATGGGCAGTCATAATCCGTGCGGTGAACACCACAGATGCCATGACGGCTGAGGTTGAGGATATCCCTTATGACCTGATGAAGACTCTGGTACAGAGGATCACCTCCGAGGTTAAGGGAGTTAACCGTGTTCTTTACGATTACACACCTAAGCCCAGCGGAACGATAGAGTTCGAGTGATCTGCCGGGGCGAAATAGAGTCCGGGTGAACTGCCGGGGCGAAATAGGGTTCGGGTGAACTGCCGGGGCGAAATAGAGTCCGGGTGGCCGGTCATGCAAAGTTTGTAAGTTCTGTTGATCTGGTACTATAGATTCTGATCATTTATAGGTTTGAGTTCTTTAATATTTGGATTCCGATGCTCATAGTTCTAAATTGAGCATCGGGATTCCGGATTATCTTATTTATCGATGTTAAGTGAAAGATAACATATCTGAAATGAGACCTGTTTACATCGAGATTCGCTTATTATTACATTTTTACTGGTTTTTCGTACTAATAATCATGCTATTTTATTTATATTTATGAGGCTTGGGTACTTATGGTACTTAAGGAAGAGGTCTTTCGCAAATCGACAATTCATTGAAAACATATCAATTCAAAGGAAATCTGAAAAAGGGATCGGAAATCAATAAAATAAGAGAAATCGATCCCCGAATCCGCTGTTCACAAAGAGAGAAAATCTGAAAAGGGATCGGAAATCAATAAAACAAGAGAAATCGATCCCCAAATCCGCTGTTCACAAAGAGAGAAAATCTGAAAAGGGATCGGAAATCAATAAAACAAGAGAAATCGATCCCCGAATCCGTTGTTCACAAAAAAGAGCAGTCTGAAAAGGGATCGGAAATTGTAAAAATAGGCAAAATCGATACCTAAGTCCAAAAAACAACATAATCATAATAAAACAACAAAACAATGATAAGGAGGCAACTTATTGAAAAGAAATAAACAAAAAATGCTAATACCTACCGACGTGTATGATGAGGCAAAAAGAAGACTGTATGAGTTGGAAGGAATAAAGAAAGAAAAATATCAGGCATTGACGGAATATCCGGATGGTATGATTCATATTGTAAATTACAGAGAACGTGCAAAATTTTATTTAAGGACGGACAAATCGGATAAGAGTGGTATTTATATACGTAAATCCGATTCAAGAAAGATTCGTACATACGTCCAAAAATCCTACGACGAAAAAGTCATAAGACTTATTGAAAAGGAAATATCCAACCTGAAAGATTTCTTGAAAAAGTCAGAGCAGATAGCAGACCGGATCAGACAAGTCTATTCTGACAATTCAGTTGAAGTAAAAGATTATATTGAGCCGGTTGACTGTTCGGATGAGGACTATATAAAGCAGTGGATGGCGTGTAAATATGAGGGAAAAGCGATTGATGAATCCGCCCCGTATTATGAAACAGACCATAAAGAAAGAGTTAGATCCAAGTCAGAACTTAATATCGCAAATGCCCTGTCCAGACACGGAATCCCTTACAAGTATGAAAAACCTTTGAAAATGAAAAACGGAGCGGTTATATATCCTGATTTCACAATACTTGATGTCAGGAACAGAAAACAGATTTATTGGGAGCACAGGGGTATGATGGATAAACAGGATTATGCAGAGCATGCGGTTTTTAAAATGAAGTCATATATTAAGAGTGGATTGTTGCCGGGGAAGGATCTGATCATAACTGAGGAATCTTCGTTGAATATGCTTGGAACCGATGAAATAGAGGCCGTGATCGGGGCATTTTTCTTATAAGCCCGGCCCCACTCAGCCGGCCCCACGCCACGGCCCCAAGCAGCCCGGCCCCACGCGCCCGGCCCACGCATAGCGGAGGCCGATAAGATATGTCTTAATATGAAACAATTTAATAAGTGAAATAATAAGGGATTTGTATGATAATATTATAATAATCTGAAAATTGTTGAACCCGATGAGCAGATTTGTAGTATGATATAAGTTATGGATAATAAGGGTATTTGGGGATTACTTAATATAGGATATGATGAGGCTGCACAGCGCGGTGAGGACGTGGTCAGACTGCGCCTTGAATGTATAGTGCAGTTCGTATATTATCTTATGCTTTCCGTTATGTTTATCGCAAACGGAATTGGAAATCATTACATCCCTACACTTGTCGGCGCAGTCATTCAATGCTGGATAATGTATGCGTCATACAAGGTCAAAAAAGATTATAACAGGATTTTATTCGTGGGATGTATGGCGGCTTTGTCCGTATATCTTACGGTGGTCTTTGGGCTTGATCTTGGATTCCAGTATTTTTTGTATATGGCACTTGTGCTTATTCTTTTGGAATCACGCATCTCATATGCAAACAAGATACTGTGCTGTTTCGTGAGCATACTTGCGACAGTTGTGATGTATGCTGTAAATCTCCTGCACGAATTCACATATCCGATACAGAACGGTACGGAAGTGGCGGCCAGGATAAATGTATTTAACGAAGTTGCTTTTGCACTTAATATCATTATCATAGGCCTGTCATTTGCCAAGCATCAGGTTGAGGCCGAAAGGCAGTTGTATCTGGCAAATCAGAAACTAAAACTTGCAGCCGATACCGACCAGCTTACGCATTTGCCCAACAGACGCGCGATCATGGAGATATTATCGGATATCGATGAATCTAAGACCGGAACCGTTACCATAGCAATGGGAGACATTGATCATTTTAAGATTGTTAATGACACTTACGGACATGATGCGGGAGATGCGGTGCTAAAGACCGTATCGTCCAACATGATGGAGTTTATGGATAACAAAGGGTATTGCGCCCGTTGGGGTGGCGAAGAATTTTTGCTTGTATTTGATGATATAAACGGTGACGATGCATACATGCTTCTTGATTCTTTCAGAAGAAAACTTGCAGGCATAGTAACCGAATATGACGGCAATCCGATCAAAGTGACCATGACCTTCGGATTAGAGGAACATGGATTTTATCAGACTACCGACAAAACGATCAAAGATGCGGATGATAAACTGTACACCGGAAAAGAGACGGGTCGTAACAAGGTAGTTTACTAACAAGGTAGTTTACTAACACGGGACAGGACGGTTTATCAAAGCATATCTGTGAAAAAGAATTCTCATAAAGGACAATTTAACAGGGCCGGTATGGTCGCTTACTTCCTTCGCGGAAGCAAGCGTTTTTTTGCAATGGGGATAATCTGCTCGGTGACGGTCGCATTCCTTGATATGATAGGTCCCAAGATAGTCCAGTATACCGTTGATCACATACTTGGGAATGAGACAGGGGCTCCGCAGGTTGTTTCATATTTTATAAATCTTGGAGGTGGAAGGGAGTATCTGCGCAGTAATCTTTATATCATCGCTGCCGTAGTTGCGCTTCTTGCCCTTTTTGGGGGCATTTGCAGGTATCTGTACAGAGTGTTTAACTCCAAGGGGTCCGAACATCTTATAAAGCGCATGAGGGATGAACTGTTTGATCAGATCCAGCATCTTCCTCTTACATGGCATGGTGCTAATCATACCGGAGACATTATTCAAAGATGTACATCCGACGTAGAAACTATCAAGAATTTTTTGTCAGAACAGCTCATGAATCTTTTCAGGGTGGGCATACTTATCGTTCTTGGAATGTATTTTATGATAGGGATAAACGGACGGATGGCTTTTATATCCGGGATCTTTATTCCGATCGTCATCCTTTACTCTGTTTTTTTTCATAACAAGATAGCTGGGGCATTTTTGCATGCCGACGAGGAAGAAGGGAAACTTTCATCGATCGCACAGGAGAACCTTACGGGAGTGCGTGTTGTACGTGCATTTGGAAGGGAACAGTACGAAAGAGAACGCTTTGAAACGCAAAACCACGGATATACTCTAATGTGGATAAGGCTGATGGGCCTTCTGTCCGCATTCTGGTGTTCGAACGATTTTATTACCGGATTTCAGATCATGCTCATAGTGGTATTCGGCGCAGTCTTTTGCGTTAAGGGATGGCTTACCGTCGGTGAGTATATAGCATTCGTTTCATACAACGGTATGCTTTCATGGCCTGTCAGGGAACTCGGTCGTATCATATCCGACATGAGTAAAGCAGGAATATCAGTAGACCGTATCAGATACATCATGAATTCCGAAAGGGAAAAAGACTATCCCGACGTAAGTACAAAACCGCTTGGAGATAAGCCTCTCGATATAGAATTTGATAACGTGACATTCTCATATGACGGTACCGAAGATATCTTAAAAAATGTCAGTTTTAAGATCCCCGCAGGAACCACACTCGGGGTTTTGGGTGCGACGGGATCGGGCAAATCCACGCTTGCATATCTGCTAAACAGACTTTATGAACTGCCGGAAGGAAACGGCAGTATACGTATAGGCGGGCGGGATATACGTCTGGTGGATCGTCATGAACTTAGGCGTTATATAGGTCTGGTGCTTCAGGAACCTTTTCTTTTTTCTGGAACGATCGCGGGCAATATCTCGATCACAAATCCCGGTCATCCCAATATGGACAAGGTAAGGAAGGCAGCCCGCACCGCATCTTTGGATGAGACCATAAACAGATTCAACGATGGGTATGATACCTATGTCGGAGAACGTGGAGTGACTTTATCCGGAGGACAAAAACAGCGTACGGCGATAGCCCAGATGGTGGCTACCGATCCGCCGGTGATGATATTCGACGATTCGTTATCCGCAGTGGATACTCAGACGGATGCGGTTATCAGAAGTAATTTAAAAGAAACGGTAAAAGGGACAACGGTAATACTTATCTCCCATCGGATCACGACCCTTATGAGAGCCGATAATATCATAGTTTTGGACCGGGGCAGGATAGTCGAGCAGGGCACGCATGACGAACTTGTAAATATGGACGGGCTGTATCGGAAGATATTCGATATACAGACTTCGGGGGCATTGCAATGAACGGACAAAAGGATGAAAACGTAAAGCTTCCGTTCTTCGGAATACCGAAGCTTTACCCTTATATAAAAAAATATATTCCCAAGATCATCCTGATGATCCTGATGGGGGCGCTGTCCAGTCTCATCGATTCGGCAGTTCCTCTTTTTAACCGCTATGCCCTGAACAATTTTGTTGCGAAAGGAACGCTTCAGGGGCTTCAGTATTTTATCATGCTCTATGTCGGCATGCTTGTCGTTTATGTCATTGATAACTTCATCAGTACATATATGTGCGGACAGGTTGAGATGAGCGTGGACAGAGATCTTAGGAATGCCGCATTTAATCATCTGCAGGAATTGTCTTTTTCGTATTTTAACCAGAATAATGTCGGATATATACATGCCCGCGTTATGAGTGACACCGGCAAGATAGGCGTGATGGTGGCATGGCGTCTTATGGATATAGTATGGCATGGATCGTATATCATTTTTGTGGTGGTGATGATGTTCATCTTAAACTGGAAACTTGCGCTTTGCGTGGCGGTGCTTGTTCCGATAGTGGTAGTTACGGTCATGTTTTTTCAGAAGAAACTTGTAGTCTTAAACCGCAGGATACGTGAGCTTAATTCCACGATAACAGGTGATCTGAACGAAGGGATCATAGGTGCAGGGTCGATCAAGACTCTTGCGATAGAAGATAAGATGCTTGCGGAGTTTAAGCAGGATACCGAGAACATGCGGAAAGTATCGGTGCATGCGACCAGATATTCATCGCTTTTTACCGCTACCGTAACCTATATGTCATCGGTGGCTCTTGCGGTTGTTCTGTGGCGTGGCGGGATCATAACGATATCCGGCGTGATCGAGATAGGTACACTTTCCGTTTTTCTCTCATATGCACTCGGGATGATGGAGCCCATACAGTGGATCATCATGACCATATCGGAACTTATTACCACGCAGGTCAATGTGGAGAGACTGACCAAACTTCTGGCAACGCCTTCTGATGTTACCGACACTCCGGAAGTTATAGAAAAGTACGGTGATGCTTTTCATCCGAAAAAAGAAAACTGGGAACCGCTGCATGGTGATATCGAGTTCAGGGATGTCTCGTTCCACTATCCGGACGGCGAGGAATACGTGCTCGAACACTTTGACCTGAAAGTAGCTAACGGAACCAATGTGGCTATCGTGGGCGAGACGGGCGCAGGCAAATCAACGCTAGTAAACCTTGTGTGCAGATTCTACGAACCTACATCCGGACAGGTATTAATAGACGGACGGGATGCAAGGGAAAGATCACAGCTTTGGCTTCACAGCAATATAGGATATGTGCTTCAGACACCGCATCTGTTCTCGGGAAGCGTGCGTGACAACTTACGCTACGGAAGGCCCGATGCGACCGATGAGGAAATATGGGATGCGCTTAAACTGGTATCCGCAGACGGAATAGTAAAGCGCATGAAGGGACAACTTGACAGTGAGGTCGGAGAAGGCGGCGATATGCTCTCGACCGGAGAAAAGCAGCTCCTCTCTTTTGCAAGAGCATTGCTTGCCGACCCGAAGATACTGGTACTTGACGAGGCCACAGCTTCCATAGATACCGTCACGGAAAAAGAGATACAGGAAGCAATAGAGACCGTAACAAAAGGACGCACTTCTTTTGTCATAGCGCACAGGCTTTCAACGGTTGTTGATGCTGACATAATCCTTGTCGTAAGGGACGGTAAGATAGTGGAACGCGGAAACCACAGAGAACTGATGGAAAGAAAAGGAGAATATTTCATGCTCTTTACCAGACAGTTTGAAGAACTGGCATGGGACCGCGTGTGAGTTTAAATTGTGAAAACATCATAAAATCGGCGTATGTCAGTTGCGGCGAAGTGATCTTATTTGTTACAATGTTAACGGTGTTTTTGTGGGCTGATACGTGGGGAGTATCACCCGGTAAGGAGGATTCTTATGGATAACAAAGCTATGTATAAATTGTCATATGGTCTTTTTGTTCTGACTGCACGAGTTGAGGACAAAGACAACGGATGTATCATTAATACCGCTATTCAGGCGGCTTCGGAACCCAACCAGATAAGTATATGTGTAAATAAGGCAAATTATACTCACGACATGGTCAAAGAGACCGGTGAATTCACCGTATCTGTGATAAGTGAAAAGGCGACTTTTGATCTTTTTAAACGCTTCGGATTTCAGTCAGGAAGAGATGTAAATAAGTTTGAAGGGTTTTCCGCTACTAAGCGCGGAGCAAACGGGATTCAGATCGTAACGGAAGGAACCAATGCATTTATCAGCGTAAAAGTCACACAGACAGTGGATCTTGGGTCCCACACCATGTTTATCGGAACCATAACCGATATGGGAGTTTTGGATGATGCGCCTTCTGCTACTTATGCATATTATTTTGAAAACATCAAACCGAAACCGGAAGCAGTAGGAACTACTCCCGACGGACAGACAGTCTGGCGCTGCAAGATCTGCGGATATGAGTATGTAGGAGAAGAACTTCCCGATGACTTTATCTGCCCTATCTGCAAGCACCCGGCTTCGGATTTTGAAAAAGTAGTAAAATGACCCCCGTAACATTAAGGAGTTTTTATGGATGATACTATAAGAGATTATGCTGCTAAACAGTCCGACCTTTGCAGAGATCACGATACTATATCGGATGAACTTTTTTCTAAATACGGAGTAAACAGAGGCCTTAGAGACGTGAACGGAAAGGGCGTGCTGACGGGCCTTACAACGATATCGGAGATTATTTCTTTTAAGGAAATAGACGGGAAACATACACCGGTAGACGGAGAATTGTGGTACAGGGGATATCAGGTCAAATCTTTGGTCGAAGAACTTGAACCTCATGAATTCGGGTTTGAAAAAACCGCATACCTGCTTTTGTTCGGGGATAAACCGACAGGAGAGCAGTTGAGCGAATTTTGTTCGGTTCTTGGTTCATGCAGAACCCTGCCGACCAATTTCACACGTGACGTTATAATGAAGGCACCTTCTCATGACATCATGAATTCCATGACAAGATCGATACTTACTCTTGCCAGTTATGATGAAGATGTTTCGGGGCTTTCGATAGAGAATTGTCTTCGTCAGTGTATTCAGCTGATAGCTGAGTTTCCGATGCTCGCATGCTACGGTTATCATGCATACAATCATTATGAGAATGATGAAAGTATGTATATTCACAGACCGGATACTTCTTTGTCCACTGCGGAGAATTTCCTTCGTATGATCAGACCGGACAATTCTTATTCCGAACTTGAAGCGAGAGTTCTTGATATTGCGCTTATGCTCCATATGGAACACGGTGGCGGTAATAATTCCACTTTTACCACCAGAGTAGTAACATCTGCGGGAACAGATACTTATTCCGCCATTGCTGCGGCCATGAGTTCGCTTAAAGGTGCCAAGCACGGCGGCGCAAATATCAAGGTCATGCAGATGATGGATGATATACGTGCACATGTTAAGGATACTACCGACAGAGACGAGATAAGAGATTATGTCAGCAAGATCTTGAACGGTGATGCTTTTGATCATCAGGGTCTTATATACGGGCTCGGACATGCGATCTATTCACTGTCCGATCCGAGAGAACGCATTTTCCATGGATTCGTGGACAAACTTGCGGTTGCCAAGGGAAGACATGCTGATATGGAATTCTATGAGATGGTCAGCGATGAAGCCATCAAGCTTATTTGTGAAAAAAGGCGGATATTTAAGGGAGTATGTCCGAACGTCGATTTTTACAGCGGGTTTGTTTATGAAATGCTGGGTATTCCCATGGAACTGTATACACCTATTTTTGCGATCGCACGTATCGTAGGATGGTCTGCTCACCGTATCGAGGAACTGATCGGTATGAATAAGATAATCCGTCCAGCGTACATGAGCGTTATGCAGGAAAAAGAATAAAGCCTGTATATATTATTAACCGCCGAAACGGCGATGCTTGGGAGACTGTATGACAACAATAAAGGATATTGCGGAATATACCGGTGTGTCCGCCACCACAGTATCAAATGTGATACACGGACGTAAGAACAGAGTGTCCGATGAAACGGTCAGACGTATAGAGGAAGCCATAGACAAGCTGGGATATGTACCGAATCTTTTTGCAAGAAGTCTGGTGTCATCATCGTCCAAGGTTGTAGCTCTGATAAATTTCATCCCTACCGAAGCGGATGCCTTCTTTGTAGATGAATCGTTTCAGATGTCGTTCCTAAGCACCATAGAGACTATCTTACGAAAAAACGGATATTTTCTCATGTACAGACGTGTAGAAAATATCGAAGATTTGAAGTTTTTTCTTATGAACTGGAATGTGGACGGATTCTTTGTGAGCGGAACCTGTGATCCCGAGTTTGTAGATGAGATGCGAAGTGTAAAGACACCGGTCGTTTTTATCGACAGCTATGTGGAAGGTGATTTCACCGATGTGGGACATGACGACAGTGAAGGCGGATATCTGGCGACCACTCATCTTATCGAAAGGGGACATAAAAGAATAGCTTTTACCGCTCCGACCGTGCAGGATGGAAGATATATGGAGCAAAGATATATCGGATACAGAAATGCACTTGCGGCAGCAGGCATGGAGGCGGACAAAAACCTTGTGTTTGAGTCGGGAGTTGATATCGATTCCTGCAGGAATACGGCAGAAAAAATACTCAGTACCGGAGATGTTACCGGAGTAGTCGCTACCACAGATATCATGGCCGCAGGTCTTATGGCAGCATTTATAGATATGGGAAAGAGTATCCCCGATGACATATCCATAATCGGTTTCGATGATACGCCGCTTAGCCGTATGTTAACGCCGAGACTTACCACGATAAGACAGGACATGCGACAAAAAGCACAGGTAGCAACGGAGTATATGGTTGATATAATGAATCAGGCACATGGCGGGATCGTTATAAATTCAAAGGATTTTGCAAGACGCATCAATGATCAGGGTATAAAGATGACGACCCGTGCTAACAGGATCATCCTTCCGGTAGAACTGGTAGTTAGAGATTCGGTCAAAGATATAAAATGATCACATGATTATTACAGGAGATAAACGGTATGGAATTTGACATTAAGATGATAAGTGATCCGGATTGCTTTGCGGAGGGCAGGCTTCCCGCAAGAACATATTTCGATGCAATGCAACCCGATGAAAACGGCGGATTTAAGACATCCGTCGTTCTTGACTTAAACGGGGAATGGAAATTTGAATATGCGAGGAATTATGAAAGCTGTCATAAGGATTTCTACAAGCCAGAAATCGACTGTGCCACGTGGGATGAGATCCATGTACCCGGACATATTCAAATGCAGGGCTATGATAAACCACACTATACGAACACTGCATATCCCTGGGACGGGCTTGAGGATGTTCCGATAGGAGAAGTGCCTAAAGAATTTAACCCTGTCGGTAATTATGTGAAATATTTTGAATGCCCTCATATACCGGACGGATATGATGCGCGCATTTATTTCGGCGGAATAGAATCAGGTGGCGCCATATGGTTAAACGGCCATTTCATAGGATATAAAGAGGACAGCTTTGATGCCGGTGAATACGATATTACACAATATCTCGTACCCGGAACAAATAAGCTTGCGGTACAGGTATTTAAGTGGACAGTGGGAAGCTGGTTTGAAGATCAGGATTTCTTCAGGTTTTCGGGAATATACAGGAAGGTATATATATATTCCGTGCCTGCTTCACACATCGAAGACATAGGCATCAGAACTCTTCTGGACGATGAGTACAAGGACGCGGTCCTAAAACTTAAACTGATCGGCAGGGGAGAAGGTTCTGCGGATATTCTTTTGACGGATGCTAAAGGTATAAAAATATTTGATGATACGCTAAAACTCATGCCCGAGATAAGTGCGGACTATAATGTGAGTGCACCGAACCTCTGGAGTGCGGAGAAACCTTATCTGTATGAACTGACCGTGACCGTTAAAGATATGTCCGGACAGGTGACCGAGAAGGTAACCCAAAACGTTGGCTTCAGACGTTTTGAGATGATAGACGGGATCATGTGTATCAACGGAAAAAGAATAGAATTTAACGGCGTAAACCGTCATGAGTTCTCGTGCTTTACGGGACGAAGCGTTACATACGAAGAGACGCTTACAGATGTTTTGACCATGAAGGCGCATAACATAAATGCCATAAGGACTTCGCATTATCCCGATGATCAGGATCTCTATGATCTGTGTGATAAATACGGCCTCTATATGATAGCGGAAAATAATATGGAGACACACGGAACATGGTGCGTTCCCTCGGCCCGGGAAAATCCCGACCAGATTCTGCCGGGAGATCATATGGAATATGAGCCGCTTCTTCTTGACAGGGTAAGAAGCTGCTATGAGATACACAAAAATCATCCTGCCATACTTATATGGTCAGACGGAAATGAGTCATTTGGCGGTAAGGTGATCGCTGATATGAGCGATCTATTCCGTAAGCTGGATCCTGACAGACTCGTGCATTATGAGAGTATATTCCATGACAGGAGATATCCCGAAACTTCCGACATGGAAACACAGATGTATACACCGGTTGCCGAAGTGAAGAAGTTTCTTGATGAGAACCCCGGAAAGCCTTTTATCATGTGTGAATATACCCATGCTATGGGCAATTCCTGCGGCGGAATGCATAAGTATACCGAATTCATGCATTCGGAGCCCAGATTCCAGGGTGGATTCATATGGGACTATATAGATCAGTCCATAGTGACCACGGACAGGTACGGAGATGAGTATCAGGGATACGGCGGAGACTTTGGGGACAGACCGAGCGAATATAATTTTTCGGGTAACGGTATCGTGTACGGAGACCGTACACCAAGCCCCAAGATGCAGGAGGTCAAATATAATTATCGTCCGATAGAGTGTAAGATAACCGAGGACAAAGTCATTGTCATAAACAGGCATCTGTTTACGAATACTTCCGAATACGACTGTGTTATCACGGTACTTAAAGACGGGGAAGAGATAAAAAAAGCATCTCTTAAGACCGATGTTGAACCGTTGTCTGAATGCGAATACGATCTGCCGTTTAAGGCTCCCGAAGAAACCGGAGAATATACATACATCGTATCGTTTGGCTTAAAAGAAGATACCGATTATGCGGCTGCGGGACATGAAGTTGCTTTTGACCAGTTTGCGTTTGAACACGGAGAGAAATACAGTGTAAGAGCAGCTGCCTGTGAGAGTACGATAAATCCACCTGTTTTTGTGCCCGGTCATCAAAACTACGGTGAAAAAGGTGATGATTTTCAGATACTCTTTACACCGGGACAGGGTGGGATCGCCTCATATGTATACGGCGGAAAAGAATATATATACGGAAACAAGGTGCCGGTACCGAATTTCTGGCGTGCACCCGTTGATAACGATATGGGCAATACCGGCCCTCAAAGGTATGCACAGTGGAAGATCGCAAGTATGTATCTTACACACAAAAAGACGGCCAACTTTGATATCATGATACCGCAGATCCTTCCCGGACCTGACGGATTATGTACCGAGTTTACGCATACACTTCCGACTTCGCCTGAAACAAACGTGAGGGTCAGATACGAAGTCAGATCCGACGGGTCGGTAGATACTACTCTTATCTACGATTCGGTCAAAGAACTTCATGATATGCCTGAATTTGGCATGATGTTTACCTTTGATGCGGATATGTCTCATGTAAGATGGTACGGAAGAGGACCTGAAGAAACATATGCAGACAGATGCGGCGGCGGCAAACTCGGAATATGGGAAAATGATGTGACGGATAATATGGCGTCGTATCTCGTTCCTCAGGAATGCGGCAATAAGACGGATGTAAGATGGGGTGAAGTGTACGGTGATGACGGTCACGGAATAAGATTTACTTCACTCGGAGAACCCATGTATTTCAGCGCCCTTCCCTATACACCGCATGAGATGGAAAATGCGGCACATGCGCATGAACTTCCCCCAATATATCATACCGTTGTAAGAGTCAGCCTTAAGCAAATGGGTATCGGAGGCGATGATTCATGGGGTGCAAGAGTACATCCGGAATTTTTACTTGGCACCCCTGAGCATATGGAATTTATGTTCCGTTTTAAGGGATTTTGATCAGATCATTCAAAGTATGATCTTAGAGACAGAGGTTTGTAAATGAAGTATATAGAAGAGAAAGTATCGGTTAAAGGAAGCGCGGATTACGCACGTGTGTCATGGTATATCATCGATCATTCAGAAGAGATCGGAATAGACATAAGGCCGCTTGTTATAGTGTGTCCCGGCGGAGGATACTGTTTTACATCCGACAGGGAAGCCGAAATGTTTGCTCTTCAGTGGACAGCATGCGGATATCACGCTTGCGTGCTAAGGTATTCCGTATCCCCTGAGGCCGAATATCCGGTTGCGTTAAACGAACTGGCGGCACTTGTTTTAGAAGCAAGAGATAAGGCTGATGAATGGCGTATAGATACCGATCTTATACTTCTTCAGGGTTCGTCTGCGGCCGGACATCTGGTATGTCACTACGGGCAGATGTGGAATAAGCCTTTCCTTAAGGAACTTTCCGGTGCAGAAGCAGAAGATCTTAAAGTCGCAGGTCTGATCCTTAATTACCCTGTGATAACTTCGGGTGAGTATGCACATGAGGATTCTTTCAGAAAGCTTTTGGGAGACCGGTATGATGAAATGAAGGACAGCCTTTCACTGGAAAAGAATGTTGATCCTTCCATGCCCCCTGCTTTTATATGGACCACAAACGAGGATGGGCTCGTACCTGCGGAAAATTCCATAATGCTGGCGCTGGCTATGAGAAAGGCAGGAGTTTCTGCAGAATTGCATATGTATGCAAAGGGAGATCACGGACTTGGTCTTGCGGATATAAGGACAATAACCGCAGACGGTGGTAATCTTGTTCCTTCGGTCACTACATGGATGAATCTGGCCAGGATATGGATAGAGACGGTGATCCTTTCCAGGGAATGATCGGTTATGAGTATATTAAACTATAAATTCATCCTGTGCTATGACGGTACCAGATACAAGGGCTGGGAACATCAGCCCGGTATAGATGATACGATACAGGGAAAAATGGAATATCATCTGGCGAAACTGACCGGAACCGAGGTAGAAGTACTTGGTGCGGGACGTACCGATGCGGGGGTTCACGCCAAAGGAATGGTCTGTAATGCCAGATTTGAAACAGACCTTACTCCCGAAGAGATCACCTCATACATGAATGAACATCTTCCTGAAGATATATGTGTGCTTGAGACGCGCATAGCTTCCGAAAGGTTTCATTCCAGATATAATGCGGTAGGCAAAACCTATTGTTATACATGTTATTTTGGACCCGGTAAACCCGTGTTTAACAGGAGATTTGTTCTTACTTTATCCGAACATCCGGATATCGAAGCCATGAGACAGGCGGCATCTTACCTTATGGGCAAGCACGATTATGCTTCTTTTTGCGACAATAAACGCATGAAGAAATCAACTGTCAGAGTGGTGGATTCCATCGATATATCGGAGCGTGGCGGATATATCAACATGACATATCACGGGACGGGGTTCTTACAGCATATGGTCAGGATAATGACCGGAACGCTTCTTGAAGTCGGAATGGGTAAGAGAGATCCGGAGTCGATCCCTGAACTTATAGAAAAATGCGACAGATCTCTTGCCGGATTTACAGCACCGGCTAAAGGGCTGTGTCTCATGCAGGTAGACTATGACTGACAGACCTATAAGAGAACATAATATGGACCTTGAACGCCTTATCCTTACGGTATTTGTGGTCATTACACATTATAATAATAGGGATATGGGCGGAGCTTTGAATTTTATTCCTAAAGGGACCGCATATGAGATACTGATCCGTGTGGCTGAATCGATCGCAATGTGCTCGGTGGATGCATTTCTTATATTGAGCGGATATTTTGCGGCAAAAAAAGCCGAATCTGGGCAGGATCCCAAGACCGGAATCAAGCTTCCGTACCGTAAGGCAATATGGCTTCTTCTTACATGCTCTTTTTACAGGGTCACAGGCTATATATGTTATCTGATATTTGTTACCCCCGGTGAGTTTAGTCTGCGTACTCTTATAGGATATATTATCCCCAATAACTGGTATGTGGGACTTTTTGTTACCATACTGCTTTTAAGCCCTTTCATAGACAGGCTGCTTGCAGGTATGGATGACAGAGGGATCAAGGTCCTGACAGGAGTATTGCTTCTGCTGTTTTGTGCGGTTCCGATGTTCGTGACTTTTGTGGCAGAGAATATGGGGGCTGATGTGAGCGGACTTTCCACTGTCACGTGGCACGGGGACAGCATGGGGTTTAACATCTGTGTATTTCTTACCTGTTATGTGGTCGGATATATGCTCAGAAAATGGAACTCATATCTGGACAGATTCAAGTTTTCTTTTTATATGATACTGTTTTTGCTTACCGTCTCCCTTACCGCCGCATTAAGCCATTTTGCGGAATCCATATGGTATTATTCTTCGCTGATGATTGTTTTTGAAGCAGCGGTATTTACTCTTGCTTTTACCAGGATCAGTATAAGCGACGGGATCATCGGCAAAGCAATATCTATACTTGGCGGAGGATCTTTAGGAGTATTTCTTTGGCATACCATGCCTGTTATGTTTGTTGGATTATGGGGAAGGTTTGACCTTTATGCGGCTTCCGAAATAGGGTTTGGAGCTTTTGTGGGGACATGTACCGCGGCAATTGCTATAATGTATTTGGCAAGTATGGTATGGGTAGTCCTGTGCCGGACACTCACCAGGGCGCTTTCCTTGTATGTTATCCGATAATGCGATATAATATTACGATAGTTTAACTTAATAATTCATAAGAGGTAACGAACGAAATGTCTATAAAAATTCATAATTTTATGGGGAGACTCGGATGGAATGCTCGTAAGTATTTTCCCCAGCTGTCTTCCAATACTTATCTTAAACTGCAGTTCGCACGCAGACGTAAGCTCCAGAAACAGTATATAGATTATTTTTTGGGCAGTGAGGAACCGCCGAAGCCGCTGGTCGTAAATATTGAGACGATCAACAGATGTAACTCCACATGTGCGTTCTGTACGGCAAATATCTATGCAGAGAAACGTCCTTTCATGAAGATCGATGACCAGCTCTATTATTCGATAATTGACCAGCTTGCCGATTGGGGATACAAAGGACATCTTACCCTGTACGGTAATAATGAGCCGCTTCTTGATACACGTATCGTGGAATTTCATAAATATGCAAGGGAGAAACTTCCCGATGCATTTATATTCATGTCCACTAACGGTCTTATCTTAAAGCTTGAGACCGTTAAGGAAGTAAAAAAATACGTTAACCAGCTCATCATAAACAACTACTGTATGGACATGAAACTTCATGACAACATTCAGGAGATTTATGAGTATGTTAAGGCTCATCCCGAAGAATTCGATGATGTTGAGATACTCATACAGATGAGATATCTGCAGGAAGTTCTTACAAACCGTGCGGGTTCCGCACCGAACAAGCAGGCAACCGAGAAGGTTATAACCGAGACATGTCTGATGCCTTATACGGATATGTGGATCATGCCTAACGGCAAAATGGGAATCTGCTGCTGTGATAATTTTGAAGTGACCAATCTTGCAGACTTAAATGAAGTTGGTGTTAAGGAAGGCTGGAATTCGGAGAAATACAGAAAACTTCGTGAGGATATCAGAGACGGAAGACAGAATTATCCGTTCTGCAAGCACTGCGATTTCATAGATGCCGGTCTTAGAATGGTAGCGGTCCAGGATGAACTTAATCATTCAACAACGCTTCATGGGGCAAAACAGTCTCTCAGTCAGAGATAATATAAAGTTTCAGCAAGGAGGAATGATCCTGATATGAGCAAAGTGCTGATCATCGGTGCCGGTCCTGCCGGACTTACAGCTGCATATGAATTGCTGAAGGCGGATAAAGGATATGAAGTTACTGTCCTTGAAGAGTCTTCTTCGTTCGGAGGAATATCCAAAACGGTCGAATATAAAGGAAACCGTATGGATATGGGCGGACACCGCTTTTTCTCCAAGATACCTGAGGTCAATGCATGGTGGGACAATATGCTTCCCCAGCAGGGCGCACCTACATGGGATGACATCAAGCTTAACCGCCCCATGCCCGTAAAAGAAGGCGGTCCGGACCCGGAAAAGACAGACCGTGTAATGCTTACGAGACACAGAGTATCACGTATCCTTTTTGACTCGAAGTTTTATGATTATCCGATATCTTTAAAACCTGAAACTTTTAAGAATTTTGGATTCCTTACCACGATGAAGGTGGGATTTTCGTATATGGCTTCGGTTTTCCACAAAAGACCCGAAGATAATCTTGAAAATCTGTATATAAATAATTTCGGTAAGAAACTCTACGGAATGTTCTTTGAATACTACACCGAGAACCTCTGGGGCAGACATCCCAGCGAGATAGATGCTTCATGGGGAAAACAGCGTACCAAGGGCCTTTCCATATTTGGGATCATCAAGGATTATCTTGGGAGGGTATTTAAAGTCAAAAACCGTAAGGTCAATACGTCTCTCATCGAAGAGTTTAAGTATCCTAAACTCGGTCCCGGACAACTCTGGGACGTAACTGCCGATGAGGTCAGAAAGCTTGGCGGTACCATTCTTATGAATTCCCAGGTTACCAGAGTACATAAGAATTCCGATAACCATATGACCGGACTTACATATGTTGCTGACGGAGCAGAGCATGAACTTGACGGAGACATAATCATTTCCTCAATGCCTCTTAAAGATCTCGTAGGCGGCATGAACGATGTCCCTGCAGCTCCTTCTGAGATAGCTGCCGGACTTCCGTACAGAGATTATATGACCCTGGGTGTTCTTGTGCCCAAACTTAATCTCGTAAACAATACAAACATCAAGACCATATCAAATATCGTACCGGACTGCTGGGTATATGTTCAGGAACGCAAGGTTAAACTCGGAAGGTTCCAGATATACAACAACTGGTCGCCTTATATGATCAAGGATATCGAGAATACCGTGTGGGTAGGACTTGAGTATTTCGTAAATGAAGGTGATGAATACTGGACAATGGCAGATGATAAGTTCTCTGAGTTTGCAGTTAAGGAGATGGTTGCCATAGGTCTTATCGATTCACCCGATCAGGTCATAGATACACATGTTGAGCGTGTCAAAAAAGCATATCCCGCATATTTCGATACCTATGACCGCATAGATGAACTTGTTGATTATCTTAAGGGAATAGATAATCTGTATTGTGTTGGACGAAACGGACAGCACAGATATAACAATATCGACCACAGTATGTGTACCTCTTTTGAGGCTGTCAAGAATATTCTCTCCGGCGCTAAATCCAAGGACAATGTTTGGAGCGTCAATACTGAAGAGGAGTATCATGAAGAGAGTTCTGAACAAGCTGAAGAACTGGATTGATAGGGAGCAAAAAGAATTTATCCGAACCTTTCTGCTATCGGAGGGGTTCGGATTTTGCTTGTGTTTAAGCTTTGTCTTGGGATACAGGCTCGATCATTACGGAAATGTTTCAGGGTGGCTTATACAGAGTATCATTTTAAGCCTTGTTTTGGGAGTGATCGTTTCTTCTGTTTTGATGCTCTTTTGGATGAGGGTTTACGATCATGAAAGCGAGCATTCCAAAGACACCGCAGAATCTGTTCCCGATAAGGTAAAGCCTTCTGTCTGGATCATTTCTTCGGTGGGACTCTTTATGATCTGGCTTCCCGTGTGGCTTGCGTATTTCCCCGCGGTATTTGCATATGATGCGGAAACGCAGCTGGGACAGGTGATCTCCGGAGTATATTCCACACATCATCCGCTTTTGCACACCCTTCTTATGGGAGGATGTATGAAGCTTATGTGGGATTTTGGCGGAATAAATGCCGGGATGGCACTGTATGCCTTTGTTCAGATGGCAATAATGGCTGTGACCCTGGGGTGGGTTATCGCTGAAGCTCACAGAATGGGTACAAGGACACTCTGGCTGTGTATATACGGAGTAACACTTGTCCTGCTTCCGGTCAGTTCGATACTTTCGATATCGACAACCAAAGATGTTCTTTTTTCCGCAATGCTTGTGGTATGCATCCTCTTTATAAACAGGACGGTGCATTCATGCTCTAAGAGTGATCATATACGAATAGCGGTATTTGCGGCGCTTATGATATGCTTAAGAAACAATGCGTTGTATGCGCTTATACTTTCCGTGGCAGTTATATGGCTAATGTTTATCACTAAATATATAAAGAACAGGGATTTTATCAAGCCTCTTGTTATAGCATTGGTGCTCGGCTGTATAGCCGGATGCTTCATAAATACAGGCCTGAAACTCATGCTGAATGCAGACTCGGGGAGTCCCAGAGAAGCACTTTCCATACCGATACAGCAAATGGCACGCGTAGATATACAGTGCAGTGACAAACTATCCCCGGAGCTTAGGGCTGATCTCGAGAAGATACTGGACGGATCCGTAAATGACAGGTATGATCCGCATCTTGCCGACCCGGTCAAGAAGAAAGTCTATATGAAAGAACCGCGGCTTTTTGTGTCAACGTGGCTTAAACTTGGTATCAGATTTCCGGGACAGTATCTGGATGCCTGGCTTTATACCACGGAAGGAGCCTGGTATATAGCGGATGTTTCCGCAAACAGGATATACGGCACGGGGACAGCGTCGGGATTTGGATATCTATCGACCGATGTACGGCCCATGCCCTACGGTTTTGAGGTGCAGCCTCGTTCATATCTTCCGGGACTGCGCGGGATGATCGAAAGGATAGTCAGCGACAATGCTTTTGAAAAAATCCCTGTAATAAGATTTTTGTTTGCACCGGCCCTGTATATATGGATACTTGTTTTGTATCTGCATTATATGAGTGTTATTAAGGAGCGAAGAGGGATCCTTGTTATGGTGCTTCCCATTGCTGTATATCTTACCGTACTTATGGGTCCTGCAATACTGATACGTTATATGTATCCTTTTATGCTTCTTATCATCCTTCCTGTAATGAACACAGGTTTTTTTAGGAACGGTTACTTAAGAAAATGATCATTTATCAGATTATCATGTGTATCTTAATATTGGCCGTCATACCGGTATGTATGGGTATGAACGTGGTCAGCGGTATCAGACAAAGGTCACTCGTACTTTGCCTGATTTACGGTTATCTCTTGATGATGGTAAGCTTTGAACTCGTGACCGTTCCGATACTTCTTCTTACGGACTACGGGAATTTTAAATATGTGCTATGGATATACACCCCGATCATTATCTTTTTGTCACTGTCAGGTCTTTTCCTGGCGAATAAAAAAGGATTCCTCCCACAGATCCGTACCGATGTAAATAAGACGGTTTTGGGTGTTATTAAGAACAGGGAGCAGCTTATAGTCTGGAGTATCGCTTTTGTCCTTCTTGCGGTGATGCTCGTGCTTGTCTCTACCAGGGTCATATTTGACGGAGATGATGCCTACTATGTTACACAGTCTCTCATAGCACAGCAGAAGGGCTCAATGTATGCTTCAGATCCTTACACAGGCAAAGCTACAGCCATAGATATGAGACATGCACTTGCTGTGTTTACAATGTGGATATCTTATGTCGGGACCGTTTGCAAGGTTCATACGACGATTCTTTGTCACAGTATCCTTCCGCTTGTGTTTATCCCTTTTGCGGTTATCATTTACGCCAAGACAGGCGCTTTGCTTCTTAAAGACAAAAAAGAAATGCTCGGATATTTTGTGATCTTCATCGAGATCTTCATAATGTTTGGCAGGGTCTCCATGTACACTCCGGAAGCTTTTTTGATCGCAAGGACCTGGCAAGGAAAGGCGGTAGCTGCAAATATACTGATACCGATCACGATCCTCGGGCTTTTCCTTGTGGCGGATACTTATTATTCGGATTCGAATAAAACTACGCCTGTATGGATACTTCTTGCACTGACCAATGCAGCTGCAGGCGTGTTCAGTTCACTTGCCGTTATCTTCGCTTGTGTGATGATAGGCTCGGGTGGAGTCGTGCTTGCGATACTTAAACGCAAAGTAAAGATAGTTGTCAATGCGTGTCTGTGCTGTCTGCCGGGCGTGCTATACATGCTTTTGTATTTATATTATATGTATTTTGGCTGGAGAAGCTTATAAAGACAGATAAAGACAGATAAAGACAGATAACAGTATATAAAGATAGATATAGGTAGATCATGGTAGATAATATCAAGGATGTTTTTAGAGAATTATGGCAATACAGAGGCTCGGGTTTTCTGCTCGTGCTCTATATCGCTGCGCTCATTTATCTTCTTATCGTTGAAAAAAACAAAAGAAACAGATATCTGGTCTGCTATGTTCCTTTATGCATCCTGCTTATCTACATTAGTCCCGTATATTACCGTATATATGTATTGGGTATAGATGCAGTGGGCACATATTACAGGAATCTGTGGATGCTTCCGATGGCAGTTACGGTAGCATTTGCATCCTGCAGCGTGATATACAGACACAGGAGGATCGGTGCGCTTGTTATATGTGCGGTGATCATACTGTGCGGAAAATTTACCTATTCCGCAGTAGAATCCGTAAAAGCGGAAAATGCTTATCATATCCCGCAATATGTCTGTGATCTTGTCGATGAGATGGACCAGGACATAGAGGGAGTGGAAGTATATGCCTGTGTGCCCCTTGAAATGGTCTTTTATACCAGACAATATGATTCAAGTATATGTCTGATATATGGCAGGGAAGCTGTAGAACCGGTATGGGGGTATGAAAATGAGTATTATGATGCGTATGAGACGGCCGAGGTCCTTGAATGGGATGAGGTTCTTGAACTTACCAGAGCTCCGGAGCGGGGGATTGGAGTAGTCACATACTTTGTTGTACCCAAAGACCGTAATATGGATTCGGATCCTGCCGAACATGGTCTTACAGAGATAGCGAGAAGCGGTGATTATATACTATATAAAGATACCGTCGCTTCCGAATATATAAAAGAGGTCTTAAAAGATACTCTCTACATGGAATAGCCTATGTTATTTAATTCATACATTTTCATATTTTTATTTTTCCCGTTGTGCATAACCGGGTTTTATGCACTTACCATGTGGGAAAAACCGGATATCGCAAAAGCATGGCTGATAGGATTCTCGCTATGGTTTTATGGCTATTTTTCACCGTCATACCTTCTTATTATGATAATTTCCATAGTATCAAATTATGCTTTGACGCGGGTTATAAGGAAACACCCAAACACTAAGGCGCCTTTGACTGTTGGAGTGATCTTTAACCTGTCTCTTTTGGGATTCTTTAAATATCTGGACTTTATGATCTCCAATCTGAACTTTGTATTAGGCACACAGATACCTCTAAAGAACATATTGCTCCCTCTAGGAATCAGTTTTTTTACCTTCCAGCAGATAGGGTATCTTGCAGATGTATATAAGGAATGCAAAGAAGAGGTCTGTATTGAATGCAAAGATAATGGAACGGGTAAATCCGACCGGTTCATAGATTATGCTCTGTTTGTTAGTTTTTTCCCACAGCTGGTAGCGGGCCCTATCGTAACCAAAAAGGAAATGTTTCCCCAGTTTGCGACTCTAAGCGGGAGAAGACCGGATGCGGAGAAGATAGGGAGAGGACTGACACTGTTTATTCTGGGACTGTCCAAGAAGGTACTCATAGCCGATGCTTTCGGAAGAGCCGTGGATATAGGATATTCATCTATAGCAACACTTGGGAGGCTTGATTCTTTTCTTGTGATGATATGGTATACAATGCAGTTATATTTTGACTTTAGCGGATATTGCGACATGGCGAGGGGACTTGCCGGAATGCTTGGGTTTGAGTTGCCGGTTAACTTCGACTCTCCGTATAAGGCATCTGATATAGTCGATTTCTGGCACAGATGGCATAAGACACTTACGGCTTTCTTTACCAAATATGTGTATTTTCCCCTGGGTGGAAGCAGGAAAGGAACAGTCAGGACCATAATAAATATCCTGATAGTTTATTTTTTGAGCGGGCTGTGGCATGGCGCCGGATGGAATTTTGTTTTCTGGGGGATGCTGCACGGTGTGGCCTATGCGGTTGTAAGGACGATAAAAAGGCGAAGTGAAGCAGGGAACATAAAAGAACTTACAGGATTAAACGGTGAAAATAGACAAAAAATAAAATCGAAATATAATTTATTGCAACGACTGTCCCGTATCGTTTCCCATACAGCTACATTTTTGTATGTGAGTTTTGCCTGGGTGTTTTTCAGGGCATCAAGCATTACCGAGGGATGGGCACTTATAAAGAATATGTTCACCGGAACATCAACCGGTATAAACTATGCACTGGCAGACGCCTTTGCCAGGATAGATGAACTGTGGTATATAGTTAAGTTTTCGGGTCTTCCCAACGTAAACTTTCCGCTTGCACATAATCTGGTCATGATATTGTTTACCCTGTGTGCCCTCATTGTAGTATTTGCGGCTCCCAATGCGGCAGAGATATCCGGGAAGATCAGGCCACGGGTGTCAGGTGCGATCTGTATCGGACTTGTCGGAATATGGTGTGTACTGTCATTGTCGGAAGTCAGCACTTTCCTGTACTTTAATTTTTGACAGAGATGTATAACAAAGAAAATATGCAAATAGATAAATCAGGATTTAAGAAATACATAATAATACTCGTTGCAACCGGTCTTGTTGCTGCGGTTTTATGCGCGGCTCTTGTGGTCTATGTCGATCCGTTCTTTCACTACCATACACCTCTTAAAGGGTTTGCGTACGAAGTGGACAATCAGCTCTCACAAAACCCCGGAATGGCAGCCCACATGGAATATGATTCCGTGATCCTGGGCTCATCCATGACTGTGAATTTCGACACTGACTGGTTTTATGAGGAGATGGGGCTTAATACGATCAAACTTCCCTATTCCGGTGCATACCCTAAGGATATATCAAATATCATGTCGGTGATCTTTGAGACGCACCCTGACGTTTCGAGGGTATTTCTTGGGATAGATGTCATAAACTATTCTTCCGATAAGGATCAGATCAAGTTTCCGCTGCCGGAGTATCTGTATGATGACAACCTGATCAATGATATAAATTATGTGCTTAACAAGGATGTTCTTCTTAATTATGTGATAAAACCCGTCATATCTCCGGATGCTACGGATCTGAGTAATGTATATGCGAGCTGGTGGACGGACGAATACTATAATATAAACTATGTGCTTCCGAATTATCTTGCTGAATATGTTCCGAATGACCCGGTTCCCGATGAACTTCCAAAAGATTACTTTGAAGAGCAAATATGTGTTAATATGGAAGAGAATATAGTTCCGTTTATCGAGAGTCATCCCGATACCAGGTTTACGGTTTTTTATCCGCCGTACAGTATCCTTTTTTGGAATGACTGCAGAAACCAGAATAAAACGGAAGCTACATTATACGAATACGAAGTGATATCCCGGATCCTTCTTGAATATGACAATGTTGATATATTCTTTTTTGCGGATGAAGAAGAGATCATAACGGATTTGAATAATTATGCAGATTATACGCACTATCATCCAAGGTATAATCATTATATGACCGGGTGTTTTGCGGATGGTACCGATCAGGTATACAGTATGGATGATGTGTATAAACATATAGACCATATGCGGGATATTGCGACGGACTTTGACTACGAAGACCTTCTTAAACAGGGGTGGTGACAGATGCCTCCTATAGACAGGATCAACGGAATGTCCCCTGTTGACGGGACACAGAATAACCGGAGAGTTCAGGATGCCGGGAGTACCGAAACCGGCAATTTCAGTTTGCCCGAAGACAGCGAGGGCGTTATATACGAGCCCGGTTCTGCGATAAAGAGCGAAACCAAGACGATATCACAGATCAGGGAAGAGATCGCACGCGAAGAGGCAGCCAAAGCCAAGGCCAACCTTCATTCGAGATTTGACGGATATGGAGTTACGGTAGAACTTTCTACCGATGGCGTTGCAGCTACGGAAATGCCGCAAAAGCAGCCCTCCATTGGATCGATACTTAAAGACTCCTGGAATTCACTGGTGAATTTCTTCTTATCCATATGGAACGGCGGAGCCGCACAACCGGCGGTCAAAGACGAGGTTCCATATACCGGGCTTTACGATGAAGAGGCCGAAGAGAGCATCAAAGAACCTGAGGAAGTATCGGGAACAGACCCTGATAAATACGGTGATGATGGTTTTGTTCCCTTTATGAATACCCGCGAAAGAGACGAAAAGACCGAACAAATACCGGAACAAATACCGGAAAGAACCGTGGAAAGAACCCCGGTAAGAACCAATTCTCCCGAAGATATGGCTGCATTTATGGCTGATTACGGAGGGGGGCGGCTTGCCAAGAATTCGGACCTGCTTACACAGTATGACAGAAGAGGACAAATAGTGTCCGTGGACCCTTCGGAC
This sequence comes from Lachnospiraceae bacterium, assembly GCA_024691305.1. Lineage (GTDB taxonomy): Bacteria > Bacillota > Clostridia > Lachnospirales > Lachnospiraceae > XBB2008. The sequence continues at coordinate 23,057 of JAILNS010000028.1, read as the reverse complement.
AGAAGACGTATACTTCAGGGACAGGGCAGGATACGCAGATATTAATTAATTGCAGAAAGGAATTACCGAAAATGAACTACAACGAGGCATATGACAAACTGGACAGGATCGGCCAGACACAGTTGCTTAAATATTATGAGGAACTGGATCAGGCGCAAAAAGAAGCACTTCTTAAACAGATAGACGAGACCGACTTCTCGGTCATAGATTATATAAGCCAGGGTGAGCACGGAGCAAAAAAAGGAGTTATAACTCCGCTTGAGTGCATGGAACTTCCCGAGATAGAAGCAAATAAGGAAAGATATACTCAGATAGGTATCGATGCGATCGCGCACAACAAAGTGGGTGCAGTGCTTCTTGCAGGCGGTATGGGTACAAGACTCGGTTCGGACAACCCCAAGGGAATGTATGATATAGGCCTTACCCATGAGGTATTTATATTCGAACGCCTGATAGAAAACACATTTGACGTGATAAGAGCCGCAAATGAGGCTACCGGACGTGATGATATATGGATTCCTTTTTATATAATGACCAGCGAAAAAAATAATGATGCCACGATAGCATTCTTTGAAGAAAAGAACTATTTCGGATATAACAAAGATCATGTGTATTTCTTCAAGCAGGATATGGCACCCGCAACAGACAGGGACGGCAAAGTCTATCTTGAAGGAAAAGGCAGGATAGCCACATCCCCCAACGGAAACGCAGGATGGTTTAAATCTCTTGTAAATGCCGGACTGCTCGATGGAGTACATGAGCAGGGGATCGAATATTTAAATATCTTTGCCGTTGACAATGTTCTTCAGAGAATAGCCGATCCCGCATTTGTCGGTGCATGTATTGAGCGTGGAGTCGAGGCCGGCGCAAAGGTTGTTGCAAAGGCTGCTCCTGATGAAGCGATAGGTGTTATGTGTCTTGAAGACGGAAGACCTTCGATCGTTGAATATTATGAGATGACCGATGAGATCATGCATGCCAAAAACGATAAGGGTATGCCTGCATACAGATTTGGAGTTATCCTTAATTACTTATTTAAGGTATCTGCACTTGAAGAGATATTATCAAAAGACCTTCCGATGCATGTTGTGGAAAAGATGATCCCACACCTTGATGAAAACGGAGAACTTATAAAGCCCGATAAGCCTAACGGATTTAAGTTTGAACAGCTTGTACTTGATATGATCCATCAGATGAGATCATGTTTGCCATATGAAGTTGTCCGTGAGCGTGAGTTTGCGCCTATTAAGAATAAGACAGGTATCGATTCGGTCGAAAGCGCTAGAGAACTGTGCAAAAAGAACGGTATTGAACTGTAAGAAAGGGCAATGACCGGTGTTTAGATTATGGGCGAGAGAATTTAAGAATAATCATATGCTTAATGACACCGTTGTCGCAGATGACAGTGACGATACGCGTACGCACAAGGTCTTTAAGTCACTGGAGGAAGTATGTATCAGGTTTGATCTGTCGAAACCGATCTGGCTTGAAACCAATATTTCGGATTTTAAAAAGTATGCAAAGGCAAGATTCGGGCCGGACAGTTTTATAGATGATATAGATTTTGATTTTTTGGAAATACAGATAATAGAGGAGGACTAAGTGCAAATACGTTATTCCGGGGGGACAGACGGATTTGCATATATGGGGGTAACAGCAAATGGATGCAGTTAATGACAGTCACAGAGATTGGGATGCGGAGTCTTATGAGGCTTTGCAGCTAAGGTATAATGCGGCACTTAAGCTCATAATGACACGTATGGAAATACTTAATGATGAGCTTCAGGAAGTGCACAGATATAATCCGATAGAACATATCAAGGGCAGGATCAAGACTCCGGAAAGCATCGTCAAGAAACTTCGAAGACACGGAGTTGAATCCACGCTTGATAACATGATCGAATATTGTAATGACCTTGCGGGAATAAGGATCATATGCTCTTTTACATCCGATATATACAGGATCGCAGAAATGATAAGCGCTCAGGATGATATTACGGTTTTGTCCGTGAAGGATTATATAGTTAATCCCAAACCCAGCGGATATAAGAGCTACCACATGATAGTTACGGTTCCGGTGTATCTGTCAAACCGCTGCGACCAGGTGAAAGTGGAGATCCAGATCCGTACGGTTGCGATGGATTTCTGGGCAAGCCTGGAGCATAAGATCAATTATAAGTTTGAAGGTAATGCTCCCGACAGGATAAGTCTTGAACTTATAGACTGTGCCAAGATGGTCAGTGAACTGGATGCGAAGATGCTCGAACTGAATAATGAGATACTTGAAATATCCGAGCAGAATGAAAACAAAAATAAATAAAAAGCCCTAAAAATGAGGAGTGCCCAGGCACCTCACGGCGCCCGGGCTATTATGAAAAAATTCATCTGCTTGAAGTCTCAATTTGTATATGTTTAAGATACTATTCAATTATGAATAAAATATGAACACGATGTAACAAATCGGTAAAATAACCAAAACGGTAAAAAATGAACGTCGGAATTTGTGCATTTCATACAAAGAGTTGCATGCGTTATGACGATTTGGTATACTTTCAATGCTGTTTAAACACAGTAACGGGTTAACAGAGAGGAAAAGATTATGGATGGTTTCAGTGACAGATTATCACAGCATTTTTCTTCTTCACAGGAAATGATAAATGCGAATTCTCAGGCAGAGGCAACTGAAGCAGAAAAACTTAAGTCAGAAGTGAACAGACTTATGACCACACTTCAGGAGTTGGAGACCAAAATGTCCTCCATGGGACAGGGCGGTGCCGCCGAAGTCGATATTTCAGGTATTTCGGATCAGCTTGGGGGACTTAGTGAAAAACTTGAAAACCATATACATAAAGAGAACGTTCGTGTATATCGTAATGTACAGGCATCACTTGTGGATGAACTCGGTAAACAGTCCGAGCAGGTTAATGAAAAACTCGGCGAACAGTTAAGTTCCAACAATAAACAGATATTGGATGAACTTACCGAAAAGACGGATATGCTCTCCGCCATGCTTGAAACCCTGAATGAACAGCAAAAGAGTCAGGGACAGGCCGTATCCGGAATGGCGAGTCAGCTTAATAATATGGAAGAGTCTGTAAAGAAATCAATTCGTAACCGTGCACTTCTTCCGTTACAGATAATAATGTTTGTGATAGTTCTCGGAGAACTTGTCATTAATATTATGCTCACATTAGGTTATCTTTGATGAATAACAGATCCCCGAAAAAACAATTAGCGCGCATGAAGTATGGCTTTTGGGTCATACTTTTTTGTGCTTTATTGCTTCCTTCATATAAGAAACTTGAGTATACCGGTGCAAATACTTATGAAGTTTTTCTGAACGGAACATCTGTGGGTAAGCTTGAAGATGAGGAAACTGCCAAGCAGTGTTTAAAAAAAGCCAGGCGCGAGTTAAATGTTGCTTCGGATGAACTTGTTCTTGCCGGGACCGATCTTACATTTACAGCCAAAGAAGAAATCATAGGGATATTGTCCGATGAAGCCGATGTTATAAAGAATATGAAAAGCGTCATCGAACGTGACTCCAAAGAAACCATGGAAAGAGCATATACCGTAAAGATAGGACAGTATTCGATAAACCTTGAGAGTACGGATGCGGTGATAGAGCTTTTGCAGGCGGCACTTGATAAATACCAGGATGATGAAGGCTATACTCCGGTACTTGATCTTGATAAGAATAGAGAACTTACAGTGCTTAAGCCTTCTGTATACAAAGAAGATACAAAAGAGGATCTGACACTTCGCGGGATACTGGATTCCGAAGCACAGTCGGGAATTGCTTTTTATATGGAAGAAGCACTTGCGGATATAGAGCCTTCGGTCGAAAAGGATTTTGCGGACTATGAGCAGGGCATCACAGGCATGGATTTTAAGGATTCGATAGAAGTCGTGGAGTGCTATCTTCCGAATTCCGAACTTACACCTATTGAAACTGCGATAAAGGAAGTTACCGAGGACAAGGCTACTCCTACCATCTATGAAGTGGCGTCGGGAGATACCTTAAGTGAAATATCGGAAAAGGTAAATATTCCCATGGATGATATCATCGCAATGAATGACTCGGTGGAAAATGAGTTTTCAACCCTCCAGATTGGCCAGGAACTTACCATCACGATCCCCAAACCGAAACTTGCAGTAAAAAGAACTGTGCAGAAATACTATGAGGAAGATTACGAAGCAGAGATAATATACGTAGACAATGATGAATGGTATACAACGGATATGAAGACACTGCAGGAACCCTCTGCCGGTCATCATAATGTTATGGCTCTGATCACCTATATAAATGATGATGAGACCGAGGTAGAATACCTCAAAGAAGACGTGACATACGAAGCCGTGGCAAAGATCGTGGAGCGCGGAACCAAGATACCTCCGACTTATATCAAGCCGATATCGGGCGGACGTTTATCTTCCGGCTTTGGAAGAAGAAAGGCTCCCAAGGCAGGTGCAAGTACATATCATAAGGGAGTTGACTGGGCAACCGCAACAGGTACTCCTGTATATGCATCATCAGGTGGTGTAGTGGCCAAAGCAGGATGGGGCAGTGGATATGGTTATGTTGTATATATCAATCATCCTGACGGAAGACAGACGAGATACGGGCACTTAAGCCGTGTTCTTGTAAGTGCGGGACAGAGCGTAAGTCAGGGGCAGCGGATCGCCTTGAGTGGTAATACGGGCGTGAGCACCGGACCTCATCTTCATTTTGAAATTTTGATAAACGGAACACAGGTTAATCCACTTAATTACCTAAATTAAGTGCTAAAATCATCAAAACCTTGGTATATATGTTCGATTGACATTGTTTGGTTCTCGATTTATATTTAGTAGGATCAAATTAAAACAGAGAGAATGACATGGACCAGTATGTGATAAAAGGTGGCAATCCTCTCGTAGGAGAGGTGGATATATCCGGTGCCAAGAATGCGGCACTTCCAATCCTTGCAGCTGCCATAATGCCGAACGAAACGGTACTAATAGAGAATCTTCCGGATGTGACGGATATCCATGCGATCCTGACTGCAATAGAAAGCGTTGGGGCGGTTGTGGAATGGGTTGACAGACATACTGTCAAGATCAACGGTTCCAATATAATGGATTACCGTATAGACGGAGATTATATCAGAAAGATAAGAGCCTCCTATTATCTGCTTGGAGCTTTATTGGGCAAGATCCATAAGGCGGAAGTAGTATATCCCGGCGGATGCAATATAGGATTAAGGCCCATAGACCAGCATATCAAAGGATTCCAGGGGCTTGGTGCCAATGTGGAACTGCCTCATGGCAGAGTATATGCATATGCCGATAAATTGCATGGCGGACATATCTACATGGATGTGGTAAGCGTCGGTGCTACCATGAATGTGATCTTGGCCTCTGTTATGGCCGAAGGTACAACCATTATAGAGAATGCTGCCAAGGAGCCTCATATAGTTGATCTTGCAAACTTCTTAAACAGTTGTGGTGCAAGCATAAGGGGCGCAGGAACAGATGTTATACGTATCAAGGGAGTTGAGAAACTTCACGGTACAGAATATGCGATAATCCCGGATCAGATAGAAGCGGGTACATATATGTTCGCAGCAGCGGTCACCAAAGGCGATGTAGTTGTAAAGAACGTTATTCCCAAGCACCTTGAGTCTATAAGCGCGAAACTTATGGAGATGGGATGTGAGGTTGAGGAAGGCGATGACTGGGTAAGAGTGGTTGCTTCAAAGCCGCTTAAGCGTACCAATGTAAAGACACTTCCTTATCCCGGCTTTCCGACAGATATGCAGCCCCAGATCACAGTGGCACTTGGACTTACAAGCGGATCGAGCATAGTTACCGAGTCGCTTTTTGAAAACAGATTCAAATATGTTGATGAACTGAGTAAGATGGGCGCTCACATCAAGGTCGAGGGCAACACGGCGATAATAGACGGTGTGGATGCATATCAGGGAGCAGATCTATCGGCTCCGGATCTTCGTGCGGGAGCTGCACTGGTTTTAGCAGCACTGACGGCCAAAGATTTCTCGACGGTTGATAATGTTCAGTATATAGAGAGAGGATATGAAGATTTTCCTGCCAAATTAAAGGGGTTGGGAGCTCATATCGAGAAAGCCCAAACGGACAGAGAAGTGACCAAGTATAAATTTGAAGAAGTGTGTTAGAAACTTGTACCGGTGCTTTATATTATCTCTATGATATTAACCTCTTTGTTGGCTGAAAGATCCAGATATGTATTATCTATCTTTACAGTAGGCCTTGCCAGGTGCTCCTTATTTATGTATATGACCTGACCGTCGCGGCCGTCCGAGAGTTTCACGGTTTCCAAAAGATATGTGTTTACTATATTTTCCAGGATCACAAGGATGTATTCGGGACTGTATTTTTGTAATCCATCCCGCTCAAAAATTCCTATGACATCGAACGGACACATTGGTCCTCTGTAGACTCTTGGCGAAGTTGTGGCATCATAAACGTCGGCGATCGCCACGATCTTTGCATACGGGTCTATCTGCTCATCCTTTATACGAAGAGGATATCCGGTACCATCGCTTCTTTCATGATGCATAAGTGCTGCATTGCATATATGGGGTTCTATTTTGTTATCTTTCAGTATCTGGTAACCTGCGCGCGGGTGTTCCTTGATCTTACGGTACTCTTCGTCGGTAAGTTTGGCCGGCTTACGTAAGATACTTTCCGGAATGGTAAGTTTTCCGATATCATGTAACAGCCCACACAGAGTTGCAGTATTTATTTCGTCTTCACTTAGATGAAGCCATTTGGCAAAAAGATTACATATCAGGCTTACATTCATACAGTGAGCAAAGGTTTCGTCATCATATGTATGCATATTCGATAACAGAGTCAATATGTTTACCGAATGGGGTGCCGAATTAACTATATTGGTACTTGTGGTAAGAAGCGAATCCAAATCTATCGGAGCGTTCTGGTTTACAACATCGTTTAACTGGTTCTTAAAATTGTATACCTCGTCCTCGAATTTGGCCTTGAATACTTTGAACTGGGGGTCATTCTGGATCTTCTCATGATAAGTCATCGGTTCCTTGGTCTCTTCGGAGATGATCTCGTCTTCGACCTGGATGAACGGAACCGAATAGAAACTTAATTTGGATATGGTTTTGTTGTTAAGGACTACACCTTTTGGTATGACAAGCTGATTGTTCAGTGCAAAAACATCGGATGCTACCGTCATACCGGGCTTTACGTCCCGAGCATGTATTCTTCTCATATATAACCCCGTAAATGCATTTAAAGCATAACTAATTATATTTATTTATGGGAACAGTGTCAATTAAACTCTTGTATAATATGTAAACTGTTCATTAATAAAAACTTTATATTTCACTCTAAATATATCGGCAAAAATGATTGACAGATAAATAGTAAAAGTGTACTGTATAGTTCAGATATGACAATTCAATATTGTTTAAGACTCTTATTCAGAGTGGTGGAGGTACATAGGATCTGTGAAACCACGGCAACCCCTAAGGACTTTGTTCAAAGGAAGGTGCCAACCTGAGCAATTTAATTGAACAATAAGAGGATTTGATTATCACCCATTCGAGTCCGCTTATTAAAGCGGATTTTTTATTGTCGTAAAAGGGCACAGTCCCGTCCATAAGAAAGGAGAACTTTATGGAAAAAAGATTATTTACCTCAGAGTCCGTTACCGAAGGTCATCCCGACAAAGTCTGCGATGCGATCTCCGATGCGATCTTAGACGCTTGCATGGAGCAGGATCCCATGAGCCGTGTGGCATGTGAGACTGCGTGCTGTACCGGATTCGTACTTGTTACCGGTGAGATCACCACAAATGCATACGTAGATATGCAAAAGATCGTAAGAGACACGGTTTCCGAGATCGGATATACCAAGTCAGAATACGGATTTGATGCAAATACCTGTGCTGTACTCGTTGCTATAGATGAGCAGTCATCCGATATAGCCATGGGTGTTGACAAGGCTCTTGAAGCTAAAGCAGGTGAGTTAAAAGACGATCTTGATACAGGTGCCGGCGATCAGGGTATGATGTTTGGCTATGCTACAAATGAGACTGAGGAATATATGCCTTATCCCATCTCACTTGCACATAAGCTTGCACTTCAGCTTACCAAGGTACGTAAAGACGGCACACTTAAGTATTTAAGACCCGACGGAAAGAGTCAGGTTTCCGTTGAATATGATGAGAACGGCAAACCGGTAAGACTTGAGGCTGTAGTTCTTTCAACCCAGCACGATGATGATGTTACCCAGGAACAGATCCATGAGGACATTAAGAAATATGTATTCGATGTTGTTCTGCCTAAGGAAATGGTAGATGATAAGACTAAGTTCTATATCAATCCCACAGGCCGTTTCGTTATCGGTGGACCTCACGGAGATGCAGGTCTTACTGGACGTAAGATAATAGTAGATACCTATGGCGGATACGCTCGTCACGGCGGTGGAGCATTCTCCGGTAAGGACTGCACCAAGGTTGACCGTTCCGCAGCATATGCAGCAAGATATGTCGCAAAGAATATCGTTGCAGCAGGGCTTGCCGACAAGGCTGAGATCCAGCTTTCATATGCTATCGGTGTTGCAGAACCTACTTCCATTAATATCGATACTCAGGGTACCGGCAAACTCTCCGATGAAAAACTCATAGATATCATCCGCGAGAACTTTGACCTTCGTCCCGCAGGTATAATCAAGATGCTCGACCTTCGTCGTCCTATCTACAAGCAGACAGCTGCTTACGGTCACTTCGGACGTAACGATCTTGACCTTCCCTGGGAGAAACTTGATAAGGTTGATGCACTTAAGAAATATCTGTAATTTCACAATATATCCTGATTTTTTGGAGCCTCCGTATATGCGGAGGCTCTTTATTATGTAAGTGTTTTTTGGTATACTAAAGCGTAGCGATCAAATGAGGTAGACCATGAGTTTTGTTCACTTGCATGCACATACGGCATATTCTCTTTTGGATGCATCCAATAAGATCGGCGAGTATGTCAAAAGAGTAAAAGAGCTGGGCATGAATGCCGCAGCCATAACCGATCACGGCAATATGTTCGGCGTGATCGATTTTTACCGTGCATGTAAGGACGCAGGCATAAATCCGGTTCTTGGATGCGAGGTTTATGTTGCTCCGGAATCCCGTTTTTTACGTGAAAAAGGATATAATGACGAACGCTATTATCATCTGGTCCTTCTGGCCGAGAACAATACCGGATACCAAAATCTGATAAAGATAGTAAGCCGCGGATATACGGAAGGCTATTATTATAAACCGAGGATAGACATGGAGCTTCTTAGGGAGAATCATGAAGGTATCATCGGTCTTTCCGCTTGTCTTGCGGGTGAGATACCGCGTGCCATCATGCGTGGGATGCAGGACGAAGCCGATGCTGCGGCTCTTCGCATGAACGAGATCTTAGGCCCCGGAAATTTCTTTTTAGAGATGCAGGATCACGGTATAAGCGAACAGACTACGGTAAATATGGCGCTTATGGATATGAGCAAACGCCTTGGCATAGATCTTGTAGTGACCAATGATGTTCATTATACATATGAGGAGGATTCTGAACCGCATGACATTTTGTTGTGTCTGCAGACGGGTAAGAAACTTGCCGATGAAGACCGTATGCGTTATGTCGGAGGCCAGTATTATATAAAGAGTGAAGAGGAGATGAGGGAGAGATTCCCTTATGCCTCAGATGCAATAGAGAATACACAGAAGATAGCCGACAGGTGTCATGTCGAGATCGAATTCGGCAATTATAAATTACCGCAGTATGATGTACCCGAAGGCTATACTTCCAAATCATACCTCATAAAATTATGTGAGGAAGGCCTTGCAAAAAGATATGGATCTCCGGATGAATCGGTTAAAGAAAGACTGGACTATGAACTTGGTGTCATTGAAAACATGGGGTTTGTGGATTATTTCCTGATAGTCTGGGATTATATAAACTATTGCCGCGAACACGATATCCCCGTTGGACCCGGAAGAGGTTCCGCAGCAGGAAGTCTGGTTTCCTACTGCCTTAGGATAACCGATATAGATCCGCTTAAGTATGATCTTCTCTTTGAACGGTTCTTAAACCCCGGACGTGTGACCATGCCTGATATAGACGTGGATTTTGCGGATGATAAAAGAGAAGATGTGATAGAGTATGTTTCCGAAAGATATGGCAGAAGCCATGTGGTACAGATAGGAACATTCGGAACCATGGCTGCAAGAGGCGTCATAAAAGATGTCGCAAGAGTCATGGATCTGCCGTTTAATTATGCATCAGACCTTGCTAAAATGGTTCCCCTGGAACTTGATATGACGCTTGATAAGGCGCTTAAGATGAACCCGGACTTCGGAAAGCTGTATACTTCCGATGATCAGGTGCATCACCTTATAGATATGTGTAAACGTCTTGAGGGACTTCCGAGAAACATGTCGACACATGCTGCGGGCGTTGTCATATGCCCGGATGATGCGGAGAAATTCCTTCCGCTCGCATCAAGAGGCGAGGGAACGGTCAATACACAGTTTACCAAGGATACCGTTGAGGAACTCGGACTCCTTAAGATGGACTTCCTCGGGCTTAGGACACTTACGGTCATAAGAGATGCATGTGATATGGTAGAAGCTAATCACGGTGTCAAGCTTGATATAGAAAATATCGATTATGATGATCCCAAGGTCATGGATCTTATAGGAAGCGGTCAGACCGAAGGCATATTCCAGCTTGAATCCGCAGGTATGAAGAACTTCATGAAGGAGTTAAAGCCTAAAAGCCTTGAGGATGTAATAGCCGGAATATCCCTGTACCGCCCCGGTCCCATGGACTTTATACCTAAATATATTGCAGGAAAAAACAATCCCGATCAGGTAAAATACGTTACACCCGAACTTGAGCCTATACTAAAGGCTACCTATGGATGTATAGTATATCAGGAGCAGGTAATGCAGATTGTACGATCGCTTGCCGGATATACAATGAGTGACAGCGACAATATACGTCGTGCGATGTCCAAGAAAAAGCAGTATGTCATAGACAGCAACAGGGAGTATTTTGTATACGGTTCCGAAGAAAAGAACATACCCGGATGTATAGCTAACGGTATAAACGAGCAGGCGGCCAATACTATATATGATTCCATGGTTGATTTTGCCAAGTATGCATTTAACAAGTCCCATGCCGCATGTTATGCTATGGTATCGATGCAGACCGCTTACCTTAAGACCTATTATCCCGAAGAGTTTATGGCAGCGCTTCTTACGTCGGTTGTCGGAAGACCGGATAAAGTCGCTCAGTATATAATGAACTGCAGAAGCATGGGTATCGAGATCCTTCCACCGGACGTAAATGAAGGCGGGATAGGATTTATGGCCAAAGACGGGCATATAAGATATACCCTTACCGCGATCAAATCTGTCGGACGTCCTGTCATACAGCGTATAATAGATGAAAGAAATCTCAGAGGACCGTATAAAAATATCAGGGATTTCCTGACAAGGGTCGGCGAAGGCGGTGAACTTAATAAGAGAGTTGTCGAAAACCTTATAAAGGGCGGCGCACTCGATTCATTCGGTGCAAACAGAAGGCAGCTTCTTATGGTCTATGAGTCGCTTATGGATGATGTTCATAAGGACAGAAAAAATAATGCCGCGGGACAGATGTCACTTTTTGATATGATGGGAAGCGAAGGCACACAGATTATGGATTTTAAGCTTCCGCCTGTGGAAGAGATGCCCAAAGAAGAACTTCTTCAGAATGAAAAAGAAGTTCTGAGCATCTATGTAAGCGGTCATCCGATTGAAGAATATCTTGAACTTTGGAAAAAATATATAACCAATACCACCGCGGATTTTACTGTGGAAACAGGGCTTGAAGACGAAGGGCAGGAGGGAGTCTTACCGGCATTTGGAATTAATATTCCGGAAGGCGTAAGCGATATCGATCCTGACATCGGCCGGAAGCTTTACGGTGATCAAAGAGTTATGATAGGCGGTATAATTACCGATAATAAGGTAAAATATACCAGGAATGATAAGATCATGGCTTTTCTTACGCTCGAAGATATGCTTGGAAGCGTAGAGGTAATAGTTTTTCCCAAGGTATACGAAAAGTATCGTGATATTCTTAATGAAAACGAAAAGGTATTTATAGAAGGACGCGTAAGTGAAGAAGTCGATAAGGATATGAAACTTATATGCGAGCGCGTTATAAGATTAGCCGATGTACCGAGCACGCTCTGGGTCCAGTTTAAGGACGGACAAAGTGCCGATGAAGGTTTAGCGGATCTTGAAACAATGCTTAGGGAGAGCGACGGAAAGAGCATTGTAAAGATATATATCAGGGATATCAAAAAAATAGATACCCTTCCGATGTCAATGAGTACCGGGATCACGAACGAACTTCTTGAGAATCTTTATTCCCGGTTCGGAAGAGAGAATGTTGAAGTGACTTATCCTGAAAAAAAGATATAGAGTGATCACAGATCACGGGAGGAGACAATGAGCAAAGAGATTAAGACCATAGGCGTTCTTACAAGCGGAGGAGATGCTCCGGGAATGAATGCGGCTATCCGTGCAATAGTCAGAAAGGCACTTGCAAACGGCGTGGCTGTTAAAGGTATCAAAAAAGGGTATCAGGGTCTTTTGAACGAGGAGATCATGGATCTTGAAAGATACCATGTTTCGGATACCATCCAGAGAGGCGGAACCATACTCGGTACAGCCAGATGCCTGGAATTCAAGACCGAAGAAGGTCAGTTAAAGGGCGTTGAGATATGCAAGAAGCACGGTATAGACGGTCTGGTCGTTATAGGCGGTGACGGCTCGTACAGAGGAGCACAGGCGCTTTCAAGACATGGTATTAATACGATAGGACTTCCCGGAACCATAGACCTTGATATAGCATGTACAGATTACACCATAGGTTTTGATACCGCAGTAAATACTGCGATGCAGGCGATAGACAAGGTCCGTGATACATCATCATCCCATGAAAGATGCTCGATCATAGAGGTTATGGGAAGAAATGCCGGTTATATCGCACTCTGGTGCGGTATCGCAAACGGTGCTGAGGATATACTGCTTCCCGAAAAATATGATTTCAATGAGCAGAAGATCATAAATAATATCATCAATAACCGTAAAAGAGGAAAAACTCATCACATTATAATAAATGCGGAAGGGATCGGTCATTCCACTTCCATGGCAAGACGTATCGAGGCTGCAACCGGGATCGAAACCAGAGCGACCATACTGGGTTATATGCAGCGAGGCGGCTCACCTACATGCAAGGACCGTTATTATGCATCAATAATGGGAGCATATGCGGCAGATATCTTATGCGCAGGTAAGTCTAACCGGGTGGTAGGGATAAAACACGGAGAGTGCGTGGACTTTGATATCGAAGAAGCACTCAATATGACCAAGGAGATCCCCGAGTATCACTATGAGGTAGCGAGGATACTAAGCTGATGATCACTTCCGTCACTAATGCTGCAGTCAAAAGAATAGTTCTTTTGCAGTCTAAAGACAGGCAGCGAAGAGAGGAAGGACTGTTTATAACCGAAGGTGTCCGGATGTTTACCGAGATACCTTTGGGCAGTCTTGAAGAAGTATATGTGACGGAAGATTTTTTGAACCGAACGAGTCATGACGTCAGAGACAGGCTTTCACTGACAGGATATGAGACGGTATCCGAAGATGTTATGAAGAAGATGTCCGATACAATGACTCCGCAGGGTATTCTTTGCTGCGTTCGCAGTCTTTCTTATTCACTGGATGATATGCTGGATAAGGGCTCGCTCTTTGTGATCCTTGACGGATTACAGGATCCGGGAAATCTGGGTACCATATTCAGAACCGCCGAAGCAGCGGGGGCAGCAGGCGTTATCATGAGCCGCGGTACCGTGAGTATTTATAATCCCAAGAGCATACGTTCCACGATGGGTACCCTTTTCAGGATGCCTTTTGTATATGTCGATGATATGAAAGAGGCGATATCCAGGATAAAAGAAAAAGGTATCAGGGTATATGTTTCTCATTTATCGGATTCATATGATTATTCCGGACAGGATTATAAAGAACCGACTGCCTTTGTTATAGGAAATGAAGGCGCCGGTGTGAGCGATGAAGTGACGTCTTTGGCCGATCTGAAACTGCACATCCCAATGGAGGGTGAAGTAGAGTCTTTAAACGCCGCAGTTGCGGCATCTGTTCTTTTGTATGAGGCACACCGTCAGAGAGTGTGATCATGACTTTTTCCCATAAATTCGTGTGTTTTTTGACATTTACATAAAATATTGTTAGAATTGTAATAATTTTGTAACAAAAAGGACATTTGACCAAATGAGCGTTAAGCGGCAGGCGGTGGCAATATCCATATGTATATGTATGACATTTACTCCTCTGACAGCACATGCAGAGGAAGATACAGCCACTACCAGAGATTATCTTAATAGCATAAATGCAGGGGTGAGCAATATCGTTGGCTCATCCGGCAGGGAGTATGAGCAGTCCAAGGAAGCAATGGACGAACTCACAGCTATTGCTGTGGAGAACGCTCCGGAAGAAGAGGAAGAGCATTCTACTCTTTTCATGGCTAATGTTGAAAACTCCGTTAATGTGCGTGCCGAGGCAGACAGTGAATCCGAAAAGATAGGTCTGTTATACAAAGACTGTGGCGGAAGGATACTTGAACGCGGAGATGGATGGACCCGTATCCAGTCCGGTGAGATGGTCGGATGGGTCAGCAATGAATATCTTCTTTTTGATGAAGAAGCTGAAGCCCTGGCAAACGATGTCGGTTTTAAAATGATCACGGTCAAAACCGATGCCCTTCGTATCAGACAGGAAGCGAGTGAAGAATCGAGCATACTTGCACTGGTTGCAAACGGTGATGAACTTGAGGTTGTGGATGATTCCGATCCTGAATGGATCAAGGTCGTCTATGACGAAGATGAGGGGTATGTATCCGCTCAGTATGTTGATATCACTTTTTCGATAGATGCCGGTGAAACTCTCGAAGCGATAAGGATAAGAGAAGAAGAGGAAGCTGAAGCTAAACGTAAGGCACTTCTTCGGGCACAGCAGGCCAAGGTTGATGCCGACGGAAATGAACTTATGCTTCTTGCAGCTCTCATACAGTGTGAAGCAGGTACCAAGGATCCTGAGGGTCAGCTTGCAGTCGGGGCCGTGGTTATGAACCGTGTGCGTTCGGGCGCTTATCCGAACAGTATTTACGGCGTTATCTATGCATCGGGGCAGTTTACTCCTGCTCTTAACGGTAAGGTTGCGGCAGTCTATAATACCAAGGTATATGATTCGTGTATCGCAGCCGCACAGGCAGCCATAAACGGACAGACCAATGTAGGGACCGCCACACACTTTAGACGCGCCGGAAGCCGTGAAGGTATAGTGATCGGCGGAAATGTGTTCTGGTAGAGATTTTGCCGTTCCGGCAAGATAGATGATCCTATTTCGAAAAAAGATATATTTAACGTGAGCATCATATGTTATACAATGTTATACATAAAGATGCTCATGTTTTTATTCATGACGGAAAGGGGATGATACCTGTGAATGAGACCTATGTAATGATATGGATTGTTCTTCTGGTAATTCTTGTTTTGGTCGAACTTCTTACAATGGGACTTACGACCATATGGTTTGCGGGAGGATCGCTTGTAGGGCTGTTGCTTGCGGTATTTGGTTTACCTTTATGGGCGCAGATCATCGCGGCACTTGTTGTAAGCATCATACTTTTGCTGACTACGCGCCCCATAGCCGTGAAGTACTTTAACAAAGACAGAGTGCGGACCAATGCCGAGAGCCTGATCGGACACATTGCCATAGTGATGAGCGAGATCGACAATATTCAGGGAGTCGGACTTGTGAATGTCGGAGGTCAGGAATGGACGGCAAGAAGTTACGATGATTCCGTGACAATACCTTCAGGATCCGTAGTTGAGATCCTTTCAATAAGCGGAGTTAAACTTATAGTCCGCCCCAGTGTAGGACATCAGACAGAGACTTAAATTCAGTTGCAGTAGTGGTAGAGACTTAAATTCAGTTGCAGTAGTGGAACAGATAAAAGGAGGATAAGATATGCCTGTTATCATCGCTTTACTAGTAATCATAGTTGTAGTTCTTGTAACCTGTATCAAGATCGTGCCTCAGGCCAATGCATTTGTAATAGAACGTCTTGGTGCTTACCAGCAGACATGGTCTGTAGGACTTCATCTTAAGATGCCTATCTTTGACCGTGTTGCAAAAAGGGTAACATTAAAGGAGCAGGTAGTTGATTTTGCACCACAGCCTGTTATCACCAAGGATAATGTTACGATGCGTATCGATACCGTAGTATTTTATCAGATAACCGATCCTAAACTTTTTACATACGGTGTTGAGAACCCGATCATGGCGATCGAAAATCTTACGGCTACTACTCTTCGTAATATAATCGGTGAGATGGAACTCGACCAGACACTTACAAGCCGTGAAGTTATAAATACCAAGATGAGAGCTTCGCTTGATGAGGCTACGGATCCCTGGGGTATCAAGGTAAACCGTGTCGAACTTAAGAACATCATTCCTCCGGCAGAAATCCAGAATGCCATGGAGAAGCAGATGAAAGCCGAGCGTGAAAGACGTGAAGCCGTTACACGTGCAGAAGGCGAGAAGAAGGCAGCGATCCTTGAAGCCGAAGGTATGAAGGAAAGTGCCATTCTTAAGGCAGAAGCCGAGAAGCAGGCAACAGTACTTCATGCAGAGGCACAGAAGGAAAAGAAGATCCGTGAAGCCGAAGGTGAGGCTGAGGCTATCTTAAATATCCAGAAGGCTAAGGCAGACGGTATCAGAGTCTTAAGAGAAGCAGGTGCCGATGAAGCGGTACTTAAGTTAAAGAGCCTCGAAGCATTTGAGAAAGTCGCTGACGGTCAGGCCACGACGATACTCATGCCCGCAGACCTTCAGGGAATCGCATCCGTAGGTACCGTACTTGCGGAAGGTATGAAGACAGTTAAGTAACATATGTATAAAGCCGGATCAAATTCCGGGATTAAGATGATCATTTTTTAAGAAGAAAGTAAATGGATAAATCTACACTGCTCACTCTCCTTCGGGAGAGTGAGTCTTATGTATCGGGACAGGAGATAAGTAAACTCCTCGGAGTATCGAGATCCGCCGTATGGAAGGTGATCAAACAGCTTAGAGAGGATGGCTATGATATAGAGGCGGTATCCAACAGAGGGTATCGTCTTAAAGACACTCCCGACAATATGTCAAAAGACGAGATATTAAGCAGATTACAGACTGTCAAAATGGGCCGTGATCTGTATTATTTTGATGAGACGGATTCGACCAATGTGCGTATAAGAGTGCTTGCCGATGAGGGCGCATCCGACGGTGCACTTGCAGTATCCGATATGCAGACTTCCGGACGCGGCAGACGCGGCAGAGGGTGGATATCGCCCGCCGGGATGAACATATATATGTCCCTGTTGCTGGAACCCAAGTTATCACCATCTGATGCTCCGATGATCACGCTGATCATGGCACTTGCTGTAAGCCGGGGCATTATGGATCTTGTAGAAAATGTTGAAGCGAAGATCAAATGGCCCAATGATATTGTCATAAACGGGAAAAAGGTATGCGGGATACTCACCGAGATGATGCTTGAAGCGGACTATATCAGGAATGTCATTGTCGGAGTAGGGATAAACGTTAATCAGGATGACAGATCGCTTTTTGCTCCCGAAATAAGTGAGAGCGCAACAAGCATAAGGCTTGAAAACGGACACGCCGTAGACAGATCTGAACTCATAGCACGGATCATGTATCATTTTGAGAAGAATTATGATACATTTCTTGAAGCGGGAGATCTGTCGCCTTTTAAAAAAGAATACGAAAAGTCTCTTGTGAGTATGGACAAAGAGGTAAGGGTACTCGATCCCAAGGGGGAGTATACCGGGATATCGCGGGGGATAGACGATAAAGGCGAACTTATCGTAGAGACTGCGGAGGGAGAACGCATGAATGTGTATGCGGGAGAGGTTTCCGTCCGCGGATTATATGGTTATGTATAGGTAATTTATATGGGTGAAAAAAGAGAACGCGTCGTGGTCTGCGGTGCAAATTCATATGAGCAGAAATATTATTTCAATCCGGATTTTTCAAAGATCCCCCAGTCACTTCAGGACGAGCTAAGGATAATAAGTGTGCTTTTTACCCAGGAGGTAGGAGGCGTATTTACCATTGTCTTTGACGAAGAGGGAGAACTGGTATTTGAGACGGATGCGGATGAATTTGATATCACATACGATGAAGTTTCAAGCGGTCTGCTCATATCGGAGATCAGGCGTAACAGGGCTGAACTGTTGGAATCGCTTCAGCTGTATTATAAGGTCTTCATATGCGGTGAAGATATCAATGATCTGATAGGAGAAGATGGCGTTTAGACAGGCCGGTGTTTTGATATCCGGCTTGAGTTTTGATCAAGATGAAGATTGGATCGGTTAAGATTGAAAAAGGAATAATAGCAGCACCGATGGCAGGGGTTAGTGACCTGCCTTTTCGTTTGCTGTGTGCCCGTCACGGAAGCGAAATGCAGTGCATGGAGATGATATCCGCCAAGGCAGTGACCTATCATAATAAAAACACTGCTTCACTCATGATCACCCATCCCGATGAGGGAACAGTCTCTCTTCAGATATTCGGAAACGAGCCGGAGACGATGGCTGAGGCCGTCAGAATGATACAGGATAATCCATACGATATCCTTGATGTAAATATGGGATGTCCCGTGCCCAAAGTCGTAAATAACGGAGAGGGAAGTGCTCTCATGAAAGATCCCGTACTTGCGGGGCATATAATAGAGGCGCTCGTAAGGGTGTCCGTAAAGCCGGTCACTGTCAAGATAAGGTCCGGATTTGACCCGGGGCATATAAATGCGTGTGAGATCGCACATGTTGCAGAAGAAGCGGGAGCAAGTGCGGTGACGGTACATGCAAGGACCAGAGAGCAATACTATTCGGGCAAGGCAGACAGAAAGGTGATCGCCGAGGTTAAGAACCATGTAAAGATACCCGTGATCGGAAACGGAGATATAGACAGTGCGGAAAGTGCCGTGGAAATGATGAAGGAAACTGGATGCGACGCTGTAATGATCGGCCGTGCTCTTCAGGGAAATCCATGGCTGCTTGATGATATCCGTACATATATGGAAACCGGAAAACATGCCGATGCGCCGTCCAAAGAAGAGATAGTCGATACCATACTCGAACATGGAAGAATGCTTATGGAATACAAGGGTGAATATATAGGCATAAGGGAAATGAGAAAGCATACCGCGTGGTATACCGCAGGAGTTCACGGATCCGCTTCATTCAGAGGCCGGATAAACGAGATGGAGACATACGGTGAACTTGAATCCGCAATAAGAGAGCTGTTTGGAGTATTCCCTTAAGAAATGTTTGGTGCAACCCTAGAACTGTTTGACGTATTACCTTAATAATATTGACAGAACTTCGCAATGTTAGTATAATTTTTGACGCGCGTTATTATGTGCATATATAAAAAAAGAAGGTGTAGAGATGAGTGAAACTAAGAAATACATTCTGACAACCAAGGGTTTAAAGGAGTACGAAGACGAACTAAGTTATTTAAAAGAAGTTAAGCGTCACGAGATCGCACAGAAGATCAAGGAAGCCAGAGAACAGGGCGACCTTTCCGAGAATGCCGAATATGATGCTGCCAAAGATGCACAGCGTGATAATGAGTCAAGGATCGAAGAACTTGAAAAGATTCTTAAAAATGTAGAAGTAGTAGATGAGGACGAGATCGATCTCGAAACCATAAGCATAGGATGTCAGGTCAGGATATTAGATAAAGAACTTAAGGAAGAACTTGAGTATAAGATAGTAGGATCCAAGGAAGCAGATCCGCTTAAAGGTAAGATATCCAACGAATCCCCTGTAGGATCCGCCCTTCTCGGACATAAAGTAGGTGATACGGTAAAAGTTGAGACACAGGTTGGTGTGATTGCCTACAAGGTTTTGGAGATACATAACAGGAACTGATAAATGTAACAAACTTAGGCAGAGACCTGTGGGCCTCTGCCTTTTATTAAAATACAGTTTGGTTAGGCTGCGGACATAACCCCGGTCAGATTATTTTTTTTGGAGAATATCATGGGAAACAATAACGAGAACAAGAACGCACAGCAGATGGAAGAACAGGATATAGGACAGCTTCTTAAAGTAAGACGTGAGAAGTTAGCGGCACTTCAGGAAGCGGGCAAGGATCCTTATGTGATCACTAAGTATGATGTCACATATCATGTGTCGGATGCAATGGCAGAGTATGATGAACTTGAAAAAAAGCTTCTCGGTGACAGACCGCCCGTAGACGTGAGCGGGCTTCCCGAAGAGGAGGCAAGGCCGAAGAAAAAAGCTGACTATGAAGAACGCCGTGCGATCATGGATGCATCGCCCATTGAAGTAAGTATTGCCGGACGTCTAATGAGCAAGAGAATCATGGGCAAGGCTTCTTTTTCAAATGTTCAGGACAAGTCCGGAAACATCCAGATTTATGTTGCGAGAGATGCCATAGGAGAAGAGTCCTATGCTGATTATAAAAAGTATGATGTAGGAGATATCGTAGGTATCAAGGGATACGTCTTCAGGACAATGACCGGTGAGATATCGGTTCATGCAAGTGAGGTGACTCTTCTTACCAAGTCACTTCAGATACTTCCCGAGAAATTCCACGGACTGACCAATACCGATATCAGATATCGTCAGAGATATGTTGATATGATCATGAATCCTGACGTAAAAGATACCTTCATCAAGAGAAGTCAGATCATCAGTGCGATCAGAAGATTCCTTGATGCCAAGGATTTCATGGAAGTTGAGACTCCCATGCTTGTTTCAAACCCCGGCGGTGCAGCCGCAAGACCTTTTGAGACACACTTTAATGCACTCGATGAGGATATGAAACTGCGTATATCTCTGGAACTGTATCTTAAGAGACTTATAGTCGGAGGCCTTGAGAGAGTATATGAGATAGGACGTGTATTTAGAAACGAGGGAGTTGATACAAGACATAATCCCGAGTTTACGCTTATGGAACTCTATCAGGCATATACCGATTATCACGGTATGATGGATCTGACCGAGGAAATGTTCAGGTACCTGGCAGAGACGGTTCTTGGAACAACCAGGTTTAAATACGGTGATGTGGAACTTGATTTCGGTAAGCCTTTTGAAAGGATAACGATGACGGAAGCTGTTAAGAAATATGCAGGTATAGACTTTGATGATCCTGCGCAGGTTCCCGATGATGAGGCTGCGAAGAAACTGGCCAAGGAGCATCATATAGAATATGAAGAGTATCATAAGAAGGGTAATATCTTAAATCTCTTCTTTGAGGAATACTGCGAGGAGAAACTGATCCAGCCTACATTTGTCATGGACCATCCGATCGAGATATCACCTCTTACCAAGAAAAAACCCGACGATCCGACCAAGGTTGAGAGGTTTGAACTTTTCATAAATACATGGGAGATGTGTAACGCATATTCTGAGCTTAACGATCCCATAGACCAGCGTGAGCGTTTTGCTGCACAGGATGCAAATGCGGCAGCAGGCGATGAGGAAGCTGAGCATACAGATGAAGACTTCCTCAATGCACTCGAAGTCGGAATGCCTCCGACAGGCGGTATCGGATACGGTATCGACAGACTTGTCATGCTGCTCACGGACAGCCCGGCGATAAGGGATGTGCTGTTGTTCCCGACGCTTAAGAGCATTCAGTAAGAAAATCCAGTATTTACGGGCTTTGTAAGGTGTCAAAACCTATCCCATATGCCAATCGTATGCCAATCGATGCAGAAATGAACAAAAAATGATGCTTTGGGAAGCGGCAATATGATGATTAATTATGCCCTACTGTAAACCTGAAAAGGTTGGTCAAATGAAAAACTAAATTCTAGTTGTACCTTGAAAAATGGTCTCTACGACGATTTTGACGAAGTTTTCCGATAAAATTCTCTATGAAAGACCTAAAAAACGTGTTAAAATCGTTGCATCGATTCTGCTTGTCTGCATGGCAAACAGACGACTGGAACAGTTTGAGAAAAAATAAATTCCACCCGTCTCATGAGATTTTTTGATGAGATTTTCCGATTTGGATGGTTATCTGTCTGTTCCTAAAAATATTAGTTTTTAGTCAAAATCGTAATGCCTAAAGATGCCATTAGAGTAAAGGATTTCTTCCAACTCTGAAATGTTTTCTTTCAGAAGGATGATATCCCATTCACGTTTTTCTAAGGTTTCAGATAGGTCATTTATAAGTTCAAGAGCTTCTTCGTACTTGCTTTGGAGCTCTTTGAAGGAAAGGCTATTCATTCGAATCCGCCTCCTTCCGATTTTGATGACGAGCTTCAATAAGTGCCGGTTTTAGCAAGACGTCGTCTGGGGAGACTTTATACTGTCCTGTTAATGCCGGTATCTTTTTGTCTAAAAGAAGTTCTGCCAAATCAAAAGGTGTAGTGCCATTAAGACTGTCTCTGGCTGTTGAATTGATGTGGCTGGCCAGAAGGTTTATATCCTCTTGGGTATACTTGTACATGCTGCGTCCTTTTGGAATCACATACCGTATGTACTCATGGTTTTTCTCCAGACGTCCTTTCTGGTTTGATACATAGGGATCACAGTAGAATACTTTTGTACGTATTGTACCGGCATCATTTTTTTCGATATCCCATGGGTTCTTAAATTCGGAACCGTTGTCAGTCAGTATGATAGGAAAGTACTTCTTAAATGTACGGATTCCGATCGTATCACAGAGGTTGTTTATGGCATCTATAACGCTGCGTTGTGTGCAGTCAGGGAGCAGGATTATGATCATGAAGGAACAGCTCCTAAAAAGCAGTGTAAGCAGGCATTTTCCTTTGTCACGGCTGCCTTTGACCGTATCCATTTCAACCACGCCAAGATCCGGGAAAGCCTTTGTATATTTCTCAAAG
>JAILNS010000045.1 GCA_024691305.1 Lachnospiraceae bacterium | reverse complement strand
TCTTGTTATAGAAGCCTGTAAACAGACATACCGTGTGTTATATTTCAAAATGCCGGACCTGATGCGCAACTTTTAAAATCAGTGAGAAAACCTTAGAGTACGTACAAAATATAGAAAAAGAATCGGTAACTATCATCTTCTGATTCTTGATGAATGGCTTAATATAAATGCTAATCTGAATCTGAGCCACTTTAGCATAAAACGCTGACTTGAAAGTGAGCCACCCTATCATTACTCTGAATGAAGATAAATCTTCATTTGGAGGGAAAAACGGTGGTTATCACAATGAAAGATTACGATGAAATCCGCAAACGATACCTGGCTGGCGAAAGTCAGCGTCATATCGCCAAAACACTGGGTATCTCACGTAACACAGTCGCAAAATACTGTGAAGGAGCTTCAGTCCCATGGGAACGCAAGACTCCTGAAAGGGTCTCGACCGTATTGACGGACGAGATCATATCCTTCATACAATCATGCCTCAATGAGGATGAAAAGGAAGGGCTAAAAAAACAACGTCACACAGCCAAACGTATATATGACCGCCTGGTCGACGAGTTAGGCTTTGTCGGGGGAGAATCCACCATACGCGCCAAGGTTCGTGAACTAAAGCAGCTTACTCCCGAAGCCTTTCTGCCACTCCAGTTTGATCCGGGTGAAGCGATGCAGGTCGACTGGGGTGAAGCAAGCATATATATCAAAGGTAGCAGAAAGCGTGTGAATCTGTTCTGCGCCAGACTGTGCTATAGTTGCAGGCCAATAGTTTTCGCATACCACCACCAAAACGAAGAAAGCTTTTTGGATGCATTTGTCCGGACATTCGACATCATTGGCGGTGTCCCGGCCAAGGTGATCTTTGACAACGGTAAAGTAGCTGTAAAAGAGGGATTCGGTTCCCAAGCCCAGAAGCAGGCTGGTTATACCGAGCTTTCTGCCCACTATGGTTTTGAAGCTGTATTCTGCAATCCTGCCGAAGGACATGAAAAAGGGCTCGTCGAGGGTCTTGTCGGCTGGGCCAGGAGGAATACTCTCGTTCCTGTACCGCATGTCGATTCTCTGCAAGAGCTCAATCTTTTGCTCATCGAGAGATGCAGAAGATATGAAAGCAATCATATCAGGGGGAGATCCGATACAGTTGGCGCTATGTATCAGTTCGAAAAGGACTCCCTCCGTCCTCTTCCCAGATATATGTTTGAAACCGCCAAATGTATAAATGTCCGCGTAAACGCCTTCTCAACCGTTAGGTTCAGGACAAATGCTTACTCTGTTCCTGTAGCGTATGTTGGGCGGATCGTAGGTATCAAAGCCTATCCCGAAACCATCGAGATTTATCACAATGGGGTCAAGATAGCTGAGCATGCTCGTATATTCGAACAGCATCAATCCCGATACAGCATAGACCATTACATGCCACTTCTGGAGATTCGTGGCCGTGCTCTCTACAATGCGGCTCCGGTTAGGCAGAACATTCCTAAAGAAGTCCTTGATAAGTGGCAAGAGGAACATACGGATCACAAAACGATCATCGCTTTCCTCAAGGAACAGACCGGTGAAACAGCGCCGATCATAAATGATCCTGTAAAGATCCAGTCTGTCGATTTGACCCAGTATGACGCATTGCGGGAGGTGGCCTATGCAAACTGATGCAACATTGGAACAGGTGAAGATCCTGGCAAAGCAGCTCAAAGTCCCGACATTTGGATCGTATCCTGATCTGGTCAGACAGATGGGAAAGGGTGTTGACTTCGGCAAGCTGCTTCTCACCCTCATGGAAGGTGAATATGAGCAACGACAGGAAAACCAAAATCGGCGTCGACTAAAACAGGCGGGACTACCGTACACAAAAACTTTAGAAGAACTTGATCTTTCACGTTATGACGGTAAACTGAGCGACCTGTTTATAAACGAATTAGCCAGCTGCAGGTTCATAAGGGAAAAGAAGAACCTGATAATGCTCGGTAATCCCGGTCGTGGCAAGACACATATGGCAATCGGACTTGCGTTAAAAGCCTGTTCTCTCGGGATGAGTGTTCTCTTCAAGAATGCATCATCACTCTCAACGGAGCTCACTGAGGCCAAGGACAATTACGTGCTCGGCAAACTTGAGAAACGGATCCAAAAATCCGATCTGCTGATCCTTGATGAGATGGGATATGTCAGTTTCGACCGCTACCAGTCGGAACTTCTTTTCAAGGTAATCGCTGACCGCAGTGAGCGTGGCAGCATAATCATAACTACAAACCTTCCATTCTCAGAATGGACAACCCTGTTCGAGAACACGGCAATGGTAGCGGCCATGGTCGACAGATTGACTTTTCAATCCTATATCCTGGATATGAATGGGAAATCATATCGTTTGGAACAGGCAAAGAAACAAAAACGGTAAGTGGCTCACTTTCAAGCTAGCGTTAGTGGCTCAAAATCAAATCAGCGAGTGGCTCACTTTCTAGTTGACGTTCATAGGCTTAATTACAAAATCACCGAAAAAGATGCCAAACTTCTTTATGAACTGTTTGAACAGCGTAGTGGAAATAATCCCACCATTTTCGTTGGAAAGTATCCGGTGGATGATTGGCATGAAAGACTTGGAGGTGGAACACAGGCTGACTCTATCATGGATCGTATTATTCATAACGCTTATGAGATACCAACAAGTGAAACAAATTTAGGGAAAATTTATGATAGTAAAAAACTCAAAAGGCTCATTGATGAAATAGAATCATAATAGATTTAAACAAGACACCCTCGATAAAAAACTATCGAGGGTGTTACTACATCTTGTGGTTATACTTTTTTTAAAATATTAAGAAATAGGGTGGCTCTCAAGCGGGAAACTCCCGGCTCTCAAGCAAGATAATATTCAATAAACCAATGAATTGGAAGGCTGTTAACCAACGAACTCACAACGAACGCACATTCGAGAATGAGTACGTCGTATCGGACATAGATTGCAGTAAGATCCTATCATGAAGCAAACCGTAAACCGTAAAGCAAACCGTAAAGGGCAAGCTGTAAAGAGTAAAAACAAGGAAGGTGAACATATGGGAAGTGGCTTACAGTACAGGTGCAGCAAATGCAAAAAAGAATATTATGTAAGTTGGGGGACAGGTTTCTTATTCCCGCAGGCCTACAGAAAGACCATACATGATATCAAGACCGGAAAGTACGGAGCGGAGTGGAAGGATATGATCTGTGAAAACAAGAATTCCGCAATAAACGCCGAGGATTATGTTTATGTATGCGGAAAATGCGGGGCATGGAAGACAGAACCCGACCTGTCGATTTATGTTCCCAAAGACACCAGCAAACCTGCAAATGAACTATCCGGTAAGGGTTCAAAAGATAATTCCGGGCGGAGAGACTATGTCACGGAATGGGACTTAAGAGAAAGCTATCGTATCTTGAAGAGGCGTGTCCACAAATGCGATAATTGTGGCGGTGTAGTACACAGAGCATTAGAATCCGAATTGAAGGCACTTAAGTGTCCGTACTGTGGCGGCGAACCCGAAGAAGGGTTTGGCGGAGATGTACTTTGGGATTAGTTGGGATAGTGATCATAAAGGAGAACAGTCATGATAATTTATGAAGAAGCATACAGGAAAGCAAAAGAAATCAGACCTGATATAAACCTCTGCACGGAATATGAGAATGCATATGTTTTTGGCGCAAAAGAGGATGAGAACTATATCGGAGGATATGGACATACCCCGGTAGTGATAATAAAAGAAGACGGTTTGGTTACTAACATGCTCGAACTTGAAGTGATCGGGGCCGGTAAAGAAATAAGATCGATTTTTGTATAGGTTTTTACACCGTGAAAAAAACTATAATGAAATAAACGAATTGAAAAATGTTACGATCACCTATAAGTTATGGAGGATGATATATGTACGGAGCAATATTAGGCGATATGATCGGATCGCCTTATGAGTTTGACATGGGCGATAAGACCAAGGATTTTGAACTGTTTGATCCAAGAATACGATATACCGACGACTCCGCAATGACGATAGCCATCGCAAGGGCGGTGATGGATACGGGCCTTGATGCAAAAGAAGAAGACTTAAAGGCCGCTTTTGTATCATGCATGCAGGATATTGGAAACAGATATGCCATCGGGCATTATGGCGGACGATTTTCCAAGTGGCTTAAATCGGATGATCCTAAACCTTACGGAAGCTGGGGTAACGGATCCGCCATGAGAGTATCTTCGATAGGATGGTTTTTTGACTCGATGGAAAGAACACGTGAAGTGGCAAGGTGGTCTGCGGAGGTCACGCATGATCATCCCGAGGGGATCAAAGGGGCCGAATCGGTAGTTGCAGCCATATATATGCTAAGGACCGGAAGCGACAAGGCACAGGTAAAAGAGTATATAACCAAAGAATTCGGCTATGACCTGTCACGCACCTGTGATGAGATAAGACCCACGTATCACCATGTGGAAAGCTGCCAGGAGACAGTCCCCGAAGCCATCACGGCTTTTATGGAAGGAGAGGACTTCGAAGATGCGATAAGGACAGCCGTATCCCTTGGCGGAGACTGCGATACTTTAACATGCATAACCGGAGGAATGGCCGAGGCGTATTATGGCATACCGGATGAATACATAGTAGAATGTGAGAGAAGATTACCGGGTGAGTTTATTGAGATTTTGCGCCGGTTTAATGAGATAAGATCGAATGATCGATGATGATATACAGGAGGAAAGACATGGCAGATTTTGAGTATGAGATCGTAAAAGAATTGGGGGTTTTATCGACATCACCTAAAGGATGGACTAAGGAAGTGATGGGCGAACTCAAGAAGGTGTTGGGGGATATTTTGTAAATCCGAATTATTTGTAATAAAATTGTAACAAATAGCGGTGATGATATGTTAATGGAACCGCTTGATAAGATTAATCTTAAAGATACGGATACGCTATATATTTTGGGAGATGTGCTCGATCGAGGACCGCATCCTATAAAGACACTTCAAAAGCTTATGGAAATGCCGAATGTGATTTGTTTGGTTGGGAACCATGAACTTATGGCGTTGGAATGCCTGGAATTTTGAAGATGAAAGAGTAAGAATAGGATATGGAACAAAGACACTTATTCCAAATCCGTTATTTACAGAAATTTGACTTTGCATTATGTTTGGGTTATTCTATTACCAGAAAATGCGTCAAGTCGCAAAAAGAGGTAATAGAATGCTGATAAAAAGAGATGTCTATCTAAACAAATTGATTGAACGCCAGAATAATGGAATGGTAAAGGTTATTACTGGAATCAGACGTTGCGG
>JAILNS010000037.1 GCA_024691305.1 Lachnospiraceae bacterium | reverse complement strand
GTCACAAGCCAATCCAAGCCCTTAAAGAATAAGGGAACCAACAAGATCTTCCGAGTGTTTTCGGATGTGGACAAAAGAACAAAAATAGAAGCCCGCAAAAGGCAGGGCAACAGATAAAAAAAGAACAGGAGGAACGGTTATCATCATAATCGCTCTGCCTGCACCTATCGCTGTACTTATTTTCATGGCATCTCCTCCTTGTAAATGTATTTTTGACCATAACAAAAAGGACACTCTCCAAAGATTCCTCTTTTAGAACGTGTCCTTAATTTTGCAAAATATTTGATTGACTACCCAAGGAGTAACCGCATTATCATGTACTGTTCTGCATCTACAATTGGAACTATTGTGGCACTTTTGTGGTACCTAAGTTCCTTTTACCACTTGAAACCCTTGATTTTACTGGGGTTTACTTGCTTGTTGACTTCAAGGTCGGGATTTAGTTTACATAACTACGTTTATCATGCTCTGTCATGTAGGAATGCCGTTTTAGTCGTCCTACACTTGTTCTCATCATGTTCTGTCATACCAGTAATTCTTGAACATGTGTGTACAAATGTAGGAGTGGGGTCCATCTGTGTGTACCACTGAGTCCATCATGGACTCTTCCTAAAACATATTGCTATTATTGAGTTCTTTGAATACTGCTTGTCTCTTAGTTTCCGAAACCTCTGCGTAGATGTCGAGTGTGGTCTGGATGTCTTTATGACCCATAACCTCCTGGATCACCTTCACATTAGTTTCATTCTCGCAGAGTCTACTACAAAAAGTATGTCTTGTGATATGGCAGCTGAACCTTGGTATGATCAGAGGTTGTCTGCCCTCACGTGCTGCTTTCACTTCCTCGCGTGCATTATGATCATCAACTATGCGTTTGATCGCACGATTGATCGCAGCTGGGTTGTGAAGCTGGCCGAAGCGATTGCTGAAGATAAAACCGGACATCCCTTCCAGTTCCACCATGCAGCGGCAGTTGTGTTCCTGCTGATACTCATCTTCTGCGATAAGCACCTCCCTGACCTTATCGAGCATCGGTATACTTCTGATACCCTTCTCAGTCTTCGGCAGTGACACCCTGAATTCGCACTTGAATCCCTTATCGCTTCTTGGATAATAGGTCACATCATGATTGATGCTGATGTAGTTCTCATCGAAATTGAGATCTTCCCATCTGAGCCCTATGATCTCACCTATTCTCCCGCCTGTTCCAAACATTACGATGAAAAGGGACTGCCATTGTTTATACTCAGGTCTTTCTATCCACTTAAGAAATGCTCTTTCTTCTTCGAGTGTAAGAGCATGACGTACAGTCGTGTCGCCTTTCGCCTTCTTCTTAAGTTCAGCCATGACTCCATCCGAAGGATTATTCCGGATTATATTGTCACGTACTGCCATTTGGAATGTGGGATGAAGAACGCCATGTATCGAATCTATGGTATTTACCTTCAGGCCCTTGTCATATAACGAATTATAGAACAGCAGCACATCGGAATACCTGATATCGGCAATCTTCTTTTTCCCAAAACCCTTTCTCACATAGCGATCATAGGTATATACATAGGTGGTCATCGTGGTACTTCTTAGTTCTGTTTTTGTAGAGATATACCGGTCAAACACGAAATTGATATCCGCTTTAGCCCGTGCATATACATCTATGCCCTCGAGCGTATCAAGTGTGATCTGTTTCTCGCGTTCCCTTAACTCTCCCAGATCCTGAGCATATATAAATCTACGACCACCCAGAGGATTCG
Source organism: Lachnospiraceae bacterium (assembly GCA_024691305.1). Taxonomy (GTDB): domain Bacteria; phylum Bacillota; class Clostridia; order Lachnospirales; family Lachnospiraceae; genus XBB2008. The sequence continues at coordinate 16,101 of JAILNS010000037.1, read as the reverse complement.
AATAAGCGTAGCAATACAGTTGCTTCTGCTTATTATAGGATTCCCCCTTATGTAATACCCTCCCCTTTTTGTCTTTCCTAACTTTTGCCATGAATACATCCTTTCCATGAAGTCAGGAAGAGAGGTCTCGCAAGACTATTTGGAACTCAGTATCTTCTTGATACCATCTCGTATAGTCTCTGCTATGGTGAGGTTTTTCTCTTCAGCACGCTCCTTGAGCTTTTGATATTCTTTGTCCGTAAAGCGGACCATGACTTGATTGCGTCTCGGTTCCTCCGCCTTCGGCCTTCCCATCTTAGCCAAGGTGTGTACCTCCTTTAAACCTTACCATATTATAACTTTTGAGTTATCAAAAAGTCAACCTCTCCCAATCAGAATATGAACGTGCGGCCCTTACTCTTTAAAGTATTCCAGGTAATTATCTATGATCTCCAATTTGACCAGAGCCATCTTATTTCGTTTATACACAGCCTTTGCATCATGGGCCAGCTTATTGAACTCCCGCTCGCTCATACTGTAAAGGTATGCTCCTTCCTTATAACGCACATATTTCTTGCCATCCACCCGGCTCCGGAGCAATATCTCCAAGAACAGTTTCTTTGGCAGATACATGGTAGCACCCTCATAATGGCATTCCACCATGTCTTCATCAAACGGACTTCCTTTCATACCTGGTCTCCTTTCGCTTTTCTACATATCTGCTCATCAGTACACACCGACAATATGGTATGCATTGATGAACAGATATCATAACCCATTTCTTCTATATAAAGATGTTTATAATATTATTAATATAATTATCACCTGCTCCGCACCGGCATCAGGTCAATGCCGCATTGGCGTTCCACCAGCTTTCGCCCCTCTCTACGGGAAGTATCATTATAAAGAGCACTGTCATAGTCATGAAGCTCCCCAGCTTCATTTCGACCGGATATGTATCGCTCCTCCGTAAGCATACGGGATCATGGCGTACCCGGTTCACGACTCGGTACTCCCTGCGTTATGCAAAGCATGCTATGAACTTGTCAAGGTGCGGTTCCGGGATTTCCGGACTTTGGATAAAACACAGACGGCATTGTCTGCCCTAAAAGCACACACCTTCCCCATGGTTCTGCCAAACCAAAGATATGTGCTTTATGAGACATACAACGGTGACAGGCTCAGATCAGCATCTGATTTCCAACTAACAAGCGATCACGAATTTTGTTCTGATCACTTCTATCAACTTGATCCATACTTCCTGCATCAGATCATCCACAGGAATATTCGACATGTGTAATTCATACTTTGATTCTGCTATTGTCCGGAAACACTTCCCGGCATAGCTTCGGTACCGCCGGATCACTGCACTCAGCGCAGTGGAATCTCCTTCGCAGGCACTTCTGATTACTTCGACAGGCAGATATTCATACTCCTCATATGGGTTTCGTCTCATTTGCTCACTCCTCCAGATATCGTCTCAAAATACTCAGAGCTTCACTCTTGCGGTTTCTGACGGATTTCTCACTTAGCCGCATCATTTCCGCGATCTCTCCTATAGTCAGCCCCTTGATAAAATCAAGCTCTATGATCAGCCGCTGCTTCTTCCCTAATCTCGATAAGCCTTCGAGTATCCTCTCATCAGTAAACGTGTCATCCTCATCTATATCCCATATCTCACCCTGGATACCGGGAACATATCTGTCTATGAGCTTATCTCCCGGATCCCCGACATAGATTGTGGGTTTATGACTCTTCAGAGAATTCACATACTTCTCAAGCACGTGGTCGATGATATACTTGATGCTTTTCTTAACAAACGCGTCAAACTCAATCTGAAGTCGCTCTTCAAAATGCCCCTTTCCTATACCCATTGGTGTCCTCTCTTTCACAGACACCGATCTTTTTTCCTGTCATCTTAAGTAACTCTGTCGGGAGAGCACTTTTATCCCAGAAATCAGACAGGAAATTATTCCAATATATTGGAATGAGTTAAAAAAAGCGACAGAGCTGTACTCTGCCGCAATAAAAATCATTCTTTCTGCTATCGATTGTAATGCTGACAACATGACTTATGTCTGGATATAACCCCTGCCACAAAGCGGAAAATACTGCTCTCCCAACATAAGCCTATCAAAAATGCTGTCCCATAAAATCCTCTCGATTGTTCGGGGATCCCCTAAAAATGGGCGTAGTTTAAACGTAGTTTAAACTGCGTGGTTTAAACTGGCAGCAAAATGTACTCGTTCTCGCCCTTATACATATCATATACATCTTTGGATATCACAACCTGGTATGAATCCTCATAGAGTAACTCGCTTTTCTTCAAATTAAACACTTTAAGACGCAGGTCCACTCCATCATCAGTAATGTCCGTCAAAAAATGATCAATTATATGAAAAGCCGGAAGTACTTCTTCAAACACTTCACTTTTAAGCAAACAAAACCGATTCACACTATCCTGTTTATACTCAGGAGGGATTGGTATACAGGACACCGTGAAAAAAGCCGTCGCAAAAAGAAACAGTTCCGCATCATTATCGGCAGCTTCCTGGAATTTTCTGTGGATTGCTTCTATCGGTTCTTCATCAGAAGTGATACCGAATCGCTGTTTCATGATGAGGTCAATGGCACTAATGTATCCGCCGACCATCTCATCTCGTCTATGATCTATTGCCTCTACTCTGTAATATCTCACTGCACTATCCTCCAATATATTCTGAAAGGTCATTTCACTTTAAGTATCTCTGTCAGGAGAGGCAAAATATCCCAAATAATGCAGAGTTTAGCACAAAAAAGACAGGTCGTAGCCTGCCAGTATAAATACACATATGTTATTGACTGTCGCAGTCAATTTGCACTGTGCTCATACTTGAGCGATAAGATCATCATACGCCTTTTCAAATTCATCTATAAGCTCACATACCCGGTTTTTATCAAAGATCCCTCGACTTTTCCAATAAGACAACACCTCGTAGAAAGCATCCTCATTCTTGTAACAAAAATCCTTACATAGCTTTCCTCTATGAAGTGCACTATCTTCTGGCATACAACCCCAGCATGCTGTATCTTCCCGGATCCAACGGCAGTCACCACATACAGGTTCTTTTTCTTCAGGAATATACATACAATTGTTTTCAAGCTCTGTTATCTCCCACCCTGAATTATAGGTACATAGAGTCAAACCACCAGGATCATCATTTTTTATGCAGTATTTACAGTCTTTACAGTATAATGTCCGTTTCCCCATAAGAATGCTCCTACTCTTCCTGGAATACTCTGTTATTCCTGACCAGCTCGTTAAATGATGCCGGGGTATAGTTATTTATGGCTGCGGCAGCATTAAGAGCATGATCCAGTGTCTTCATAAAACGGTAGGTTACTTCTTTCCGGTTGTGGATATGCCCGTATATAAGCCAGGTTCCGTGATGGCTCTTATACCACTCTGCCATAGGATAATGGCACAGCACTATTTGGTTTTCCCCGTCTGTGACATGCATCATCTTGTCAACAGTTTCGAAATAAGACATCGCTCTCCCATTCTGCAGCAAGTTCCCATCATGGTTACCGATGATCAGATGCTTGTGGCCGCGGAGTCTCTGCAGATACCATGCCTCATCTTTATCGCACTTATAGGAGAAATCACCGACGATATACACATTGTCGTCAGGTGCAACCCGTGAATTCCACAGTTTGATCATGCAAGCGTCCATCTCATCCCGATCCATGAACGGTCTGTGATCAAATCTTATAACGTTACTATGTCCAAAATGCAAATCACTGATATACAGGTTCATATATTATTTCCCATCATCAAAACGCAGGTCCGATAATAAATATCCAGCCCCCTCAGACCAATGTCTGAACGATTCATATAATGTAGGTATCATAATGTCCCCCCGCATGATTTCTGTATGCGGCATGCTCATATTCCTACTATCTTGACGGGCTACTTCTTTACCTCGAACGCCCAAAAGTCATCCTCCACGCCTTTTTTTCTCATCGTAGCCATATCATACGTGATCTGCAGTTTTAATACATCAGCCTTCTGAGCCTCTGTAAGCTCATCCCCGCATAGCCATGCTGCAACATTGTCAAAATCTATGTTTTCCAAATCGATCCGTCTGATGTCTTTCATATTTCTCCCTTCATATGCTTAATCCTGTGCAAATGTCCCATCGCGAAATCAAGGGTATTCTGCGGGAACAGCGTGTTCTATCAGATCCTCTATGATTTCCCGAAAAACTGCGTCATTCTCAAAGCAATCATCGTATACACCTTCATCACTATAATATGTAAGGCGTCCAGGCGCAGAAGTGTTGTACAAAAAAGCCCAGCCCTCATAACTGAAGAAGACATTGTATCCTCCGCCTTCCTCCCGTCTTATATCAAATTCGCCGGAGTCGCAGCATTCCTCAAGCACATCATATATATCATCTCTGGTTTGGAGTTTCTTTACCATTTCAGGACACACTCCGATATTCCTGCGTAAGGTATCTTCCCATTCCTTTTTGATATCATCAGGAATCGGAGCAAAATGGATGATCTTATCCTCAGGGTTGATACCTATACCGGTCTCCGGATCGATTATCAGGTCTCCGTCATGTACCATGCCGTTTTGTGCCTTGATATCATCCCAGGTAGCCTTGATATCCTCAAGAACCTGATTCATAGATTTCGCATGGTGATATCCGATTCCATAGACCAGTGCAGCCATCATGGGTAGCATTTCAGAATACCGCCCGCCAAATTGCACCTCAGGCCCAGAATTGATATTTTCCGCGCAAATAAATCCGCCTTTCTCCGGATCATCCACCCTATCATTGATGTAATCAGTCCATTTGATATAGTCTTCCTGTTTTAGGAACATAGTCATCCTCCAACGGTGCGTACAATTCCCGTATTCATTTTCATTATAAGGCAATAAATATATCTGGATAATAAACCGCTAGTTTAAATCGCTTATCAATAGGAAGAGGAAGGCTTTCGCCTTCCTCCCTTGTATCACATTCCATAGGTCTTAAGATATCTTCCATTGTTGTTCCGAACAGGATGCTCAGGGCGTACAGATTATCTACTGTCGGTAGACTCTCGCCTCGCTGCCATTTATAGACAGCCTGTCCGGTCTCGAAGCCCATATAGGCGCTTATGTCTTCGACCCTTAGGTGTTTTTGTTTACGAAGCTCCCTGATTCTTCTTCCAGTTGCCTGAACGTCGATCGAAGGATAATACTTCATGTGTTCTGCCTCCTTTGTAATCATAGGTTAACTGCTACTTGCTATCGGTCCCTTAATTACAACATCCTCTGCATATTCGCTATCGGCACCTCTGCCTCCGGGGGATGTTGGGCCATATTAAATTGTCTGTACTTAACGTGTAATACTACTGTACTACTTCATAAACAACAAATATATATTATTCTATACGGAATATTCCTCTCTAATTGCATAGGATTCGCAAAATAACCTATGCTTGCGTTTCTTTTCTTTCTAGTAATCTGTTAATTTTTTTCTTGAGTTCCTTGACAGTATCGTCCAATAGCCTGTATTTCCCAACAGATTCAAGCACAGCACCAACGCCTTGGTCAACAGGCAATATAGCTGCATCATGTACAAATGCATCCAATTCTTTTTTTAACGCATTAAGAGTGTTCTCCTCCTCATTTCGCTTCTTGTTATCTTTATATTCTCGCCAAGTCCTATTTATCCCTTTATTTCGCACGAAAGAGGCAACAAGATTCACATCCCCGCCGTTCGCCATATAGGAAAAGCATCTTGAAATATAATACCCATATGTTCCATTCAAAATACTTCTAGCCTCGTATTCGTTAATTGAATGATTGTGAAGGCCATTTATGATGTTCTCTATAATCATTTTTCTTAACTCTCTCTGTTCCATTATCGATATGGCAGTTTCAGAAAGAATCTTTGTATAGAGATAAATATCATCGCGGATTATTTCTTCACTGATAGAATTGATTTGATATAACACCTCATCATCTATCTCTCTTACAGAGTTTATGAGTCTGTCTACATCATCTCTTTTGGTTTTCGCAGTCTCAGGTTCAGCATAAATACTCAGTGCAATCTTCGGCATGTCAGAGTATCGATTCTTCATCGCCTTAAATAAATCTTTCAAAGAGTCTTTTTTTGCATCTTTATCCAGACTGGAAAGGTAATACCTTAAATCATCTTCCAATTCAACGTATCTATTATGGACTCTAGCCAAAAACTCCACATTCTCCTTTAGTCTCTTATAATCTGAATCAACAATGTTGGCTTTGGTATTAAAGTGAAGATCCATAAGTTTTATCTTTTGGCTTTCAACGTCCTCGGAAAAGAATCGTGTTTCCAAATCATATATAATCCCCTTTCTATGAAAGAATATATCTATCATAGAAAACGTCAGGATTACCAACATCAAAATACCAATTCCAAAAAAAACAGCCACCAAAATATCATATCCAAGGAAAAAGCATATAATATCAGCCAACAACGCCATAAATGCATATATGGTGAATGAGCGAAAATTTCTAAATTTTGGCAATACTAATTTGTATTCCATAGTGTCTGTCCATAACGCTGCATCATCACGTGACGATAAAAATGACAAAAATGATGTCAGCAGAAATGTAACACTTATCAACGTTCCCAAAACATCCGATCCGAACGATCGAAAGAATTCAATCGGTGTATTTTGAACTATTCCATAGCTTACAGCAAAATGAAATGCAATAATAATCGGGACGGTAATTGTCAATGACAGAAGAAAATCTTCACCCCCCGCCGATGCGGCTTCCTTTTTCACACCATTTCCAAATAAATCGTTCAAGTTGTATATGCTTATTAAGCGCTCATTTTGAACAGTATATCCCATACGTAACTCAGCAGGTCGAAAGCTAAGGAGTATTATCAATACCATTATCGACAATATAAGGATCCAAATTCTTAAGGAAGGGAAGGCAATCGACATGGTATTATTTTTAAAGAACAAAACGCTAGATGTAATCGCCAGATGCATCAAAAAACGATGAAATGCAGCCCGGCTTCGTCCTTCATATGCCATAAGATCAAAAGGGTATTCAGAAAGTTGTGCAAGCCACAACTCTGAAACTAGTACTGTAATAACAACCATTATCGAGGGTTTCATTTGATAGATATATAATAGGATGAACAAATTGAATGCAGATGATAACAATGAGCTTGTTATTATAGCGCCAAAATATCCGACAGAACTGTTGCAAAATCTCTTTTCAAAGGCTTCACAATAAAAATCGAATACCAAATCCTCATACAGATATGTCGCAACTGCCACATACGCTATGGCTGTTATACTCGTCAGAATCCCCCTGTGTGGCAAAGTCCAGATAGCTTTACAATTAGATACTATCAGTACAATCGAAAACGCAAGGGTCAAAATAGTACGAAGCGACGCCCATCCAAACGCCCAGGTAAGAATCTCTGAGCCACTCTTCTCCTTAGCTAAACTAGAAAAAACAGTACGACGAAGAATCAAAAAAACAATGCATACTACTATTTTACTCAAATAGAGATTCTCACTTTTTATAAAGTAACCTGTATAATACTGCGCTACCCAGAATAATGAAAACATCGCAACACAAAAGAATAGCATAAATGCCGGACCAGAAATATATCTAAGTATTTGTAGTTGTTTTTTTGTTGACTTCATTTCTTATCCTTTCGATTCGTATATTAAATGTTCAATCGGCTCCACGCCCTATATTTCTGAAGAACAGTCACGACAGTTCATCCCCTATCCAACCAATACTAATCCTACTCACATATTTTACTGCATAATCCACCTAGAAGCATTACTTATTCAATTGCTAAGAAATCCTCAGACACCATGTATCTCGCCTGTAGTTCGTTATAGAAGCCCGTGATATCGAAATTGCGACCGTTGTAGGGTTCTTCTCCCCGGCGGAAGATCCAGTTGGTGCCTACGGGCATGTTGAGGATCTTCTTTACAGGGATGTCGCAGCGCTCCGCCACGGCATGGGCCGTCTCCACATCATTGCCTCCCAGGTACACATAGGTGTCGCAGTTGCCGATGATAGTCTTGGCATCATATCCGTAGCACTGGGCAAGCTGGGATTCCGCCTGGATCATGAGCATCGCAGATATATCCCTGGATCTGAAGGATGAGATCATACGGGGGAATTCTGCTATGGTGCAGTTGGTGGCAAAATCGTCAAGGATAAAACGAATAGGCACCGGCAGACGCTGATCCCTGCACTGTTTATCCGCATATCTGCACAGTTCGTTCATAGCCTGCGCATAGAAGATATTGACTAATCCGTCCAAAGATCTGTCCGTATCACTTACCACAACAAACAATGCCGTCTTCTTTCGCCCCAGAGATGTAACGTCGGTATCGTCAAATGACATCATCCTGTTTATGTCCGGCGTATCATACAGGCCCAGCCTCGCATTCACCGATATGAGGATTGATTTAAGGGTTTTGCCGGCGGCGATCCGAAATTTGTTGTACATGCTCACTGCATAACTGTCAGGATTTGCTTTCTCCAGCTGCCTGAATAGTATATCCGTCGCAGTTTCAGACGAAGAACATTCCTCGTCCACTTGACACGCCGCTATTATCTTAAGGATATTATGAAGGTTCCTCTCGCATGGTTCATATGCCTCAATCAGATAAGCCATTACAGCCTGTACCAGCAGCTGAGCTGCTTCATCCCAAAAAGGATCCACCGTTCGCGTCGCTGATGAGTACTGATAAATGAGCATATGAGCCACTTTTACGATATCCTGCGGGCCATTCATGTAATTGAAAAAATTGTAGTGTATTGAATGCTTTGGATCAGTGAAATCAAGTTTCTTTACTTCATATCCTTTTTTCTCCAGATATTTCTTATACTTGTTGTACAGATTACCCTTCGGATCCGATACAACATAGCTTCCCGTAGCCATGAGCAGATTCGGGATCACTATGCTCCTGGTCTTGCCAGAACCGGATGTGCCCACTACAAGTACATTGTTATTGAGCTGTGTTTCATGCGTATCTAAGCTGTAGAATCTGTCGTGTGCGAGAATCATTGAATTCTCTTTAAGTTCCATATCCGCCATCCCCCTTATGATCGAATACTCTGTCTTAGTATCGCTTTTATCTATGCCGTCAATACGGATGTTGTAACTGCATCGCATATCCCAAACTCTATAGCCTCCTGAGCGTTCATGTAGTTATCAAAGGTCGTTGCCTCATCTATCTCCTCTGTTGTCCTGCCGGTGTGTTCGGCCAGGATTTCGTTCACTATCTCTCTGGTTTCGTTTATGGAATCAGAGATTTTTCGGATAGATGTGGCTGATCCGCCCACACCGCCTGATATTAGTGGCTCGTGGATCATCACCCTGCTGTGTTTAAGGATCAGCCGCTTACCCTTCCTGCCGCCTGCCAGCAGTATCGCCGCCATGCTGGCCGCCATACCGGTGCAGACCATGGTGATATCGAGCTTGCTGCCCTGGATAGCATCATAGATCATGAGGCCGGCGTTTATTTCTCCTCCCGGACTGTTGATATATATCGTTATTGACTTATCCGGCTCCTGCTCCAGATACAGCAGCTGACTTAGGAATCCGTTAGCCATATCCGTGTCGATGTCACCCGTCAGGAATATGACTCTGTTCATCAGATGATGTGTCGTCAACTGTACCTCTCTGGTGCCGTGTGCGCTCTCAACCTCTATCGCAGGTATCCAATTCATATTTGCTATCCCCCTTTGTGTGTGATATCTGACCACCTTACAGGCATATGGTACAGCTTCCGGATACTGCTGTCGCTAAACCGCTGGTATATGTTTGCACAACCTGAGCTACCGGTTTATCTCTCATACAAATGACAGAAGGAAGACCTACGTCTTCCTTCACATAATTCACTCAAATATACTTAGATCATAAAATGATTGTAAATATATCAGCGCTAGAGATATTTGCGGATATAAAAGAAAGCAAAACGAATATACCTTTTTCTATGCGCCTTGTATGTTTTTTAAAAAATCCTTAATAATTGATCGTTTTGCTATATTTTCAGATAAAGTTGCTGCTAGAAGATTAAATCCATATAGCAAAATAAATGTGGAAATAGCACTAAAGTTTGAATAATCAATAACAAAAAGCCTGTTGATAAAGAATGCAATATATAAAAAAACCAACCCCTCAACCAACGACTTGGCAACTATAAACCACCCGGTGGCAAAAAGAATATTCGATGCAATAATAAAAGCCAGTATAAATAGAATGCATCCTATAGTAATAATAACTGACAAAGCGGGGGATACACCTTTAGGTGCATCTAATTCCACTATCCACTCAGGAACAGAAGAAGCATCAGCAAGCGATGCTCTCTTTATATCTCCTGAATACAATCGAACTAATAGATCAATAATATGATCCAAAATCCATATATTTATCAACGAGTCTAGCATGATACAAGATACTGATGTAAGTATTGACGCTGTTTCGCCATAATTTGCTGATGCCCCTATGATATGTTTATTTGTACTTTCCTTAATAAACGAAGAAAGCGCTCCTGAAATCGAAAACGAAAAGAGTATGGATACTATCAACAGGGCATCAAATGTATTTCTTACTTCCAAAACATCTGTATAATCATTCGAAAACGCTAATCTAATATAATCAGCCCACGATGTTATTTTGCCAAGCACACCCGATACTATTACTCCCACAACACAGACCCCAAAAAGAATCCACTCGCATTTTAGCGGAGGGAATACTCGTTCAGTTATCTGCTTATCTTCGGACAAGTTATATTGATCGTAGTATGCCTCCCATATACTAACACCAATAATCACAATCTCTAAGGCAATTAAAGCTGTCATAATACTTCTACGATCTATCAAGTAAGCCACAAATTCCGCAATGCAGTAGGCAATAATACGAACAGAGAATCTAGGAATCACTATTAATGTAACCACCAGCAAAACTGCGGTAAATACCCATGGATGTTTCAGGTTATATATTACTAAGTGGATTACCGTGGATAGTTCTTTCCTCGCATATACAGATGACGATAGAATATGATTTGTGAGATTTGAAACCCACTCATAGCTTATAGATAACAACCCTAACGCCATCTGGCCAATAGTCATCAGTATCTGCATAACAATATAATACTGATCCGATGGTTTCAAAATCTCGGTAATACCAAACCATATCAGCGAAAAGAAAACAAGATTCAATATTACACTATCATCTCTAGTGCTACCCGCATCAAAATCCGTAACTCCTGAAATATACCCAAATGACTTGATTGCCAAAACAGACAGAAAAACAACGATACTTATATATACTATAATCTTTGTAATATCTATTATTTTTTTATTAATCATATTATTTCCCCCATTTCACTATTGGGGACACATATGTCTGAGGTTTACTCAGGTTGTGTCTTCTCGTCCCGGCTGTATCCTGTCCAATCCAATGCCTGTCCGCATCTTTTGCAATGATCCGGCTTGGAAAGGACGAAATCACGACACCTCGGACAATAGAACATAAAGTTAAACTCAACGTCCTCCCATGGTTGCATGGGGGTATTAATATCACCAAGATCCTCGTTTTCCTGTATCTGATCACTCATTTCGGTACTCTCCTCGTTAAAACGTTGTACTTATCTGCTCGATTCATCCTTACGGATTAAACAGTTTTCTCAGTGCTTCTGCTTCCTCTCGCTCAAGTTGCTCTCTGATACCGTTCTCTGCATCTATAGACCATATCTGATATCCGACTTCCGCAAAGTCATCCTCACATACAGCGAAATAATATCCATCCACTAAAGAACTGAACGTATAGCATGGCGTACGGAATTCAAAATCAAAGGTTCCATCCGCGTATGGCTGGACTAAAACAAAAAGGTTGGTTTCTTCCGGAAAATTACTATCATATACATAGAAAATGGTATTTCCGTTTGGAAGATCCTCATAACCTACTATATTGACGGCATGCCCGCCAATGTCCATCGCCCTGAAGGCTGCGATCAATATCTTATTCTGATCCAGTCTGGCCTTTATACTGTCTATCTTTGTCTTGTTGTACCTGACACCGCGAGGTAAAGGACAATGATCACTGTGATCGCAGACTGTTTCATTGTATTCCGCCCAGTAGCAGGCGATCATACTGCGGAATTGCTCTTCTCCCGGAGTCAGGCCGTTGTCAAGCAGCTGCACTTTTTTACCCGTAGGCGTGCCGTCCTCCTTCACTACCTCATATTCCTGCCTGTGATCAATGACAAATTCAGGATACTTGTAATCAGACAGGCCTGCGTCCATGAGCGTCTTATTCTCGTCATCCCCACTGATATCCCAGTAAACCATTCCCGGTTCATCTGAAATATCTTTTGCCAGATAATAGCTGCCCGAAGCCGGAATATAGTTACCGTTATATGTCCTGGCTGTCAGCGTGGCTATCCCGGCGCAATTACCGTTCCAGGATGTTCTCGATCCGAAGTTTTCAAAGGGAAGTATATCCTTCGTGAAATCAAACTTCGTACGGGCATTATAATCCGAGGTCGGCGGATCAAGCTTCGCAACTTCAACATCATGCTCCTGTATCTGTGAATAATCCGAGTAATAGTACAGAAGCTGGTAAAACTTCATATTGTCATAGCAGTCGCACTCAAACATCGGCAGAAGTGACTGCAGGAGTTTATACCGTATATCCAGTTCACTCACTGTCTTGATTTGGATATCATCGGTCTCGGCAGAGATAGGTACTTCACCTCTCAGATAATCCTCGGTCACAAGGGATGCTTCCGCTTTCATTCTGTTTAGAACATAGTCGTCCAAGGTGGCATCGCCCGACTCGGCATACCATATAGAATAAGGAGTGTCGTTAATATGTCTCATCAGAGGAGAGCCGAACATGATGGCTCGACCCTCAGAAATCTCCGGCACATCAACATCATAATCATCTTTATCAACTATATAAACGTACTTAGTCTCCTGTCCGAAATCGGTGTCAAAACGGATGATTGACCCGTCCGAGAAATATTTACATTTCTCAAGCTTTCCCTGATCAAAGAAACCTCTGCAATATATGCCTATGTCATCCATAGTGACACCATATTCATTAAGAACCGATGTTAGATCGATTGTTACTATGCCCTTAAACCCACTTATTCTGTATATCTTATATATCCCCCGGTACCGGGGATCAATGGTAACGTTATCCGCAAATCCTCTCCAATCCTCAGCAGACTTGATCTCGACACTGATATCATCAGTCGTGATACCATAAATGATTGCATCCCCGGCATAATCGTAGGTCTGATTGATATCCATATCGTGCATGAACTTATATCCGTCCGGATACAGATCACCGGATGTAGAAGCAAGCGCCGGGTCAGATCCGAGCGCCATTTCTTCGGAATCCGTCAGGCCATCGCCGTCTGTATCTACCAGGTAGGGGGACAATCCGGCCTCCTGTTTGTCGTAACGGGTCATGCCCTCCACATCAGATGCCTCTGACTTAAGGCGTTCTATGGTTTCAGCCTCATAGTTTTCCGAGCTCTCAAGGAAGTAATCTCTACCTCGCTGATAATGCCTGTATTTGAATGAGTCGGATTTAAAATACCTGCGGAGGTTCATTGCAACAAGTACCAACGCAATCAGAACAAGTATTATCAGAATTGCTTTGAGCAGTTTCTTCATTCATATATCCTTTCGGGCACTAAGTATTCATACGGGAACACTACTATCACAGTATAAGGCAAATCCATAATCCTGTCCCTATACCTATAGTATAGATTTTTGTACTATCTTCCATCCAGTTCTCTCTATTCAGCCGAAACCTCCTGTGAGATCTCGACTAATGAATAACCCACAATATCATATGTTGTATTTTGGATTTCAACTCCCCCTTCGGCGCGTGCTCTCATATGTGTTCCGACTATATATCCATCTGCAAAAGCGGGGTATCCGTCAACCCTGCCAGCCAGTACAGGCTCCCCGTCCTTTACAATGTATACCAGTCCATCGCAGTTCCGGTCAGCTGCGTATCCATCCATGAGACACTGGATTATCAGGACATCGGCATCATATGAATCCACACGTCCTGTTTCTGCATTCACGGAGCCTTCTTCGTTCCGCTCATCCACTACAACGAGCTTATCTCCGTCCATATAGTAAATACCTATGCCCATGAACCCATAATCGATGTCCCAGTACTTATCAGGATCCAGATTCTCATCGACAGTTATAATGAATGCCTGAGTTTCTCCGTATCCCCTGAAATCTCCCGTAAGGATCTTTGCGACCTTTTGTCCGGCCGGTATGTGGGATGAGAATGCATCATCGTAATAATCTTCCGTGTAACCTGTAGCCTTTGGATCACTCGCACACGACGACAGCGATAATACAGTAAATACTATGATTATCCCCGCGAACCGTTTCATCACAGGTTACCCGGCATATCGATATCAACTCCGATCATTTCGATCTCACCATCATAATCCATCCCTAGCAGCACCGGATATCTGCATAAATCCCGTAGTTTTTGTGCAGTTGCCAGAGTCCTCTCGCATACTTTCAAACCATATTCCAGGTCATCATCTTTTCCTTTGATATACATGTTTATGATAGGCGAAAGATAAGATACTCCGTCTATATGATCCTGATGATCGACTATATGTACCAATATCTTTATTGCACTGAATCTAGCTTGTTCCAGTTCTACAGACACACCCAGTTTAGACTCGATCTCCTCTCTCACCCTTTTTGCGACATTATCAAGTACCACTGATCTAACATCGCCGGACGAATAAGTAAGAATGTCAACCAACGTATCGATATCCTCGCGACAGACACATAACTGGACTGAACGATTATCCATGCCCATCATCAGTGATGTCAGCAGTTTCATCTGCAGATATCCTTCATCGGACGGAGACATGTTAACGACATAATCGGGAAGATCATCATCTGTCTGATCAAATATCGGAGAATCCTCCTGTAAGATCAATCCTTTCTCTGCAAGAATCTTCCGATCATCTACGATTTTCGGATCAGTATATTCTTCAATGGTATCCATACCATGAACCTTACGCCAATCATTTACAGCATTGAGAACACCTCTGTAATTCGCATCTCTAAACAGCATTTCATCCTCATCCACTGCCACATCAAGGTAATCTATGAGGGAGCCTGCCATCTCGTCATTCAGGCATATGCTATCTTTCCGAAGAGTCAGAAGAATAATCGGAAAAATCCGATGAATTGCATCCGTAATATCCGTTAATGCCACCGGCCCTCTCATTCTGAGATCAGCTGTAATCTCATCTGCGTCCTCTTTTGACATCCCGGACAGGATCCGTTCTCTCGTCTGCATGTCAAATAGAATAAGGCTACCGGCTATATCGTAAATGTTACAGTATCTATAAACAGCCTTGATATCCTCCGTATCAACAGCCTCCATAATGAGCCCATATAATTTGGTCTCTACAAATCCTTCCATATGTATCTGAGTTCTGATACTCATCTTGTCTCACCTCCGATTCTCAAACAGCTGTACCGCGATAGCCTGCGATCAGCAGTCCATCTGTTCACCATATCCTTAATCATATCCAATCTTATTCTCAAATACCATCGGTAGTGCTTGATTTCCCGAGCATAGTTCTTAAGCATGTCCTTTGCCCTCAAATCTCCCGATCGCATTCTTTCAATCAGCGAATCCTTAGCTTCTTCGTTCGTCGGATTATTACCCTGCGTAAGCCAAAGATGTAATCGCAGATACTCTGCATCACGATCTCCCAGTGCTATCGCCTGCGTATAATATGCCTGAGCTGTTTGGAAGTCTCTGGGGGTTTCATTAAACAGCCCATATTCATAGCATTTGCCGAGCTCGACCTTTGCAGAAGCACATCCCGCTTTGGAGGCTTTAATGAACCAGCTCAATCCGGTCTTAATGCTCTTTTCGATTCCGGTGCCGTTTATCAGACATGTTCCGACTTCTCTCATATAGATCGCTTCACCTTTCTGCGCAGCTTTGACAAGATATTGGAATCCCGTCTTCTCACAAATCGGGAATCCATATAATCCGTTTATGTAGCATTCTCCAAGCAGCCCGATATGAAACG
>JAILNS010000027.1 GCA_024691305.1 Lachnospiraceae bacterium | reverse complement strand
ATAATCCAATTTATTCATCTCAACTGTCATCCGACAAAAAAAGGGTTGAAGGTCGGAGATAAAATTGATGATGTGGCAAGACTATATGGCAAGCCGGATAATATACAAGTAGATGATGGGTATGTATATCTTACTTATATCGTAGGGGATTCTGATATTTGGATTGCTGTTAATAAGAATAGTGAAATTGTAAGAAGTATATATCTAGAATATCTCAAGGATTCGAGTGACAAATTTGTTTACGAAAGGGATAGAGCAGTATCTGCGGAAATTTTATACTGATAGGATTCATATTCCGAATGGATTTAAATTATTTAAGGAGAATTGTTGGATGAAAGGATTCAGAGCGGGAATATCGATACTAATATGCGGAATCATCGCCATTACGTCTACGCTGACTGTTAATGCATATACACTTTCTGACGGATTGAAAGAAGAGGAAGAACTCTCGGCTTATGAGCGGCGTATCAACAAAGAAATAGAAAATGGTATGTACTCAAAGACAGCAAGCTGTGACAATATCGAAATGCTTGTAGTTCCGGGGTATACCGATTATCTGTTACAGTATGCCGAGACGGTTAAGGAATATAAGCCTAACAGGGTCGCGTTCATTTTCTTTGATAATGATGATATACCGGATCTGTTGATGGATAAGTGTGGCAAATATTTGTTGTTCACTTACGCCGGAGGACATCCGACAAAGGTGCTTATGAATATGCAGGGAGACGATGCAGACACTTGGGTTCAGAGGGAAGAGTTTGGTGATCCGGATATCTATTATATGCCATTTGATTACATCCCATATAAGTGTATGACAAGAGTATGCTTTAACTATGATTATAATGTTGTTTATGAAGATTATGATTATGACGGGTATTATCAATATACGCGAAATGACAGCATAACCACATACAATCGGTATTGTGACGGGGCTCCGATAACAGAACTGTGCAATAATAATAATTTGGTGTATATGGGTTGGTGTGCATACTATGCCGGAAATGAGATAGATAATTATACATATCAGCTTAAGAGGCTTGAACTGGGCTATGATGAACTTGTGTCCTGCGAATACATGTATTACAGCCTTGCGGAAGCGTATCTTAATATCGGTCGTGATCCGGAAGATGCCATGACGGTGTTCGACAGATATATCAATAATGGGGGAATGGATCAGTATATGCAGCACGTATCACAATTCTACTATGGCGATGTATCAGAATTCTTCGATTATTATATATATTTTACCGACTTTGATGATGATGGTGAGACAGAGATGGTCATTAAGCATGGTTTGGGAGATACAGACTATTATGAAGCAATAGGGGACGAAGCAGTATGTGTCATGCATGCAGGATCAGGAACAGCAGATGCGACCGAGCTATGTTCTGACGGCTTCAGAACTCTCATATTCAGAGGAGATGTCACACATTTGGGAAGAGAGGTAAGATATCTTACTCAGTTGGATAGAAACGGCTGTATTATAGATGTTACTACATTGCATTGGCTCAGCAATACAGGTAATGGTGAGTATCGGTCTGATGACCAATATTCCTATGATAAAGTAAAAATCACAAGAGAATTATACAGAATGTTGGTTAATTATTATTCTCGTGATCTATTGCATCCGGTTGAGACTATGACGTCTCATGATATTCTGTATAAATATCCCGGAGTAGGCGGAAAAGACAGAGATAAGCTTCTTGCAGAGGACAAAAAAATATATATGAGAGAGCATGCAGTAGAGGATACAAAAGCAAACAGGAATTCCTCCCAAAATGCAAAGACAGTAAGCGTTAAAGTCGACAAAGAACTGGCAGAGAATTTTGAGTGCGCAAGACTATGGGTGTGGCAGGACAGAAGTCAGGAAGATGATCAGCCGGAATGGGATATATGTATATGTGTTACAGATGATGTGTGGTTAGATGAAGAGACTCTTTATGCGAAGATACCGGAAACTATATATTTGATAGAGAATGCCTCAGGAGAGTCTGATTTTGGCACGGTATTTGAGTGCGGGCGGGATGAAAGAGGCATAGAATACTATATAGCCGGTGAATTCGGCGCTTCTTCAAATAAAGCGGAATATGCCGGATTTGTGGAGGTTCATTTCAAGGTAAATGATGAATATCCCAATGGATATCTGACCGATCTAACTTATGATGATAAGTTCCCACTTACTATCTATTCATGGGAAGAAGGGTTTTCAGATAATTATTCGTACGGTGGCTTTTCAAAGAAAAAAGAATCTTCGAGTGACTGGATATTTAAGACTTCGAACGATGAAGCAGCGCTTGAAGATCTGAATCCATACAATATGACAAGAATAGTCAGATATAACGATGGATCTCTGCGTGATGAATGGGAAACCGGTCGACCGATGAACTATGGGCACATAGATGTGTCAGATGGATTTGAAATAAAGGCAATGCCGATGGAGGAGGCAATAGGGAACTATAATCCCATGTATATTCTATTGGCTTTTGATACTGACGGCAATCAGTATCAGTACAGAGTGTATGAGTGAAAAATATGAAAAGATATGGGATAGTGTTACTTGCAACAATAATAATTATGCCCGGCTGCGGTAGAGCAGCAGACATTCAGCCTGAAGAGGTTGCAGAAATACAATCTGATAGAGAGAGTGAGGCTGAAAGGGCAGAGATGATAGAAATATCCGATAAATCTGAGGATAGTGATAACGACCAATACAAGGTCGAGAGGACAGAATCGAACACATCGGATACCAAGCAGACGGAACAGACGAATATCACATCAAATGGTGAGGAAGCTTCTTATGAAGGTTTTTTGACCGGTAATGTGCCTGCATATGACCATAGAACTTCCGATAAGATATATTATGCGGATTTAATAGGGGAATTCGGCACGGATGATGCGAATATAAAGACTGATGATTCTGTAGATTTTGATAATGACGGTAAGCCTGATTATTATATTAAAGTTAATGATTACTATACGTTTTTGCATATCTATAATGGAAAAATATATATATTGGCAAAGGACTATAGAAGTGTAAATGTCAAATTGCATTTTTCTGTCGCAGACAGTAAAACATGGATTTACAGCGCACATTTAGCCGGCGCAGCAGGGGATGAATATGAGTTTCGCGCATATGATTCGAAAGGGGAGATTGGTGAGACACGCTATCTTATGTGGACTAAGGAACATCCATATGAAGCTGATGAGGAACTACAGGGTGAAACAAAATACTATTACAATGGTGAGAGTGTGACAAAAGATAGGTGGTATGCGATAGAAGAGAATATGTTGGGAATAATACGATGAGAGCTATAGAAGTAATCAAAAAAGCTCCTCCGAGGCGCATAGGGAAAGATTCATAGATTTGGAATGACACTAAGATTCTATAAAGTAATCCAGGCTGCCGATTGACAGCCTGGATTTGTTATGCCAAAATCATAAAACACTGATGTACCTTACAGATCAATAACCATTATCATGATGTTCAACATCAATCTAAGAGGTTTACACAGAATTATTTACACTCTCGTTTTCCTGACTTTGACATTTTGCAATATTTTATTTTCTCTTCTTCAGTTTCTTATTTTTCATTTGGTTCATTACTTGCTTGTATTTCTTAGATCGTAAGAACAGGCCATGCAAGGTTTCTATTTCATCGGGTGACATGGCATTTGGGTTAAGACCAATCTCCAAACCGAATTGTGTTGTGAGTATCTGCAGAAAATCAGAATTGCCCTCTACGTCTGTATGTTTCTTTATGGTATCAAATAACTCGTTAACTCTGTCGGCTACAGTTGTATCAGTGGCCGTTTCTTTATCTCCGACATGGGATTCTCTAATATCTTTTGCAATAGGTTCCATATCCAACTGCAGTTTATCAAGGAAGTATCTGTCTTCTTCAACCCGACATGCATCCAACACAAGTAGCCCGGGATCGTTATTATCCGGTGCAAATTCATTTATCAGTTTTTTCCTCATGACATCTGCATATGAATTCACGGCCTGAATGAACTGGCTGGCAACCCCGTCGACATAAATCTCAGTGTCTGCCATAAGTTTCTTAAAGCCCGGATGGCTGTAAACGGTATACTATTTTCCATAGCTGACGGCATTTAATTTTCCATAGTTTCGGCACTTAATTTTCCATAGATCACGCCTTTGGGGATATACTCTTCCCGGAGGTGATAAGAAAGGTGAAGGATTGGATGATCTACGAGAAGATTCAGGAACTGAAACGGAACAAGCTAAACAAATCCCAGGTAAGCCGTCGACTTGGGATAGATTACAAGACGGTACTGAAATACTGGGATATGAAGCCCGATTGTTTCGCTGAGGCAAGGAAGCAGGCGGAAACACGTTCAAAAAAGGCTGATAGATACCGGGATATCGTTCTCGAATCGCTCCGAAAGTATCCCGACATGTCGGCAGCCCAGATCTATGACAGGATCAAGGAAGTGACCGGGCAGTCAAGACTTGATGTAAAGGAGCGGGCATTCAGGAAATATGTTGTATGGATCAGAAAGAAATACGGCATAAAAAAGCTTGATGCTTCCAGACAGTACGAAGCGGTCGCGGATCCGCCGATGGGTAGCCAGGCTCAGGTGGATATGGGGGAGATATCTCTCGAGACCGGATCCGGCCTGCATAAGAAAATCTATGCATTTGGCATGGTGCTATCCAACTCACGATATAAATACATCTACTGGATAGACCATCCTTGGACCACCGCAGACTTTGTAGAAGCCCATATAAAGGCATTCACATACTTGGGCGGAATGCCAAGGCAGATAGTGTACGATCAGGACAAAGTCCTTGCTGTCAGCGAGAATCACGGCGATATCATATATACTACCGGATTTCAGAATTATATCGATACGGTCGGCTTTGACATATATCTGTGCAGAGGCTCTGACCCTGAAAGCAAAGGGCGTATAGAAAACGTCATCAAATATGCGAAGCATGGATTTGCCGAACATCGTATATTTCATGATATCGACAGTTTTAATGAGGACTGTATCGCCTGGCTTGAACGGACAGGCAACGCGAAGGTCCATGAAACGACAAAAAAGATACCGGCTGAAGTATTCACCCTCGAAAAAGAATACTTGAAACCGGTATCCGAATACAGTTTTGCAAAACCTGTCAATGCAAGTATAGACTATCTTGTCCGTAAAGACAATGTCGTTCTTTATAAGAGTAACAGATACAGAGTGCCCAAGGGCACATATAGCAAGGGAAAGAAGGTCCACATCTTACCTGATGGCGATAAACTCTCGATAGTGGATGCCGTTACCGGGGAAGTATATGCTACACATCCTATCTGTCTGGGAAAAGGGGAACTTATCGGCTCCTCATCTCATGACAACCGGGATATGAGTCAGTCCCTAAAGGAACTGGATGCATCGGTAAAAGCTCTGTTTGATGCAGATGAAACCGTTGTGGACTTTCTGAAGCATGTACACGAGGAAAAGATCCGCTATTACAGGGATCAGCTGCTTGAGATCCGCAGGCTCTACAAGGAATGGGATACAGATACTATCCTCGATGCTGTAGATTACTGTAGTGAACGGAGCCTGTATTCCGCATCCGAGCTTAAGTCGGCCATATATTTCCTGTCCCAGTACAAGGCGGACAGCGTAAAGGTAGCAAATGCAGGCATTGTACTGCTGCCTGAGAAATATCGTGGCGGATCACCTCCGATCCGTGAACTGAGCTTATATGAAACAGTCATGGAAAGGAGCCGCGATGATGGATAGAACACAAACGATAAAAGCTTCAGCCCAGACCCTTGGGCTGACACATACCAAGATATCTCTTGATCAGATACTGCACACAGCAAAGGAAAACGACTACAGTTATCTTGATCTAATAGGATATGTATTAGACTGCGAGATACTGTACCGTCAGGATAAAGCAAGGGAAAAACGTATTAAAGAGGCCGGTTTTCCATACCCGAAATACCTTAAGGACTTTGATCTGGGCTTCTGTAAGGCCATTAGCAAGAAGCAGTTCAAACAGCTGTCAGAACTTGCGTGGATAGACGGGATATACAACCTGATATTGTCCGGTCCTCCGGGAGTCGGGAAAACGCATCTGGCGATCGGCCTTGGCTATCAGGCATGCGAAGAAGGCTATAAGGTCAGTTACACGACCATGCAGTCCCTTATAAAGACGCTTAGGACAGAAGAGATAGACAGGCATGCAGGGGTAAAGATGCGCAGGATAAGGGCCTCAAACCTTCTGATCATAGATGAAGTGGGCTATCTTCCTATAAATGCCACGGAAGGAAATATGTTTTTCCAGCTGATATCCGAGCTGCAGGAGCGGACAGCGATCATAATAACGACCAACAAGGGGTTCGAGGAATGGACAGAATTCCTTGGTGATGCAGCACTTGCTACTGCGATACTGGACAGGCTTGCATATCAATGCGATAAGATCCCGATGAACGGGAAAAGCTACAGACTTGAAAACAGAAAATCATTTTTAGAAGAAACGGCATAATGGCAGGTATGGAAAATAAAATGCCGCGGACTATGGAATCTTAAGTGCCGCGGATTATGGAAAAATATCTGCCGAAATTTATGGAAAAGTACTTGCCGGTTACATGTTGATATTTTGAGACGCAGAAAGGAGCATTTTATGAAGAGATATGGATATCACAGAACGAGTACCAGGGAACAGCATCTTGATAGAGGTATTGCTGAAATTACGGCATACTGTGAGAGCAACGATTTATCCCTGGAGAAGATTTACAAAGACCAGCAGACAGGGAAGAACTTCAATAGACCCCGGTACACGATTTTGAAAGAGGATGTCCTTCGGTCGGGGGATGAACTCATTATCACAGAGGTTGACCGTTTGGGGCGTAATAAGGCAGATACCCTCAAAGAACTACAATATTTCAAAGAA
>JAILNS010000004.1 GCA_024691305.1 Lachnospiraceae bacterium | reverse complement strand
TACCTCATTTTCCTTGACAAACTTCATGGCATCTCCGGCAATATCCTTACCTATGGAAATCTGCTCATAAGACTCGGGATCCATAAAGTTATAAAGATCTCCGTCTGCATAGAGATACTGCATATCTTTTCTGTCTATACGTGCCTGCGGGTATTTGTCTACGGGTCTGAAAGTTTTCTCTACCACACCGCCATTGATGACATCTTTAAGCTTAGTACGAACAAAAGCGGCTCCCTTACCGGGTTTTACATGCTGGAACTCTATGATCTGGTATACTACACCTTCAACCTCAATGGTCACACCATTCCTGAAATCACCTGCTGATATCATGAATCAATCCTCCTGAAATTTTCGTTACATTCCTTGTTATCATAAACTAAAGAGCGTTATATTTCAACAAAAAAATATGATCAGCCCCTGTTATTTCTTTCTTTAATAAGAGCGATCGCATCATCGATCGCTTCAAGATATCCGTTAAGACCATGTCCATATATCTGTTCATCACAAGCGGGAGCGGTTACCGATACCTTTCTCCATTCTTCCCTTGCAGTGATATCGGAAATGTGTATCTCTATCTTAGGAATATCCTCAACAGACTTAAGTGCATCATGAATAGCATAACTGTAATGTGTAAATGCTCCGGGATTTATTATGATCGCTTCGGTCCCGTCACTGTATGCATCCTGGATCCTGTCTATTATCGCTCCCTCGTGATTGGTCTGGAAAACCTCTATGGTGCTTCCCGTTTCCTCACCCTTTCCTGCTATCATCTCAAGAAGGCTGTCGTAATTATCGGAGCCGTATACATTTTTCTCACGAATCCCCAGAAAATTAAGATTCGGTCCGTTTATTATTAGTATTTTACTCATATCTCATCCTTTTCTTGCGCTTCCAAACGCCGCGTGACTTGGTAAACACCTCATCCATTATACGTTCCACGGGTTTATCATCAACTTCCACGACAACATCGGCGCATCTTGTATAATAGGGTTCTCTAAACTCCATAAGAGTACGAACCTTGCTTTCTTTATCCTCTCCCTGCAGAAGCGGTCTTTGAGTATCCTTCTCGAGCCTGCTAAGTACCGTTTCCGGCCGTATCTTTAACCAAACCACTACACCAAGCCGTTTCAAAAGAGGAATATTTTCTTCGGTAACCGGCATTCCTCCGCCGGTTGCTATGACATGATCCTTAATCCGGCTGTCCAAAAAATATCTGATCGTTTCGGTTTCTTTTTTTCTAAACTCACTTTCACCCTCTTCGGCGAAGATGTTCTGAATGCTTTTGTTTTCTTTGTTCTCTATATATTTATCCGTATCAATATACGGATGCTTCATCCGGTAGCTTAATCTTATACCGAGCGTGGACTTTCCGGATCCCATGAAGCCAATAAGTATTATATTCACCGGGTTTCCTCCACAGGTCCGAGTGCTTTTTTCAGTTCACACAGACAATCATTAGCGGTTTTGGTATCCACAGTTATACCGTTCCACAGTTCATATGCTGCGATCCCCTGATACAAAAGCATCGTAAGTCCGCACACATTCTTTTTGCCATGTTTTGTGGCCAACTGCATAAATCTTGTAACCCCCGGCTTATAGACAACATCAAATCCAAACTGCATCCGCTCGTAGAATTCTTCGTCCTCTATTATGACCGCATCCTGATTCGGTACCATCCCGACAGATGATGCCTGAATTACGATCAGTTCATCTCCGTCTATAAGAGAATAGTCTTCGAGTCGCAACGGTTTACATAACTTGTCGGACTCGGATTCGGATTCAAGCCCGTTACACACGGCATAATCATTTACGTCCCTGCATAATGCTACCGCTCTGTCATAATTCCGGTTAAGAACATATATATCGGAAGCACCTGAAAAAGCGCCAAGAAATGCAGCCGATCTTGCTGCTCCTCCGGCTCCGAGAACAACAAGTTTGTTGTTATGCAGATCTACGCCCTCTGCGGATAATGCCCTTTTTAGCCCTATATGATCCGTATTATATCCCTTATAACCGCCTTCAGTTCTTACAAGCGTATTGACTGCGCCAATCGCCTTTGCTTCAGGATCTATATCCTTAAGGGCATCGATCACTTCAATCTTGTGAGGAACCGTCACATTTAATCCAAGGATATTCAGATCGTAAGCTCCTTCTACGGCAGCCTTAACGGTCCCGGGCATAACCTCAAACGGAACATATACAAGATCTATGCCTGTCTGCTTTGCCAGAAAATTATGTATATCCGGAGACAATGTATGGCCTACCGGATGTCCTATGAGGCCGCAGACACGTGTATTACCGCTTATTCGATATTGAAGCGCTTCACCACCTGTATTATTAACAGCCTTAATATCACTGTAATTTATATCACTTTTTGTAGTATCGTCGTTACTCATATGATCTTCCCTGTTATTTTTCAGGATGTTCCCTGTAAAACTTTTTCTTCTTGCTCTTATTCGTGAGCAATACCAGAAGAAGTATGGGTTTTTCCAATATTCTTTTTAAATAAATATGTATACCAATATCGGGTCCCAGAGGTTTTACCAGGTAATTAACAAGTCCGGCGTGTCCTGCTCCCCAGACATCGGTAAATATCTGATCGCCTACGCAAAAAACCTCATCCGGCTTAAGTCCCATGTTATTTATAGCTTCCGTATATCCTCTTCCGAGTGGCTTTCCCGCTTTATACACATAAAACATATCTGCAGGTTGCGCAAAACCTGATACACGTTCAAGCTTATTATTAGATACGACCGCAGTCTTAAATCCGATCTTATGCAGTCTGTCGATAAGTTCAAGAGATTTCTCACTTTGGGGCGCATTATGCCCTACCAGAGTATTATCTATATCAAAGAGAATTCCTCTGTATCCCCTTTTATACATATCTTCATAGTCTATGGAATATGTAGAATCAATATATATAGTAGGTAAAAGATTGCACATGAACAAATCTTACCAAAAGATGAGCAAAAAGAAAACCCGCAATCCTGTCGGATCACGGGTAATTAAATCAATTTACTTAGGAATCACCAAACCATCTTCGTATTCTGCTACCATCTGCTCGGGTGTAGGACCTACAAATGTCTGGTATCCGGAAAGAATACTCTCTCTCTTGGAATCCGATACAACCTTGGCCATATCAAGTTTGGCAATATCAACGTCTCTTCCGATGGTTCCGAAATCATCCTGTTTATTAAAGGTAAGGGAAACATCTTCAAGATTAGCTGTTTTGGGAGCTTTGGGGCCGTATGATTCCACACTTACCCGGGGTTGCTCCTGTACCTGCTCTTTGGCCTGTACCTCAACCTCCTTAGGTGCAGCTTCAACCTGCTTGGGATCAACTGTAGGGATCCTCTGCATTCCGTAGTTGCTTATAAAGTTTGTGTAATCAAAATTAATCCCCATTATTTTTAGTCCTCAATGAGATTTTACGCCTTGCAATTAATATATCGGCAATCCCGGACAAAACTTAACAGTAAAATCAAAATTATTCCAAAACTTTTTTCAGCTCGTCCATAAACGTATTTACGTCTTTAAACTCACGATAAACCGAAGAAAATCTTACATATGCAACCGCATCAAGATCTTTTAATTTCTCCATTATAAGTTCTCCGATAACACTTGAAGGGATTTCTTTTTCCTCTCTGGAGAATATCTCAACTTCTACGGAGTCTACAAGATCCGTGATCTGACTGGCAGATATCGGTCGCTTATGACAAGCTCTGAGTACGCCTGCCTCTA
This sequence comes from Lachnospiraceae bacterium, assembly GCA_024691305.1. Taxonomy (GTDB): domain Bacteria; phylum Bacillota; class Clostridia; order Lachnospirales; family Lachnospiraceae; genus XBB2008. The sequence continues at coordinate 101,856 of JAILNS010000004.1, read as the reverse complement.
TCTTTGATCTGTCATATGTTTCACGATTATTATCCTTTTTGATGATAATAAGCGGAATGGTTTCTACCTTTTCATATGTAGTGAATCGTTTATCACACTCGTCACAGATTCTTCTTCTTCTGATGGAACTGTTATCATCGGCAGGTCGCGAATCTATAACCCTGGTATTTTCATGACCGCAAAAGGGGCATTTCATACTAAATTAAACCTCAAACTTTCTTATTTTTAAGGAACGTCGGTATTTCCAACGACTTTGTATCTATCGTGCTTGACAGTTTAGGTTCTGTCACAGGCTTTATCGGTGTAACAGGTTTTACAGCCGGCTGTCCCTGGGGATGAACACCCGGAGTTGGCTGTGCGGGAGCAACAGGTCTGTTAGCCGTAAGGGCACTCTGTATAAAACTGGTAGCAGGACGAACGCTCTGTGTCTGGACTGTTCTCTGTGACGAAGGAGTTATAAATCCTCTTCCCAGACCGGCCTGAGCCGCTTCATCTGCCGTATCTCCACCTTCACGAATACCGGTTGCAATGATCGTAATAGTACATGAATCCTCCATCGAGGGATCGTAACTTGCACCAAAAATAACGTTTATATCCGTTCCTGCGACCTTATTGATATAATCACCTGCATCCTGCGCATCAAATATAGATATATCACCGGTAATATTAAGGATGACATCCGTAGCTCCGGCAACGGTAGTCTCAAGAAGCGGACTCTCAACTGCCATCGTAACTGCTTCAAGAGCCTTATCGTCACCTTTTCCGTATCCTATACCGATATGTGCGATACCCTTGTTCTCCATAACGGTCTGAACATCGGCAAAATCCAGATTAAGGATCTGAGGAACGTTGATAAGATCCGTAATACCCTGTACAGACTGCTGAAGTACTTCATCGGCTTTTTTGAGGGCTTCGGGCATGGAAGTATGTTTATCTACTATCTCAAGGATCTTATCATTGGGTATGACGATCAGTGTATCAACATTCCCTCTGATATTATCTAACCCGATCAAAGCATTTTCCATGCGCTTTTTGGCTTCAAATCTGAAGGGTTTGGTAACTACTCCGACAGTAAGTATACCCATATCTTTGGCCATCTTTGCAACGATCGGTGCAGCACCGGTACCTGTACCGCCGCCCATACCGCAGGTTACAAAGACCATATCGGCGCCTTTTAGAGCCTGAGCGATCTCCTCGGCACTTTCTTCGGCCGCCTTGGCTCCTATTTCAGGTTTTGCGCCCGCACCAAGACCTTTGGTCAGTTTTTCTCCGATCTGTAATGTCTTGGCTTTGCACAGACGCAAACACTGTACGTCCGTATTGATACCTATAAATTCAACGCCTTTAATTCCTTCGTCGATCATGCGGTTTACGGCATTATTTCCCGCTCCGCCTACTCCTACAACTATTATCTTTGAGGCAGCGTCAACCTCATTAGATCTAATCTCAAGTGGCAAGGCTAATCTCCTCCTAACACTGAATATTACACATACACTATAATATAATAATTCAATTTTTTCTGTTTATCAATCAGATTTTTCAAAAGTTACGGTATCACCGTCTGAATAGTCACTAAGATCTATATATCCGGACTTCCCGGGGAGCTTTTCAAGTATTCCGGGAATAGCCATAACCTTTTCATCTATAAATTCATCATTTCCTATAAGTATTTCAATATCTCCGAAAAAAAGAATAATGGAACTGTCTGATGTAAAATGTATCCTGTCTGCCTCGATATTATATTTATCCATCAGCTGGGATATATCAAGGACTTTTTCAAAAAGGCTCATATCTTCGACCGGAAGCGGTTCATATAAAATACAATGATCAAATTTAAGCCCCGTTACCATGGGAATTCCCGCAGTCAGAACCTGTGAACTTTCAACTACCGTTCCCGTCCTGTCAAAATATATGAATCTGTCCATATATTCAACATATCCGGCCAGACTCTTTTCATAAACGGTTATCCTGATCGTATCCCTTGATTCAATGGACACCGTCATGGTCTCTATAAAAGGAACATCCTTGATCTCACGGTCTCTGTATTTAAGATAAAGATATATGGTATTATCTCCAAGCGGTCCATCCATAACCATATTTGATATCATCTCATCGGTATAATGAATGTTACCGTCTACTATCACGGCTTTTACCTTGCAAAATCTTAATACACAAACTATGGCAGCCACTATCGCAATAACGATAACGGCTGTCAGGATATAAGGCCATATCTGAAATTTGCTGCGAAATGCAGACTTTTTCATCAATAATCCCTCATCCTGATCCTGCGGGCGACGCTTAGGCACAACCCTATCTCAGCCAGAGTACATATCATTGCTGATCCGCCATAGCTTATAAAAGGAAGAGAAATACCCGTATTCGGTATAATATTGGTAACAACGGCTATGTTTAATATTACCTGAATAGCTATGTGTCCCATAACTCCCACAACAAGAAGCGATCCAAACATATCGCTTGCATTATCGGCTATTATCTTAAGGCGCCATAACAGTAATACGAACAAAAGCATGAGCGCAAGAGCACCGAAAAGACCCAGTTCCTCGCATATTACGGAAAAGATCATGTCATTTTGAGCCTCGGGTATAAACCCAAGTTTTTGCATGCTTTCACCGAGTCCTTTGCCAAAAAGACCTCCCGACCCGATAGCATAAAGAGCCTGCAGTGTTTGGAAACCTTTACCGGAGGCATAGGCTTCGGGATCAAGCCACGCTAAGATCCTTGCACCTCTATAACCGCCTATATTACCGGCATCCGATCCGGAGGCATTCGCAACTATTACCAAAACCACAAGTACCGCAGCCAATATCAATCCACCGCCGAGAATGATATACCTTTTATAATCGGGTGTTGAAACAAAGAACATGATCAGAGCTATACCAAAAATGATTATAGCGCTGCTGGCATTGGAGGTTACAAACCACACCATACCCGAGATGATCCCTACAAGAACAAGGATAATGCCGAATCCTTTCCAGGTATTTATCCCTCTGCCCATCTTCATGATCGCGCCTGCCAAAAAAACTATCATCGCAAGCTTAGCATATTCGGCAGGCTGGATCGATATACCAAATAAGTATATCCAACGCTTGGCGCCGTTAGCCTCATGCCCGAACGGAATGATAAGAAATATAAGGACAGCGGCGAAAATATATGCAGCCGCGGTCATTCTCATCAATAACTGGTACGGAAAGAACGTCAGAGCGATCATTATTCCCAGGCCGACAACGATCGAGATAAGTTGTTTACGAAAATAATAAGTCGCATTTCCGAATGTCAAAAAAGCATCATAAGAGCTCGACGAATAGACCATTACAAGCCCAAAGATGAGAAGGAAAATAACAATAACCACTAAGTTATAATCAAAATATCTAAGCCTTTTTTCGGCTTCTTTTCTAAGTGCAAATCTGTTAGTTGCCAACTGTGATCTCCTACCAAACTCCGCATAAAGCTATCGTACACATGAGTGCAGTAATGATCGTAAAAACTGCAACAACACGTGTTTCCGACCATCCACACAGTTCAAAGTGGTGATGTATCGGAGCCATCTTGAATATTCTTTTGCCATGGGTGAGTTTAAAATATCCCACCTGAAGGATCACCGAAACCGCTTCAATTACGTAAATGATCCCGACAATAACGATTATGAGAGGCATGTGAAGCGCATATGCCATTCCGGCCACATAACCTCCAAGAGCAAGAGAACCTGTATCTCCCATAAACACCCTGGCGGGATATGCATTAAATAAAAGAAATCCTGCCAGGCCTCCGGCAAATGCTGCGGCAATGCCTTCAACTCCCGCTCCTGTCATTACTGAAGCGATGCAGAAAAAGACCGAAACAACAAGTGTAACACTGGCGGCAAGTCCGTCAAGTCCATCCGTCAAATTAGTGCCGTTAGCGGTAGCTATAACAACAAATACCATAAACGGGATAGCTGCCCATTTGAGATCCAGTATAACTCCATCCGCAAACGGGATCTTCATTGTCATATCCGCATCGGTCATATATTGTAAATATAGTCCGAAAGCTACCGAAAGAACTATCTGAAGGCTCATCTTCTGCCATGCTTTAAGACCCATTGCGCGCTTTAATACGACCTTTACATAGTCGTCTATAAAGCCGATCAGCGCCATCCCAAATGTCAGTATCAAAACAGGTACCGCCTTGTCACATTCAGGTATCTGCATCAGTGCCGGAATAAGCATTCCAAACAGAAATATTATACCTCCCATTGTTGGAGTACCGTTCTTCTTTAAATGGCTCTCCGGTCCGTCATCCCTTACAGTCTGACCGAATTTGATTTTATGCAAAAAAGGAATTACCACCGGCCCCAAAACAGCCGATATGGCGAATGCCAATAATGCTGCTATGCAAATCCTAACGTTCATATCTGCTCTCCGTTTTTATTGTGTAACATCGGGTGCATCGCCTACTGCGCTCACACTTTCATCAGCCGTAACCGGAACTCCGGTATCGGGAAGATCCGAGTCAAGACCTATAGTAGCTCCTGTAACAGGATCTACATAAGCTCCCGTATCGGGATCTATGGCATATCCGGTATTCGGATCTATCGCAAACTCTTTCCATGGTTCATCATTCTCGGGAATCTCTTCTTCTGTTTCACCTGTAGTATTTTCATCACCTGACGTTTCCTGAGATTCCGATGTGTCTGCATCGCCGGCATTTTCATCGGATTCTGACTGTTCATCGGAAATGTCCGAATTGTATCCATGTGTATCTTCTATATTCTTCTCCTCAAGCTCAGCTATCTCTTTATCACTTAAAGGTTCCGTCATATATATATGAAGATAAGGAAGAACTTCGGTAAGTATGCTTCTCACTATTCTGGTCGCATACTTGGCATCTGCCTGCGCTCCCCATGTTCCCACATTAGGTCTGTCAACAACAACATATATCGCTATTTCAGGATCATCGGCAGGAGCATATCCCATAAATGAAACTACATATTCTCCGTTTCCTCTGGGCAGAGTCTCGGCTGTTCCTGTTTTTCCGCCTATCATATAACCTGCGGGACGTGCGGTCTTACCGGTTCCGTATTCTCCGGTAACAACGAGATTGCAATACTCTTTTATCTTATCGGAAGTTGTCCGTGAAACAGTCTGTTTTAACACTCTTGGCTCAATGTTTTCTATGGTTGATCCATCCGAAGTGACTATCTTGCTGACCATATGAGGTTCATAGAAATTACCTCCATTAACAAGAGAGCAGAATCCGCTGATCATCTGTATCATCGTCACGTTAAAGCCCTGACCGAACGAATTGGTCGCAAGATCAGTCTGCCTCATTGATGATGGTGTATATACAAGAGATGCGGTTCTCGATTCACCTGCAAGATCTATATTGGTCTTTAATCCAAAGCCGAATGCATGCTGGTATTTAAGGAAAGTTTCTTTTCCGCAGGCGAAAGCTATATGCATAAGCCCTACGTTGCAGCTTCGTTCAACACACTGTGCAACGCTTAAGTATCCATCGCCGTATGTGTTATGGCATTTGATCTTATGATCACCGACTTCAAGAAATCCTTCACAATTATAATATTCGTCGCCGGTTATGGATCCGGAATCAAGAGCCGCAGCAACCGTAAAGGGCTTTGCAACGGAACCCGGTTCATATGTGGTATTTATACAGAAATTCTTCCAAAGAGAATTAAGATTCTGATACAGCGTATCATCATCCATCAAAGCCAGGCTCTCTTCCGTAACATACAACGATTCTGTGAACATCTGGGGTTCACCCGAAGCCGGATTTGTTGTATTTTCGGAATTCTCCGCATCCTCTTCCTCACCGTCACCGTTTTCGTCAGCATTTTCCGCTTCATCCGAGGTCCCGGAAATATCTGCGACCGCATCGGGATCTATGGTTTCGTTGTTTTGCACAAGAGAAGTAAGTTCTATAGGCTTACCCGTGGTCTTTACACCTTTAATATCAACCTGTCTTGCACCGATAAGAGCACTTGTATCTCTCGGATTATTTAGGTCGTATACAGGATACTGTGCCATTGCAAGAACGTTTCCGGTATCCACTTCCATTATGATACATCCGATATTCTCGGCGCCGTTTGCTATATTTACATTGTTTTTATATTCCTCGTTGAATTCGGCCAGGTATTTTTCTACCGTACTCTGTATATTTATGTCTATCGTACTGTATATGCTGTAACCGTCCTCGGCAGGAATAACGGTTCTTTCAAGGTCGGAATCTTCATTAAGGTATCCGTATTCGCGTCCGTTTGTTCCGCTAAGAACGCTGTTATAATACTGTTCCAGTCCGAAATTACCTATATTGTCGCCCGAAGTGAATCCTATGATATCACATCCCAATGTTGAGTTGGGGTACTGCCTTACATATTCATCCTCAAACCATACGCCCTTGATGTTAGATCCGGTCTCTTCCGCTTTTTTTAAGTCTTCAAAAGCAAGCATATCCTCATAACTGACGCGCTTTGCCAAAACCTTGTATTTAGAAGAAGGATTGGCGGTAATATACTGTCTCACTTCGGAAGTATCGATCTTAAATACACTGTTTAACGCATTTAATGTAGGTTCTAAGTAAGCATCGTCAGTCAAAAGAAGGGAGCAGTCCAGTATAACATTGTATACCTTGTTACTGCTGGCTAAGATCATGCCGTTGCAGTCATATATATCCCCGCGCCTGTACGGAATGGTCACGGAATCGTATTCCTGCTGCGAAAGGACCTGTCTGGCATACTCTTCTCCGTTGTTTCTCGCGATCATATACAAACGGATGCCCAAACCGACAAAAGCCGCCAGTATTATAATGAATAATACCAACAGCTTTTTCCTCATTTTAGGAGTGAATCTCTTTAATTTACCGTCATTATATAGAGAAGCCATGAGCCAAAAATCACCTATTGATCGATCTTGGCAACCTGTCTTACATAATCTCCGTTTTCACTGGTGAAGGTTTCGATCTGGCCTTCTTTAGCATATGTCATACCAAGTTCATGAATGGCCGTATCTCTTATCTGCTCAAGATCCATATTACTGTTAATTCTACTATATGTTGCGTCATTTTCCAACTTCAATTCATTAAGTTGTGTTTCAAGCGAAGATATATTCTGAAGTTTGTTGGTAACATCAGACCTGAGTGAAATGTATTGAAGCAGCACAAATGCCGTAAAAACAAGTGCTATTGCTACGAAGATCACATACCCCAGACTTGCGCCTTTGTGCATGCGTCCGCCGGGCATACTTTTGAATCTGGGATCGGATATCTCCCTCATTCTTACCGCTGCCGACGAATATTGGTATTGTCTGTTATTTGTTCCCCTTGCCATTGTTTTCCCTCTTTCCCATATTTTGATCACAACTGTTCGTTGCTGTTTCGTTCAAATATCCTGAGTTTCGCACTCGATGACCTCGGATTATCTTCAAGTTCCTTATCCGATGCCGTGACCGGCTTCCGCGTTACGCTCTTACCGAGTGGTTTCTTCCCGCATACACATACCGGAAAGTTCGGAGGACATGTACACGGATCTTCGGCTTGTCTGAATGCATTTTTTACTATCCTGTCCTCAAGCGAATGGAATGTGATGATGCATATCCTTCCGCCGGGGTTTAGTGCTTTGATAAAGGCATCTATCGAGTTTTGTAAAACTTCAAGTTCACGATTACACTCTATCCTGAGCGCCTGGAATGTCTTCTTACACGGATTCCCGCCCTTCGCCCTCATTTTGGCAGGTATCGCGGCATGTATTATATCGCTCAGTTCTCCGGTCGTGGTTATCGGCCCGGTTTTGCGCCTTTCTATGATGTGCTTTGCAATATTGGCTGCGAACTGTTCTTCTCCGTACTCTCTTATGATCCTCGTAAGTTCCTGTCCGGAATATGTGTTTACTATAGTTTCAGCCGTAAGCTCCGAGTCCGTATCCATCCTCATATCGAGTCTGGTATCAAATCTGTATGAAAAACCTCTGCTTTCGTCATCGAACTGGTAAGAGCTTACGCCCAGATCTAAAAGGATCCCATCAAGTTTATTTATTCCGCGGCTCTTAAGCTCGGTGAGCGCGTATTCATAATTGGTTTTTATAACAGTGGTACGATCAGCGTATTTACTTAATCTTGCTGTTGCAGCCTCGATCGCCGCATCATCCTGATCGGTACCGTATAAGTGACCGCCACCCGTAAGTCTCGCAGCTATCTCACTGCTGTGTCCGGCTCCTCCTATCGTCCCATCCAGGTAAATTCCCTCAGGTTTGATAGCCAGACCTTCTATGACTTCATTTAACATTATCGGAGTGTGCGAAAAAATCATTTTATAACTCAGATGCCAAGGCCCATATCTTCGAGAGCAGATGCGACTTCATCCATATCCTCATATGTTCCTTCAGTTTCATATCTTTCTTTGCTCCATATCTCTATCCGGTTTCCCATGCCAAGGAGAACTGCTTCCTTGGTAAGACCGGCATATTCTCTTAAGTTTGCGGGGATGAGCACTCTTCCCTGTGAATCGCATTCCGCATCTGCGGCTCCTCCGGAAAAATGTCTGACCAGTTTTCTGGCATTCTTGTTAGTCACCGGAAGTTCCTGCAGCTTGGTTTCAAATTCTTCCCATTCTTCTGTGTCATAAGCCATAAGGCATCCGTCAAGGCCCTTGGTAAGCACAAAACTATCTCCCAAGGTTTCTCTTAACTTGGAAGGAACTATCAGCCTGCCCTTGGCATCTATGGAATGGGTATATTCGCCACGATACACTTTACTCTCCACTTCGTGGCACAAAGTACCACTTTTTTGCAACTCATAACCACATTATACGCACTTGTTTGTATAAATGCAAGTACAATAGCAAAAAAAGACCGCATAATTGCGGTCTTTTAGAATATTTGCATATATGGTGGAGCGCAGTGGAGGCTACTTAACTTCCTCAGTCTTAACTGTATCTTTTCTTTTGCGCTTTATAAAGATGATATTTAGTACAACAGCAAGAATAACTATTGCTATGCATACCACCTGTGAGGCTGCTATATGAGTATTCCAGAGATAAAGCACATCTGTACGAATCGCTTCTATCCAGAATCGTCCGATACCGTACCCTATAAAATAGAAAGTCATAACCTGTCCGGGAAAATGTTTATGTTTGGTCCACCAAATCAGTATGAACATAAGGGTCAGATTCCACAAACTTTCATACAGAAATGTCGGATGTACCTGGATATAATTGATCCCGTCCGTAATGTGGGCAGCTATGCTCTCCGATATATCGGATGCTCTTACGGCCTCTTCCGGTAACCTCATAGCAAGAAGATTATCGGTATATTCTCCGAAAACCTCGCGGTTTGTAAAGTTTCCCCAACGGCCCAGCGCCTGCCCGAGTGCTATGCCCGGAACCACACTGTCGGCAAAATCCAGCGAATTGATCTTTTTGATATGACAAAAGATAAACAAAACGGTAAATCCGACGATCAATCCACCGTATATGGCAAGTCCGCCCGCTCTTAAATTAAATATCTGAAGAGGATTATCCTTATACTGATCCCACCTGAATATGACATAATAGATCCTGGCACCTATAACCCCGAGCACAATGGCATATATCCAGAAATCCCAGATCTCATCTCCCACAACACCGTTCTTAGGCGCCATCTTAGATGCCAGATAAATACCGAGAAGCATTCCGGTTGCAATGAAAACTCCGTATAATGCGATCTCAAACCCAAAAACCGAAAAAGATTTCGGCACATTATTTAAATATATTCCCAGATTGGGAAAGGCTATATCGCCCGCCCCCATTATATCCTGCATAGCACTCCTTTGTACGCTTCAGTTCTATTTATATTAAGTAGACACTATCACTTATCAGACATTGAACCTGAACAGAATGACATCTCCGTCCTTTACGACATAGTCTTTGCCTTCCATACCAACGATACCTTTTTCTCTCGCAGCCGCAAGAGATCCAAGTTCGAGAAGATCCTTATAGTTTACAACTTCAGCTTTGATGAAGCCTCTTTCAAAATCCGTATGGATCTTGCCTGCCGCCTGCGGTGCCTTGGTCCCCTGTTTGATGGTCCAGGCGCGGCATTCGTCTTCTCCCGCCGTCAAAAAGCTCATAAGGCCGAGGAGATCGTAACTAGCCTTTATAAGTTTCTCAAGTCCGGACTCTTTTAATCCAAGATCTTCAAGGAACATTGCCTTTTCCTCATCGTCCAGATCCGCAAGTTCCTGCTCTATCTGAGCGCAGATGACAAAGACCTTACTGCCCTCTTCATCCGCAAACTTACGTACCGCGATCACGCCGTCATTAGTTGCACCGTCATCAGCCAGATCATCCTCAGCGACATTGGCTGCATAAATGACAGGTTTAGCGGTAAGCAGATTATATTCTTTAAACAGACTTATAAGGTCTTCATCTTCGGGAACTTCATAAGTAGCCGCACGGTTTCCCGCTTCAAGATGGTCTTTTATTGCAAGGAGCATGTCGTATTCCTTGCCTGCTGCCTTGTCCATCTTGGCTGTTCGTGCAACCTTGGCGATACGTCTCTCAAGGACCTCAAGATCTGCAAATATAAGCTCGAGGTTAATTGTCTCTATGTCACGAAGCGGATCAATGTTTCCGTCAACATGTACTATATTGCTGTCTTCGAAGCATCTGACGACATGTACTATCGCATCTACTTCACGAATATTTGCAAGAAACTGGTTGCCGAGGCCTTCTCCTTTGGATGCGCCCTTTACAAGGCCCGCGATATCAACGAATTCTATCGTAGCATGAGTCACCTTCTTGGTATGATACAGTTCTCCGAGCTTCTCTATACGGTCATCCGGCACCGGAACTATGCCTATATTGGGATCTATCGTACAAAAAGGATAATTTGCGGATTCCGCCCCTGCCTTGGTCAGCGAATTAAACAACGTGCTCTTGCCCACGTTCGGAAGTCCGACGATTCCCAGTTTCATAAATATTTCCTTCTTTCATCTATTTTAGCGGTTTCAAAGTTGCCAGTATGATTCTTGCAACTATATTTGCATCCTTTTCATTGGACTTTTCGTGTCCTAATATATATTATCGTAAATCAACTAAATTTCAAGTTATTAAAATCTTTTAGTAAAAACTCTTTTTTCAACGTCTTATGATTTTGGTGCTCTCACCGACTGCCCGTTACGACACATATACCGGCGTTTTATTCACATCACTTTTCTTATATTTTAAAATAATAAAATAATAAAGACTAACTATTAGAAGTCAAGTCTGAAACTTAAGATTTAGATCAAAACGCAGAAATGCGATTTGCATAGTGGCTGACTCAAAGTTGTCGCAAGATCCGTTGCGGCTCCCGCTATCTGGTCGATGGACTCATATAAAGGCAGTTTAATCACTTATCGAAACGATTTCAATATCCGGAATCTTGTTGACAAATCAACGTTTCGCTGATATCATATCGCTTGTTGATTTTTCAACATCTTATTTTGAAAGGAGTTTTTATGGACCCGAACAACGATATTCAGATCATCATCGATTCTACAACAAACATACGCGAAGAATACAGGAATCTCGTGCTTAGCGTACCGCTCACCGTCACCTTCGGAGAAAAAGAATACTTAGATGACGTAAACTTAAGCTTAAATGAATTTTACGAAAAACTGGAAAACGAGAACATCCTGCCTACAACCAGTCAGCCCTCTCCCGCTGCTTTTGAGAAAATCTATGAAGAGGTCCGCAATCAGGGCAAAGCTGCCATTGTCATAACCCTGTCCGCAAAGCTCTCGGGAACTTATCAGAGTGCATGCATCGCAGCACAAAGCTATCCGGAAGTTACCGTCATAGATTCGGGTAATGTAACGATCGGGGCAGGCATTTTAATAGAACATGCCATACAGTGTGTACAAAAAGGCATGTCAAAAGACAAACTCGTAGAAGAACTTATCAAAAAACGCGAAGATATATGTATAATAGCCTTATTGGATACTCTCGAATACCTTATGAAGGGCGGACGAATCTCCAAAGCATCGGCCATAGCCGGAACTGCCCTTAACATCAAGCCTGTAATAACCGTAAAAGACGGAGTTATAAGCGTTCTGGGCAAGGCTCGCGGTTCGCACAAGGCAAACAACCTGCTGGTTGAACATGTCAAAAAAATGGGCGTTGACTACGATGCGCCTGTACTTTTAGGGTACTCCGGAACTTCAAGAGAACTTCTGGATAACTATATAAACGATAACACTGAACTTTGGACCGACCGCTTAGAACGTCTTAACACCACTCAGATATGCAGTGTCATCGGTACGCATGCAGGTCCGGGAGCCATAGCAGTCGCTTTTTTCAAAAATAATACTTAAGGAGAACGGTATGACAAGATTTGAACTGTTTTCATTGTCCGTATTCGGGATAACACATTACTGGAACAGGATAGCTACGGACACGATGAAAGAATACGGTCTAAAAGGTGCTTACGGCTTCTATCTCATAATTCTGGCCAATTCCGGAGAACCGCTCACTTCCATGCGCCTTTCGGAGATCACCCTTCGCGACAAAGCAGACGTCTCAAGAGCGGTCACACAGTTTAGAAAGCAGGGGCTTGTGAAAAATAGCGAATCTCAGAAATACCGTGCACCTATAGTCCTCACCAAAAAGGGATATGATCTGGCCTCTCAGATTCAGACTGAGGCTGACAACGCCCTTAAAGCCGCCGGCGTTGGTCTCTCCGAGGAAATGCGAATATGTATGTATGAATCCCTGGACATCATATATTCAAATCTCAAGAGATTACACGAAGGTGACTGATATGATATTACAGAAATCTTGCGATGATCATGGCTATTCCTGCGACGGACATCATTCCTCCGGTAATCCTCTTTAAAACTTCCGGCCTTACCTTATTTGCAATAACGGATGCTATTTCAGCCCCTATGAACGTGAATACTATACAAAGAATGAGAAGTCTGATATCCGGAAATCCGCGTAGAGTAAAATGACTGGCTGCACCTATAAATGCGGTCAGTGCCATGATGCTCACACTCGTCCCGACCGCCTTCTTAAATTCATTTCCAAGCAGTATATTAAGTACGAACAAAAGCATGAGACCGCCTCCGGTCCCCTGAAATCCGCAAACAAATCCTATATATATTCCGGAGCCTATCATTATCAGAGTATCGGATAGTCCTTCCGATCCCTTGCGGGCTCTTTCCCTGTTTCCCGGAAAAAGCAGCAATTTAAGTCCCAGGACAAGCGTGGCTGCGATCATCCACCATCCCATAATGGATTCGCCTTCCTCGTAAGCGGTAAAAAAATACGCAATTATGCTTCCGATTATCGCAAAGACAAGTACCGTGACCAAAAGAATCATATTCTTCCTAAGATTCACATTTCCGTATCTTCTGTAGTTACAGGCCGAAGCAACGGAAGCCAGCACATCCGAGGCAAGTGCGATACCTATGGCAGAAAAAGAATCAACCTTCAAAAATGCGATCAGCATGGGTGCTATGAAAACTGCTGCGGAAAGACCAGCGAATCCCGTTCCGAATCCCGCAAAAAGACCGGATATCACTGAGACCATGATCACTGCCATTTTGCCTCCTTAGCCTTCTGCTGTAGTTCCACGGCCTGTTTGCCAAGCGGATATATGAACCTAAGCAAAATGAATATCACAAGATACAATAATGCCGGTACCAGTACAGACCACGTATACATCTCAGATAAAGTATCATCTGTTATATTAGACGTATTTAAAACATTTCCCGAATACCCTATCTTAAAAAGTGCCAGATTAACAAATACAGCGGCAACACAGTGTCCCAGTTTTCTCATAAAAGAGAAAAAAGAATACGCATACGGTTCCTCAACTCCCGAAGAAAGCGCTGCATGGTCTATGGCGTCGGATGCAATCGACCAGGTAAGAAGATATATAAAAGTAGTACCTATCCCGGATATCAGCAAAACCACTATGTAAATCCATACATTCTTAGTATGAAGCATAAACAGTATAAGATTACCGATACCCGCTGCAAGTATACCGTATGCACACAGTTCTCTCCGGCCAAAGCGGTTTCCCAGTTTAGTTGCAAAAAACATCATGACCGCAACCGGCAGATACTGAAATACCGTAGGTAACATGGTAAGATTCGGAGCATCAAAATAGTATTGAAACAGATAAGCCGAATAACTCATCGAAAACTGCTGTGAAGCAAGATAAAGCATGGCAACTATCGCAGCGCTCACAAAGGCACGATCGGATAAAAGTGCCTTCATGCTTTTTAAAAAAATTCCTTTTTTATTCTCTTTGCTCTGCTCAATCACACGTTCCTTGGTGCCTCTGTACAATACGACGTATGAAAGCAGCGATAAGATGGCAATTATGATAACGCCGGTGATAATAATCGGATAGCTCATGCGTTTGATGCCGTCTGTACCCGTTTCGTAGCAGAAACTTATGAGAATAAGAGCCGGGATTGCCCCAAATACCCCGCCTACCGAACGAGCCACCGACAATGATGCACGTTCGGAACTGTCTAAGGTTACAGCCTGTGCAAGTGACCCGTAAGGTACGTTCAAGCAGGTATATACCATACCAAACAGGATATATGTTATACATGCATACACAAAATATCCGGTCCCTGAAAGGCCGGGTATTTTGACAAACATCAACACCGTACATGTTGCGAGCGGAACGGCAAACCACTTAAACCACCTGCGATACCGTCCCGTATCATCAGGTTTAAGCCTTGCGATCACGTGTCCGCATATGGTATCGTTGGCCGCATCCCAGAATCGGGCAAGTACAAACAACAGCATGATGGATATGACACCTATCCCCAGAATATCGGTATAATATTTCTGTAGCACGGATTGCACAAGCCCAAACGTAACTCCACTTGCGACCTCGCCCATACCATAGCTGAATTTTTCTTTCCACCGGATTCCGGAAACATTTACGGTTTTCTGTTCCATAATACTAAATCTCCCTGGACGGATCCGAAGTATCTCCCTTTATAAGATGCCAGAGCCGTGCGCATTTCCAGGCCCTGAACCTATCTCCTGTCAGACCGTAGTATACACCATTATGCGTAAAAAGGAGAATATTTCCATACAATATGGATAGCGAGGATATATCATCATAAGAAAATACCCCGGCAGCTTCACCGTTATCTTTTGTCCCGATCTCCATTCGGTCTTTATATACTTTAAGCGTATCCGTAAGAATATCCTCGTTCCGGTAACCGTCTCGCATATGATAAAGCAGGACACCTTCTTCCGTATACATAAGTTCTCCGTCTTTAAAGCCCTCTGCATACTTGTCAAACTCGGGCTCTATCCAACGCATCCATGAAAGCACATTATCAAACAGCAGTTCCTTACCTTCCAAAAAACCATATTCATTGTATTTGCCGTTCATACCACAATCAGAGCAAAAAAAGAAATCTCCGTCGCTGCGTATCGTATCCATCTTCTTACACTTTGGACATATAAACAGTATATGTTCCATTCCGACAGCCTTATTATCTCCGCGATATTTCCACATTTTAATGCGCTGGGTCTCATACGCATTTTCATAAGTATCGCGATTGATAACATCTGTAATTTCTTTTGCACTCATGCCTGAAAGTTCATTTGATCCGTACACTCCGACCACATGTCCTTCTATATGCCCTTTTCTGTGATGTTTTCTGGCCCATCTCGGATATGTAAAATAGCCGCCCTGTATACGGTAGGTCACCAGTGCGCATCCCGCAGACTTAACCAGTTTTCCAAGTGCAACCGATGAAGGAATGGTTTCTCCGTGAAATGATCTTTTGCCTTCCGGAAACATACAGATATTGTCACCTGCCTTCAGCCTCTTATAGATGCTCCTTACGGCTTCAAGGGATGCGCCTCCCTTGGGTACGGGGATCGGATCGATAAGGATACGCAAAAGTTTCCCATACAGCTTATTCCGAAGAAGGTGTTCACCACAGACAAAATACATATGACCGCGAACTGCCATAGCAGTAAAACACATATCATCTTCGGTAGTATGATTGGAAAGCAAAATGAACGGCTCCTTTATATCAGGCACTTTATCTGTCTTAAAACCATATTTGATCTTCATCGCGGGCTTTATAACAAAAACCGCAATAGTGTATATGATCTTATGAAGTGCCGATGGTCCGGATCCGCTCATTGTTTTTCCTCTAAATCCCGTCTGTTTTCAGTGCCTTTTTGATAGACTTATAATAATCTTCGGGGCCTTTACAGACGTTTTTTGATCTCTTCTATGATGATCTCCAAAGCCTTGATACGCGCATATTTCTTATCATTTGACTCAAGCACGTACCACGGTGCATACTCTGTACTTGTTTTGGCTATCATCTCATCGATCGCCTCTTCGTAAAGATCCCATTTTTCTCTGTTTCTCCAGTCTTCATCAGTGATCTTCCACTGTTTCTCGGGGGTGTTCTGACGCAGGGTAAACCTCTCAAGCTGGGTATCTTTGTCGATCTGTACCCAGAATTTGATAACTATGGCGCCCCAGTCGGTCAGATCCTTCTCAAATTCATTTATCTCGTTATATGCACGTTTCCAGTCATTCTCACTACAGAACCCCTCAAGGCGTTCTACCATGACTCTTCCGTACCAGGTTCTGTCATAGATGGCCACATGACCGGTCTTGGGAAGCCTCTTATAAAAACGCCATAAGAAATGTCTGTTCTTTTCATCAGGCGAAGGACTTGCAATAGGGAAAACCTCATAGCCGCGGGGATCCAAAGCCGATGCGACACGCTTTATATTTCCGCCCTTTCCTGCAGCATCCCATCCTTCATAGGCTATGATAACCGGGATCTTCTTTCTGTATATCTTATTATGAAGCCCGGCAAGTTCTTTCTGAAGCTTCTTTAATTTCTTTTTGTACTCCTCATCGGTAAGAACCTTATCTTTGAGTTTTATTGATGATAATTTCTTAGTCTTTGCTAATTTATAAGGATTCTTTATTATCTCGGGCACCCAGGGTTCCTTTACGGCAGCATCGATGCTTGAGATTATGGTATTTGCTATTATCGACTCCACCTGATCCTTGTCATCGGCTTTTATGCGGTGCCACGGACATTCTTTTGAATCGGTGCGTTTCATATACTCATCGTATACTTTTTTGCATTTCTTATAATTCTTGTTCTGCCAAAGATCCTTCTTGTTTACACGCCATTTGGTATTCTTGCTGTCAAGAAGCTTATCGAAGCGCTCCTTTTGGTCCTTCTCTGATACCTCCAGGAAGAATTTAACGATCAGGTAACCGTTATCATGAAGTGATCTTTCGTAGTTTACGACGGAATTAACCTTTTTGTCATATTCTTCTTTGGATATCTTATCGGTAAGATATTCATACGTGACCTCGTCCATCACCGAACCGTCAAAGAAAGAAAACTGGCCTTTTAAGGGCATCCTTATCGCATGTCTGTATAGGAACGGATATCTCTTCTCCTCTTCGGATATGACATCCATGTTATAAACCCTGAAAAATCTGGGATCCATGAATTTGATTATATCCCCAAGCGCAGATCCTTTACCCGATGCACTCCACCCTTCCAGTATCACGATAACGGGAAGTCCGGCATCTTTTATGACCAGCTGTCGTTTTGCAAGTTCGTTTCGATATATTTCCTTTTCCTGTGATTTGCCCATAACTACCTCCTTAAAAAGAAACCATCTGATTTAATAATAGCCCCTTCAAAAATTATCGGCAACTTTTTCGTTATCAACATATCTTTTTCGTTATCAGCATATCTTTAACTATAAAAGATGCTTACGGTATCGTATAATGGCATATGTAAGCCCGACATTCCAAAACCGGGTCATTATTTCACGAAACGGAGGGATAAGATGTATAAAGCAAGCGATGATCGTTATGAGAAGATGCAGTATCTAAGATGCGGCAAAAGCGGACTTCTGCTTCCGAGAGTATCTTTGGGATTATGGCATAATTTCGGATCGGTAGACCGTTATGAAAATATGAAAGACATGATACATACCGCTTTTGACAACGGTATCACGCATTTTGATCTGGCCAACAACTACGGGCCGGTATACGGAAGTGCCGAGTCTAACTTCGGACAGATACTTAAAGAAGATATGATGCCTTACAGGGATGAGATGATCATCTCAACCAAGGCAGGCTATGATATGTGGCCGGGGCCTTACGGTAATTTCGGTTCCAGAAAATATCTTATGGCCAGTCTGGACCAGAGTCTTAAACGTATGGGACTTGACTACGTGGATATCTTCTACCATCACAGGCCCGATCCCGACACTCCTCTTGAAGAGACCATGGAGGCTTTAAGCGATATCGTAAAAAGCGGTAAGGCACTCTATGTCGGAATATCCAACTATAATTCCGTCCAGACCCGCAAGGCTGCCAGGATCCTTAAAGAAAATCATACGCCTCTTCTGATAAACCAGGTAAGTTACAGCATGTTCAACCGTTGGACAGAAGAAGACGGTCTTCAGGATACCATGCAGGAAATAGGGGCAGGCATGATAGTATTCTCCCCTCTTGCACAGGGACTTCTTACAGATCGCTACTTAAACGGGATTCCGGAAGACAGCCGTGCAAAAAGAAATGTATTCCTCCATGAGGATTCAATAACAGATGATGTCCTTGAAAAAGTGCGTAATTTAAATAAACTTGCTCAGGGCAGAGGACAGACTCTTGCCGAGATGGCCCTTGCATGGAATTTAAGAAAGGACCGCGTAACTTCTGTTCTTGTGGGAGCAAGCCGTCCTTCTCAGATACTTGATAATGTCAAATTCATCGAACATCTTGATTTTACGGATGATGAACTTGAAAATATAGAAAAAATACTGGCATAAACGGTATTTACACAAAAACGGTTTTACACAAAAATCACAAGCATTACAAGCGCAAAGGCGGCCACGAATGATATGGCCGCCTTATCATTATCTTTGGCCGTAACCATCTGAGGTATCTCCTCAACCGTGGTATATATCATAGCTCCACCGGCTATTGCCATGATGTATGGAAGTGCAACGGGAAACAAAAGGGCCACCAGAAGGGTTATAACACCCATAAGCGGCACGGGAACTCCCGAAATAACTCCCATAAAAAACGCCTTTCCCGTCTCGGTACCCTGCTCTCTTACAGGGAGTGATACAAAGAGCGCCTCGGGGAAATTCTGAACTGCGATAGAAACCGCAAGGATCATGGCAAGCGGGGCTGCTATCCAGTCCGTCTCCATATAATGTCCCGCATATATCGCCCCCAAAGCAATTCCCTCGGGGACATGATGGATAACCTCGGAAAGCATCATCTTGATCTCTGTTTTTAAGCTGCTTTCGGGACCTTCGGTATAATCCACGAGTGCATGAGTATGCGGAACGACACTGTCAAGCAGATACTGTATCAAAACACCCGCACAAAAACTTATAAAAACCGGTATTCCGACACTTAATCTGCCTCCTTCAAAACCTCTTGCGGCAGGTTCTATCATCCCCCATACGGAAATTGAGAACATTATCCCCGCAGTAGCACCGGAAAGGATCATACGCATATTCTCGGATATTGAGCTTCTTCCTGTATAGACAAAGACCGCACCCAGCAGCGTTCCTATAAGGGGCACGAGCATACCGAACACATTGGATGAATCGCCCATGGCTCCCGTCGTATCAAGTGCATCTATCATGGAGTGGAGGCCAATGAATATAAGAATGGTCCCACCCATTACTTCGGATCCGGATTTATATCTGGTACCGAAGATATTGCCTATCCTTACTCCCGCAAATGAGATAATGAATGTGATGACCCCAATAATAACAACTGCTATCAAAGTATTCTGAAACTTACTGCCCGATGTTATCTCTACCGGGATAGCCACAAAGGTTATGCCCACAGCCAGTGCATCTATGCTGGTTGCTACGGCAAGGATGAACATATTCTTTATATCGAAGCCCTCACGCGTATCATCCTCCTCCGAAAAAGCTTCCCTTATCATGTTGATCCCTATTATCGAGAGAATGATAAAAGCCGCCCAGGGAGCAACTATACTTATCCATTTTTCAAACCGGAATCCTATAAGATAACCGATAAACGGCATGAGAGCCTGGAATGAACCAAACCATACGCCGCATATAAGACTTTCTTTAACAGTGCACTTTTGGACAGATAAGCCCTTACAGATAGATACAGCAAATGCATCCATGGCCAGTCCGACAGCAAGTAAAAGTACTTCAAATAAGCCCATAGAATATCCTCGCATAAGATTTATGTCATGGTTTTACACAACTAACAACTATTATAACCAAGCCGTATCCATATATCCACAGGTTTTATGAATCTGTGTGCAGAAATTTAAGTATCTGTATTATCAGTTCCCGGCATTTTTACATATACGCCCCATGGATCCGAACATTTCGATATCACTGCGTATCGTCGAGCCGGTTGTGGTAAGCATGTTTCCCGTTATAGTGGCGTTTGCACCGCTCTCAAACAGTTTCAGACCGTTATCCTTAACAAGTTTCCTCCCTGCAGCTATACGTATATCCGCCTCCGGATTTATGTATCTGAACATCGCCACAGTCCTTAATATTTCCTCTTCGGTAAGTGAAGCATTGCCTTCAAACGGTGTTCCAAAGATCGGTATCAGTGTATTTATGGGAATGGACTTTATATTTAGTTCCGACAGATCAAGAGCCATTTCTATCCGGTCGTCCATAGTTTCTCCCATGCCTATTATGCCGCCTGAACATACACTTAAGCCCGCTGCCTGTGCTCTTTTTATATTGGCGATCTTATCATCAAATGTGTGCGTGGTGCAGATCTTAGGAAAATACCCACGGGAAGTCTCTATATTGTTATGATAGTTCCTTACTCCCGCAGCATATAATCTGTCAAACTGCTCCTTTGTGAGAAATCCGAGCGATGCACAAAGAGAAACCTTAAGTTTGGTACGGAGATTCTCATATATGCTGATAAGCCAGTCAAAATCACTGTCCGAAGGATGATGCCCCGATATAACTATCGCAAACCTGTCTACGCCCTCAGCTTCGTCTGAGGCAGCCTTGGCATATACAGTTTCGAAATCCAAAAGATCATATACCTCGCATCCGGTATGATTATGGGCAGACTGTGCACAGAATCTGCAATTTTCACTGCAATTGCCGTTTTTTCCGGATATTATCGTACACAGATCTATTTCATCACCCGATAAACTGCGTCTTATAAGATCAGCGCCTCTTGTCAGTTCATCTATGTCACATTCATTAAAAAGAGAAAGGTCATCCCCTCTTCTTAGTCTTTTCCCACTGATTATCTCTTCGGCGAGTTTAGATAACATCTGTTCTTCCATTATTTGCCCTTCTTTATTGATAACAATGCCAGTACAAGTGATAATCCCATTCCGATAAGTGAAAGATTACCCATGATACCCACAGGAAGTCCTATGGAATTAAGTGCTTCCTTAAAATAGGTTCCCGCTATTCCAAACGCGCCTCCGGCTATTACGGCGCTAAGCCATATTCCTTTGTTTATACCGCGCTTTTCATATGCAAATATCGCTATTGCAAGCGGGAATATTACTCCGGGGGTATAGATCGAATAAGCCCCTGTAAGAAGGCTCATTATATCTCCTCTTCCAAGCACAGCCAAAAGCATCGCAATGATGCCCATTACGATGACAGTGATCCTGACCGGCAAAACACTCTCCTTTCCGAGCAGATCCTTGACGAATATGGTGGAAGCGTTGATGATACAGGTATCCGTCGATGAAAGGATAGCCGAAAGCAGTCCGAACAAAAGAAGTACCGCTACAGGCATCGGAAGGAGCGATACCGCATACATAAGTGCTCCGCTCTCACCGAGTTCTTCCGGAGTAACATTATATTTTATCCACATCCCGACCATCGTGATCATTACGGAAAAGACGATAAGAAGAATCCCCGCGATACGAGCCGACTTCTTCGCTGTATCTTCGTTTTTGGATATAAAGTTTCTGGACATGATATCCGGTCCTAGAAAATACACCCCGCCTATCACAAAAAACTGGGTAAAAAGGTTAACCTGCTTATAATTATCGTTAAGCAGTTCTATATTGGAAAGCACTTCAGCGGTATTTCCCCCTCGCACAAAATAGAGATAGCACATGCATACGAGCGTTCCAAGAAATATAAATATCAGCTGTATTTTATCTGTTTTTACAACAGACAGCTGTCCTCCCGTGGCTGTATAAGCGATCACTATCAGACTGACTATAACAAAGACAGTCTTACTGTTTACGCCTGTTGCAAAGGTTATAAGGCTGTTCATTGCAACAAGTTGTCCGGCGATAACTCCCACCCACGAAATGACAATTATGAGAGCTATGATCTTTTCCGCAGTTCCTCCCACGGTCTTATATGCAAGATCGGGAAGAGTATCCGCATCTATATGTCTTACTCTTTTAGAAAGAAATACAGATTGAAGGATAAGACCCAGGGCTCCGAAAGCAAGCCACCATATTCCCGGAAATCCTATGGAATATACGGTATCGGTAATGCCAATGGTGGTGGATGCTCCTACCACGGTTGCCAAAAGGGTCATAACTACGGCGAATGTGCTTTGATCCTTGCCTGCAACCGAATATTCGGTGAAAGTCTTTATTTTCTTAGAATCAAGGATTCCAATAACAATAAATATGATCAGGTATACAGCCAGTGTGGTTAAAAATACGTAGTTCATTGATGCCTCCCAAGCTAAATCTTATTCCCGTAATATGTAACCACAACACAAAAGGATTGTCAACCAATATGTTCATATCGGTTGACAATCCTTTTCATTAAACTATTTGTATTTTTCTATGAAGGTGGTGCTCCCCCACCGGATTGCGGACCTCCTTCGCCTCCTCCGCCGGGCTGTCCTCCATCCTGTCCCGGCATTCCGGGATTGCCGTTATCGGAGGGGCCGCCCTGACCTCCTCCGTTTGACATATCACCCGGGTTTGCTTCGGGCTGAGTGTTTCCTGTATTACCCTGATCTCCTCCACCTGCATCAGCTGGAGGCGCAGGTGCACTTGAATCTCCACCTGACTGAGCAGGTGCATTATTATCGAAAGGTGGTGCCTGATCTGCACCCGTTCCGTTATTTTCAGGAGTCATATTTCCGGACTCTTCAGGTTTTGACGGAGCTTCTTCACCGTTTCCGGGCATTCCCGCATCATCTTTGGGTGCATCACCTTCTGCCGGGGCTATTCCTTCAGCCGGAGCCTGTGTACCTTCTGCAGGGGGTTGTGATCCGCCTTCAGGCGTTTGTGTTCCCTCTTCAGGTATACTTTCCGAACCCTGACCGTCATTTTCACCCGTGCCGGTCTGAGCGGATACATAAGGTATACCAAGCATTTCACGTACCGGTTTATATTTATATGACGAAATCGTATCGGCATCTATCGATCCTTCAGCCCCTTCCTGAGAAGAAACCTGATTCACCATTACCTTGTATCTGCCGGCACTTATATTGTTTTCATGGGCAATCTCTCTTTCACTTAACGATGAAGATACAACGCAGAATTTATCGCTTGAATTCTTTTCTACCACACTGCCCAGTTCCTCAGTTATAACGCCTGTTCTTTTTGCGTCGTCCGTGACAACATCTACGAGAAATACCTCTTCGTCATCTGTCAGATACTCGTTATCACCCAGTACCGTAAGAGTGTTCTCCATTGCGGTTTCAAGAGAGGATCTGTCAGGTGTTATCTGATTTACCGAATTGACAATACTGACCGCATCTGTATTAAGAGCTTCTATCGAAATAACCTCATTTAATCTGTTCATCGCATATTCGATCGAAGGGTTCACATCCAGGGTGACATATGAACATGCCTGGGCGGTCTCAAAATTATATGTAAAAAGACCGGAAGTCAAAAGAACAAGTGCAGCCGCCACAAGTCCCATATATCTTGCATATGACTTGGAAGATGTGCGGATGTTGATCGTCTGTCCGACTTCATACTCTTTATTTACTTGTCTTACTGTACCATCTTTTGCCAGCACGGCTGATTTACCGTTTCTGACCTCCAGAACTACCGCCTTCATGTTTCCATATCCTTTTTAATATAACTCATATATTCCGCAAGCAATGGATATTCACCGTTTAGTATCTCAGTTGCAGCTATTATATATTTTCTGTGTCTCTCAAGAAGTTTTACCTTAACTCCGCTCTTTAGAGCAAGTTCCTTGATCGGTAATGTTCGCTTTTTTCGCATCGTATCGAGCAAAACTTCATCATTTAGTATCGTTTTAACTGCTTTTGCACATTCTCTTTTAGTCTTTGAAGATGAGGGTGATGAATCTGTCAGGTCAAAGAATCCGAAACCGTATCTGCCAAGTAGAGAACCAAGTGCTTCTATCTCATCAGTGACGGATGACTTATCAGATACTTCATTTTCGGACATACGTGCTGTTTTGTCCCTGATTTCCATCTGAAGTGCATCTGCGTCTTCATCATCTTCTATATTGCCGTCCATGGAATATGGTTCAACCGATATTTCCCGGGAATGTCTGTATTCACTCCTTAAATGATCGGTAAGTCTGCGCCTGATGACCATTGATGCAAATCCGGGGAAGCTTCCCTTGTATTCGTCAAAAGAGTCCAGCGCTTCGGAGAACGCGATAAGTGCTATGGAAAATTCATCATCACTTATTGTTATAAACCTTCCGAGTGTCTGATTCGCACACCGGATGATGAACTTTTGATTTTTGGCTATAAAACTGTCTGTCTTGTCCGGCGTCTTTTTAACTTCGAGCGCCTCTTTAGTCATATCATCCATACTTTAGTCCCGCATCACTTTTAGCAATGTACTAATTGTATCAGTGATGCGGGATAAGTTTCAATAATTATCTGTTAAACCATCCGGATACCATCTGACCGAACTTACTTGTTTTGATCGAATTCATGATACCCTTAAAGAATTTTGCGGGTCCGCTTACTGTAGTTGATTCATCATCCGAATCGGTTGAATCATCAGAATCTGTTAATCCGGGATACTCGGGAACGTCATCCGGAAGTTCATCTGTAAGCTGAGGCTCTTCTCCATCGGGAAGTTCAGGTGCATCATCGGGTTTAAAAGGTGATCCTTCCCCATCAAATTCAGGCATTTCGCCTTCTGCAAACTCAGGCATCTCACCCTCTTCAAATTCAGGGAGTTCAGGCATATCTTCGGGAAGTTCTCCTGTTAACTGAGGTTCCTCGCCTTCGGGAAGTTCAGGTGCATCATCGGGCTTATAAGGAGCGCCTTCAGGCATCTCTCCGTCAGGGAGTTCGGGCATCTCGCCCTCTTCAAATTCGGGAAGTTCAGGCATCTCACCTTCTTCGAATTCAGGGAGTTCAGGCATCTCACCTTCGGTAAACTCAGGAAGTTCAGGGAGTTCGTCTGTAAGCTGAGGTTCTTCACCTTCGGGAAGTTCAGGCGCCTGATCGGGCTGGAACTGTCCGCCCTGCTGCATCTGCATTCCGTTTTGTTCATTCTGCTGCATCTGCATTCCGCTCTGTCCGTTCTGCTGCATTCCACCGGGACCACCCTGCTGCATTCCACCGGGGCCACCCTGCTGCATTCCCATTCCTCCGGGTGCGTAATTCTCAACAGCTATATCTGTTGTCTTTGCGAGTGCACATAAGGGCTGTGCGAAAGTAAGTGCTGCTGCCAATCCTGCGATCATAACTCTTTTGTTCATCATATCAATAACCTTCCTTTCATATTTAGAAACTGTTTCCTGTTTAGAAACTGTTTTGTGTTGTGACCGTTTATCTCTCCCGGTCTTATACTTATATGTTCGGGAATGGTTTTAAAAAAAATGGGGTCGTTTAAAAAATTTTTTAAAAAAATAACAGGACTCCGCCGGTATGCACCGAAAAAGTCCTGTTTTAAGCATTTTTTAGGATATCATGTATTTATATTTTTATATCATCATGACATTTTTGAACCGTTTTCAAAAGCTATCCTGTTAAGATCAAGAAACTTCGGAGGAACATTGGCCTCAATAGCCTCCTGCCAGACTTCGCCCGGTATATCCGGGAAATACACAGATAATCTGCCCATAAGAGCAATGTTTACAGCCTTTGCACTGCCGGCCTTTGTCGCAATCTCGAGGAAATCGCCTGCATCAACCTCTGCACCGGCCGCCCTCATCTTTCCTACCAGATCCTCCGGATAAACTGCTGCCTCGGTTATGACAGGCATAGGCTCCATACGCTGTGTATTGACTATGATGCGTCCGCCCTTCTTAAGATAAGGAAGCCATCTTGCAGCCTCCAACTGTTCAAAAGCGAGTATCATATCAGCTTCACCGCGGTCTATTACCGGAGAATAAACCTTATCTCCGTAACGTACATAAGTGACCACGCTTCCGCCTCTTTGGCTCATTCCGTGAACTTCCGAGACCTTTACGTCGTATCCCTGTTTAAGGAGCACATATCCGAGAAGTTTGCTTGCAAGGAGTGTGCCCTGACCGCCAACCCCGACGATCATAATGTTTTTTGTCTCCATTATCAGCTCTCCTCCCCGCAAAGCGCACCGAATTTACACATCTGCGTACAAACATTACATCCTATACATAAAGTGGTATCTATCTCTACCTTACCGTCTCTGACAGATATCGCAGGACATCCTATCTGCATACACATCTTACATCCCACACATTTGTCCTTATCAGGCTTGATCGGCGGCTTATGTACCGTCCCCTTGATCATTACACAGGGACGTCTGCTTATTATAATAGAAGGTTCCTCTGCCTGAAGTTCCTCTTTGATCACACGTTCAGTCTCGGCCATATCATAAGGATCTATGACCGTAACCCTGTTATATCCAAGTGCCCTGCAAAGGGCTTCAAGATCCACTTTACCCGCAGGCTCTCCTCTTAAGTTCTTGCCCGTGGTCGGGTTTTGCTGGTGTCCGGTCATCCCGGTAATGGAATTATCGAGTATTATGACCGTAGAATTACTCATATTATAGGAAATATCGGTTATTCCCGTGATCCCCGAATGGACAAATGTAGAATCACCAATAACTCCGACGCTGTTTTTCTCACCGACTTCACCCATCGCCTTGTTAAAACCATGAAGGCCTGAACAGGATGCACCCATACACACATTCAGGTCCATTGCATTAAGCGGTGCAACAGCTCCGAGCGTATAACAGCCTATATCTCCGTATACCATACATTTAAGTTTCTTAAGAACATAGAATATTCCCCTGTGAGGACACCCCGCACACATAACGGGAGGTCTTCCCGGAATATCATCATCAAGTACCGTAAACTCGGGAACTGTAGCCTTAACGCATTCACGTATCGTATTTGAACTAAATTCCCCGCAAATGGGGAACAGTTCCTTGCCGGTCACCTTGATCCCGAGTGCCTTACAATGATTCTCTATTATGGGATCAAGTTCCTCAAGAACTATCACATGATCAACAGATGCCGCAAAATCAAGGATAAGTTTTTCAGGGAGGGGATATACCATACCAAGCTTTAATATATCAACGTTCTCTCCCCAAACTTCCTTTGCGTACTGATATGATGTGGAAGATGTGATAACACCTATTTTTTTATTCTGCAGATAGAAAATATCCGATTCTATGCCTTCTGCGGTTTTAGAGCCCCGGATCACCCGGTTTATCGGATCGGTCTCGGCAAATTCTATCAAATCCCTGGTTCTTTGCTCAACTCTTACATGGGCATTTCTGGAATTTAATGTCATCATGACCTTGGTGGGATCCTTTTTATACGGTACCTGTGCAGGAACTGTTCTTTCCCCTTTGCTCACCACGCTCTGGGAATGCGAAACTCTGGTGCAGAGTTTGATAAATACCGGAGTATTAAACTGTTCGGATATCTCATATGCTCTTTTGGTATAAAGAAGAGCTTCTTCCGAATCGGAAGGCTCGAGCATCGGAACCTTGGCTGCAAAAGCATAATGTCTCGAATCCTGTTCGTTCTGAGATGAATGCATACCGGGATCATCCGCCACACATATCACAAGACCTGCATTTAAGCCCTGATAAGATATGGTAAAAAGAGGATCCGCTGCCACATTAAGTCCCACATGCTTCATGGCACATGACGCACGCACTCCGCCCAACGTTGCTCCGTGAGCAGCTTCTAAGGCAACCTTTTCGTTAGGTGCCCATTCACAGTATATTTCATCATATTTTGCGGCTTCTTCCGTTATCTCGGTGCTGGGTGTACCGGGATAACTGGATATAAAGCTGCACCCCGCTTCATATAAACCGCGGGCAACGGCTTTATTGCCAAGCATAAGTTCTTTCATCCCTCTAAAGCCTCCTGTTTACAGACCATTCTCCTGAGCTACAAGCTGATCGGCACCGTGCATCTTCCTGAGTACCGGTTTTTCGATCTTGCCCGTGGCATTTCTCGGGATATCCTCAAAAAATATGACTCTCGGACGTTTATATCTGGGGAGTTCCATACAGAACTCATCAATCTCTTCCTTAGTACATGTACAGCCTTCCTTTATCTCAATGGAAGCAGCTGTTATTTCACCAAGTCTTTTGTCGGGAATACCTATTACTGCGACATCCTTGACCTTATCGAACTTGCGGATGAAGTTTTCGATCTGTACAGGGTAGATATTCTCACCGCCTGAAACTATAACGTCTTTTTTACGGTCTACCAGATATATGAAGCCATCTTCATCCTGCATTGCCACATCACCGGTATAAAGCCAGCCGTCTTTTAATACTTCTGCGGTAGCCTCGGGATTGTTGTAATAGCATGTCATAACGCCGGGGCCTTTAACACACAGTTCCCCGACCTGCCCCTGTTTGACCACATTGTCCTCTTCATCCACTATCTTACATTCCCATCTGTATCCGGGCACTCCGATAGCACCTACTTTATGCGTATTTTCAAGGCCAAGATGAACACATCCGGGCCCTGTCGACTCGGAAAGACCATAGTTGGTGTCATACTGATGATCCGGGAAGTAATCCTTCCAATGTTTGATAAGCGAAGGCGGAACAGGTTGTGCGCCTATATGCATGAGTCTCCACTGACTCAGATGATAATCGGAAAGCTTAAGTTTACCGGAGTCAAGTGCCTCCAGTATGTCCTGAGCCCACGGTACGAGCAGCCATACGATAGTGCAGCGTTCGCTTGATACGGCATTAAGTATCGTTTCGGGCTTTGCACCTTTAAGAATTACTGCCTTGCTGCCTGCCGCAAGAGAACCCATCCAGTGGAATTTGGCTCCCGTGTGATACAGCGGAGGTATGCAAAGGAATACATCATCCCTTCCCGTAAGATGGTGTTTCTGTTCCATCTCGGCAGCCTGGGTGAGACTGCGGTGTTTATGCAAAATGGCTTTGGGGAAGCCTGTTGTTCCCGATGAGAAATATATGGCTCCGAAATCATCTTCTGTGAGCGGAACGTCCTCAAACTGACTTGAGCAGTCTGCAACCAGATCTCTGTAACTCTCTGCAAAACTCGGGCAGTTATCTCCAACATATATAAGAAGCCTTCCTTTGCTGAGTCTGTGAGCATTAGCTTCTATACGGCCGATAAATTCAGGGCCGAAAACTATCATATGCACTTCCGCGAGTTCCGCACAGTAGAGGATCTCATCCGCATCATATCTGAAATTGAACGGTACGGCTACGGCTCCTGCTTTTAGTATACCGAAATAGATAGGCAGCCACTCGAGACAGTTATACATTATGATCGCTACACGATCACCCTTTTGTATCCCCCTGCTCACCAGCAGATTCGCAAATCTGTTGGCTTTTTCCCTGAACACTCCCCAGGTTATCTCTCTGCGGTACGGTTCAAAGCGTGACCCCTCGATAAGTTCATACTCTTTCCAGCTTATCCTGCGGTTATCCTGCTGTTCGGGATTCAGTTCCACAAGAGCTACTTCGTTTGTGTAGAGATTGGCGTTTCTTTCCAAAAAATCTGTTACAGGCATTGTTTTCTCCCCAACTCATTTATATTTATGTTTATACATATCTGTCCTGACCGAAAGCAAAACGGTTCAGGATAAAAGTACACAAAAATAAATATACCACATTTTCGGGCAAGTGTTTACCATAAGATGCCCCATATAAACTGTTTTATATCCGATTGTGCTATAATCTGTGCATGGAAGTTCATGAGATATCATTTTATAAAGATTTCACCTGCCTGGGAGATAAATGTCCCGAAACCTGCTGCAGAGGTTGGCAGATACCCCTGTCAGACGAAGACCTGAAGCGTTTCGGTCAGGAAAAAGGCCTTCTTAAAATGAAGATCCTGCTCGCTATGTCGGAACATTCTATCCCGGTCTTTAACGAAAACTGCTCAAAATGCCCTTTTCTCACTAAAAAGGGGCTCTGCAGCATGCAGTTAAAAAAAGGACACGATTATTTACCTGAAGTCTGCAGGTCATATCCCCGTTTTATCAGAAACTATGGTTTTTTCTCCGAAAGATACCCGGACTTATCCTGTATACATGCCGCTTCGCTGTTTACCGAGCATATAGGCGATCTGATTCTTGAAAATACAGAGGAAGAACCCCCCTGCGAACGGTCTGGTACGAACGACGATCCTGTCTTCATGGAATACCTTAAAGATATGCGTTCTTCCATGATAAATGCCCTTATGAATGTGGAAACCTATGAAAAACTGGCCGAAGTACTTGATAAGACAGACTCATATGCCCTTGAGGTTCAGTCTGCCTATCTTAAAGGCATTGACGATTATCCGGCCACTCATCCTTTTATCCCGGGAACAGAAGAATGTGCAAAAAAAGAAGTCCACCCGCCGATATTTCCTCTTCGTGCGGATGAACTGAATAAACTGATGCATTCCTCTGTTTACCATATAAGATTAAAAATGACCAATCCAAGACTCCATGAGCTCTTCATGCTATGGTTTGGCAGATATCACCGTCTGGTCGGTTCCCAAAACGCCTGGAAACAAACATATACCGGATTCATGAGATCATATCCGGAGACAGCATCGTATTTTGCCTCATACTATGCCTACTATCTGTATATGTATTTCTTTAAATGCTTTGAAGATTACAGCTTCGTAAGAAACATCCGTATAGGCATGATACATCTTTCAATGATATTTGCCTTTTGCGTATTATATGAAAAAAAGCATTCGTTATTTGACAAAGATTCCTTTGCGCATATCATCGCAGTATATAACAGAAGAGCGTATTTTAGCGACACGATACTCGATGAAATGTATAAGGTCTTAGAATCCAGGTCGACACAGTCTTTTACTGATATTCCTTTTTCTTAGCCCAGGTACATATACCCTGATTTGTAAGGCCGCACATCAGGACGCTTGTCTTATTTTTTTCTTTATCTATACCCTTTTCCATATGGACATATTCAGTGATCGGCCCGTATTTAAGTTCAAGCGTATGATCACCGGTCCTTTTCCAGCTGCCCATTACAGAACACATCTCAAGTTTTCCGTCAGGAAAAAGTGTCATGGGATGAGAATGCATGATCCCCTGAGGAATGGAAGGACGCATCTCTATACGCTCATACAGACCGGGGACAACTTCTTCACGGGGTTTGGTATAGGATTCTTCGGAATATGTCTCAGAAGAGATTACCGGCCAGCCGTCCGGTGTCATGTACATCTTTCTGATCTGCAGATAGCCGGGGCCGGGATTATCTTCAAGGAAACGCTGCTTCCTTATATGAGATACCAGATACATATCACCATTTTCCCGTAGGAGTACGGAATTATGCCCGGGGCCCATATATCCGATGTCATCCAGCCATTTATATCCACAGCATATCATAAGTCCTACTTCACATCTATCATCCGTCACATCGTTTAATGCCCTGCCGTTATAGTCGAGGAACGGACCTGTGATATTTTTGCTCCTTCCGACTCTTATATTGTAATCGCTCATAAGAGAACCGTATGAAACAAAAAGATAATAATACTCCGTTTCGGGATGATATATCATGTACGGGCCTTCTATAGCACCGTTATTCCAAAGCGGTCTGCACGCCAATCCTATTCCACGCCTTTTAATACGCGTATCCTCCGGCACTGCCATTATATTCATCTCTTCGGTATATCCGGACATCAGCTTAATGCTGCCTACTCCCGATCCGTCCGTTCCGGCATCACGGGCAAGCCCTGTTTGTTTGTCAAGCGGAAGTATATGAACTCCGCCCCAGAAAGACCCGTATACCATATACTGTTCACCGGTCTCATTATCTTCTATTATGTTGGCATCTATACCGTTCACATCCAGTGTTTCATCGGTCTTTAATACAATATCGCGTGTTACGAAAGGTCCGTCAGGCGAATAAGATACTGCCAGGAATATACAGGATCTTTGTACTCCCCAACTGGAATTGGAACAGTACAGTCTGTATTCCCTGCCCACCTTAACTATATCGGGAGCCCATATCGCATCCGATCCCGTCCATGATCTGGCTGCATCACCAACCTTGTCCACAACTCTCCCCATCATGGTCCAATGCATAAGATCCTGTGAACGCCAGCCGTTACCGTCGGTGGTATAGATGTAAAATCTGTTTGTTTCACGATCCTCATATATAGCCGGATCATGCATGACGTATGCATTTTCCGCCTCGGACACCTCATCTCCGTGATATCCTGCTTCGGATTTGAAACTGTTATACAGTTCTTCGATCTCGTCTGAAGTCTTAGCCTCATGGTATATCTGAAATGCGGAGATCACCCCCCTGAAGGATACCTGATAGATATCTCCTCCGAGGTAAAGACACATACACCCTCTCATATCCGGAACATCATAGATCTCATTACGGAGTTCACCGTTTATATAAAGTCTGACACTTCCTCCGAAAGAATCGAAGACAGCACTTACGAAACTCCACTGCCCCATAGGTATCCCTGCAATGATGTTGTCATGCCATACATCCGCATGGGCTTCTTCATGGATCCTGAATATACTGACACCTCCGCTGACCGACGGCATAAATGAAGCAAAGCCGTTCTTATATCTCATAAAAAATGCACTTATCCAGTTTTGGATCTCAGCCGGCTTGATCCAGAAAGCCAGTGTATAGCTTCCCTCCAGGAAGTTCGATACGGGAAAAGATACAAGATTTGTTTCAAGTTTGCCTCCGGGAAAGCTCAGGCCGCCCCAGTCGTTGGATATACCTTCGGTATAGACCACGCCCTCTCCGATTATCTGCGCTTCTTCACCATGCGTCTGTTCCTCAAGGTTACCCTTAAAACGGTAAACATGCTCCGTGCCGGATACCGCTACGGATTCATTCACGTAATCAAGATATTCTGTAAACGTAAGATGTTCGGCGTAGTAACGGCCTGAAGCCGCATCACAGCCTGCAGAAGCGAGAAATTCGACATCTTCTTTGGAGGTCACACCACAGCCTACAACCAGAAGTTTAAGGTCGCGGCCAAGTTCAAAAAGAGTATTCAGTATCTTCCGTCCTCTTTTGCTGGCAAGGTTTTCCCTTACATACTCCGCATCGAACTTAAGTGCCGATATGGACATATCGTCAAGATACCTGAAACTTGAGAAGTCCTCCCCGAATCTGGTAAGCGCCAGAAGAAATCCCGCTTCATGCAACCGTCTCATATTAAACATGAGGCGTTCGGATCCTCTTGGACCAAATACCATTTCCTCAAGATTTATCTCAAAATTGGAGGCTTCTACCTTATATTTATCCATGATATCCGTAAGGATATCGAGTATATCATCCTGTAATAAGAGCAGATACGAGAATTGGACACTTAGAATATCGTCTTTACGTCCGGCATCTGTTAACTTGCGCATCTGTTTGCACAGTTCTTCAAAAATATGAAGATCCAGTTCCTTGATAAATCCGTTTTTCTCAAGAACGGGCCTGTAATCGTTCCTTCCCCACATCCTTCCGTCAGGACGCATCCAAAAACAGCAAGCCTCGGTACGGACAAGTTTGGAACTCTGAAGGTGGATGACCGGATGGTATTTGATCGTAAATTTGCCTTCTTTAAGTGCTCTGGCGGCTGTTGCCTCCATTTCCTTTTCGTCTATGATCTTATCTTCATAATCATCGAAGAATACATAATTATCCTTACCCAGTTCCTTGGCCTTGTACATTGCCGCATCACTGTAACTGAGCAGTTCATCAAGCCCCGCATCCGAGCATGCATCCCAGACAATTCCTATACTCGCGGAGATTATATCGAATCCGACTATGGAGCCTCTCCTGCTCTTGATCCCGGTCAGGATCGAAGCACCTATGTCAGCGACATGGTCTCTCTCAAAAACACCCGGTATGCAAAGTACGAACTCGTCACCGCCAAGTCTTACAACAAAAGCTTCTTCCGGTGCAATATCCTTTAATATCTCAGCAACTCCGATAAGAACATCATCACCGGCTTTATGACCATACATATCGTTTACGGTCTTAAAATTATCAAGATCGATAAACATAAGCTGCAACACGGTTTTTACTGCCAGAGCCTCAAAGAACTCAGATAATGCTTTTCTGTTATTCAAACCGGTCAGGTAGTCAATATTGACAGAATCTTTCAATTAATTGGTTCCTCCGATCGATACGGGAAATTGACAAAGCAGATTGATATGAAAGCAAATAGTATCAGCAATAATATCATTATTATATGCCGATTTTAGACAGAAGTAAATTATTTTAATAATTATTATACGATTTGCGCAATCTTACCTGCCGGTTTTATATAATTTACAAAAACTTAATACTTATATCCATTGATATAACGCTAAACTGCAAGTATAATTTGGACTGTCAAAGTGGAGATTATTTATGTCAAAATTCAGTGTCAAGAAACCATTTACCGTTTTGGTCGGTGTGATCATAATCATCGTGCTGGGAATCGTAAGCATGATGAAAATGCAGTTAGACTTACTTCCGGAAATCTCACTTCCCTATCTTATGGTCCTAACCACTTATCCGGGTGCCAGTTCCGAAAAAATAGAAACAGAAATATGCGAACCTATGGAAAGCGCTCTCGGAACAATTACAGGTATCAAGAACGTATACAGCGTATGTAATGAAAACTATGGTATGGTACAGCTTGAATTTACCGATGATACCGATTTGGACAGTACCATGGTCAAGGTTTCGAGTGCCCTGAATACCTTAGAGCCCTATCTTCCGGAAGACGCCGGTACCCCTTCTATAATAGAAATAAGCACGGATATGGTCGCAAGCATGTATCTGGCCGTAAGTATGGAGGGGATGGAAATGGATGAGCTCTCACAGTTCATCAAGGATGATATAACCCCTTACTATGAAAAACAGGCCGGTGTAGCCAGCGTATCCACGCTCGGACTTGTTGACAAGACCATACAGGTAGAGTTAAACGAAGCCAAGGTCGACAAACTGAATGATAAAATACTCGCTACCGTAGACGATGCCTTTGCTTCGGCCGTAGAGCAGCTTGAAGATGCAGAAAAACAACTTCAGGACACGGAAAGTTCGATAAACGATAACAAGGCTAAGCTCGCCGAATCCCAGCAGGAACTCGAAGACAGCAAACAGGACCTTGTCGACGGACAAAACGAGTTAAACGACTCAAAGGCTGAATTTGACAAAAATTCCTCTGAACTGGCAAATAACCGCCAGACCTTGGAAAACAGCGAAAATGAACTGAACAACAAAAAAAGTGAGGCCAACCAGCAGCTTGCAGACTTAAGTTATCAGTTGGATCAGGCTTCAGCCCAGCTTGCATCATTACAGACACAAAAATCCGTTGAGGAAACACAGCTTACTGGGCTAAAAAGCGCTCTAAGCCAGGTCAACACAGCTCTTGATACCATAGCAACTGCGGAGGCCGAAGGGCAAACCGTTTCCGTTTTGGAAACACAAATTACAGCTCTGACCACACAGTTACAAGAAGCACAAGCACAAACACCGCCTGACGAAACGACGATAGCAACTCTAAATACGCAGATTGCTACCCTTACAAAATTAAAAGAACTTCTTGCCCAAAAAGATACTCTTACTTCCCAAAAATCGACACTTGAGACGCAGATATCCGCTTCCGAAGCCAAGATATCCGGATACAATACCGCTATAGGACAGGCACAGGCCCAGGTGGAGGATGCTTATAAAGCCCTGGAAAAATCCAAGCTCGAAGCAGCGGAATCCCTTGGAAGTGCCGATGCACAGTTACAGATCGGTAAAACTCAGCTTGAATCGGCGCAGTCACAGCTTGATGCCGCAAAATCACAGCTTGATTCGGCCCAGGAACAGATCGATACCGGCTGGGAACAGATAGAGGACGGTCAGGAACAGATAAATGAAGGCTGGGAGTCCATAACGGACGGTGAGGACCAGCTAAAAGACGGCTGGGATGATTACAACGATGCCGTAAAATCTTACGAAAAGCAAAAGGCTGAGGCAATGAAAACCGCCAATGCCGACGCTCTTCTTACGCTCGATGCCCTGACAGGTCTCATATATGCCCAGAATTTTGAGATGCCTGCAGGATATGTGGACGATAAACTCGATAATTCATGGCTTGTAAAGGTTGGACAAAACTACGAAGAAGTGTCCGAACTTGAAGATATAGTACTCACAAATATAAACAAGGTCGGTGATATCAAGCTCGGTGATGTGGCGGATATAACGATCATCGATAATGCAGATGAAAGTTATGTAAGGTTAGGCTCTGAAAAAGCAGTCATACTTTCAATATTCAAAAGCAGTACCGCAGGAACCAACGATCTTAGTAAAACCATCACCCAGGCTTCCGATGAGCTAAAAGAAGCACATCCGGGAATCACCGTGACAACCCTCGTTGATATGGGTGACTACATAGATCTGATCGTTAAGAGCGTATTGCAGTCGATGGCTATCGGTGCTTCCCTTGCGATAGTCATATTGGCCCTTTTCCTTAAGGATTTCAAACCCACGCTTGTTGTTGCGATAAGTATCCCCGTCAGTGTGCTTGCAGCCCTTATATGTATGTATTTCTCGAATATCTCCCTTAATATGCTGTCGCTTTCGGGACTTGCACTCGGTATCGGAATGCTCGTTGATAACTCGATCGTCGTGATCGAAAACATATACCGCCTCCGAAATCGCGGAATAGAAGCCCCCCGTGCGGCCGTACAGGGTGCCAAACAGGTTGCGGGTGCGATCATAGCTTCCACTCTCACGACCGTTTGTGTATTTTTGCCCATGATCTACACCTCGGGCCTTGTAAACGACCTTCTGGCACCTATGTGCCTTACCATTGTTTTTTGCCTGCTGGCATCTTTGATCATCGCACTTACCGTAGTACCCGCAGCGGGATCCACCCTCCTTAGAAACTCTAAGCCAAAAGAGCATCCCTTATTTGATAAGGTAATGGTCTACTATGAAAAGGCCCTGTCTTTCTGCCTGAAATTCAAATTCGTACCGCTTCTTGCCGCGCTTGCACTCCTGGTATTTTCAGGTTTCATGGTTGTAAGAATGGGTGTAGTCGTGATCCCGGATATGACCATGAACCAGATCCAGGCTACCATTGAATTCCCTGAAGATGTAACAAGATCGGAGGCATATGAACAGACCGACACCGTAATTGAGAGGCTGCTTCAGGTCGACGGCATAGGGACCATAGGTGTAATGTCGGGCGGAGATGAATCCCTGTTCGTATCGGAAGCATCATCCAATCCCGAAAACTTCAGGACCATGTCCTTTATGATGATGACCGAAAACGAAAATGCCGGTGACAAGGAAATACGTGCAATAATGAAAGAAATAGAAAATGCCGTATCCGACATGGATGTTGATTTTACTATGGAGACCATGTCTTCCGAAATGGACCAGCTTACCGGCGGATCCGGTTTATCCATAAATGTATACGGTCAGGATATCGATGAGTTAAAAAGGATAACACGTGATATCATGGCTGAGGTCGATAAGATAGAGGGATATGAAAACATCTCTAACGGCGAAGAAGATGCAGAAAAAGTCTTACATCTGACTATAGATAAAAATACTGCAATGAGTCTTGGATTAAATGTAGTACAGATATATCAGGATATCAATTCCAAGCTGACTCATTCCAAGAGCGCCGTGACCATTACCCTGGACGGAATAGATATGGATATCGTCGTAGTAGATGATATGGATCCTCTGACATATGAAAACATACTGGATTATGAATTCGATGTCCAAAAAACCGACGAGGATTATGATACCGTAACCGAAACCCATAAATTATCCGAATTTGCCACAATAGAGGTCGATGACAGCCTCACAGCCATAAACAGAAAGAACCAGTCAAGATACATGACCGTTACCGCACAGGTCGGTGAGAATTACAACACGACCCTTCTTACCAGGCAATTGGAACCTGTTCTCGAAAAATACGAACTGCCGCAGGGTTATTCCCTTGAACTCAGTGGTGAATACGATACAGTTATAAACATGCTAAAGCAGATGGTACTCGTACTTCTTCTCGGACTTCTGCTTGTTTATATGGTCATGGTAGCCCAGTTCCAGAGCCTCTTAAGTCCATTCATAGTCCTGTTTACTATCCCGCTTGCCTTTACCGGAGGTTTCCTTGCACTGTGGATAACAGGTGAAAACCTATCTGTAATAAGTATCATGGGTATCATCGTACTGATGGGTACGGTCGTAAATAACGGTATTGTATTTGTGGATTATGTAAACCAATTGCGTAAACAGGGACTGGATCGTCATACAGCACTTATAGCTACGGGTAAAACACGTATGCGTCCTATTCTGATGACTGCACTGACCACAATACTGGCAGAATCGAGTCTTATATTCGGAGATGATATGGGAGCACAGCTTGGTCGCGGAATGGCACTTGTAATAGCAGGCGGTCTTGCATATGCTACACTTATGACACTCTTCATCATTCCTGTAATGTATGACATCATGTTTAAGAAACAGCCTTTGGATGTGGATACCGGCAGCGACGATCTGGATGATATACCGGACGACGCAGAAGAATACATGGCAGTCGAGGATTAAACACATCAGAAAAGCGGAGCAAGAAAACGCATAAAAGTACCGAGTATCTTATAGAAAAACGAATCATGCCGGATGGTGTCAAGAGTCACCTCCCGGCATTTTTTAAACGTTTCTTCAAAATCACAACGGATATCTGCTATACACGGCGTTTTATACATATAAGCCGCACACTCAAAATGATGATACAGACTCCTGTAATCCATATTTATCGTGCCGACAACGGCTTTTGTATCATCACTTATGACTGCCTTTGTATGAAGAAATCCGGGTGTATATTCATAAATCTTAATTCCTGATTTAATTAATGATTTGCTTTCCACCTTTGCGAGAGAATATATGACTTTTTTATCCGGAATACCTGGGATTATAACTCTGACATCCACTCCTCTTTGCGCAGCATAAACCATTGCAGCTTTCATTTCTCCGTCCATTACCAGATACGGAGTCATAACATATATATGATCGCATGCGCTGTAGAACATATCGATATACACATCTTCACCCACTCTTATCCCGTCAAGCGGACAATCCGCATAAGGCATAACATATCCGAGTTCTATGTTTTGTACGGATGTCCGGTCAATACCGTCATTGGGAAAATACTTAAGGTAATCTTCCTTGTCATCGCTCCTCTCATCGGCACAGTCCCACATCTGCAGGAACATAAGGGTAAAACTGATCGCTGCATCCCCTTTAAGTTTAACAGCGCCATCCTTCCAGTGACCGAATCTGGAGCCTATGTTTATATACTCATCTGATAGATTAAGGCCTCCGGTAAAAGCACATTTCCCGTCGATTACAGTTATCTTCCTGTGATCCCTGTAATTATAATATGTGGATAACATCGGTACTATCGAAGAAAAAGTCCTTGCTTTTATTCCAAGTCCCGCAAGTAATGAAGGATAGTTATGCGGCAGGAGTACAAACTCACACACCCCGTCATACAAAACTCTTATTTCCACCCCTTCTTCTGCCTTTTTCTTTAAAACATCGAGTATTTTTCCCCACATATAGCCTTCACCTATGATGAAATATTCAATGAAGATATAATTTTTGGCTTTTTCAAGTTCCTTAAGGTAGTCCTCAAAGAAGCTTTCTCCGGAGGGATAATATTTGGTTTCGGTATCTCCAAACAAAGGAAAACATCCTGTGGTATTTATATAATCGTGGAGTTTCACAAGACCCGGGTAATCTTCTTTTACCATATCCAGCACGGATTCATTATGCCCGAGTGTGTCCATGGTGCTTCTGACTATGTCATTACTCCTGTTCCTTAAATGTCTATGTCCAACCTCCATCTGGGAAAAAAGAAACATGATACTGCCCGCAAGAGGCATAAAGATCATAAGTACGGCCCACGAAAGCTTAGCCGACGGATCCATATCAATAGCATACATATACAGAATGATGATAGAAGCAATGACGGTCTCTATAATAGTGTAATAATGGA
Source organism: Lachnospiraceae bacterium (assembly GCA_024691305.1). Classification (GTDB taxonomy): domain Bacteria; phylum Bacillota; class Clostridia; order Lachnospirales; family Lachnospiraceae; genus XBB2008. Next base: position 61,461 of record JAILNS010000004.1, on the reverse strand, counting down.
AATACGTTCTAAATCGCAGTATAAATAGAATAAACAGGGTAAACTGCAGTATGATCAGCAAACTGTATATTATAGCCCTGCTGTAGAACACGCGAAAAAAGCCCCGCTTAGGACCTGCGAGGCGGATTCCGGAACTTTTAGCTGTTTTGTCAGTCTCTTCTGAATATGTCACGTGTGTAAACCTTATCCTGTACGTCGTCGAGTGACTTATCGTATCTGTTTGCTATGATACCGTCGCATGTATTCTTAAACTTCTCAAGATCATTTATGACCAGACTTCCAAAGAAAGTACTGCCGTCTTCAAGAGTCGGCTCATATATGACAACGGTAGCTCCCTTGGCCTTGATCCGCTTCATAATACCCTGTATCGATGACTGACGGAAATTATCGGACCCCGATTTCATGGTAAGTCTGTATACACCTATGGTTACAGCCTTTTCCTTTGATTTATTGTATACTTCGCTTTCCTCATAGTAACCTGCGGTATGAAGCACCCTGTCGGCTATAAAATCCTTACGTGTACGGTTCGCATTGACTATGGCTTCTATCAGGTTCTCGGGAACATCGGAATAGTTTGCCAAAAGCTGCTTGGTATCCTTGGGAAGACAATATCCTCCGTAACCAAAGCTCGGATTGTTGTAATGTGAACCGATCCTGGGATCTAAGCACACACCGTCTATTATCGACTTGGTATCAAGCCCCTTAACTTCCGCATAAGTATCAAGTTCGTTAAAATAGCTGACTCTGAGGGCCAGATAGGTATTTGCAAAGAGTTTCACCGCTTCTGCTTCCGTGGTACCCATTATAAGGATATCGATGTTTTCTTTAATGGCTCCCTGCTCAAGCAGATGTGCGAAGTTTTGGGCATCGCTTGCTAACTTGGGATCATCAAGATCGGTACCCACTATTATCCTTGAAGGATACAGATTATCGTAAAGTGCTCTTCCCTCTCTTAAAAATTCAGGACTAAAGAGAATATTACGGGTATTGTATTTACGTCTTACCGATTCGGTATATCCAACCGGAATAGTAGATTTTATGACCATTACTGCATCGGGATTTACCTTAAGTACAAGTTCGATCACCGCTTCAACTGCGGATGTATCAAAAAAATTCTTCTGAGGGTCGTAGTTAGTGGGTGCTGCGATTATGACAAAATCGGCATCTTTATATGCTTTTTTACCATCAAGCGTAGCTGTAAGGTCCAGTTCATGCCCGGACAGATACTCCTCTATCTCCTTATCTACTATGGGAGATTTCCTGTTATTGATCATCTCTACTTTCTCGGGGATGATATCAACCGCATATACCTTGTTATTCTGCGCAAGTAAGACCGCATTGGACAATCCAACGTATCCGGTACCTGCTATGGCTATATTATATTTGTCTTTTGACATATTAAGCGTGATCCTTCCTGATTATATTTTATTAAATCATATATTTAATCTTAGGCTTCTTTACTCTTATATTTCTCACACAGCCTTTATGCTGATAAGCCTTCCCTGGAAATCCCCCCAGGGATTTTGGATAAGAATACCTGCTTTCATAAGGATATCCCCGGAATATGTCTCTCCGGACAAAGTATTGTTTTTCTCATCTTCCGGATCCACATATGTAAGCTCGTATCTGCGTTTCGGATCAAGACCTTTTAATCTGATCTTCCTTGAATGCTGATTGGGTCTGTTAAGAACCTGAACAAAAGTAAGCAGCGCTTCGCTTTTATCCTTGGATACCACCATATAACAGTCATATTCACGGTTCTCCGAAAATGATGCAAGGCGGAAATAATCACCCATACGTACAAGATCATTATAAGTATGATACATTTTAACCTGATCGGGGATCATATTCCGGTCCTCTTCGGGGATCTTAGTCACATCCAGTTCATATCCGAAAGTTCCGGCCAATGCCACATATCCTCTGGTTTTAAACGGTGTAACTCTTCCGACGGTATGGTTCGGGCAATCGCTTACATGAGCTCCCATTGCAGACAGAGGATAAACTATGGAGGTTCCTTCCTGGATTGAAAGTCTTTCTATAGCATCCGTATCATCGGAACACCATATCTGCGGAGAATAATATAACATTCCGGGATCGAAGCGTCCGCCGCCGCCCGAGCAGTTCTCTAAGAGCAAATTGGGAAAATCGGTGATCAGCCTTTCCTGTAATTCATACACACCCAGCATATATCTGTGGAACATCTCCCCCATTTTCTTCGGAGGCAGTTTGGCGCTTCCCATATCGGCAAGCGGTCTGTTCATATCCCACTTAACATACTCGATATTGGCACTTTTCAGTATCTTACTTACCTGATCATAAGTATAGTCGACCACCTCAGGTCTGGTCAGGTCGAGAACATACTGTTCCCTGGCCTGTCCGGGGGTTCTTCCTTCGATGGCTATGGCCCAGTCGGGATGAGCTCTGTACAGATCGGAATCGGGAGAGATCATCTCAGGTTCAAACCATATACCGAATTTCATACCCCTCTTATTCACTTCATCTACAAGATGCTTTAAACCGCCCTTAAGCTTGTCCTCGTATACATACCAGTCGCCGAGAGAAGAATTATCCGAATCCCTGTGTCCAAACCACCCGTCATCCATAACGAGCATCTCTATACCCAATTTGGAAGCTTCGTCAACTATTGCTATAAGCTTATCCGTATCAAACTCAAAATAGGTAGCTTCCCAGTTATTTATAAGGATCGGTCTCTTAAGATCCTTGTAAGGGCTCCTGATTAGATGATTTCTGAAAAGATCATGGAAACTTCTCGTCATATTACCGATACCCTCCGATGAATGAACCATGATCACCTCAGGTGTTTCAAATTCATCACCCGGCTCAAGTCTCCAGGTGAAGTCCTCGGGATTGATCCCCATCATGACACGTACGGAATCAAATTGGTTAACATAACATTCCGCAAGAAAGTTTCCGGAGTATACAAAAGAAAAACCAAAAACCTCCCCCCTGTCCTGATCGGCATTATGATCAAGTACAGCCATAAAAGGATGTTCCTGATGTCCGGATTCTCCCTTAAGGGAGCTGACTCCCTGTATGCCTTTGCTCAAAGGCCGCCTGTTTATATGTCTCTCCCTGGCCCATGAACCATGAAGGGTGATAAGATCGTAATCCTCATTGTCCATATCTAAGCACATGCTCATAACCCTGGTAAGCTCTATAGGATCTCCCGCATTGTTTATAACCTTAACACTGCGTGCTATCGCATCAACATTTTCAAACACGGTATATGAAAGGATAACGTCTATTCCAAGGATCTCATCCCTGCATGTAAGTTCCAGAGTGCAGCACTCATCCGGTGAACCAAAGGTAGCGGGAAGTCCCTGTATAGGCTTTTTCCCCGGGATTATATCATATGAAACGAAACTGAGTTTAAGAGCTGTATTTCCTTTTCCGGTCCTTATCGCCAGGGCATCATCACGATAGTCTCCAAGTCCGTGCGTCGGATACTCACTCGGAAAAGAATCATAGAAAGCAAGTCTGTCCCTGCCGTTTACCGAAGGGACAAAGGGAGGTTCCTTAGTCCTCATAAGATAACTGATGTTATCATCATCGATATACGGTCCGAAATATATGTGACCGACGAAGTTCTCATCATCGGCTATACCGATCATATATGTAGATGCGCATGTATCAAGTTTAAAAGTTCTGCTTTGCTCGTTATAGCTTATTCCCATCTGAATAATCTCCTGTTATATCACTCTTTAGCGGTCTTCTTGCTTCGGTTCTGTTTTTCTTTGTACAGGTCCTCGTCGGCGATCGCAAGGATTTCCTCAAGTGTTCTTTTTATATCTTTTTCGCGCTTATATACACCCGCTGACGCATATACATTGTACGGTTTATCACTGGATGTATTAAACTCATCGAATCTGTTTCTGATACGGTCTTTTACATCGGACGGATCACCGTCATACAGTATTGCGCATGCAAACTCATCTCCGCCCATTCTTCCCATTACACCGTTATACTTGGAAGTCACCTGACCGAGGATATCGGATATCGTCTTAAGTGCAAAATCACCGTCATCATGTCCATACCTGTCATTAACGATCTTTAAGTTATCCATGTCGACGTAGAGGATCATATAGCACAGATCCCTGCTCTCTGCATCGCTTATCAGACCCTCGGCTGCTTCATAGAAGCCTCGTCGGTTAAATACTCCGGTCATCTGATCGACCTTGGACAGATTATCAAGAATGATGTTATTCCTCTTAAGCGCTTCGTTGCTCATTTCAAGCTGGTCCATTATCTTCTGTGCCTTTCCGAGCACATGGAGCATCCTGTATGCTGCCGATAGCTGATTTACAAGTATCTCTCCGTTTTCGAGAACCTGCTTGCTTAAGTCACACAAAACATAACCGTAAAGTTCATCGGTAGAATAAAGAGGAAGCATTACACAACTGTATCTTTCATCGCCAATGTAGGAATTACAGTACAGATCATATATGGATATCTTCTGGTGGGTGGAAGTTATATTCATTACCTCACCGTCTTTTAGTACCGCCTTAAGATAGAGTTCTTTGGGAGTATCTAATATTTCACCGTCCAGATGGACTATCGGTTCTTTAAGCATATACAGATATGCATTACTTATTCCCATATACGGAAGATTCTTAAGCGGTATCGAATAGTTTTGATCGGATCCGTTTTCGAACTGCATCATATCCTGCGCGACCATTTTAAGAGAATAATCCAAAGAATCATTTTCATCGACTACCTTACGGATGTTCTCCTGCTGATATGCCACGAGCATTCTGAAGATATCACTGTAGCCCTGCCTTACTTCAGCTCTGTCCTTGCGTCTTTCTTCACCTGCGGATATCTGTTCGTAAATCTCATCCATCAGTTCCTGTAAGAGCTCCATATCGGCATAATCCACAAGTCCGGAATCCAGGGCTTCTCTGACATGTTCTTTTAAATTGCTATGCAGTTCAGGATCGTATAAATCGGCAGAAATAAGAGCCACACAGTCACGCATAACTCTCTGATATGCCTTATATTCAACACCTCTCGCACCCTGAAGTCTGTAAAAGACCTTATTATACAAGGCTTTCACATGATCGGTATCCCAAACGGTAAGATCAAGTTTCTCTGTCGAATGACCAAAAGAATCCCTTTTAACAAGCATTGTATCCAGAGAACGGCTGGGTGTCTTACGTCCTCTGATAAGGTTAAGAGCCATATCAAAAGCCTGTCTTGAAAGTTCCATGGGATCTGCCCATATACTCGAAAGAGTGGGTCTCATCTGACCTGCAAGCCTTGAATTGTCATATCCGAGTATATATATATCTTCACCGGGTTCAAGACCTCTTTCCTCCATGACCTGATACATGGATACGGCACACTCATCATTTACACAAAATATTGCTTCCACGTCGGGATTCTGGTCAAGGAGCTGTCCTGCCTGCTCGGTATTTTGTCTGCTGAGGTGTCCTTCCACATAGTTTTCATCACTAAAAGGAATATTACGCTTTTCAAGTATCCCAACAAGCGATTCCTTACGTTCACAGCAGTCGGAGTTTGAAGCGGGTCCGCCAAGCATCGCAAATTTACGACAGCCCTTTTCATTGATAAGATAATCTATCCCTTCTTCTATACCCTTGAAATTATCGTAACAGATACACGATTTGCCCTCTTCCTTACTTGCAACAAGAACGCATGGGATCTCACTGTATTTTTTTATAAAAGCGGCTATCTTATCTTTGGTCGTATAGTTGCCGATACAGTCGGCGGCAATTATTACAGCATCAACATTATCCTCTATGACAAGATCATACAGGGTGTTGTACTGATAATCATACTTGATCTCACCGGACAGGTCACGGTCTATAAACTTACCCGGGAAAAAGATAAGATCGATGTTTTCTTCCTCGGCTCTCTGCATTGCTCCTACTTCAAGTTCCTTGCAGTAATAATCGCCAAGTTCATGTATAAGATATGCGATAACAAATCTGCCGTTTCTCATCCTAATATCTCCTAATGCCTTTTAGTTCCTGGTAAAACTTCTTATACCTTTCATAACGTAAGTTTGAGATCTTGCCCGCTTCCACGGCAGAGATGACCGCACAATCGGGTTCATGGGTATGCGAACATCCCGAGAATCTGCATCCGCCTGCATATTCGGAAAACTCCGGATATAAAAAAGGAAGTTCCTCGGGAAGGATCATATCTATATTATAAGACGTAAATCCCGGCGTATCTACTATAAAACTCTCACGGTCTATAACCTGGATCTCGGCATGTCTTGTGGTATGTTTTCCCCTTCCGAGTTTATTTGAAATAACGCCTGTTTCCATTTGGGATCCGGGACATATTCTGTTTATAAAAGAGGATTTCCCTGCGCCGCTAGGTCCTGCTATAGCTGTAGTATAGCCTTTTAACTCACTTAAGATTTCATCCACACCCTCGCCGGAGACCGCACAAACCTCGTATACATGATATCCCGCCAGGGCAAATCCCTCTTTTTCACTTTCCAGATCATAATCGGGAGAATGATCAAGATCCGACTTATTAAAGACTATTATCGGATATATATCCGTTTTTTCCATAGTGATAAGGAGACGGTCTATAAGTCCCATATCGGGTTTGGGATCGTTTCTTGCGAAGAAAATTAGAGCCCGGTCCACGTTGGCTACGGCCGGACGGATCAGGCTGTTGGTTCTGGGCATAATATCATCTATATTGCCCTCATTATCATTTATATCTGTGACGGAGATCTCAACATTGTCTCCGACAAGAGGCGTTATCTTCCTGTTTCGGAATATTCCTCTTGCCTTACATTCATAAATTATCCCATCTTCGGCATATACATAATAAAAGCCTGCTATACCCTTGATGATCTTTCCCCGCATACATCATTCCGCCTCAAACGTTAATTCTCTGGTTACTGTCTTATCATAATTCTGTGCAGGCTGCGTGGTTGTTTCTCCTGTCTCGGGATCCGTGATCGTAACTTCCTCGGTGTTGACTGTGAAAGTATATGTCACGGTTCCTGTAGCCGCAGCTATGCCGGTATAGTTAACGTCAAGAGGGAATGTCGTAGTAGTCGTACTTAACAGTTGTGTTCCGTCCGCGGTAGTGATCACGACCTGAACATACATACCATTGACATATTCGGGATCTTCCGTAGGTGCTGTGACGCTTCCCGAGTACTTGTAAGTTGCACTTTTAGGTCCTTTACTGACATACAGATCGACCACTGTGCCGTTTTCCACAAAACTTCCCGCAGTGACGGACTGATAACATACCAGGCCGTTAAGAGAAGGATCTTCATTATTGGTTTCGGACACGGTTCCGAGTGTAAGCCCGCTCTCGGTAATGATAGCCATCGCATCCATCTCCGATTTACCTATAACGCTTGGAACACTTATCTTTTCGGCTTCCGTACCGCCTGTTGATACCGTGATCATTATCGTGCTTCCTGCCGGAGCATAAGTCTCTCCTTCGGGCGACTGGCTTATGACATTGCCTTTTTCCACGGTGGAACTCTCAGACTGCAGGATCGATACCTGGAAACCGTGCTGTTCAAGATTCGATCTGGCTTCTGCCTGGCTTAAGCCCGTAACGGAAGGTATAAGAACCCCATCGGTACTCTGGGCAACGGTAAGTATGACCGTATCACCCTCCGAAAGCTGTGCACCTGATTCCACACTGGATGAAATGACCGCACCCTCTTCATACTGTGTGCTGGTCTCATATTCTATCTGAGGTGTAAGTCCAAGATCTATCAGAGTTTTCTTCGCATCATCTACATTTGATCCGACTATGCCTTCAGGCATAAGCACAACGCCGGACAAAACCTCTTCTTCAGCGGTCTCTTCGTCCGAACCCCCGAGAAATCCTGTTACTTTGCCGATGATCAAAAGGATCACGAGTCCTATGAGTACGGCTCCGACTACCACAAGGATGGTCGTGAGCTTATCCCCGCCTTCTTCATTATCATCATATTCATCATCGTCATCATAGGGATCTTCATCGATCTCTTCGGTCTCATATCTGCGGCGTTTGAATTCTTCTTTTTCAATACGATCCCTGGTAGCCTCTCTCGATGAGCGTACGGGAGTCTTCGAGGAACCTGACTTGCTATCGGATTTATGTTTGGTCTTGGAAGACGTCTTAGAACCGGATTTGGTATTCTTCTTTTCCTGCTTGCGCTTTCTTTCTTCTTTTTCGATATCTTCCTTAAGCGCAATCCCTTCTACCATATCCTTGCGCTCGTTTGAAGCATTCCTTATCTTTTTGACATCATCTTCGGTTATGCTTCTGGTAGCGGCTTCTTCATCGGGATCCACTATCTTAACAAAGTCTCCGTCAGGATCGACAAGTGACTTCTTAAGATCCGCGATAAGCTCTCCCATCGACTGATATCTGCGGTCAGGTGATTTCTGGCAGCATTTGATGACTATCTGCTCTACGCTGTAAGGGATATCGTCCGCATAATCCGAAGGATAGGGAAGTGCTTCCTGAATATGCTTGATAGCTATAGCGACCGTAGTGTCTCCATTAAACGGTACACGGCCTGTAAGCATTTCAAACATGGTGATACCAAGCGAATAGATATCCGATCTTTCATCGGAAAACCCGCCTCTTGCCTGTTCGGGGGATGTGTAGTGCACACTTCCCATAACGTTGGAACTTACGGTATTATTCGAAGCTGCCTTGGCTATACCAAAGTCAGTGACTTTAACCTTACCTTCTTTGGAGATAATGGTATTTTGAGGTTTGATATCACGATGGATAATGTGATTATTGTGAGCTGCTTCGATACCGTTTGATATCTGTATGGCTATGCTTACGGCTTCTTTGGAGGATAGTCTTACCTTTTTCTCAATATACTTCTTAAGAGTGATACCCTCGACAAGCTCCATTACAATGTAATATACACCGCTCTCGCTGCCGACATCATATACATTCACGATATTGGGATGCATAAGTCCCGCAGCAGCCTGAGCCTCGGTCCTGAACTTGTTTACAAAGTTGTTGTTCTCCGAAAACTCCTGCTTAAGCACCTTTACGGCTATAAATCTATTCAATTTATGATCTTTTGCTTTGTAGACGTCCGACATTCCGCCGGTGCCTATCTTCTCAAGGATCTCATATCTCTCCCCGAGAACCATTCCGATCTTGATCATATAATTCCCTTACTCATTTATCCTTCGGCAAACGGTACAATGAGGACAACGGAAATATTGTCCCGCCCGCCATTGTCGTTGGCTTTATTTACAAGACTGTGAGCCCTTTCTTTAAGAGTACCCCCAGAATTGATGATTTCTTTGATAGTTTCGTCATCCACCATATTGGTCATGCCGTCAGAGCATAACATGATCGTGTCGCCCTCTTCAATACTTACCCTGAAAAGGTCAACCTCGATCTCGCTCATCGCACCAACGGCTCTGGTGATGATATTCTTGTCCGGATGATTGCGTGCCTTGGCTCTCTCAAGACCGCCCATCTGAACCATTTCTTCAACCAGAGAATGGTCAACGGAAACCTGCTGTATCACATCCGAACATATATATGCACGGCTGTCACCGACATTGGCGACAAGCATATCATCGCCGATACATGTGCAGGCTACGACCGTAGTACCCATACCCTTGCATCCTTCTCGTGTCTGGGCCTGTTGCCATATAGCCATGTTGGCGGCCTTGATGGCAGCCTCAAGTGCAGCTTCGGGAGCTAAACCCTTAAGACTCTTTAACTCGTCTTCTATGACTCTGACACAAATGGCACTGGCAAGTTCACCGGCATTGTGTCCACCCATCCCGTCCGCAACTATATAAAGGTTCGGTAACGAACCAACAGCTCCGTCAGATACAAAAACACGGTCCTGATTCAATTGTCTACGCAGACCTCTGTCGGTCACACCGTAGGAATCGATCATCTCAATCCTTTCACGTTGCGTTTAAGTTTATTCCATATGTCTTTTTCGCAACTGTCCGCAGGCACCGTCGATATCCTGCCCCAATTCTCTTCTAATAGTAACATTTATTCCCTGTTTTTCAAGTTTATTTTTGAACGCACGCACTCCCTCATCCGCTGTAGGCGCATATCCACGCTCTGTCACGGGATTGACCGGTATCAGGTTTACATGCCCTGAAACAAGCTTTGCAAGGTCGGCCAGTTTAGCTGCACATTCGGAACTGTCATTGACCCCTTTTGCCAGCGCATATTCAAATGTTACTCTTCTTCCGGTATGTTCAAAATAATATTTTGCAGCATTAATAACATCTGATATTGAATATTTATTGGCAATGGGCATCATGCTGCGTCTTATCTCATCGGTAGGTGCATGTAACGATATGGCCAGGGTAACTCCGGTATCGGCGTCTGCGAACTCTTTGATCTTTTCTGCTATCCCGCAGGTTGAAACCGTAATATTTCGCCTGCTTAGACCATAACCGTCCTGATCGGTAATAATATGAAGAAACCTGATCAGATTATCATAGTTATCCATCGGTTCTCCGGTTCCCATCACGACCACATGGGATATCCTCTCACCGATGTCCCGGGATATACTGTATATCTGGTCAAGCATTTCGGCAGCCGTGAGGTTTCTTTCAAGGCCGTCTAATGTAGACGCACAAAACTTACATCCCATACGACACCCGACCTGGGAACTGATGCATACCGAATTGCCGTATTTATACCGCATAAGCACGCTCTCGATAAGTGATCTGTCGGACAATCCGAAAAGGTACTTCCTCGTACCGTCCGATGATTCTTGAACATCAACAAGATTAAGATTTGTTATGTCAACCTTTTCCCGTAATGACTTAGGTATATTTGTCATATCATCAACCGACGCAACACACTTTTGATGTATCCACCCATACAGCTGTTTTGCCCGGTATGCGGGTTCTCCAAGAGACTCTATATGATCCGATAATTCGGACAATGTCATAGATTTGATATCCGTCATTTTACTCCTTTGACAAAACACATATATAGAAGCCGTCTGAATCCCAGACATCAGGAAGTATCGTAAGTCCCGGATCATCCACGGTAAAACACGATAAAATATCAAGTGTTTTGGGGGCTGTAATAGCTGATTTTTCAAGCGCTGTGGCTGTTATATCGGTAAGCGAATATCTTTCAATAAGATATCTGACCTGTTCCTCATTTTCCTTACGATTACATGTGCAGGTCGAATAGACGAGTTTTCCGCCCGGTTTGACATACCTTATCGCATTATCGATTATCCTACGCTGTAATTGTACAAGCGAGTCCGTATCCGCTTCACTGAATCGGTATTTTATATCACTTTTATGACCAAGGACGCCCAGTCCCGAACACGGAACGTCAGCTATGACCACATCGGCCGTACTCTCCATATCCGGCATGAACTCAGTTGCATCATGACTCCCGGTGGATATCATATTCCCGAGTCCCAGACGTGTGATATTTTCACGTATCCTTTCGCAGCGGTCCTCTGAAATATCATATGCATATACCTGCGTTTTTCCACAGGTGCCGGCATCTTCACCGGCTTCGGCCTTTAGTTTACATAATATATCAGCTGCATGTATGCTCTTTCCGCCCGGTGCAGCACAGACATCGATAACGATATCATCCGGCTTAAGACCTGCCAGTTCGGAAACCATCATGGACCCGGTATCCTGAACAATAAACCTGCCCTCTTCGTATCCATAAAGCGAAGATACCGAGCCTGCATGTATCAGCTTCCTGGCATACGGAATATGGGGATTATCATATACCTCTATCCCGGATTCTTTCCATTTCGTTACAAGTTCTTCGTCTATATTGGAAGAGAAACGCAACCTTATGCTGAGCGCCCCGTCTTTAAGATAGGATGCCAGTATATTCTCTGTACGTTCTTCGCCATACTGACCGATAAACAACTTAACGATCGTATCGGGGCATGAGTAATATACGGAAAGATATCTTAAGAGATCTTCCTTTTTTTCAAGATAACGTATGTCATTTTTATTGCGGGATATGTTTCTTAATGTCCCGTTAACATAGCCTTTCAGCCCCGATAATCCCCTTGATGAGACAAGTTTTACCGCTTCGTTGCATACTGCGGAATCCGGAACAGAATCCATATACATGAGCTGGTAAACACTCATCCGCATAATGGCTCTTATAACGGGTTTAAGTCTGGTTACGGGTTTTGATGAAAAGATATCTATAATATAGTCTATCCGGATACGAAGTTCATTCGTACCGTCCATGACCTTTTTGTAAAAGGCCTTGTCCCTCATATCCAGATAATCATACTTGTTTAATACTGCCTGCTCCATGGCAGACAGATATATTCCATCCCTTTCCATCGAAACAAGCGAATCGACTATCAGGGATCTAATGTTTGTCTTATCCATAAAGTACATCCGTTTGTCCGTGATACAACACACGAAACAAAAGCTTATCCCATAACGCTTCCCGCCACAACACTCTGACCAAGCAGAAAATCATGAGATGTCATTCTCTTTTTGCCTTCTGACTGGAGTTCGTCTATCCTTAAGATACCGTCTCCGGTACTAACGTATAATGCGTTCTTATCTGTTTTTATAATGGTTCCGGGTTTTGTTATGTCATCGCAACTTAGGGCCTTAACCTTCCAGATTTTGAGCTGCTTCCCGTTTAAAAAAGTAAATGCTCCGGGCCAGGGATCCATTCCACGCACCTGTCTGTCAAGTGTGACGGCAGAATCTGTAAAATCCATCTGTCCCATGCTCTTTTTTAACATTCCCACATGATCTGCCTTTTGATCATCCTGCGGGACCCCGGTTATCTTACCCTGCTCAATGAGAGGAAGTGCCTTTATTATCAGTTCCGACCCCAATATGGCAAGTTTATCAAAAAGAGAACCTCCGGTATCATCGTCTTCTATCGGGATGCTCTCCTGCATAAGTATATCTCCGGTATCAAGCCCCTCATCCATCTGCATGATTGTAACGCCGCTTTCTTTATCCCCCTGCAATATCGCATGCTGTATGGGAGATGCGCCTCTAAGATGCGGAAGAAGCGAAGCGTGAATGTTGATACAGCCAAACTCAGGATATTCCAAAACCTCTTTGGGCAATATCTGTCCGAATGCCGCAACAACTATCACATCAGCCGGATATGATTTGAGTTCACCGACCGATTCGGGATTTCTTAATCTGACAGGCTGTAAAACAGGAATATCATACTTAACAGCGACTTCCTTGACAGGCGAAAAAACAAGTTTGCCGCTTCTGCCCTTAGGTTTATCGGGCTGTGTGACTACCGCGGTAACTTCATGTCCGGCCTTTATGATCGCTTCCAGGGGACCTACCGCAAAATCCGGAGTTCCCATATATATTATCTTCATAATTAATATGCCACCATTTGTACTTGCTCCGTTACCGTCTGCTCACTATACGGTACCGTTATCTTCCTCATCTCCAAAATCGGCATCCTCACTGTCAAGCGATGCCACGTTCATGAGTTCGCCCTCAACCTTTTCAACATAAAGATGACCGTCTAAATGCTCGAGTTCATGAACCATCGCACGTGCAAGCAGCTCTTCACCTTCAAGTTCAAATTCCTTCATGTCACGGTCATAAGCTTTGACTTTAACATAATTAGGTCTGGTGACTATACCGGTTTTGCCCGGGATGGATAGACACCCTTCTGCTCCGGTCTGTTCTCCGGCGGTCTCGATAATTTCAGGATTTATAAATACATGAGGATCCTCGCCAGTGGTATCTATTACGACCACGCGCTTAAGAACTCCCACCTGAGGAGCTGCGAGTCCCACACCGTTTGCTTCATACATGGTGTCAAACATATCATCTATGAGTTCATTAATTCTCGGAGTTACGTCTTTTACTTCCTTACATCTCTTTTCAAGGATAGGATCACCCATTATGCGTATATTTCTAAGAGCCATTTTTTACCTCCGTGTCTTTTCTTATATCGTTTATAAAAAGCAACTTATACTTTAACATTTTTGAGTATATATCGCAAACTGTGAAAGCCGTTTCTACACTGATCCCAAAGGATCAAAATCGAAGAAAGTATTTGTATGCCTGTCGGGATTTTCATGCATATATGTCTCTATTTTGTCTTTTATGTAAACCAAAATATCAGAGTTAACGCTCTTTACATACAAAACATTACGATATTTATCCCTTATCTTACCTATCGCTGCAGGTGCCGGGCCTATCGTATATCCGTCAGGCTTTCCGTTTTCTTTTTTTTCATCCAGACACGCATTTGCTATCCCGGCGTATTCTTCCGATAATCTTTCTCCCGCATCCTCGCTGTCGCTTACTGTCAGGACTGCAAGAAGGTGCCAGACAGGAGGATATGAAGCCAGTTCCCTGTAAATGATCTCTTCATCATAAAATGCCCTGTAATCCTGGGAAGCCGCCGAAACTATGCTGTAATGTTCGGGCTGGTAGGTCTGGATCACAACCTCTCCGGGTCTTGTTCCTCTGCCCGCACGACCGGCTGCCTGTGTCAGAAGCTGAAAGGTTCTCTCGGAGGCCCTGTAATCTCCTACGGATAGTGACATATCCGCTGCAAGTATCCCGACAAGAGTAACCAGCGGAAAGTCATGGCCCTTGACTATCATCTGTGTGCCTATGAGAATATCCGCATTATGATCCTTAAATGTACGAAGTATATTCTCCATACTGCCTTTTTCTTTGGTAGTATCCGCATCCATTCGAAGAATGCGTGAAGCCGGATACATCTTGCTTATCTCGGTCTCTATCTGCTCGGTCCCCACACGAAATCCCGCTATATACTTGGATCCGCATTCGGGACATACCTCGGGCATCCGGCTCGTGTATCCGCAATAATGACATACAAGCCTTCCGTTTCTGTGTTCGGTAAGGGACACATCACAATGCGGACACTTGACCACATAGCCGCAGCTCCTGCATGAAATAAAACCCGCGACACCCCTCCGGTTTATAAAAAGCATTACCTGCTCATTAAGGGCGAGCTTCTCATCCATAAGTTCCCTTAATTTATCTGAGAAGATGGTCCTGTTTCCGTTTCTTAACTCTTCCCTGAGATCGACTATATGGACTCCCGGAAGAGAACCGCCGGTAAGTCTTTCGTCCATTGTAAAAAGTTCATACTCTCCCGATTTTGCCTTGTAATATGATTCAAGTGAAGGTGTCGCAGAACCAAGCACAAGGGCCGCCCCTGCGTTCTTTGCCCGGTATTCGGCGCAGTCAGTGGCCTTATATCTGGGTGTATTCTCAGATTTATAACTGCTCTCATGCTCTTCATCTATAATGATAGCGCCAAGTTTGGCAAATGGGGTAAAGAGCGCTGACCGGGGGCCGATTATGACATCTATGTCCCCTCTGCCCGCTCTTAAGTACTGGTCGTATCTCTCCCCCTGTGACATGGACGAATTGACCACGCTGACTCTGTCTCCGAACCGCTTGTAAAACCTTAAGAGTGTCTGATAGGTCAGCGATATCTCGGGAATGAGTACTATGACCTGATAGCCCTTACGCACTATATGATCCGCTATTCCTATATAAACCTCTGTTTTCCCGCTTCCCGTAATTCCGTGGATCAGGTATTTACCGGGATTTCCCGAATCGAAATCATTGGTAACAGTCGCTATTATATTTTTCTGTTTATCACTCAGATCGTATGTCTTATGGGACACTTCATCGGTAATGACCGGATTGCGGTAATACTCCGTTTCGGTAACGGAAATATAGCCTTTTTCCTCCATGCTCTTAAGTGTAGCGCCGGTGACACCCAGTTTATCCCTGACAAGCTCATATGGAAGTGTAGGATCCTCAAGCAATGCCTTCAAAACCCTTAGTCTGGCGGTCTGATGCTTGCGATCGCATTCTTCGATGAGTGGAACTATCTCATCGGAACCCACTTTTAAATCCACCCTTTTGGCGGTCTTTAAAGCAACCTTCTTTTTCATGGGGATCACAGTCTTAAGCGCCTGGATCATAGTCCCTCCGAAGTGAACCTTGATCCACCACGCAAGCGCTATCATCTCACCATCGGTGCTTACCTGATCGGTACGGACAGAGATTATGTACTTAAGCTTATCCATCGGATATTCGGCATGATCACCAAGCCCTATGCAATATCCGGTAAGAATCTTATTTCCCCGTCCAAAAGGCACAGTCACACAGTCACCCACCTTGATCATATCCTTTAATTCCTGAGGAACTATATACTGGAATGGGCGGTCTAACTGTTCATGAGAGATCTCTATTATAATGTCCGCAAACAATTCATTACTCATGGTATATCCAACTCATCAGCCGTAAAGATCACGCTGTCACTCGCTAAAGCGTTCTTCTCACCGGCATCATCTATCATATCCCCGTATCCCGTAAGTGCCGCAAATGGTGCAAATTGTGCTGCCCTGTCATGAACCGACATCTGCGGATGCTTCCCGGATACATGTCTTGGAAGATCTATTATATCGCTGTAATCAGTACTCATACGATTCATGCCTTATGTCCTCCCACCTGGGCGTTTCGCTGTATTGCAGTGGCGCCGTCCTCGAAATTCATTCCCTTTAGGATTGCATTCTTTCCATACTTTTTCTTTATCGAAAGCACGGCTTCCTGCATACGTCTTTCTTTTTCGTTCTCCGCTTCCCTGGCCTCATCCTCCTGCTGTTTGGAGGTGTAATCCGTAAAAAGATCCATCTGCTCATAGGAATCCGTTCCTGTCTTTAGCTCTTTGGCATCGGTATCGCTTATTATACGGCAGGCCGCGATCGTGATCCTCCTTGACAAAAGATCAGGATCGACTATCCTGTCAAACAACTCCATGGCAGCCTGCGTGATAAGTCTGGTCGAAGAAGTATATTCTCCAAGATTTGCGGTGCCGTGAGCATGTTTGGGAACTGCTCTTCCGTAACGGTCTATCGTAACTTCACCGGTATATTCCTTAAAGCGTCCTTCGTCTTTTAGGTTTTCCGTATCATATCCTATCGTCAGCACGATCTGGTCTGTCATCATATGCTTTTCCACCAGATCAAGGACCAGCATGTCGGTCATTTCCCTGACCACGATCCTCGTTTTTTCAAAAGGATAAGGCTCCATCAGAACCTGACCGGAACTTATGGAGTTGGTCTCCGGCTTATAAGCCTTGATATCCGCGATCGTCACATTTTCAAATCCCCATGCATGATCGATCAGGAGTTCGGCATTTATACCGAACATGTCATATAGAAGGTCCTCGTTATAATAATCATTCGGACCTCCCAGTGAACATCTGGCCACATCACCCATTGTATACATACCCTGAGTGGCCAGTTTTGCGGCATATCCGCTGCCCACACGCCAAAAGTCGGTTATCGGTCTGTGCCCCCACAGTTTCCTTCGATATGTCGTCTCATCAAGTTCGGCTATGCGCACGCCCTTCTCATCGGGATCCATATGTTTGGCTTCGATATCCATGGCCACCTTGCACAGATACATATTGGTTCCGATCCCGGCAGTTGCGGTTATCCGCGTATTCGTATACACATCATCTATCATGGTCATCGCAAGTTCGCGTGCAGTCATATTATATGTATCCAGGTAATGTGTAACATCGGCAAATATCTCATCTACGGAATATACATGTATATCTTCCGGAGCAACATATTTCATATAGATATTGAATATATCGGTCGAATATGACATATACAGTTTCATCTGCGGAGGAGCAACTATATAATCTATCTCCAGTCCCGGGTCAGCTGCAAGTTCATCCGCATATATGCTCTTACCGTGAAAAACCCCACCCGGTGCATGGTTTCGCCTCGTTGCATTAGCTTCGCGTACTTTTTGAACAACTTCAAATAATCTTGCCCGTCCGGGGATACCGTAGGCTTTAAGTGAGGGAGAAACCGCAAGACAGATAGTCTTTTCCGTGCGGGACGGATCCGCCACCACCAGATTGGTATTAAGAGGATCTTCTTCCCTGAAATGACACTCAACGGAAGCATAGAAACTCTTAAGATCGATGGCTATATAAATATGATCATTATCACTTCTTCTACCCTGAAACTGCATATCAAAATTATACAACAAAACCTCCTCTCCTGCATAAATAAAAGGAGCCCACAGACTCTTGTCTGGGGGCTCTGATTCCGGATATATTTTTTTGAAAAAATATAATCATTCAGGTTTTGCGGGAGGTTCACTCCCGTCCCCACCGGGACCGCCTTCACCGTCGGGAGGTGTCATTCCGTTTCCGGGGCCTCCTTCTCCATCGGGAGGTGTCATTCCGTTTCCGTGACCGCCTTCTCCGTCGGGAGGTGTCATTCCATCGCCGGGGCCTCCTTCTCCATCGGGAGGTGTCATTCCATCACCGGGGCCTCCTTCTCCATCGGGAGGTGTCATTCCATCACCGGGGCCTCCGGCATTCCCACTCATAACAAACTCTATGGCCTGACCTTCCACTGCTGTTCCTTCTTCATATGTTTCACCGTTTACATATAAGGTGTGGCCATTTAGAACTATAGAATCCGAATCACATGTAAGGCTCGTTATATACGAATCGCCGGTCAGAGTCCAGGTCGATCCGCCCGTAAGTTCTACATATACATCTCCGGCATCTCCATCGGGATTAACAGCTCCGCTAAATACCGATGATTCTGCCAGATACAGATTAAGAGCGGAAACTTCATCAACTATCATATCACCGTCTATTGTCTGTGATGAGGCTTTCAGATCCACGTTACCGCCGTTAGATCCTTCACTTCCCCAGCCTGCGGCTTCGGCTCTTAGGAACACGCCATCTTCGTATTCATTATTTATATCAGCACCGTTTAGCTCTATAGTAGCTACGGTATTGTTAACAAAGAACACATCACCGTTTTTATTGGTAAGGCTTCCCCCGTTCATTGTAAAAGAGGCAAGACCTTCATCGGCATCTCCGGACATGGACTGGTATATCATCACTGCCTGGTAATAATCGGATTTATCACTGTTTTTAGTGTTATTATCAGCTATGAGAGTCACATTGTTGAGTGTTACACTGTTTTGTCCCTCAACAACGACTCCCTGGGAGGCCGTGGATGTAAGTCCTGCATCCGAAACGGTAATATCCGCGGTCGAATAAATAACGGGTGATCCTGTACCGTCGGTCGTATAGGTTCCTCCGTTTACGGTTACGATCCCGCCGCCACGGTCGGATCTTATGGCTGCAGACGAATTGCCTGTAGTATATATCGTAAGGTTATCGGCATTCATAGTGCCGCCACCCGTGGTCATGATACCGCCCGAGCAGTTTCCGGAGGTATTGATGACAGAGTCGGATATATTCACGGTAGTTCCTTCTCCGTAACTGAATACACCGTTCGCATGAGTACCGTCTGTCTCAACATATATCTCGGAAAGATCAAGAGTTGCACCGTTTGTTGCAAATATCGCTGCATTTTCTCCGTAAAAATCAGCCTCGTCACCATCAGCCTCTCCGGTTTTAACTACCTTTATCTTACTGTAACTAGCATCTTCTGCATCCGCTGTAATGGCATGTCCTCCGTCTTCGGAGTTTTCTATAAGCTCATAATCGGAAGTATCTGCTTCCTGTGCCGTATCTTCTGCAGTAACCTCCGAGGTTTCGATCGATCCGGTCACAGGAGCACTCACATCGGTATTTCCGGTTGACTGTGCACACGCCGTAAGTGTCAGCATCGCAGCAGTAAGGATCGCAAATGATATCCTTTTATGCTTAAACATCATATTTTTGTTTTTCATACACATTTCTCCTCATCCTGTCGTAAGTTAATGTCACTTAAAAGGTTTATTTTCACTACCTTGAGTGAAATATTAAAACCTATTTAGGTCCAAAAAATGTAGGAAATGTGTAAAAAATGTGAAATCACGGATACAAGATCAAACGATATACGGAAACAGAGGTATAGTTAAACAGATCTCAGACAGGCATCGCACCGATATAAACCATCTCAGGAGTAAGATCATCATCACATACGATAAAATCTGCATATTTACCGGTATCGACAGATCCCAGTATATCATCCTCACCCAAAAAGCGGGCAGGTACCACGGTTGCGGAATCTATCGCATCATTTATGTCTATTCCGAATTCTATGGCTTTTTTCAAACAATACAAAAGGTCGGCAGCACTTCCTGCAAGGGTTTCGTCTTCCAAAAATGCCGCGCCTTCTTTCTTATATATATTCTGCCCCGAGAGTTCATACAGGCCGTCAGGCATCCCCATACACCTTAAAGCATCAGAAACAAGACATATCCGTCCGGAAAACAATTTATAAGCGGCTCTGACTGCAGAAGGATGCACATGAATACCGTCACAGATAAGTTCTGCCGTAACAAACGAATGATCCGCAGCAGCACCTATGACACCGGGGTTCCTGTGAAGCATGGGAGGCATGGCATTATACAGATGTGTAACATGAGAAGCTCCCGCCAAAAAACCATGAATTGCTTCGGTGTAATCTGCTTCGGTATGGGCAATGGACACCCGGCACATTTTTGATGCCTCCCTGATAAATTCTTCCGCCCCCGGCATCTCCGGTGCAACATCTATTATCTTTATCAATCCCCTGCCATAATCGTAAAGTTCCCTGAAGCTCTCAATGTCTGGTTTACATAAATATTTGCCGTTCTGTGATCCTTTTTTATTCGGTGAAATAAACGGTCCTTCCATATGAATACCCAGAATACGTGCTCCTTTGGGATCCGGCTCCGAAACGCAGGCATTTACGGTATCTGATATGTTATGTAAACTATCTAACGGTAATGACATCGTAGTAGGAACAAAAGAAGTAATACCTCTTGATGCAAGAAAACCCGACATGCTCTTTATACCGTCTTTGCTGCCATCGGAGACATCAGATCCCGCACATCCGTGAATGTGTATATCGATAAGGCCCGGGATCACGCATTTGCCAGAAAGATCGATGTTACCGGCAAAGTTACTATCAACACCCTTATCAGATCCAAAAGATATACGTCCGAATCTGTCGCCTTCGGTTTCAAATGAGCCTTTTATAAATCCGGATCCGGACCTGTATATTCTCGCATTAACAAATTTCATGACTGTCTCCGCTCTGTGTTCATCATAAAAGCATATTTATAAGAAAAAATGAAAATGTCGCCACCATAGTTGACATAACTAGGCTTACTGCAACACGTAACACCATAAAAAACTTACGTGACGTTTTGGAAAAAGCCCTGTAAAACGCCCTGTCCGTATTGATCGTATCATAGGTACACAGTGAAGCGATAAGTATTATCATAAATACGAAAACATATCTCATCAAACGGGTTTTGTTCTTATCAAAAGATGACTCAGGGCACACTTTGACACCGGTCTTATTTACCTCATAGAGCGTAAGGTCCATATTATCAAGGTATTCAGAGTATCTGTCTGCCACACGGGATGATATCTCATCTGTATCAGAATATTCGTCTGCCTGCATATTATCCACAGCATATTCCGCAAGTTCCCCATATGACATATAGCGTTTTAGAAGCGGATATATCATTTCCTCGAGTACATAACCGTCTGTACTTCCTGCCGACTGGTATACCCGGACTGCATCATCCGCAAATACCAGACCGCACGAAACCTCTCCCATACTCACTTTTCGGACCAGTTCATCCTCATTTTCTTCATATATAAATACAAAACCTTCTTCGAATACCGTTCCGTCGGCAGGTTCGGTTATAAGCCGCTCCATGCACCATGTTCCTATATCTTTTTGGGGACCGTATCCTGCATATTTTTCCGACAGGCCATCCTCCAAAGATGTCTGTGAGCATACAAGCACCCTTGTATCTGCACTGTAATTGCCCGTAACCCGGTCAGCCAGTAACAGCCCCAGAACCATCAGACATGTCATGAGCCAGAAAGAAAAGCTTCTGAGATTCACAAATATATGAGTTATCAACCATCTGATATACATTCTAATCATGTTTTAGCAACCCCCTTCTATAGAGGATAACTGACACGATCAATAAGAAAGCGCACGTTATTAAAGTGACACTCAGGCCGTTGATACTGTAAAGCCCTCTGATCCTGTTTCTGTCCCATAACCCGGAAAGGAGGAGTCTGTGCATAGCCCCGGTCGGAATATAACCTGCTGCTTTTCGTAAAAAAGCGGGCAGATATACATCGGGGACGATTACTCCCGATGAAATGAGCATGATGAGTATAAATGTTACATATATTACTCTGAAATGCGCCGAACCGACACCTGTCAGAGAAGCCGTAAAATGGATCCATAAAGAAATGCTAAGACATATGATCCATACAGACAAATGAAGCCTGATCCCAATATTTGCGGGTTTTAACACTTCCGCGCCAATTGTAATTTCTTTAATTGTTAAAATTAGATTTAATAAAATAACAAGTACTTCACTCAAAGCACCCAGAGATATCCACATGGCACATATCCTGCTGACCGATATGGCGATATATGAATTCTTTCCTCTGGACAGCGTTCTCTCCAATTGCAGAGATTCGCGTGAATACATGGAAAAAAGCATAACCCCTCCGAGCACTGTAAGACCAAGAAGCACAGATGCGGTATAAAACTGTGTGACCGAATATGATCCGTATGCGGATACGGAACTTATCTCAAACATATCCGATCTGTTACCAAAGTCATTAAGCGTTTTCATAAACAATCCGATCTCCATACCGGACTTATCCACATTCATTGGATGGATCGCCATAGTCTCATACATGCACATTATCTGAGCGTCGGTTATCTCCATTAACCCGGATATGCCCTTAAGCATCGCCAGAAGTTTATATTCGCCGACAGTAAGGTCTTCTCCTGTATATATATTTAACCTTACATCTTCCATTGCGGACGCTCTCTCATAAAAATCGTCCGGGATACTTATTGCCATGCTTATCTCTCCGGTCTTTATTTTTCCCAGTGCTTCTGCTTCATCCATCATTATAAGTTCGCAGGTTCCCGTTACTCCCGGAATGTCCGACACCATATCCGATATATAGTCGCCCAGCCTCTGATCCGTTGAGGATACAGCGACTTTTATGAGCACGGGTTTGGAATTATTTCGTAAGGAAATGAATCCCAAAGTGATCAAGAACACGAAAATTAAGGCTGCTGTTATCAGCAACCCACGTATAAGGAGTTTAAATGCTGTTTTTAACTCGAGCAAAAATAAGTTAAAAGTCCTCATTTATCCCATTCACTATTCTATAACACTTGTTACACATACCCAGATCTTCAATATCATGACTCACGAGTATTATCGCAGTACCTGATCTTGCCATCTTACCTATATCCCCGCGTATAAGTTCCCTAAAGTGCATATCCAGTCCGGCCGTCGGTTCATCTAAGATCATCACCGTCGGAAATTTGGATGCAGCACATGCAAAAGACAGCCTCCTCTTCATTCCGCCCGAAAGTATCCCGGTTTTCTTCTTAAGTATGCTTTTCAGTTCATATTCTTCCACCGTCCTGTCATATGACTCTTTTGATCCGCACCATAGCTTCAGGATTTCTGATGTCTTAAGCTCCGGCGGCAGGGGATCTGTCTGAGGAACATATCCTATTCGTTCGGATAATCCGGATATCTTAAAGATATTTTGGCCTTCAAGAAGCACCTTCCCCGAGTCGGGCCTTTCCACGCCTGCTAAGATAGATAAGAGGGTACTCTTCCCGCTCCCGTTGTCTCCGCCAAAGCCTATAATGCTCTCCCTGTGAAGTGTCAGATCTATGCCTTTTAAGATCTTCTTATTTCCATATGCCTTATGCAGGTTTTTACATTCAAAAACAGCGCTCATATCATTTTCCTACTCTTTTAACATAAGTCATTATGCCACATCGGTGAACAATCGGCAATCAGTCTCAGTATAAGTGCAACTCCCACGTTTAGATGCTATAATTAATAATCATATATTTGCGGAGGCATACCATGAAAAAGATCAATGATCTCTTAAACGGCTTAACATATACCTGCATACAGGGCGATACAAAAGCAGAAGTAAGTGCAGTGATCTACGATTCCCGAAAAGTTACTCCCGGTGCAATGTTCATATGCATAGTCGGAGCCAATTCGGACGGTCATGACTACATTCCGGATGTATGCAGTAAAGGTGCATCATGTATCATCGTTTCAAAAGATGTGACTGATATACCTTCGTCCGTTACGGTTATCAAGGTAGAAGACACCCGATATGCCATGGCTTTCATATCGGCAGCCTGGTTCGACCATCCGGCCGATAAACTGACCGTAATAGGCATAACCGGAACCAAAGGAAAAACAACAACAACCTATATGGTGCGTTCTATCCTGGAACATGCCGGCAAAAAATGCGGGCTTATCGGAACCATAGAGATAATAATCGGCGATGAGCATATACATGCCGATAATACCACTCCCGAATCATATCTTATACAGGAATACTTCTCCCGTATGGTAAAAGAAGGGCTTGACTGCGTTGTTATGGAAGTTTCTTCCCAGGGTCTCATGCTCCATCGTACTCAGGGATTCATTTTTGATATAGGCGTATTTACCAATCTTGAGCCCGATCATATCGGTCCCAATGAACACAAGGATCTGGATGATTACATTCATTGCAAGAGCCTGTTATTTAAGCAGTGTAAACACGGGATCTTCAATATCGATGACGAACATTGTCCGAGTATGTTAAAAGACCATACCTGCGATGTACTGACATATGGTATAAACTCCCCTGATGCAAATATTAAGGCCGGATCGATACAGCTTATAAACAAGCCCGGCTTACTCGGTGTGGAATTTGATGTGACCGGTGCGTTAAATACTCATATCACGCTTCCGACTCCCGGATATTTCAGCGTATACAATGCGCTTTGCGCCGTTTCGGTATGTCATATACTCGGAATAAGCGACGCCCTTATGCAGGCAGGCTTCTTAAATATAAAAGTAAAGGGCCGTGTCGAACCCATTCATATATCGGATGACTACACTCTGCTCATCGACTATGCTCATAACGCAATGGCATTAAAAAGTCTTCTTACCACACTTAAAGCCTATGAGCCGGGCCGTCTGGTGTGTGTATTCGGCTGCGGAGGTAACAGATCCAAGCTCAGACGTTTTGAAATGGGAGAAGTAAGCGGAAATCTGGCGGATCTTACGATAATAACCTCCGATAATCCCCGATTTGAAGAGCCGCAGGATATTATAAACGACATAAAGACAGGCATATCCAAAACCTCGGGTAAATATATAGAGATCGCAGACAGAAAAGAAGCCATAGCTTACAGCATCGATCATGCTCTTCCCGGAGATATCATAGTACTTGCCGGTAAGGGGCATGAGGACTATCAGGAGATAAAAGGCGTAAAACATCCGATGGATGAACGGGATCTTATAAATGATATATTAAAAGAACGCAGGTCATAAGACCTGCGTTTTATTTTTTCTGACTTGTATGATTAATTTAGAAGACTGTACCCCTGTGAATTACTTAGAAGGCTGTACCCCTGTGTTCTTCTATGAATTTTATGAACTCTTCTTCAGGTAAAGGCTTGCAGAAATAGAAGCCCTGCATCAGTTCGCATCCCTGTATGAGATCGGCTTCAAGATCTGAGAATTTTCTTGCGGTAGCCTCTTCCTCTACTCCCTCGACCAGTACTTCCTTATTCATTTCTTTAAACATTGATATCGTATCCTGAATGACTATGCACATCTGCGGATCATCTATCATATCTACAAAACTCTTATCAAGCTTAACCTGATCTATGGGAAGTCCCGTTGTACGCTTGATATTGGAATATCCCGTACCATAGTCATCAAGTGCGATCTGAACACCGTATTCGTGAAGTTTTCTGATATTAACATCGACTATCTCAGGGTTCATATCCGTAGCTGCTTCGGTAAGTTCAAAACTCACATATTTAGGGTCTATACCGTATTCGAACATGAGATTCTTGATCTTTTCCACAAGATCAACTTCAATACACTGGCTTGCCGACAGGTTCATCTCAATATAACGAAGTCCCAGTTTCTCCATATCAAGAGTGGATATAAACCGCATGACATCCTTGAATACAAAATCACCTATCTCATGGATATATCCGTTAATTTCAGCTGCGGGAATGAAAAGTCCCGGGGAAACCTGACCGTATTCGTCATCCCAAAGCCTTATCATGGCTTCTGCACCTATAAAGCGCCTTTCCTTGACCGAATATATCGGCTGGTAATACATTCTGAAACCGTTATTTTCCACGGCATTCTTAAGTATCTTATCAAGATCGTTCTTGACCTTGTATTCAAGATTATCCTTAAAATCAAGATAATAGTGTACATCCTTGGTGTCAGGAAGCGTTCTGTGGAAGTTGGTTCCAAGAGAGAAAAGCGTCTGTGAATCCTGAATATCATCGGGACAGATCACAACACATATCCTGGCATCCGGAATAACCTTAAGATTACCTATCTGATCTTCTTTATCAAGTTCATCCCTGATACGTTCAGCGGCATCGGATACTGCCTTACGATCCGTTTCTTCATTCACTATCGCATACAGACCGTTTTCCATATAGAATACCGTGGGGTCAAGGTTGTATTTGTTGCATATGTCCTGCATAAGTTCCGTGGTTGAATACAGAAACTCGTTATGCCCCTTTAGTCCGAGATACATATGAAGGTTATTGTTATTCATTATCTTTACAAATATTACAGATATGGGTTTCTCGGAATAAAAGTTCTTGGTCACACGGTCTGTACATGATGTATATCTGTGTGCTCCGGTTATGGGATTGATCTGATTCTCGGACTTCCTGACCATGACCATAAAGAACAGGACAGCCAGAGCTATCGTAAAGCACTCTACCATCAGTCTGGAATTTATAAACTGAACTACCAGTCCCGAGCCGACCACAACAAACAAAAACATAAGTGTTATGAGTTTATCATGGTTAATATAACGCCTGTATTTTATCAGGACTCCCAATATCCATGCCCCGAATATTCCGGCAACGATATAGAAAATGCTCATCCATGGGCCTCTGGAATAATGAATATCCGGAGTCAGACTGAACACATCGGTAACAAAGCCGTTTAAAACCAAGACCACGATATCGACGATCACAAGAATCGCCCATATTATATGCTGTATCTTCTTGCTCTTGAACAGATGCCAGATATCTATGCTCGAATATATATACAGCAGATAGAAAGGCAAAAGCAGATTGTGTACAAAGAAATACATATAATTATACACATAGGCCAAAATCAGATTGCCTTTCCCGGTAGAGGCATAGTTGATCATCGATCCGGCTCCGAGATCCGCCATGACGGTAAGCAGGATCAAAGTCAAAAGGATCATCATCAGTTTACCGGAACGGTCACTGCGTTTACGTCTGTATATAGACGACATCCAAAACAGGATCACTATGAAAAAAGCGCATTCATCATACGTAAGTATCTGCATACTATATGCCCTCTGATTCCACGTGATTTTTTTCTTTCAAAAACATCAGATAATCTCTTGCAGGAAGCGGCTTGCTGAAATAGAATCCCTGAATGTAATCACATCCTATATCAACAAACTTCTCCAAGGCCCTCTTGTCCTCAACGCCCTCTACAAGGACCTTCTTATTCATACGTTTAAGCATACGAACGGTATTTCTTATGACAGACCACATTGAAGGTATGTCCATATCATCAACAAGTGATTTATCAAGTTTGACTATATCAAGCGGTAATTGTACAACCCTGGAGATATTGGAATAACCGGTTCCGTAATCGTCCAGCGAAAAACTTATGCCTTCTTCGGACAGTTTGTTTATATTTCTGTCGGTGATCTCCGGGTCATAGTCTGCAGCCGTCTCGGTGATCTCAAGATTGATCTGGTCGGGTCTTACGCCGTATTTGTTCATCGTTGCGATTATCTTCTCATACAGATTGGATTCTATGCACTGTGCTGCAGAAAGATTTATCTCAATATACTCTAAACCGAGAGCCTCAAAATCCTGACTCCCGATAAACTTACACACCTCATCTATAACATACTCACCTATATCGTGGATGGCACCGCTGTCTTCAGCCGCAGGGATAAATATCGCGGGAGAGACAAAGCCGTATTCTTCATCAAAAAGTCTGATAAGAGCTTCGGCCGTAGCAAATGTTCCTTTTTCAACCGAATATATAGGCTGGTAATACATCTGGAATCTGTGTTTCTCGATACCGCGGCTTATGATCGCCTCCATATCGTTTCTCATCCTGAAGTTCTGGTCTTTGGACAGTTCCGATATACATATGACCCTGTCACTCTTGGGAAGTTTGGCATTATATGTTCCCTCAAAATTGAGAAGGCTGTTCTCCGAATCAATGTCTTCGGGACATCTGACAAGGCATACCGTAGTATCCAGCATGACTTCCATATGCTTAAGCGCGATAGGGCGGGTAAGATATGCATTTAATGCATGACCTGTATTTAAGAGATGGTTATACAGATAACCGTCACACATAACAACAAACGATTCCTGTTCGAGATAAAAGGTCTCAAACATGGGATGTACCGAAGCCGTGATCTGATTTATACGTCCGGCTATACTCCTGAACAGTTCCGTATAATTGTTCATTCCGAGGCTTCTTCTTAACAGCCTGTAATTATTTACACGTATCATCAGATAACACACCGGTGAATTTGCAAGGAATGCGGTATGTACGGAATTTAAGAATGCCTTGTAACTCTGCATGGCCATGACATCATCCATCATATCCTCGGGTCGGTGTACGGTGAGTGCAACTTCTATACACATGATCACTGTTGTGAATATCTCGATCCTGAACTCAGGGAAAAGATACTGGATGATAACAGCGACACCGTTTATCGGCAGAAGAAGTATCAAGAGCCAGAAGCGCGATCTTGGCAATAATCTCCGGTATTTGATAAGCACACAGACTTCAAATACCATATAGTAAAATGTCACGATATACAGAACAAAAAACCATGATCCGTGCCGGAAATTAAGATCCTCATCGAAATAGAACATCTTATGATTTGCAATATTTATTATAAGAAGAATGATATCTACGTTATAAGGTATAAGCCAGAGTTGCAAAAGAACACTGTTTTTGCGGAGCATGTACCACAATCCCATTACGGAGATCAGATACAGGAAATACAGTGGTGCCATAAGATTATGGGTTATATAATACAACAGATTCAATATATATCTTATAGGTGTCTGCCATTCATAATGGACAGTCACTATCTTATCGATATATTCTGATGCTATATCAAGGATTCCTGACAAAAAAAGAACAGCACAAAGAGAAAGGAACAGTTTATTATTCCTTCCTTTGAACAGTCCTCTTACAATTAATGCAAGTATGAGCGTTGCCAGTGAGATCACTGCGCAAATATTATATATAAGATATGTATGCATTATATGTCCGGTTGGATATATACAACTCAGATGTCAGTTTCATGCCCGTTTATTATGATCTGATCATCACTTTCAACGGGTATCAACATAAACTTCTGAGAATCAATGATCTGTGTTTTGATCCTGCCCTCTACAGATGGTGCCACACTGACTATAACATCAGCATCAGAGTTAGTCACGGATAATTTGCTTTTTAGTTCAATATTCTCTTTTACAAGATTCTTCTCTCTTCTGTCCCGGATACTCTTCTCAAGTTCCCTGGGATCGACAAGATTCTCCAAAAGAGGCGTTTCATCGGCAAATTCATCGTGACATACATTTCTTATCGTCTTGGCGCTTTCACTGTCTATATCATTTTCATTAAGTATCTCTTCAATTACCCTGTCACTTAGTACTACAGGAGACGCTGAAGTCATCCCCGCTTCAGCATCAGCCCTGAGTTCCTCCACACGGTTGTTTATGCTTTCGGATATATCGGTAAGTACCGACTCCGCCTTGCTCATATCCTGACCGCAGGCATTTTTTACGATGGCCTGGAATGTTTTCTTGAGTTCCGTCGCGGTACGCTTAACTCCGCATCCCAAAACCTCTTCTATGAATTCCGGATGCGAATCCTTGGGATCTTTGACAAAATAATCCACCTTATGTATATCGGCACTTCTGTCATTAAATGCCGGAAAAAGAAAACCTGTTTCGGGCGGGGCTACGATCCAGTCTCTGATCCTTGCTCCGATCCTGTTTTCTTCTGCTCTGTATCCAAGTCCCGGCTTTGATAAGTCAACAGGACATACACTTACGAGGATATACTCATAGACTTCCTCGGATTCGTCCAGTTTCATGTTATCGCTGGTACGGCTCATGATGTCATATACATCCTTAAATACCAGGATCAGAAAGTTTCCTGAATGAGCATAGTTATCTATTATCAGGTCATATAATCTGTCCAGAAGTTCATCATTTTTTAAGTCGCTCGACTTAAGCCCCATATAGTACTGCTGGCGACCGCCGGGTTCCTCCTCTTCTGCCGGAAAATCGAGTTCGAGAAGGTTATTACCGATGGTTCCGCCGAGTGTCTTTTTGGCCAGTTCCATATATTTATAGAACTCTTCTTCGGGCAGATTTAAGAAATTTTCATTAAAGGTAAGGACCTTGTTCTTATATCCGTCGACGTAACATCCGGCCATACGGCTTATGGTGCAGTTGTCCTTTTTGAATCTCCTTCGAAGTTCAAGTACATCTCTTTTATTCATCTTTGGATTCACCTTCGGGCATTTCGATACGGATATGTACGTCCTTAAGCTGCTGCTCACTTACGGTCGCAGGTGCTCCCATCATGATATCGCATGCGTTCTTGTTCATAGGGAAGGGAATGATCTCCCTTATGCTCTCTTCACCGCAGATAAGCATTATCATACGGTCTACACCGGGAGCTATACCTGCATGAGGCGGTGCCCCGTAACAGAAAGCATTGTACATTGCAGGGAATTTGGCCTTAACATCATCTTCACCAAGACCCACAAGTTTAAATGCTTCTATCATTATCTCGGGATCATGGTTTCGTACAGCACCGCTTGACAATTCAACACCGTTGCATACGAGATCATACTGATATGCAAGTATGCTTAAAGGATCATTGTTCTTAAGCGCATCAAGTCCTCCCTGGGGCATCGAAAAAGGATTATGGCAAAACTCAAGTTCTCCCGATTCTTCACCTATTTCGTACATGGGGAAGTCCACTATCCAGCAGAACTCATATGTATCTTTTTTCATATGTTTATCGGATGCAGTTCCGAGAAGTTTTCTCAAGGTTCCGGCGCTCTTTAAGGCACTGCCCTTGTCGCCGCATGTCAGACCCACGAAATCTCCTGCCTTGATATTCAGTTTGGATTTCACATCATCCGCACGTTCCTGAAGGAACTTCGCTATTCCGCCGGCTATCGCTCCGGACTCATCAACCTTAAACCAGTAGCCTTTTCCACCGGAAGTAACTTCCGTTTCGGCCATTATCGCATCTATCTGCTTGCGTGTTGCTTCAAAGCCGTCAACTACTATGGCTTTGATCACGGATGCATCATCAAAGGGTCCGAATCCGCATCCTTTCATGAGTTCGGTCACATCGGTGAGTTCCAGGTCTATACGAAGATCGGGCTTATCCGATCCATACTTCTCCATAGCCTCAAGATAAGGGATACGCTTAAACGGAGCCACAGATGCACTCTTGTACACGCCATACTCTTCAAAAACAGGAGGAAGTACCTTCTCTACTACGGAAAATACATCATCCTGGGATGCAAAAGCCATCTCCATATCAAGCTGATAGAACTCTCCGGGAGATCTGTCCGCTCTGGCATCCTCATCCCTGAAACAGGGTGCTATTTGAAAATATCTGTCAAATCCCGATGCCATGAGTATCTGCTTAAACTGCTGCGGTGCCTGAGGCAATGCGTAAAACTTGCCGGGGTGATTACGTGCAGGTACCAGATAGTCTCTTGCCCCTTCGGGAGATGAGCAGGTAAGAATGGGTGTGGTGATCTCAAGGAAATCAAGATCGTTCATCCTGCGTCTAAGTTCCGCAACTATACGGCTCCTTAAAACCATCTTGCTCTTGACTGCGGGGTTTCTTAAGTCTAAATATCTGTACTTAAGTCTCGTATTCTCATCGGCCTCAACAGAACGGTTTATCTCAAAAGGCAATTCATTATATATACACTTGCCAAGGACCTCTATGGATTCAGGAACGACTTCTATCTCTCCGGTAGGAATATTGTTGTTCTTGCTTGATCTTTCTCTTACCGTACCGGTAACCGATAAAGTGGATTCATTGTTGACTCCGTCTATGATATCCATCATATCCTCGGTCTCAATGACCACCTGAGTGGTACCGTAGAAATCCCTTAATATCAAAAATCCCAGGTTCTTTGACACCTTACGAAGGTTCTCATACCATCCGACTATGGTAACCTTCTCCCCGGAGTTTCCGATCCTTAATTCGTTACATGTATGTGTTCGTGACTGAAACATAGCTGTCTCCTTAATAATTTTATTTTTTCTATTTCAGTATGATATCCGGCTTTATTTAAGTTTGCTCTCTCTGTATATGATATCACTTCTCTTAGGTCCGTTGGATACCATTGTTATAGGATATCCAATCTGCTCTTCGATGAAATTTACATAGTTTTGTGCTTCGATCGGAAGTTCTTCAAACTTGCTTATTCCTCTTATATCGCACTTCCATCCGGGGAAAACCTTGAGAACCGGTTTTGCCTTATCAAGGAGGTGCGTTACAGGGAACTCGGTGGTAACTTCCCCGTCGATCTCATATCCAGTGCACACCGGGATCTCATCAAGATATCCGAGTGCATCAAGAACAGAAAGTGCAACATCGGTACATCCCTGCAGACGACAGCCGTACTTGGATGCGACGCAATCATACCATCCCACACGTCTCGGTCTTCCGGTAGTAGCACCGTATTCACCGCCGTCACCGCCGTGGTTTCTGAGCTGTTCGGCTTCTTCATCAAATATCTCTGATACAAAAGCTCCGGCACCTACGGCAGACGAATAAGCCTTGGATATTACAACAACCTGCTTTATCTCATAAGGCGGTATTCCCGATCCTATAGCTCCGTAAGCAGCAAGAGGTGATGAAGAAGTGACCATGGGATAGATACCGTGATCCGGATCCTTCATTGTTCCGAGCTGCCCCTCAAGAAGGATATTCTTATTCTCTTTAATAGCCTTGTCCAGATACAGGGATACATTTCCAAGATAAGGTTTAACCCTGTCTCTTTGTGTTTTGATCCACTCAAAGACAGCTGCCTGATCGAGAGGTTCGGTGTGATAGAGATTAACCAATAGCGCATCTTTGATCGTAGCGATCCTTGCGATCTTTTCTTTTATTACATCATCATCCTGGTAGAATTCATTTATCTGCCAGCCTATCTTTGCATACTTATCGGAGTAAAACGGTGCAATACCCGACTTGGTGGATCCGAAGGATTTGCCCGCAAGACGAGCCTCTTCCAATGTATCAAACTGAACATGATAGGGCATCATCACCTGAACGCGGTCTGAGATCATGATGTTTGGTTCCGGAACCCCTTTGGAAGTTATATCCTCAAGTTCCTTCATGAACTTCTCGATATCAAAAGCCACACCGTTTCCGATGATGTTCATTATCTTCTGATGAAATACACCGGAAGGCATTGTATGAAGCGCAAACTTGCCATAATCGTTAACTATAGTATGTCCCGCATTTGCTCCTCCCTGAAAACGGATGACTATATCCGCATCTTCGGCGAGCATATCGGTAAATTTTCCTTTGCCCTCATCTCCCCAGTTAGCACCTACAACTGCTTTAACCATTGTTTTACTCCTCCTAAACTACTCTATACATTTATCTCGGCAGATGCTCCGAGCATGTCTTTATGAGTCTTCCTGATCGGTTCTATGACCGTTTCAATGAATTTGGTGACCTGTATGGGCGAACGTCCTATATATTTTGAAGGATCCATCGCCTTTTCCAGTTCGTCCAAACTCATGCCGAACGCTTCATCAGCCGCTATCAGTTCAAGCAGATTATTATCCAGGCCTTCTTTTTTGACGTTATTGCCTGCCTCCATGGAGAGCTGTCTTATACGTTCATGCAATTCCTGTCTGTTTCCGCCGTTCTTAACGGCATCCATCATGATGTTTTCCGTAGCCATAAACGGAAGTTCACTCATGAGTCTCTTATGTATTACCTTATCGTTAACAACAAGTCCGTCCACTACATTTAAGCAAAGGTCAAGGACTCCGTCCGTAGCAAGAAACGCCTCGGGAATCGAGAGTCTCTTGTTTGCGGAATCATCAAGTGTTCTTTCGAACCACTGTGTGGCGGATGTTATGGCAGGGTTAAGAGCATCGATCATTACATATCTTGATAGGGAAGCTATACGCTCACTCCTCATCGGATTGCGCTTATATGCCATGGCAGATGAACCTATCTGATTCTTTTCAAAAGGCTCTTCCACTTCTTTTAAATGCTGAAGAAGACGTATGTCATTGCTCATCTTGTGTGCCGAAGCAGCTATACCTGCAAGAATGTTGCATACTCTGGTATCGACCTTGCGTGAATATGTCTGGCCTGATACGGGGTAGCACGCTTCAAAGCCCATCTTCTTTGCTATCATGGGATCGATCTTATCTATGGTCTCCTGATCTCCGTTAAAAAGCTCAAGAAAAGACGCCTGAGTTCCGGTAGTACCCTTTGAACCAAGCAGCTTTAATGTGGAGATAACATATTCAAGATCCTCAAGATCCATTGCAAATTCCTGTGCCCAAAGAGTTGCCCTTTTACCTACGGTTGTAGGCTGGGCCGGCTGGAAATGAGTAAATGCCAGTGTTGGAAGTTCCTTGTACTTATCAGCAAATTTCCCCAGTTCATCTATCACACATACGAGCTTTTTCTGCACCAGCTTAAGTGCTTCGCGCATGACTATGATATCGGTATTGTCTCCGACATAGCAGCTTGTAGCTCCCAAATGTATGATGCCTGCAGCTTTGGGGCACTGAACACCGTATGCATATACGTGACTCATAACATCATGGCGCACCTCTTTTTCACGAGCCTTAGCAACATCATAATTGATGTCATCCTGATGTTCTTTTAATTCATCGATCTGT
Source organism: Lachnospiraceae bacterium (assembly GCA_024691305.1). Taxonomy (GTDB): domain Bacteria; phylum Bacillota; class Clostridia; order Lachnospirales; family Lachnospiraceae; genus XBB2008. The sequence continues at coordinate 26,453 of JAILNS010000004.1, read as the reverse complement.
TCTTTGGTTATTACCGGCTCCCCGTCCTGGGAAAGCCCAAGTTCCATTTCAGTTTCCGCAAGTGCGATCCACAGTTTTCTCCATGTGGTGAACTTCTTATCCTGAGAAAAAATATATTGCATCTCCTTGCTTGCGTATCTTTCCGATAACGGACTTATATATGCATCTGTCGGCATATTTACCTCCTTACAAACTCCCAAAAATAAACCTTTACAATCCTATCAAACCGCTTAAACTGCGTCAAGAAGCTCCTGCACCCTCTCTGGCATCGTATTCTTCCACTAAAGCCATAATCTCGGATGAGTATTTTGGATAGGATTCCACAAGATCTTTTATCTCATTTTGAGCATTGGCCGCAACGACTTCGCGGTTATAATCCATTCTCTTTCTTAATGACTGCCTGCGAACTATAAGGCTGTGCCTTATCTCAACCATTTCCTTATGATCAAGTATCGCATCGGTCTGATTTAGCCATATGGCCGTATCTCCGATCTGATATCTGCGAAGGATATGCGTCAGTTCGTTTTCACACAGGTCAAGCTCAAGCTGGGACTTGCGTATCGCCGCCCTGCGCTCTTTTTCCTCATTGAACTGTTTCCACAGTTTGTTCAGTTCCTTGGAGGATGAAACCTTATATTTTAAGCACAGATAATCAAGCAGATTATGATTGTTCACATAACGGATCTTTACTTTATTTTGAAGAAGTATCAGTCTGTTGGTCTCTGAAGACAACTTTCGAAACTCGGATGAAGCTTCTCTGTATTTAAGAAAAACAAAGATATAGAAGAGTGCGGCTCCGCCTGCTGCCAGTACATATCCCGCCGAGGTATTCATCTCAAACACAAACTGCATGATGAGAAGCGCCAGTATACATACGCATGCTGCAACAGTGCAGACAACGCCCATTCCCTTGCAGTCTTCCATTTCACTTATGAGTTCGCTTCTTCTGTATCTGAAGGCACTTCTTTCGTTATCCAGCTTCTTTAAGTCGGATTTGATCTTTTTCTGATAATCCTCGGCATCGGAAAGTTTCTTTATGCCTTCCTCAACCTCACTGTCAAGCATCATAAGCTGGGCAAACTTGGCATCAGGCATATACTTAGGCTCTTTTTGATCTTCTTTTTCCCGTTCACGCCTTATGGCAGAGACCTTGGCAGCTGCTCTTTCAAGTTCGACCTTATCTTCCGGAGCAAGGTTCTCTATCTCTTCCATATCTTTGAGATAGGCAGTCACCATGTTATATTCAAATTCCAGATTTTCAAGTTCCCTTGTAGCCTCCGCTATCTGCTCAAGACAATTTACAACATAATCGTGACGTTCCTTATGATCATGAATGTTAATATGCTCTCTGGAATAAATGACTCTTTCCCAGTCACGGCCTTTGGGTCCGAGTGCATCGCTTTCATCGCCGTCACCGTAGTCTCCGTCTTCTTCAGCCGCCTGCGCATCCCATTCATTCCAGTCATCCAGATCGTCCCAATCATCCGAAAAGCCTGATATTTTCTTTTTAAAAGAATTCCACAATCCCATTATGTTGTTACCATCTCACGGTATGAACTCTTGAGAGAATCAAGCACATCATCAAGTTGTTCATAGTATGGAGTTGTCTGTGCATTGTACGCCGTACCTTCCTCACGGACCATCTTCATTGCCATGATCATCCGGTACTCATCCGTACCCTCAAATGAGTCTTCAGCCTGCTTTATGGCTCTGTCAACCTTCTGCGACATCTCATAAAACTCGGGATGTTCCGATACATACTGATAATATTCCGTATTGCTTTTGGATAGCCTGAGTGCGGTAAGAAACTGTCTTAAGCTTTCATCCTGAGGGAGTGTCTTATAAGAGCAGTAAAACGCCTTGGCGGCTTCTACATATCTGAACATTTTGGCGTATGCATAACCGCAATTGTGCCATATGGCCGAGCGGACCTTTTTTTCATTCTCGGGAATACTTTCAAGCAGTTCATTATATGCGGCAAGAGCCATCGATACGCGCCCGCACATCAGATAATAATCGGCTCTGGATTTATTTTTCTCATATATCGAAAGAGAAGCGTTATCCCGTATGACCCTGATCACGGAATCTATTGTCTCAGCGTCATAAAATCCAACATAATCCATGATGGTACGGGAATACTCTTCTACCGAACCCTTATGGGAGATCAGATCGATAAGAAGTTGTTCAAGTTCTTTTAGTCCACACTCATCCCCAAGCCAGTATGCAAGCTCGGGAGACGCAAAAGACTCATCCAGAAGATACGCATCCAGCATTATGCTGTAGCAAAGTTCTTCCGCTGAATAAACCTTTACCATCATCTTTTCGATCAAATATGGAACCTCGGTTCTTTTTCCGCACGCTAACCTGGTATCCTGCATCTTAATCCCGTCCGATTTCTACGACATAATCCCATTTGAGCCCGGAGGAAGGGAATATATCACCAAACCCCAGATCCTCGATATGTACTTTTACGGTATTTACATCACTCATGGACATGTTCAGTTTTATGCGCAATGTATCCGGATCTCTGTCGGGTATATCATAGAGTTCTATCTCTTTTATTATGTGTTCTCCACCGTCAAGAGGAATTACCACAAACGGCAAAACTCCGTTTTCGGGAAGGAACAGTTCATATTCACACTTCACGTCATACCAGTTGATCCCGGCATCGAGAAGTGCCAGATAAGACTTTTTGCCACGTCTTAACACTTCGATCCCTATATTACTTCTAAGCTTGTCTACACCCAGAAAAACATGTTCTTTGGATGCATTACAGGGCTCATACTTATCTTCAAGGCAAAAAGCCGCTCCCCTGCTGAAAAGATCATTTCCGGCAAAAAGACGTCTGTTATGTGCCATGATCTTGACCGCATTGTTGTACCACTGGTCCTTAAATCCGTCACCCAGCAGATAGATGCCGGAAAAAGATGCGCCTGAAAGCACCTCTTTTACATGATCGGAAAAGACCGCATCAAGTTTGGCGTAAGCGGCAGGTCTTGCATCCTCCGTCACGATCTGTGGCATGGGCATGCGATAAGGTGCACTCTCATCGACAAATGCAACCGTGGGCGAAGTTTTGAGATTTCGCGAGAATACATAATCGGTGATATCCGTACCGTCGTAATAGGAAACCAGTACGTTATCGCGCCACAGTTCCGGTGCCTGATGGATCATATAATGATATATACTCTCTGAATAGCTCTGAAAATATATATTACAGTTCTTAAGCTGAAGGCCTTCGGAGACCCTGCTCATAACATCGATCACTTCGGGCCCTAAGTTTTTGCAGGTAAACATTATGTCACTGACAGAGCCGCTCACCCTGGAGCCGCCGAGTATTGATAAGGCACGTTTGATAAAAAGGGTAAGAAGAGCGATCCCTTCAAAGCGCTCGCCCTCTATAACCTCGTATTCCTGATCTATGGCTTTTTGCAAAAGACCATCGACCAGATAGCCTTCTCCACGTTCGTGATGCTTAAGTGCATCACGCCCGTAAAACCACTGATTAACGCCGGGGCGCTTGCAAAGGACCATAGGGATATTAAATACCTCTGATCCGATAACCTGCTCCGCTGTCTGCGGTGCTTCCATACCGGAACGATAGTAACTGATCTGTACAGAATATGTTCCTAGATCAAACCCTACTACCATTGTTTAACTCCTTGTGCATACCAAACAATTTGTCTGATAAGTAATCTCTCCTGTAATACTCTTCCATAAGCGTATCCACGGTCGTGTAATCCTTTAACGCCCTGGCTATACACATATCATCGACCAGTCCGTAACGTCCTTTTGAATCCGATACTCCCATGTCGTTCTTGGATAAGGTTCCGGACTCGGATAATTCTCCCGACAGATCCTCTGCCGACTCCGTAATGTAATACATGATCTTCTCTCCGAAGAAAAGAGTAAACATCTTGGAGAAAACGCCTTTGCATACCTCATTCATGGGTTCGCACTGATAGTCGCCTTCTTCACTTTCTATGATGTAATGAATATCGGCGGAATTACCCGATTCCGTACGATATTCTATAACGCATGAATCCTCGAACCTCGCCATCGAAGGCATGAGCCCTGAAAGGTCCTTAAAGCAGCTGATAACGATGTCATCAGCCAAAAGACGATGGAGCGCATCTTTAAGTATCGGTCTGGTCCTGTCATCTATGAGATTCTGATTTCCGGCCATATGTCTTACAAAAGCAAGATCGCACACCCGGTCTAATTCAAATCCACTTTCATATGCATCCACCATCACTTTATATGTGTTGTCGGATATCACCGCTCCTTCGACAAAATCCTCATAAGCGGCAGAGTTAAGCGTTGCTCTGACAACATCCTTGTCAGGATTGTTGTATGCGTAACTTTGAAGAAGCCCGGCCCGTTCAGGAATATATGCACCCGTATAAAGGATCTGGATCAGCATTTTTTCCTCTATATCACGACGATCGGCTTCAAGTTCTCCCGCCCTCAGCCAGACCGTACGCATCGTCCTTACGGAGCCGTTTATATGAGCCATCAGATACTGGATACAAAGCTGATTGACTCTGCCCGACTGGATCGTTGCAATGATAAGCTGTGAAAGTAGCCTCTCGTATTCTCCCGGTTCATCGATATAAACCGGAAGCCAGCTGTATATCAGATCGCTGATAACGACCTTGTCTACACCTTCGGGGCCGTATTCATATATCCATCTCATCGCCTTTTCGTGAAGGCCTCTGTTTATCAGAAGTCTTATGCATTCCGCACGTTCGTAGTCAGCTATATCACCGGCGCTTAAGTTATCCAGAAAAGAATCAAGCTGTTCTACCCTGTCGGTCTCAAAATAAAACCGGGCGAGTTTCATATTTACGCTCTGAGCAAAATCCTTGGAGAATACGCCCTTTTTGAGGAGATTCTTGAATCTGAATTCATTCTCCGGCCGTACATCCGCAGCCATCCTGCGGTCCATACACATGTTGGTGTCTACGCCTGTATGCTCTTTTACCAGCAGTTGGGCGTTTAACAGGATTCGTCCGGGCTGTATGAGTAACTCCGGTTCTATATCGACCGTTCCGACCGAACGGTTGCGTTTGGAATCCTCAAGTGCGATGCAGTAATCTTCACTGTATATCGGCACCTCGGCTTTCCCGTCGATTATGGGATAAGCCTCTTCGGTATCGGTGTGTTCATAGCTTAATATACAAAATCTCGCATCGGGATATTTGCTTGTATCTATCTCATGAATAAAGATTATGTTGGCCGCCTGATCTGCCCGTACAGGATCCGTAAGCATCTCTTCGTCCACAAATTCGCGGTATAATCTTGCCAGATATCTGTTGTTATGACCTGCTGCGAGCTGGTCCGACACATATTCACTTATCTGACGTTTGTATTTTGAATACATATCAGGATCATCATCCTTATGCGAGACCACATAAGCATACAGATATGCATTGGTTTCAAAATCAAGGTCTGACTGGAACGAAAAATACATAAGAACAAAGCGAGGGATCTCTGTCAGTTCGCTCTTGTCTTTGCTAAGCATATAGTATTCAAACAGCCTTGTTATCTTAAGGTTTTTATTAACGGCATAACCATACCAGGTGTGAGCCTTTAAATCTCTTTTGCCACCCTTTATAAGCTGTGAGCATATTACGGTAAGAAGGTCGTCATGAGGGCTGTCTTTATAGCAGAACATAAGAAGCCGGACAATGGTCGGTGAATAATCCTTGAAGTGTTCTGCGATCGACAAAACAACCATGGCGATATCATCATTCATAACGCCCTTTTTACACATATATCTGATCACCTGCATATCAAAACCTTCAAGCTTGGTGATCAGCGCAGGATTCTCCAGAACTATCTTGGATGCTTCCATGTATATTGCAGGAGAATTGCATCCGCGTCTGTAAGCTTCTTCGTACATATCCCATCTGCGAAGAGAATCTTTATAATCATCCGACATGACCGACAACAGCCAGCAAAGTCTCCAGTTGTCCGGATCCGTCTTATAGCAGTATTCAACTTCATCGATAAGGGTTTCCATATCCATATCGTCCTCGTCTATGAGCGAGTTTAAATACAGATAATAACACCACAGATACGAATTTTCGGTTTTGATGCTCTGAGCCTGGGGTCTGACTTTTTTCAAATTCCACAAAGCCTCGTTGTTATGCTCTTTGGTGATCATCAGATGTATACGATACAATCTTGCGCGAAGATCTTCGGGGTCATTCGCAAGCATATCGTCAACAATTTCCGTTGAATCCTGCAGCCATGTCCTCGTGCTTATCTTTTTTAGTCTGTGTGCTTCATAGCGTTCCATCAGGGCTACGATATTCTGCATGCCGATCCGGGTCATATCTTTTAAATACATTCGTTCAACAGTGCAGGAAACCGTGACAGGGATAACTGTATCCGTCCTGTCGGTCTTAAGTATTATCGCCCCAAAGTTTTTGCCCGAATGGAGTTTGGATGAATCTATGTAATAGTAAAGCTGATACTTGTTTCCAAGGAATGCGTCAAAATCAACCGTCTGTTCCTCAACGGATATGAAATCACCTTCGGTCTCAATGGCAAAAGAGGTATATCCCCATCCGTTTCTGGTTATGTCCATATCGAATCTGCTCATTCCGTCGGGATCACTTATCTCTATGCTCTTTTCGGAAGGTATATACTCTACCGCTGTTTTCTTCTTGACAGATATCAGGAACTCATCCATGTTTCGTTCGGAATCTCTCACACCGGAAAGGACTCTGTACAGAGGAAGATACTCCCTGTCGGAATCGGTAAATATACCGGAAAAAGCAGGATCATAAAACAGCTTTAATGCTTCATTCCATTTAGCTTTGGCAAGATTGGTGAAATGAAAGATATTCCGGATAGGGCCCATCGAAGACTCAAGCACCGGAAGTTCGGAATGTATGGTAAAGGGGATCTGATATTCTCCCCTGTTCGTGATCAGTATAAAATTACCCGTTACATCACGTCCGGGAATAAGGTTATCCGTGCGAAATCTGTATGCGATCTCATCATGCGTACCGGTAAACTCGGTTGTCAGGCATTCCATACGGTAATCATCCGTATAGACATATCCTTCGGTCAGATTGCCGGAAGCGGCCGTAACACTAAAAGAGCCCTCGCATATAGCGCCGGGCCTTACCGTGTGTTCTACCGAGCTGACCGAAAATGTCAGCGTTCCAAAAATCCTGTCTATTTTACCGTTGTTGATATTGTCGATAACTCTTTTCATAAGTATTAAAATTATACCAAATTAAAGGTTCCGATACAAGAAAAGCCCTCGGGAAAAAAAGAATTATTTTTCCAAGGGCTCGTCTTGTTTTATATGACATCTGTCACTTTTTGTGTCTGATTCTTTTATTTTGTGAGCAAAAGCATTATATCATTACTTCTTTGTACAAATCTGGTCATCGCATCTGCTTCAAGAGGTGCCTGCTGAAGTTTAGCAAGATCGTAAAGCTGCTCACAGATCATCTCTGTATTCTCTCCGTCCTTATGTTCCATAATGTACTGAACAAGAGGATGATTGGCATTAAGGATAAGCGTAGTTCCTTCGTCATCTTTTCCGAACATACCCATATCCATACCGGGCATCGAATACATCTTCATCATATCCTGCATACGTCTCGTTTCCTCGGAAAGAGTAAGGATAGAAGATATCTTTTTGTTCTTGAGTTTTTCAACCTTTACGCTGATCTCTTTTTTCTTAAGGGCTTTCTTCACGATCGCCGCTATCTCTTCAGCCTGCGCATCGTATTCTTCCTGAGCCTTCTTGGATGTACGGGACTTAAACGTGTCTGTGATATCCGCATCGATACGTTTAAAATGTATACCCTCATTCTTGGACTCAAGCTGGGATATGAAAGGCTGATCGATATTGTGTGTGAGTACGACAGCATCCATCTTGGCAGTTCTGAACATATTGATATACTGACTCTGCTGTACAGGATCCGTCACATAGTAAATGGTCTTATCTTTGGCTTCTTCTTCAGACTCATCACCCTCATCCGTTCCTTCAGCAGAAGTGCCGGCAGGGATCTCCTCTGTTTCAACCTTATCACCGTTTTCATCGGTAGCTGTGCCATCGGTATTTTCTTCATCCTCTGCTTCATCCGGATCTATCTTATTGACCTCAAGACACTCCGGTAAAGTCATGTACTTATCGTCAATGTTCTTAAAGAGGATATAGTCAGTCATTTTCTCGCAGAACTTATCATCCCTTAAGCAGCCGTATTTAACAAACGGCGCGATATCATCCCAGTACTTCTCATAATCTTCCTTTTCGGTCTTGCACATACCCGAAAGTTTGTCAGCAACCTTCTTGGATATGAATTCGGATATCTTCTTAACGAAGCCGTCATTCTGGAGTGCAGATCTTGATACGTTAAGAGGAAGATCGGGACAATCGATAACACCTTTAAGAAGCATCAGATATTCGGGGATAACTTCCTTGATATTGTCGGCAACAAATACCTGATTATTATAGAGTTTGATCGTTCCTTCTATTGAGTCATACTCTGTATTGATCCTCGGGAAATACAAGATACCCTTGAGGTTAAAAGGATAATCCATATTAAGGTGGATCCAGAACAGGGGTTCCTTATAGTCGTTAAACAATTTGCGATAGAACTCAAGGTATTCTTCTCTGGTGCAGTCATTCGGATGTTTTGTCCAAAGCGGAACGGTCTCGTTTAATGTATCAAAAGTCTTTTCCTTGGGCTTGTCATCTTTATCTTCGGCATTATCTCCGCCTTCAGTTTCGGAATCCTTCTCCCCGGTTTCTTTGCTCTCTTCCGATTCCGTCTCTTCCGAAGGAACCTTATTTAAGAACTTCTCTAAGTCTTCCTTTTCCTCTTCCTTGGCAAGATAGATATCAAAAGGCATGAAGCCGCAGTATTTCTTAATTACCTCACGGGCTTTATATTCATTGCAGAACTCAAGGCAGTCCTCGTTTAAGAAAAGAGTGATCGTAGTACCCACTTCTGCCTTGTCTGAGTCGGACATTGAAAATTCCGCTCCGCCCGTGCACTCCCAGTGAACTGCCTTGGCGCCTTCCCTGTAAGAAAGGGTATCGATATGAACTTCATCAGATACCATGAATGACGAATAAAATCCAAGTCCGAAATGACCTATTATCTGATCTTCTCCGGTCTTATCCTTATATTTTTCAACGAAGTCCGTAGCACCGGAAAATGCCACCTGATTGATATACTCTTCAACTTCGTCGGCGGTCATTCCCAAACCGTTATCGGTTATCTTAATAGTCTTGGAGGTCGGATCGACTATGACCTTGATAGTAGGTTTAAATCCTTCGGGGAGTTCATACTCACCCATCATATCCAGTTTCTTAAGTTTGGTTATCGCATCACATCCGTTTGAAATAAGTTCCCTGTAGAAAATATCATGATCCGAATACAGCCATTTCTTGATTATGGGAAACATATTCTCGGAATTGATCGAAAGATTTCCAGTTTTTGAAGCCATTAAAATCATCTCCTTAAATTTTAAATTTTACTGTAAAAAATCATCTGAAAACAATTTTAGCACTCGCATCAAGCGAGTGCTACTAAAATTTTTATAAACTATGATAAATATCCTTTATAATTGTTTATTCCAATATCAGATTATCGTCGGCAACCGTAAAGAAATCGCTTGTGCTTATATCGGGATCATGCAAAAACCCTATCTCCTCCCAGAGTTTATCATTCAGTTTCCTCGTAAGATTGCCTACATATTCATCATACTTTTGGCCAAATACCATCTCCCGCTCCCGCTCTACGATGGTGATCTTGTTAAGATCGGTCTCTTCAAGGTTGTAGGTACTTAGGCACAGGGCTATCATATAACCGTCATCAACGGTCATCACATCCGTCATCTCTCCATTGGCAAGATCAAAAAGCGTGGTTTTTAAATACACATTATCGATATCGTCTTTTCCGAGAGAAACCGTAAATTCTTCCGAATCACTGTATTCTGCCACAAGAAGGTCAAAGTCTTCTCCTGCCGCAGCCCTGTCATGGGCTTCCACCGCCCTTGCATAGGCGGCGTGTTCCTCGTCAGTATCCATCCTTATCTTGCGTCCCGCCCCGTCCAGAGTATAGTTATGGATCATGATATATTCTATCGTGATATTTCTGGCTTCATCATCGCTTACTTCAGGGTTTACATCCTTTATGATGTATTCATATACCTTTTTGGCAATAAGATATTCACGATAAAGAGAAACTATTGTTTCCCTGTTTATCCCCATCGCCGTGATCTCGGTATTGTTTAATGATCCATAATAAATATCCGCTGCATTTTCAACGGATTTTTGTTCAGAGGATGTCACTTCTATACCATAGGTTTTGGCCATGAGGTTCATGGTCTTTACCTGTGCCATTTTGGCCAGAGCATTATCCTTAACTCTCTCTTCAAGAGTAGTACCGTCGGCTTCGGTTTCCCAGATAGCTTCGCCGTATACATTTTCATACTGGTTTTGCATATTGGTAAGATATACCATGATCTCCGGGCGTGAACAGCTCATATCTTCTATGCGGAAGAGTTCATCCTTTGCAAGACCGGTCGTGAGAACTATCTTGGTATCGGAAAAGTCCGTACTGCACCCGGATAAAAACATCACGAAACATAAAAGCAGGCACAGAAACACTGTATTAAGTTGTCTTATACGGTATTTTCCCATGCCTGCTCCAAATCCTGATATACTGTTTTAATTATTTGATCGTGCAGATCCAGCCCTCGGGTGCTTCTATCCTGCCCATCTGGATTCCTGTAAGTGTATCATACAGTTTCTTGGTCACAGGGCCCATTTCATCCATTCCGCTGGGAAGTTTGATTTCTTTGCCATGATCTACTATGCATCCGACGGGAGAAATAACAGCTGCGGTACCGCAAAGTCCGCACTCTGCCATATCCTTAAGCTCATCAAAATAAACTTCTCTGTGTTCAACGGTAAGTCCAAGATACTTCTCCGCAACAACCATGAGCGAACGTCTGGTTATCGAAGGAAGGATCGAATCCGACTTAGGGGTTACAACCTTACCATCCTTGGTAACAAAGAGGAAGTTTGCTCCGCCGGTCTCTTCTACCTTGGTACGTGTACCCGGATCAAGATACATATTCTCATCATAGCCTTCTTTATGTGCGGTAACTATCGCATGAAGACTCATCGCATAGTTAAGACCTGCTTTGATATGGCCGGTTCCGTTCGGTGCCGCACGGTCAAAATCGGATACCTTGATGGTGAGGGGTTTTGCTCCGCCCTTGAAATAAGGTCCTACAGGGGTTACCAAAATACGGAACTGATATTCATCGGCAGGCTTAACACCGATAACCGGATTGGTACCCATCATATAAGGTCTGATATAAAGAGTAGCTCCCGATCCGTAAGGAGGAACCCAGTCTTCGTTAGCAGCAACGACCTGCTTAACTGCCTCAAGAAATCTTCCCTCGGGAAGCACGGGCATCTCAAGTCTTCTGCATGAATCATCCATACGTGCTGCGTTAAGATCAGGTCTGAAAGTAACTATATGACCATCCTCGGTCGTATATGCCTTAAGACCCTCAAAACATGTCTGAGCATACTGGAAAACACCCGCACACTCATTAAGTACGATATTGGGGTCATCGATTATAGCTCCGTCATCCCATTTTCCGTCTTTGTAATTTGAAACATATCTCTTATCGGTCACCTGATATCCGAACCCGAGATTGGCCCAATCGATATCTTTTTTTGCCATGGTACAAGTCCTCCCTCTAAAAACTTATTTCGTAAAAAATGAACAACCTATATAATACACCCTTTTTGATCAAAAGTGTAAATTATATATAAGCTCATTTGTTTTTTCTCTCATACTTCAAAAATCTGTATGTAATATCAAAATACACCTGCTCATCGGAATCAGCGGTTATCTCCCATTCACCGGACTTATCGAGATTCGGGAAGAAGGCGTCTGCTTCGTATGCATGATCGATCTTGGTAACGTGCACGGTATCGACATAGGGAAGCATCATTTCATATACGCTGGCACCGCCGATTATATATATGTCCTTGTCGTCGTATTCACGAAGTTTGAAGATAAGTTCCTCTAAACTTGCGACAACTATGGCACTGCCGGCTTTATAATTCTTGTTATGGGAAAGGATTATATTGGTCCTTCCCTCAAGCGGTTGCTTCTGCGGAAAAGTCTCAAGTGTTTTACGCCCGAGTACAACTACCTTGCCCATGGTCTCATTACGGAACATCTTGTGATCTGCGGGGATCCTAACCAGAAGAGAACCCTTATTGCCAATAGCCCAGTTTTCATCAACAGCAACTATCATGTTCATAAATCATCTACCTCCGTTTCAGATCGCGATCGGTATATCCTTGATCTGCGGACCTGTTTCATAATCCTCTACTATCACATCGTTTCTCGTAAAGTCATAGAAGTCATGCACATCGGGATTTAAATATACCTTGGGAGCCGGATACGTGGGGCTTTCTATCAGTTCTTTGATTATCGGCACATGCCTGTCATATATATGGGCGTCCGCTATAACATGAACCAGTTCGCCGGGGATCATATCATTGACCTGCGCTACCATCATAAGGAGCACTGCATACTGAACCACATTCCAGTTATTTGCGGCAAGAATATCCTGGCTGCGCTGATTAAGAACCATATTAAGTACCAGTTTGTCCGATGATGTGTCATGTGTCACATTGTATGTTGCGGAATAACAACACGGGTCAAGTCTTCCCGTGGCGAGATCATGAAACTGATACAGATTGGTCATTATACGCCTGCTGTAAGGGTTTTCCTTAAGCTGTCTCAACACATAATCCATCTGGTCCGTATCTTCACCCTTGTATTTAAACTTTTCTCCGACAACATATCCGTATGCAGTTCCTATTGATCCGTCTTCATCGGCCCATTCATCCCATATATGCGAATGCAGGTCATGTATATTATTGGATTTTTGCTGGTATATCCACAGCACTTCATCGGTTGCGGATTTGATCGCGGTCTTCCTGAGTGTGAGTGCGGGAAACTCTTCCCTTAAGTCATATCTGTTTACCACACCGAACTTTTTGATAGTATATGCACTTTCTCCGTCCGGCCAGTGGGGCCTTACAGCCTCACCCCTGGTATCGGTGCCGTTCTCGAGAATATCACGACACATATTTATAAATAATTCATCTGCTTTACTCATATCATCTGTCCCATTTATCACAAAGTGAATTGATCTGATCTGCGAACTTGGCAAGATCCTTGTTTGCACCGCCCTTGTTATGCGATATGACGGCAAGAAGACGAGCGCCTGCTGCCTCGAGTCTGGCAAATACTTCGGATACCATTTTTTTCTTCGTGATCGGTACCGCATCCGTCTTGAATATATATTCACCGGAAATAAGATCGAATCTTGTACCGCTGTAAGGTGCATCTGCCTCGGCATTCAGTTCTTCTCTTATGGATTTGGTAAGAGATGCAACCGAATCATCATCACCGTGTACACAGAAGTATTTCTCAGGCACATTGGTAAATGCACCTGCCCATGCCATGAGTCCCTTCTTGTCCGCATGTCCGCTAAGGCCTGTCATCTGCTCTATATGAGCCTGTACTTCGACGACTTCGCCGAAAAGCTTAACTTCGCTTGCACCTTCAACTATTGCACGTCCCAGTGTTCCGACCGCCTGATATCCGACAAAAAGAACAGTACATTCAGGTCTCCACAGATTGTGCTTTAGGTGGTGTCTTATACGACCGGCCTCACACATACCTGAAGCTGAAATGATGACCTTGGGTTCGGGATCGGCATTTATGAATTTGGATTCATCACTCGTTATAAGAAGCCTTAAGTTAGGAAATCTTATGGGATTTATGCCCTTATTGACAAGTGCGAGTGCATCATCGGAGAAGCATTCCCTGATGTTTTTCTGGAATACGCTCGTAGCTTCCACAGCCATGGGCGAGTCCACATATACCGGGAAGTCATCATGTCCGGTAACAAGTCCATCTGCCTTGATCTGACGGATAAAATACAATATCTCCTGAGTTCTTCCTACCGCAAACGAGGGAATTACCAGGTTCCCTCCTCTGTCCAGAGTCCTTTGAATATGACCTGCAAGTTCGGCCACGCCGTCTCTTTTGGACGCTTCATGATATCTGTCACCGTAGGTCGATTCCATAACAACATAGTCAGCATAACTTGTATACTGCGGATCACGTATGAGAGGCTGTCCGAAGTTTCCTATATCACCGGAAAAAACAATCTTGCGTTCTTCACCGCGTTCGGTCGCCCACACTTCTATACTGGCCGATCCGAGAAGATGTCCGACGTCAGTGAACTCTATATCAACACCATCCAGGATATTTATTCTCTCCCCGTAAGGACAGGGTGCAAGCATCTTGATGGTATTGTCCGCATCCTCCATCGTATATTCCGGAACGATCTCTTTACCTCCGTTACGTTTATTTTTGCGGTTCTTCCATTCCGCTTCCTGCTGCTGTATGTGTGCACAGTCTCTGAGCATTATGCTGCACAAATCGGCAGTTGCAAACGTACAGTATATCTTGCCCCTGAAACCCCTTGCATACAATTTGGGAAGCATACCCGAGTGATCCACATGAGCATGTGTAAGCAGCACGGCATCTATCACGGCCTCATCCACGGGAAGATTAACATTTTCGTAGGTATTAACACCCTGCTCCATTCCGTAATCAACCAGGATGTTCAGATCTCCGACATTTAAATAATGACAACTCCCGGTAACCTCGTGGTCTGCACCCACAAACATCAATTCCATGCCACTACCTCCTTACGTATCTTTAATAAGCCTTAACACCATACCATATCTAGTCAGTGCCATCATTTCCATCATACTATATATTGGGTAAAAATGAAAGTAAGCCGTCACCCCCGGATGCAAGAATTTTGGCCCGGAGCATGGTATCATTCTGCGCTAATTCCAGAAGTGTTTCCGATAAAACATCCTTATCAAGCAACAGATCGAAATATATTTTCCGATAATCGTTTCTGTGAAGAGGAGCATCTGTAAGTATCAAAAACGCAGGGACCGGATTATGGTCTTTTAAATACGAAACACAGGCCGCATATATATCTTCGGGGATCGGAAAACTATCCGCAAGGAGCATACGCTCATAGATCATGGTGACTTTTGTTTTCTGCCGGTTTAACACAAACCTCTCTTCCTCTTTAGAGGCATCCTCATAGTCTTCTTCACCGCCCGCCAGAAAGGGTTCAAAGCCGTTATCATCCGGCTCTCGGACATATCTTGATATATGCTCATCAAATGCCCGGATAAATTCCTTATCAACGCAGGAACACTTTATAAGATCATGAACCTCATCGCTTCTGGCATGAATACTTAAAGCCAGAAGTTCCGGAGAGATATTTCGGGGTACAGGCTCCGTATCCGATGCCGTCTTGTCGTATATGCATACTCTGTTTAGACTGTCACATCCGTAAAAAACATTGTCGCAAACCTCACATCCTGCCGGCAGAAATATCTCTGTCATGTTTTTACAGTTTGCATAGGCCCATTCCCATATGCGCTTTGTATCGGGGGGAACCGTCTCGCGAATTATTCTTTTGTCACCCATATGGGCCTTACGAGGTATATCTGTCATAAATAATATGCTAATATTTGGTTGATATGAAAACCGAATTTAATGAATTCTTAGTTGATGCAAAAATGAATATAAATACAGTCGGCAGAAGCGACAGGCATTCGGATAAGAGTAAGTTCCCGTACGAGCCGACTTCGTATACCGTACTCGACAGGCTCATAAAAAGCGGATATATAACCAAAGATTCCTGCCTTATCGATTACGGTTGCGGCAAAGGCCGTGTTCCCATATATCTGCACGAATGTCTCGGATGTGACACCATAGGTGTCGAAGTAGAAACCGATTTTTACAAAAACGCCGTCTCCAATCTAAGATCATATCTTAATGCATGCCAAAAGGCCGATGAGGATACGGACGCCTCATGCATACGGATCGTGCATTCCAAGGCACAGGCCTATGAAGTTCCGGAGGAAGTTACGCATTGCTTTTTCTTCAATCCCTTCTCCGCAGATATCTTAAGAAACGTAATGTCCCGCATAACCGGTCACACCGACAGATTCGGGCGCAGTATATATTTATTCTTCTATTATCCGAGCAGTACCTACATAGATCAGCTGGCGCGTAACAAGCAGGTTTCTTATATCGATTCGATAGACTGCACGGATCTTTTTGCCGAAGATGACGGAAGGAACCGAATCCTTGTATATAAGACGGTCCCTTCTCATCCTGATTCCTGATACGTATTATTTTTTCTTATATCCGGTAATCATTGTCATTACAAAGCAGACTACCGTTGCCCATGCAAAAAACTTATGACCTTTCATATATGCCGACCTCCCGGGTGTTGTCTTTTGGGGTTCTATATCTATCTCGTCTCCCGAATGTACATATACCAGTTTATCTCCCATGATCCTCTTCATCATTTCATATGCAAGAACCCCGGTACAATGACATGTATAAAACTTCGTCTTCGATTTCGTCAGAGCCTTTGCAATATCAAGTATATCCAGGATCTCCTCATCGGTGTATGCGCTCTTCTTCATCAGATGGAATCCGCTTATGACCGCATCCGGATCCTCACGGTAAATCTGTCTGTATTCATCGAGGATATTGAGAATGCCGTTATGGGCGCATCCCGATATCAGAATGTGCATATGCCCTGTCCTGACCACAAGGTAGTGTTCATGTTTAAAGTCATCCTGAACATATTTCCGGCCTTGTTTTATCTTAAGTTTATTATTTGTAGCAGGTCTTATGATATCTTCTTTTTTGACCGTAAAAACGGACAGTTCATCATCTATCTTTGTATTACCGTTTATCAGTCTTAACTGCGGAAGTTCCTTTATCGCATCCTCGATCCCTATATATCTGTATCGGTCTTTGCCCTTGTCTTCACCGTCATCCGCATAATACTCTCCAAACGCGCAATCCTGCATATATATGGTCGCATTTGGATTTATCTTCGCAAAAGATATTATTCCTCCACCGTGATCATAATGACCGTGGCTTAATATCAGCGTATCAACTGCCGTAAGATCTATACCCAGCTTTTGAGCATTCCTTATCGTGATGTCATTCGGTCCGGAATCCATAAGTATCTTATGTTCCTCGGTCTCGATGTAAAAAGATAATCCGTGAGCATACTCACATCCCGATGCCCCTTCGGTGTTTTCCACCAGGTTTACGATCCTCATTTATGCCTCCGTTTCTTTGCCTCGTAAAATGGGTCTTGCAATATGTACGTTAAAGAATTCGATCAGCGGCCCCATAAAGAAAGCCGTTATTATTGTCCCGATCCCCGCTATGGTCGGGATCTGTGAAAACTTTCCACCGGATATCAGGAATAACACAACTCCGAGTATGACGCATACTATATCAGTAACGATCCTGATGTACTGGAACTTTCCTTTTTTCCAGGTGTTACTGATTATAAGTGCTATCGCATCGTAGGTTGAAACGCCCAGATCCGCTGTCATGTAAAAAGCAGATCCGAAGCAGATTATCACAACTCCGACCACAAGGCACAGAACTCTTACCGGTATGGACGGATCGACTATAATCGTCTGCAAAAACTCATAAGTAAACTGTGTGATATATCCAAGCAAAAACAGGTTGATAAAAGTCGCTATACCGATATAGTGCCTGTCAAATATAAGTGCGAACAAAAGAAGAGCAGCATTGGTGATAACATAAAGTGTCCCGAAACCTATGGGGATCAATGCATCGAGTCCTGCCATAAATGACTGGAAGGGATCCACGCCCAGAGCGGCTATCTTGAAAATGCCTACGCTTATCGCACATATGACCACGCCGAACAATGACATTGCCGTCCTTTTGCCAAGTTTTTCGATCTGTAATATCTTATTCATCTTGTACCCTCTTTCTCACACATAACTCTTGCGACATGAACACCGCTTGCGGACGCATGTGAAAGTGAATGGGTAACTCCGCTACCGTCTCCTATTATATATAATCCCTTATGACAGGATTCGAGGTTTTCATCAACCTCCGCTTCCATGTTATAGAACTTAACCTCGACACCGTAAAGAAGTGTATCGTCATTGGCAGTTCCGGGTGCTATCTTGTCAAGGGCATATATCATCTCGATTATACCATCTAATATCCTCTTGGGAAGGACCAAGCTTATATCCCCGGGTTCAGCCATAAGAGTAGGGATAACAAAGTTTTCTTCGATACGCTTATGAGTACTTCTCCTTCCTCTTACGAGGTCTCCAAATCTCTGTACGATAACACCTCCGCCAAGCATATTTGAAAGTTTTGCGATACTCTCTCCGTATCCGTTACTGTCCTTAAACGGCTCCGAAAAATGCTTCGCGACTAAAAGTGCAAAATTGGTATTATCGGTCTGCTTTGCAGGATCTTCATAACTGTGTCCGTTAACCGTAACTATCCCGTTGGTATTCTCCTCAACCACGCTTCCATGGGGATTCATACAAAAAGTCCTGACCTGATCTTCGAACTTCTCGGTACGGTACACGATCTTGCTTTCATAAAGTTTATCGGTCAGATGTGAGAACAGGTCTGCGGCAAGTTCAACCCTGACACCAAGATCCACAC
The DNA here is from genome assembly GCA_024691305.1 of Lachnospiraceae bacterium. Classification (GTDB taxonomy): domain Bacteria; phylum Bacillota; class Clostridia; order Lachnospirales; family Lachnospiraceae; genus XBB2008. The sequence goes on along the minus strand of JAILNS010000004.1, from coordinate 7,803 downwards.
GATTTGACTTGGTGGGTATCGAAAGATCCTCGCAAACACTCTCCATCCATTTGCTTCCGCTTCTCCCGACCGATATCACGCATTTATCGCAGTCATAGGATGTATCTTTAACGGATATCCTGTATCCGGTATCGGTCTTCTCAACTTTTTCAACCGGTGAGTGAAAAAAGAAATCGACCTTATCCGACAGATCTTCATAAAGGTTCTCAAGTACGATGTAGTTTATATCCGTGCCAAGATGTCTCACGGATGCATCAAGGAGTTTAAGTTTGTTCTGCATACAGATCTTCTTGATATCCGTTCCGGCGGTGGTGTATAACTTAGTCCCTTCTCCTCCGTGCTCTAAGTTGATCTTATCGACGTATTCCATCAGACTTATGGCTTCTTTTCTTCCGACATGCTCATATAAAGTACCGCCAAAGTCATTGGTGATGTTGTATTTTCCGTCCGAAAAAGCTCCCGCACCGCCAAATCCGCTCATTATGGAGCAGGTCTTACAGTGGATACAGTTTTTGATCTTATCGCCGTCTATAGGGCACTTTCTTTCATCAAGCCTTCCACCCGCTTCAAAAACAGCGATCTTAAGTCCGGGGTTTAGCCCTACAATTTCATATGCGGTAAATATACCACCCGGGCCTGCACCTATTATTATCACATCATATTTCATCAATATCCCTCTCATTTCCGTTTCATCCGTATCGGACGAACGCACATATGATTATATCATAGTATCAGCGTATAATACGAATGCCAAAACAGATTCCAGTCCCACAAATCTCAATCAAAGTCTTGACATTTGTGACCAGTTTGCTTATTATAAATAAGCTGTCTTAAAACATATATTGCTTAAGACATAAATAAAGATCGGGGTGTGGCTCAGGTGGTAGAGCGCTTCGTTAGGGACGAAGAGGCCGCAAGTTCAAGTCTTGTCACTCCGATGCCGGGAAAGCCTGTAAACTCTGGGTTTGCGGGCTTTCTTCTTTGCGTTCAGTTGCGTTCAGTAAGCTTGAAACCCCTAAAATACTCGCTTTATTGATGATTTCCTGGCGTTCGTGCAGCTCTATGATGTCTTTTATATAAATCCATGTCGTCGCTTCGTCTTTATGACCACACTGGTTTTTTATGGTTTTTATATCTATATCATGTAAGTATGCTATTGATGCGTATGTTCGACGACAATCATGAGCTGATCTGATCGCTTTATGTGGCAAATCTAAATCTTTTTTCTGAATTCGACGGATTCGTTTATCTACATTTCCAGCATGTAGTTTATCTTGCCCGGGATATGTAAATAATACATCTGTCTTATCTTTTAAGATGAGCTGTATTATTGCCATTGCATCATCTGATAAACAAACTATTCGATCGGAATAATCTTTGACTGACTCTATCGTGTATGGTGCTTTATTATGTTCTTTTTTTGTAATCGATAGAGTCTTAGTCTTAAGATCTACATCATTCACTGTCAGAGCTAATGCTTCTCCTAGTCGAATTCCTGTGGTGAGTAATAGCCCGATACAGAGATTTACATCTTCAGGATTCTCTATGATGTACGTTAGAAGAATTATCGTTTCCTCCTCTGTAAATGCTACATCATACGGACTTTTGAATTCTTCTATAAAAGTCTTTTTTGATGTGCATTTTACTCGTCTAAAATCTCGGACTATAGAGCGTATGTCTATGATTTCAATATGATTATATGAGCAGTAGTCATATATCTTATTTAATGTGGAAATACCGCCAGTAAAGGCTTTTTGTGTTATGCCGGTATTTATCATAGACTGTAAGCAGTTTCTGATGTTATCCTCTGTGAGAGCTCCGACGTTCTTGGAGGAAATAGAAGAGAAGTATTTTACTAGTCTCTGCCTATGAATATCTTTTGTATCTTTAATGCACTCTTCAGTAGCTCGCCTTAATGCTTCAGATACTGTGATTTTCTTCTCTTCTAGCCCTAGATAATGAGATATGATAATAGCTCTTAATTTCTCGGGATCATGGGACGTTTTTTTGCTTGAATGATTCCGATCTTTTGGATTTAGCTTTGTCCAGTATAGTATCCTTCCGTCTTCCTCCTCCTTTTCGTGAATGCTATCTACCTGAGTTATGTGCTTTTGTATGATTTGCTCTTCTTTTGTCATGATATATAGTGCGATATCATCATCCTCAGATAGTATAGCATCCTTGATCAGGGCTAAGGTAATCTTCTGGTTAATTTTATTCAATTTTTTAGAGTCAGTGTTGTGAAGGTAGGCATCATGCCCTTCCTTCTTAGGCAATAATTTCCTCCATGTCTTTTTTCTCCTTTACTTAAAAACTTCTTTATCTAGATCATCCGGCTCTGGATCTTCAAAATCAGAATTCAGATCTTCTGGGCGGATGTAGTATAGCGATGGGTGATATGATGAGATACAACTATCAAAAAGCTCACGGAATTGCTTGAAAGTCTTTTCTTTCTGCTGGAGTTTTGGCTCATTGCCTCGCTCCGGTGTAGAGATGTTATATAGTTTGTAGTTTCCTTGCTTGTTTTGACGTACCTCGCATATAAAAAATCTAGATTTGAGTGCTAAATATGATTCCGTTGCTTTGATGATTTTTTCATCTGGCTCTCCGCCTTCGACAAGCTCGGATGTTTTCATCCCGCATTCCTTTGCCCATTCCACGAAACTGGTATTTGCTGTGACTACCAGTAGCTCAGCTGCTAAGTATGGATTGCTGTTGTTTCGCCGGTATACTTTCACAATCTGATCATCTGCCATGCTTCTTAAGCTCTTTGCCGGAAGAGTGAAATCGTTAAGGAAGATGGCTTTATATGATGGATCAATATCATCGAACTGTCCGGTTCCCCCGTCGGTGATGTCGAGATTAGAGTCTCCGTACATCTGAGTGATTGCATACTTGGTTGCGTATGACTTTCCTAGATTTCGCTCTCCTTGTATGAAAATGCAGGTACGGGTGCAGCAGTTATCCTCGGCAATGTGTTTATCTATTCCACGCTCGTAGTATTCTCTTGCAAGTTGGATTTTTGTTTTTCGTTCCTTAGCTGAATTCGGAAGAGTATCATAAAAATGCTTCCATGCACCCAGACCATATCCATGAGCGTATGCATCTCTATAGACCTTTTCCCAATCAGCCTGAGAAAATCTTTTTTGTGCTTGCTGTCCATCACCTCGAAGTGTTACATACGTATCCATGTCATTTGTGATGACATCTATAACCGGGTAGTGATGCTTTCCCTCTTGTATAGCATTTTTTGAGTCGTGTGTAGCGTACAGAGCAGCCTCGTGTCTGTCGGAAATTACATCTACCGCATGCTTCCACATCTCCTCATCCTGCTCCCTCAGAGTGACTTTCAGAATTTTGAAATATCTTCCCACTCTCCATCGTGATTTATATGGGATGATGTAAATATGAACATGAGGCTTTTCTGCTGATGGCAAAAAGAATCCGTCTCCCGTTTCACATGAGTCATGCACGATACCCCAGACTAAGAACTCATCTGGACGGAATGATTTTTTCATCCGCTGGAGTACATCTCGTAAAATCTTCACTTGTCGCTTTTTTTCATCAGCTACGGATGCATCTGGATCAGCTATATATCCTGCCTGTTCGGCATAAAATTTCAGCTGTATAGTCCGAGGCTGACTATCTATGTGCAACTTCTCAGCTGTGAATCTTCCTTTTTTCCTCATAATCGAAACCTTCTTTTGTACCGGTAATATGTGCCGGTTGTGCCGGTGATGTGCCGGTAATGGGCCGTAGCACCGGCACATCAGCAAAGTAATGACCTTATTGTTATTTCTCGGTCTCTCTTTATCATTTGTGCCGGTTATGCCGGTGTTTTTTCTAAACAGCGTTCTGACAATAAAAAACCGCCTTCACGACCATATCGAAAAGACGGATAGAGTTTTCTTTATATAATATAGATTTTACGTCTTTCCTTTATGATCGTAGATGTGTCTTTCTGTAATCATCTTATGGGGGGAGTCACCAACTCCCCCAAGCTACGATCACAAGAAAGACCTGCGATGGTTAGTCGCGCATCTATGAATATATATAAAATGGAATTATAAGAGCCTTCATTTCACCACATGGTCATGTGATACATAAGTACACTCCTAAAGAAAAAAGCCAGTATTTACAAGGATAATCGTGGCATGACTGCAAAAAAATAAAAAAATTTTTTTGAAATTTTCTGTTTTTTCTCTCTGATAATCAGACCATATCCATATTTTTTCGTTTCATGAAAAGCCAGATTTATGATTTGTTTTATATATAAATAAGAGATTCTAGAAAGAAGAATCTAGAAAGGAGATTTTAAAATGATAAATGGACGAATAACAAAAAAAGAGCTGTGTGCTCCATATCGAACTGTAACTGTAGGACAAGTGCTCCATGTAGCTGAGGCAACAAAAAAATATGTTGTAGGTATGGAAAGTCTCTCCGACGCGATCAATTGTAGTGGAGCAAGCGACGATGATGATGTTGCGATTCTAGATCTCGGCGGGAGTGATCTCAACAATTATCTTAAAAAGGTAATAAAAGCGACCGCCTTTATCTATGAGATGAAAGAGCATTATCATAACAACACGGTCAGACTTGTACCGGGAATACTGATCGATGATTTTCTCGAGCGAGTATGCGTCGAATTCCAGCTCCACAAAAAAACGAGCTGGAAAGAACTCATGCCTAAGCTCGAGAGGGTGGTTATATCGAGTCCACCTGTAGAATCGATATTTCCAACCTATCGCGAGTCTACACGTCAAGATATCGTCGAGAAGGTACTCGCTGATATCGATAACGATGAATACGAGCGATAATGCCTGATCCACCGGGGCGGCGGTGGCCCAAAATATGTTTGGCTTTAGCTAAACTATATATTGGGTGTACGTGCTAGGGCACGACGCATCCACCGCCCCAAGTATATTTATAGCAAATGTCGGAGGTATATATATTATGGGGCAAAAAAAACGTGTTTCAAACCATCAGGGGCGGTGTGGAGGTGGATCCGCCAAGCATAATTCCCGATACTTGAAAAACATGGATGAACGGATCCACATCAATGAGGAATACATCAAAAAGGATATCCTTTTGGTGAATGACGAAGGTCAACTGCGTCGTGTACCAGTGGGGACATCACATTTTGAAGATGCACAAATCGAAATTTACAAATCTTTATATCAAGACTGGCTAACCGAACAAAACCGAAAATATCATGAGCATCGAAACTATAAACTCGAGCGGACAATTCAGGATGTTTTTTATTCAAAGCGTACCGGCCCTATGGAAACAATACTGCAAATTGGTTGTGAGGGTGAATATGAGATCACTCCTGCACACATAAGACTCTTTACCGATATGGTAAAGGAGTATTGTTATCAGATTGAAAAACAATGGCCAAACGTAAAGACATTAGCGGCCGCCATCCATGTTTCAGAGGCATCATTGCATGCCCATATCACGACAACCTTTTTTGCAAAAGACCAGAGCGGTCACATACGTCCAGCTCAAGAGCAAGCATTTTCAGAAATGGGTCTACAACTCCCCCATCCTGATCAGAAACCCGGGAGATATAATAACAGGCTGCAAACGTTCACAGCAGAAGCAAGACAATTGTGGATCTCTATTGTAAAACAGAAGGATCCAAGTTTGGAAATTGAAGTTATTCCCGAAATGACTAAGAGGAAACATCTGGAAAAGCTGGACTACGAACTATACTCTCTAAGCGAAAAAAGAAAAGTAATGGAAAAAAGAATAGAAGAGAATCAAAGAATTATAGATAGCCAGCTGATCGCAATGAGTAATCTGGCAGAGAGCACTGAACTTGAGAAAGAAATCTCCAACGCAAGACAAAGACAGAAATGTAGAATCAAGTAACGGATAAACATATAAAACCATCCTATTGATATCCGGATCATGATTCGGATTATATGATTATAGAACATTGTATACGCAGTCGCGTATATAATTATCATTCTTTTTTTATAATATATTGCATTGAGGGATGCAATATATGTACCAGATAAAAGACGCGGTTGTGGCTAGACTGGATTCTCTGTGTAAGTCACATGAAATCTCATATAATGCGTTAGCAAATATGGCGGGTGTTACTCCTTCTACGGTCTACTCGGTTATGGATCCTCATCGACGAGAAATCACCATTAATACGCTCCGTCTTCTTTGCGATGGAATCGGTATATCCCTTTCTGAGTTCTTTGATTCCCCTGAGTTTATAGATATGGAAGAAGAAAAGAAGTAGCACTTTGACTCTGACTACATATTATTGGTCAGTATGATTTTGTGAAAAGAATATACGCACTTGCGTATACAAAATAATTATCATAAAATATATATGATACCTTCGAGGTTATCAGATAAAAACCATATATATGAAAGGAAAACCAATGAAAGCGAGCAGTAAGATTAAAACAGTAACAGGTGTGATGATGGTGGTGGTCATGGTTGGCCTCACTGCATGCGGTAAGAAAGAAGCGGCAGAAACTCAGTCCACCAAGGATGATATCTCAAATTATTATCAGGAAGAACTGGAACTTGATGAGGAATCAGCAGATGAACTGGCCGAGATAGCTATGGAGATTAATGACATAGAGGATTCTGAGGGTGCTGAAGAAGAGGCGGAAGCGGCTGAGGCTGAGGAGATGGAGCCTATCAATAGCTGCTTTGATGAGGCGATAGATAATTGCTTCTCATATTATTCTACTTATCACAAGCTTAATCTTGATAAATCAGTGTTATTTATGACCGAAGATGAAATAGTTGAGGCTATTGGAAAGCCTGATTCGAAGCAAAACGGCTGGCTGTATTGGAAAACTGACGGTGAACATCTTTTCTTTGATGAACCGAACTATGACGTGTATGAGTGTTATCCTTGTTTTCATCTTACACCAGCGGAATACACGGACGATGGACAGCTTTATTCTTTAAGTCAATTCTATGGATTTTATCAAGAAATGGATGATTCTGTCACAGATACCTGGTATAATGATACGTATGACCTAAATAAATACTATGAAGGTATTCCGGCATCCCCATGGTCATTCTTTGAGGAGTTCCTGCTGAACGAAGATGGAAGTTTGGCTTATGATGCAGAGCAGGTTATTGATTGGAAATATGATGATTATGTGCAGGCATTAGGAAGTAAAGGGATTATGGTAAATACTGGGTATAAGGCTGAGTGGGATTCGCCTAATACTCCTACAATAACTATAGCATGGTATTTTCCTGCCGATGGAAGTGAGCATAGGTATGGAAATAATGATAGCATCTCAAACATATCGAAGGAGGATGAGTCGGTGGTTATAGAAGTTCAGTTTAATTCACAAACTGGAGAAAACATGGAAAAATATGCGCCTTCTTTTCGGGTTAGTTCGTTAAAAGATTATAGTAGTACTGAGCAGCCATAGTAGATATCCTAAGAATTGTTCGAGAAACTATAGTCTTACGTTGTACATTTGATTATCACAGTATTCACAATAATAATCCCTTATCCATATTGTTGGGTAAGGGATTATTGTTTTTTATAGTTATTGTTGTGTTATTTTGAGCAAACAAATGCCATACGGCACTTGCGTTCAGTTTGCGTTCAGTTGGATGATGATATCGCAAACCTCCTTTATTTTACTGGGTTTGTTGAGTGGGGAGAATGTTCAAGTCTTGTCACTCCGATGCAGTAAAATCAAGGATTTCGAGGTTTCGGGATCCTTGATTTTTGTTTATATATCTAACAATTATCTAACAATTAGAATTTATTCTAACAGTATAACTATGAGAACCACAACATATCGT
>JAILNS010000023.1 GCA_024691305.1 Lachnospiraceae bacterium | reverse complement strand
TATTCCTTAGTCTGGGGTTTCAGGATATATCCGGTGGGATGATTGACAAGTGTAAGTCGCGGTATGGTCCCACTGTTTTCAAGATGCAATGATAATTTCTTTTGAACGCCCGGTACTGTCAGACCTTTGTTTGTGTTTTTTATGGCTAGTTGCTCAAGGAAATCTTCGGTTATGTCTATATCCGGGAGACTTTTTGTCCCGAAAAATCTTTTTACGCATGCGGAATGCCAGCGAGAAGAGAGTTCTTTCTCACTCGCGTTATCTTTGATAAGTTTTCCGCAGCATAGACATTTCATTATTTTTTCTCCATGATTGAAACATTTCCGATAGGGTCCTTGCACGCAACCAATAAGATTCCAAATCGATCCCTTGCATCCAGTTTCCAGTTTTTGACGACCAGATCCAGCAGCCATCCCTCAGGGATCAACCCATCAAAAAAAGCAAAAAGTGTTTTTGAAGAATAAGGCGTATCGGTGATCGGTAAGGTAAGGCTCACAGGGGATGGTGATTCTTTCTCAAGATACTTCGAATCGTACTCGAAAGAGTATCCTTCGTCAGTTTCACTCAGGAGTCCCGCCAATTCACCTCTGACCATCACCTGTGCAGTACGGTATTCACTCATCGACATTTTCCTTCCTGCCCGGTACGGCTTCCATTCCAAACATAGCAAGTGCCTGATTGACCTTGTCCATACGGACGGTAGTTTTTCCCTGCTCGAGTTCTCGTACGAAGCGAAGCCCAAGACCTGAGCGCATAGCAAACTCTGCCTGGGTTAAACCGGCTTCTTTTCGGCTTTTCTTTATAAACTGAGCTATATTATTCATATGTCATCACCAAATCCATATTACACCCTATCGGTTATAAAGTCAAGGGAAAACGATAAGTTTATACCCGTTAGGGATGAAATTAGTTAGGAATGTGTCGAATTATACCCGAAAGGGGTTATAGAGAGAGGAAAAAGTATCCATCCTCAATATCCTGAGGATATCCATCTCCATAATATAGGTGAAACCAAAACAAAGAGCTGTTGCCGCCCGGCAGTGGCTTTTTGCACCCTGGAAACAGAACCACAAGAAACGGAGGTACACTATGAAGAATTATGATGATATTATTATGTTTACAAACAAGTACAGATCGGAACCAAGTTTGGTAACTATGAATCTTATTGATGTAGAAGGATATGTGATTTTATAATAAAATGACATATCTTTAGGTTATAATGAAAGCATCTATTATGGAGGAGTATGGAATTATGATAAAGGCGGAACCGCATTACGAGAAATGCTTAACAGAGATGGCAAACTCCATCTTAAAAAGATTTGGTGTTCCACCGGTGGGGCCGACGCTTCCGTTGGCGGATATGCTTTTAGAGAAACATCACAGGAATACGGTGGTGTTTCTTCTGGATGGGATGGGAAAGAGCGTCCTCGAGGGAAATCTGGAAGAAGATGGTTTTCTTCGATCACATTTGGTGGATACTTATTATTCGGTCTTTCCCCCGACGACCGTCGCGGCAACGACTTCTCTTTTGACCGGTCTGGATCCATGCGGTCACTCCTGGCTCGGGTGGGACTGCTATTATCCGGATATCGATAAAAATGTCACGGTATATCCCAACACAATTCAGGGGACGAAGGAGCCGGCAGCGGATTATCCGGTTGCGCAGACAATCTGTCCATACAAAAGCATCATTGAGAGGATCAATGATGCCGGCGGTATGGCCTGCTATGCTTCTCCTTATCAGGAGCCGTATCCGAAGACATGGAAGCAGATAATTGACCGCGTGCATGAATTATGTGTGCTTCCCGGCGAGAAGTTTATTTATGCTTACTGGGAGGAGCCGGATCATACCATGCATAACAGCGGTTGTTTCAGTAAGTCAACCCGACGCGTGCTACGAAGGATTGAGAGTCGTTTGGTGGAGCTGGCGGAGGAGCTTACAGATACTCAGATAATCATTACGGCAGATCATGGCCATATCAACTCCAGGGGTGTAGCGCTGGAAAGCTATCCGAAGATCACAGATTGTTTGATTCGTATGCCATCTATCGAGCCTCGTGCCCTGAATCTTTTTGTAAAGCCCGGGAGAGAGAAAGAGTTTGAGCGTCTATTTAAGGAAGCGTTCGGAGAGGGCTATATCCTGATGAATCGGGAAGAAGTTCTGAATCAGAATCTTTTTGGAAAAAGTGAGGAACATAAGCAGTTTCGTCGAATGCTAGGTGATTACATAGGAACTGCGATATCGGATCTGACCATATATCGTACAGAAAAAGATGTCGCAAAACATATCGGGGTTCATGCAGGACTTACGGAGGATGAGATGGTAATCCCACTGATTTCTTTTTCATCTTGAGTATCAGATAAGGAGGATAAAACATGGCGACATTTGTAACGGCAGATATACATGGCGAGTACGAAAAGTTCAAAAGACTGCTTCAAAAGATTGAGTTTAAGGATACGGATACACTTTATATTCTGGGAGATATCTTTGATCGGGGTCCACATCCTATATTAACCATGATTTCGATTTTTGATATGCCGAATGTTCATTGTCTGATCGGAAATCATGAACTGATGGCACTGGAGTGCATGGAATTTTTATTGCAGGAGATCACGGATGAATCGATCGAAATGCTGGATGATAAGATGTTCGGAAATCTCATGACTTGGTATCATAACGGAGCCGGGACTACGATCAAAGAAATGCAGATGTTTGATTCGGACGGGCGAAGGACGATCCTTGATTCTATCAAGGAGTTTTCGGTGTTTGAAGAACTGTCCGTAGGAGATAAGGATTATCTGTTGGTTCATGCCGGGCTCGGAAACTACCGGCCTGATAAGGATATGGATGAATATTCGCTGAAGGAACTGGTATGGAATCGTGCGGATTACGATATTCAATATTTCCCGGATAAGTATGTTATTACCGGTCATACACCGACACAGTTAATCAAAGAGAATCCCAATCCCGGCTATATTTTTCGGCATAACAATCACATTGCCATCGACTGCGGCGCGTGTTTTCCCGGAGGGCGCTTGGCAGCCATTTGCCTTGATACAGATGAGGAATATTATATTGA
>JAILNS010000014.1 GCA_024691305.1 Lachnospiraceae bacterium | reverse complement strand
ATTGCGACAGCCCTGTTTGTTTGATCAATTAGATACTGTTTAAAGAAGTATCAGTCTTTCTTGTCGATATAATCGTCGAAGTTGGTCATCATATCGTGTGATGCCTGATCGAGTGCCTGAGCAGAATCTGCAGCAGCCTGATCGACTTGTGCAGCAGCCTGGTCTACAGCCTGATCGACTTGTGCAGCAGCCTGGTCTGCAGCCTGGTTAACCTGAGTGGCTGCCTGGTCCATGGTCTGGCTGAACTGATCAGCCGCGTTCTGAACCGGTGCATCGTAAGGAGCCTGCGGAGCAACATTTTGTGAGTAAGGAACGTTTGAACCGTACTGTGGATTCTGAGGCTGTCCGTACTGGTCTGCCTGACCGTAAGGAGCGCCGCCCTGCTGATATCCGCCGTAACCGGCATTTGCGTCATAACCACCGTTTCCGGAATTATTGGAATCTAAAACACTGCCTTTGATACGATGATAATAGTTTGCAAGGGTGACTGACATATAAGGTCCCACATAGATGATCGCAATACCGAAGGTGACGCACACGAGCAGTATCCAGAGGATGAATGAAAGGTTTAGAACAAAGAGTTCCCATCTGCGTCCCTTCATCATTGCCTTGGAGAGATTAACACACTCAGTGGGAGTTGTGTTTGGATATTCGCAAAGGATATTGATAGACTGTGCATAGGCATTGATTATGATCATATAAGGGATCATAAGCAGTAATATTATGAGATAGATTCCACAGAAAAGTCCGAGGATCGTGGAGGCATTTGATGCATCAAGATCATACATTTCACCGTACATAAAAAGGTTTGCGAGATCTCCGCCAATTGTGGCAAATGTGCCTGCAAATGCAACTCCTATCAGAATGATACTGATCAACAGGAAGGGCAGATACCACAGTAATTCCAAAACACCTACATATAAAGTTGTAACGATGCTGTTTTTGTAGTATTTGCTGAAGGGCTCAAACAATGTTGACACACTGGGTTTGTACCCATAAGTAATATTCAGGTAGACTTTGTTTAATCCTACGGTTACCGGGATGCTGACAAAGATCACAACTGCGATATATACCAGCCAGCCGATAATACTCAAGGTTGTGGAAGCTGAACTCTGAGTGAGTCTTGTGGGAATCTGGGCTGCAGCACTTGTGATAATGCTTGCAACTGCGATGCAGAGGAATGTCATCAATACTTTGCCTTTAAGCTGCGCTTTGGCTTGAGCCTTGATGGAAGCTCTGTCGACTTTTTGTACCATTTTTACGTCCTTTCTGACCGGGATTACCGGCCCTGTATGGTATTTGGGCACAAATGCCCCTGAACAAATATAAGAATATCCTATGATTTAAAGACGGTCTATAGTCAATCTGACAAATATTTCTCAGATATTGCTTTTTTTGACAAATATGATGATTGAAATCGCAAAAGGATTATTTATGTCACACACGATATGGTAAACTATATAGCATGAGCGTTATATCAAAATTATCAGATATAAAAAGAACACTTCGGTACATGAAACGAAACGGTCTGTCCGATACATACTATGCGGTGAGGGAGAGGCTTGAACTTCGCGCAAAGTCTCCCTATACGTATGTACGTCCGGATGAACAGATCCTTGCAAAAGAGCATGAAGAATCGGAAAAGCTTGAAAATCCGCCTTTAATAACTATCGTTATGCCGGCATATAACCCGCCGCAGGATTATTTTTGCAAGGCGATAGAGTCGGTGATCGCCCAGTCATATCCTTTTTGGAAACTTGTGATAAGTGACTCTTCGGATAACGATATTGCAGCCGAGATTGTCCGCTCTTATGAAAAAGACGACCGTATCGTATATTTACGTTCCAAAGAAGCACACGGGATATCGGAAAATACCAATGCAGGCCTGCGTGCTGCACTTGGCATGGACCGGGACTATATAGGGTTTATGGATCACGACGATGAACTTACTCCCGATGCTCTTTTTCGTATGGCCAAAGCAATAAAGGACAGCAAGGACGGTGCGCCCAAAGTCCTATATTCGGATGAGGATAAGATGGCGGAGGAAGAACCTTCTGAAGAACAAAGCAATGAAACGACCTCACCCGCAGGAACATCGTCTCCGTCCGGACAGGAACCGTCTTCCCGAATATACTTCGATCCTCACAGAAAATATGACTTTAACTATGATCTTTTGCTAAATAATAATTATGTCTGCCATCTGATGCTGGTGCGTAAGGACATGATGAGCCGGGTGTCGTTTCGCCCTGAGTATGACGGAGCACAGGACTACGACCTGATCTTACAGATAGTCAGGCTTCTGTGCATGGAAGATAAGGTGCGCAAGGTTGAACTTGCCGGGCATATCGTCCATGTGCCTAAGATCCTGTATCACTGGAGAAGCCACAGGGGAAGCACCGCTACCAATACACAAAGCAAGTCCTATGCATACGAGGCGGGACTTAATGCGTTGCATGACCATGTTAAACGGATGTATGGACGTGACATTGCGGTCTCCCACAGTAAACACCTCGGATTTTATGAGATCGACTGGTACGGGAACAGAAGGAAGACGGACGGAAGGCCTGTCGATGATTACAGATCGTTTTTTGAAAAAAGACAGGACATCGGAGCGGTCATCGGCCGCGTCATCGATGAGCATGGCATGATGAAGGGCGTTATCGCAGATAAGACCGGAAACAGGCTTTATGTTGGAATTAATTGTCATTTTGCCGGAGAATATAACCGTTTTGACTGCAGTCAGGACGTGTATCTGGCCGATATACATTATGCGACACTCAGACCGGAACTAAAGGATCTGCAGGCGCAGTCAGAGGACAGCATGGCACTGGCCGAAGAACTTCATGCCCGGGGCTATATGATCCTGTATGATCCGGATTATGCAAGGAAAGCGTGAGACGAAAGCCGGAAACGACGGACGACGGCGCTTATATAATTATACGGAGTCAGATATGACCAAGACCACAGCACTTATAAATATTTAACGGAGTCAGATATGACCAAGACCACAGCGCTTATAAATATTTAACGGAGTCAGATATGACCAAGACCACGGTACTTATACCGAATTATAACGGAATTAAATATATCGAAGAGTGCATGAAGAGCATAATTGCGGCTGGAGACTACCGGGTCGTGATCGTCGATAACGGCTCATGTGACGGCTCTCTTGAAGCGATCAGATCCCATATGGATGGTCAGGCCGAGCCGGCATATAAGGATGTGGAACTCATAGCGCTTCCCGAGAATACCGGTTTTTGCCATGCAGTAAATGTGGGCCTTAAGGCAGTTAAGACTCCTTACGTTTTTCTTTTGAACAACGATACCACAATAAATGCCGATACTATCGAACTCCTGGAAAAGAGGATGGACTCGGACGATATGCTCTTTTCCGTGCAATCCAAGATTCTTAGCATGTCGGATCCATCTGTCATAGATGACTCGGGTGATTTATACTGTGCGCTTGGATGGGCATTTACGCCGGGCAAAGGGAAAAGCGCGAAACTTTATGATACTCCGTGCAGGATATTTGCGGGATGCGGAGCAGCCGTCATGTACAGAATGTCGGTTTTTGATGATATCGGGGATTTCGATGAAGAGCATTTTGCTTATCTGGAAGACATAGACCTTGGATACAGGGCCAGGATATACGGATATCACAATGCCTACGAGCCGGCTTCCGTTATATTCCATGCGGGGAGTGCGACGTCGGGCTCAAGATATAACCGTTTCAAGGTAAATCTTGCGGCCAAAAACAGTATCTACATCATATATAAGAATATGCCGTTTTTGCAGTTTGTTATAAATCTGCCTTTTTTGATCATCGGTTTTTTGATCAAGATATTGTTTTTTAGCTTAAAGAGGATGGGGATCACCTATCTGCGCGGACTTGGACGCGGATTTGGGATGTGCGCCAAAGACATAAAAAACGGCCACAGACACAAGGTTTGGTTTAAACCCCGTAATCTGGGCCGTTATACTCAGATCCAAATCGAGTTGTGGATCAATATGGTACGCCGGTTTGCCGGTTAGATCTTACAGCTCTGACGTACAGTGAGGACATCTCGTAGCTTCGATATCGATCTCGCTTCTGCATCTGGGGCAGATCTTGGTCTTGGGAGCTTCTTCCTCTTCCTTCTTCTTGGTCTTTTCTACGACCTTGTTGATGGTACGTACAATCAGGAAGATTACAAATGCCATTATTATGAAGTTGATGATGGCAGTTACGAAAGCACCCCAGCGGATCTCAACGTCGCCGACTTTTGCAACCATTCCGCTCAGATCGGTATTTGCGAAAAGGCCGATCACGGGAGAGATCACATCGTCAACCAGACTTTTGATGATGGCCTGGAATGCTCCGCCGATGATAACGCCGACAGCAAGGTCGATAACATTACCGCGAAGTATGAACTTTTTGAACTCATCGAAAAAAGATTTCATTATTTAAATCTCCTTTGCAGTTATTTTTTCTTAATTCTATCCAATAAGAAGGAATGGTGCAAGGCAAAAAAGAATAAAATAAAGACAATAATTTTATATTTGACTCTAAAGTCTTGAAGATTTTGACCGATATAGATTACAGAGATTTGAATGCTCGAAATATATACGGAAGGAGATTTATGTTATGCGTATAGGAGCTTACAACCAGATCCAGGCAGTATATCAGTCTCAGACAGTGAAGAAACCTCAGGCTACAGCTAAGACAGGCAGTTTTGCGGACAAGTTGCAGATTTCCAGCATGGGTAAGGATATCCAGGCTGCAAAGCAGGCACTCGCAAATACACCTGACGTAAGAAGCGAGGTTGTTGAATCTGTTAAGGCTAGCGTAGATGCAGGCACATACAATGTAAGTGCTGACAGTTTCGCAGACAAACTGCTTGAGAAGTATCAGGCATCAATCATTTAATGTTTAAGTTTTAGGAGACCATTATGGCATCGTTGATGGAAACACTCATAAGTGTTTTGGATGAAGAAAGTGCGGAATATGATAAACTGCTTCAACTTTCCATCGCCAAAACTCCTGTCATAGTCTCCGAAAACTTAAGCGAACTGGCTCGAATCACGGATGAGGAGCAAGTGCAGTTATCCAGGATCCAGAATATTGCAAAAAGACGCGATGAAGCGATCAGGGATATAGCAAACGTACTCAACAAGGATGTTGAAAACATGAGTCTTAAGAGACTCATTAAGATCATGGCGGGCAGACCTTCGGAACAGAAGGCGCTTGCGGCGTCTTACGACAGATTAATGGCTGCCGCCAAGCAAGTGGATATGGTAAATGCGCGAAATTCCGAACTTATACAGAGCGCACTTGATATGGTCCACTTCAATATGAATATGCTCCAGTCAGCAAAATCCGCACCGGAGAGTGCCAATTACAACAAAGGAGCATACAGCACGGGCGCAGCGCTGGGCGTGGATAAACAATCATTTGACGCTAAGCAGTAAAGCCCGGGGAAGAGATTTCAACACGGGTGATTCGATATGTCATTGTTTAGCAATCTGTATTTGGGGAATACCGGACTTAACATTTCTTCAAATGCATTAAATACAACAGCTCATAATGTTACCAACGTAGATACCGACGGATATACACGTCAGCAGGTGTCTTTGGCAACGAGCACATATCAGACTTTCTCCAAGCAACATGCGATCGGATACGATCAATTGGGGCTTGGTGTCACTTATGCCGAAACCAGGCAGGTCAGAGATTATTTCCTTGATGTAAATTATCGTAAAGAATCCGGAAGAAGTGAATTCTACCAGACGAGCGTAGATGCACTTAATCAGGTGGAAGATATATTGGGTGAGTCATCCGGCGGACAGAGTTTCCAGCTTAGCATGGAAGATCTGTGGGTGTCCATGGAAGAACTTACCAAGGATCCCTGTAACGAAGTTAATCAGAACCTTCTTGTTACCAGGGCTTATGAGTTTCTCACACAGGCAGGTAATGTATATCAGTCTCTGTGTGATTACCAGACCAATCTGAATACTACCATCAAAAATGATGTACAGGATATAAACGACTGGACGGAACAGATATATAAACTGAATATCGAGATATCCAAGATAGAATCCGGCAAAGTAGAGAATGCTAACGATCTTCGGGACCAGAGAAATGATCTTTTGGATAAGCTCGGACAGATGGGCAATATCACATGGAAAGAAGACAGTGATAATTGTGTATCCATTCAGTTTGAAGGTGTTGATCTGCTTAAGGGTGACATGATCAATAAGATGGAACTGTATCAGGATCCAAAGACCGGCTTTTACAGTGTGTACTGGAAACAGAACGCAGAGTATACATATAATTCGGACGGAGAAAAAGTAGTTATCCCCGAAACCGTTCCCGGTGCAGCTGTATTTGATCTGTCAAGGCCGATATCATCCGAACTTAATACAGATGTAGGCGAACTCAAGGCATGCCTGTATGCAAGAGGCGATCATAATGCCACATTCAAGGATCTTGAAGACGAAGATTATTATGATGAGACCATTTCCCAGTCTATAATGATGAATATAGAAGCGGAATTTGATTCGCTTATACATAATGTTACAACCAAGATAAACAGTATTCTTGCGGATGCTGCGGACAGAGCTACGGAGAGATATCCGGCTTCAACATATTTAAGAAATGAAGACGGTTCTTATCTGCAGATATTCAAGACAACGACAGGTGATGACAGCATATACAGCAGTGCTACTTTGAACAGGGATGCAAACGGTGATCCGGATTCTCTTAATGATCCGAATCTTGAGGATTACTGGGACGGATTTACGATCAACAATCTTACCATAAATATGGAATTGAGACAGAATCCCTCAATGCTTGGTTTCAGACTTGAAGACGGCAGTGAAGATATAACCACGATGGAACTTCTGTCCAAGGCATTTACCTCAGACGATTACACACTTAATCCGAAGGTTACCACACCTGTTAACTTTACTACATATTACAATTCGATGGTTTCCCAGGTATCCACTTCCGGCAAAGTCTATACTACTATCAAGGAAGCACAGGATCAGACAGTCAATTCCATCGAGTCGGCAAGGCAGCAGGTACTCGGTGTAAACACCGATGAAGAACTTACATATATGATCCAGTATCAGAATGCATATAACGCAGCGAGCAGATACATCAATGTGGTCAGCGAACTGCTTGAGCATCTTGTTACCACACTGGGATAACTGATCATAAATTTAGTCTAATCTAAATTACAATCCATGCCGATATAAATAAAAGAGAAAGGAGAGCACATATGCCTTCAACATTTTTTGGTTTACAAATATCATATTCCGGACTGAAAGCATCCAACGCAGCCCTCAATACCACAGCCAACAATGTGGCTAATGTTGAGACAGACGGCTACTCCAGACAGCAGGTAGTTACTGCTGCAACCAATCCTATGAGAGTATTTGAAAGTTACGGTTGTGCCGGTGCCGGTGTTGATACACTGGCTATAGAGCGTATACGTGATGTTTTCTATGATGAAAAATACAGAGACAACGAGACCAGATACGGCGAGTTTGAACGTAAAGAGTATTACATGTCCATCATGGAAACTTATTTTACAGACGATGGAGAAACGGGATTTAAATCCATTTTCAATTCTCTGGTAGATTCACTTGAAGAAGTTACCAAAAACGGCAGTTCGACTTCGACCAAAGCTGCATTTCTTGCACAGGCTAAGACTCTTACGGATTATTTCAACAACATGGCAGGTGATCTTAAAGACCTGCAAAAAGACATAAATGATGAGATCAAGATCCAGGTAAGTCAGGTAAATTCCATCGCAGAAGAACTTGCAACGATCAATAAACAGATCAATGTCATCGAACTTACGGGAACGACAGCAAATGAACTTCGTGATAAACGAGATCTTCTTATAGATGAGCTTTCCAAGTATGTGGATGTTACGGTCAAGGAAACACCTATATATAACGTTCGTAATGAAGAAACAGGTGCTACCAGATGCATGATCCAGATAGCCGGCGGACAGATGCTCGTAGATCAGAATGAATACAGAACCCTGAATGTAGTAGCAAGAAACAGCTACGAAAAAGTTTATCAGTCAGATGCAGACGGCCTCTATGATGTGTACTGGGAAGACGGAGGTCAGTTTAAACTCGATAATGCTGCTATGGGTGGCTCCATCAAGGGTCTTGCAGACTTAAGAGACGGTAATAACGGTAATTATTTCACGGGAAAGATCACTGATATAGGAACCGTAACAGATTCAAACGGTGTCACGGATCATACAGTTACCATTAAGACAAACGATGATAATCTTGATACCATGGCGGAGTGCAATCTGTCGGATTCCGGCGGACGCATGATACTCGGCAATCAGGAGTATTACTACAAAGACTGGACCGTGAATTATGTTGCAGGTACCGATACCGTAGAATCCTATACCTTCACCCTTAATGATGCCAAGTGCGATATGGTAGTCGATTATAATAAGGTCGGAAAAGAAGCGATCATGGGAAGTTACTCCGATTATCAGGGTATCCCGTATTATATGACCCAGATGAATGAATGGGTAAGAAGTTTTGCCAGAGCAATGAACGGAATATTTGCCGATGGATTTACGACTACAAATGTAGATGCCGGAATATTGTTCTCGGGAAATCTAACTACAGATAAGGGCCAATATAGTGAAGCTGTACTGAACAATACCGATACAAATACGGATAACAGAGGTTATTATCATATCACCGCGATGAACTTCTCCGTAGACAGTGCTACGAGCGAAAATCCCGATCTTTTGGGATCGCGTAAAGACAAAACAAACGGTGTTGAGGAATGTGACAATATCAAGAAAGCGATCGAGGTATTGGGAGATAAGACACAGCTTAGCTTCAGAGGATATAATGCCAGCGGATTCCTTGAATCGATGCTTTCTGATGTAGCACTTAACACAAGCAATGCAAGAACCTTCTCGGCGACTTTTGAAAGTCTTCAGTCGGTGCTTGGTAACCAGCGTACATCAATCTCAGGTGTGGACAGTGATGAAGAGGCAGTGAATCTTGTTAAATATGAGAACGCATACACGCTTTCTTCCAAGATGATCCAGACCTTCCAGGAAATATATGACAGACTTATTCTACAGACAGGTGTTTGATAAATGAACTGACCGGTCACGGCACGGAAGCCGGACCACAGATACTGCAGGGAAGCAAAATACAGGTTTAAGAGGTATATATTATGAGAATGACAAATAAGATAATGCAGAATAATTCCCTGTATAATATCAATCAGACCAAGATAACAGAGGATAAATACAATACCCAGCTTACCAGCCAGTCCAAGATCACGAGACCTTCAGATGATCCTGTCATTGCAATCCGTGCACTCAGACTCAGAAGTAACGTGTCTACGGCAAATCAGTATTATGATAAGAATGCACCGGATGCAGAGCAGTGGCTTGATGTAACGGCTAAATCACTTGATACGATCACTACGGTCTATACAAGTCTTTATTCTCAGGTTCAGACAGGCGTTAACAAAGACTATACCGCATCCGATATGCAGGTTCTTTTAACCCAGATCGAATCTTATACAAATGAAGTATTTGCCACAGGTAATCAGGATTATGCCGGCAGATATATATTCACGGGATACAGGACCGATACGCCTCTTACAATGCAGAAGGAGCAGATAGATTCGACTAATAAGACTCCCGATTATACGATAACCGAGAATATCAAACCTGTTCAGCTTGATACCATAAGCTATACCGATTACAGCGTATTTGATACTACCTCATCTGCTGCCGGTGCTGAAGAGACAGATATAACCAATTATACATTAAGCAGGATCAGGCTTTCCTACAGTAATCTGGTTGATTCCAGCGTGGCTGATCTTGAGGTTACAAAATCCGACGGTTCTACAGAGACGATATCCATTACAGATACTTATACCGATGCCGAAGCTATGTACCGTGCAGCCGCAGCGGCCAAAGAGGCAGGAACGGCAGGTGCTTACGTGTGCTCAACCACAGGTGAGATCATACTTACGGGATCAAGTCTGGATGATGTTACGGATGCTCTTGAAAACAACGGATCGGTTTCCATTACCTATGATAAGAACGAATGGAATGTTGATGATCTGAATCCCCAGCATTATTTTAAAACATTAGATAATACGACCAATATATTGTATAATAGTGACGGAAATGTAGACACGCAGATCGTGTATGATGTAGGATATAACCAAACCATACAGGTGAATACCAACGCGTATGAGGTTTTCGATCCTGCGGTTGCCAGAGATTTAGACGATCTTAGGGATATTGTTAATCAGTTTACCGAGATAGAGACTATACGTAAGGACCTTAAAACGGAACTTGGTACATATGTAGAAGGAACAACGGATTACAAAAATTGCCAGACAAGGCTTGATGCCGCAGAGAAAGCTTATACATATATCCGAGATACCGTAAGTAAGAGATTCGGTGAACAGATCACCAGATACCAGGCATATCTTGACAGTACCAATGTTGCGATAACCAAGAACGGTACCAGATCTACAAGACTTGAACTCATTTCCGCAAGGCTTGAAGACCAGAAGTCAACATTCAAGGAACTTCAGGAAGAGAATGAAGGCATTGATATGACGGAAGTTGCCGTAAAACTTACCGCAGCAGAGACCACGTACGATGCAGCACTCATGGCGACCAGCAAGATCATGCAGAACAGTCTGATGAATTACATTTAAGGATAATCAAGGAGGAATGTGATATGCAGATGCTTACCAGAGCTTTTGGAGAGATCGAGATCGACGAATCCAAAGTTATAGAGTTTCCCGGAGGGATCATTGGTTTCCCGGATCTTCAACATTTTGTACTTCTGTATGATGAAGAACAGGGCAGTAATACCGTTAAGTGGCTTCAGTCGGTTGAGGAACCCGGATTTGCGATGCCTGTACTCAATCCTCTTTTGGTAAAAGAAGATTATAATCCTTCTGTTGATGATGAATTATTAAAGCCCATCGGAGAACTGAAGGATGAGGATATGCTCGTTTTGGTTACCATGACCATACCTCATGAGATCGAGAAGATGACCGTTAACTTAAGAGGTCCCATAATCGTTAATTCCGCAACCTGCAAGGGCTGCCAGATCATAATCGACAGCGATGAATATAAGGTTAAATATCCTATATATGATCAGCTTGCCGAAGCAAAGAAAAAGAAAGAGGGGTGATCTCATATGCTCGCATTGTCACGTAAGAAAAATGAAGCGCTGATCATAAATAATAACGTTGAGATCACTATCCTTGAGGTTAAAGGAGATCAGGTTAAGATCGGTATTGAAGCACCGCGTGAGATACCGGTATACCGTAAGGAAGTGTATTTACAGATACAGGAAGCCAACAAGGAATCATCCGATGTGGCATCGGCAGTGGATGCACTGAAGAATCTCGGCTTGTGATTTTGACAGGCCTTCGAATATTCGAATGTTAAGGTAGGCAATTGTGCTTTTTTAAATTCCTCCGCAGTTTCGGCTGCGGGGGTTCATTTTTTTCCAGACCTGTGATAATATGCCTTCATGGATAAATATCTGACAATACTGATAGATTCACTGGTTAAGAAGAGCGCTCTGCTTGATAAGATCTCGGATATCTGTTCGGGACACGAAGAGTGCTTATTCGGTGAGAAACTTGATATAGATGAATATAACCGTCTTATGGAGGAAAAAGGAAAACTGATCGATGATCTTGATCTCCTCGATGACGGTTTTACTGCGCTTTATGAAAGGGTTGCACCGACACTCAGGGAAGATCCGTCTCCATATGCGGAGAAGATAAAAAAACTTCAGGAACTGATAACCGAAGTGTCCGATAAGACCGCACTCATACAGGCGAGAGAGATGCGGATACAGTCAAGGATAGACAGACTGGTCAAGTTCGGCAAAGAGCAAAGCAAGCCAACCGCTACGCCTTCCGATGCCGCAATGAAGTATTACAGGACGATGAAGAATACCAATGTGACGTCTGCTGTTTTTGTGGACAACAAGAGAGGAAAGAAATGAACAAGGAAATCTCACTTAAAGGAAGAAACTTTCTCAAACTGATGGATTACGAGCCCGAGGAGATCCTCTATCTCGTTGATCTTGCAGCAGAGCTTAAGGACCAGAAGAAAAAGGGCATAGCTCACGATACACTTCGCGGGAAAAATATAGCCATCATATTTGAAAAAACAAGTACCAGAACAAGATGCTCTTTTGAAGTGGCAGGATATGATCTGGGAATGAACGTGACTTATCTTGATCCCGCCTGTTCGCAGATAGGGCGAAAGGAATCGATAGCGGATTCAGCAAGGGTACTTGGACGTATGTATGACGGCATAGAATATCGTGGATTCGGACAGGAGATAGTGGAAGAACTGGCCAAGTATGCGGGAGTCCCCGTTTGGAACGGACTTACCAATGAGTTTCATCCCACACAGATGCTCGCAGACCTTCTTACGATGAGAGAGCATCTCGGGGAACTTAAAGATATCAGGTTCGTGTATATGGGAGATGCCCGTTATAACATGGGCAACTCGCTTATGATCACCTGTGCAAAACTCGGTTTTGATTTTGTTGCTTGTACTTCACCGAAGTATTTTCCGGAGGAGAAACTTGTGAAATATGCGACCGATCTTGCGGCTAAGACCGGCGGATCGATAACTCTTACCGATGATGTAAAACTTGCCTGCAAGGATGCAGACGTTATTTATACAGATGTCTGGGTATCCATGGGTGAGCCCGAAGAAGTCTGGGCAGAGAGAATAAACGAATTAAAGCCTTATCAGGTAAATGCCGCATGCTTTGAGAATGCGTCCGATCGTGCGATCTTCATGCATTGCCTGCCGGCGTTCCATGACTTAAATACTGCGATAGGCCGTGAAGTTTATGAGAAGTTTGGCTTATCGGAACTTGAAGTAACCAATGAAGTTTTTGAAGGACCGAGGTCTGTTGTTTTTGACGAAGCCGAGAACCGTATGCATACGATCAAGGCTATCATGAAGGCTACCCTCGGGGGTTGATAAGGACTGTTGATAAGTAGCGAAAGCTACCTGTGGATAGGGACACCGGCCGCCCACGTATAGGGAGGCAAGTCACCTGCGGATAAGGAGTTTTAATGTACGAATATTCACCTATAGATAAAGACCATGTGCGCATATACGGAAGGACCGTTAAGCGCGAACCGCTTCCTCTTTTCTGGACCGCATCGGGCGTGGAATTTGATACGGATTCAACCGAGGCGTCAGTAGATATCGAATGCAACTGGACGACGCATGAGTATTATCTCAGAGTGGAGATAGACGGTTTTCTCGTTCAGAGATTCATGGTCATGCCCGGAAGAAATAAATATTGTCTTTTCAGGGCACTTCCCCAGGGTGAGGTAAAGACCGTGACCGTGATCATGGAGACCCAGCCCATACAGGAGGATGTATCGAGACATCTTCTTTTGCATAAGATAATCACTGACTGCGTGCTTCAGCCTGTCTTACCCAAATCCCACAAGATAGAGTTTATCGGTGATTCGCTTACGAGCGGAGAGGGGCTCACCGGAACCGGTGCGATCAAGGAATGGGCCACCGGAATTTACGGCTTGACCGGCCATTATGCGCGTAAAGTTGCCGGGCATTTCGATGCGGAATATTCCATCGTATCCCAGAGCGGCTGGGGCGTATACTGTGGCTGGGACAATAACATACATTCGAACATACCTGAATTCTATGAGCAGGTCTGCGGCGTCGTGGCCGGAAAAGAAAATGAATCCCTGGGCGCATTCGATGCATGGGATTTTAGGTCCTGGAGTCCGGAACTTGTCGTGGTAAATCTTGCGACTAACGACGGCGGTGCGACAGGAAGTCCGGCGTGGACAGATCCCGATACCGGCGCAGAACACAAGCAGCAGCCGATAGAAGACGGGCAGTGGGATGAGGCATCCAGAGACAGGTTTGAAAATGCCGTATATGATTTCCTTAAGAAGCTTCGCAGATGCAATCCCGATTCGTATATCCTGTGGGTTTACGGTATGTGCGGACCTCTTATGGAGCCATACATCAAAGAAACCATGGACAGATATAAGTCGGACACCAAAGATGAGCGCGTGTCTTACCTTGCGCTTAAGGAATGTCCCGAATGTGATTTTGGAGCACATGCACATCCCGGAGCAAAAAACCATACGGAAAATGCCGGGATCATCATAAAAGAAGTCGAGAAACTTAATATTTTTTGACAGAGAAAATTATTTAAACGGGGAGAATGAAAAATGTTTGGTTTACCTGCAATCGTAGTTGAAGTCTTTCTTTTTATAGTAGGACTAATTTGCCTGGTAAAAGGCGGCGACTGGTTCGTGGACGGTGCGACCGGGATCGCACACAAATTCCATATGCCTGAGATACTTATCGGAGCAACGGTCGTATCCATAGGAACAACGATCCCGGAAGTCATGGTATCATCGACAGCCGCACTTACGGCGGGCGCAAGCGATATGGCCTACGGAAACGCAATAGGTTCCATCATATGTAACACAGCACTTATCGCAGCGATAACAATGACGTTCAGACCTGCTGCGGTTGAGAAGAAATCCCTTAAGATGCCGATCGCATTCTTCTTCGGTGCAGCGGCACTTTATATAGCAGTTGCTTATGCAACGGGCTTCTTTTCAAGGATAGTAGGTATCATATTACTTGCAATCTTCATAGCATACATGATCATGTGTGTAAAACAGGCCAAGGAGAGCATGGCACTCGGTCGTGCGGGAAGCGACGGTGCAGGAGATGTGACAAGAAGCATGCCCGGGTTGGGAAATGATTCGGGAAGCATATCCGGATTGGGAAATGATTCAGGAAGCATATCGGCAGATGATGCGGGTGAGACCATAGGCCTTACACAGTCTCCCATAGATCCCGAAGCAAGCCGTATGACGGAAGAATATATACAGAATGTTTTAAACCGTGATGAGAATTCGGATCTAACCAGGTCTACAGAGGCAGACGGGGATTCGACTGACCGGAATTCCACAGAGGGTGACAGAACTTCGACTGATCAGCCAGATGTGGTATTTGACGGTTCGACAGGAGATAGCTCCTCAGACTCTGACGGAGGTGTTTTGGATCGTTCCGTGCAGGGCGGGAATAAGAACCCCGCCGGAACAGACGCTGCAAACCAGGAGGATATTGCGGCTAAGGCGGACACAGCGGCTAAGGACGGTGCTGTGGCTAAGGACGGTGCGAACAAGGATTTCATCATATTCATCGCCAAGCTTATCCTGGGTGCAGCCGTTATTGCGATAGGTGCCAATCTTCTGGTAGATAACGGTACTTTGATCGCGGAGGCAGCAGGTGTTCCCCAGTCGGTTATAGCACTTACCTTCGTTGCACTTGGCACATCACTGCCTGAACTTGTAACCGCCATCACTTCACTTGTAAAAGGCCACAGCGACTTAAGTCTCGGTAACGTAATAGGCGCGAACCTGTTCAACCTGGTTCTGGTAAGCGGACTTGCCGTTACACTTGCCCCTTTCCATATTCCTGTGGAAAAGACCATAGCAGGCATCAATGCATCTTTGGTAGTTGATATCCCCGTGATGGTCGCAGTCATGCTCATAATGTGTCTGCCGGCTCTTATCAAAGGGCGCATATACAGGGCACAGGGAATAGGCCTTTTGGCAATTTATTTCTCGTACGTAATCTTTCAGTTTGTGTAAAAGCAGACTGAAAGGTTTGTTTTATAAGCTGTGTACATTTGTGTGGATGATTTACATTTGTGTGGATGTGAAATGCATGATTTGCATCGAGATTGACTAAAATCACGTGAAGTGGTTTTAAATGGCACATGAATGGCAAAAAAATGGCACATATTAATCAATTTGGAAACGTTTCATGCCGAATAGAATAGGTAAACCTAGGAGGGGTAGTCATACCTAGGTTTTTTACATAGGACAGTTATTTCGAAAGAGATAGCTGTCCTTTTTTATTAGCACTTTTGAATTGTGTATTTCTTACTGGATGAGGATTCTGTATAATTGAAGACAGTGAAATTTACAAATCGGAGTTGTAGAAAATGAAATTATTATATGGATTTATATTTTTAATAACAGGTTGTGCAGGAACGTTTGCATCATGTCGTCAATTATATAGGATTATAAGGTTGAAGCTGTTTGGAAACACCTGTACAGCGAAAATCGTTGATTTTTATGAGGGACGCTACAGAAATTATAAATTACACT
>JAILNS010000038.1 GCA_024691305.1 Lachnospiraceae bacterium | reverse complement strand
ATTGATGACCGAAAGAAGGACCTGACCGGCATCCTTTATGTTTTCGGCGTATCCTCTGATACGCTTGATGATCGTGGGATCCTGTTCTTTATCGGGGTCGGTCTCTATAAGTATCAGTTCATCCATTCCGAGAACCGCGTTTAGCGGGGTTCTGATTTCGTGGGACATGCTTGCCAGAAAATCACTTTTGGCGCGATTGGCTTTGATCGCATCTTGTTCGGCCAGAACGAGCCGCTCGTTGTTTTTAAGAAGCTGATGATAGTCTGCAGTCTCCAAAGAAAAGTAAAGAACGAAAATACCTATGGAACCAAAAGGAAGTGATAACAGTATGACGCCGTCTGTGGCGGCCTGTATTATCGTACCGAAAAGTGTAACAAATGATGCTATGGAGAGTGCGACTTTCTCTCTGGGACCGAGTGTTTTAATACGAATTATAAGAGTAAGTATACCGCTTGTCAGATAGAATACCGGAGCGGAAAAGACGATCGGAACGAAAAGAGAGCCGTGCATGTATGTACCGCCGGGTGTATACCAGAGGATAAACTTGAACGGGAGATTCAGTATCATTAATGCAAGGTAAGTGGCAAAAAGGATATTACCAATCAAAGAGACTATTTTATATCTTCCTTCAGTATCAACATATGTCAGAAGGTAGATCGCAAAGATTCTGGATGCCATAACGCACATGATCGAATCAAGCGTTCGAAGCAGTGTACATACAGGGATCGGAGTCCCTGATTCGGGAAAGGCAAAAGTATATGTCATTATGCTCACGATGAGCGCCAGCAGCATATTGACTTCAAGGTATCGAAATATCTTGTAGGAGCGGATCTTATTGCGATCACTGTCATGAAAAGATATCAGATACAAAACAAGCAGGTATCCGAGAGATGCTATTTCAAAGTATGTCTTTGGAGGAAATGAATAGTTACCGAACATTTTTGACTCCTTCCAAGTCAATTATACATCATGTAGCCTGTTTGCATACTCCCTAAAAGCTCGGCACATCATAGGGTGGGAAAATTCTAGGAACAGATCGGGAGAAGAATTTAGGGAAATACGTACCAGATCTCGTCTTATCAAAAGATTCAGATTGAGGTCGTTTATTTCAGTGAAATCGCCCTCGATTGTTTTATTAGACGTCGATATCCTTACAAGAGATCTTGAATTGTCAAGCATTCTCTGGAATTCTTTGAAGCAGATAGAAAGTTCCTTATCGTGTGTCAGGTATAGGTATATTCCGTCATCCTCATTTCCCTTAACGTTCATCGCTTTTATGCAGGCATTACCGGGGTCCAGAAAGATCGTGTGAGAAAACTGTCCGCTGCTTACCTGAGTACAGTAGTATGATTCAACCATCCCTGACATATAGATGGGCAACCATGATATTATTGCATCGCACATTTCATCCAGACCGCGGTTGATATTATGTATTATTTGGATCTTTGTGCCTCTTTTAACGCATTCGCTCATAAGGGCAGCCCACATTGTCAGAAATTTCCTATCGCCCGTCATCCAATCCATATTCTGATCGGAATATAAAAGCAGGTCTTTATGGGTGCCTTGTATTGCGGTCCCAAGGAATCGTATGACAGCCTCGCGGATACCGTCATAGCCGTAATATGTTTCTGCTTTGCTTTCCAGGATGTCCGGAGAAACGAGCTCATTGAAATCCGGAAAGATCATACCGGCTCGTTTTGTAAAACTTCCGAAGGCAACAAGCAGTTTTTCTGCGTAAATGTCATTTGATATGATTTTGTCCGTATCATAGAGCCAGTTAAAAAAGAGTGCTTCATCAAGAGCATCTTCTGAAATATCGGTAAGAATTGATAATTCCCGAAGCCTGCTGACCTCAGTTATTCTTTGCCACAGGATCATGGAAAGATGTTTCTCCATATCAGAGTTTTTGCCGGACGTGTGTAAACCACTGCGATAACGACTGATCACAGACGGATCGACATGAGCCAACAGGCTTAAACGGTGATTTGACAGTTCTGCCACATTCATAGCACCGTCAAAGCGTTCTGCCAGAATACGGTTGACGTTTTTTGCCGTGCTGCTTTTACTTTTTTTCGCCTTCTCCTTAATAACAGGAGTACTTCCTTCAAAAAGCCATTCCCTGAGTGCATTCTGTATTGTCTTTCGATTGGAAGCTTGAGGAATATTTATTTTTTTGCAGAGCTTGTCAGCATTACCGGTCTGTGACATATAGAGACAGATCCCCTTGATGGTCTTGGAAACTGTTGGGCTGTCAGGACCCGGAGTTCGTTTTCCCTTTCTGAGATGTGTGAGGGTAGACGGATCATAGCCTGCATTTTCTGCTATTTGACGGTTCTTTGCACCGCTTAAGATCATTATCTCATTTAGTCTGTCTGTAAACATTATGTATCCCTGTAAAAAAATGAATAAATCTTTTCAAGTTGATAAGCCTTTAATCGCATGTGAAATACGCAATAAGACTTGATAATATTATAACAATAGCGATTACTGCGATGTACTTAAAGTATACCCGCACCTGTTTTTTGGCGTCTTCCCTTGACATTTTCTGGATTGCGTTAAATATCACAATAAAGAATGACCTTCGTGGATCCTTCATTATAAAACAAAACCACACACCTT
>JAILNS010000044.1 GCA_024691305.1 Lachnospiraceae bacterium | reverse complement strand
TGACTGTAATATCAGTTAGCCTTGTAATAGCCGAGATAACCGGTATAATCCGGTCAGAAGTGAAGGACATGACCAGACGGGATATTTACAGCGAAGAGGTATCCTTGCAGCAGGAAGAGGAGAAAAACCGACGAATATTGTGCGGACTTACCACAGAATTTAGATGTACACCAAGGGAAACCGATGTGGTAAGGATCATCCTGAGAGAAAAGGATATTCGAACTAACGAAATAGCAGAAGAGATGCAAATATCACGGACAATGGTCTATCGATATATCAACAGTCTTCTACCCTTTTTCATTTTCATCACAAGAGATCCTTTCTACAGATTGTATATACAATCTATTATAGAAAGAAAGAGTGTTGATAGATAGGTTGAAAAAAGGTTGAATATGAGCTAAACCATATAAAATCTCCGGGAAATCCGTTTAATTTACAACCTTATTCACGGCTCAGTATACCGATCAGATCATGCTTTTCATCAGTTCCGGTTTTCTCATAAAGACTGTTGATATATCGATAGACCATTGTCCGTGATATTTGCATCTCTTCTGCTATTTCATTTGTTCGTATATCTTTTTCTCTCAGGATGATCCTTACCACGTCGGTTTCCCTTGGTGTCAATCTGAACTGCGTGGTAAGTCCGAACAGTATTCGCCGGTTTTTCTCCTCTTCCTGCTGCAGGGATACCACTTCGCTGTAAATATCCTGTCTGGTCAAGTCCCTTACTTCTGACCGGATTATGCCGGTTATCTCGGGTATTGCAAGGCCCACTGTCAATACTGTCAAAGCAGTACATATCGCATAGTCCACCATGACATTATCAATTTGGATGTATGTGAACAGAAGGCCTGTCAGACATTCGAGCCCCATCAGGATTCTTCCAAAGCCTGCCCATAATTCAGGCCGATCTGTCTTTGGTGCCAGAAGCCAGAACGAAAAAGTGATATAACCTATCATAAAACACTCGCAGAATTGACGAATATACTGAACCGCTACAGGCATATAAACAAAATCTGCCGGCATCCATACTGTTATTATCATGGAAAGCAGCATTATAGCTGACAGTGCAACTCTTTTTTTCTTATCATACAACAGCCCTATGATCAAATAGGACGGCACAGCGAAGAGTCTCGCCAATCCATACAGAACACTCGACTGATCCGCATAGGTATTAAATACTATCTTGTGTGCCCTTCCCATGCACAAAAGAGCTGCCACAGTCAGCCCGCACAGCAGAAGCAGCGTCCTTGCGTTATCCTGTCTGACCTCGGTATCCATCTTATCCGCATAGGGCAGCGGATCGGAAGTTGCCCATTCCTTGGGATTACGGATAACGATATATGTAACAAAGACAAAGAGTGTCAGCAGGACCACGATCATGATGACCTCCTGCTTAAGAACCGCCCACAGCACATAATGAAAAATATATGCAAGCGCGCCTCCCAATCCTATGATCCTTCCGCCGTGCGGATTCTCGGATACTCTCAGCGAAAGGAAATAATACACTGCTCCTCCCACATATCCCAGAACAAACATGACCGACAGTGATACACCTGTGATCATCACGATATCATCTATGATCATAAGCACCAGCAAGCCGGCGGAGTATATGACATTGGAAGCGATCAGCAGGATCTTTCTCCATGCGGTGCTGCCAACTGCCTTACGGCTGCCGTAAAACGCTGCAAAGCCCAGAACCATCATCAGGATTTTTACATAATA
This sequence comes from Lachnospiraceae bacterium, assembly GCA_024691305.1. Taxonomy (GTDB): domain Bacteria; phylum Bacillota; class Clostridia; order Lachnospirales; family Lachnospiraceae; genus XBB2008. The sequence continues at coordinate 34,993 of JAILNS010000044.1, read as the reverse complement.
CAGCGTTCCGCTCCAACCTATAAGACTGTCCGTATAAATGCTGCACGCCATCATATTAAGATGATATGCCGCAAATATAAAAATCGACAGGTTTTGTATACTTATTCTCGTCTCAGTTCTCATTTCTGTTTGTACCCTAAACTGTATACTGACCCTTTATGGTTATACCAGTACAAGTCACACTTCAGTTTATTGCTAAAGAAAATTGTTTTTATCTATTATCGTCAGCTTCCATTTATCAATCGTATGAGATCTCGGTTGACTTAAGTTGCCTGTGGCACATGATCATATGATGCGGCATCAGATGTGAAGGGAATGGATGAAAGATCTATATTAAAAGTGGTCCAAACGCCGTCACTGTCGTCCATAAATAAGCTATCGCAGTCCTCGTTGCCTTCGAAATCGACGATTGCTGCTTCATCATCATTGTCGCCTGGCGAGCGTAACCACCAAAAGATTTACAAAGGTAATATACAATATCAAGCGTATTTTTTCAATATGCGAACCCCTGGCAAACAACGCGATGGTTACTGTTCTCCTTCTTAAAAGAAAATTGCTTTCTCCTGTGATCGCACTTTACGATCACAAACAGTACCAAAATAGTACCAGAGATACTTTCCGTTATCTTCTCAACACAAAATAAGGCCCTCCAGAAAATCCTGAAAGCCTTATATCTGAATATCCATCCTCAGGGGCGGTATATAATACACCATTTTCAAAATCGTTTTTCCCTTGGCTATATCCCTCATCTTAGCCTTGACTATATCCTTCCTTGTAACCTTGGTCATACGTTCGTAAATCACATCCGCTAAGAATCGCTATCATGGAAATAATTGCCAATATTGTTGTCTTTTTCTTCATTATTGTCTCCAAAAATCAGTGATATGAAACAATTACTATATCGTTCAAAAACTCTAATGAAAAAGGAATCATCATACGCAACACTTACACCAAACTCCGTTTTACAAATGCCTATTTTTAGGCTTGGAATGGTGTTCGTATACCTTTGCTTCAATGGACCAGGCGGGAGTCGAACCCGCGTCCAAAACCCATTCCACGTTTCTTCTACACGCTTATTCGGTCTTCATACCTGGGGAATAAGATAACCGACAGACTTTGCATCCCCGGGTTCCTGATAGGTCTTTATGCTGCTTCTCAAGAACTTGCTTTACAGCATGCAGCCGCTACTTTGAACTCTACGGAGTATAGCGGCGTTATCCGCAGAGCTTATCACCCTAAGGTGAGGCAGTAGTTTTACGCTGCTGCCAGAGCGTAATCGTCGTTAGCGATTATTTTTTGGTGTCGGATTTACGAGGTGTCCACCATCCTCGGCGTGCTTCTCCCGCTTCACGAGCCCTGTCGAAACCTTGACTGGCCCATAAATATATTATAACCGTATCAAACCAAAAAAACATAAACCGACGGTTTAATACAGGTTTTTAACCTTAAACTCTCTCTCATGCTCCCTTCGCATATCCTTTTTGGCGATATCGGCTCGTTTATCATAGAGTTTCTTACCCTTGGCAAGTGCTATCTCTATCTTAGCCCTTCCCTGTGAAAAATAAACCTGAAGAGGAACTATTGTATAACCCTCTTTTGTTACCGCTCCGTTTAACCGGTTGATCTCATCTCTGTGAAGAAGGAGTTTCTTGGGACGTAAGGGATCTTTGTTAAAGATATTTCCCATCTCATAGGGACTTATGTTCATTCCGTAAGCATAGACCTCTCCGTTTTCTATACGGATATAGGCTTCCTTGATCGAACATTTTCCCATACGAAGACTCTTAACTTCCGTTCCGTGCAGTACTATACCGCACTCAAACTTCTCTTCTATGAAGTAATCGTGATATGCTTTTTTATTGTTGGCTATGAGTTTTTGTGCTTCCTTACTCATGATCTTTTCCGTTTGTATTATGCTAAAAAATAAGCTCCTGTGAGATCACAGGAGCCACATCTGCATCTTAATCCTATCAGAATACCTTTAAGTTAAGAACAATGGCGAACACGATAAAGAAAATTGCAAGTATAGTGGTAATCTTTACCAACTTGCCTTCCATGGAACGTCCTTTGTTCTTGCCCCAATAAGTTTCTGCTGCTCCCGATATAGCACCGAGTCCTGCTGATTTGCCTTCCTGAAGAAGAACTATGACTACAAGTGCCAAACATGCGATTATATATATTATAGTGAGTATGATTCTGAGTACTCCCATTATATCCTCCATCACGATCTGCTGATCAACATACAAAATACAGTGTCTTCTGCCAGACACAAACTATACTTTAACACAGAGCAGATCAATAATCAAGTTTTAATTATCCACGTGCGATCTTCTTAAGTGTGGTAAGAGCACCCTTTTCTATGAGACCCTCGCCGTGCTCGCTTAAGTATATCAGTTTTCCTTTAACATCCGTCACAACCGTAGCATAATCAAATGCTTTGGCGGAAAGCTTGTTAAAGTTCTTCCACGAGCATCTGTTTTTGGTAATGATCAGATAATACTTATCATCTGCTGCACCGAATACTGACTTAACCTGTCCTGCCGCAAATCCGTCTTTGGCAAAATCGAGCACATCGCTCATCGAGTCAAATTCAAATATCCTGACATCTTCAGGCTGGTCATCGTCTATATAATAGTCATCTTTGGGCTTGGATTTGGTATCGATGAACTGGTGTTCATCACCGGTAAGCGAGCCGTTTGCAATTGCTTCCATCACATCTTTCATATGCTCTAAGAAGCTTCTGAAAGTTGAACCGGACTCATTGGATATGGTTATTATCATACCGTCATCCTGAACGGGAGTGATCTGCATTGCTACACTTGGACTGCTTAATTCATACCCGATCTCTTCATGCGCTTCTTCGATCAATTCCCGAAGGAATCCTTCTGCACGCTCACTTCTTTCAAATATATCACCCAGGGTCAGACCTCTCTCATCCATGTCCTCGCCCGTAACTATACATTGGATCGTATCCTTATCGATGCGTCGATACTTCATAATATCACCGCCTCTCATGACAAAGCTTACACTACGTTCCTTAACTTACTCTTTAACTTACTCTTTAACTTCTGTAATCAGCGTTTATCTTAACATAATCATACGTCAGATCACATCCGTATGCAACTGCGCTCTCTGAGCCCATATGCATATCCACCTTGATCTCTACATGATCGGAAGATAACAGTTTGGCCGCTTCATCTTCACTGTAATCCGTACCTACTCCGCTTTTACAGATGAGCATTTCCTTATCATCCGCTCTAAAATACATATCGACATTTTGCGGGTCAAAAGTAACCCCTGAATAGCCAAGAGCACATAATTCTCTTCCCCAGTTGGCATCACATCCGTACATTGCAGCTTTAACAAGCGATGAACCTATGACTGACTTGGCAAGTATTCTTGCATTGTCCTTGGTATCCGCCCCACGTACCTCACATTCCACCAGTTTAGTGGCACCTTCACCGTCTGCTGCCATCTCCTTGGCCAGATGCAGACATACCGTATTTAATGCCTTGTAAAAAGTATCATAATCCATTCCCTCGGTATCTATCATGGGATTCTCGGCAAGACCGTTGGCAAAAGCAAGTAATGTATCATTTGTGCTTGTATCACCGTCTACAGAGATCATATTGAAAGTATCCGTCACAACATCACTTAGCGCTTTTTGAAGCATATCACCTGAAATGGCCACATCCGTTGTTATATATCCAAGCATTGTACACATATTCGGATGGATCATTCCCGATCCCTTGGACATACCGCCGATATGTACGGTAACTCCTCCGATCTCAAACTCATATGCGATCTCTTTTTCGTGAGTATCCGTGGTCATTATCGCTTTAGCAGCCCTGTTTGCAGCTTCCGGGCTCCGCTCAAGACCTGAAGCCAGGGCATATGCGCCTGTCCTTAATTTATCTACAGGCAGCTGCATCCCTATAACTCCGGTAGAGCCGATCAAAACTTCATTTTCTTTGATCCCTAGTGCATCAGCTGCAGCCCAGGCAGTTGCCTTAACACAGTCCATACCCTCCTGTCCCGTACAGGCATTTGCTATTCCCGTATTTACCACTGCTGCTCTTACGGTATCTCCGGCCTGTACTATATCACGGTCCCAGATGACAGGAGCAGCCTTAACTACATTTGTGGTAAAGGTTCCCGCTATCTCACAAGGCTCATCCGAATACAACATAGCCATATCATCACGGCCTTCATATTTGATCTTTGCCGCATAAGCCGCTGCCTTGAAACCTTTTGGGGCACATACGCCGCCTTGTATTTTTTTCATAATGAATCTCCTCGTCGGTAAATATATTTATTTTAGTTTTGAATACTTGTGAACGTACTTGTATCTGTCTATAAAAGCATCATACGCTTTAAGAGGTTCTATATCTCTTATACGTGCAAGATAAGCCGCTGTACATCCTTTTTCTAGGATCTCCGCTACACAAAGTGCCTCATCGTAAGTCGGACCAAAGGTATATGCACCCTGTCCTTCGACAAATACCGCATTGCCTTTTCCGAGTATCTTAAATAAAGCAGGTCTGTCCGCATCTGCGGAAACACATTTGACCGAAGGGCCGGTTATCTGCGCAAAGTCATCCAGATATGCCTTTACGGTTGTATCATACTCGCTCATCTTAAGTACATACGGAGTCCTCACATGCAGGATCCACATTCCATATCGCTCAAAAGAAGAATCTATCGTTTCGGGAATTGCCTGAACTACGCTAATTTCTTCCACCACGGTCGGCTTTTCCTCTTTATATGCCTTTCTCTGGGCAAGCTGTTCTACGAGCGGTGCTCCGTCAGTACAGTAATAGTCATATATCTTTTGGGATAATTTTTCAAGTGTCAAGGCTATGTGAAATGCATTGTCATAATCCGTCCCAAGACAAACAGCCCCATGATTTTTAAGCAGCACATGATTGGTCTTTGGATTGGAATCCAGCGCATATGAAACGGCCTGCGCAATCTTCTTTGACCCGTTTAAACCGTATTCTGCGCAGACTATGCTCGGTCCTACAAGCTGCCTGGTCCGCTCAGAAACCCTCGGTCCAAGCCTGATGTCCATACCGAGTATGCTGAGCGCAGACGCATAAGTCTGATGCGTATGAATTATAAAATTAGCTTCCGGACGGCTTTGATAACCGGCAAGATGGACTCCCAACTCGCTTGAAGGTTTCAGATCACCCTCATATTTGCCTTTAAGATCAACAATGACTATATCATCTTCTGTGAGAGTATCATAACCTTTGCCACTGGGGGTTATCGCTATGCGATCCTCAGTGACGCGGGCACTTACATTTCCCCACGTTCTGACTATAAGCTGTTTGGATACAAGTTCGTTGCACGCCTTAAGTATAAGTTTTCTGGCTTCATTTTCTTCATATGCCATAAGATCACCTCGCTATATATATGCCGTATGTCCATATGAAATGATTATACCATATATATTATTCTTTTTTGGGTGCAACATGATAGCCGGCAGTGGCATATAATCTGCCGGATTCGGTCTTAAGTGCAGGCGCAAAAAGATTATTCCGATGAGCAAAATCATCCGAGTAGATCCAGTCTCCTTGTCCGTCCACATCCTCTGCGACAAAGAGATTATCTATATACTCATGATAATCTCCGTCCTGAACCCATGTCCCGAACTGGCCTACGGGCTTGGCAGTTTTCAGTATAGTATCGCAAACCTTGTATTTATCAAGATAAACCGTTGCGGTAGTCTGGCTTACCACTATCTCAACTATATGTTCAACGCTCGTAAACATCACCATCTCGGGATACATGAAATCGAGATTTGTATATGTCTCATCATATACGGCATCTCCCTGCCTGCGCGATGTATAAAGCATAGGGATATCTCTTGTACAGTCAAATGCAAAAAGATAATACTCTCCGTCCGTTCCGTCCATGGATCCCCAGGTTATACCTGCGACTCCGGAGTCGGTCTCTATGTTAAAACTGATATAAAAAGATGTCGCTGTACTGGTACTTCCAAGGAACGGGTTTATACAAACCGCACCCGTATCAGCCTTTTTGGATGATGCAGCCGCAGTCGCTTTGGGGGATGTGTCCTTTGTTTCGGAGTCTGAGTCTGTTTTAGACTCATCCTTGGTCACGCTGCTGTTCATGGTACTTTTTTCTTCGGTATCAGTATCCGCATTTTGTTCTGCAGCTACACCGGTATTATCCTCTGCAGGGATCTCCTCCCTGGATACATAGTCTTCGAGTGCCATGGCAACTTCATCCTCGACACTCATCTGATCGGACTTTCCGCATGCGCACAGCATATTTATCATCATTAATGAAACTGCTGTAATAGATATTATTTTCTTAATCATTCTTTTTTGCATAATGATCCTCTCCTTGTGATCCTTATATGATTATATCCCTATATCGCAAATAAAAAACACAATAAATGATTAAGATTTACTTAAGAAAAGCCCCTGCGGAAATACTCCGCAGAGGCTTATCATTCATTATACCGGATCTGTTAAAGCTCAGGCGTTAACGATCTGACCGAAATCGGGCTTTAATGAAGCACCGCCGATAAGTCCGCCGTCGATGTTGGGCTTGCTCAAAAGATCTGCAGCATTGCCTGCATTCATGGATCCGCCGTACTGGATACGAACTGCCTCAGCTGTTGCATCATCATAAAGCTTAGCAATAAGCTCACGGATGAGTTTGCAAACTTCTTCAGCCTGATCCGAAGTGGCTGTCTCGCCTGTTCCGATAGCCCAGATAGGCTCGTAAGCGATAACAAGTTCCTTAACCTGATCAGCTGTTACGCCGTCAAGATCCCATGTGATCTGTCTTGTGATCCATTCTTTGTAAGTATCAGCCTTACGAAGTGCAAGTGACTCACCGCAGCAAAGAATAGGCTTAAGACCTGCTGCAAATGCCTTCTTAACCTTTGCATTGATAAGAACATCATTCTCACCGAAGATATCTCTTCTCTCGGAGTGTCCGATGATGATATACTCAACACCTGCATCCTTAAGCATGGGAGCAGAGATCTCACCCGTAAAAGCACCCTTGTCTTCAATGTAGAAGTTTTCTGCACCTACATGTACGTTGGTTCCCTTAACTGCTTCTGCAACAGGAACGATATCGATAGCGGGTACACAGTAAACTACGTCTACTGCATCATTTTTTACAAGGTCCTTAAGTTCGTTACAAAGAGCTACTGCCTCACTGGGAGTCTTGTTCATCTTCCAGTTTCCTGCAATTATTCTTCTTCTCATATTATTGCTTCTCCTTAATTGATTATTTGTCATCAGCTGCGTATACGCCGGGAAGTTCCTTACCTTCAAGGAATTCAAGAGAAGCGCCGCCACCTGTTGAGATATGGCTCATCTTATCTGCAAATCCGAGCTGGTTGCAAGCTGCTGCCGAATCACCGCCACCGATGATAGTGGTCGCATCTGTCTCTGCAAGAGCCTTGGCTACTGCTATTGTACCTTTTGCAAGAGTAGGATTCTCGAATACGCCCATAGGTCCGTTCCAAACAACGGTCTTAGCGTTCTTAGCTGCTGTTGCGAAGAGTTCCTGAGTCTTAGGACCGATATCAAGGCCTTCCTTATCAGCAGGGATTGCAGTTGAATCAACATATTCTACATCGATAGGTCCGTCGATGGGATTCGGGAAAGAATCAGCTACTGCAGTATCAACGGGAAGAAGAAGCTCCTTACCGAGTTTCTTAGCCTTTTCCATCATTTCCTTGCAGTAATCAAGTTTCTCATCATCTACAAGAGAGTTACCGATCTCATAACCCTGAGCTTTGAGGAATGTGAATGCCATACCACCACCGATGATAAGTGTATCGCACTTCTCAAGAAGGTTATTGATAACATTAAGCTTATCAGCAACTTTAGCTCCACCAAGGATTGCTACGAAAGGACGTACAGGATTCTCAACTGCATTTCCGAGGAAGTCGATCTCTTTCTGCATAAGATATCCAACTGCATTGGTGCCACCCTTCTCGGTGATATACTTGGTAACTACAGCTACAGAAGCATGTGCTCTGTGAGCGGAACCGAAAGCATCACATACATAATCATCTGCAAGATCAGCAAGTTCCTTTGCAAAAGCCTCGCCTGCATCAGTAGGCTTGGTCTCTTCTTTTCCACGGAAACGTGTATTCTGAAGAAGTACAACATCTCCGTCTTTCATTGCATTTACAGCTGCTGTTGCAGCTTCGCCTGTTACGTTATAGTCGGATACAAAGTTAACGCTCTTTCCGAGTTTCTCCTCAAGTGCCTTAGCTACAGGTGCAAGAGATTCTTTCTCGTTAGGGCCTTCCTTAACCTTGCCAAGATGTGAGCAAAGGATAACCTTTGCGCCGTCTTTGATCAGCTTGTTGATGGTAGGCAGTGCAGCTCTGATACGTGTATCGTCTGTGATAACGCCATCCTTTAAAGGAACGTTGAAGTCACATCTTACCAGTACTCTTCTGCCGGCTGCATTAAAATCGTCAACACTTTTTTTGTTTAATGCCATAATTGCTTCTCCTTTTTTGATAGATTAAAAGGCCCGGCCCAAACCGGACCGGGCCTTAAGAAAACATTTTCAGTCAGCCGTTAATTATTTAAGAAGGCTTCCGAAGTGCTTGATGGTACGAACCATCTGGCTTGTGTATGAGTTCTCGTTGTCATACCATGAAACAACCTGAACCTGAGTTGTGCCGTTATCAAGAGGCAGAACCATGGTCTGAGTTGAATCAAAGAGTGAACCGTAAGTCATACCAACGATATCACTTGAAACGATCTCATCTACGTTGTATCCGAAGCTCTCGTTTGAAGCAGCCTTCATAGCGTCATTGATCTGCTCTTTAGTAACAGTACCTTCAACTACAGCTGTAAGGATAGTGGTTGATCCTGTAGGAGTAGGAACACGCTGAGCAGCGCCGATGAGCTTGCCGTTCAACTCAGGGATAACAAGGCCGATAGCCTTAGCAGCACCTGTTGAGTTGGGAACGATATTAACTGCAGCTGCACGTGAACGTCTCTTGTCACCCTTTCTCTGAGGTCCGTCAAGAGTCATCTGATCACCTGTGTAAGCGTGGATAGTGCACATGATACCGGACTTGATGGGAGCACAATCGTTAAGAGCCTTAGCCATAGGAGCAAGGCAGTTTGTTGTACATGAAGCAGCTGAGATGATCTTGTCATCAGCTGTAAGTGACTGATGGTTTACGTTGTATACGATAGTAGGAAGGTCGTTTCCTGCGGGTGCGGAAATGATAACGTGCTTAGCACCTGCATCGATATGTGCCTGAGCCTTATCCTTGCTTGTATAGAAACCTGTACACTCAAGAACAACATCTACACCAAGCTGTCCCCAAGGAAGGTTCTTAGCATCAGCCTCTTTGTAGATAGTGATCTTCTTGCCGTCTACAGAGATTGAATCCTCACCGAAAGTTACCTTGTCGCACAGAGCGTAACGACCCTGTGTTGAGTCATACTTAAGAAGATGTGCAAGCATTTCAGGGCTTGTAAGATCGTTGATAGCTACGATCTCAAATCCTTCTGCACCAAACATCTGTCTGAAAGCCAGACGACCGATACGACCGAATCCGTTAATTGCTACTTTTACTGCCATTTGAGATTCCTCCTAGAAAATTTGAATTGTTATTACCTGACAATCATGTAATATTCATTTACGTCAGCGTTCCTATTATACTCAATCTCCCTTCACAATTCAAGAGAGGATTACAGTATTCATACTTATTTTACGTTTTACAGTTTTACCTGTACCGGAATCCTTGCATCATATGTAGTATAGTATTCAAAACCGGCTTCCTTTAATACTTCCGCAGCCTTATCAAATCCCCTTCCCACGTCCTCAACCACGTGTGCATCGCTACCTACAGTCACGATCTCTCCGCCGAGTTCCCTGTATCTTTTCAGGATATCCGTGCAGGGGTTAAGTTCCTTAAGTCCGTATTTGATAGCTGCGGTATTTACCTCTATGCCTTTTTCCAGGTCAATGATACGTGTAAGTATCTTATCTATTATGTCCTTGTACTTGGCATATGAATAATCGGCATCAAGAGTCTTACCCTTACGTACGACATAATCAAGATGCCCTACCACATCAAAATTACTGTAGGCACGAAGGTTTTCATATACCGCGTCAAAGTATCTTCTGTATGCTTCCTCGTCGCTTCTTCCTTCAAAATATTTCGGATCGTAGATATCCATATTATCAACCACATGGATAGAACCGATGATAAAGTCGAAATCATGGTCTTTTGCAACCTTGACATTGGCTTTTACGATATCAGGCTGAAGACCGAGTTCCAGGCCGAATCTGATATTTATGTCATTTACATATTTGTTTCTAAGAAGAAGCAGATGATACAGATATGAATCCACGTTACATTCAAAGAATCCTTCCGGAGTCTCCTCGGTTACGGGAAAATTGAGATCCATATGCTCGGTGAATGCGATATCCTTAAGCCCAAGTTCTATAGCCTTTTTGATCATTTCCTCCATATCCGCTTCGGAATCTCCCGAAAATGATGTATGTAAATGAAAATCCGATCTTATGCTCATATTAAATCCTCCTAAAATGGTCTGTCATATACGGAACCCGGGAAGCATGCTGCTTCTTTTCTTTTCAGCTCCGGTATATCCTTAACTATATTGTCATCTCCTATTCCCAGAAGATAAGCAGTCACCGGAGTTATCTCTCCGTAAACCTCATCGGGGAATGTTGTATAAACTCCGTCTACTTCTATGAAGGTACGAAGCATTATATCATCTTCGCATTCTTTGGCCAGCGTATCATATGTCTCCTTCGAAAATACTTCAGCACTTGCGTAAAAGTCCTCAGCTCCGAACAAATGAAGAAGTTCATGTGCAAAAACGGTCGGGGTCTCATACTCAAGAGTATCTGAATACATATCCTGAAGATACATAAGACTTCCCTCGTTCCAGATATTTGATCCGTCATCAGTAAAATGCATCGAAGTATATGAACAGCCTTCATGAGGCACCAGATAAAGGAATCCTATGGACGAAGTATTATATTTAAGGCACAGCTCACGATACGGGATCTCCGATACCCAGCCAAGTTCCAGATCATCCAGATACCTTTCCTGCTCCGTGGTCACATATGCGGGAATATCCTCATACAGTCTTACGCTGTAAGCAAGTTCGGGATCTTCGGTCCAATCATAGATGAGTTCGACGTCGGTGTCATAGTTTTCTTCCATGTATTCATCCACAAAACCGTATCCGATATTACATATATCCAGGATCTTCTGTTTCTCGTCCTTAGTCCAAACATCTTCCTCTTCGTCTATGAATATACTTACTATGACCGTAGGCTCCCATATATAAGAAACCGAACCGGTATGTCTTTCTTTCCATTCCTCTTCGGTCTTATATCCGGGAAGATACTCTTCGGACTCTTTATCTTTGTCTTTGTCTTTGCCATCCGCTTCTTCTGAATCGTCTGCAGAAGCTTTATCATCTTTTTCGTTATCTTCGCCAGATTCAGACGCAGTGACTGTCGTATCCTCTTTTTGCTCATCTCCGGTATATGGAACCGCCTCCGCAAAATGCAGTTCTTCTTCGGGAACAACCGTATCATCCACATCCTCGGGATCGGTATCTATCTCCACATATCCTTCCGGAGGTGCAGGCTCCTCTTTTGCGCAGCCTGATATAAGTATAGTGCAGGCCACAGCTGCCATAACGCATCTAAATAGTCTGTTTTTCATACTTTAATTGCCTTTTTACTTCTTTCAAATTATAATTACAAAGGTTTATATTCCAAAATAAAACCGTATCACGGCAAATTATACCATATAAAAACCCAAAGGAGAAATATATGTCATTTGAATTCCACGCACAACTTCCCACTCCTGCAGAAATATGCAAAAGTTACCCGTTAAGCGATGCCCAGAAGGCGTTAAAAAAAGAACGTGACTCCGAGGTATGCGATATCATCTCCGGAAAAAGCGATAAATTTCTTTTGATAATAGGGCCCTGCTCGGCCGACAACGAAGACAGTGTGTGCGATTATGTTTCGCGTCTGTCCAAAGTTGCCGAAGAAGTAAAAGACAAACTCATGATAGTTCCCAGGGTCTACACCAATAAGCCCAGAACTACCGGAGAAGGATACAAGGGGGTATTCAGCCAGCCCGATCCCGAGAAAAAACCGGATTTCCTTGCAGGGCTTATCGCAATGCGGAAAATGCACATCCGCGTCATAGCAGAATCAGGACTTACCGCAGCAGATGAAATGCTCTATCCGGAAAACTGGGGATACGTCGAGGATATCCTGTCCTATGTTGCCATAGGTGCAAGAAGTGTCGAGGACCAGCAACACAGAATGGTAGTCAGCGGCTTCGATGTGGCAAGCGGAATGAAAAACCCCACGAGTGGAGACTTCGCCATCATGCTCAACTCGGTTTATGCCGCACAGCATCCTCACGCTTTTGTATATCGCGGATACGAAGTCCAGACTTCGGGAAACCCTTATGCTCATACGGTACTTCGCGGTTCGGTAAATAAATACGGTCGTTCGCTTCCAAATTACCACTATGAAGATCTGAACACTCTTCTGATGCTCTATAACGAACGCGATATAGTAAATCCCGCATGCATAATCGATGCAAACCATAATAATTCAAATAAGGAATTCAAACAGCAGATACGTATAGTCAAGGAAGTCCTTCACAGCCGCAGACAAAACCCTGATATATCAAATCTCGTAAAAGGTGTAATGGTCGAGAGTTATATCGAAGAAGGCTGCCAGAAGATCGGCGAAGGCGTCTACGGTAAATCCATAACGGATCCCTGCCTCGGATGGGAAGATTCAAAGAAACTCATCTATGATATAGCGGATCTCGTCTGACCCGCAAACCTGATATTTGTAAATAATTAAAAAGCGCATCCGGATCATCCTCTCGGGTGCGCTTTTGCATATACTTCTCTCAAATGGTTTTGATTCATATGAGCATATATCTGTGTAGTTGATATATCCGAGTGCCCAAGCATTTCCTGTACACTCTTTAGGTCGGCTCCGTTCTCAACAAGATGTGCCGCAAAACTGTGCCGCAAAGTATGTGGAGTTATATCAGCTTCTATTCCTGCCTTACGGGTGTAGTACTTGATAAGCTTCCAGAATCCCTGACGGCTCATGGTCTGTCCCGAACAATTCGCAAAAAGAACTTCCGATGACTTATCCTCCAGCATATTCTCACGTGTTCCGTCAAGATATCTTGCAAGAGCATCATGAGCATGCTTTCCGAAAGGTACGGTACGTGTCTTTTTGGAATCCGTAAGAACGATGGTACTGTTTAACATATTCACATCGGAAACTTTTAATGTGATAAGTTCGGTCACGCGGATTCCTGTTGCATACAAGAGTTCGAGCATAGCCTTGTCGCGGATCTCTTTAGCCGAATCTCCGTTTGGTTGTGACAAAAGAGAATCTATCTGCTCCTGTGTCATGATCTCCGGTGCCTTCTTTTCTATCTTCGGAGCATGTAAAGAAACCGATACATCTTCATCTATCAGGTCCTGAGCTTTAAGATAATGGAAAAAGGCTTTAATTGAGGCTATATTTCGTGAAATTGTGGCTGCTTTAAATCCCTGAGCCGAAAGATCTGCGATGTAATCTTTCAGATCCTGTTCCGATATGGATTTTAAACTGCTGATACCGCGACGTGAAAGGAATTTCTCGACCTTGACAAGATCGCGTCGATAACTCATTTCGGTATTAGCTGAAGTATCCTTCGTTTCATGCATATATGCTATGAAATTCTGAATGCTTGACTCCATACTAAATCTTCTTTCGTAACAATTGACGTCTGATTATGTAACTCTTCAGATGTGTTTTTATGTCAATCAAAAAGGACGTCTGAAAAACATTATACGCATGAGAAAAAATAAAATCAATGCGATTTTTGTCCTTAATTATTCACAAATTTAAAAATAACGGGCCGACGCACAAGATGTCGGCCCGAGAAAAAATTATGTCTACTATATATTGACATAACATGTTAAAAAATAACAATGATTTTTATATTATCTATCCAAGCAGTTTCTCAACACTCGCAAGTTTAACGCATAATGTAAAAATATCAAGTGCCTGTGCCAGTTCGTTTATAGGCGGGAATGTAGGCGCAATACGGATATTTGAATCAGTGGGATCTTTTTTATAGGGATATGTTGCGCCGGCGCCGGTCAGTGTTACGCCTGCTTCCTTGCATAATCCTACTATTCGCTTAGCGCAGCCTTCCAAAGAATTAAATGATACAAAATAACCGCCATTCGGATCAGTCCAGGTTCCTACATCCAATCCGTCCAGTTCTTCACCGAGTCTCTTTATCACCAGATCAAACTTAGGTCTTATGATCTTAGCATGCTTCTTCATATGTTCATGCATACCTTCAATGTTTTTAAAGTATCTGACGTGGCGGAGCTGATTTAATTTATCATATCCGATAGTCTGAATAGTGATCAGTTTCTTAACATACTGAAGGTTTTCTTCCGATGCGGACAGAGCTGCTATACCTGATCCGGGGAAGGTAACTTTGGATGTTGAGCAGAATTTCCATACAAGATTCGGATTACCTGCCTTCTTGCATTCGGAAAGTATTTCAAGAAGTTTATCCTCTTTTCCGTTATAAAGATGATGGATAGTATATGCATTATCCCAATATATCCTGAAGTCCTCTGCTGCAGGCTTAAGATTTGCAAAACGTCTTACAGTCTCATCGGAATAAGTAACACCTGTAGGGTTAGAGTACTTGGGTACGCACCATATGCCTTTTACGGCCGGATCGTTATTAACATACTCTTCTACCATATCCATATCAGGTCCGTCTTCACCCAAAGGAATGTTTATCATCTCTATCCCGAACTGTTCGGTTATGGCAAAATGTCTGTCATACCCGGGAACCGGACACAAGAACTTAACCTTATCAAGTCTGCACCAGGGTGTGGAACCCAGCACGCCAAACATCATCGATCTGGCAACCGTATCATACATTATATTCAGACTTGAATTACCGAATACTATTATCTCTTCGGGACTTACTTCCATCATATCGGCCATAAGCTGTCTGGCCTCGTGGATACCGGTAAGCTCACCATAGTTTCTGCAGTCTATTCCCGCTTCAGAAAAGAAATCGCTTTGAGGATTTAATGTATTAAAGAAGTCAGCTTCCATATCGAGCTGTTCTTCACTGGGGAGGCCCCTTGCCATGTTCAGCTTTAAGCCTTTGCCCTTAGCATCTTCATACGCTCCCTTAAGTGTTTGTAGTTCCTTCTCAAGTTCCTCTTTGCTCATTTCCGAATACTTTTTCATGATAAAATCCTTCCTTTATATTGTGTTGTATACAATTATACAATAATATACATTACTTTGTAGATAAAGGCAAGAAAAAAGGACAGCCATTTCTGACTGTCCTTTTGTTTACTTTGCGTAATCAATTGCTCTGCTCTCACGGATGACATTGACCTTGATCTGTCCGGGATATTCAAGCTCTTCTTCGATCTGCTTGGAAATATCTCGTGCCAACAGAACCATGTCTGCATCGGTGATCTGTTCAGGAACTACCATAACGCGAATCTCACGTCCTGCCTGAATGGCAAAGGATTTATCAACACCCTTAAATCCGTTTGAAATATCTTCCAGCTGTTTAAGTCTGGTAGTATAGGTTTCAAGGGTCTCACGTCTCGCACCGGGTCTGGCTGCGGAAATTGTATCTGCTGCCTGAACTATACAAGCGATAAGTGAAGTAGGTTCGCAATCACCGTGATGTGATGCTACCGAGTTGATAACGATATCAGACTCTTTATACTTCTTACACAGGTCAACACCAAGCTGTACATGTGTACCTTCCATCTCATGATCGACAGCTTTGCCGATGTCATGAAGAAGTCCCGCACGCTTAGCTATACGAACATCCAAGCCTAATTCGGATGCCAGCAATCCTGAAAGGTGTGAAACCTCAATGGAATGCTTAAGTACGTTCTGACCATAACTGGTTCTGAATTTTAACTTACCAAGCAATCTGACAAGTTCGGGATGAAGGCCGTGCACATTGACTTCAATAGTTGCTGCTTCACCTTCCTCTTTGATCATGGTCTCGACCTCACGCTGGGCCTTCTCAACCATTTCCTCGATCCTTGCAGGATGGATACGTCCATCGACGATAAGCTTCTCGAGTGCTATTCTTGCGACCTCTCGACGTATAGGATCAAATCCTGACAAAACAACAGCCTCAGGTGTATCATCAACTATTAAATCTACACCTGTCATAGTTTCGAGAGTTCTTATATTACGACCCTCACGACCTATGATACGACCTTTCATGTCGTCATTGGGGAGTTGAACCACGGAGATTGTGGTCTCGGATACATGGTCGGCTGCACATCTCTGAATTGCCGAGATGACATACTCTTTAGCCTTTTTATCGGCTTCTTCTTTAGCCTTCGCCTCCATCTCCTTGATCATAACAGCTGTTTCATGCTTTACATCGTCTTCAACTGCTTTGAGTAAGAATTCTTTTGCCTGTTCAGAAGTAAGTCCGGAGATTCTTTCCAGTTCCTGTATGCGTTGTTCATTCAACTTGGACACCTGCTCACGCTGCTTTTCAAGTTCTGCTGCACGTGATGCAAGCCCAGCCTCTTTTTTCTCAATAGCCTCGGCCTTCTTGTCGATAGTCTCTTCTTTCTGCTGCACACGCCTCTCATAACGCTGTGCTTCAGCTCTGCGTTCCTTGATCTCCTTGTCGAGTTCATTCTTGTTGCGAATGTTCTCTTCTTTGGCTTCAAGTAAAGCCTCACGCTTTTTTGTTTCTGCAGTTTTAAGAGCCTCATCGATGATCTGCCTTGCTCTCTCTTCAGCCTTGCCCACGGTCTTAGAATCATTGCTTTTCTTAACAGTCATTGCAACGAAGTAAGTTACCGGCACGGCAACTATGAGAGTTGCGACTATAGCTATAAAAACCGACATCTACAGGAGCACCTCCTTATTTTATTTTCAAAGTACAACATATCTATATTATATTGTTAAGGAATGAATGTCAAATAATTGTTTACATAAACTGTAATTTACAGACATCTTAAAACGGCCATCTCTTAAAGGAGATGACCGTTAAAAATTTATGACTAAACTCTTGCTGCAAGTATGCCTTTGTACCAAAGTGCAGGTTCCCTCAGATCCGCATCCGTATATCCGCCGGTATATTTATCACATTCAGGTACAAACGAAGCACTTGTCTCGTCTCTGTTGGATATGTTCCACATAATGTAACTGGTGTCATTCTCATCAAGCATATTGATCCATATCTCTGACTCTTCTTTGTAGTGTCCTCCGTTTCCGTCAGCATCGCAGGTTCCGAATTCGGATACGAATACGGGCAGTTTGGCAGCGATAACGGATTTATATTTATCACGTAACCACTGTTTATGAGTACCTGCATAGAAATGAAGTGTGTACATCAGATTGTCATCTATAGTGATCGGATCCGCACACGCATCATCGACCCTCTGACTCCAGTCCGGCGTGCCCACAAGGATAACGGAATATTTGTCGTTTTTACGGATCACGGGAATGACCTCTTCGGCATATGCCTTGATATCTGCCCATGTACAATCAATATTGGGTTCATTACAGATCTCATAGAACACATTACCGTATGCAGCATATTTCTTTGATACATGATCAAAGAACCCGATCGCCATATCCTTATTCATAAGAGGATTTGAATCAGACAATATATGCCAGTCTATGATCACATATAAACCAAGTTCGGTGGCTGCCCTCACACCTTTGTCTACAACATCCTCGAGTTTCTTCCTGTTGACATCATCGCCGACACAATAGCCATCCTTTTCGGCTGTATACATAGCAAGGCGTATGCAGTCTATATGCCACTCATCTTTCATGAACTCGAAAAAGTCCCTGTTCACATATTCGGGATACCAGCTGAGACCATGAGTTGAGTAACCGTGTAAAGCAACTACAGTACCGTTTCTGTCTACGAGTTTTCCTTTGGAATCTACATGGAGAGCCCCATATTTGTCATACTTAGTTTTCATACCCAATCCCCTTGTTTTCTATTTCAATCCGGGATAAGATCATGCATAACATGACGTATGATTTCGGTACTGAACCCTTTGCCTGCCAGATAAGCACATTCTTTACGTATCTGTGCAGCATCTGCTGCGTTCATATCGAAATGTCTCTTATGAAGCAGATGCCTTATCTGTGCTTCTTCGTCAACCGCAAATTCGGTATCAGAGGCCGCATCCAGTTCTTCCCTGATGATATCCTGAGATATTCCCTTACTTATCAGATCGTTGGTTATGCGTCTTATGCTCTTATCCATATTGTGACTCGAGATATAGTCTTTAACATATCTTCGGTCATCCACATAACCATATCCTATCACATAATCAAGTGCTAAATCTACAATATCCTCGGGATAGTCTCCTTCAAGCAGTTTCTCCCTGAGTTTATGCTCTGTAAAGCTGTGTTTCATAAGCAGATTCATTGCACGCTTTTTGGCTCTCGATGCTAAAACTTCCGACCTGATCAGTTCGTATGTTTCTTCGGTGATCTCTACACCTTCGATAATTCCGTAGGTTTTAAGTTCACCTTTATACAAAACACAAAATACACGGTCATCAACATATACACGGTACCTGCTGTTGTTTATCTGTTGTATGCGTGTGACGGTCACTTGTCGGAATCACCTTTGCCCTTGGAAGCCGCTACCTGAGCCGGTGCAGGAGTCTGGTCATCTGTGCCGTTTAAATTAAACAGGTCTCTGAGTCGTGACTCTACTACATCGCATACTTCCGGATGATCTTTAAGATACTGCTTGGCATTTTCTCTGCCCTGGCCGATCTTATCGCCTTCATAAGCGTACCATGCGCCGGACTTAACGATTATGTCGTTATCTGCAGCAAGATCAAGGATATCACCGTATTTGGATATTCCTTCGCCATACATTATATCAAATTCAGCCTCTTTAAAAGGCGGGGCTATCTTATTCTTAACAACTTTAACCCTGGTACGGTTACCTATAGCTTCACCTGCCTGCTTGAGCGTTTCAATACGTCGTACGTCAAGTCTTACGGAAGAATAAAACTTAAGAGCGCGTCCGCCCGTCGTCGTCTCAGGGTTACCGAACATAACTCCGACCTTTTCACGAAGCTGGTTTATAAATACAACTGTACAGTTGGATTTACTGATGACTGCAGTAAGTTTACGCAGTGCCTGTGACATAAGTCTGGCCTGAAGACCCACATGTGAATCTCCCATATCTCCGTCTATCTCTGCCTTGGGAACAAGAGCAGCCACCGAGTCAACCACTACTATATCCATTGCACCGGAACGGACCA
Organism: Lachnospiraceae bacterium; assembly: GCA_024691305.1. Taxonomy (GTDB): domain Bacteria; phylum Bacillota; class Clostridia; order Lachnospirales; family Lachnospiraceae; genus XBB2008. The sequence continues at coordinate 15,611 of JAILNS010000044.1, read as the reverse complement.
TGGTCTCTGTGATCTCCAAAGCCTGTTCACCGTTATCCGGCTGTGAAATATACATATTATCTATATCCACACCTATGTTCTTGGCATATGTAGGATCAAGTGCATGCTCTGCATCTATGAATCCCGCAATGCCGCCGCGTTTCTGTACCTCGGCGATCATGTGAAGCGTAACGGTAGTCTTACCTGAAGATTCAGGTCCGAATATCTCGACTATCCTTCCTTTGGGTATACCGCCAAGTCCCAAAGCGATATCCAGACTGAGGGATCCGGTAGGGATCACTTCGACATTCATCTGCGACGAGGGATCTCCGAGCTTCATCACCGCGCCCTTGCCGAACTGTCTTTCTATCTGCGATAATGCAGCTTCCAGTGCCTTCTGTTTCTCATCTCTTTCCATTAAAAAATTCCTCCAAATATAATCTGCATAAAGCTATGGGAACATTTGTTCTTGTTTCTTGTAATAATATAAAACAAATGTTCGATTATGTCAACACATAATCTCTCCGTTACAAATGATCAATGCGAATGTCTGTCCCGATGAGGGGTGATACCATAAGAGCCGGGCTCTTAAAAGAATCCTAGAAATAAATCATGAACAAAAATAATTTACCATATAAAAGAGAACCGGGCAAGTACCTGGTTCTCTTATGTTTATGAAATATTTCATCAGGCAAGAGCCGACCATATCATCCGAAGAGCCGTTGCAACCGTAGTCTCACGGATCTTGGTACGGTTTCCCGAAAACAGATATTTACTGACCGTAGCTTCACCGTTTATACAGCATCCTATATAAACCGTACCTACAGGTTTTTCATCGCTTCCGCCGTCGGGCCCCGCTATACCGGTTATTGCGATCGCAACATCGGCATCTGCGGCTTTTGCTGCTCCGAATGCCATCTCATATGCACATTCTTCACTCACTGCCCCGTACTCTTTTAATGTTTTTTTGCTGACGCCCAGGATCTTTCTCTTGGCCTTGTTTGCATATGTCACATAACCGCTCTTATATACATCGGAAACACCCGGAACGTTTACAAGGCGTGATGATAACATTCCGCCCGTACACGATTCCGCAAAGGTTATCGTATATTCTTTTTTCTTAAGTTTCTTTACTATGGCCTCTTCGAGAGTTACCGATTCATCCGTCGTATATACATGCTTTCCGAAACGTTTCTTTATCTCTTTTACGACAGGAGAAATAAGCTTCATTGCTTCTTTTTTGTTTTTGGCCATGGCAGATACACGAAGATGAACTTCCCCTACCTTGGCATATGTGGCAATGGTAGGATTTGTCTGTGTATCTATCAGATCCTTAATAAGTTCTTCCGCACAGCTTTCTCCTATTCCGGTCTCTTTTACCGTCACGGAATAGATCGTTACGGGAGACATTTTCTTAAGATACGGTTTGATGCTGTCGTTAAACATAGGGATCATCTCACCGGGAGGTCCGGGCATCAGGATTATCCTTTTGTCTTCATAAGGTATGATCACTCCCGGAGCCGTACCGTTAGGATTGTCTATGACGATGGAATCCTCGGGCATATCCGCCTGTTTGTAATTATTATCGGTAAAAGGAATGTTTCTTTTATTAAAATATTCTATCAGCGCCTTGCGTGACGGTTCATGTGTCACAAGCTTCTTCCCGCAAACTTTGGCTGCGGTTTCCTTGGTCAGATCATCTTCCGTGGGGCCAAGACCTCCGCTCACGATAACTATATCCGAACGCCCGAGCGCTGTTTTAAAAGCCTCCGAAAGCCTATCCTCATTATCCCCGACAACCTGCTGGTAAAAACATGAAATACCGAGTGCGGCACACTGTTCAGCCAGAAATGTTGCATTGGTATTCACTATATTGCCCATAAGGATCTCTGTTCCTACGGAAACTATTTCGGCGATCATTTTTACATATCCTTTCCCATTACATGCCAGTTCTTAACCAGATAATCTATAAGACTCACCACGGTAAGAACAAGCGCTATGTACATAACTATGGTTGTAACTATCGAAAGTGCGGGAATATCCGCGATCATGAGTATGACCATGATCATCTGGAAAGTGGTCTTAAATTTGCCCCAGTAACTTGCAGCAATAACCACTCCGTTATCGGAAGCCACAAGTCTGAAACCGCTTATTATGAACTCTCTTGCGATTATGACTATAACTATCCATGCAGGTATGCGTCCAAGCTCTATAAGTGCGATCATCGCAGAACATACAAGCAGCTTGTCAGCCAGCGGATCCATAAACTTACCGAAATTGGTTATAAGGTTATACTTCCTGGCGATCTTACCGTCTGCAAGGTCGGTAAGACTGGCTATTATAAATATCGCAAGTGCTATCCACTTATCGTACGGTGTGATATCGACCAGCAAAAAGACAATAAAAAAAGGGATCATTATTACTCTCAGCATGGTCAGTTTATTAGGCAGGTTCATCTTCTATCTCTCCTATCAGATCATATTCCCGGACATCCGTTATACGCACCCATACATAGTCTCCGCTCATTCTTACACGGTCTATATTCATGAATACATAACCGTCCACATCCGGTGCGTCGCGATATGTGCGTCCTATATATATTTCTTCTTCAGGGATACTCCCCTCTATCACAACTTCAAGCAGCTCTCCGATGTGATCCTGTGCTGTATCAAAGCATACAGCCTGTTGAAGTTCCATGAGTTCGTCCCGTCTTGAAGTTTTGACGTCTTCATCTATTTGATCGGGATACCCGGCTGCGGGCGTATCTTCCTCACATGAATAGGCAAAAACACCCAGTCTGTCAAACTCGATCTCATTTACGAATCTGTACAGTTCCTCGTAGTCCTCCTCGGTTTCACCGGGAAAGCCGCTTATCAGCGTAGTCCTTAGAGCTATATCGGGAATACGCTTCCTCAGGTTTGCAATGATGCTTTTCAGTTCTTCCTGTGCGGTCCTTCTGCCCATGCGCTTAAGCACCTTATCGGATGCATGCTGGATGGGCATATCCAGATAGTGACATACCTTGGGATTGGAAGCCATCTCATCTATAAGCTCATCATATATCTCTTCGGGATAACAATACAATAACCTTATCCAGTGTATACCTTCTATTTCGGATATGGCCCCAAGCAATCTGTGAAGGGACTTTGTACCATACAGATCTGTTCCGTAAAGTGTTGTTTCCTGTGCGACTAAAAGAAGCTCCGATACGCCTGCTGCAGCAAGTTTCTTTGCTTCATTCACCAGATACTCTATAGGATACGATCTGTATGTTCCTCTGAGCGACGGGATTATACAATAGGTACAGTGCTTGTCGCAGCCTTCGGCGATCTTTAAGTAAGCATAATGAAGTCCCGACGAATGAACTCTCTCATCAATACATATAAGAGGCTCATTTGTGGGCTCATATGTGTTTTGTGCATTTCCCGAATATATACCGTCAAGGCACTTCGCGATGTGCTGTATGGAAGCAGTGCCAAGCAATGCATCCACTTCGGGGATCTCTTCGGTGATCTGCGTGCGGTACCTTTCACTTAAGCACCCTGTGACAATGATCGTTTTGATATTGCCTTCTTCTTTCATACGGGCAACTTCAAGTATCGTATTTATGCTTTCTTCCTTGGCATCACCTATAAAACAGCATGTATTGATTATGACGGAATCGGCTTCATTTATATCATCGGTAAAACCGTATCCGTTTTTTTGAAGGATACCGAGCATCACCTCGGAATCTACGAGGTTCTTATCGCATCCCAAAGATATAAAAAATACGGTATGTTCAAACATATCCCATAATAAACAGGACCGAAATGCAGATGCACTTCAGGTCCCTGTCTTCATTCCTCGTCGTTTAAGATCTTTATCTTACCTTCATTTAATTCTTCGATAGCTACGGACAATGCTTTTTTGCCTTCGCTCTCAACAAAAGGTTCATCACCGTTGTTGATCTGTCTTGCCCTCTTTGATGTAGCCATTACGATTGAATACCTGCTGCTTACTACCGGTTCCTCTCCGGGTTCAACATCGCTGTTTACCACCTTCATCAGGTCTGAATATGACGGATGTAACATTTTCTTGCCTCCTCACTTACGCCTAAGCGTAAACTTTTAATTGTTCATTTATCTTCTCTAAAAGCCCCGCACTGCAGTTAGGTGCATGATGCGAAGCATCGATCAGCTTGTGAAGATCCTCGACGCATTTGTCCAGATCATCGTTTACGAGCAGATAATCATACCGGTCCACAAAAGCGGATTCTTCATATGCCCTGCGCATTCTCTTGTTGACCATCTCCTCACTTTCCGTACCTCTGGACATAAGCCTTCGCTTAAGTTCCTCGGCATCCGGAGGTGTGACAAATATGAGAACCGCCTCGGGAAATCTCGTCTTTACCTGCATGGCACCCTGCATCTCGATCTCAAGTATCACATCTTTGCCCTGTGATATCATCTCATCGACATACTTTCTCGGAGTACCATAGTAGTTACCGACGTAGTTGGCATATTCGACCAGTTCACCGTTGCTTATTGCTTCTTCAAATCTTTCCTTGGTCACAAAAAAATATGATCTGCCTTCCTCTTCGCCTTCTCTGGGTTTGCGTGTAGTCATCGAAACGGAAAGAGCATAATTCTCGTTTTCTTCGATTATCTTTTTGACTATGGTTCCCTTACCGGCGCCCGAGAAACCTGAAACAACGATCAATACACCTTTTTCAGCCATATCTACCTCGCAGTATCACTCTAAATTCTGGATCTGTTCACGAACCTTCTCAATATCGGTCTTTAATTCTATCGCTCTGTCGGAAACAGCCAGGTCATTTGTCTTTGAAAGAATAGTATTCGCTTCGCGGTTCATCTCCTGAGCTATAAAATCAAGTTTACGTCCGACCGCACCACCCTTGTCAAGTGTCGTCTTGGTTGCTTCTATATGACTGCGAAGTCTTACAAGTTCTTCATCCACACATATCTTGTCGGCATATAGTGTAACTTCCATAAGAAGCCTTGACTCGTTTACCGAAGCATCCCCTAGCAGGTCTTTTACCTTTTCTTCAAGAGATTTCTTAAACTCTGCTATGATCTCAGGACTTCTCTCGGTTATAAAATCAACATTCTTAAGCATCGAATCAAGCTTGTCCCCAAGATCCTTCCGAAGATTCTCGCCCTCAACGGTGCGTGTCTCTACAAAGATCTCGCTGGCTTTGTCAACAGCCTGCTTAAGTATGTTCCATACTTCCTCTTCGTCCTGATCCGCTTCCTTCATCGTCAGGACATCCGGACATCTTGAAAGAGTTGAAACCCTTACATCATCATCGATTCCAAACTCCTCTGCCATCTTACGCATATACTTAAGATATTCTGCGGCTATATCATGGTTATATTCAACAAGTTCTTCGGAAGCGGAATTGTCTTCCCATGTGATATATACATCCACCTTGCCACGTTCGATGTAATTCTTAAGTTCAGCTCTTATGGCTGATTCAAACTGCCCGAGTTTCTTTGGCATCTTCACATTGATATCAAGATATCTGTGATTAACCGACTTAAGCTCAACGGTAACTTTTTTGTCATCCGCATTAAGCTCATACCGGCCGAAACCGGTCATGCTGCGTACCATATTAAATTATCCCCTTTATGTTTTTGTCCCCATTTATCTCCGGTCAAAAAACCATACCGGCAAAAAAGCATTTTAATTATAGCAGACACACTTGACTTGCGCAAACGTTGTGATAAAGTAGTATTCACTATGCTGAAAAATAAATATATAGGCGATAAAGCCTTCTATAAAACGGTACTTGCGATCGCAGTACCCATAATGATACAAAACGCCATATCAAACTTTGTGGGACTGCTAGATAATCTCATGATAGGACGTGTCGGGACCAATGCCCTGTCCGGCGTTGCGATTGCAAACCAGCTGATATTCATATACTATCTGCTGGTCTTTGGTGCTGCGGCCGGCATAGGAATATTTACCGCACAGTATCACGGCGTAGGTGATACCGACGGTATTCGTTATACCTTCAGAATGAAGATCCTGGCAAATACTCTGATCACCATCGCATCGGTCCTGATACTTTATATCTTCGGCGATACTCTCATATCCCTTTTCCTGGAAGGCGAAGGGACTGCTTCCGATGCTGCTGAGACCCTGTCCATCGGCCGCACTTATATGAACATAATGCTCATAGGTCTTATACCCAATGCTTGGACACAAAGTTATGCAAGTACACTTCGCGAGACCGGTGAAACCAAGGTCCCGATGTATGCTTCCTTTGCGGCAGTATTTATTAATCTGATCGGTAACTACATACTTATATACGGTCATCTGGGATTTCCCGCACTCGGTGCCGCAGGTGCCGCATATGCAACGATCATTTCAAGATTTATTGAGCTGGTCATTCTTATGACATATACCGGCACACACGCGCAGGCGCATCCTTTCATAACAGGAGCATTAAAGTCTATGTACATACCGGGACAGCTTGTACATAAGTTTGTTATCAAAGCCCTGCCGCTTATGATAAATGAAGGTTTATGGTCCGGGGGAATGACAATCCTTAATCAGTGTTATTCATACCGGTCACTGAGTGCTGTCGCAGCCATAAATATACAGAATACGCTTTTTAACCTTATGGGTGTCGCATTCCTGACCATGGGAGATGCAGTGGGAATTCTGGTCGGACAGATACTCGGAACGGGAGATATGGATAAGGCCAAAGACCATGCAAGAAAGCTTACCGCTTTTACCGTATTCTGCGGACTTATCTTCGGTCTTTTTATGATTGGATTAAGCCCGTTCTTCCCGCAGCTGTATAACACATCGGACGAGATCAGGCATATGGCTACACAGTTTATAATTATCGCCGGTGTACTGATGCCCGTAAATGCATATGCACATGCAACTTACTTCATAATAAGAGCCGGCGGAAGAACCGGTATCACCATGGTGTTTGATTCGTGCTTTGTATGGGTTATATCCGTACCGTTAGCATTTTTCTTAAGCAGATACACCGATCTTGATGTGACAAGAATGCTGATCATCATCCAAAGCCTTGAGATCATCAAATGTTTCATCGGAGGCATTATGGTCAAAAAAGGAATATGGGCAAGAAATCTTATAGCGGATGCTTAAAGCATCCGCTGTTTTTTTCTGTAATCTGTCTTATTGAACAAGTGTCAGTTTACTTATATCAGGTGCGATCGCCATTGAGTAGTTGGTATAATAGACCACAAAACCGGGCTTGGCACCCGAAGGTTTCTTAACTTCCCTTCTCTCAACATAATCTATCTCCACCTTATCCTGATCTGCTCCTTTGCTGTAGTAAGCCGCAGCAGCTGCCGCAAGTTCAAAGACATGATCGGGGACTTCTCTTCCTTCTCTTTTTAATATCACGTGTGAACCGGGGATCTTCTTTGAATGAAACCACCAGTCGGAACCGTTGGCAAACTTAAATGTGAGTTCATCGTTTTGAAGATTGTTTTTACCGACATAAATATGGAAGCCGTCCTCTGTTACATAATGGAACGGTTTGCTGACTATCTTTACTTTTTTTGAGGACATCTTACGTTTAATAAGCCCGCTTTCTATCAGCTCTTCCCTGATCTGAATAAGATCATCCTCGTTTTTGGCTATATCAAGCGAATTCAAAACACTCTCCAGATGCTCTATCTCCATCGATACTTCCACTGTTAGAGTTGATAGGGCTTCATATGTTCTTTTTAACTTATTGTATCTGTCGTAATACTTCTGTGCATTCTGCGCAGGGGTAAGAGTCTCATCGAGAGGGATCGTCTCATCCTCTCCCGTATAATAATTATTGATCGTGATCGACTTATCTCCGGGCTTTGCACTATATCCATATGCATTTAGCAGTTCGCCCCAGACTTTGTATTTGTCCCTTTTTTCCGTATCCTTCATCTGCTTGCACTGCAGGTCATATTTCTTAACATTTCGCTCAAGTGCCGTATTTACTATATGCCTCAGTTCGGATGAACGCTGTCTGATATTAACATATGCATTTTTCTCGGCATAATAGTCCGTAAGCAGTCTGCTGATGGACTCATAACTCCTGGTTTCACAGCCTTCGTATGACTTTAGATGCAGCGCACAAAACTCTGCAGGCATTCCATTCTCATATACGATCTCGGGAGAAAACTCTCCTGCACGGATATGTTCAGCTATCCCGGTTATGCAGTTATGTAAACCTTTTATCTGTTCGTCTTCCAGGGAGTTTCCGGGAATGTCCGAATCAACTCCTGCTTCATAACATATCTCCTGTGCATACATCGGACTGATTCCGGTAAGTGACATATATAATGCTTTGAACACGGGCATTGCTTTTGATCTGATAATTTCTGCAAATCTGTCTCCGGTTATCGTCAGCGGATCATCCTTGTTTGTAGTCTCCGGCAAAAAATAATCTCTTCCGGGAAGTACTTCCCTTACAGAGCTTACCGCAGCTGATATGTGTTTGATACTGTCAAGGATAACTCCTTCAGAATCGGTGAAGATGATATTGCTGTGCTTACCCATTATCTCTATGATGATACGTTTGGTACACAGATCCCCCATCTCATCCCTGTGCTCCATATCTATGTGAAGCACTCTCTCAAGGCCGGGCTGGGTAACGCTTAATATCCTTGCTCCCGTCAGATGCTTACGAAGAAGCATGCAAAAAGCGGGAGCCGTAGTCGGGGAGGGCTTGTTTGCATCCGTAAGGTATATAAGAGGTAATGTAGCGGATGCACTCATCAGGACCCTGACCTGTCCGCTTAATGTCTTAACGGTAAAAAGAAGCTCATCCTGTTCAGGCTGGGCTATCTTATTTACACGTCCGTCTTTTAGAACATTATTAAGTTCGCAGCAAAGTGCCGCAACCGTAATACCGTCAAATGCCATCTTTATCCTTCTTGATATATATCCTATTCATCCGCGTCATCGAAGTCGTCCGGATCATCATCCAAATAATCCCTGTCTTTATGATCATATTTAGCCGATCTTCTTCTGTTCGTCTGTCTGTTTGATCTGGCCTGATCTATCCTCGTTATTATCCTGAACTTCGGATTGTCTGAAATAAGATGATGTCTTTTCATGAACTCAAAAATTTCCGATCCGCCTTTGATCAAACTGATCTCATCATCATCAAGTGCTCTAGACTGTATAACCGTTATCACATAGAATACCGCACCGATCAATGCTGCTACTATAAAACTCACGATATTGATATGAGAAAAATGATATACGAGATCATATACAAGTCTTGCTATGATACCCATGAACAGTGCACATATTCCTGGCAAAAGAAAAGTATCCACGCTGTTTTGATGATAATGCATGACTTTTCTTAGCGTTCTGCCGTTCAAAATACACACGAGCAGGGAAAAGACTATATCCGCAATGACTATTGAAAATATTCCCATACCGGTAAATGTAAGTAATCCCCAAAGTACAACCGACTGTGCGATCAAAGCGATCGCTGCATGGGTCACCGGCTTATGAACCTGACCTATACTCTGAAGCACGCCGTTAGTGATGGTAGATATACAGTAGAAAACTACAGTTATAGCCAAAGCCATGAGCAGCCTGCTTGCCATGACAAGTGAGGATCTCTGGGGGAACAGGATCGTCACTACCGGTCTTGCCAGAAACAGAAATACGGAAACGCACGGAATTGCTACAAGCATTGTGACCTTTACTGCGCGTGCCGTCTTACTCCTTGCGGATTTCTTGTCTTTTAAGACCCATGAACTGGCAACAGTGGGGATTATGGCCGATGACATCGCAGATGCTATGGCCACAGGTACGTTTCTTAAAACCACCGCCTTACCGGAATAAATACCGTATTGCATGGAGATACGTGCCTGAGGGATATTATTGCCTAACATGATCTTCGCAAATATCGTCTGATTGACCGCAGTGGAGCAATTATAGATAAATGTACTCAAAATAAACGGTGTGACTATGAGCAGGATATCCTTGAAAATACCGCTGTACGGTTCGATCTCGGATTCCGTATCGGCGTCGCATCTTGCCTTGATGGTTTTGCGGTTATACAGATATACGCATCCGACAAATATAAGAGCTGCCAAAACACCGCTGCCCGTACCGAGCGCGGATCCCGATGCACCCCTTACAGCCTTGGATGTTTCCGATACATCTATACCTCCGGCCATTCGGATAAACAAAAATGCCGCACCTATACTTACACACGCATTGATTATCTGTTCTATTATCTGGGATATGGATGTCGGGACCATGGAACGATGTGCCTGGAAAAAGCCTCGAAGCACTCCCAAAAAGCCCGAAAGAAATATGGTTGGGGCAAATATCCTAAGAACCGGGACTGCATTATCCACGACCAGTATCCCTGCTGCAAAATACGCAAATGCGGCAGCTATACCGCCGACCACCGTCACATATATAAGTGCACACTTAAATATACGCTGTGTGTTTTTATACTCTTTTAAGGCCAGTTTCTGAGACATTATCTTGGAAATGGCCGATGGAATACTGTATGAACTTATCAGAAGGATATTGGTATAGATATTATAGGCAAAAGAATAATATCCATTGCCCTCATCACCTATGACTGCAGTAAGCGGAGCTCTGTACAAAAGACCAATGATCCTTACTATGATGCCCGCCACGGCAAGTATACCCGCCTGCATTATGAAATTACTTCTATACTTGCTGTAATCTTTCTTCATGTATCAACAGACTATGACTACCGCTCTACTAAAAATCAAACGAAAGTTGAGTGAAATCACCGGACATATCATCTCCGGTCATACCACCATCACCGAGATCATCACCGGCAGCTTCGTCCAAATCTCCGTCATCTTCCTCATCACCGTTACTTATGGGAGCAACCGTTTTGGAAACATCGGATGTCACATCACGTCTTTTTACTCCTTTGGGAAGCCCCTTTGTGCCCCAGCTTCCTTTAAATCCCAGAGCATCCAGATTCTTTTTTATATCTGCAATGGAGGTATCTATACACTCAAACACACCCGAAAACATTAAAACTCCGCTTTCGTCCGTCACTGTATATCCTTTTGCCTGCATTGCCCTGATCACTTTTTCAGTATTCATATACGCACCGCCTTTTGGTCATACATAATTACTATATCATAATTCCTTTATTAACTCATCTCTGACGGCTTTTAATTTGTATTAGTCTTTTTATTATCGCATCAGCCGTATATGGAAACGATTCCTCATTCACGGTAAATGAACTCATCCGGCCTGATTGAATCCCGTAACGCATAAGGATCTCGGTGACCGTATTTCTGGTAGCGGCATCCTCAGCACCGTATTCTATTGCCACTATCGTTTTGGTACCGCTTTCGTCTTTCAGGTCATATGCAGCCACGAGGCTTGATCCGGATGCCTTGGTCGTTCCGGTCTTTAATCCTATGGTACCGGGAAGATTATACAAAAGCGGATTTGTATTTTTGATGTCGGTATCAAAAACTTCCAGTCTGTATTCGGTTACCGAAGTAATATCCCTGATCTCCGGATACTTATTCAGGATATGCGACGCCAGAACAAACATATCTGACGCAGTAATATGATTTTGTATCTTGGAAGCCGCTACGGTATCGGAATATTCAGGCAGACCATGACAATTGTAGAAATAAGTATTCTCACTCAGATATAATTCTCCGGCCTTATCATTCATTCTCTTAACAAACGTTTCTTCGGTACCGTCTATATGCTCGGCCAGTGCAAGAGCAGCCTCGTTACTTGAAGGAAGCAAAATTGCATATAACAGATCCTTAAGTTTTACTCTCTGGCCTTCGGTCATTCTTATCACGCCGTCGGACGTCTTTGATAGAGCCTGGACATCGGCAGATATCACAACATCATCTTCGAGAGTGATCTCGCCGGCACTTACCGCATCCATAACACACAGATATGTCATGAGCTTGGTCGTACTTGCGGCACACACGGACACCTCTTCATTAAACGAGGTGTATATCACTCCCGTAACAGCATCTCCGACCAATGCACTGTAAACTTCGTCATACAGCCCCTGCTCTACATACTCATCAAAATCGATATGGAAATCTCCGCTGCCGAGTTTAAGCTGTCCGGCAGCGGCATCTATATGCAGATCCAGGTTAAGTGCCATGGCAAGATCGGTTATGCTGATGTACAAGTCGCGGTTCCCCTCGCTGTTGGTTCCCGCAAAAGAAAAATACATGCAGTCACGTTCATCTATGCTTATGGGATTGACCGTTATCCCGTCCGTTTTGTATTCCTTGTACTCAAACTCTATGCCTTCTCCTCCGACCGGTTCGTAATTGCCTCCTGTCACGATGAGAGTACGATCAGAATCCATACTTACACCTATGCTCTTATCCGTACCGGCGAGAGCACATGCCATATCCCGCAAGGATACATATCTGTTATTTCCGTAGGAATGATGAATGGCCTTGATCATAAATACTTCGCCGTCTTCTCTCACAAGTTCTATGTTCTCAAGAACCTTATGAGTTATGGCATCGGAACGTATAGCGGGAATGATACATATGAGAAGTACGAATATGATCGCCATCGGATATATGATTTTATGAAGTACTCTACCTGACATCTTCCACCTTTATATACACTGCATCATCAAGCACCAGCCTGTTCTTATCATAAAGAAGAGTCCGGCTTTTACCGTTGTCAAAACACAACAGATCGCCTTCCACCGCACAGCTTCCGGTGGATTTAAACTCCTGTGAATACTCCTCATAAGCCGGCATCAGATCCGCGACTGCCTTCCTCAGATATTCTTCAACACTCATACCCACCGCTTCTATCATGAGTGCTTCCAGTTCTTCAGCGGAAAACTCCGACTCATCAGACATACCTACCGCCTCAAAGCTTGTACCGGCAAGTTTCCCAAAAGCTTTAGCCAGATTGTTATATGCGACCTTACCCGCATCCGTATAAGACTGTTCATCGACATACTGCTCATATGTACCGTCTTCTGCTATCCGAAGTACTATATCTACGGACACTTTGTCATATGTGGTTTCGGACATGACCGTTGATCCCTGCTTAGCACTTGCAAGCCATTTAGCTATCTCATCGGAGGTCTGTCCGGTCATATCCTCTTCCCTGATCCATGTCCCGACAGGCAGTTTTTTTACGGGATAAAAACGCTCATAGACAAGCAGCGCTACTGCCATCAGCAACACCGCTATTATAATGATATATCCGATCGATGATCTTCTGATTCTTCTTTTTTTGCTTCTCTTCATGATCAACCCGTCACGATCATTCGTGTTTATTTAAGTTCCAAGCGAAATATATTCTATCAAATTTATTTTATTATCTCACATGGGATTCGGCAATTGTATACGTCATCGATCTTGTCGGCACCACAGATAAGAACAAAGGTATATATGAACAGGTATGATATAATCAAAAATGATCAATCTTTAAGATATAAACACAGGGAAAACAACAAAGGATGGAAGTATGAAAATATGCCAAAACTGTGGGGCCGAGATAGAAGATACCAATGAGGTATGCCCCTACTGCGGATATATCACAAGAGAAAGCGCCATCAATAAGTTAAAAGACGAGATTGAAGATATAAAATACGACATCGCCGACGTGAAGAAGGAGCCTGCAAAGGCTTTTAAGAAAGGCCTTGGTAAGGGAACAAAAGTTATTCTGCTTACTGTCTTAATTACGGTCATTTTTGCTGCAATAATTGCAGTTATACTTATCAAAGAATTAGGGGATGAACCCAGGATCCATCTGTCTGCCGAGGAAGAAGCATATGCCACTGCCTATAAGGTTGCTGCGGGAGAAGAACTTGCGAAAGCATATGAAGAGAAAAATATTGGAAAAATGGCTGAAATCTTTGATAAGGCCTACTCCATAGACAGAGTATCTCTGTGGGGCGATAAACATTATGAAACCGGTCATGCCTCAAGTTGCTATATGAAACTTCAGCAGTGTCTGCCTAATCTTAACAAAGACAAAATCAGTAAAAAAGAGGCGGAGGAAATAACCTACTACTGCTTCTATTTTTATTACAGGGCTTACGGTGAAGACGGAGCGGTGATCTTTGATGATATCAGAGATAATGAGATACTTCCCATAATCACCGACAGGCTTATGTTCACCGAAGAAGATATGGAGAGTTTCAGGGAAAAAGTGACGGACCCACCCTATGTCAACAGGTCCAGGGTATACGGTATAGTCAAGGACAATTATAAGAATTATCGCTGAAAAGGGGAAATGTATGAAGTGTAAGTATTGCGGTAATAACTTAAAACCGGAGGACGAATTCTGTCCCTATTGCGGCAGAGAGAACCCCCACACATCCGGATACATAAGAATCAGAAAAAAATACGAAGAAGAATATGACCTGACCCGTAATGAAATCGTTCCCAAAGACATAAAGAAAAACTCAAGGAGGTCCAGGGGTGTTGTCATCGCCGTTATGGTTGCGGTGGTCTTATTCATGAACTTCCTTATCATGAACTACTCCGATATCGAACATCGTGAGATGATCAATTCCCAAAAAACAGAAAAAGAGGTCGATGAAAATATTGACAAGATCCAAGCCACCCTTAAGGAACTTGAGAAAAACAGGGAATATATTGCCCTTGATAATTATTCTCTTAATTACAGATTAAGAAGCAATGATGAATTTAATGAGTATTCCAGGGTCTTCACCGCAGCAATTAACTATGAGACGATCTATTCGGATATCATAAGTATTGTCTGCGGTTATGGCATGTACGGAGAAAAAACGAACAAAGACTATTGTGATGATATAGCCATATATATTTCCAATTGGACGGACTATGTAGAGGGAGAATTCTGGAGTGACACTCCGGATTCATATATGCATATCGGAGAACACGGACAGTTTTTGATCGATGCCAAGAAAGATCTGCAGGATATGGTGGCGGTCTACTTTAACCTTACAGATGAACAGGCTGATGCCATGTGGACCATGGAAGAAAAAGAAATAAGCGCCATGTTATATAAAAACTGTGCAGAGATTTATCCGGAGGGTGAGTACAATGAATAAAGAGAAGAAAAAATCCGATCCCGTTATAATTTTACTGGATCTTGTGATCGTAGCTATGGTATTTGTAATACTTGTAACCGGATTAAGGCTTTCATTCGTAATAAGCCATAATAAACGCGCCTCAACCTTTATGCAGGAGCCTTCAATGATGTCATTTGAAGTAAGTAATAATAATTATGCGGGTTTAATCCAGGGAAAATACATCAATATATTCAACGGAGATGAATCCACCGCAAGATACAATGCCCTGGCCGATTACGTGGAAGCTCTGTCAAAATATAAAGTATATATTGCCAAGGGCTACGATGAAAAAGCTTCAGAACAGGAAAAAATAATGGCCAGGGCACGCGTAGAAATGGGTGACCTGACCATATTCGCTGATAAAGTCGATGTGATGTTTGATTCCGTTATTTATTAAGTGAGTTGATTAGTTCTTAAGGCCAGTGTGAGTCTGTGAAAAAATCTCTGTAAAAACGGAATAACACTGTATGAACGAGGTCTCCTAAGATAAAATAAATATTTAGGAGGCCTTTTATTATGGCAAAAGAAAAGAAACCCGTACACAAAGTCCAGATGACAGACGGTAAGC
>JAILNS010000002.1 GCA_024691305.1 Lachnospiraceae bacterium | reverse complement strand
ATTCCTCGATAGCTCAATGGTAGAGCATTCGGCTGTTAACCGAAGGGTTGCTGGTTCGAGCCCAGCTCGGGGAGTTATATGGACCTTTAGCTCAGTTGGTTAGAGCAACCGGCTCATAACCGGTCGGTCCTGGGTTCGAGTCCCCGAAGGTCCACTAGGCTTTTTAAGCCCGATAAACCTCTATATTCTTATGAGTATAGAGGTTTTTGTTTATCTCATTTTAAGTTTTTTGCGAAATATAAAGGATGTTAAATTATATACACGCTTGACGTATACACGATATCCGTGTATAGTCATAATATGATTATTAGTTTTAAAGATAAAGAAACTGAGAAAAATTATAATCAGATTTTTTCACGGAAGTTACCACAAGATATTCAACATATTATGCTTAGGAAGCTTATAATGATCGATAATGCTCAGAGTATAGAGGATTTGCGAATTCCTCCAGGAAATCATTTGGAACAGCTTCATGGTGATAGAGAAGGACAGTACAGTATTAAGATTAATGATCAATATAGAATATGTTTTTGCGCTGATGGAATCCGTTTTTTCAATGTAGAGATAGTTGATTATCACTGAAACAGGAGACGTTTATGGATAAGATGATTAAGACACCTACAATGGGTGAGATTCTGCTCGAAGAGTTTATGAAACCCAATAATATTTCTGCATACAGGCTTGCTCAGGAAATACATGTACCGACTTCGAGGATTCAGGATATATTGCATGGTCGGAGAAAAGTGACGGCTGATACTTCTCTTAGATTAGCCAGATTCTTTGGTACATCCGAAAAATTTTTTTTGGACATACAGAATGATATTGATATCAGACAGCTAAAGACTGAGCTTGAAAACGAAATATCCGATATTCGTCCATATAACATGGCTGCAATCTAAAGCAAAATAAATGAATATGATTTTGAGGAAAGCATTATGAAAAAAAATATAACATAGTTATTTATCAGGAAATAAAAAGTTGTGATCTTAAAACAGAAAGCTTTACGATCGATCAAGACCTGAATGAAAAATGATCAATATGGAATTTGAATCTCTTAAAAATAAATAGAAAAGGAGACCTTAATATCATGAAAAAAAACAAAGTAATATGCCTTATACTCGTACTGATGCTGCTGATGACCGGATGTTCTTCCGCAAAAGACGGTGCAGATGAACCGGTCACGATCACTGTCGAACCGATAGAAGATGATGCGGCAACGGAAGAAACAGCGGATAGTAATACCGGTACAGGGATTACAGCGGATAGTGATAGTATCACAGATGAATTGGCCTTAAGTGCGATAGAAAACTACTGCTGTTCGATGAACCCGGATTTGAAGGAAATGATCGATTCAGGGGATCAAACTGTTTATTGGGAGATCGAATCATCGGATGATGAACAGATCGTTGTTTTGTATCGTTCATACACGGCCGCGGAAGTCCGTTATTATATAGACCGCACCTCCGGAGATACATATGTTACAGAGTTTGTAAAAGGTATAACCCCGGAAGAGGAACGTACTGATGAAAGCTTTAATATAAAGGATTGGAAATAATGATGAAATACCGGTACATTTTCTTTGACCTTGACGGAACGCTTACTCAGTCCGAATTCGGGATAATAGCTTCCGCAAAGTATGCTTTATCAAAGTTTGGTATAATCGAGGAAGACAGAGCAAAGTTGCTTAAATTCATTGGACCTCCTCTTTATTATTCTTTTGAAAAGTTTTATGGGATAACCGGTCCGAGGGCTGATGAGGCTATAAAATATTACAGGGAATACTATGAAGCGGATGCGTACAAGGATGCGCCTGTGTTTGGGGGCGTTGAGGACGTTTTGTCCAGGCTTAAGGCGGATGGCTGCAAGCTTGTTGTAGTTACGGCTAAACCGCAGTATCTTGCCGAAAGGGTTATCGAATATACCGGGCTGGACAGATTCTTTGATCATATAGTAGGGCCCGGGGCCGAAATGAAGAATCCGAGTAAGGCAGACCTTATAAGGTGCGCCATAGATAAAACAGGAGCAGACCCCGTAAAGACCATAATGGTGGGTGACAGGCATTATGATATAGAGGGAGCTTGTGAGGTCGGAGTGGATTCGATAGGAGCAGTATATGGCTATGGGACTGCCGATGAACTGCGCAAAGCCGGCGCAACATATCTGGCAGAAACTGCAGAACAGATAGGTGATTTTGTATGAGTATAGACAAAAGAATATGTGAATCGGTCATCAAATGTATGCTATCGATGCAACGCTATCCATGGGAACAGGGTGCATGCGCCCAGGCACTTTATGAAGCGGGATATGATGAACTGTGGATACCTATGGCCTATGATTCCGTAAAGCGCATGAGTGATGACGGAAGGCTAGCTATGATAGGCGGGGAAGTGGCCGTATCGGATCCTGCCGCAAACGGCGAGGTATGTCTTAGGGCCTATCAGATGACAGGAGATGAGTCCTTTAAATCCGGAGCAGATAGGATGCTTGATTTTCTGCTAAATAAAGCACCGAGGACCGGAGATGGGATCATATGTCATAACAACGTATCTTTTAAAGAAGGTTTTTCACCATATCAGCTTTGGATCGACGGAATCTACATGGTTCCGCCTTTTTTGGCTGTTATGGGATATTTAGATGAGGCTGTTACCCAGATACGGGGATATATAACACATTTATATGATAAAGATGCCGGATTGTTCTATCATATAGTTGATGTTGAAAATCAGAGATTTGTGCGCAAGGTTCATTGGGCAACAGGCAACGGATGGGCTCTTATGGGACTTGCCAGAGTAATAGAAGAGGCAGACAGGCAGAACAGATCTGACATACGAAATGAACTTACGGGTTTTGTAAAGGGGCTTCTTGATTCACTTTTTAAGTATCAGCTTCCTGACGGCAGATTTAGGGATATCCTTGATGACCCGGAGAGTTTTACCGACGGAGCATCCGCCATGATGATGACTGCTTCGGTCTACCGTATGGTACTTGGTGGATTCCTTGATCTGTGGGCTAAAAAAGAAAATTATGAAAATATAGATTCAGTAAAATCCGACTATCTTGACCGTGCAGGTAAGGCCTATGAAACCGTACAGACAAAAGTTGACTCATATGGTCTAATAAGAGAAGTGAGCGGATGCCCTCATTTTATCTCCGAGGGAACATCCGCAGAAGCACAGGCGGCCTTCATTATGGCAGCTGCGTGGCGTTCAAGATGTGAGGATTATGTCAGTTTGAAAAAGAGGATCGAATCATGAAAATGTTATGGCGATTAAGTCGTGAAGCCATACGGTACAAAACTTTATATATAATAGCGATCCTTTCAACTCTGGCACTTACTGCAGTAAACCTTGCGGCTCCGAGGGTATTGTCACTAATGACCGGTATAGTCAGTAACGGCGTGGACGATGCCGGAATGTCAATGATATGGAAGCTTACCTGGATACTTGTGGTTTTATATCTTTCACGTATACTGTTCAGGTTTTTGAGTAATTACCTTGCACACAAGGCAGCCTGGTATCTGGTGGGAGATCTTCGTACCAAAACCTATGATAAGCTGGAACGTATGCACCTTGGCTATTTTCATG
The DNA here is from genome assembly GCA_024691305.1 of Lachnospiraceae bacterium. Taxonomy (GTDB): domain Bacteria; phylum Bacillota; class Clostridia; order Lachnospirales; family Lachnospiraceae; genus XBB2008. Next base: position 93,083 of record JAILNS010000002.1, on the reverse strand, counting down.
ATAAGCAGACCGGTGATCTTATGAGCCGTATCGTCAATGATACGAGGGATTTTGAACTTCTCTATGCACATATGATCCCGGAGAGCATCACTAATATAGTCACTTTTCTCGGGGTTCTTATAGTATTGCTGACCATTAATCCCAAGCTGGCGCTCGTGACATGTGCTCCTCTTCCTCTTATTTTTTTGTCAGGTGTCGTATTTGCTAAGAAGGTGAGACCGTACTTTAAGGTTTCGCAAAAGAAAATGGGTGAACTAAGCGGAAAACTGCAGGATAATCTTTCGGGGATCCATGAAATACAGTCTTTTGGCCGCGAGGAATACGAGACAGAACAGGTAAATGAGAGTAACTTCGCACATATCAAAGCCATGCTCAAGGCGTTAAAGATAAGTGCAGTATTCCATCCTTCGGTCGAATTCATATCGTCTCTCGGAACGATACTTGTAGTTGCTTTTGGTGGATACCTGGCATGGAAGGAAGGGCTTAGAGTAGAGGATGTAGTTGCTTTTTTACTGTATCTTGGTTTGTTCTATGCACCGATAACCGGACTTGCGACACTTCTTGAAAATATGCAGCAATCCATGGCAGGTGCGGAACGTGTCATGGCTGTGCTGGATGCACCGTGTGAGATCACGGACAAACCCGATGCTGTAGATCTTGGAAGGATAAACGGGGAAATTGAATTTGAACACGTGAGTTTTTCTTATGAAAAAGGCGGAGTAGTGTTAGATGACGTTTCATTTAAGTGCCCTCCCGGCAAAATGTTAGCACTTGTCGGACCTACAGGCGTGGGCAAGACAACGCTTACTCAACTGATCTCACGTTTTTATGAACCGACATCCGGCAGAATTCTAATTGACGGACATGATTTAAACGATGTGACATTGGAGAGCCTCAGGCAGAATATATCGCCTGTGCTTCAGGATACTTTTCTTTTTAACGGTACCATAGCGGAGAACATAGGGTATGCGGTACCTGAGGCGGATGAGGAGGATATCAGGAATGCCGCTAAGGCTGCCAATATTGATGAAGATATAATGAATATGCCGGACGGATATGATACATTTGTAGGAGAAAGAGGACTTCGGCTTTCCGGCGGACAAAAACAGCGCGTCGCCATAGCCAGGGCGATACTCAGGCATTCACCGGTGATCATTTTGGATGAAGCAACGGCATCTGTGGATGTTGAGACCGAACGGCAGATTCAGGATGCGATATCGTCCATCGCGGGATCCAGAACGATAATAGCCATAGCACACAGGCTGTCAACCATAAGGAATGCAGATCAGATACTTGTTATAGAAAACGGAAAGATAACAGAGCAGGGAACTCACGATGAACTTGTGGCTCTTGGCGGAAGTTATGCACGTATGAACAGCGTTCAGGGATAAAGGGGGATCAATATGGGAGAAAAACTAAAGGTTTTGATGTTAAACGGAAGTCCGAGGCCAAACGGAAATATTGCTCTGGCATATAAAGAAATGGAATCGGTCTTTGAAGAGAACGGTGTAGAGTTTGAAAATATTCTTCTCGGAAATAAGGATATAAGAGGCTGCATTGCCTGTGAAACCTGCAGAAAGAACGGAAAGTGTGTTTTTGATGATGTAGTTAATGAGATAGCCGCAAAGTTTAAGGAAGCAGACGGCCTTGTCATAGGATCTCCGGTTTATTACGGAAGCGTTAACGGCACTCTTTTGTCATGTCTTCAGCGTGTGTTCTACAGCACATCATTTGATAAGAGCATGAAGGTCGGTGCAAGTGTCGTATCCGCCAGAAGATCCGGATGTACGGCTACTTTTGATATCTTAAACAAGTTCTTTACGCTTGCCAACATGCCCGTAGCTACGAGCCAGTACTGGAACAATATATACGGCTGGGATCCCGGGGAAGGGATAAAAGACGATGAGGGCAGGCAGGTCATGCGTGTGCTTGCAAGAAACATGGTATTTCTGATGAAGAGTATATCCCTCGGAAAAGAGCAGATCGGTTTGCCTAAAACAGAAGACAGGGTGTGGACCAATTTCTTCTGATCACCCCGCAAAAGCACTTGACTAACCTATCCCCAATAGGTATCATTTAGGTGATTACCCGACGAAAGCCTGCTTTCGTCGGAAGAGGAGCCGTCGCCGCGCGCTAGGTTTCTCGAATACGAAGCAATTACCCGACGAAAGCCTGCTTTCGTCGGAAGAGGAGAAGCCGCGAAGCGCGGGGAGTTCCGAGTTTACGAGGAACGACTTCAGCGAAGCGCGCTTCGACGAGGCCCAGTGGCTCAGTTGGTTAGAGCGCCGCCCTGTCACGGCGGAGGTCGACGGTTCAAGTCCGTTCTGGGTCGTTATATTCGGCTGTAAGCCGCGACATGACTTGTAGGTCTTTGTCGCGGTTTATAATTTCAGTTAGTATCTGATCGGATAAATCAGGACAATAAACAATTGATCTTATCAGAGGAAATGATATGAGTACGAACAGAATCGGTGTGATGATATATGACAATCTCGGACTTGGTCTGCTGCATGATACATATCAGAAGATATTGAATCCGTTTAAGGTTTATTGCGAACGTGCGGGATATGTGATCTCATTTTTTAACGATACAACGGAGTACCTTGCAGAACATTCGTTTATGGATCAGGTTCACGATGCTGACTTTTGCGGTCTGTTTATAGTTTATGCAAAATATGGAACGCCCGAAGTTGAAGAACTGTTTGAATCAGGTCTTCCGATAGTTACCATAGGAAGTCCTCGTGAGGGGGCGATAGCGGTTTCATCCGATAATGCCAGCGGTATCAAGGATCTGGTCAAGTATATCTGCGGAGAAAGAAATCACCGCAAGGTAGCGTTTATATGCGGAGACGCAGACAGTATCATCAATACCATAAGACTTGAAGCGTTCAGAGAGTCGTGTGATGATTTAGGTATCAACATACCGGCGGATTATATAAGGCAGTCAAGATTCAAGGATATACGGGATGTAAGCAGAAGGACCGAAGAACTCTTAAATCTGCAGGATCCTCCGAGTTGTATCTTTTTCCCTGATGACTTTGCTGCGATCGGCGGTATCAATGTGATCCATAACAGAGGTCTTGAGGTTCCGCGTGATATTTCCTACTGTGGCTATGATGGTATAAGTGTGGTCAGTTATCTGGATCCTCAGCTTACTACCGTTGAACACGATACGGATTCGATGGGTATCACGGCTGCCGAGACTTTGATAGGTCTTATAAAAGAAAATAAAACAGGAGACGGCAGCGAGATCACGATACCTACGAGATTAAGAGAAGGACATACCGTCAGGATGATGTACTGATCAAGCTGTTATGGATTGTTTTTTGCCATAATAAATTTGACCGGTAATGCGTAAAAAATTTAGCTGTATACTTGCAAAATCAGCACTTATTATGTATAATTGTAATGTTCTGTGCCTGCCGGCATGGCGGAATTGGCAGACGCCCGGGACTTAAAATCCCGTGGGTAGTAATACCCGTGCCGGTTCGACCCCGGCTGCCGGCACTCACCGTCTTAAGATAAGCGGTCATCAAACAATGATTACAGGCTTGTTTTTAGGACGAGATTAACTGCCTCTGCTCGGAATGAGGACGACTCCGACCCTTTCTTAGCAGCAGGAAAACACCTAATAAAGGAGAAAAACAATGATTTCAGCAGAAAAGAAAACAGCAATCATCAACGAGTATGCAAGAACACCCGGTGACACAGGTTCACCCGAAGTCCAGATCGCAGTCCTTACAGCAAGGATCGCAGAGCTTACAGAGCACTTGAAAGAGAATCCCAAGGATCATCATTCAAGAAGAGGTATGCTTAAGATGATCGGTAAGAGAAGAGGACTTCTTGATTACCTTAAGGAAAAAGATATCGAGAGATATCGTGATCTTATCAAGAGACTCGGACTCAGAAAGTAATCGTGTATAAAGGCGGCTTTCCCAAGCCGCCTTTTAAACTGTATCATGCCTGTTCATTTTGAACCGGTGTGATGCATTGTTTCAAACAAGCCTGTATCCAGGCAGAAGGAGAAAAAATGTATAAAACTTATTCATTGGAACTGGCCGGACGTACATTAAGTGTCGATATCGGTCGTGTAGGTAAGCAGGCTAACGGCTGTGCTTTTATGCATTACGGAGATACGACCGTATTAAGTACTGCTACCGCATCAGAGAAACCCCGTGACGGTATTGATTTCTTCCCTTGCTCTGTAGAGTATGAGGAGAAGTTCTATTCCGTAGGAAAGATTCCCGGAGGTTTCAACAAGAGAGAAGGCAAGGCTTCCGAAAACGCTATCCTTACCAGCCGCGTTATCGACCGCCCGATGCGTCCTCTTTTCCCTAAGGATTATCGTAATGATGTTACTCTTAACAATATGGTAATGTCTGTCGATCCCGAGTGCCGCCCCGAACTTGTGGCCATGCTCGGAACTTCCATTGCTACATGTATTTCGGATATTCCTTTTGACGGCCCCGTAGCAATGACCCAGATCGGAATGGTAAACGGCGAGCTCATCGTTAACCCTTCTCAGGCTGACTGGGATAACGGAGATTTAAAGCTTACCGTTGCTTCCACAGCTGAGAAAGTCATCATGATCGAAGCAGGAGCAAACATCATTCCCGAAGCAAAGATGATCGAAGCGATCTACAAGGCAGACGAGATCAACAAGAAGATCGTAGAGTTCATAAACGGTATCGTGGCAGAAGTCGGTAAGCCCAAGCATGAATATGAAAGCTGCGCTATTCCCGAGGAACTCTTTAATGCGATGAAGGAGATCGTTCCTCCCGCTGAGATGGAAACAGCCGTATTTACGGATGAGAAACAGGTGAGAGAGGAAAACATCCGCAATATCACAGAGAGACTTGAGGAAGCTTTTGCAGATAACGAAGAATGGCTTGCTATTCTCGGCGAAGCTATTTATCAGTATGAAAAGAAGACCGTACGTAAGATGATCTTAAAGGATCATAAGCGTCCCGACGGAAGAGAGATCAACCAGATAAGGCCTCTTGCCGCTGAAGTTGACATCGTTCCCAGAGTTCACGGTTCATCAATGTTTACTCGCGGACAGACTCAGATATGCGATGTTGTTACACTCGCACCTTTATCTGAAGCCCAGAAGGTTGACGGTCTTGATCCCAACGTTACTCAGAAGAGATATATCCATCATTACAACTTCCCTTCATATTCCGTAGGTGAGACCAAGGTAAGCCGTGGTCCCGGACGTCGTGAGATAGGTCATGGTGCACTTGCTGAAAGAGCACTTATTCCCGTACTTCCCAGTGAAGAGGAATTCCCTTACGCAATCCGTGCCGTATCCGAAACCTTTGAATCAAACGGATCCACATCCATGGCTTCTACATGTGCTTCATGTATGTCACTCATGGCTGCAGGTGTTCCGATCAAGGCTATGGTTGCGGGAATTTCCTGCGGACTTGTAACAGGCGATACCGATGATGATTTTGTACTTCTTACAGATATCCAGGGTCTTGAAGACTTCTTCGGAGATATGGACTTTAAGGTTACAGGTACTACAGAAGGTATTACCGCTATCCAGATGGATATCAAGATCCACGGTCTTACAAGACAGATCGTTGAGGGTGCTATCGGCAGATGTCGTGAAGCCAGGCTTTTCATCATGGATAACTGCATGAAGCCCGCTATCGCAGCTCCCAGACCGACTGTTAACAAGTATGCGCCCAAGATCATCTCTATGCAGATCGATCCCGATAAGATCGGTGAAGTTGTCGGACAGTGCGGAAAGACGATCAATGAGATCATCGCAAGATGTGATGTTAAGATCGATATCACCGATGACGGAAATGTATCGATATGCGGTACCAATCAGGAGAATATGGACAAGGCTCAGAAGATGATCGAGATCATCACCACAGAGTTTGAAGAAGGCCAGATCTTTACCGGTACGGTTGTAAGTATCAAGGAGTTCGGTGCATTCATCGAGTTCGCTCCCGGTAAGGAAGGCATGGTACATATTTCCAAGATCGCAAAAGAAAGGATCAATCATGTAGAAGATGTTCTTACACTTGGCGATACAGTAAAGGTTGTATGCCTTGGCAAGGATCGTATGGGCCGTATCTCATTCTCAATGAAGGATGTAGCTCAGAACTGACAGGAACCATGATGAATCTTTCATTTAGATAATTCAAAAAACAAACAGGTCACCATATCGGTGGCCTGTTTTTGTGTGTGAGGGATCAATCAAACATCTGTGTGACTGTATATTTCTATGCGGCTTTATATATCCGATCCATCCTTCGGAGCATATTTTTCTTCACAGTATTTGCAGCGGTATACTTCGTTTTTTTCATCGGCGAGAACGAATATGTGCGGAAGTCCCTGCTCGATGGATGTGATGCAGCGGGGGTTGTGGCATTTGATGACGTTTTTGATCTCTTTGGGGAGAACGAGTTCTTTTTTGTCTACGATCTCACCGTCTTTAACGACATTTACCGTGATGTTATGGTCGATGTAGGCCAAAACATCGAGATCCAGGGTGTTTATATCGCACTCTACCTTTAAGATGTCTTTTCGGCCCATTTTGTTTGAGCGTGCATTTTTGATTATCGCCACGGTATCCTCGTTCTTATCAAGGCCCAGGTGCTTATATATCGACATGCTTTTGCCTGCCTGAATATGATCCAATACGAAACCTTCTTCAATCTGACCTATATTAAGCATTTTGTACCTCCAATCCCAACAATGTCATGATAAGTGCCATTCTTACATAAACTCCGTACTGAGCCTGTTTAAAGTATACTGCTCTGGGGTCATCGTCCACTTCAACGGATATTTCATTGACTCTCGGAAGAGGATGCAGGACCATCATATTCTCTTTTGCAAGCTGTAGTTTTTCGTTTGTCAGTACATAAAAATCTTTAAGTCTTACATAGTCTTCTTCGTTAAAGAATCTCTCGCGCTGTACTCGTGTCATATATAAGATATCCAGATCTCCGATGCTGTCTTCAAGACGGATGACTTCTTCGTATTCGATGCCTTTGGCATTTAACTCATCGGTAATGTAATCGGGTATCTTGAGTTCGGGAGGGGATATGAATATGAAGCGGATTCCGGTGTATCTCATCAGGGCTTCTATAAGGGAGTGCACGGTACGACCGAATTTAAGGTCTCCGCAAAGACCGATCGTGAAGTTGTTAAGACTTCCTCTAAGTGTTCGGATAGTCATGAGGTCGGTCAGTGTCTGGGTGGGGTGCTGATGTCCGCCGTCACCTGCATTTATCACGGGAATACCTGATCTTGATGCAGCAACCATCGGAGCACCTTCTTTGGGATGTCTCATCGCACAGATATCCGCATAGCAGGATATGACTCTTATTGTATCGGATACACTTTCTCCTTTTGCGGCCGAGGATGATGAAGCTTCGGAGAAACCGAGAACTTCGCCTCCGAGTCTTAGCATTGCCGATTCAAAACTTAAGCGTGTTCGTGTGCTGGGCTCATAGAAGCAGGTTGCAAGTATCTTTCCCTTGCATACGCGTGAGTATTTTTCCGGATCTTCCGATATGCTTTTTGCAAGATCGAAGAGCTCATCGAGCTCTGCGGCAGAAAAATCCAGAGGATTCATTAAGTGTCTCATTTATTCCCTCCGTAAATGATAGTGACTATTGAATGCGGCCGGGGCCGCCATACAAAATAAAAGGAAGATCAAAAATGATCTTCCTTAAAAGTTACGATTTAAATGATAACAGGTCCGATACTTCTTTACGCTTGGGAGCATCGGGATCAATGTCGGGATAACCGATCGGGATGAGTGCCGATACGGAACGTCCTTCTTCCAGACCGAGAATGTCGATAACGGTGCTCTCATCATATAATCCCATGATAACGGTACCAAGTCCGTGGTCATGAGCGGATAAACACAGAGTCTGTGATGCAACACCTGCATCATACATGGTCCATCCGTCTTCCTTGGGAGTAGAGGCGGAACCGTCACGTTCATATCCGCTTCTCTTGTCTATGGATATAACACATATAAGTGCGGGAGCCTGTTTGATTATTGCTCCGTTTCCGGGCCAAATGGTAGTTGCTTCATCGGCGATACGGTCCTTGCATGCACCTTCGCAAACGATATATCTTACGGTTTGTGAATTCTTCCAGCTCGGAGCATATGCTGCATCTGCTATTATATCCTCGATGATCGCATGATCAATGGGATCTGCTTTGAATTTACGTATACTCCTGCGGGTTTTGATACAATCCTTAACGGTCACCTGTAGTCCCTCCTTAATCTTATTAAAATCCGGGCCGATCTTATTTGCCCATAACCCTTAACGTGTAGTATACCAAAACCAAAACATGCTTTCAATCAAAAACATACGTTCAACCAAAAACATGCTTTAACCCGAAAACATGTTTAGGAACAAAAACAAGATCCACTTCGAAATAAAAACGATCTCAACTTTGAGTGGGAATGACACCGTGAATGTGATAAACTGTCTTGTGAACACTTTTTACGGAAAGGGGATTTATATGAGTAACGAAATGAATGTAAATGATGTGAACAAGGATACGGCCGAGGCAGTAGAATCCAAACAGTATGTGGAGCGCAAGAGATGGCTTCTTTTTGGTCTCCCTTTTACATTTACCAAATATACAGTACGTGAAGATATGCTTACGATAGACACCGGTTTCTTCACTAAAAATGAAAATGACTGCTATATGTACAAGGTTCAGGATGTGCAGCTTCATGCATCTTTGATAGAAAGAATGGCGGGGCTTGGCACGATCACCTGCTATACCGGTGATACTACCGATCCCAAACTTGAACTTAGACATATCAAGCATTCCAAAGAGATCAAGAATTTTATCCTTGAAGCATCCGAGAGAGCAAGAATCAAGCGCCGCACGATGAATATGTTAAATATCGGTGCGATGTCCGAAGACGGAGATTTTGATTCTGCCGACATTATGTAAACCTCAAAACCTGAGGGGCATAAACATTATGTAAACCATACTAGACCGAACCATCAACCACGTATCTGATCAGAAGAATATGAATTTGAACGAAGCACAAAGATACATAGAGCATCTGTCCGTATCCGGTATCAAGCCGGGTCTGGATCGTATGCGTAATTTATGCGCCAAACTGGGTGATCCCCAAAACAGCCTTAATTTTATCCATGTTGCGGGGACTAACGGCAAAGGTTCGGTCTGTGCTTATATATCCGAAATTCTTAACGAATCCGGCTATAAAGTCGGACGATACACGTCTCCCGCAGTTGTCGAGGACAGAGAGCGTTATCAGATAAACGGAAGAAACGTATCACAAGCGGCTTACTGCAGAAATCTTGAAGAGGTAAAAGCAGCATCAGATCTTATGGTGCTCGAAGGCAGTGAAGAACCGACCCTGTTTGAGATAGAGACGGCGCTTGCGTTTATGATCTTCATGGAAGCCGGATGTGAGATCGTTGTATTGGAATGCGGAATGGGCGGAGCGCAGGATGCTACGAATATCATTCATGCTCCCCTGGTCAGTGTCATAACCCGTATAAGTCTTGATCACACAAGATATCTGGGCAAGACTGTGGAAGCTATTGCAAAAGAGAAATCCGGGATCATCAAAAAAGGCACGCATGTCGTGACCATTGCTCAGTCTCAGGAGATACTGAATGTGATCAAGGCCAGGGCCTCCCTGGAAAAAGCAGATCTTACGATAGCAGATCCCGCTAATGTTAAGAATCTTAAGCAGGGCCTTAAGGCATCCTCTTTTGATTACGGAAAATACAAGGGGCTTAAGATATCCCTGATCGGGACTTGGCAGACGGAAAATGCGATGATCGCAATATCCGCGATAGAAGCCCTGAAGAAAGAAAAGATAAAGATAGATGAGAATAAGATAAAAGACGGACTCATTAAAGCTGCGTGGCCCGGGAGATTTGAAATAATAGCAAAGAACCCTATGGTCATAGTGGACGGTGCACACAACGAAAATGCCGCAAGAAGGCTTTCAGAGACTGTTGATTATTTCCTTCATAACGAGGAGGAAAAAGGCAAGATCATATATATTTTCGGTGTACTCGGAGATAAGAACTATCCTGCGATCGCCGAGATAATGGGACCGCATGCGGCGCATATAATAACCGTGACCCCTCCTGATAACCCTCGTGCACTTCCGGCACAGGAACTTGCCGATACCGTAAGCAGATACAACAGGATGGTAAGTGTGGCAGGATCCCTGGAGGAAGCCCTTGAAATGGCATATCTTCTAGCAGATAAGGATTCGGTGATACTTGCATTTGGTTCATTATCTTTTCTGGGTGAGATACGAAGGCTTGTCGACAGTAAAAGCGTATATCTTAAAAAGAAACAGATAACGACATAAATAATGAATGGAGATTAACGAAAATATCATGATCGATGAAGATAAGATAAAACAGGCCGTCAGGCTCATGCTTGAGGGAATAGGGGAAGATCCCGAAAGGGAAGGGCTTATCGGAACGCCCGACCGTATAGCAAGGATGTGCGGCGAGATCTTTGCGGGAATGGATGAGGATCCGGCCAAGCAGTTATCCAGAACTTTTGAAGCTTCAGGCACCGATATGATAGTCGAGAAGGATATTCCTTTTTATTCCATGTGCGAGCATCATTTTATGCCCTTTTTCGGACAGGCTTATGTCGGATATATACCTAAGAAAAGAGTGGTGGGACTCAGCAAACTTGCACGTACCGTGGAAACATATGCAAGAAGACCGCAGATACAGGAGCAGATGACGGGACAGATAGCAGATGCCGTATATGAGAATCTGGATTGCGAAGGAGTCATAGTCGTATTAAAGGCTGAGCATATGTGTATGTCCATGCGCGGCGTCAAAAAGGGCGGGACTAAGACCGTGACCGTCGCAAAACGCGGTATTTTTGAAAAGGAACACGAACTTGAGGAAAGGTTTTTCAGGCTCCTTGAAGTCTGAATAGCAAGTATTTATTCGAGGAAATGATATGCGTATAGGAAGTCGGGAATTCGACACCGAAAACCATACTTATATATTCGGAATATTGAATGTGACTCCCGATTCGTTTTCGGACGGGGGTCATTATTGCAATTTGGAAGCAGCACTTCTGCATGCCGGACAGATGGTTCTTGACGGAGTCGATGTGATAGACATAGGCGGAGAATCCACAAGACCCGGCTATACACCCGTATCCGCCGAGGAGGAGATGGAACGAGTCCTTCCGGTGATAGAAGCGATCAGATCGAGATTTGATGTACCGATAAGCCTGGACACATCCAAAAACAGTGTAGCCTGGGCCGGTATCGGAGCCGGAGCCGACATGATCAATGATATATGGGGACTTACCGCCGATGAACAGATGGCCGATGTTGTTGCGGGAGCACATATTCCCATTTGCCTTATGCATAACCGTGTCATGACCAAACCCGATAAACCCGAATATGATGACTTTATGACAGATGTCATATCAGACCTGAAAAGATGTGAAAAACTCGCCATTGACGCAGGAATAAGCCCGGAAAATATCATAATGGATCCCGGAGTGGGATTTGCAAAGAATACCGGTCATAATTTAGAGGTTATGGGCAAAATTGATAAGATAAAGGCACTTGGATATCCGGTACTTCTCGGAGCAAGCAGAAAATCGGTCATAGGACAGGTACTGGATCTTCCCGTAAGCGAAAGGCTTGAAGGAAGCCTTGCTACCACCGCATGGGCTGTGACTCACAGGATATCTTTTGTAAGAGTGCATGATGTAAAAGAACATAAACGTATGATAAAGATGCTTGAAGCAATCAGGGAATACGAATGATGGATAAGATCACGATCAAAAATCTTCATATTTATGCATATCACGGAGTACATGATTCGGAAAAAGAGACCGGACAGAATTTCTATGTCAGTGCGGTCCTTTATACCGATCTGTATGTTCCGGGACACAGCGACAAACTTGATGATACGGTAAGTTACAGTGATGCTGCCAAACTTATTTACCGTGTTTTTTCGGAGAATAAATATGACCTGATAGAAAGATCCGCATATACTGTGGCGGAAGCGGTACTTAACGAATACCCGCAAGTTGAAGGTATCGAGTTGTCAGTAAGTAAACCCGAGGCGCCGATAGGCCTTGAGATAGAAGATGTTTCGGTGAGTGTTGAGCTAAGAAGGCACACGGCATATATTGCACTCGGGTCCAATATCGGAGACAGACGTGAATACCTTGATAAGGCGGTCGGAATGATAGAAGAATCGCCTGAAATATCCGTGACCGGCAGATCCTCTTATATCGAGACCAAGCCATACGGCGGAGTAAAACAGGATGATTTCCTTAACGGAGTCATAAAGGTCAGGACATATTTATCGCCTTTTATACTTCTTGACAGACTTCAGTTCATCGAAAACCGGCTTGGCAGGGAAAGAAAGATCCACTGGGGACCGCGTACCATAGATCTGGATATTCTTCTTTATGATGATATGATCCTGGATAGTGAAAAACTCACGATACCCCATGCTGACATGATAAACCGTGAGTTTGTACTAAAACCCATGTGCGAGATCGCACCGAACCTGGTACATCCGGTATATAAAAAGAGCATGCGTCAGTTGTTTGACGCAGCATCTCTTGCTGCAGTAAATTCAAATGCGGAACCGCCCGCCGTAGGTATACAGTAGATCGGATAATCGGTATTATAGGCTCTGAAATAAGTATATGTCGATGTGATATTTACATCGCTTACATATCCGCTGTAAATCTGTTCGTTGCCGGTTCCGTCATATCTTACCCTGTAGAGTCCCGGCATATCACCTACCGAAACGATGTAATATACATATCCGTAACCGACATTAAAATTATCTGCTCTTTCGTGAGTCAGTATTTCCACCGTCCGGTTCGACGGAGAGTATCTGCAGATCTTATAGTCATCGGAAATATCCATGTAATAGAAGTAACCGCCTTCATAAACAGGATTCCATACATCACCGTCCCAAACGGCTGTGGCTGTCTCGGATGCGGTATTGAATGCATACAGATAATGGTCTTCTTGCGTTCCGCCGTAGTATATGTTTCCGTCAACGGCACATGCGGGATTAAGTACAAATGTATCCTGTATCACGCTTTCTTCTTCATCGCCTCTTATGCCGACCTTTTTTAGGCCTACTCCGGTACCTGTTCCTGCCTGATAATAAAGGGTGCTTCCGACGAGGTTCATTATAAGTGAATCATCGGAGGTCATACATGTTACCTTGGTCCCGTTTTTGGTGGCTCGGTAAACCCCGGCAGTCTTTATCACAAATCCGAGACCGCTCCCGCCTTTTGGAGTCTCCATACAAAAGTACAGGTAATCTCCTCCTGCGCATATATTTGAACAGTCGCTGTTATACAGCCTCTTTAGTTCTGTCTGATCCTTGTTCATGGAATACAGATATCCGTGATCGTAAGCGTTTGAAAAATAAACTTTATCGCCGCTTTCACAAAAATATCCTCCGTTGTTTAAGTTCCCAGCCGTGTTTCCTACTGTGGAGGGATCATTATCGGGAATCTTGTTTAGTATATTGAATATTATCGTAAGAAGTATGAACAGTATGATCACACTGCCTATGCCTATCAGAAATATTATATTTGTTCCGCTTTGTTTTTTTGCCATGGGCGGCGTTCTCCTTTGTGTAATAGTCGTTTGTGAACAGCCTGTTTTGTTATATAATTTTACCATATTTGTGATAGAATGTAATAGTTACGTTAAGCATTGAAATATATGATCTTTGAGGATGGACAAATGAACGATAAGACGCCCGATCTTGGGGAACTTCGCACACAACTCGACAGCATAGATTCACAGATAGTCAAACTCTATGAAGAACGTATGGCGGTGTGCGATAAGGTAGCGGATTATAAGATAGCAAACGGAAGACGGGTTTTGGACCCCGAGCGCGAAAAAAGCAAACTCGCCACAGTCAAGGCGATGACACATAATGATTTTAATGCCAAGGGTATAGAGGAACTGTTTGAACAGATAATGTGTATGTCCCGTAAACTTCAGTACAGCAAGCTTACGGAAAGCGGCACTATCGGAAGACTTCCTTTTATAGCGGTGGATAAACTCGATACCGATCATGCCAGAGTGGTTTTTCAGGGTGCGGAAGGTGCTTATTCACAGATGGCGATGCTCACATATTTCGGTGATGAGGTCAACTGTTTTCATGTGGATACGTTCAGGGATGCTTTTATTGCACTCGATGAGGGAAGTGCAGATTTTGCGGTCCTTCCGATCGAGAACTCCACTGCGGGATCTGTTTCCCAGATATATGATCTTTTGGTCGAATTCGAAAGTTATATCGTGGGCGAACAGGTTATCAAGATCAAGCACTGTCTGATGGGTGTACCGGACGGAAAATTGGATGATATAAAGACGGTCTACTCCCATCCGCAATCGCTCATGCAATCAGCGCGATATTTAAAAGAGCATCCCGGATGGAAGCAGATAAGTATGCAAAACAACGCTTTTGCGGCTCAAAAGGTAAGGGATGATAACGATCCCACACAGGCTGCGATAGCAAGCGCCCAGGCTGCTAAGATCTACGGACTTAAGATATTCGAAGAAGGCGTTAACAGATCGGAAGGAAATCAGACCCGTTTTATAATCGTCTGCAACCAGAAGATCTTTGTAAAAGATGCTTCCAGGGTCAGCATATGTCTTGAAGTTCCGCATGCGAGCGGATCCTTATATCATATGCTTTCGCATTTCATATATAACGATCTGAATATGACGAGAATAGAATCAAGACCTATCGAGGACAGGGACTGGGAGTACAGATTCTTTATCGAGTTTGCCGGAAGCCTTCTCGATCCTTCCGTAAAGAATGCGCTCAGGGGACTTAGAGAGGAAGCACGAATGCTTAAGGTGATAGGATGTTTTTGAGTACTGATGAACTTATCATTTATACGGATATAAAAAACGAAACGATACTGAATAACGTTATCCTTGGGGCAGCAGGCATACAGCCCCTGACTCTTAATACATTGGGAGAACTGATAACTTACTGTGAGATGCGCGGGTTTACCGGAAATCTCTGGGCAGCATATCTTACGGATGTTTTGGTGAATTCCGAAAATACGTATTCTCTGGCTTGCGAGGTTGGGAGCAGACCTTCGGGCAGTATCGTTACACTTGCGCTCCTTGATATGGAGAAGATTTATGGTCTTTTTCATGCAGACATAGCGGAGCTTATTAGGAAGGCGGGCATAGATGATACTTCCGTTGTGACCGATTATAAGGGGGCATCCGTTTCGCAGATATATGAGACCGCTGTAAAAGACAATATAGATGCTTTGTCTAAGGAACTGTACGGGTGTGAGAACGCGTCGGAAATGCTTGAGAAACTCACAGGGTTCTACGTGAAGTTCGGAGTGGGGGATTTCGGACTCCACCGCGCTTTTGTTCTTGAAAGGGAAACTGACGGAACTTGCAGTATAGTTCCCGTGCTTCGTATGGAGCGAATGACCCTTGATGATCTGTACGGATATGAGATACCCAAGGGCAAACTTACCGAGAACACGGATGCGTTTATTGCGGGCCGCCCTGCCAACAACTGCCTGTTATACGGCGATGCGGGCACAGGCAAATCAAGCTGCATACGTGCGATCGCTACAGAGTACTACGACAGGGGTTTAAGAGTCATACAGGTCAAAAGGGATCAGTATGAACTGCTTGATGATCTGATCGCCGATCTTAAGAACAGAAATTACAGGTTTATAATTTATATGGATGATCTTAGTTTTGAAGAGTTCGAGACGGATTATAAATACCTGAAGGCCGTTATCGAGGGCGGACTCGAGATGCGTCCGGACAATATCCTGATATATGCGACTTCAAACAGACGCCACCTGATCAAGGAAAAAGTATCCGACAGGGATGACAGAGACGAAGATATGCACAGATCCGATACGATGGCCGAGAAATTGTCTCTTAGCCAGAGGTTCGGAGTGAGCATCTATTTCGGAACTCCTTCCAAAAAAGAATTTGACCTGATAGTTACAAAACTTGCCCAAAAATACGGCATAGACATGCCGGTTGAAATGCTTCTCGCCGAAGCTAACAAGTGGGAGTTGTCCCATGGCGGAAGATCCGGAAGGACCGCCAGACAGTTTATCGATCATTTGCTGGGACGGGCCCCGGAAAGGAGCGATACATGAAGACTTTTGCCGCTATAGATATCGGTTCCTATGCACTTGAACTAAAACTGTTTGAGATGTCCGTAAAAAACGGCATCAAGCAGATCGATTCGGTGTGTCATCAGATAGACTTAGGGACCGATGCGTATGTCACCGGGAAGATCGGTAATGAGAAACTTGATGAGATGTGCCGTGTCCTCAGGGAATTTAAAGATATCTGCGATGCGATGAAAGTGGATGATTATGCGGCGTATTGCACATCTGCGATAAGAGAAGCTTCAAACTCTGCCATAATCCTCGACAGGATCAGGCAAAGGAGCGGGCTTGAAGTGTCGATCCTAAGTAATTCCGAACAGAGATTTTTACATTATAAAGCAGTCGCATACAGGGATGCGGAGGTGTTTGCGGAGTTTACCAAAGACCGGACGGCGATACTTGATATAGGCGGGAGCTCCATACAGATATCCCTTTTTGAAGACGGGAAGCTGGTGACTACCCAGAATATGATGCTTGGAGTGCTCAGGCTTGCAGAACGCATGGCACACCTTAATGCAAGGAGCACGCAGTATGAAGACATACTCGCCGAGATAACGGACTCTCAGCTTAGCGTATTTAAGAAACTGTATCTTAAGGATTATACGATCAAGAATCTGATCCTTGTGGATGATTATATATCCAAGGCGGGCAACAGAATGAATGCGGATCTTCCTTCCCAGCAGATAGATGAAGAAGCCGTGGATAATCTGCTTAAAATCTTAAGAAAACATACCATGTCGGAGATATCCAAGATCCTTGATCTGTCTGAAGACGATGTGACATTGTGTCATATTTCAACCATTCTGCTCAAGAGAATATGCAATATCTCAGACATCAAGACCATATGGATCCCCGGAGTAACACTTGGTGACGGAATGGCCTATGACTATGCGGAGGCGCATAAGTTTGTAAACGAGGGACACGATTTTGAAGCCGATATAGTAAGTTCTGCGAAGTCGCTGTCCAAAAAATACATGGGTTCCAGGAAGAGAAGTGAGACCCTTGAGAGCATCGCTCTAGGCATATTTGATGCGACAAAGAAGGTTCACGGTATGGGACGCAGGGAAAGACTTCTTCTAAGGATCGCTACTCTTTTGCATGACTGCGGTAAGTTCATAAGCATGGCCAATCTGGGAGAATGTTCATATAACATAATCATGTATTCGGAGATCATAGGCCTGTCTCATACCGAAAGAGAGATAGTGGCCAATGTCGTCAAGTATAACCATCTTGAATATTCTTATCAGGATGTGCTTTTGCATACATCGGATCTTGACAGGGATGCCTGTCTTGCAATCGCCAAACTGATAGCCATATTAAGACTTGCTAACGGACTTGACAGATCCCATAAACAAAAGTTCAAAGACGTAAAGATAGCCCTTAAGGATGATGAACTCATCTTTACCATCAATAACCCGGTTGATATTACCCTCGAGAAGGGGCTGTTTTATAACAGAGCAGAGTTTTTTGACGAGGTGTTCAGTATACATCCCGTTATCCGACAGAAGGTGACAAATGGCTGATAACAAAAACAAATCAAAAAACAATACAAAGGCAAAGAATGTGACCGCGAATACGGATTTGAGCGACCCTTCCCTGTATACAAACAGGGAATTAAGCTGGCTTAAATTCAATTTAAGGATCATTGAGGAGGCCAGGGATAAGTCAAACCCCCTGATGGAACGCGTTAAGTTCTTAAGTATATCCGCATCTAACTTAGATGAGTTTTTTATGGTCAGGGTCGCATCCTTAAGGGATATGGCCGAGGCCGGTTATAAGGGCCGCGATATTGCGGGTATGAGCGTCAAAGAGCAGCTCGGTGCGGTAGGTAAGGCTACTCATGAGATGGAGAGGCTCCAGTACAATACTTTTAACCATATGCTTCTTAGCGCCCTTAAGAATGCGGGATTTGAACTGCTCTTATCCCACAGGGATATGTCAGACGATGAAGCTGAGTATGCCGACAGGTATTTCGAAAATTCGATCTACCCCGTCCTTACCCCGATGGCAGTGGATTCTTCAAGACCGTTTCCTCTTATAGCCAATAAAACGCTTAACATTGCAGCAATGCTCGATGTAGAAGAAGGAGGCCTTCTTGGAGGTAAGCAAAACATAGGGGACAAGGTGTTTGCAGCTGTACAGGTTCCTTCGGTTTTGCCAAGACTTATCGAACTCCCCGCTTCGGGTGAAGGTCATAGAAGGTTCATCATGCTGGAACAGATAATACTCCGCAATATCCAGAAGGTATTTCTGGGCTACAGTATCGTATGTACCGCATCTTTCAGGGTGATGAGAAGTGCGGACTTTACGATCGATGAAGACGAGGCTGCAGACCTTCTTCAGGAGATAGAGAAGCAGCTAAAGGCCAGACGCCGCGGACGTGCGATATGCCTTGAGGTAGAAAACGGAACCGATAAGAAACTGCTTAACAGACTGCTTACCGAGCTGGATCTTAAGGAAGAGGACGTATATACGACCGACGGTCCTATAGACCTTACTTTTCTTATGAAGATATATTCCACGGAAGGCTTTGATGAATTTAAGGAGCACGCTTATGCATCCCCCCAGCCGGTTACCGCTTTTGAAAAAGAAAATAACGTATTCGATGTCATTAAAAAAGGAGATGTTCTTATGCATCATCCTTATGAATCATTTGAACCTGTTGTCAGATTCATATCTCAGGCAGCAAGCGATCCGTCCGTTCTTGCGATAAAGCAGACTCTGTACAGGGTGAGCGGTAACTCTCCGATCATAAAAGCACTCGCACAGGCCGCCGATAACGGTAAACAGGTTACGGTACTCGTTGAGTTGAAGGCCAGGTTCGATGAGGAAAATAACATCGTTTGGGCGCGTATGCTGGAGCAGGCGGGATGCCATGTCATTTACGGTCTTGTAGGACTTAAGACTCACTCGAAGATAACTCTTGTGGTAAGAAGGGAAGAGGACGGTATACGGCGTTACGTGCATCTTAGTACCGGTAATTATAATGATTCCACAGCCAAATTATATACGGATGTCGGACTGTTTACCTGTTCCGAAACCATAGGGGAAGATGCCACCGCGGTATTTAATATGCTCAGCGGATATTCCGAGCCCCGCGGATGGAACAAGCTCTCAGTAGCGCCTCTGTGGTTAAAGGACCGTTTTCTGTATCTGATAGACAGGGAGACGGACAATGCAAAAGAAGGCAAGGAAGCACACATCATAGCCAAGATAAACGCTCTGTGTGATCCCGATATCATATCCGCCCTGTATGCCGCATCCATGGCGGGAGTTAAGGTGGAACTTATCGTAAGGGGCATATGCTCCCTAAAGGTGGGAATCCCGGGTATAAGCGAGAATATAAGCGTAAGATCGATAGTCGGTAATTATCTTGAGCATGCCCGTATCTTTTATTTCTATAATGAAGGCAAAAAAGAATATTATCTGGCCAGCGCAGACTGGATGCCAAGAAACCTTGAGAGAAGAGTCGAACTGCTCTTCCCGGTTGAGAAGCAGGAACTTAAGGATAAGCTTGAGCATATCCTCGAGTATCAGTTAAAAGATACGTTAAAGGCTCATGTCATGGATGATAACGGCGATTATCAGCGCGTGGATCTAAGGGGTAAGGAAAAGTTCTGCGCACAGCTTGCCTTTAGCCTTGAAGCGGTAGAAGAATCAAAACGACGTGAGGAGGAGGAATCTACCGGAAGGCTGTTTATGCCTGAAACAGGACAGCCTCATGGGAGTCTGATAAAAAAATCATGAAGACATATCTTGCAAGCGCATCTCCAAGAAGGCGTGAGATAATCGAAAAACTCGGAATAAAAGCCGATATCCGTGTTTCGGGAGCCGATGAGGAAACGGACATATTAGATCCTGAAGCTCTGGTCACCGAACTGTCAAAGAAAAAAGCCGTGAGCGTATCAGCGGATATACATAAGGCACAGGATGATGATCAGCCTTACTGCGTTATAGGTGCCGATACCGTGGTGAGTATTGATGGGATGATACTCGGTAAGCCAAAAGATGAGCAGGATGCAGCTGATATGCTTTCAAGGCTTTCCGGACGGACTCACCAGGTATTTACGGGCGTTACGATCGTTATTTGCAAGCCCGGTCAAAACGAAGATACGATTTCTTTTTGCGAAAAGACGGATGTTGATTTTTGTGAAATGACAAAAGATGAGATAGACGCCTATATCGCAACGGGAGACCCGATGGACAAGGCGGGAGCGTATGGCGTACAGTCGCTTGCCGCTCCTTATGTGAGCGGGATAAAAGGAGATTATTATAACGTGATGGGGCTTCCTGCATGCCGGCTGTATCATGAACTTAAAAAACAGGGCTGTATATGAGGTTATGGAGACATGTCCGGTAAGAATATATTGGGGACGTATCCCGGAGGAATATATATGTACGATGATAAAACGGTAAGAGTTTTTCTTGAAAGACAACTTGAACTTTATCCCGAAACCGTGGCGGAAACTGCCGATGAAGTCAGAGATTTTCTTGAAGATACCTTTGCGGCTGTGGCCAAAGACAGGAGCGAGGTCATGGAATATCTTGAAGAGGTCGGAGTGGATACCGAAGGATTAAGCGAAGAAGAGATATTTGACATGCCCGAGATCATGGAGATCGGGGACGGAAGATATCTCATTCTTGAGGTATGATGTTACGGGCGGATACGCCTGCCGTCTAACGGTTGTTTATCCGTTAAGTTATTTTGAGAAAAATGTCCGGTACATGCGATTTTACTCTTGACATTAGTTGTTTAGTCACATACAATATATTCCGCATGTTTCAATTAAACGTCCGTGTCCGATTTAATGAGACATTTCCATACATGATTTTTTGTACAAAGGAGGTGTACGTCGTGGCTAATATCAAATCCGCAAAGAAGCGTATTCTTGTAACTCAGACTAAGAGCGAGCGCAACAAGGCTATCAAGTCAGGAGTTAAGACAGCAGTCAAGAAAGTAAATGCCGCTATCGAGTCAGGAGATAAGGCTGCAGCAACAGAAGCTCTTACAGCTGCTACATCCGTTATCGACAAGGCTTGCACTAAGGGCGTTTATCACAAGAACAACGCATCACGCAAGGTATCAAGACTTGCAAGTGCAGTATCACAGATGTGATATATTTAAGACAAATATAAAACCCCCGGCATCTTACCGGGGGCTTTTTTAACGAATTCAGGCTTTGGATTTACGTCCACGTATGCAGCTCGTTATGTATTCACATATCTCATCTTTGTTTTTGCCAAGTGCAAAAGCTATCTCGGCGTACAAAAGGTCTTCTGCCTGCTTAAAATATCTTTCGTCCACCGCAGTATTCTTCTTCCCCTGATCCTCACGCATTTTTTTGCGGGAGTATATGGTTTTAATGATACCGATAAGAGCCTCGGGAGAACCGCTTCTTACCGCTTCTTTGTAGCGTTGTTCACGAAGCTTTTCGTTATCGATCCACGTTGCTTCGATACCGGGGATCGCATCGATCACATCCTCGGCTTCTCCTTTGGTCATGGCTGCCCTTATGCTGCTCTCGGCCGTATCTACAGAGACATACAGTGTTGAACCCTTGCCGTCCAGCGGAGTCATCACATAGTATAATTTGTCTTTGTCAATTCCGGCCATATCAAGGCGTGTTATGTCATCTATATGGCATACACCCTTACTTGTTTTCATCACGTAATCACCTATCTCAAACACTGTATTTCTCCTTTCCGCAAATATAAATCTATTTTAACACAGTTTAAACTGTTAATTCAAAGGGAATTTTATGTAAATTATTTTATTTTTAAGGCGGATATGTTAAGATAAGTTGTTGTATTTTGTATTTTTTTATTATGGATAAATAGTGTATGAACTTTTTCTTTAAACGATCAGTGACAATTGCATGCTGTGTGATCATGGCAGGTACGCTTTTTGGCTGTGCACTTCAGAAAACCGGAAATGATGATCCGTCACAGGGTATGTTTGCCGAAGACCCCAATATTTCAAAGCAGAGTAAGGACATAATAAGAGTAGGCTGCTTTAAGGCTGAAGAGTATGATTACTGGAACGATGAACTAAAAGCCATGGGCGCGGAGCTGTACAACAACAGAGTGATAAGTAATTATCAGGCTCGTAATTACGATGACATGGAACAGACATGGGAAGCCCTGTCAAAGAGCGCCTGTCTTATGAATAAGGGCAGACTTGTGTTTGCCCCGGACTGTATCTATACAATGAACGAGATGGAGGATGCGGATCTTAAAGCGATGCTTGAGAGCAAAGAGATAGATCTGATGCTTACATTCGGGACCGAGGCCGGAAAATACTTAACGGAAAATGCCGATAAGATAGGTTATGATTACATGGTTTTCGGTGCTGCAAACACTGTGGCTTCGGGAATACTCAAATCCGAAACAGAGAGGTATAATGACAGATCCTTTGCGCAGATAGATACCGGCGAAACCAGACGCCCTATAGAAGCCGCATATGACATGTTCAAATTCCGGGATATAGGTGTCGTATATGAAGACAATGAAAGTGCATATGTTTATTCCGGTATAGATCATCTGGAAGAAATGTCAGAGAAATACGGATTTAATATCCACAGGGTCTTTGTGGATGAGTCTGACGGCCCCGATGATGATGAGCGCTACTATACAGAGCTTAAAGCTGCTTACGACAAACTGCAGCCCGATATAGATGCATTATATATAACGAATGCAACGATGGATGATGAAATGATCCCGCAACTGATATCCGATATGATCGATGCGGGTGTTATCACTATAACCCAGGTAAGCGAAGAACAGTGCAGGTTGGGAGCGCTGATGTATCTGACCGTGGCAAATGCAGAAGAAGACGGGCAGTTTATGGCACAGACCATAGAACAGTACTGCAAGGGTACACCGGTTAGCAAACTTGATATGGTATATGTCGTTGAACCGAGACTGTACTTGAATTATGAAACGATCAAAAGGACCGGCGTGAAGGTTCCGATGACTGCATATCTTATAGCCGAAGAAGTTTATACAGCGGAGGATATGCCATGAGATCATTGAAGGTATTATATGCATTATTCGTCCTGGTACTTACTGTTATGGTCACATATATGGGAATGTACTTCGGAAAAGAACTTTATGAAGAGAACGTGACCGAGGGCTGTTCCCGGATCGTAGATGCTGAGGTTATTGATTTTGTCGAGAATATCAGGTACGGTCTGGAACTTGGCAAAGACATGAAGAGTTTTTACGAAATGGATGAAGATCTTTCCGAACTCGTAAAAGACTGTGACAGTTTTCAGGCCGCCTATATCATCGATCCCGATTATCGTACTGTTTACGGTACCGATGAAGAGGTACTTCCCGAAGATCTTAAAATGCTTAAAAAGGGCATGCTTGTATTTGATGGGATGGCCTACAGCAAACATGAGATAAATGAAGAGTACACACTTGTGACCGCTTCTGATATGAGTATCATCGAAGAGATCACCCGCGATGATAATTATCTGACGCCGCGTCTTGCAAATATCGGCTGTGCGGTTGTCATGATCATTACCCTGTCTTTGCTCATCTTTATCAAAGATGAAAGAAGAATGTGGAGAGATGTCATGATCGTCATAGGAGGATGGGGCTGCGTTCTGGGTATCATAGGATGTGCACTTAACTATAACAGTTACCAGAAGCGTGTCGGTCTTATCGAACATTCGATCAACACATCCATAATGAAGGACATTGATAAGATATCTTCATACGGCGTGAGCTTCGATGATGTTGGAGATATAGATGAATATTTAAGCAGGTATTATGAGAATACCGACTGTATAGAACGGATCACATATATAGAAAACAGTGAAGAATTATCGTTTGTTTCCTCAACACCGTCCATGAGCAGTATCGTATTTAAGTATATATTGCAGGTGCTTATAGAGGCGGCATTCCTTTTTATCATACTGTGGGAGATGAGGATATTTATGGACGAGGTTGTCTCTGATATCTACATACGATCACAATATAAAGAAAACAGTAAGAAAGAAGATGCAGGTAAAGAAACACTTAAACCTGAAGGACTGCATTTATACCGATAGGAACCGGTTAAAGATAGATGGACCAGAAACATATAAGAAATTTTTGCATAGTTGCACATATAGATCACGGTAAATCCACACTTGCGGACAGGATAATAGAAGCTACGGGGCTTCTTACCAGTCGTGAAATGCAGGAGCAGGTCCTTGATAATATGGATCTTGAGAGAGAAAGAGGGATCACTATCAAGTCCCAGGCCGTGCGTACGGTGTATAAGGCTAAGGACGGTGAGGAATATATCTTTAACCTGATCGACACACCCGGGCATGTGGATTTTAATTATGAGGTTTCAAGATCGCTTGCTGCATGCGACGGAGCTATTCTTGTTGTGGATGCGGCTCAGGGGATAGAAGCACAGACTCTTGCCAATGTATATCTGGCCCTGGACCATGACCTTGATGTTTTCCCGGTTATTAACAAGATCGATCTGCCCAGTGCGGATCCCGACCGTGTAAAGGATGAGATAGAAGACTGCATAGGCATAGAAGCTCAGGATGCTCCGCTTATAAGTGCCAAGCAGGGCATTGGAATAGATGAGGTGCTTGAAGCGATAGTACAGAAGATACCGGCGCCCGACGGAGATCCCGATGCTCCTCTTAAGGCACTTATATTTGACTCGGTTTATGATTCGTATAAGGGAGTTATCATTTTTTGCCGTATAAGAGAGGGACGTGTCCGTAAAGGAACGAAGATCAGGATGATGGCAACGGGAGCCTGCGAGGAAGTCGTTGAGGTGGGATTTTTCGGGGCTGGAGCATTCAATCCCTGTGAAGAGTTGTCCGCCGGAATGGTTGGATATATAACCGCTTCCATCAAAAACGTAAAGATGACCAGAGTCGGCGATACCGTGACCGATGATGAGAGACCGTGCGCAGAGCCCTTGCCGGGATACAAAAAAGTAAATTCCATGGTTTACTGCGGTATGTATCCTGCAGATGGCGCCAAATATCCGGATCTCAGGGACGCACTTGAGAAACTTCAGTTAAACGATGCGTCTCTAAATTACGAGCCCGAAACCTCGATAGCTTTGGGATTTGGCTTCAGATGCGGTTTCCTGGGGCTTTTACATCTTGAGATAATTCAGGAAAGACTTGAAAGAGAATATAATCTTGACCTTGTGACTACGGCTCCGGGCGTTGTTTACAGGGTGCATACAACCGACGGTAACATGACGGAACTGACCAATCCGTCCAATCTTCCCGAAGCCAATCTGATAGATTATATGGAAGAACCTGTCGTGTCTGCGGAGATAATGGTCACAAGTGAGTTTATAGGCCCCATAATGCAGCTTTGCCAGGAAAGAAGGGGCAGGTACTTAAGTACCGAATATATAGAGAGCAACAGGGCGATGCTCAAATACGAGCTGCCGCTTAACGAGATCATATATGACTTTTTTGATGCGCTAAAGAGCAGATCAAAGGGTTATGCATCGTTTGATTATGAGTTTAAGGGATATGAGCGGGCTCCTCTTGTTAAACTTGATATACTTATAAACCGTGAGGAAGTCGATGCATTAAGCTTTATAGTACATGCGGATTCAGCATACGAGCGCGGCAGACGCATGTGTGTTAAACTTAAGGATGAGATTCCAAGACACCTCTTTGAGATTCCCATACAGGCTGCCGTGGGCGGTAAGATCATAGCCCGTGAAACAGTCAAGGCAATGCGCAAAGACGTGCTCGCCAAGTGCTACGGCGGTGATATAACCCGTAAGAAAAAACTTCTCGAGAAGCAAAAAGAGGGCAAAAAGCGCATGAGGCAGATCGGTACGGTAGAGGTACCTCAGGCAGCTTTTATGAGCGTGTTAAAATTGGATGATGAATGATCTTGGACTTTATATACATATTCCTTTTTGCCTGAGAAAATGCAGATACTGTGATTTTTTATCATTCGATGACAAGGCATTTTTGACAGGACGCTATATTGATAGATTAAAGGCGGAGATAGCGGACCGGGCCGAAGAATATTCCGGATTTAAAGTTAAGAGCATATATATTGGGGGAGGGACTCCTTCAATATTAAATGCAGGTGTGATACGTGATCTGATGGATCATGTATATAAGTTTTTTGATGTAACGGATGAAGCTGAGATCAGTATAGAGGTAAATCCCGGAAGTGTTGATGAACAGAAATTACATGAGTACAGGCGCTCGGGAATAAACCGGTTAAGCATCGGTCTTCAATCTGCAAGGGATGATGAACTTGCGGTTTTGGGAAGAATACACAGCTGGAAGGATTTTTGCCGGACATATGAACTGGCCCGGGATAACGGATTTGATAATATCAATATAGATCTTATATCTGCCATTCCCGGACAAAGTACGGATTCCTATGCGGAGTCTTTACAAAAAATCATAAGTCTGGAACCCGAACATATTTCGGCTTACAGTCTGCAGCTTGAAGAAGGCACATATTTTTATGAACACAGGGATGAATATGAATGGCCGGATGAAGATACCGACCGGGATATGTATCATCAAAGTGCCGCCCTTTTGGGTGAGGCCGGATATGACCGGTATGAGATATCCAATTATTCAAAGCCCGGTTATGAATGCAGACATAATATAATATACTGGTGTGGTGATGATTATTTGGGAGTCGGTATCGGAGCCGCTTCATATATGGAAGGGATCAGGTTTAGGAATACCGACAGTATTGAGGAGTATTTAAAAGGGATACGGTGTACCGAGAGAAATGTGCTGTCTGAGACTGACAGGATCGAGGAGTTCATGTTTTTGGGGCTCAGGATGACTTCGGGTATAAGCGCATCCGATTTTTGTGGAAGATTTGGCAAGTCTGTTTTTGATATATACGGACATATCCTTGAAACGTGTAAAAAAGACGGACTTATCATGATAAAAGATGATATTATAAGGCTGACTGAGTTTGGACTGGATGTAAGTAATTATGTTTTTGCAAAATTTCTGTTAAACGATCGTTAGGGAGGTAATATGCAGTTCGTTAAAATGGAAGATCTAAAACCCGGGATGAGAATAGCAAGACCTATCTATTCCAAGAAAGGTGTCCTGCTTTTTGAACGTGACTCCAAACTTAATTCAAACGGTATAGACAGTATCAGGAATTTCGGTTTGATAGGGCTCTTTGTGCTTGAACCTGCAGAGCCTGCACCTCCTATGACACCTGAAGATATAGAGTTTGAGCGTTTTCAGACCATACATTCATTTGCCATTCAGGATGAACTTACATCCATGCTGAATAATAAGAAGTATATAAAACTTCCCAATCTTGTGGCAGCCATAATCAAGAATTACGGGCTTCTGGATAAGAAGATCAATTTTGCACAGGGACTGAGGTCTAAAGAGGACTATGTGTATAAGCACAGTCTTAATGTTGCTATGTTATGCGCCATGATAGGTCACAAGTACGGTCTTAGAAATGAGGAAATGACCGATACCGTAACTTCCGCTATAGTCCATGACATAGGGAAGCTTACCGCACCTGCCGATGTCAGAGACAAGGAGGATATGGACAGGTCGGATGAAAGGGCTCTTGAACAGTATCAGTTAAAAGGCTTTGATCTAATAGATAATATGTTCCAGTCATCTCCCAATGTAAAACGTGTTGCGGCTCAAAGCCTGACCATTTTGCAAAGGTATTATGATCATGGTGAAAAACCCAATATGAAACTTGTTTCCGGAACTAAGGTCATGGTAGTTGCGGAATACTTTGATACGATGACTGCAATGAAATTCGGAGGAAAACCCGAGTCCGAGCTTGATGTTATCAGAGATATGCAGAATGCTCCGGAAACTTTTGACGAGCGTGCGGTATCGGCACTTATCAATTCAATAAACATCCTGTCCGAAGGTATAAGTGTTGTACTAAGTACCGGCGATACAGCCCTGATCCTTCAGGAGAATCCCAAGAATATATTGAGACCTGTCGTACTGTGCTTCAGGGATAACAGCATCATGAATCTGGCTGATACGTATATGTATGGTGATATTGAAGTTACGGATATCATGAAGACCCTTGACAACAGATATGTTATGGACAGAGATACTCTTAAGCAGCATATGGGCAATGCAGATGAGGGGACAAACTAATGATAGATATTAACAGGTTGCTTACAACGGCAATGGAAGCAGGGGCTTCCGACATACATCTGACGGTAGGAATACCGCCCAAGATGAGAGTAAACGGCAGGCTGGTCCCGTTACCTGCCCATGATGAAGAAGGTCATGAGATGAATGCCAGACTTCTTCCGCCCGATACGCTTGCGATAGCCAGTTCCATCATGGATGAGAAGCAGATGGACATCTTTGAGGAACGCGGAGAGTATGATATGTCATATTCCGTGGAACATATCGGACGTTATCGTGTAAACGTATTCAAGCAAAGAGGCTCCATAGCCATGGCCCTGAGACTTGTGGGCACGGTCATACCGGATCCTGCGGTGCTTGGAGTTCCGGATTCGGTCGTAAATCTTGCAGACTGCAAGAGAGGACTGGTGCTGGTTACGGGTCCTACGGGATCAGGTAAATCTACGACTCTTGCAAGTATAATTGACCGTATAAATAAGACCCGTGATGCTCATGTCATAACACTTGAAGATCCTATCGAGTATCTTCACAGACATGATAAGTCGATAGTAAACCAGCGTGAGATAGGACTTGATTCCCAATCATATGCCGATGCGTTAAGGGCTGCTCTTCGTGAAGACCCTGATGTCATTCAGGTAGGTGAGATGAGAGACTACGATACGGTATCTGTTGCAATAACCGCAGCTGAAACCGGTCATCTGGTACTTTCCACACTGCACACCATGAATGCGCCTTCGACCGTTGAAAGAATAATAGATATATTCCCTTCACATCAGCAGCAGCAGATCAAGATACAGCTTTCAAACGTACTTCAGGCCGTAATATCCCAGCAGCTTGTTCCCACAGCCGATGGCAAGGGACGTATAGCGGCATTCGAGCTTATGTATCCGGACCCTGCTATAAGACATTCCATTCATGACGGTAATGTCAATATGCTTGCAGGACAGATCCAGACAGGCGCCTCACATGGAATGATCTCGATGGATGATGCCCTTGTAAAGCTTTTCAGGGAGGGCAGGATCACCAGGGAAACCGCCATAGAGTTCGCACAGAACAAAGAGACCATGGCAAACAAGGTTTGATCATTTCCCGCTTAGATAATAATGATTACCGTTCTGCCCGGTGAGGCCTTTTAGAGTCAGCCCGGTCAAAGCCGCATACAGGCTTGCCGGATCAAGAGAGGTTTCATCCTGCAGTTTTTTTACGCTTTTAGGATAAAAATCCATGACGCTCATTATTTTTTGCTCGGACTCGGTTAAGTCATACAGTGCCGTGAGTGTCATCTGCCTTGCTTTGGTCAGCCCTTCTTCTGCCGGTACGGCTTCCGTTACCGGATCTTCGAGAGTGTTTTGCACTAAGAGCCTGTCGGTTATCATATCGGTTATGAACTCTTCGGGGGAGAGGATTATACCTGCTCCCTGTTTGATCAGCCGGTTACACCCGTGGCTTAATGCGTCGGTAACTCTTCCGGGAAGAGCGTATACGTCCTTGCCCTGTTCAAGTGCCATATCGGCTGTTATAAGAGATCCCGATCTTTCTCTTGCTTCTATTATTATTACCACGTCGGATAACCCTGAAATGATCCGGTTTCGCATCGGAAACTGTCCGCTTACGGGTTTTGTGCCGGGGCGGTATTCGGATATAAGCCCACCGGAACTTAACAGAAAATCGTATATGTCCTTGTTCTCGGGCGGGTAGCAGATATCTACGCCGCATCCCAAAACACCGCAGGAATATCCTCCGGATTCAAGCACGGCCTTCTGGGCTATACCGTCTATTCCGCGAGCCATACCGCTTATAACGCTGATGCCTGCATCTCCAAGTGCTTTGGATATTTTTCTTGTGACATATCTGCCGTATTCAGAGCAGTTCCTGGCACCTACTATTGCCACAGACAGTTTACCGGGATCCGGGAGCTTTCCCTTTACATATATCCACGAAGGCGGATTGTATATATCTTTAAGTTTCCCGGGAAATGCTGGATGCCTGTCATGATAAAAGCTGATGCCGGATGCAAGCATATTCTCATAACTCTTTTGAATCTCGTCTTCATTCCTTTCTTTTTTGAGCGCACTGACGGCCGAGGGCGGAAGTTTAAGAGCGGGACTTGCAAGCTCACCGGGTGTGAGCTCCCATATTTCTTCATAACTTCCCGCATATTCCAAAAGTGACCGTGCAGAGGCATTGCCTATACCGTCGGTTATCGAAAGCCAGTAGGCACATAATGATCCGTTCATATCTTCCTCCTTATTTTCCCCAGTAACGTGAGCCGCTTGTTCTGTAAAATATCGCCTCGGCGAGGTGGTTTTCCCGTATCTCATCCGAGTCTTCAAGATCTGCTATCGTTCTGGCAACTCTCAGTATGCGGTGATAACTTCTGGCAGACAGTCCGAGGGTCTCGTTTGCCGATCTGAACAAAAGTTCCCCTGCACTTCCCAGCCTGCACATGCTCTCTATGTCCTTTACGGACATTTCGGAATTAAAACTTATCTGTTTACCTTTGAACCGGTAAGCCTGCCTTTCTCTGGCGGCTGTGATCCGTTCACGCATAACGCAACTTGACAGAGGATCCGGTTTATTTCTGATATCGGAGTCGCACAGGTCTATTGCTTCCACGTCGCAGCATATATCTATGCGGTCAAGGAGCGGTCCGGAAACCCTGTTTAAATACCTGTTAACCTGGGTGGGGGTACATCTGCACTTGTTCATGTCAGGATAATAACCGCAGGGGCAGGGATTGCAGGCTGCGACGAGCATGAAATCCGCAGGGTAAGTGTATGAACCGAAGCTGCGGACGATATGGATCTTTTTGTCTTCCAGTGGCTGCCTCATTATATCCAGAGTGGAACGGTCAAACTCGGTCAGTTCATCCAAAAATAAGACTCCCCGGTGCGCCAAAGATATGACTCCCGGCCTGGGTATGGAACCTCCGCCCGCAAGAGCCTGTTCGGTGATCGTATGATGGGGTGCGACATATGGTCTTGATGAAATAAGAGGCTTGCCGTCTTTTAAGAGTCCTGCGACGGAGTAGATAGATGTTACATCCAGAGCTTCCTTGGGAGTCAGCTTCGGAAGGATCGACGGCATACGTTTGGCGATCATTGTCTTGCCTGACCCGGGCGGCCCTATCATGAGCATATGATGAAAACCGGCGGCTGCGACCATGGCTGCACGCTTGACCGTATCCTGCCCGTGGACATCGGAAAAATCAGGTGCTTCCGACTCGGCGGAATTCAGATATGATTCTATATCGAATGTCCCGGCAGGAGAAATAATGCCGGAACGTTCTTCGGGAGAGGCACTGAGATATTCATATACTTCGCTTAAACAGGAAGCACCGATGACTTCTATACCCGGTACCAGAGAACTTTCCGTCACGTTGGTAAGAGGCAGGATAATGCGCCGTATACCGCGGCTTGCGGCATCTTCCGTTATCGGCAGTATTCCGCGAACTCCTCTTAAGTCTCCATCCAATCCCAACTCTCCGATGAAGAGAGTATCTGACAGATCCTCCTGTGACAGTTTGCCCAGGGCGGCAAGTATTCCGACCGCAATTGGCAGATCGTATGAGGTTCCGGATTTTCTGATGCTTGCAGGAGCAAGATTGACATTAAGATTGGCGGCAGGCAGAGGATGTCCGCTGTTTTTGAGTGCAACTTTGACACGTTCTCTGGCTTCTCTTACTTCGCTTCCGAGATATCCAACCATTTGAAAACAGGGAAGACCGGAAGAACAGTCGACTTCTACCCGGATCGCATCGCAGCGCATACCCGATACGGCACCGGTTTGAACGTAACAGAACATAGATGTCCTTTCCGCATAACGGTCGGACACAAGACATGTTTTTTGAACAGTGGAATCATTTTAAAATGGGCTCAACTTGCGTGTCAATACTTTTATTGATACTTGCCAAAGAAAATTTTTTGGTGTATATTCGTTGTTATCTTGCCCGGAGGGGCGATAAAAAAGGGGTAAAAAAAGTATTATGGCTAAATATCTTGTTATCGTGGAGTCACCTGCCAAGGTAAAGACTATCGGTAAATTCTTGGGTTCTAATTATACCGTCATGGCGAGTAACGGACATGTCCGTGATCTTCCTAAATCATCACTTGGAATCGATGTCGACAATGATTATGAACCTAAATACATTACGATAAGAGGCAAGGGAGATATCCTCTCGTCTCTTCGTAAAGCTGTGAAAAAAGCTGAGAAGATATACCTCGCAACCGACCCTGACCGTGAAGGAGAAGCCATCAGCTGGCATCTTATGAGTGCCCTCAATCTTCAGGACAAAAAGGTGTACAGGATAACCTTTAATGAGATCACCAAAAATGCGGTCAAGGAATCTTTGAAAAACGCCAGGGAGATAGACATGGATCTGGTCGATGCCCAGCAGGCCAGAAGATGTCTTGACAGGGTGGTCGGCTACAGGATATCACCTCTTTTGTGGGCCAAGATCAAAAGAGGATTGTCCGCAGGAAGAGTTCAGTCGGTGGCACTCAGGATAATCTGCGACAGGGAAGAAGAAATAGATGCTTTTGTGCCCGAGGAGTATTGGACTCTCGATGCTCTGTTTGATATAGAAGGAGCGGGGAAGCCTCTTACGGCTCATTATTACGGCTCTGCATCCGAGAAAAAAGAAATACATACCGAAGCAGAGGCTTCTGCGATAATAGATAAGATCAAAGGTAAGCCCTTTACGGTCTCGGAAGTGAAGACTTCGACACGTACACGCAAGGCTCCGCTTCCTTTTACGACTTCCACTCTTCAGCAGGAAGCTTCGAAGACACTTAATTTTTCCACGCAAAAGACAATGCGTCTTGCACAGCAGTTATACGAAGGCGTTGAGATAAAGGGCCAGGGTACCATCGGTCTTATCACTTATCTGCGTACCGATTCGACCAGAGTCTCGGCGGAAGCTGCCGCAATGGCCAAAGATTATATAACGAATGAATACGGTGAGAAATACCTCGGTAAGCAGAAGACCGAAGGCAAGGATGAACGTAAGATACAGGATGCCCATGAAGCCATACGTCCCGCAAATATAGAACTTACTCCTCAAAAAGTAAGATCCGATCTTGGAAGGGATCTGCTAAGACTCTATACTCTCATATGGAAAAGATTTGCGGCAAGCTGTATGAGTGATGCTGTATATGATACGACTTCCGTTAAGATAGAGGCTTCGGGTGAGGTGTTCAGTGTATCTGCATCCGTTCTGAATTTCGACGGTTTTATGAGTGTGTATAAGGACGATGAAGATAAGGAAGAAGCCGGTGTACTGCCTCGTAAACTAAACAAAGGCGATAAGCTCGGAGAACCTGTTCTTGAGAAGAAACAGCACTTTACACAGAGTGCACCGCATTACACGGAGGCTTCACTAGTCAAGGCTATGGAGGAACTCGGGATCGGACGTCCCAGTACCTATGCCCCTACGATCACGACAATACTTGCAAGAAGATATATCATCAAGGAAGACAAGAATCTGTATGTGACCGAACTTGGGGAAGTGGTCAATAAGATGATGAAAGAATCGTTCCCTTCGATAGTCGATGTCAATTTTACTGCCAATATGGAAACTCTTCTCGACGGCGTCGAAGAAGGCAAAGTTAAGTGGAAAACGATACTTGAGAACTTCTATCCGGATCTTGCGGAGGCAGTCGCCAAAGCAGAAAAAGATCTTGAACAGGTTAAGATAGCGGACGAAGAATCCGATGAAATATGTGAACTGTGTGGGAGGAAGATGGTCTACAAATATGGTCCGCACGGCAAATTCCTCGCATGCCCGGGATTCCCGGAATGCAAGAATACCAAGCCTTTCCTTGAAAAGATAGGGGTCGCCTGTCCTAAATGCGGTAAGGATATCGTGGTCAGGAAGACCAAAAAAGGCAGAAGATATTACGGATGTATCGGTTATCCGGACTGTGATTATATGTCATGGCAAAAACCGAAGCTTCCCGAAGACAATACAACTAAGTTGTCAGAATAATTCAATAGAATCCTTGTATTTGTCGAATTATTGTGATATAGTGTGTCTACAAAATATGAAATTAAGGAATTAGGGATGGGAAGCGTACAGTTACTTGATAAGACCCGGAAGATCGGCAAGTTATTGCACAATAACAATTCGGGTAAGGTAGTATTTGATGATATCTGCTCGGTGCTTGGAGAGACACTTGAATCGAGCGTGATGGTGATCAGTCGTAAAGGAAAGTTACTTGGGGTTAGCCGGCACAGGAAGGTGGAGGCGATCGAAGAGTACATTTCCGGTGAGGTTTCGACTTTTATCGATGCATCACTCAATGACCGACTGCTGTCGATACTTTCGACAAAAGAGAATATAAACCTGGAAACTCTGGGATTTGAACAAACGGATACGTCCAAGTTTTGCGCTATGGTAACGCCGATAGTCATATCCGGCGAAAGACTCGGTACATTGTTTTTGTATAAATGCGGTTCTCAGTATGATGTGAACGATATAATACTGTGCGAATACGGAACCACGGTGGTCGGACTTGAGATGTTAAGAGCCGTGAGTGAAGAAACTGCCGAAGAAGACCGCAAGATCCAGGTCGTTCAGGGAGCGATCTCCACTTTATCATATTCCGAACTGGATGCTATCGTGAGAGTATTTGACGAACTTGACGGATGCGAAGGAATGATAGTGGCGAGCAGGGTTGCTGACAGAGCCGGAATAACGAGATCTGTGATCGTAAATGCAATGCGTAAGTTTGAAAGTGCCGGAGTGATCGAATCAAGGTCATCGGGTATGAAGGGAACTTATATCAAAGTTGTCAATGATGCGGTTTACGATGAACTCGATAAGATAAAAAAGGAAGGGCGTGTTCGCAGTTAAGAGTTTGACGGGTTTAGAACAGGCAAATATAACGGATTATGACCGGCATACGCCGGATTAAAAGGGACTTTAGTTTTACTAAGGTCCCTTTTTGATCATATAGTATCGTGAGTCACGGCCGGTAATTCGGGTGACCCAAAGACGGGTCGGGAATGATACTACAAAATGTTGTTTACATAATGAAGCGACACAATATCTTGTGCTTTTTTGACCGAAAGACCTTGAACTTTGCACCGAATTAACTATAATAGTAGTGTGTATATTAATGGAGGAGTATGCCTATGAGTACACTGATCGACACCCATGCATTTGATTATATCAACGTTTTGGATAAGGCTGCGGATGCCGCGTGGCTTCGTAACGACGCTCTGGCAAATAATATTGCCAATGTTGATACACCGTATTACAAGAGGCAGGATGTCAATTTTGAGGATGCGTTAAATCAGGCGCTCAAATGGACGCATATGTCAGATCTTGACCGTCAGGTACACAATGTCAGTATGCGCAGACTTTCCGTCGGAACATATACGGATTCGACCGGATACAGCTACCGCGTGGACGGCAATAACGTTGATCTTGATACTGAGGGAGCTGAACTTGCGGCCAACCAGATCAAGTATAACGGGCTTTCCAACAGTATCAGTGCCGAATTCAAGAATCTTCAGACGGTTATTAAGTAAGGAGGTATTTTATGAGTATTTTTAATTCTTTTGATATAAGCGCCTCCGGTCTTACAGCGCAAAGATTCCGGATGGATATAATTGCTGAGAATGTGGCAAATGCCAATACGACCAGGACAGAGGACGGGACGCCATATGTCCGTAAAGTCGTTACTTTTGAAGAAAAAGGCGAGGCCAAATCGTTTACCCGTATTTTTCACAGTGCGTTAAATGCAAGGAAACAGGGTGGAGTGAAGGTCGGTGGAGTTTATGAAGATAAGTGGACACAGGCCAATATGGTATATGATCCGTCACATCCCGACGCCGACGAAAACGGTTACGTTACTTATCCTAACGTTAACACCATTACCGAGATGACCAACCTTATAGATGCAAGCCGCTCTTACGAAGCCAATGCAACGGCATTTGATGCTTCCAAGGCAATAGCCCAAAGAGGGCTTGATATGTTAAACAGCTGATGAGGGGAGGATGACAGGTTATGGCAATGGTAAGTGAAGCTATAGACATTACACAGCTTCGTAATATTTCCTCCGGAGCTGTAAGGCAGGTGGCCAAAAATGCCGCCACCAATTCAGTCGATGCATATAATGGTAATAATTTTAACGATATCTTATCCACGGCAATGGACAATCTTTCCGTGACCAACGGATATCTGTCCGACATGGAAGATGAAGAAATAAAGTGGGCACTTGGTGAAACCGATAATACCCACGATCTTACGATAGCCATCCAGAAGGCTACTACTGCACTTCAATATACGGTTGCGATCAGGGACAGGGTCCTTGAAGCTTACAGGGAACTTATGCAGATGCAGATTTGATCATTGAGGAGTAATCATGGCTGAGAGAATTAGAGCGATCTGGCAGAGAATACTTGAATGGTGGAACAGATTTACCACCAGGCAAAAAACGATAATCATTGTAGTTGCGGCAGTAGCGCTTGTCGCAATAGCCGTACTGGTCGCCTTTCTTACAAGAGACAAATATATCACGATATACGTTGCGGAAACGACCGAAGAAACAAATACAGTCACCGCCCTCCTGGATGATAATGATATAACTTACAGGGTTTCCGATGACGGACTAAGTGTGGATATACTGGAGGAAAGCCAGTCTCAGGTCAATCTGTTGCTTGGATCAAACAGCATCAAATCAAGTAATTACGGGATAGAGAATGTTACGGATGGCGGCATATCCACGACCGAAGCAAACACACAGCGCAAATATACATTATATCTTGAAAGCAGACTTGAAAATGACTTTATAACCAATTTTGAAGCGATCAAGAGTGCCCACGTCGAACTCCATATTCCGACCAATGACGGTACGCTGATCTCCAAACAGGAAGAATCATATGCATGGATCCTTCTTGAACTTGACGGTGAATTCGGCCCCGAACAGGCATCATATCTGGCACGTGCGGTAGCAACGGCGATAGGAAATGATTCCACAAACAATGTGGTCATCACCGACAGTCAGGGCAATATGCTCTTTTCCGGTGAAGATAATTATTCTACGGCGGGCACTACAGGATCCCAGCTTACAGTTAAGTCACAGGCTGAAACCGCAGTTAAGAATGAAGTTCGCGGCGTGCTGCTTGGAACCAATGAATTCGATGATGTTGAAGTTGCGTGCAATCTTGTCATGGACTTCTCGACACAGGAAGAAACGATCCACGACTATTCACCCGAAGAAGGCCAGAAACAGGGAGTCCTGGCTCATGAAGAGACGTACGCTTCAGACAGCGTAAGTAACGGCGGCGGAGTTCCCGGAACCGATTCCAATACAGAAAACGATACTACCTATGTTATCCAGGATAACAGCAACAGTAACGCGTCCGTCAGCGAGGAACTCAGAGACTATCTTCCCGATGAGAAGATCACGGTAAAGACTACACCCGCAGGACTCATAAATTACGATGAATCGTCAATAGCGCTCACAGCCATCGCATATAACGTGATCCGTGAGGAGGATGCGGAAACACAGGGCCTCTTGGATGGTATCACATGGGAAGAATACAAACTGGCCAATAATACAAGAACAAAGCTTGAAGTCGATGAGAATCTTGTTGACGTAGTTGCCAAGGCGACCGGAATACCGACGTCCAAGATCGCCATTGCAGCATATACACAGAATGTATTTTTTGATAAAGAGGGTGCAAAGTTCAGCGTAACGGATTTCATACAGATAGCGCTTATCATTGTGATACTTGCACTCCTTGCCTTCGTTGTGCTCAGAAGTATGCAAAGAGAAAAAGAGGAAGCACCTCAGGAAGAACTCAGCGTGGAAGAATTGCTTCAGTCAACACCTGAAGCGGAACTTGAAGATATATCCATGGAAGAAGAATCCGAGACTAAAAAAGCTATCGTTAAGTTTGTTGAGGATAATCCCGAAGCGGCAGCCTTGCTGCTCAGGAACTGGCTGAGCGAGGATTGGGGATAGGAGTATGATTCGTAATGTCTAGAGCAAATGATGATATGAACGGCCTGCAGAAGGCTGCTATATTGCTGATAGCATTGGGACCCGAACGGTCTGCAATGATCTTTAAGCATCTCAAGGAAGAGGAGATAGAAGAACTTACTCTGGAGATAGCGAATACCAGGAGCATAACCCCGCAGGTAAAAGAAGATGTAATAAACGAGTTCTATGAGGTATGTCTTGCACAGCAGTATATCGCCGAGGGCGGTATATCATATGCCAAGGAGCTGCTTGAAAAATCGTTTGGCGAGGACCGCGCAAAAGACGTTATCGGCAAGCTTACCGCATCACTTCAGGTTAAGCCTTTTGAATTCATAAGAAAGACAGATGCTTCTCAGCTTCTTAACTTCATCCAGGATGAACATCCGCAAACGATCGCTCTTATCCTTTCGTATCTGTCACCGGCACAGGCAGCGCTTATCGTAAGCTCGCTGCATCCGGACAGACAGGCCGATGTGGCCAAGAGAATTGCAGTTATGGACAGGACGTCACCGGAGGTTATCAAAGAAGTGGAAAAAGTTCTCGAATCCAAACTTTCGAGTCTTGTTAATCAGGATTACACCATAATCGGCGGCGTAGACAGTGTAGTTGAGATACTCAACACCGTAGACCGCGGTACCGAGAAACATATCATGGAAACATTGGAGATAGAGGAACCCGAACTTGCCGATGAGATCAGACGTAAGATGTTCGTGTTCGAGGATATTCTTCTTCTGGACAATCGTGCAATACAGCGCGTGCTGCGTGATGTTGACAACAACGACCTGTCTATTTCACTTAAAGGCGCTAATCAGGAAGTTCAGAATGCTATATTTGAGAACCTGTCCAAGCGTCTTGCTTCCATGATCAAGGAAGATATGGAATTCATGGGTCCTGTGCGTATGAAGGATGTTGAGGAGGCTCAGCAGAAGATAGTTAATATCATACGTAAGCTGGAGGATTCCGGCGAGATCGTAATATCCAGAGGCGGAGGAGACGAGATAATTGTCTAAAAACATTGTTAAATTTTACAACCAGACTCCGCAGGATGAAACCAAGATCATCGATTCAAACAGCTTGATGGAGAAAAAACTCCAGGAAGTGTCTGTGAAAGCAAAAAAAAGACCGGAAAAGCAGGAGATCAGCGGTGAGACTCTTGTCGCAGGAGAAAATGCCGAAGCCGGTTTTGTAGAAGGCCTCGATGCCGATCAGCTTGAGATGCTTATATCCGACGAAGGCAGTGAAGGTGAAGGATCTCACGTGTTCAAAGCTGTAGATCCCGGAGCCGAGGCTGAAAATATTCGCATGGCGGCTAAGGCCGAAGCCGATGAAATAGTAGCTACCGCAGAACAGCTTGCGAGAGAATTCAAGGAAAACAGCAGAAGAGAAGCGGAAATTGAATGTACAAGAATACGGGCGGATGCAAAACAGGCCGGATATCAGGATGGTCTGGTGCAGGCACAGGATGAATATTCGGCCCGTATGCAGGAACTCGATATGAGAGAACAGGCACTTATGCAGGAATTTGAGAGTATCTATGCCGAGCTTGAACCCAAATTCATAAGTACGATCACGGGGATTTACGAACGCATATTCCATGTGGAACTCGGTCAGTACGAACCCATCCTGTCCAATCTCGTTGCAACTGCGATGAGAGGCATAGAAGCAAGCAAACAGTATATCGTTCATGTTTCCCGTGAGGATTACGCCGACCTTAATGACACTCACAGAGCACTCCTTGAGGAGGCAGCTCCCGGG
The DNA here is from genome assembly GCA_024691305.1 of Lachnospiraceae bacterium. Classification (GTDB taxonomy): domain Bacteria; phylum Bacillota; class Clostridia; order Lachnospirales; family Lachnospiraceae; genus XBB2008. The sequence goes on along the minus strand of JAILNS010000002.1, from coordinate 53,035 downwards.
TGCAGAGTCGATGTGATCGAAGACGTTGGTCTTACACGCAATCAATGTATGCTTGAAACGGATAACGGGATATTTGATTGCGGAATGGATACACAACTTAGCGAACTCAGGAGAAAACTTATGATCCTCAGTTACGATCCTACGGTATCCGATCCGGAGACTTAGAGTGGAAGCTTTAAAGATTGATTTTGAAAAATACAACAGGGTTCTTGACGATTCTTTGATCCGCAATCTGGGACGGGTTGAGAATGTTATAGGCTTAAGCATAGAATCCAAGGGTCCGGAAGCAAAGCTCGGCGATCTTTGCAAGATTTATACGGGCGGAGATGAGGAGTATATATTTGCTGAAGTCATCGGCTTTAAGGATCGTAAAACCCTGCTCAGCCCTTATCAGGCAACCGATGGGATATCCATAGGATGCGTTGTTGAAAATACCAACGCTCCGCTTACGGTTACCGTTTCGGACAAGCTGCTTGGACACGTTCTTGACAGTCTGGGCAATTGCGAAGAACTTGGAATTATTGAAGGCCCAAGAGTGGAAGTGGATACTCAGGCAATGGATGCGATGGACAGAGTCGTCATCGACGAGGTCCTTTCGCTCGGAGTCAAGGCCGTTGATGGGCTCTTAACCATAGGTAAGGGCCAGCGTATAGGAATATTTGCGGGCTCCGGTGTCGGCAAATCAACCCTTATGGGTATGTTTGCGAGAAACACCAATGCCGATATAAATGTTATAGCTCTTATAGGCGAACGAGGCAGGGAAGTTAAAGAATTTATAGAACGCGATCTTGGTCCTGAAGGAATGGCCCGTTCCGTCGTGGTGGTAGCTACAAGTGACCGTACCGCGCTGGAAAGAAAGAAAGCTGCGATGACAGCAACAGCTATAGCCGAATATTTCAGAGATCAGGGACGGGATGTGCTTCTCATGATGGATTCACTTACCCGTTTCTCAATGGCACAACGAGAGATCGGACTTGCCAGCGGAGAACCGCCGGTGTCGAGAGGATATCCGCCAAGTGTTTATTCCCAGATGCCAAGACTTCTTGAAAGAGCAGGCAAGAATTCACACGGATCCATAACCGGTCTGTATACGGTGCTGGTTGACGGCGATGATTTTAATGAACCGATAACGGACACTGCCAGAGGAATCCTGGACGGACATATAGTTCTTGACCGTAAACTTGCTCAGAAGAACCATTATCCTGCTATAGACGTACTCGCATCGGTATCGAGGTGTATGTCGAGTCTTGTTGACAGAGAACACAAGCGATTTGCCGGGAGGCTCAAATCTGCGATGGCTACATACAGAGATGCGGAGGATCTTATCAACATCGGCGCATACAAGGCGGGGTCGAATCCCGAAATAGACTACGCGATAAGCATGAATGGCAGGATAAACGAATTCCTGTGTCAGGAAACTGACGAAAAGGTAAGCTTTGAAGAGGCGTACGAAAGACTGAAAGCTATGTTTGGCGAGGGGTAGATGTGAATGGCGGTATTCAGATACAGATTACAGAACATACTGAATATCAAAGAACAGCTTGAAACTCAGGCCGAGATGGAGTTCGGTCTCGCAAAGGCCAAACTTAACGAAGAAGAAGACAGACTGGAAGCATTAAAGGCGCGCAAACTCGGGTATATCGAAGAAGGCAGGAAGATGCGTACCGATGATATAGATGTATTAAAACTTGCCGAAAATGAGAGAGCCATCAAGATCATGGATGAACTGATCGAGGGGCAAAAAGAAAATGTGAGGCTTGCCGAAAGGGCGGTCGAGGCAGCAAGAGCTAAACTCACCGAAGCAATGAAAGAAGTTAAATCTCAGGAAAAACTCAGAGAACATGCCTTTGAGGAGTTTGTAGAAGAAGAAAAAGCGACTGAAGCAAAAGAGATAGATGAACTTGTAACATACCGATACGGGCAAAAAGGAAGTTGATTATGGCTGATGAAGCGGTACTTGATCCCGAAGCGGAAAAAAAGCAAATACGAGAAGAGAAGAAGGCCTTAAAGAAAGAACAGAAGGCAGCTCAAAAAGAAGCCAAAGCCAGAGCCAGGGAAATCGCCAAGCGGGAAAATGCACTTGAGGATGAAGACGACGCAGGCGGACTTTCTATTGCCATGGTAACTGTGATAATCATAGTTATATGGCTTGCAATCCTTGCACTCCTCATCAAATTGGATATAGGCGGACTTGGCTCTACTATTATGCGTCCGCTTATCAAGGATGTACCGGTTTTGAATGCTATCCTTCCTGCAGAGTCCAGCCTGGGTTCCAATATCACCACCACCGAAGAAGACCCTTATATGGGATTTAAGTCTTTGGACGAGGCGGTTTCCTACATCAGACAGCTCGAAGCGGAAATGGCGGAGATAAAGAACAATTCCGGAAATGATTCTGCAAGAGTAGAGGCGCTTGAGGCTGAAATAGAACGACTTCAGACATTTGAAAAAGCTCAGGTGGAATTCCAGAGGATCAAGGATGAATTCTACAACGAAGTAATATATGCCGAAAACGGACCCGGAATAGAAGCATATAAGAAGTACTATGAATCCATTGATCCGGAGAAGGCAGAGAGCCTGTATCAGCAGGTTATCAAACAGGTTGAAACAGATGCGGAAATGCAGGACTATGTTGCTGCATATTCTGCCATGAAGCCCAAGGAGGCGGCAAAGATATTTGAGGCAATGACTGACAACCTGGCGTTGGCAGCACGGATCCTTGAAAACATGGATTCGGACAGCAGAGGAAAAATACTGGGAGCCATGGATAAGGATGTGGCCGCAAAGATAACAAAATTAATGGATCCCGAGGGTTAAGTTAAGCCTTCCCGGGACCGATATAATAAGTGTATGGGGCAATCACCTTATACAGGCACATTGAAAATATAAAGGAGGAATCAAATGACCACATTACCTGTTAATGACCTTGGACTTAAAATTCCGATGGTCAACGAAGCAGGTGGAACACCTCCGGCTAACGGTAAGGACTTTATGAACAAGTTCAAATCCGCTGTTGAAACGCAGGCAACAGCAATGAATATTGCTCCTGCACCGTCTGAAACTTCAGACTCCGCTCCGGTACAGCCCAAAGAAAGAAATGTTGACAATGTCAACAAGACCGAAAAGGCATCTCCGGATAAGGAAGACGTTGATAACAGCATAAAAAAAGATACCGCCAAAGCCGAGAAGAACGATGTTTCCACCAAAGATTCCAAAGAACCCGGAGAAATGACCGAAGAGGTTAAACCTGAGATTGTTGAAACGATCTCAGAGGCAGCACAGCAGATCATTGACCAGGTTGCTCAGGAATTAAATGTAAGTCCTGAAGAAGTGATAAACGCAATTGAAGAAAACGGGCTTACAATGGCAGATCTCTTAGATCCGGCCAAGATGACCGAACTGGTCACAACCTTATCGGGTAATCAGGATACAGTAACACTACTTACCGATGAAAACCTTTATCAGACACTTGGAGAACTTCAGGAATTTGTTACCGAAGTAAAAGCAGACCTCACTGATAAGCTGGACCTATCGCAGGAAGCTCTGAATGAGGTGCTCGCTCAGACAGAAGAACTGAACGGGCCGATGCAGATGAATGAAATCGCTCCTAAACCTCCGGTGGAAGAACAACCCGTACTTAACGAGGGACAACCGCTTGAGGGTATGAAGGATTTCAAGGTGACAACCCAGATAAACGGCGAAACCGTATCGATGGATGTGAAGGTAGATGATGCTACCGGATCCCAGGCAGTTACGAATATAAGCCGTGAGAGCGCACCGCAGTCTGATTCAGGGGAACCGTCATATGAAGGCCGAGGACAGCAAAAGAACGAAGAACATGCTTCCGAGGCTCCTGTATTTACCCAGACAGCACAATTTAATAATGATATCAATACACAAAACTTCACGGCAGCAACCGATGAAGTTACAAGCTTCAGAACAGAGGCCTCGGATATTGCCAATCAGATCATGGACAGTATGAGAGCAAACTTGAGCCAGGAAGTTACAGAACTTGAGATGAATCTTCATCCTGCAAGCCTCGGAAGCGTAAGAGTCAATCTCCAATCCCAAAACGGACAGATCACAGCTCAGTTTTTTGCTCAGGACGAAAGCGTAAGAGCTGCTATCGAAAGTCAGGTGACACAGCTTAGAGAATCTCTTGAAGCTCAGGGAATAAAGATAGAACAGGTTGAAGTAGCCGTAGCGTCACAGGGATTTGACAGAAATCGCGACAATTCGCAGGGACAGGGAGACAATCCCGACCAAGGCCGTTCCGGAAACGGGATAGGACGCAGCGGAAGAGTTCGAAAGATAGACTTAAATGCCATGGAAGGTGAAGAAACAGAAGAAATGGAAGAAGCCGACAGAATAACCGCAGAGATGATGGCGAGTGCAGGCAATACCGTTGATTACATGGCATAGGAGGAAACAATATGGCAGTTTCAGCAGTAATAGAAAATGGCGAGATAGTTACAAGCGCAACACAAAATTCCTTAAGCAGCACAACAACATCCGGATCATCCGACAGCGTTAAAAAAGAGGATTTCCTGCAGCTTCTCGTTGCACAGATGAAATACCAGGATCCGATGGAGCCTACGGAAAATACAGAATGGGTTACACAGTATGCTCAGTTTACACAGGTTGAAGAACTTCAGGGAATGTCATCCAATATGGCATTAAGCAGAGCCTCAACACTTGTAGGGCAGACCGTCATCATGGATGTGGCGGGAGCAGACGGATCGACCACCGAGGTTCAGGGGAATGTAGATTATGTATCATACGAGGGCGGAAAAGCGTATCTCTCGATAAACGGCGAACTGTATTCGATGGATGATCTTAAAAACGTAGTTGATAATGATTATCTTACAGCAATGAAGAACTCAGCAGCTTTTGTAGAGGCTCTCGGAAATCTTCCCGACCTGAGCACACTTACACTTGCAGACAAGGCACAGGTAGAGGAAGCGGCATCCATCTATAACAATCTTACGGATTGGGAAAAGAACTTGCTTGGAAGCGATGAGTTCAAAGCCAAACTTGACGAATATACCAACAGGATGTCGAACCTGATCGCTATCGCAGAAGAAGAATAACCTTAGAAGAGGTACAAAATGCAGGTCATAAACAATCATATAAGTATAAATCAGGCAGCCGAACAGCTCCTGCATAACAAGACCGGCACAACCACAGAAGTTACGGCAAACGGGCTTTCGTTTCAGGATATCTTTAATGCAAAGGCTTCGGAAACAAAAGAAGATGATAAGATATCACTTAAGTTTTCGAAACATGCCGCAGGAAGACTTGAAGACAGAAATATCCGTATGACGGACGAACAGTTGGAAAGGCTTACCGAAGGAACGGTAAGGGCGCAGATGAAAGGAATCAAGGACTCACTCGTAATGGTCGATTCATTGGCATTTATCGTGAACGTACCCAATCAGACAGTGGTCACTGCCATGGATCAAACAGATACCAATGATAACATATTCACCAATATAGACGGTGCAGTCATAGCTTAAATTTTGAAGGAGGAACTTGCCTTATGATGAGATCACTTTTTTCCGGCGTCGCAGGTCTTAAGACCCACCAGACGAGGATGGACGTAATAGGTAACAATATAGCTAACGTAAATACTACAGCATATAAGTCACAGTCGATGACATTCCAGGATCTGCTTTATCAGACAACCCAGAATGCATCAGCAGCAAATGCAAACACCGGTGCCGGCGGTATCAACGCCCGTCAGATCGGTCTCGGCGCAAAGACCGGTGCAATATCAACAGCCATAACCCAGCAGGGTTCAGCTCAAAGTACAAACAATCCTTTTGACATAATGATCACCGGCGACAGCTTCTTCGTTGTTTCTAACGGATCCGATAATTTCTTTACCAGAGACGGTGCTTTCTGTGTAGACGGTGTCGGCAATCTGGTCATGAGTTCAACGGGGTATACGGTAATGGGATGGCAGTCGGATGCAGACGGTAATGTGATCCAGGATAAGGTATCCCCTCTTCGCATAATGTCGGCAGAGAATATGACATATCCTCCGGAAGCAACAAGCCTTGCTTATGTATCCGGTATCGTTGATAAAAATGACGTCAATGTTACATCTTCGACAGGAAAAGTTATAGGACTCAGTTTCTATGACAATCTTGGATATCAGTATAATGCAAGATTTTCCATTCATGAATTATTCAACGACGCAGGAGAGGCAGTCGGAGATTTCTACATTCAGTTAGACAAGATACTTAATTCTGAAGGAGAAGAAGTTACAGGACTTAACCCCACATTCGGAGGGGATGTCGCATATACCAATAAAGACAAACTTACAGCCCTTGCAAGCGGATACAGCATACAGGCTGTCACTACCGAAGGGGTAACAACGTACAAATTATACAATGGAGATAACGAGGTTACTACAACTGCTGACAGTGCAGAGCTGGCTGCAGCGTTCAAGATCACTCTGGATGACAACGGGAAGTCTGACAAGTATGATTCCTGGACATTTAATGAAAGTGATGGAAGCCTTACCGTTTCAAAAAGTGGAACAGCATCTAATGCGGCATACCTCCATTTTGATAAGGATACCGGTCTTTTCAAGGGCATAAGCGCAACTGCGGATGCTACCACTGCAGATGATGCGACTATGGTTTTGGATTTTCCTGCTACAGATGCTAATTTCTCGGATATAACGATCGATTTTACCAATACTACCATGTATAACAACAACGGAACGTCCACCGTGGCTGCAACAAACGGTAATACTGCAGGGCTCGGAACAGGTAGAAGGCTCGGAGAACTCTCCGGCGTATCGGTATCAAAGGACGGTATCATCACAGGTACATATGATAACGGTCAGAGTAAGATCTTAGGTCAGATCGCAGTTGCGGCATTTGCAAATGCAGCAGGTCTTGAGAAAGCAGGAGACAACCTGTATACATCTACTCCAAACTCAGGCGAATTTGACGGGATAGGTATTGATATAACAGCTAATGGCGACTACATGACAAGCGGCGTGCTCGAGATGTCAAACGTTGACCTTGCAAACGAGTTTACTACAATGATCACGACACAGCGTGGATTCCAGGCAAACTCACGTATCATAACAGTATCCGATACACTGCTTGAAGAACTTACGAACCTGAAGAGATAATCATAGATCTGATATATAAAGTGCTACATTTGGGGAACCGTCTTATGACGGCTCCCCATAAGGCGTTTGAGGTGTTTGTATGATCGAAGTTACTAAAATCAACGGTGTAAAAGTGCTTATAAATCCGGACCTCATCGAGCTCGTCGAGGAGACCCCGGATACGGTCGTTTCGTTCACTACGGGACGTAAAATAATCATAAAAGAAAGTAGACAAGACATCAAAGATTTAGTAAAATCGTATAGAAAGGATATTTTTGCATAAAATCGGCCTTATTCCCGGAACTGCCTGATGGGTAGGGGATATTATGGCTTGTTTTCGTGCGTTAAATACCTAATCACTTTTTACGGAGAACTATTGTGGATATTGCTTCACTGCTTGGCCTGGTCATATGTTTGGGCCTCGTAATATTTGGTATCGTTTTTGGTAACAGTTTTGCTGTTATCCTTAATTTCCTTGACCCGCCCTCGGCTCTTATCACATTCGGCGGCGCGTTCTGTAGTATACTCGCAGCAAACTCAATACCGTCTTTTGTTAACGGGCTTAAATCGTTCAAGCTTATCCTCAAAGTTCCGAACTTTAATACAGGAGAGATCATAGGCAAGATCATAGAGTTGTCTAACGTTGCGCGTAAGGAAGGTCTTCTGGCACTTGAAGAGGCTGCCGGCAATCTGGATGATCCTTTCCTGAAAAAAGGAATAATGCTGGTCGTCGACGGAACTGACCCCGAACTTGTACGAGGCATAATGGAGACGGAACTGGTTTCGATAGAAGGAAGACATAAGAAATGTATTGGATTCTGGGAGGATCTGGGATCCATGGGTCCTGCCTGGGGTATGATCGGTACCCTGGTCGGACTTGTTAACATGCTTCAGAACATGGATGATCCGTCCAGTATCGGTCCTTCGATGGCAGTTGCACTGCTTACTACTTTGTATGGTTCCATGCTTGCAAACTGGATATGTGCTCCTGTTGCATCTAAACTCAAGGCCAATAACGAAGTCGAGATGCAGGCCAAAGAAATAGAGATAGAGGGACTCCTGTCAATACAGGCCGGAGAAAACCCCAGAGTTATAGAAGAGAAACTCAAGTCGTTCCTGGCACCTAAGGATCGTGAAGGCGTTGGAAGCGATGCCGGCGGAGGTGGAGAAGATGGCTAACAGAAAGCCTGATGAGCCCCCGAAAGGCGCGCCGGCGTGGCAATCTACCTTTGCCGACCTGATGAACCTGCTCCTTTGCTTTTTCGTTTTGCTTTTCTCAATGTCTTCGATAAACGAAGAAAAATACGAACTGATAGTTGCATCTTTCAGCAAATCGACGTTTAGCATATTTGAAGCAGGATCCAGCGCAATAGGAGACGGGGTTCTCGTATCAAACGGCGTGAGCCAGTTAAATGAACTTTCGGATTATATCAACTCAATGGGGTTAAATTCCGAAGGCGATGAATATGAGGTGCAGGCTGAAGAAAGTTCAAGCGCAGATTCGGAGACAGAAACCGACATGATGGAGGAAATGACCAAATCCGGACTGGAGGAATCCGAAGAACTGGCTGAACGCATAGCTGAAGCTCTTGAAGAAAACGAGATGCAAAATGAAGTTGATATCGACTTCACATCTCAATATGTCCAGCTGACACTCAAAGGATCCATCCTGTTTGATTCGGGAAGCGTGGAACTCAAACCCGAGTGCTTGCCGGTGCTTGATCTTATAGGGGTAATTCTTGATAAGTATGCAACAAGCACTATTGAAATAGAAGGACATACGGATAACGTTCCCATGCATGGGGCAAAATACTCCAACAATGATGAACTAAGTTCCGGGCGTGCATTATCGGTATTCAATTATCTTTTGAGCAATACTAGTCTTGATCCGGCCAATGTTAAACATGCGGGACGCGGAGAATATGTTCCGGTAGCGGACAATTCAACCGCTGAAGGCAGGAGCAAGAACAGAAGGGTTGAGATCAAAATATATAACTCACTGAGCAACTACTGATTCAGTGAAAAGTTTTAACACGAAGGTGCATTATGAAAAGAAATCTGCTGTCAATCGTAATATTGGTATTGGTGCTTATAAACACCATATTAAATGTCATAATGATGGTTTCTCTTGTTGGAACCGCCAATAAGACATCGGCTCTCATAAACGGAATATCATCGGCATTGAGCCTTGAGGTTGAATCCCAGACAAGTGCCACTGTTGATGCATCTGCTGTTCCGATGACCAGCATTGATGTATACAGCGTTTCCGAAAGTATGACGATACCGCTTAAGAAAACCGATGACAAAGATCATTACTGCCTGGTTGAAGCGAGCTTCTCGATAAACAAAGATCATGAGGATTATGCCACATACGGGTCGGACCTGTCAGCACAGGAAAGCCTTATAAAAGATCAGATCCGTGATGTCATCAGTCAGTATACCGTAGAAGAAGCTCAGGCTAATCAGGAAATGATCAAACAGCAGATTCTCGAAAGAGTGCAGGCACTGTATGATTCCGATTTTATATTTAACGTATCATTCGGTGAATACATGTTCCAGTAAGAGAAGAACTGACTTGAGAGGGGATCCGGATTGAGCGAAGTTCTGTCACAAAATGAGATAGACAATCTGCTGGCGGCTTTAAGTACCGGTGAACTTGATGCAGATACACTGTCGGATACAAATGAAAAACAGGTAAAGAATTATGACTTTAAGCGTCCGGCCAAGTTTTCCAAGGAACACTTGAGGACACTGGAGATCATACATGAGCATTACGGAAGACTTTTGTCGACCAACCTTCCTGTATATTTACGAAAGACCGTGCAGGTTGCGGTTGCCAGCTCGGAAACTGTTACCTTTTCCGAATTTACCAATGCTCTTGCTTCGCCGTCAATACTGGGGATAATCAATTTTCATCCCTTGAACGGTACTGTTATACTTGATATGGCTCCCAATCTCGGGTTTGCCATGATAGACAGGATGCTTGGTGGCCAGGGAGAAGCGCTGGAGAGAAGCAGGGATTTTTCAGAGATTGAAATGACCATACTCCAAAAAATGATGGTCGTTTGTATGCAGCTTATGCGTGATCCCTGGAAGAATGTGGTTGAGATAAATCCTGTTTTGGACCGCATAGAGACAAATCCTGCATTTGCACAGATAATCTCACCGAGCGATATGATCGCCATCGTTACTCTTAACGTAAAGATTGGCGATACCGAAGGCTTTTTCAATATCTGTCTTCCGTTCTTTACATTGGAAGACGTTATGGATAAACTTAATACTAAGTTCTGGTTCTCCAATATGGTTGAAATCAGTGGAGAACAATATGCCGATAATCTTGAAGCAATGATCAGACATGTTGACATTCCGATCAGAGCAGTGCTTGGAACGAGCAATATATCGGTAGGCGATTTTGTTATGTTGCAGCCCGGAGATGTAATAAGGGTTGATACGGATGTCGATTCCGAACTTGACGTATATGTCGGTAACATACGTAAGTTTACCGGCTTACCGGGTTACAACAAAGAAAAATTCGCAATGAAGATCACTTCCGTGATCAGAGAGGAGGAATGACTGCATGGATGGAATGCTGTCACAGGACGAGATCAATGCTCTCCTAAGCGGCATGGATGTAGGCTCCGACAGTGGAGCGGATTCCGGTTCCGGATCTGGTGCAGAACCGAGTGCAGACAGCGGCGGATCTAAAGTAGGCGATGAAGAATTGTCTGCTATGGAGTGCGACGCGATAGGTGAGGTGGCCAATATTTCGATGGGTTCATCTGCCACTACTCTGTATTCCTTGGTCAATCGTAAGGTCAATATAACCACACCTACGGTCACTCTGGCCACGTGGGATAATGTCATAGCTGATTATGAAAAACCTTGTGTATTTATTCAGATCAAGTACACGGTTGGACTGGACGGGTCAAACATTCTGGTCTTAAAACAGCATGATGTGTTGGTGATCACAGACCTGATGATGGGCGGAGACGGTACTAACATTGAAGAAACAACGGAACTGAGTGAACTTCATATGTCCGCCATTTCGGAAGCGATGAACCAGATGATGGGTGCTTCGGCAACTTCGTTGTCCACAATGCTTGGTAAGATGATCGATATATCGCCTCCGGAGGCTTCACAGGTAGATTTTACCGAAGGCAAAGCCGGGGCTGAAATTGCTGAATTCTTGGGAGGCACTTTTGCCAAGGTAGCATTTAGGATGCAGATAGACGATCTTGTGGATTCGACTATAATGCAACTGTACCCGCTTGATTTTGCCAGAGAACTATGTAATGTGTTCTTGTCGAGTCAGTCACCTGAACCTGCACCTGCACCCGAGCCTGAACCGGTAGCGCCTTCAGCACCGGTTACACCGGTAGCACCTATGCCGGAGGCTCAGCCAATGGCTGCACAACCCATGCCCGACCCTTCGGCCGGAATGGGCGGATATGCACAACCAATGCCGCAGATGTATGCACAGCCAATGCCGCAGATGTATGCACAACCGGTTAATCCTACCAATGTTATGCCGGCCCAGTTCCAGAATCTGACGCCCAATATGCCACTTCCGGGCGGAGAAAATATCGGCATTATCATGGATGTTCCGCTGGAGGTGACCGTAGAGCTTGGTCGCACCAGTAAATCGATACAGGAAATACTTGATTTTGCCCCGGGTACCATCCTGGAGCTTGACAAGATAGCGGGTGAACCCGTAGATGTTTTAGTAAACGGCAAGTTCGTTGCTAAAGGGGAAGTAGTAGTAATAGAAGAAAGTTTCGGCGTTCGCGTCACAGAAATAATCAATCAATAGGAGACAGGAAAAATGGCAAAAAACATTTTAATTTGCGATGATGCAGCTTTCATGAGAATGATGATCAAGGATATTCTCACCAAGAATGGTTACAATGTCGCAGGAGAGGCTGAAAACGGTGCGATGGCAGTTGACAAGTACAACGAGGTAAAACCCGATCTTGTTTTGATGGACATCACAATGCCGGAAATGGATGGTATTCAGGCACTTAAGAAGATCAAAGCAAATGATCCGTCAGCTTCAGTTATCATGTGTTCAGCTATGGGTCAGCAGGCGATGGTTATTGAGTCTATTCAGTCAGGTGCCAGAGACTTCATTGTTAAGCCTTTCCAGGCTGACAGAGTATTGGAAGCAGTGCAGAAGGTTCTTGGCTAATGACATCTTCATATGGCCAGTTCGTAGTCGTGCTTCTTATATTTGTCGGTGTATTGGCCGTGACATTCTTTGTTACTAAGTGGATGTCAGGCTATCAAAGCGGGCGTAAGAACGGTTCAAACATTGAACTGATCGAAAGTGCGCCGTTATCGACCGGCAAATATATACAGATAGTGCGGCTGGGAGAACGCTATTACGCGTTGGCTGTTTCGAAGGATAACGTTACATTGATCGGCGAACTTGACAGAGATTCTCTCATCATTAATGACAGCGGCTCTGGGAGTGGGGGTATGTCCTTTAAGGATATTATTTCTAAAGTCAGTTCGGCTTCCGGCAGTGAGGCTCATGTAAATGAAGAAAAAGAGTAGCCGTGTCTGTCATCATATTGTCAGATTGATATGCCTGCTGGTGACGGTGGGCATATTGTGCGTATCGGGACCTTCTACGATGCGTGTTTATGCGGTTGAAGAGATCGACAATACCGAACATCATCTGACCGGAGATACTGAAGACAGCACTAATATAGATAATCCGGGTACTTCTGAAACGCCGGAAGATCTTGCCGAACTGAATATAGCAAATACGGTGACCATCACCTATGATGACGGAAACGGTCAGGTTAACGGAGCACTTAGAATCCTTATAATCCTTACGCTGATAGCGATAACTCCGTTCTTGGTCATCATGATGACGTGCTTTACGAGGATAATCGTCGTATTGCATTTCACACGAATGGCGCTTAATACCCAGACTGCACCGCCGAATAATGTTTTGATAGGGCTTGCACTGTTTCTTACTTTTTTTATAATGCAGCCCACGATCACGACCGTATACAATGAAGCAATAGTTCCTTATGAAGCAGGAGAAATGGATACACAGGAAGCTTTTGAAGCGGGTATGAAACCCATCAGAGAGTTTATGTATCCGCAGACTCAGGAAAAAGATATGCTCATGTTTATGGAAATATCCAGGACAGAGTGGGATGGAACTCTTGATTCGATCCCAAATGCGGTTCTTATTCCCAGTTTTATAATTTCCGAGCTTAGGAGTGCGTTCATTATTGGCTTTTTGATATATATACCTTTTATCGTGATCGATATGGTGGTCGCATCCACGCTCATGAGCATGGGTATGATGATGCTTCCTCCTACTACCATTTCCGCCCCGTTTAAGATATTGCTTTTTGTTCTGGCAGACGGATGGAATCTGGTGATCATGAATGTTGTTAAAACGTACTATTAGTAATGGGAGGGCAAGTCAGTGAGTGTTGATAATGTTTTGCTCATCGTCAGGGAAGGCCTTTTTTGCATAATCAAGACTGCGTTGCCGGTTCTTCTCGTCAGTCTGATAGTCGGACTTATCGTATCCATTTTTCAGACTGTTACCTCCATACAGGAACAGACTCTTACATTCGTCCCCAAAGTTCTTGCCATTTTTTTGACATTGATGATCGTTGGCGGATGGATGCTTGAAAATATGATTGATTATATGATTGAACTGTGGAGCGGATTTGCTGTGTATATAAGGTGACCCTATGCTGGATATCAGTTTTTCGTATGAAGATCTTCAATTTTTTCTGCTGATATTGGTCAGAGTTGCCAGCTTTGTGTTTGTTGCTCCGTTTTTCGGAATGAATAATACTCCGAGAAGAGTTAAGGTGGGGTTTAGCATATTTACGGCATATCTGATCTACGGACTTATCGAAAGACCTGATATTGTTTTTGATACAGAGATCGAATACGCGATTATAGTAATGAAGGAAACCCTGTGCGGGCTGCTTATCGGATTTGGAGCGCAGTTGTGCACGACCGTTACCGTGCTTGCCGGATACATAATCGATATAGAAACCGGTATGAGCATGGCTCAGATATTTGATGTAAATACAAGACAACAGGTATCGATCACCGGCGGGATATATCAGTATTCATTCATGCTTATACTTATAATATCCGGTATGTATCGATATCTTATGGGAGCGTTGGTTGACTCTTTTTCGCTCATACCGGTTGGCGGAGCGAATTTTCATACCGATAAGCTTGTGAGCCAGATCGTCATTTTTTTGGGCGATTATATGTCGATAGGATTCAGGATCGCTCTTCCTATCTTCTGCTGCATACTTATACTGAATGCTGTTTTGGGCATACTTGCTAAGGTTTCACCTCAGATGAATATGTTTGCCGTGGGCATTCAGTTAAAGGTTTTGACCGGACTGACTTTGATATACATAACTGTATTTACGATTCCGAACATAGCGGAGTTTGTTTTTACAGAGATGAAGAGAATTATAGTAGGATTTGTTGAGGGCATGATGTGATCATAGGATATGATCTGCAATTCTTCGCTAAAGACGGTCCCGGCGGAGAAAAAACTGAGCCGGCAACTCAGAAAAAGCTGGATGATGCGCGCAAGGAAGGACAGGTGGCAAAAAGCAAGGAAGTGTCAAATGCAGCACTTTTACTTGCATTATTTGCGTTAATGGGATGGCTTGTAGCCTATTACGGACGCAACTTTCTTGACGTTTTTTCCAATATATATAATCGCATTCCCGAATGGTGCATTATGTATGACGGAAGTATACCATATGCTACTATTTACAGTGCACTTCGCCGGGTTATAATTGAATTTTTGATCATAGTATTGCCGGCGCTTATAATAGGTTTTCTGGTTCCGTTCATTGCTAACCTCGTACAGGTTAAATGGAAGGTTTCAGCTAAGCCTATGCAGCCTAAGTTGAGTAAGATCAACCCCTTGAATGGAATTAAACGTTTATTCTCACTTAATTCACTTATGGAGTTGATCAAATCACTTCTTAAGATCGCCATCATCGGCCTCATGGTATTTTTTTATCTGAGAGGTGAGCAGGATAAGCTCCTGGTGATCATGGACATGTCGATAATGGATACACTGTCCATGCTGAGCAGTCTTATAGTAAATATAGGTCTCCGTATTTCGGTGGCATACATTATTCTTGCTCTTGCTGATTATATGTATCAGCGGTGGAAATTCAGCGAAGACATGAAGATGACCAAGCAGGAAGTCAAGGATGAATATAAGAATATGGAAGGTGATCCGCAGATCAAGGGTCAGCAGAGACGGCGTATGCAGGAAGCTTCAAGGCGCCGTATGATGCAGCAGCTTCCCCAGGCCGATGTGGTAATAACGAACCCTACGCATTATGCCGTTGCTATTAAATATGATCCGGATAAGTATGAAGCACCTTTCGTGGTGGCAAAGGGGGCGGATTATCTTGCAGCGCGTATCAAAGAGATTGCAAAAGAAAACAATATAGAGATATATGAAGATAAACCGCTGGCACGTATGCTATATGCAAACGTAGAAGTGAATCAGATAGTACCGCCCGAACTGTATCAGGCAGTTGCCGAAGTTCTGGCATTTGTATATCACCTGCAGGGACGGGTATGATCAAAACACGGGTATGATCTGAAAAAACGTGTATGATCTAAAAATAAAAGAAAGGAGAGCGCATGAACGGAAGGTTTAGAATTGCCGATATGGGTGTTGCCGTATATCTGCTGATCGCATTTGTAATGCTGATCGTGCCGATGCCGGAAGCACTTTTGGATGTCTTCCTGACACTTGATATGGCAATCAGCTTTACTATTCTCTTTACGTGTATGTTTGCGGAAGAAGTACTCGGTATGAGCTTCTATCCCACCATGCTGCTCTTCTCGACAATATTCAGGATAGCTCTTAACGTATCCTCGACCAGACTGATACTTACAAAAGGAAGCGCCGGTAATGTTATACGTGTATTCGGTGAATTCGTTGGTGGCGGTGATCTCGTTATCGGTATCATTGTTTATCTGATCCTGGTAATAGTACAGTTTATGGTTATCAACAAAGGTTCCGAGCGAGTTGCCGAAGTTACCGCCAGATTTACTCTCGATGCTATGCCCGGTAAGCAGATGGCCATAGATGCCGACTTAAATACCGGAGCGATAACCGACGTCGAAGCTAAGCAAAGACGTGAAAAGATCCAGGAAGAAGCCAGTTTCTTCGGTTCCATGGATGGTGCTGTTAAGTTCGTAAAGGGAGATGCGACCGCAGGCCTTGTAATTACTGCCATCAATATAGTCGGCGGTATTGCGATGGGCGTTTTAAGGCAGGGCATGGAAATGAACGAGGCCTTAAACTGGTATACGATCCTTACCATAGGTGATGGACTTGTCAGCATGATATCTTCTCTTTTGATATCTCTTGCCACAGGTATCCTGGTAACCAAGGGGTCCAAAACAGCTGATTTCGGTTCGGTTCTTGTAAGCCAGCTCTTCGGTATACCCAAGGCTTTGTATATAGTGGGCGGTATAATGGCACTGCTCGGTATAATCACACCTCTTAATACGATACTTTTTGTAACCGCAGGTGCGCTTTTTATCATAGTTGGAAGGGTCATAGCCGGAACTATAGAAACTGCTAAAATAGAATCTGAAGTTGAAAGCGAGGAAGAAGCCGCAGAGGAGATGCGGCAGCCTGAAAATGTTACGTCGCTGTTAAATGTCGATCCTATTGAACTTGAGTTCGGATACGGTATAATTCCTCTGGCCGATGTAAATCAGGGCGGTGACCTCCTTGACCGAGTTGTAATGATCAGGCGGCAGATCGCACTCGAACTTGGTACAGTGGTTCCCATAATTCGTTTGAGAGATAATATACAGCTTAACCCGAACCAGTATATCATCAAGATCAAAGGTGTTCAGGTGTCTGAAGGAGAGATACTTTTTGACCATTATATGGCTATGAATCCGGGATACGTTACGGAAGAGATCACGGGTATTCCGACCGTAGAGCCTTCGTTCGGTCTCCCGGCAGTCTGGATAACAGAGGGACAAAGAGAACGTGCGGAAAGTCTTGGATATACGGTAGTTGATCCGCCTTCGATAATCGCTACACATCTTACCGAGATAATAAGACAGCATATAGCTGAACTCCTTACCCGTCAGGATGTTCAGAATCTCATAGATAACCTGAAGGAAACCAATCCTTCCATAGTAGACGAACTTGTGCCGAAGCTTTTGGGACTTGGAGAGGTACAGAAGGTTTTACAGAATCTTCTCGCCGAAGGAATATCAATAAGAGATCTTCTTACGATCTTTGAAACAATGGCAGATTACGCCTCTACGACCAGAGACACCGATATTTTGACGGAATATATAAGGCAGGCTCTTAAGAGGGCGATATCAAGTAAATATTTTCCGGCGAATGAAACAACGCAGGTTGTCACGGTGGATCCTCAGATTGAGCAGGAGATCATGGCAAGTGTTAAGCAGACCGAGCAGGGGGCTTATCTTACTATGGATCCTCAAAGGATCGACGCCATCATGACCAGCGTGAAAGCCGAAAAAGAAAAACTGGAAAATCTCGGAAAGAATCCGATAGTCATAACATCACCGATAGTAAGAACCTATTTTAAAAAGCTTACCGAAGAATACTTTAAGGATTTGATAGTTGTGTCTTATAATGAAGTAGAGACGAATGTTTCGATTAAATCTGTGGGAACGGTAACTGCATAAGATGATCATTAAAAAATTTACGGCAAAAACCGAAGCTGAAGCAACTGCTGAAGCCAAGAGAGAACTTGGACCGAATGTTGTTGTCATGAATGTGAGAAGCGTTAAACAAAAAGGGTTTTTCTACTTTTTGAAATCGCCTCTTATGGAAGTGACAGTCGCACTGGAAGAAGAAGGAGAACCCGGGGCTACAAGGCGCAGGGTTAATACTCCTGTGCCTGCGCCTTCACAGGACCCTGTTCGCGAGGCCATAAGCCAGGTCAGCACACTGGTTAATGCCGATATCGAAAAAGAGAAGAAACAGGCTGAAGACAACCATGAATCCGTCATAGAAGAGAAACTGGATTCGCTTCAGAGCCTTTTGGAAAAACAGATACAGACGCCGGCACAGTCAAGTGCTGAGACGGAAACTGCCAAAGCTGCAACAAAGACGGCTCAGAACAAGGAATCCGATGTCGAGGATGTGGATGCCGAACTTCTCAAGTTTATGAAGCTTCTTTATAATACGATGATCGATAACGAGGTCAATGAGAAGGTGGCCAATTCCATAATCGATGAAACCCGTAAGGCAGCTAAACCCGGTATGCCGTTTGATTATGCGCTTGCGGCGACATACCAGAGAATGATATTAAAGTTTGGAACTCCTCAGGCGATAACCCCGGCTTCCAGAGGACCGAAAGTTGTATTCTTTATTGGTCCTACAGGCGTCGGAAAGACTACGACGATTGCCAAGATAGCATCCAAATTTTCAGTGGATGAGGGTAAGAAAGTTGCTCTTTTGACTGCTGATACATACAGGATCGCAGCTGCCGAACAGCTGCGTACTTATGCGAATATACTTGAGGTTCCTTTCCGCATCATATATTCCGTAGAGGAAGTGGAAAACGCTTTGGAAGACTTTATGGCATATGATTATATACTTGTCGATACCGCAGGTCATTCACATCAGAATGAAGCGCAGAGAGATCAGATGAACGAGTTTATCCATTCCGTTGACGGTCTTGCAGAGAAAGAAACATTTCTGGTGTTATCCGCTACGACCAAATACAGGGATCTGATAAGTATTGCAGATACTTATTCGGCCATGACCGACTATAAACTGATATTTACCAAATTGGATGAAACGACCACATTGGGTAATCTTCTTAACTTAAAACTCCATACGGAGACAACGATCTCGTATGTGACTAACGGACAAAATGTTCCGGATGATATAGCACCATTTAACCCGCAAAAGACGGTTAAACTTCTTTTGGGCGGCAAGTAAAAAAACACAGGCGGGATATAAGATGGATCAGGCCACAGCCTTGAGAAACCTTGTAAAATCCAATAATGCACCAAGCAGGCCCATATCACGGGTCATAACGGTGACCAGCGGAAAAGGTGGCGTCGGAAAGTCGAACACCTCGATTAATCTTGCCATTCAGTTTAGAAAACTCGGTCAAAGAGTGATCATACTGGATGCTGATTTTGGCCTCGCAAATATCGAGATAATGTTTGGCGCTGTACCGAAACATAATCTTTGTGATCTTATATACCAGAATAAAAATATACGTGAGATCATAACCTGGGGACCCATGGAGGTCGGCTTTATCTCCGGAGGTTCGGGTATAGCGGGAATGTCGAATCTTGGCAGGGATTATCTGACTTATATCATACAGAACCTTGCCGAACTAGATGCTATAGCCGATATAATAATTGTTGATACGGGGGCGGGAATATCCGATGCCGTGCTGGAGTTTCTGGTAGCAAGCGGCGAGATACTCCTTGTGACAACGCCTGAGCCCACATCGATCACCGATTCTTACTCATTACTTAAAGCCTTGAACAGACATAACCGTTTTGACAGGGATTATTCGCAGATAAAAGTGGTTGCCAATAAGGTTGACTCCGAAAATGAAGGACAGGCCCTGTTTAATAAATTAAATGCAGTTGTAAACAGATATTTGCATCTTCCGATCAGCTATCTCGGAAGTGTTCCGCAGGATCAGCAACTGGTTAAAGCTGTTATGCAGCAAACGCCGGTTTCGATCCAGAATCCCGGAGCCAAGTCTTCTGTTGCTTATGAAACCATTGCTGCCAAGCTTATGAATATAGAGCCCGAAAAATTACATAAGAGGGGTATGGCGGCGTTCTTTTCACATATAGTTACTACGGCAAAAAAATCTCAATCATAAAATGAGACCGGGAGGTATACATGCTATCTAAATATGTTGTGGTTGGAAACAGAGTTGAGTTACAGGCAGTCAAACGTCTCAAACTTAATGACTCATCAGAAAATGAAGAAAGAAAGGTATATACGTCGAAGGTGTATGACATCATCTCTGATGAGCGTATTGAGCTTCTCATGCCCATGGAGCAGACCAAGCTGATACTGCTCCCGATAGATGGTGAGTATGAACTGTGTTTTTACACGGATAACGGCCTGTATCAGTGCGTGGCCAAAGTTGTAGACAGATATCGTGATAATAATGTTTATGTTCTGGCTCTGGATCTTACAACAAACTTAAGAAAATACCAGAGACGTGAATACTATCGTTTCAGTTGTGCACTTGAAATGAATTCGAGGGAACTTCTTAAAGAGGAGATCGATTCCCTGAATGATTCCCGAAATTTATTACAGCCGGAATTACCGCTCAAAAGAAGCGTTATAGTGGATATAAGCGGAGGTGGACTGAAGTTCGTATCTAATCTTAAATACGAAAACGGAAGTCTGATCCTGTGCAACTACGATCTTGTGGCTGACGGCGTTCCCAAACACTACAGTCTTGTCGGAAAAGTACTGGAATCCAGGGAACTTGAAAACCGCCAGGGGGTATATGAACACCGCGTAAAATATATTAATATGGACGTCGATGAACGTGAGGAGATCATCAAATTCATTTTTAATGAAGAGCGTAAGAACAGACACAAAGAGAAGGGAATATAAATTACATGAAAAAAATATTACTTGTAGATGATTCTGCACTCATGAGAAGGGTTTTGGGTGATATAATTGATTCAGATTCCAGATTTCATGTGGAAGATCGTGCAAATAACGGTGTAGAGGCACTAGAGAAACTGCAAAAAAATACATATGATGCGGTCGTATTGGATGTCAATATGCCTCAGATGGACGGTATCACTCTTCTTAAGGAACTTCATAAGAAGAGGATCAATGTCCGTGTTATGATGGCTTCTACCGATACTATGGAGGGGGCTAAAGTAACACTTGATGCACTGGATCTGGGAGCACTGGATTTCATTCATAAGCCTAGCAATGCCTTTGATTGCAAGGAGCAGGAATTCCAAAAAAGGATGTTGAGAACTCTCGAGAGTGTCTGCTTATCCAGGATTCCTTCATTTAGCCCGGCGATCACAATGGATTCTATCAAGACATCCAAAAAGGTTGTTGAACTTGTGAGCAGACATGCTTCAGTCTCAGGCTCCAAGATAGTTGCCATAGCGTCGTCAACCGGCGGCCCCAAGGCACTTCAATCGGTAATACCTAATCTGCCGGGTAATCTGGCTGCACCTGTTGTACTCGTTCAGCACATGCCGGTAGGTTTTACCGCTTCTCTTGCAGAGAGACTTAATACTCTTAGTGAAGTTACCGTCTCGGAAGCAAAGGAAGGAGATGTGCTTGAGAACGGACATGTGTATATCTCTATGGGTGGTAAACACATGAACATTCTTACAATGGCGAGCAAGTATTCAATACATTATACCGACGAGCCGTCAAGGGAAGGTGTTAAACCGTGTGCAAACTATATGTTTGAATCGCTTTCCTCATCCAAGGTCAATGAGATCGTGTGCGTGGTAATGACAGGCATGGGTGCTGACGGAACTGAAGGTATAGTCCATCTGAAAGAAAAAAAGAAGGTACATGTTATAACGCAAACGGAAGACACCTGCGCAGTATACGGAATGCCGAAATCGGCAGTCAAAAGCGGACTTTCGGATCAGCAGGTACCGTTGGATCAGATAGCACAGGAAATCGTTATGAACGTAGGGGTACGTTAAACACAAGAAAGGAACGGTGGAACTAAATGGATGTAAGTCAATATCTGGACATTTTTCTGGCTGAAGCCGGCGAACATCTCCAGAGCTTAAGCGATCCGATCATGATACTCGAGCAGGAGCCGGAAAACGAAGATACTATCAATGAGATATTCCGTGCAGCACACTCTCTTAAGGGTATGGCAGGTACTATGGGCTATAAGAACATGCAGAACCTGACCCATGATATGGAGAATGTCTTCTCTGAGGTTAGAAACGGAAATATCAAGATCAAATCAGATATGATCGATGTTCTTTTCCAGTGCCTTGATGCATTGGAAGGATATACCAATAATATCCGTGAAAGTTCAGATGAGGGAACTGAAACGAATGAGAACCTGATCAAGGCTCTAAATGATATATTAAACGGCGGAACAGGGGCTTCCAAGGATGATGCCGGTCCGGCAAAAGAAAGCGCTGAGGAGACTAAAGCAGCGGCGGGTTCCTCTGATTCGGCAGACGATGCATGGAAACATATCAAACTTGGCGACGCAGAGACGACTGTTCTCGGTGAAGCGCTTAAGCAGGGCAAGACGCCTTACGGCCTTACCGTAAAGATTCAGGAGTCATGCATACTTAAGGCTGCAAGAGCTTTCCTTGTGTTTAAAGCGATAGAAGAACTCGGAGAAGTTATTATTTCCGATCCTTCCACTCAGGATATCGAGGATGAGAAATTTGATTTTGATTTCTCGCTTATCGCAATTTCCGAAAAGCCTTTGGATGAACTTATAACCGCGGCTAAAGGCGTGTCTGAAATAGAGAATGTTACCGGCGGTGTTCTTGATCTTGACAGCACTGAGATGGAATCCGATGAGGATGAAGAAGCAGATAATACTCCTGCTGTACAGGAAACAAAAGCTGAAAGCAGTCATGAGCCCGAAACCGTAAAGAACGCTCCCGCACCTTCAGGTGCTGCACCTGCCAAGGCTGACAAGAAGCCTGCAGGTAAGCCTGTTGTTAACAGAACGGTTCGTGTTGATATCGAGAAACTGGATGTACTCATGAATCTTGTCAGTGAGCTTATCATTGCCAAGAACTCACTTGTTGCAGCCAGTGGAAATACTGAAGAAAGAACAAATTCGGCGATAACGGAACAGGTTGAATACCTTGAATCTGTAACTACCAGTCTTCATGAGTCTGTCATGAAGGTACGAATGGTTCCTATCGAGAGCGTTGTATCCAAATTCCCTCGTATGATCAGAGACCTCTCCAAGAAACTTGGAAAGAAGATGGAACTGTATATGTCCGGTGAAGATACCGAGCTCGATCGTACCGTTGTTGATGAGATTGGCGATCCCCTTATGCACTTGCTTCGTAATTCTGCCGATCATGGGCTTGAATCTGCCGAGGTACGTAAGGAAAGAGGTAAGCCCGAAGTTGGTTCTATCTTCCTTGATGCTTATCAGGAAGGCAATAACGTTATAATCGAAGTAAGAGATGACGGTAATGGAATTGATACCGAAGCCGTTAAAGCCAAGGCTATAGAGAGAGGCGTTATCACAGCCGAGCAGGGCGACAACATGAGCGAAAAGGAGATCATAGATCTTCTGTTCCATGCAGGCTTCTCTACAGCAAAAGTCGTATCCGACGTATCGGGTCGTGGCGTAGGTTTGGATGTTGTTAAATCAAAGATCGAATCCCTTAGCGGTGAGGTAGAAGTTAAGAGCAAACTGGGCGAAGGATCTACCTGGTCTATACGACTTCCTCTTACACTTGCGATCATCCAGGCTTTGATGGTCACAGTCGGAGGCGAGAAGTACGCTATATCACTTGGCTCCATACAGACTATAGAGGATATCTCAAGAGACAGCATCAAGCTCGTTGAGAATAAGGAAGTTATCCATTTAAGAGGTTCGGTTATTCCTCTTATCGATCTTCACACCGTACTTGACGCTCCCAGACTTTCAGATGAAGATCCGGAGCACCTTATAGTTGTTATAGTTAAGAAGGGCGACAAACTCGCAGGCCTCGTTGTAGATGAACTTATGGGTCAGCAGGAAGTTGTTATCAAGTCGCTTGGCAAGTATATCAACAAGTGTAAAGTAATAAGCGGCGCAACCATTCTTGGTGACGGTGAAGTTGCCCTGATCCTGGATGCCAACGTGTTGATCTGACAGATAGGAGGTATTAACAATGGATGAACTGTCAACCATAAGTACCAGTATTCAGTATATAGTAGTTAAATTAGGTGAAGAACGTTTTGGTATCAATATCAGCTACGTAGATAATATTGTACGTATGCAGAGGATGACCAGAGTTCCCGAAGTTGCTTCGTATATCAAAGGCGTTATTAACCTTCGTGGTGAGGTTGTTCCGGTTATGAGTACCCGCATCAAGATGGGACTTGAACCCGACGTGGAAACTTCAGCAACAAGGATCATTATCTTAAAGTTTGAACAGCAGGGATATATCGGATTTATCGTGGATGCAGTTAATGAGGTTGTAACACTCAATGCCGATACGATAGAGAAGGTAGCAGACTCCAATAAAGATGATGCTTTCGTACAGGGAGTAGGCAAATCAGAAGATGGCCTTATATCCATTTTGAATCTTAATGCTCTTATAGACGAACAGATATGATAAGGAGATAGATATGGCTGATAATATGTCATTAAATGACGTTAACAGCATGTACTTTGATGTCCTCAAAGAGATAGGAAACATAGGCGCAGGCAATGCTACCACGGCTCTTGCACAGATGCTCGATACTAAGGTGGACATGTCTGTACCTAAGGTCTCTTTGCTTGAATTCAAAGATGTTGGTGAGATCGTCGGTGGTGAAGAAGTGATCATGGTAGGTATTTTGCTCGGAGTTGAGGGCGATATTACCGGAAGCATCATGTTTATGATCGAAAAAGAAGGAGCTCGTCACCTGACCAATAAGCTCATGATGGGTATGGGTGCTTCAGAACCCGGAGAAGACTTCAATGAAATGGAACTTTCAGCATTAAGAGAAGTCGGAAATATCATTACCGGAGCCTATCTGAATGCACTCTCGGGGCTTACGAATCTGTGCATTTATCCTTCGACTCCTGATCTTACCGTAGATATGGCGGGTGCGATATTAAGTGTACCTGCTATTCAGTTTGGTATTCAGGGCGACCAGATACTGCTTATACAGAATAATTTCTTTGATGAAGTTGAATTGGATGGTTATTTCATTTTGTTACCCGACGTTGAATCCTATGGGACGATCCTCAAGGCGCTTGGAATACCCATTATGTAGTTTTTTACTGGAGTTTATATAATGGCTGATATAGTTAAAGTTGGTATGGCTGATCTTAACGTGTGCCAGGCACCTGATGGAATAACCACTTTGGGGCTTGGCTCATGTGTCGGTGTGGCATTAAGGGAACCCGGTAAGCCTTGGGGCGGACTTGCTCATGTTATGCTTCCCGATTCAAAAGCAATAACATCAAGTGGTCCGATCAATGTGCCGAAATTTGCTGACACCGGAGTTGAAGAACTTGTAAACAGATTGGTGGCCAAGGGATGTAATAAGAATAAACTTGTGGCTAAGATAGCAGGCGGTGCTCAGATGTTTGCACATGCTACCAGTGATAAGATGATGCGTGTCGGTGATCGTAATGTGGAGGCAGTCAAGAAGAAACTGGCTGAATACAGAATACCGATCCTTGCCGAGGATACCGGAAACAATTATGGCCGCACCGTTGTCTTTTATCCTGAAACAGGTGATTTTGTGATCAGGTCTGTCGGTAAAACCGATAAGACCATATGATCTGCTGAGGTTTATCAATGGCGGATGATACACGCGACGGGCGAAGTGAAGAGTATTCTTATGGCAGTGAAGATGCCAATGCTCGCCGAGGAGAGCGGGCAGAGGCCGACAGGCAGATAGTGCCACCGCATATTGAAGTTGAGGCAGCACATCCCAAGACGGTCAGAGAGCGGGAAGAAGAGAAACTAAGACGCCTCGCTGAACTTGAAGAAGAGCAACGCAGAAAGAAAGAAGAAGAAGAACGCCAGAAGGAGTTGAAGCTGAGACGAAAAAAGCGAAGACTCATTACTCCGGGCGTTGTTCTTGTTGTAGGAGCCATAGCGAGCATAACAATGTTCATAATGAAATTTTCGAACAGGAAAATGCTTACCTGGCTTTTGATAATCCTTATCATTGCCTGGATTGCGGGAAGCCTTATCCAATATATGTTTGAACGCTTTGCAATAGAGAATGATGAGGTTTCGGACGAAGGTGAAGTTATTAATAAAGGATTAGTGGAAACTGAGGAAGTAAAGGCCGAAGACAATGGATGATAACGGTCGCAAGAGACTCTGGGACGATTATAAACGGACCGGATCCTCGGAAATCAGAGAAAAACTAATATTGGAATATGCACCTTTGGTTAAGGTCGTAGCAGGTCGTCTGTCCATGTATCTGGGTTACAACGTGGAATATGAGGACCTGGTAAGTTATGGCATTTTCGGTCTTATAGATGCCATAGACAAGTTTGATATGCTCAAAGATGTAAAATTTGAGACCTATGCATCACTTCGTATAAGAGGATCTATTCTTGACCAGATCAGAAAGATGGACTGGATCCCTCGTACGGTGCGTCAAAGACAGCGTCAGATCGACGCAGCGATCCATGAGATAGAAATAGCTACCGGACAGACTGCAAGCGATGAGCAGATAGCCGAGAAACTCGGTATTACCGAGGATGAATATACCGATTGGCAGTCACAGATGAAAGTTACCGGGGTTATTTCACTTGACGAGTTTACGGAATCAGGAAGCGAGATTCCTAACGAAAGATATGGCAACAGCCGTATCGAAGGCCCTGAAGAGGCTCTGGAAAAAGAAGAATTAAAAAGGATGCTTGCCGAAGCACTAGAAACACTGACGGATAAAGAACGACAGGTTATCCTTATGTTTTATTACGAAGATATGACTCAGAAGGAGATCAGTATGGTTTTGGAGGTCTCAGAGTCACGCGCCTCACAGCTTCATACCAAGGCATTACAAAAATTACAGAAGAAGCTTGGCAAGTACATGAATATTCTTACCGATACGGTATGATAAGTTACATGATGAATAGGTGGGGGTTAACACGATGAATGGATATTTTAGGATTGCAGTAACCGGGATGTCGACTAATCTGGATTTATTTGCACCGACCGAAGGGGGGAGCCCGGTCAAGGCTGCAGATGTCATCGCATATCTTTCAGGCAAGAACATATCTTATGATGCCGGTTCATTAGGCAAGGCTATAGATCTCGCAGCTACAAAAGACAATACCGTAACACTCAATATGCATCCTATCCAGCCTGTTTCCGAAACGGCGAATATTGAGGTTGCTCAGGATAAGATGTCTGCTACGATACGTCTTTATAGCGCCAGTGAGGGCGGGACCAAGTTAGATGTCTCTGATATAAAAAACAGTCTGGCTTCCAAAAAAGTAGTATTTGGGATCAAAGAAGATGTTATAGCCGATTTAGTAGCTAATCCCAGGTATTGTGAGGATATAGTGATAGCCGAAGGTAATGCGCCCGAAGACAGTGTTGACGGGTCTATAGAATATCTGTTTAATACTGACAGAAAACAAAGGCCTACACTTCTTGAAGACGGAAGTGTTGACTTCTTCCATCTGAATGTCCTTCAGGCATGTGCAAAGGGACAGGTCATCGCTAAGTTACATCCTTCATATCGCGGGTCAGACGGTAGGGCGGTTGACGGAAGTATTGTTAAAGCCAGAGAGCCGCAAAGTGTATCTTTTAAATTCGGTGCCAATATTCACAAAAGTGAGGACGGCAATTCGCTCATATCCGATGTTGACGGAAACGTCAGCCTTGTAGGCGAGCAGATCTTTGTTAATAATTCTCTTACATTTGAGGAAGTAAGTACTGCAACAGGTAATATCGAATTTGACGGAAGTGTTATCATCACAGGAAACGTAGATACCAATTATGAGGTTCATGTCAAGGGAGATGTGACCGTAAACGGTGTTATAGAAGGCGCGATCGTTGAGGCCGGCGGAAATATAATAGTTGCCCGTGGTGTAAATGGTATGGGCAAAGCAGTTCTTAAAGCCGGCGGTAATATCATCGCAAAATACCTTGAAAATGTTAATGCTACGGCAGGCGGTTATATATCGGCTGAAGCTATAATGCATTCCACGATATCCGCAGGCAGCGATATCATAGTAGACGGCAGGAAAGGTATGATATCCGGAGGCCGTGCCACAGCAGGAGGAATGGTAGAGGTTAAGACTCTGGGATCTGAAATGGCAAATGATACGATCATTGAAGTCGGAATGTCTCCTGTGATCAAAAAAGAAATCATGGATCTTAGAAACCAGGCTGCCGAAAAGCAGAAATCTCTTGATCAGATAATGCCTGTTTTAAATAATATGGCGATGAAGATCAAATCCGGTGCGGTACTGGATGCTGAACATAAAAAATATATCTCCCAGCTGATGGCTGTTCAGAAAACCACCGACGAAGAACTTGCGAGAATAATGGTCAGACTTGCCGATCTTGAGAATAACTTCAATGTTGATACACCTGCCGAAGTCAGGGTCAAAGGAACGGTATATCCGGGAACAAAAGTATGTATATCGGATGTTTCCATGGCTGTAAAGACACCTGCCAAATATTGTAAGTTTGTAAAACTTCGCGGGGATGTTAAACTGACATCGTATGAATGATGTTGAACCGGTAAATTACCGATCATGTGAAATGATCCATCGTTGATTTTTAGATATGACCGGAGGGTAATATATGGCGATCGGTGCTATAGAGATGCAGGGGCAGATCCTTCGTACACAGGATTACTCAACAGTTAAACAACAGGAAGATACCAAGAGCGATGTTGCCCAGTCGAATATTCAGACCTTACGACAGACAGAGGAAGTAAGGCAGTCTAATCGTGTTGTCGGAACTCAAAACAGCGATACTGCAAGGAATGATCAAAATGCTTCCGATAAGGGTAGCAACGAGTATTCCGGCGATGGCGGAGCCAAAAGACGTGAAGCCAGAGAAGCACGTGCCCGTGACGGTAAGGTGCTGCTTAAGGCTGTAAAACATACTGATATAAAAGGTTAAGAGACAATGATACTTGAAATAATAATGATAGTCGCAGGTATAGCACTGTTAGTAGCCGGATATGTTATCCCTGCCAAAAAAGAAGAAGAGGAAACCCCCGAAGCATTTTCGAGAGATCAGGTTCAGGAGATCGTTTCCGAAGAGGTTGCATCGGTTAAGGGTCGTATAGATGACATTGTAGACGAAACCGTACAGTATGCTATCGAAAAGACGGAGAGAAGCATGGACCGTCTCAGTAATGAGAAAATGATGGCGGTCAGTGAATATTCGGATACAGTGCTTGAGCAGATAAACAAGAGTCATGAGGAGGTTGTGTTCCTTTATGATATGCTCAATGATAAGCATGAGAATCTTAAAGAAACAGTTGCAGAAGCAACACGCACGGCCAACGAAGTTGATGAAAAAGTAAAAGAGGCTAACGAAAAGGTTAAGGAAGCCAATGAAAAGGTAAAAGAGGCTGAGGAAAGCCTTGCACCTATCGTTGCGAGTGCTGCGGAAGTCTCCAAAAATTATGAGGCTATTGTAGTAGAGAGTAAAAATGTGGAGGCAGCACAGAAAAATGTGGAGGCAGCACAGGAAGTTCAAGCTGAAGCTAAACAGGAAACTAAGCCCAAAAATAAACCTGTACCGGTATTAAAAAACGAACCCGTAAATATCACTCCGATCGTACTTCCGGAAGAACCGGAGACTTTTGAGAACCTGAATGATGATTATGTGGAAGAGGAATGGGAGAACCTTGATGATACGGATGATGACTTCGATCCTGAAGTACCGGAGTTATCTTTTAATTCCAGATCTCCCGGAAGCAGAAACAGCAATGAAAGAATACTTGAGCTCCATAAAGCCGGAAAATCCAACATGGCCATTGCGAAAGAGCTTGGGCTTGGTATAGGCGAAGTCAAACTTGTTATAGATCTTTTTAAGGGGCTATAAAATGAACTTGAAATTCTATCTTAGAGGTCTTGGCCTCGGACTTATAGTAGCAGCACTTATTTTGGGAATCCATCATTTAAATTCATCCAAGCAGACCATGACGGACAGTGAGATAATTGAACGTGCTGAGGAACTTGGAATGGTGGATGGATCGACTACACTTGTTGATCCTGCCAAGGAAACCGAAGAAATGCTTGAAGATATCGAAGAACAAAGTGCCGAAGCGGGGGGAAGCGAAAACGGGACAGATATCTTAAACAGCGATAGTATTTTGGATCAAAACAATTCCACAGAAAATGATAATACACAAGATATAGATGTGACAGATGTCACATCGAGTGCAGAAGCCTTCCTGAATGACGGTAATTCGGAACTGATAGAGGATACTACATCTGAGATCACCACTGATGCGTATGATGATCCCGACAGTTCAAAAAATAATGGCAGCGATAACAGTACTGATAATAGCTCGGCTGACAGCACAGATCAGTCAAATGCCAGCGAGGAAGCAAATGCATCCGGAGATTCAGACACCGCATCAGCTGAAGCCTCAAACGAAGGATCGCAAACCTCCACGACAGGGGCCGATTATCCTACCGAAGATGCTACTTTAACTGTCACATCCTCTTCGACGACTGCAACAACCGGATCCTTTACAATATCTTCGGGAGATTCGTCCGACAGAGTAGCCAGGAAACTGGCTGATGCAGGATATATCAGTTCGGCTTCGGAGTTTGATAAGTATTTGTGTGCAAACGGATATGACCGTGTCATCAGGACGGGAAATTATAACATTACCGAAGGGATGACCAACGAAGATATAGCCAAAATGATAACCGGCAAATAAATGAAAGATGGCAAGCCTCGTTTGAGGCTTGTTTTTTTGTCTGTTGAGTTTTGAATTTTTCTTGATTTCTTTTGATTTTTCCTTGATTTTATATCCGTTAAGTAGTAATATTAACAAGCGTGTGCGGTTAAAAGGCACACGTTAACAAATAATCACGTGCGCGATTCCGTATGGTGCCTTGTATAGCTTTATGGCTTTTTGAACGGGAAAACAGGTTTGACGCACGGAAGTTTAACCAAATGGAGGTTTTATAATGAGTGTAGTATCTATGAAACAGTTACTCGAAGCAGGTGTTCATTTCGGACACCAGACCCGCAGATGGAATCCTAAGATGGCTCCTTATATCTTTACCGAGCGTAACGGGATTCATATCATCGATCTGCAGAAATCCGTAGGAAAAGTTGACGAAGCTTATAACGCAGTATTTGATATCGCTTCACAGGGCGGTACCATCCTCTTTGTAGGTACCAAGAAGCAGGCTCAGGATGCTGTTAAAACAGAAGCAGAGCGTTGCGGTATGTACTATGTTAATGAAAGATGGCTTGGTGGTATGCTTACCAACTTCCGTACCATCCGTTCTCGTATCGACAGACTTAAAGCAATCGAGAGAATGTCTGAAGACGGTACATTCGATGTACTTCCCAAGAAGGAAGTTGTTCAGCTTAAGAAAGAGTGGGAGAAACTCGAGAAGAACTTAGGCGGAATTAAGGATATGACCCGTATTCCCGATGCAATCTTCATCGTAGATCCCAAGAAAGAGCACATCTGCGTACAGGAAGCTCATTCACTCGGTATCACTCTTATCGGTATCGGTGATACAAACTGCGATCCCGAAGAACTTGATTACGTTATCCCCGGCAATGATGATGCTATCCGTGCCGTAAAACTGCTCACATCCAAGATGGCTGATGCAGTTATCGAGGCTAATCAGGGTGAAGAACTTGTGACAGCAGATGAGATGGCTGAAGGAACCGAAGAGGCTGAGGCTGAAGACATCGAAGAAGTTGCAGCCGAAGAAGAATAATTTTTTCATAATAAATATCAGGAGGTAAGTATAGATGGCAGAGATTACAGCATCCATGGTCAAGGAACTGCGTGAAGCAACAGGCGCAGGTATGATGGACTGCAAAAAAGCATTGGCAGAGACCAACGGTAATATGGAAGAGGCAGTGGAAGTTTTGCGTAAGAGCGGAGCTGCCAAGGCTGAAAAGAAAGCAAGCAGGATCGCAGCAGAGGGAATCTGCCGCGTAGCTATAGATGCAGACAAGACTGCAGCAGTAGTAGAAGTTAACTCTGAAACAGACTTCGTTGCCAAGAATGAAGTATTCCAGAGCTTCGTAGAAAGCGTTGCTAAGCAGGCACTTGCTTCAAGCGCAGCAGATGTTGATGCTCTTCTTGAAGAGAAGTGGATCGATGATGCATCCAAGAGTGTTAAGGAGGTACTTGTTGACAAGACTGCAACTATCGGCGAGAAGCTTTCCATAAGAAGATTTGAGAAGGCATCAGGTGACTGTGTTGTATCATACCTTCATGGCGGCGGACGTATCGGTGTTGTTGTAGCAGCTGACGGTGCGGGAAATGATGATTCCGTTAAGGAAGCACTTACTAATGTAGCAATGCAGATCGCAGCTATGAGTCCTAAGTTCATTGCAGATACTGATGTGGATCAGGCATATATCGATCATGAGACAGAAATACTCAAGGCTCAGATGGATGCAGATCCCAAGGAAGCAGCTAAGCCTGAAAACGTTAAGCAGGGCATCATCAAAGGCCGTGTAAACAAACTTCTCAAGGACGTAGTACTTCTTGATCAGGTTTATGTAAGGGCAGAAGACGGCAAGCAGTCCGTTGCACAGTACATCGCTTCCGTAAATAAGGATCTCAAGCTTACCAAATTCATCCGTTTTGAAGTTGGTGAAGGTATGGAGAAGAAGAACGAAGATTTTGCAGCTGAAGTAGCAGCTCAGATGAACGCGTGATCTGAAATTTGATAAGGCCCGGATTCAGGGAATCCGGGTCTTTTTTTTGAAATTGAAACATTATTATAGGCATTGTATGTCTACTGTGATACGATAATTTGTAGCGGTTATTATAATGTGATCAAAAACTGCCGCCCAAAAATATTTACGGATAAAGTAAGAGGAGAAATCATGAGCGATTACAGGATTAACACAAAATGTGTACAGGGAGGATATACACCGGGGAACGGTGAACCCAGACAGATCCCTATAATACAGTCAACGACTTTTAAATATGATACAAGTGAAGACATGGGTAAGCTGTTTGACTTGGAAGCCAGCGGATATTTCTATACAAGACTTCAGAACCCCACAAATGATATGGTTGCAGCCAAGATCGCAGAGCTTGAAGGCGGCACTGCTGCAATGCTTACAAGTTCGGGACAGGCAGCCAACTTTTTTGCACTTTTTAATATATGTGAATGCGGTTCACACATCGTTTCTTCATCGTCGATCTATGGCGGAACATTCAATCTGATTTCAGTAACCATGGCAAAAATGGGCATAGATGTGACATTTGTCTCACCCGATGCCACTGAAGAAGAAATAGATGCAGCTATCAAAGAAAATACCCGTGCAGTGTTTGGCGAGACCATCGCAAACCCCGCACTTACGGTTCTTGATATAGAAAGGTTTGCACGTGTTGCTCACAAGCATGGAGTTCCGCTTATAGTAGATAATACATTCCCTACTCCGGTTAACTGCAGGCCTATTGAATGGGGTGCTGATATAGTTACACATTCCACGACCAAATATATGGACGGACACGGTGCAGCAGTAGGCGGTGCCATCGTTGATTCGGGTAATTTTGACTGGATGGCTCATGCGGATAAGTATCCGGGATTATGTACTCCCGATGAATCTTATCACGGTATCACTTATGCGGAGAAATTCGGACAGGGCGGCGCTTTCATAACCAAGTGTACTGCACAGCTCATGCGAGACTTTGGATGCATCCAGTCTCCTCAGAATGCATTTTTGCTTAATCTCGGTCTTGAATCCCTGCATGTGCGTATGCCGCGTCATGTTGAAAACGGACAGGCAGTGGCAGAATACCTTGAATCCAATCCCAAGGTTACCCATGTAAGTTATTCGGGGCTTAAGAGTGACAAGTATTATGAACTTGCACAGAAATATCTGCCTAACGGCGGTTGCGGAGTTGTAAGTTTTGAACTTGCGGGCGGACGCGCAGCGGCCGAGAAGTTCATGAAGAACTTAAAGCTTGCAGCAATAGAAACTCATGTAGCGGATGCACGTACATGCTGCTTAAATCCTGCCACGAGTACCCACCGTCAGATGACCGACAAGCAGCTTGAAGAGGCAGGCATTCCTGCCGGACTTATCAGACTTTCCTGTGGACTTGAAGACAAAGAAGACTTAATTGCCGATCTTAAAGGAGCATTTGAAGCAATCTGACATTTTATAGGATATAGATTATGAAAAAAGTACTTAAGGTGATCGGTATCGTTTTGGGGATCATAATCCTGATACCGGTAGCATTTTTGGCATATTTAAGGATCGTGATGTATGATCCGGAAAGCACTGAAGAACTGGAATTTAGTTCTTCAACCAGGACCATCAGTGCAGGAACCGATCTTTCGGTGCTGAGTTTTAATATTGGCTATGCCGGATACAATAAGGACGAGGATTTCTTTATGGACGGAGGAAAGGGCGTGCTTCCTGAGTCCAAGGATGCCGTTTTGGAAAATCTTGCCGGAATATCTTCCATAATCACGCAGGAAGACTGTGATATCGTTTTTGCCCAGGAAGTGGACATCGATTCACACAGATCATATAACATCAATGAAGCGGCATATCTTAAGTCGTCCATAGGCGAGGATTATTCTTTTGCATGCAATTATAATGTCGTATTCATTCCCTATCCCATACCGCCCATTGGCAAGGTAAACAGCGGTCTTGCCACATATACGGATCTTAACGTGACAGAAGCTGTGCGGTATGCTCTGCCCGATACTGCTCCGTGGTATATGAGCATGGGATATCTTAAGAGGTGTCTTTTGGTCGAGCGCATACCCGTCGAGGGAACAGATCATGAACTTGTGATCGTTAACCAGCATCTTGAAGCATATACGGATGAGGTTAACCGCGATATGCAGATGGAGGTTTTGTGCGGTCTTATAGAAGAGGAATATGAAAAAGGCAATTATGTTCTGGTCGGAGGTGACTTCAATCAGGCATTTGCCGAGAATAACAATCCTCCGCTCAGATCCGAGACCGGCTGGCTTCCGGGATCGATAAGCGCAGAAGAACTGCCGGAAGGCTTTTCGCTTGCAGTCTCCGATAACGCACCTTCATGCAGATCGCTGGAGGAACCTTTTACAGACAACGATACCTCTCAGGTATATATAATAGACGGATTCATCGTATCCGATAATATCGAAGTTGAGTCCGTAGAGATACATGACCACGGCTTTGAATATTCGGATCATAATCCTGTCCGGTTGCAGATCAGACTAAAACCTTGATTTTATGAACATATGCCTAAAGAATATATTCAAAATAGTTCCGTTTATGATTATTTAAGCGGCAAAAAAAAAATTCCCGAAGATTACGGAAAATTAGATATAAGCGGAGAGAGTTCCGGAAGTAATATCAGATATTATAGCTGGGATCTTACATTTTCGAGTGACTTAAATGCCAGGAGACCCGATAATGCCGGGATTGACGAAGTCCAGATCATTTTTAACTTAAATGAGCCGATAGAATGGGATGTTTTGAGTGATGCGGCAGGCAGCGATCCGGTACATGTCACTATGAATGCGGGAGATGTGTGCATATATAGGAATAATGATGCTCAAACCGGGATGAAATATGAAAGTCAGGTTAATTTCAGATTCAAGAGCCTGCAAATGTCGACCGGGAGGTTTGAAGAACTCTTGTACTCAAACTTCGATATTAAGGATGCTGATTATCTTAAATGTGAGATTTTTTCAGGTGTAAGGGTAGCAGCCATTACCCCTCTGATGTACAGGATACTTTCGGAAATAGACGGAGCAGACCGCTATAAGGAGTACAAAGCGGCTTTTCTTGAATCAAAACTTACCGAGCTTACGATCCTGGTCATGTTTGAGACTCTTAACAATCATAAAAAGGGTGAATCCCCCCGCAGGCAGGTAAGTGCGGAAGACAAAGACCTGGTGATGCAGCTTAAGATCAGGATAGACAATGATCCCGCGGACAAATATAATGCAGAAGAGCTTGCCAGGGGACTTTCGATGAGTGTCAGTAAACTGAACAGGATATTCAGGCAACTCTTTGCAACATCGCTTCATGCATATGTGACCGATATAAGACTCGAATATGCCAAAAAGCTGTTGAGTGAAAGTGATCAAACCGTATCCGAGGCAGCATATAAATCCGGTTATAATAATTTGAGCCATTTTGCAAAGGCATTTACGGCTAAATACGGGGTAAATCCAAGAGATTATAAAAGACTAAAATGAACGAAAAGTGTTAAAAACAGATTTAAATCTGTTAGACCGGCCGGATAAATATTTATAAAATTAGCAGTGGTTAGGCAAACCTAACTACTGCTTTTATTTTTCGGAGGTATAACATGTTCAAAAAAGTCAAACCTTATATCGGAGAATATGCCGGGTATACTAAGATGGCGGCAGTTCTCATGTCGGCAGGTATAGTGGCTAATATACTGCCGTATTTTTTTCTGTATCAGCTGCTTAAGCCACTCATAGCAGGAGATAAACCGGACTTCGTATATATTTTTGTCAGGGTTATCGGGATAGTGGTATGCGAGATAATTTTTTCCGTGCTTTATATACGCGGGCTTGAACTGTCGCATATCAGTGCGTATAACACTCTTAAAAACTTAAGAGTATCTCTTCAGGGTAAACTTGAAGCAATGCCTCTCGGCAATATTCAGGAACTGGGAAACGGTCGTATTAAAAAAATATTTAATGATGATATAGATCAGATAGAACTCCTTCTTGCCCATGCGATCCCGGAAGGAATAGCAAATCTTTTGATCCCGCTTCTGGTACTTATCGTGATGTTTATATGTGATTTCAGACTGGGATTATTGTCCCTGATCCCTTTGATAGCAGGCATATTGGCTATGGGCATGATGATAAAGGCGGGATTTGCCAAGATGAATGATTATTATATGGCCGCAGCGGATATGAACAATACGATAATAGAATATGTTAACGGAATGGAAGTTGTTAAGGTATTCAATAAAGACGGAGAATCATATAAGAAATACAAATCCGATGTAGAAAGATACAGAGATTTCACAATCGACTGGTATAAGATATGCTGGCCGTGGATGGCTTCTTATAGCAGCTTAATTCCATGTATCTGTATGTTTATACTCCCGGTTGGAGCACTTATGGTATTAAACTCTACGATCCCTCTTGACAAACTTGTATTGATACTTTGTATGTCTTTTGCAATCGGGCCCTCATTACTTAAGGCACTTAACTTTGCGGGGAAGATACCGCAGCTTGATTATAAGATCACGGAACTTGAGAAACTCCTTGACCATCCTCCTCTCAAGACAGGGGACAAAGAGTTTAACACTGATAACAGGGATGTTTCTTTTGAAAACGTGCATTTTGCATACGATGATACCGAAGTCCTTCATGGGGTAAGCGCAGATCTTAAACAGGGAACTGTGACGGCACTCGTGGGAGAGTCGGGAAGTGGCAAATCAACACTTGCCAAGCTTCTGGTACATTACTATGACATACCGGAAGGCCGGATAACCCTGGGCGGATATGATATAACCGATCTTACGCTGGAATCCTTAAATAATGAGGTGGCTTATGTGGCCCAGGAACAGTTCCTTTTTAACACATCGATATACGAAAACATTCTGATCGGTAAGCCCGGTGCTTCCAGGGAAGAAGTGTATGAAGCCGCAGATCGTGCACAGTGTACTGAGTTTATAGAAAGGCTCCCTAATGGTTTTGATACGGATGCGGGAGACGGAGGCAAGATGCTTTCGGGCGGCGAACGGCAAAGGATAGCTCTTGCAAGAGCAATACTTAAGGATGCTCCTGTAATAGTCCTTGATGAAGCGACTGCTTTTATGGATCCCGAGAACGAAGAAAAAATGAATGATGCAATAGCCGAGATAATCAAAGATAAGACTGTACTTATCATTGCTCACAGACTAAAGACCATACAAAATGCCGATAAGATCCTTGTTATGAGGGAAGGAGAATGTATAGCGGCCGACACTCATGAGAATCTTATAAAGGATTGCCCCGAGTATCGTAAACTATGGGATGCTACTGTCAGTGCAGATGCATGGAAGATAGGAGGTGCTGCATGTTAAGGATAATGCACAGGCTGATGAGCCATACCGGGAAATACAGTACCCGGATCCGATTGTCATATATCACGTCGTTTTTCAAAGGCATTATGATGAAGGTGCCGATGATGCTTTCTTTTTTTACCATAAACATGTTCATGGAAGGCAGTATGGATAAAAAGAAAGTCATATATATCCTTATAGCGATCATCGCAGGAGTACTTCTTCAGGCAATATTTGAGCATCTTACGAATGTGCTTCAGTCGGCAGCCGGCTATATGGTCTTTGCCGATATGCGATTAAAACTGGGTGAGCATTTAAGAAAGCTGCCCATGGGATACTTCACGGAAGGGAATATGGGTAAGATAAGTTCCATACTCTCGACGGACATGGTATTTATTGAAGAAAACTGTATGCCTGTGCTGGCGGAACTTGTTTCCTTCATAATATCGCAGGGAATTATGCTAATAATGATGTTTTTCCTAAATCCTCTTGTAGGCCTTCTTTCGCTGATAGTGTCAGGGGTGTTTATACTTATAGGTGATCTGATGCTTAAAACCACCATTGAACACTCTGAGAAAAAACAAAAATACTCGGAGGATCTGGCCGATGCGGTTCTTGATTTTGCAGAAGGAATAGGCATTATCAAGTCATATAATATGCTTGGTGAAAAATCAAAAGACCTTACCGATAATTTTAAGAAAAGCTGTGATGAGAGCATTGCCTTTGAGATAGACTATTCTCCGTGGGCGCGGGCTTTGTACCTGACATATGGTATCGGGACAACGATGGTACTTGCGCTTTCTTCGGTTTTATATCTTAGAGGAAATTTAAGTGCAGGATATTTTGTGGGTATTATAATGTTCCTTTTTGATGTATTTGTATCCTTAAAGGCATATTATGGACAGATAGCAAGGCTTACGGTCACAGAGGCGGCACTTGACAGGATAGAAGCAGTTTTTTCGACAGAGGAACTTGAGGACACAGGTACAGAGACTCTTCCGGAAAAATACGACGGAAGTGAGATATCTTATGAGAATGTGACTTTTGGATATACCGATACGGAAGTGCTTAAGAACGTAAACTTAAGTGTAAACAAAGGTGAGATGTTAGCTCTTGTAGGGCCGTCCGGTGGAGGCAAATCGACGATAGCGAGTCTTCTGGCCAGACTTTGGGATATCAAAGAAGGAAGCATACGATTACGGGGAGTGGATATACGTAATATTCCTTTAAGTGAACTGATGGACGAGATCAGTGTGGTATTCCAGAGAGTATATCTGTTCAAAGATACGGTTTATAACAATATATCGATCGGAAGACCGGATGCTACAAGAGAAGAAGTGATAGAGGCGGCAAGAAAAGCCAGATGCCTTGAATTTATAGAAAAACTGCCGGACGGCTTTGAAACAAATGTCGGAGAAGGAGGAGCATCACTGTCGGGCGGAGAAAAGCAGCGTATATCCATAGCGCGTTGTCTTTTGAAGGATTCATCGGTGATCATACTGGATGAAGCAACAGCCTCTGTTGATGCAGATAACGAAAAAGCAATCCAGGATGCGATAAACGAACTTGTTAAGGGAAAGACTCTTATAGTTATTGCACACAGAATTAAAACCGTACGAAATGCAGACAGGATAGCAGTTATTTCAGATGGACAGGTAAAAGAAACCGGTACACATGAGGAACTCATGAAAATGGGCGGTATATACGAGAGTTTTGCAAAGAAGGGGGCATAAAATCTAAATAGCATTTATTATTTGGCGGGTTTCGGATAAAATAGAATCGGGAAGTGTGTTAGGATCCGGAAGGAATAAAGATGATCGTTTATTCGGGACTGAAAAATGATTTTTTGGCTGCGGTCGAAGCTGATTCGATCGCAGCTGAAATTGAGCAAAACATATATGCCAAAATGCACAGGAGTACAGGCAAAAGCGAATACCGCGCCTGGGAGAACTCCCTTGAATATATGTACAAAGTTCTAAACGACAGGGCTATCCCCGAAAATTCCGGGATAGCTATCGAATACAATATCCCCCAGACTTCCAAAAGGGTGGATTTCATCATATCCGGATATGATGAAGGTAAAGATCCAAATATCATAATAATAGAATTAAAACAGTGGGATGAGGTAGAGACTCTTGCCGGACAGGATGCTTTGGTTAGAACCTTTACGGGTGGAGGTATGCGTACGGTTGTCCATCCCTCTTATCAGGCATGGTCTTATGCCGCCATGATAGCCGATTACAATCTGAATGTTCAGATGGGGAATATCACATTACATCCCTGTGTTTATATGCATAACTACAGAAAGAGCGATCCCGAGAAGTTAGAGCAGGACATATACCGGGAATATACCGATGACGCCCCGATATTTGCACGCGGAGAAGTATCCAAGCTCAGAAAGTTCATTACGGATTTTATCAGGGTCGGAGATAACAGTGATCTGTTGTATGAAATAGACAACGGTAAGATAAAGCCTTCCAAAAGCCTTCAGGATTCCATTAAAAGCATGGTGGAGGGAAACCGTGAGTTCATCATGTTAGATGACCAGAAGGTAGTGTATGAGGATATAATCCTCACATCAAGGCGTTGTATGAAGGATCACCAAAAAAGGACCGTGATAGTAAAAGGCGGACCCGGAACAGGTAAGAGTGTAGTTGCCATAAATCTTTTGGCCAAACTTACTAACGAGGGACTATTCGTTCAGTATACTTCCAAAAACAGCGCTCCGAGAAATGTATATGCAAAGAAA
Source organism: Lachnospiraceae bacterium (assembly GCA_024691305.1). Taxonomy (GTDB): domain Bacteria; phylum Bacillota; class Clostridia; order Lachnospirales; family Lachnospiraceae; genus XBB2008. The sequence continues at coordinate 12,253 of JAILNS010000002.1, read as the reverse complement.
CTCACGGGACATAAAAAGTCCAGTATCAATAATATGTTCAGAGGATCCGGGTCATACTATGAAGTTGAATCAGGTATGATCGATGTACTTATATGTGACGAGGCCCACCGTCTGAATGAAAAATCGGGGCTTTTTGGTAATCTTGGCGAGAATCAGGTAAAAGAGATAATAAATGCCTCGCTTTGCAGTGTTTTCTTCATAGATGAAAGCCAGAGAGTGACACTTAGCGATATCGGAACGGTAGCGGAGATAAGAAAATGGGCGGATGATCTGGGCTCTGAAGTTTATGAGACCGAACTTGTATCACAGTTTAGGTGTGACGGGTCCGACGGGTATCTTGCATGGCTCGATGATGTGCTTGAGATCAGGGAAACGGCAAACAATGATCTAAGGGATATCGATTATGATATAAGGATCGTTGATACGCCCGAAGAGGTCAGAGATATCATAGTAGAACGTAATAAGGTCAAGAACAGATCCCGTATCCTTGCGGGGTACTGCTGGGCATGGCTTAAAGAGGGACAAAACGATACATCGGTCCATGATATCAGGATAGGCAATTTTGAGATGAGCTGGAATCTTGGTAATACAAGTACTTTCGCGATAGATGAAGATTCGGTTAATGAAGTCGGATGTATTCATACATCACAGGGTCTTGAGTTTGACTATGTAGGTGTTATAATCGGAGACGATATGCGTTATGAGGACGGACATATCGTGACCGATTTTACCAAACGCGCCAAAACCGACCAGTCCCTTAAGGGCATAAAGGGGATGTACAAAGCAGATCCGAAACGTGCGTTAAAAGAGGCAGATGAGATAATCAAAAATACATACAGAACCCTTATGACCAGAGGGATGAAGGGGTGTTATGTATATTGTACGGACAGGAAACTCGCAGACCATTTAAGAGAATGCTTAAAACGCTGATGATCTGTGCTTGCCCGGGATAAAAAGGAATTTCAGATACCATGAAACAGGAAACCATAGACAGGATAAGAAAATTTACAGAGGACAGGGACTGGGATCAGTTTCATTCCCCGGCAAATCTTGCCAAGTCTATAGTCATCGAGGCATCGGAACTTTTGGAGTGTTTTCAGTGGTCGGATGAAGAATACGATCTTGAACATGTAAAAGAGGAACTGGCGGATGTCATGGTCTATTCACAGAATATGCTCGATAAACTGGGACTGGATGCGGACGAGATCATCAATTCCAAGATGGATCAAAACGAAGCCAAATATCCCACGCAAAAAGCAAAAGGCAAATCGGATAAATACGATAAACTCTAATAGATAATCCGTAAAAGGAGAATATCATGGGCAAAGAACTGTTTACGATATACATTAACTGTTACGACTCACATGCGGCGGAGTGCGACGGTGTAAAATACGTACAGGTACTCTTTGACGGAGAGGTTAAGGGTCCTGCATTTAACGGAAAAATCCTGCCCGGAGGAGTGGATACACAGACAATTAACTCCGACGGCAAAGGCACATTGTCCGCAAGGTATATAGTAAGCGGAACGGATGAGTCAGGCGCCCCCTGCAATATGTATATAGATAATCGCGGGGCTATAGGAGAAGATATGACTTATCCTAAGTGCTACTGCGACAGTGAGAGATTAAGATATCTTAAGGATACTGAACTCATAGGACGAAAGGTAAACGACGAAGAGGGATTTAGGATCGTCGTGTCGGAAAAATGACCTGCGAATAAAACCTTCGGAGTTAAAGATCATTACATGAAGATGCTTTCGTATAATAAAAAAAGACCATATAAAGCAATTCGCATATCCGTACTTGCCATTGCGCTGTCATCCGCCCTGTCATTTGGTGGATGTCGGCCGGCAAATTATACGTCGGATGCCAAAAAACAGGTACTTAAAGCACATGAAGGATCCGCGCAGGAATGGTTTGACCGGAATATCCCGGGTGCGAAGGTTAAGAGTGCGGGGATATATACCAATGGAATGGATATCCTCTGCATCATAGAAGGTAAGTATAAGACCTCAGAAGGAACCTACTCATATAAGTACGATTATTATAACGATGAAATGTATTCGGACCGCTTATATGATGAAACATATGATAAGATAACCGGGATAGTTGCGGATGAACTGGCGGTAGAACGCTCACAGGTAGATATTCTTCCTTTCAGGATCACGATTGAGACCGGTACGGAGAATACACCCGGGACCACGGGTGAGATGTCACATGCTTATGTCGATGGTTTTTTGCCTATAGATATCGATCCCGATGAGTATGCAAAGACGATCCTTAAAGAAGCTTCGGATGAGAGGATAGAACTCCTTCTTTGCAGTGTTTATGTATATGATATCCCGTCATACGATGCAGGTATCTTTGAGCGTATGAAGGGGCTTTTAGGGCTTACATATGTCAGGCCTGCGGATACAGAGACCGATGATATGATATACAGTGCATCTTATGATAAAGAAAATGCTCACTACGATCATCTGGTCATGAAAAAAACAGATTCCGGAAGTTACGTGGGATTTACTTATGAAGTACATGATACATATGATGAAAACGGAGGTCTGACAGAACATACCGATCAGATAGACGGGAAGGATCCTGTTTTGATGATATCTGCGGAATCCAATGGAAATATTGTTTTCAGGATCCCCGAGGGTAAGGCAACACCCCTTGTTCTTGCAAAAAAGAATAAAGAATACAGAGGTAAGGCCGCCGAAACGCAGGACAGATATTTTGTCTGGGACGAGGCCTTAAACCTTGGTGATAAAGGATATTTTGAAGGAGAATACACTTATTATTCCGATCATATCGTTTTTCCCGTAAGCGGACTTGAACTCTACAGTCACAACAGGTATTCGGACGAGACCGGTACATACAGTTTTTACAAGGACGATCATGATTAAAAAATTTTACAAAGAAAGACTGAAAACAGCACTCCCGATATTGATCTATCTACCGGTTTATTTTATATGGTTTGGGATGATCGAATTGCTTCCGTATCGGGACTTTTTAAGAACGGATATGGGTATCGACAGAAGTATCCCTTTTATCAGGCAGTTTATAGTCCCATATTTTCTTTGGTTTTTGTTTGTCCCCGGCGTGGGGATATATCTTCTTTTTAAAGATAAAGAGGAATTTAAGATATTTCAGATTCTTCTGATAGCGGGAATGACTCTCTTTCTTGTCATAAATACCCTTATGCCTACAGGGATAAACTTAAGACCACATACAGTTCCCGGTAATGATATATTCTCTGTACTTGTCAGATTCTTGTACAGCATCGATACATCTACGGACGTTTTACCAAGCATTCATGTTTATAATACGATCGTTGCCTGTTCGTGTATCTTTGAGTCAAAAGATAAATTTGCCAAAAGCAGACCCTGCAGGATCGCGGTGATCGTTATAACGGTTCTTATCATACTTTCGACAGTTTTCTTAAAACAGCATTCGGTCCTTGATGTAGTATTTGGTATCGCTATGTATCCTTTTTGGGATATTATCATAAGAAAATACAAAAGCAGGAAACATATTATTGCATATAACCAATAAATCACTTGACATATACAGTGTGTTAAAGATACGATTTCTATAATGCTTAATAGGGAAAATATGGTGTTAGGAGGCGTATGAGAAACAAGGAAAAAGATGCAAGGGATATGGCCGAGAAAAATGCGGCTTTTTTGAAGGCCAGTTATGAACTGTTTACGGAAAAGAGTATAGAATCCGTATCCATGGAAGAGATCGCACTTAGGAGCGGATACGGTGTTGCTACACTTTACAGATATTACACCAACAAGACCAGGCTTGTTATAGCTGTAGCGACCGAAACCTGGAAGAAGTTCAGCGAGAAATACAAAGGCAGCAGGAAACAGACCTTTGATGAAATGAGCGCCGTACAGATATTTGATTTCTTTCTGGAGTCTTTTATCATTCTGTATACCGATCATAAAGACATGCTTAAGTTCAATCAGATGTTTAATATATATATCCAGTCTTCGAAAGTAGGTCTTGAAGACTTAGAGCCGTATGAGGAAATGATCGGAAGTCTGGCAAAGCAGTTTCATATGATGTATGAAAAGGCAAAGACCGATAAGACCTTAAAAACCGATGCTCCCGAAGAGGAAGTTTTCTCCACCACACTTCATATAATGCTTGCAGCCATTACAAGATACGCAGTTGGACTCGTGTACAAACCGTCTGCAAATTTCGATGAAGTAAAGGAGCTGCGACATCTTAAGGGTCTTCTTCTCAAAGAATACAGTTTATAGTGAATATTTCGGATAAAAAACTATTTTACAAAAGACTCAGGCAGCTGTCTCTTCCGATAGCGTTTCAGAGTCTGATGCTTGCGCTCGTTGCGGCATGTGATGCACTCATGCTGGGACGTGTCGCACAGGAAGAAATGGCTGCAGTGTCTCTGGCAACCCAGGTGCAGTTTGTCCAGAATATGTTCGTGGCTTCTGCCACGGCAGCAGGCTCCATACTCGGAGCGCAGTACTGGGGAAAGGGTGACAGGGAAACCCTTAAGGATCTGTTCAATCTGATGCTCCGGCTCTCCGGAGCTATTTCCATTCTCTTTTTCATAGGATGCGAGTTCTTCCCGGGGTTACTTATGCACGTATTTGCGCATGATGTGACTCTTATCGGGATAGGCAGTTCATATCTTAGGATAGCAGGATGGTCGTATCTGTTTACCGGCATATCGCAGTGTTATCTGGCGACGATGAAGGTGACCGATCATGTCCGTCCCTGCGTTATCATAAGTTCCTCCGCAGTCGTATTAAATGTGATCTTAAATGCGGTCTTAATCTTCGGAGTTGCGGGACTGCCCGGAATGCAGGCCAGAGGCGCCGCACTTGCCACGACCATATCGCGTTTTATAGAGCTTGGGCTATGCATCGGAATCTCTTTTGGAAAAGACTATATAACTCCGGCCTGGAAGCGGTTCTTTGGCGGAAGCAGACAACTTGAAAAAGACTTTTGGAGACAGTGTCTTCCGCTTATGGGCGGTTCTTTGTTCTGGGGAGTTGGATTTACTTCGTATACGGCGATCATGGGGCATCTGGGAGTAGACGCCGCTGCGGCAAATTCGGTCGCAGCTGTTGTGCGCGATCTGGTATGCTGTGCATGTAACGGTGTCGGAACTGCCGCAGGTATCATGGTCGGAAACGAACTTGGCGCAGGCAATCTTGACAGGGGCAAGGCCTACGGTATCAAGTTAAAAAACATCTCTTATGTTATCGGTATAGCATCCATGCTGCTCGTACTGGCAGTCACACCCCTTATAATTCATTTTGTCATACTGTCACCGACTGCCCAAAAATATCTTACCGGTATGATGGTCATCATGTCCGTATATATGATAGGCCGCTGTGTAAATACGGTCACGATAAACGGGGTTTTGGACGGTGGCGGTGATACGATCTTTGACGTGTACAGTCTGGCCGTGTGCATGTGGGGTATTGCTATTCCCCTTGCGCTTCTGGGAGCCTTTGTATTTCACTGGCCGGTACTTCTGGTATATGCATGTACCTGTCTTGATGAGGTGGGTAAGATCCCCTGGGTCATGCTCCGTCTTCGCAAGTATAAGTGGGTGCGGAATCTGACTAAAGAGCAAATCTGAAAAAATGTTGATGCACACAACATATTATCTTTCCAAAATGTTGATGCACACAACGTTTTTTTGACGTGGAGGAAAAATGGAGAAAGAAAGCGACTGCAGAACCTGGTCCTTGCAGGATCCTCTTTTGACCAGATATCATGACTGCGAATGGTGTCATATATCCCATGACGACAGATATATATTTGAGATGCTCTGTCTTGAAGGACAAAGCGTCGGCTTGTCATGGAGAACGATCATAAATAAGCGACAGGCTTATAAAGATGCGTTTTATGATTTTGATATAGATAAATGTGCGCTGCTTACCGATGAATATCTTGACGGGCTGCTCCAAAACCCGGGACTCATCAGGAACAGGGGGAAGATCTACAGTGTCAGGGGCAATGCCATGGTTGTCAGGAAACTGATAGAACGCTATGGCAGTTTTGATTCTTTTATCTGGTCATATACGGACGGCAAACAGATAGACGGGCACTGGAAGACGACGGCCGAGATCCCTACGGTATCGGACATATCCACCCGTATGAGCAAAGATCTTAAAAAACTCGGAATAGCTTTTGTGGGACCTGTGATAACATATTCTTTTATGCAATCCATAGGAATGGTAAATGACCATTTGGAAGATTGTAAATATCGTTCGATGGGGTATAATACCCATTGAGACGTTAGCAAAGACTAACCGCTTACTTTAGATCATGAGCACACGAAAGAGGTTATTCTTATGAAGAAATATGAACCCGAAGCTATGGTGGCGATAAGCCGGTATCAGAAATTTTTTCCGACATTACCAGGTGATATCAGGGCTGATATATATGCCCGAATGAACGAACTGATCGTGGAGGAAAAAGACTATTGTGACAAAGGCAATTATGAGCATATGGCTCAGATCCTTACGTCGATAGCGATGTATGAGGTTTTGCAAAAACACGGAAGGAGCGAAGAAGAGGCCTATAAGACCGTGTCCGAAGAAATGTGGAAATTCCTTGATCCGTCGGGTATGCAGAAACTTGCCCATAAGAGTTTTTTCATGCCGCTCATGAAGAAGGTCGTTCCGTTTGGCTTTAAGCACAAGTCCGGAACCGGATGGAGATATACCTGGCATATCAAAGAAGATCCCAAAGACATATTTCATTTTGAATGCAACGAATGTATATATGCAAAGATACTGGGCAGACGTGATCTTATGAAACTTGGATCTATGTGCTGTCATGCGGATATAATTAATTACGGTGAACTTCCGTATACTGATTTTATAAGGACCAAGACGCTTTGTCAGGGCGGTGATCATTGCGACTTTAAGTTCGTAAGACACAGTACCGACGCGGGCGACGGATGGGAAAGGACAGAGAGTATTTAGAAACCGGAAACAATATATTTGGAACAGTGGAAAGATAATCCGCGAAGATAAAGCTCCTATGGAAGAACTGCTTATGGCTTATTATATTGTCGGTGGTATGCCTGAAGCTGTTAAGACTTGGATCCGAACCCATGATTACGCCGAAGTCGAAGAGGTACAAAACGAAATTTTGAGTGATTATGCAGACGACTTTTCAAAGCATGCACCGCTTACTGATGTTCCAAAAATCCGATTGATATGGGATTTCGTTCCGGTGCAACTTGCAAAAGAGAATAATAAGTTTATTTTTTCACATGTGAAAGAAGGAAAGCGCTCCGCAGAACTGGAGGATGCTCTGCAATGGCTTGTAGAGGCAGGATTGCTTATTAGATCAGAGTTAGTAGAGAAACCGGAGATACCGCTTGCTGGAGCAGCTGATAAAACATATTTTAAGCTGTATATGTCCGATATTGGATTATTACGTGCTAAATCCAAAGTATCAGTAAAAACGATATTGGAAGAATCAGATCTATATAGAAGATATAAAGGAGCCTTTGCGGAAAATTATGTTTTGAATGAATTGAAGTCATTGGGAAAAACACCGTTTTTCTGGCGCTCGGGAAATACGGCAGAGGTAGATTTTATTTACGAGGATGAAGGTGAGATTGTTCCTGTGGAAGTAAAAGCAGCGGATAATACCCAGGCTAAAAGCTATAAGCAGTTTTGCGGGAAGTACAAGCCTAAGAAGGGTCTGAAGCTATCTCAAAAAAAATATAGCTGAGAATCTCTGTGAATCTACAACAACATACAACATTCCTATATATTTAGAATGGAATATTGATAAATATATTAAATAAGCAGCAAAAATACTCTTGACTCTGACATTATGGTAGGGATTAAGGTAGTGGTGAGCTCAGGAAATATACATCCATGGAGGTAAATGAAATGCTTAAAATAGGAGATTTTTCAAAACTATCCAGAGTAAGTATCAGAATGCTTCGCCACTATGATGATATCGGTCTTTTGAAACCGTCCCAGACGGATGAATTCACGGGATACCGGTATTATCGTGAAGATCAGTTATTTGTCATTGCCAGGATCACTGCACTCAAGGATATGGGTTTTGCACTCGCGGATATCGTGCGTATCCTTGAAATATATGATGATAAGGATAAACTGGATGATTTTTTGGCCGCCAGACAGAATGAATTGTCCGACCAGGCAAAGGAAACGGAGTATAAGCTGATGCTTCTGGATACAGCCCGAAAGAGGCTTAGAAAGGAGCAAAAAATGAGTTTTGATGTTACCGTAAAAACGATTCCCGAGAGATATGCTGCTACCGTACATATGGTTATCCCGCATTATGAAGACGAGGGAATGGCATGGGGAATGATGGGGGAATGCAAAGTACCTCTCGTCCCGGCGGATCCCTGCTATGCGATCGCAGAATTTCCCGACGATGAATACAAAGAAGAAAATGTTGAGATCATAGTTTCAATGGCTGTAAAAGGAAGGTATGATGATACTGAGCATGTGAAGTTTAAAACTATCCCTGCTGTCAAAGTTGCAAGCTGTGTTGTCAAGGGCAGCTATGAACAGATGGGAGATGCTTATGCAACCGTTGTTTCCTGGATAAAAGCTAACGGATACAAGATGAACGGACCTATGTTTAACATATATCATGTCGGTCCCGCACAGACACAGAATACTGAAGAATTTGTTACTGAAGCGTGTTTTCCGGTGGAGTGATCATTGCTGCATGCGGTCGGGAAGGGAATATGATCTTTTCCCGGCCGTTTTTATTACAGCCTAAGGAGGAATAATGCATTTTGTTGATGCGAAGGGGATCCTTACCAAAAACTCGGGATTTACCGGAATGAATATATATCGCGGATGCAGTCACGGGTGTATCTATTGTGACAGCAGGAGCAGGTGCTATCGGTTTACTCATCCTTTTGAAGATATCGAGGTAAAAAAGAATGCACCCGAGCTTCTGGAATCGGCGCTTAGGTCCAAAAGAAAAAAATGCATGATCGGGACAGGTTCCATGTCAGATCCCTACATGCACTGTGAGGAAGAGCTGGGTCTGACAAGAAGATGCCTTGAGATCATTTTGCAATATGGTTTCGGAGTCGCAGTGCAGACCAAATCCGACCGTATTCTACGTGATATCGATCTGCTTGATGAGATAAATCAGAAAGCCAAATGTGTGGTGCAGATGACGCTTACGACATATGATGACGATCTGTGTAAGATCATTGAACCGTGTGTCTGTAATACAAAGCGCCGCATTGAGGTACTTGAAGAAATGCAAAAAAGGGGAATACCGACCGTTGTGTGGCTGACTCCGATCCTGCCTTTTATAAATGATACAAAAGAAAATATCACTGCGATATTAAATGATTGTGTCAAAGCGGGTGTAAAAGGTATCATAAATTTTGGAATGGGTTTAACTCTAAGAGACGGTGACCGGGAATATTATTATGCAGCACTTGATAAGCATTTTCCGGGACTTAAGGAGCGCTACATCAGGCGGTACGGTAATTCATACGAACTTGCAAGCACCAATACAAAAGAACTTAAGGAAATCTTTAATGAGATATGTCGCAAAAACGGTATCCTGTGTAGGCCGGATGATTGCTTTAAGTTCATGAACGAATTACCTGATAAGTATGAGCAGATGAGTATATTTGATCTGTAAAGAACTGTGTATTTGCCCGGTAAGGGAGATTGAAATGAAAAAGGTATTTATAAGATCGATAATAGCGGCAGTGGCAGTCGAAATAACCGGCGCAGCGATCAATTTGGTATCTTATGCGGTTAACGGAGAGTTTCCGCTGGCAATAATGATATTGGGTGGTGAATGGATGGGATGGAGAGGATTCGGATTGCTTCTCAACCATACATATGCTATGTCCTCACCTGATAATCCTAATGCACATGACAGCACCTGGATAGATTTTGCTCCCCGCAGTCTGGTATCGACTCTGTTAGTAAGTTTTATGATATCCTTTGCGGTTTTCTTCATCATATATTTGGTGAAGAAATATTGGCCGGCGTCCCGGCAGAAATAAACCCGGATATTACGTATCAAATCCGTGATTCCAGAATCTTATACGTAGCAATTTCGCGTGGGCTACGTATCAAAACCGCAATTCCAGGATCTTATACGTAGCAATTTTGCGTGGGCTACGTATCAAATCCGCAATTCCAGGATCTTATACGTAGCAATTTCGCGTGGGCTACGTATTAAAACCGCAATTTCAGGATCTTATACGTAGCAATTTCGCGTAGGCTACGTATCAAAGCCGTGATTTCAGAATCTTATACGTAGCAATTTCGCGTAGGCTACGTATCAAAACCGCAATTCCAGAATCTTATACGTAGCAATTTCGCGTGGGCTACGTATCAAAACCGCAATTTCAGAATCTTATACGTAGTCCCGCTTCGAAGCCATCTACAGTAGTCCCACTTCGAAGCCATCTATGCTATTCAACTTAGATATTCAAATATGATAGAATGGTGATGTTACGGACACAGAAATTCGATTCGGACATAATTTGCTCAACAGGAGGACTGAAATGACATTCGAAGAGTTTGGAACTGATAATGAAAAGACGATGATGCTTTTGCCCGGAACATGCTGCGACTGGCAGACTAATTTCGGGAATGTGTTTACAAGGTTATCCGAGAAATATCATCTCATATGTGTAAACTATGATGGATTTGACGGTGGTGAAGAGGTATTTCCGGATATGATCACGGTTACGGAGAAGATCGAGAAATATATCATCGATAATCACGGCGGAAGGCTTGATGCTGCACTTGGATCATCATTGGGTTCAAGTTTCGTGGGCCAGCTGATACAAAGAAAAAAAATCCATATCGACCATGGAATCTTCGGCAGCCCGGATCTCGACCAGAGCGGTAAGGTGTCCGCCAAATTGCAGTCGATGCTCGTGGTACCGCTTCTCGCCAGCTTTACCAAGAATGAGAAAAAAAGAAATAAGACCAAGAATCTTTTAAAGAAGACATTCTTAATGGATGATGAGGTGGCGGAGAAGTTTATGGCATGCTTTTCTAAATTCAGCCCTGAGTCGATCAAAAACGAATACTATACGGATCTGCTTACACATTTGGAAGATGATATCAACGTGGAGCATACCAAAGCCCATTTTATTTATGCAAACAAGATGGGAGAGAAATATCTGGAACGCTACAAAAAATATTTTCACGATCCGGATATCAGAGAATTTGATATGCAGCATGAACAATGGCTTTTTGGCGGAGAAGAATACGCAGAACCGGTTTTAAAAGCCATAGACGAATTCATGGAGACCCCGGTTTGAGATGCGAATGGACAGCCGCGATCCCGAAACATGAAGCAAACGGACAACCGCACACATGCAAGTGGGGAAGACAAATGAGACTATATACAATAGAATCCGACAATACACAATACGTGGCAGTTAAGGATAAGAACGGTGGACTGATCACACTGCGATCGATGGGAATCGATGTAAAGGATATGAATGAACTGATCGTTCGTTTTGACGAGCTTTCTTCGATCATAGAGAAGAACCTGGAGAGCGCAGCCACCCCGGCCGGCACTTTCTCCGGCGCAGTCACCCCGGCCGGCATTTTCCCCGGCGCAGTCACCCCGGCCGGCACCTTCCCCGGCGCAGTCACCCCGGCCGGCACTTTCCCCGGCGCAGTCACCACGGCCGGCTCCGCTGACTATAAGATCAAGGCGCCGATAACCGTTCCAATCCAGGATGTCATATGTCTTGGCGTCAATTACAGAGAGCATATAGAAGAAACCGTGGATGTACTTGATTTTACCAAGAAGAAGGATACGGTTTATTTTTCCAAAAGAGTAAATATCATGAACGACCCCGACGGAATAATACCGGCTTATGATTTTGTCGACAGTCTGGATTACGAGGTCGAACTTGGTGTAGTGCTAAAAAAGGATGCCTTCAACATTACACCTGAAGAAGCATCTGATCACATAATGGGATACACGATCATCAATGATGTGAGTGCAAGAAACATCCAGCTTAAGCATCAGCAGTGGTACAGAGGCAAAAGTCTGGACGGATATACGCCCATGGGGCCTTGCATCGTGACCAAAGACGAGATCGCAGATGCTCACGATCTTAAGATAAGCTGCTATGTCAATGATGAAAAAAGACAGGACAGCAACACCAGGTACATGATAACTACCGTGGAAGAAGCAATATCCGAACTGTCACAGGGTATGACCTTAAAGGCAGGAACCGTTATAGCTACAGGAAC
>JAILNS010000011.1 GCA_024691305.1 Lachnospiraceae bacterium | reverse complement strand
TCACAAGCGTAAGGATAGTGACCACGCCCGAAAAGATGGTGGTTGAGGAGACCAAGCGTAATTATATGTATATGAACCTGTATGATTTCAATGTGGACGGTCTGTATATAAACAGGATACTCCCGCATGATATAGGCAATGATTTCTTTGATGAATGGATATCGATCCAGCAAAAATACATAACCGAGCTTAAGGATACATTTGCGGCCCTTCCCATATATCAGATCCCCTGGTACGAAGAGGAACTTAAGGGAGAAGAGAATATAAGACGGATAACAAGGGATGTGCTGACGGATGATGATGTCTTTAAGACGCGGCTGATAACACAGAGGGAACATTTTGAACAGACAGACAACGGTTACAGCCTGACTGTAAACATACCGGGGGCAGACAAGAAGGATATCGAGATGTATCAGGTATCTGCGGATATCGTGATAAAAACAGGTAACTTCAAACGAAATATTCCGCTCCCGAACATTTTGAGGAACTATACGGTATCGGGAGCCAAACTGGAAGACGGAGTCTTACGTATAAGCTTTGAGGAGGATCCGTCATAAGGGTGGACCGCTGTGGGGATGCCTTATGACACAGAAAACGAGAGGACATTACATATCAGAAAAGGAGCTGAGGATGATGATAAGCAGGGAAATGATGAGCAGGTTAAGGACTGCTGCGGGATATCAGAAACAGGCCGTGCGTGCGTTGCTGCCAAAGGGTATGGAAGGACATCTTGATGTGATCGAAAAGGAAGTAAAGCTGATGTTTGCGGAAACGGTCACCGGGTTGTTCTCAGAATGCGTGAGTGATGCGGCGGCAAAAGGCAGCGAAGGTGAAGAACGCGATAAAGGCATAAAGAAAGTAACGATAGAATAGGATAACCGGGAGGGCAATAAAATGAGAGTTATCATATATACGGGAAAAGGCGGAGTGGGTAAGACTTCCATGGCGGCTGCCACCGCATGCAGGATAGCGGAAAGCGGGAAAAAGGTAATGATAATGAGCACCGATCAGGCTCACAGCTTAGGAGATGCCTTTGATCTTAAGATAAAAAGCGAACCTACATATGTAACGGAAAATCTGTATGCACTTGAAATAGATACCGTTGCCGAAAGTGAAAAAAGCTGGGGCAATCTTAAGGATTATTTTAAAAAACTGCTCACAGCCAAAGGCGGAGGCGGTATTGAGGCGGAAGAGCTGCTGGTTTTCCCCGGTCTTGAAGAACTGTTTTCAATGTTTAAGATACTGGAACTGTATGAGAGCGGACAGTACGATACGATAATAGTTGACTGCGCGCCTACCGGTGAGACGCTGTCGCTGCTTAAGTATCCCGAACGGTTTTCCGCGCTGATCGAGAAAGTCCTGCCTTTGAAAAAGGCCGGCGTAAAGGCTGTAGGTCCCGCTGTCGAGAAAATGACGAGCATTCCCATGCCCGGAGAGAATGTTTTTGACGATATCGAGTATCTCATGAATAAAATGCAGAGGCTTCAGGAGCTTATGCTTAACAGGGATGTGGTAAGCCTCCGTGTCGTAACAACTCCGGAAAAGATAGTCATAAGCGAGGCAAAACGGAATTTTACATGCCTGTATCTGTACCGTTACAATGTGGATGCGGTGATCGTTAATCATATCTATCCCGAAAAAGCCATGGAAGGTTACTTTGGGAAATGGATGAAACTCCAGGAAGAGGGGCTTAATGAAATAAAGGAATGCTTCAGTGAGGTCCCGCGCTTTTATGTTGAACTTCTTCCGGAAGAATTAAGGACGCTTAAGGTATTGCGAGAAGTCGGAAACAGTATTTACAAAGCCTGTGATCCTGATGATGTGCTCTTTAAGCAGGATATATACATAACGGATCAGGATAAGAAGTGTCTTAAGATCTATCTTCCTTTTGCTAAGAAGGAGGAGCTCATACTTGAGCAGGATAAGGGGGAACTGTCGGTCGGAGTTAAGAACGAACGAAGGAGATTCCCCGTTCCGACAGGATTTGCGGGAAGAGATATCACAGGGGCTAAATTTGAGGACGGGTATCTTAATATATTTTTTAAGACGCAGGTTTAGCCATCCTGGTTATTGTGAAATACTCCCCACCTCTAAGCGTCAGCGCAGGTGGGGAGTATTTCATGTTTCCGTGTTACAGTCATTTTTTTTAAATGTGGTATGCTTCAGGATCAAGCCAGATCTTTATCAAACATAAATTCTGTTACAGCACCGCCATTAAGATACTTTACCCTGTAATTCCAGCCCCATTCTTTGCCATGGTAGCGAAGTACTGCCAGAATCTCCACCCTATGATTACCATTAGTCTGTACGGCAATGTCTCCTACCTTAAATCTGGGTATAGGTAACTTAATGTCCATACCGCCGGCTGCCTCTGCCATATTCTCATCGTTTAGTTCCATATTCATGTTATCTGCCATAGTTTTATCCTCCTATCTTTTCAGAACTATGTTTTCTTGCTTTTGTCTGATTATACGAAATAAAAATCCATGCCGGCAGTGATTTTGCGTATTCGGTCGTTTTTGATGTTTATCCGGTAATGGAGATACGGGTAGAGATACGGAGACGGTTCTTATATCTTATTAGGCAGGGGTATTACTTATAGATTGCTTAAGCGTTGATATAGTAGTATTATTAAAAAACGGAGGATAATACTATGAAAAAAGAAAACCTGGGTAAGAGGGTAGCAATGTCTCTTTTCGGCGTGATCATCTGCGCCATAAGTGTTGGGATATTTAAGATAGCGGCATGGGGAGTCGATCCCTTTCAATCGTTCATGGCTGGACTTGATGCGGTTGTTCCCATTAAATTCGGTACTTTGTATGTGATCACAAATGCAGTGCTTCTGCTGTTCGCACTTGTATTTGACAGGCATTATATAGGTATAGCCACATTCATTAACCTGTTTCTTTTGGGATATATCACGCAGTTCACGTATGAGTTCCTACAGACTGTGATAACGGATCCTTCCATTGCCGTAAGGATCATTTGCCTTATCACAGGTGTTGTCATCATATGTTTCGGGTCTGCATTTTACATGACGGCCGATCTTGGCGTGTCGACATACGATGCCATTGCACTTATAATATGCAACACCTGGAAAAAGGGAAAATTCCAGTATGTACGCATCATCACGGATATAGTCTGTGTAATACTGGGCGTTATTTTGTTTCTCTTATCGGGAGGAAAAATCCCGCAGATCCCGACGATAGCCGGTATAGGGACGATA
>JAILNS010000029.1 GCA_024691305.1 Lachnospiraceae bacterium | reverse complement strand
GGATAAGAAATATTATCTTTCAGATCTATCTTTCAGATTCTCGGAGATAGGGACAAAAAATGCAGACTACGGACATTTGTATGAAAACTTAGTTGCGATAGAACTGCTGCGGCGAGGGTATGAAGTTTATGTGGGGAAACTCTATGACAAGAAAATAGACTTTGTGGCAATGAAGGAAGGGGCAAAAACTTACATCCAGGTCTCTGATGATATATCAAGGGAAGATACCTTACAAAGGGAAGTTAAGCCTTTGCTCAGCATAAAAGATGCGTACCCTAAACTATTGATAGCCAGGACAAAACATGAAGAGAGTCAGTATGAAGGAATACGGATCATCGATATTGCAAGGTGGCTTTCTGATTCGCAAATTTGAGAAAAACTTAAAAATGCGAAATGACTGATGAAAAGTCATTTACTTTTTACAGAAGGTTGAGTATCATTATTATATAGAAACCGGAGTAAATAAAGGAACTTAGATGAAAACACTATTGCTTGTACTAAGGAATCTGAAGACATATATCCGTAAACGAAATAAGTATCTGTATATAGCATTCTTTAGTACAGCAATAGTTGTTATTGGACTGCTGTTTGTACAGGGCTATTATCTGGAGTATACGTTCAACCGCCATTACAAGACGGAAATAGTCCTTGAGCTCTCGGGGACACAGGAATCAAATAAAGTTCTTGAGCTTGTAAAGCAGGTAGTGAATAGCGAAGATCTGTATTCAATCTGTCTCTCGTCGGACCGTGATGACAATACTGTCAAAAGCGTGAATGGGTATGCCGGTTTGAAGGTATGTGGAGCTTATTCGCTGGATTTTGAAAGGCAAAAAAGCGGGGGAACTGCGTATGAGATTGCATCGGGGGAAAATAGCCTGATACTTGGCTATTCAGTCTTATCACGGCTGGAAGTGGATCCGGCTAAACCCATATATGAGCAGACATTCACTGATGGCAGGTACAGTTATACGCCCTGTTCCATCACATTTACGTGGGCGCCTGAACTGCAGGCAGCTATACCGCCGCTGCTTTATGCGGAGCGTTATAACACGGAGAAGATGACGATCTGCCTGTCTTCCGGGGTCAGAACAGTCAAAAAGGGGACACTCTATCAGATACTTATAGGATACGATTTTGTAAAGAAGATCAGATTTATCGATCGCACGAACCCCTTCGTACAAAATCCGCTCCTGTCGTCATATGCTGTTGTATATGTGATATTCCTGGTTTTTATGATAAATATACTAATCCTGTATTACTATTGGATGAATATGGAGAAAGACAGGATCTATATTTACAGGTTAACGGGTGCCAAGCAGAGTTCGGTCATGGTGTTAGTCCTGCTCGAAACAACGTTCCTTTACACAAGCGCGATGCTGTTCGGCGTTTGTCTGTTCTGGGCGATCAATGGCATTTTCAAGGGTAAAGGTCTGATCTATACGGAAAGCATTGTCCCGTATCTTTATATCGTGCTGGTGGTATTTCTGATTCTTTTTGTTCTGTCAACCATCTTTGCTTACCGTCTATCTAAACAGAAAACTATCTACAAGTCGGCGGAATAAAGGAGAAATGATATGAAGACACTTGTTCTTTCCATAAGGATGATCAGGAAAAGGATCATAAGCCTGCTGATCCTTTCAGCCGAGATCATTATCTCCGTTGTCGTCCTGCTCACTTTCAGTTCGGAAATAGATCATATTATAAGAGCGAGAAATATAGCATATTCCATAGTGTCGGAAGATAATTATTACTTTTCGACGTACTGGTGCTATTTTCTGCAGCACAGAGCCGATATCAGAGAACTGCTCCCGGATCAATACCGGGACAAGGTTTTGTTTGGCTCATCATCTAACTGCCCTGTGTATACGAAAACGGGATATTTGAATGCGATAATATACAGCGACCTTGTGCTGGAAAATATGGGACTGTTGGATCACTTTGAAGCAGTCGCGGATAAAGACACTAAAGTGATAAGCGCAGTCTCTTTTGGCAATGGTCCTGCAGCCGGAGAAGAATTTGCCCTTGAAACCGGAGAAACGATAAGGATAACTGCTTCCCTGGGAAACCAGGAGTATCTGCCATTCTTTTCGGGCACTTCATCTCCGGATATCCTCGTGTTGGAGAAGTATGTTCAAAAGGTAGAGGGCAAGGGTATCATCCTTAGAGAAAGTGATCTTGATCATAGTGTTAATGCGGGAATGACGGATTCTTTCATCATACGCATAAAGGAGGAAAATGCTCAGCTTAAGGATGAAATATTACATTGGTTTGAAGGATACGGCCAGGTGGTAAGTCTTGACAAGATGAAGACTAATTATCTGAGAGAAAACAGGGTTGACCTTTTTACGAATGTCACTATGTTTGTGATATTTGCCATCACAGTTGCCATGGGGATTTACGGCGTTAACTGTATGTGGGCGGAGAAAAACTCTAAGAATTACACTATTATGTTCATCTGTGGGATGAATAGGAGAACGAATCTTATTCTGGAAGTGTTAGCAACGGCAGCAGTTTTTTTGTTGTCATTTGGGGTGGTCGTTGCCACATATGACACTTTGATTTCGTCCTTCATCCCTTTCGATATCGGTAATAATAAAATGCTTTATTGCGCACTGATTTTTACGTACTTCTTTGCTGTTTATCTTTATTCATCTCTTGAACCGATAAGAAGAGCAACAAAGCATAATCTCATAGAACTGTATAAGAGGAATACAAATGAAGATCGATCTTGACGCTGTGACAAAAAAATATGGTAAGGATGGCAGCGAGAAGTGTGTACTAGACCATGTGAGCCTTTCTGTAGAAACAGGGGAAATGGTTGCTGTTTGTGGAAAGTCGGGAGCGGGGAAGTCCACGCTTTTGCACCTGATAGGTTTGCTTGACGCGCCAACATCGGGTACGATTTCCTTTGATGGGCAGAACATAACTGCTACCAAAAGTGACCGTGAACTTTCAAAGATAAGAAATGAAAAAATCGGGTTCGTACTGCAGGATTTCGGATTGATAGAGGACGAATCCGTGTATAACAATGTCTCTCTGCCGTTGATGTTCGGAAAGGCGAAACTGACTTCGATAGATGAGCGCGTGCAGGATGTGCTTGCAAAGGTGGGGATGGATTCTTTTGTCGAA
>JAILNS010000042.1 GCA_024691305.1 Lachnospiraceae bacterium | reverse complement strand
CCGTGTGGAAAAAGTGTATGATAATGACTTTGTCCCAACCGGTGATAAAAAGAGGATGGAACTTTTCCTTAAATCACAGGTCGGGTATTATCTTTTTTCAAAGATGTATGAAGAGGCTGTAGTTCCTCTTAAACAGGTTCCCGATGGAGCCATACCGAAGATCGCCAGGATAGGCAATGTATGCTTTTACCTGGGAGTTTTGATCGAAGTTATCATCATGTTTCTTGGAAAGGCGCAGTTTACAAATCCCTACGAAGGACTGATGTTCCGCATTCCTTTTGTCCTTTTTGCAATAAAGGTACTGTGTACCAGGTACTCGTGGCGGGATATCATCGCCATGGTGATAGTAGGCGGGGTTGCCGTTATAAGCTACCTTACAAATACAAAGGATGAACTGGTGAGATTCGCCGTTTTCCTCTTTGCAATGAAGGATATAAACCTTAAGAATGTTCTTATCTGGGTTTATAAGCTCTCGGTTGCATTCATGATATTGCTTGCCCTTCTTTCGATGACGGGGATACTCGGAACCGTATTTGAAAGATATGAAGGATACGGATTTAAGGAAGGAAGATGGAGACTCTGTCTTGGGGTCGGGAACTCAAATTCCCTGGCCGTGATGATATGGGCGCTTATGCTCCTTGGAATATACTTGTATCATGAGAAGATGAGATGGGTACATTATCTGATCCTGACAGTTCTGTCAGTTGCTGTTTATTACACGACGCTTACAAGGACAACTCTTGCAGTCATGATATTGACTGTTCTTGGTGCGTTTATATTGCAAAACTGTAAAGCCGTTCGTGAAAGTAAGCATATCTATTTCCTTGGGGGGATATTGATCCTTGCTTTCCTTGGCTTTTCAATATGGTCCGCATGTGTTTCTGACTGGCATGAATTCATGGATCCGGAGGTTGTTAAGATAAGCAATCTTCTTACGGGAAGGATAGAGTCACTTTCAAGATTCACAGACGGTGGTGGCCATATAAGCAACTGGACTTATTTTTCCGCACCCGAGCATGACAGATACTTTGACATGGGGTATGTCAGGTTTTTTTACTGGTACGGGATAATCCCCGGAGCCCTGGCCATTATCCTTGTTTTATCAAGTATCAGAGAATCATACAAAAGACATGATTACATGGGCTTTTTGATGATAATGATGTTTGGATTATTTACGGTGGTTGAAGCACACATCGTATCAGTGTATATAGCAAGGAATTATCTGTTGTTCCTTATTGGCGGTTATCTGGTTACGATGCTGCGAACGGGAAGCTACAATAAACCTAAAGAAGCATATTTTTGGATAATTCCGATTGAGATTTTTGGAGGATCAAATGAGTAAGGTTATTTCAAGAGTCAAAGAGGCTCTTTTAAAAATGAACATTTGGGAGTATGGAGCATTACTGCTGTTTCTGTTCAATATCTCGGTAGTAGTCTATTTTAATCTTTCGGATCTTAGATTGTCGCTGGATCCGGACTTTGCCATCACCGTTTATCATATGAGAGAGATGGTAAATAAGGGTACACCGGTACTTCAGGACTTTTGCATTACCACCAGCATGGAGTATGACAATACGATTCTGTTTGCAGCCCCGCTATATGCAATGACCCATAATGCATTTCTTTCCGTCGGTATTTCAAATCTTATACTAGTAGCGCTTTATATCTTTGCGATCCGGAATATCTTTATTGCTTTTAAAGTGAAACCGGGAATACAGTTTTTAACGTTGGCGGCAATCTTTACGCCATATGCTTTCGGATGGCTTGACTACTTTAAGATGCTGTTTTGTGCACACGCCAATTACGGAGTGAAGGCCTTGATTCCCATAATGCTCATCCTTTGCATGATAGCATATGATAACAGGTTGTTTAAAGATTCTTTTCCGAGATGGAAGAGAATAGTTTTTATTGTATTGTATCTCTTCCTGCTTTTTGTCACATGCGTATCAAGCGGAACATACACCATAATATGCGGAATACTTCCCGTTTTGATGATAGTGGTCATCGCCTGGTGGAGAAAACTGCCTGAGAGAAAGGGTTTAAGTAAGCCTACACTCGTTAGTCGGTATACGGTCTGGGCAGGAACGATCATTGCCTCGATAACCGGACTGCTATTATATAAAAAGGTTTATACCGGCGGCTCAAAGATCGCTCCTTTGGTAAAATTTGAAGACTTTGACTTTAACTTCAGAGCAGTGCTCGTAGGATTCTTCCAGATATTTGGAGGCCTTACTTCCGAAGAACTGCCGGCTTTTTCGATGATGGGAATATTCTTCTGTTTGAAGATCTGCCTTGCTGCCATATTTATGATCATTATGTTCGTGATCATTGTGAGGTTTGTTAAAGAAAGAGGAAACTATGAACAATATATGTTGTTCGGTGTTACTTTGCCTGTAAATATGCTGATCCTCATGATC
>JAILNS010000015.1 GCA_024691305.1 Lachnospiraceae bacterium | reverse complement strand
TATCAGTTCTCCTCAAATGGTCGGTCTTTGTCGCAATAAAAACTTCACGTCGGATTTCTTTGTAAAATGCGGATTAAATGCTCCTTCTACATGTAATGATATCTTAAATTATACCGGTGATTATCCTTGTTTTATAAAGCCGAAAGACGGAAGCAGCAGCATTAACGCGTTTAAGGTAAAAGACAGGACCGAACTTGAAATATATGCCCGAATGATAGGCGACTATGTTATTCAGTCATTTATAGATGGGACAGAGTATACTGTTGATATTTTTTGCGGTTTTGACGGAGAGCCGATCTTTATCACACCGCGTATCAGGGAAGCCGTCAGGGCAGGAGAAGTATTAAAAACCAGGATATGCAACGATCAGACCATCATCGATGAGATGAGGAAACTCGTTTCTGAATTTAAGCCCTGCGGACCGATCACGGTTCAGCTTATAAGGTCAAATAAAGACGGGAAGGATTACTATATAGAAATTAATCCAAGATACGGTGGAGGAGCGCCTCTTAGTATGAAGGCCGGAGCCGATTCCGCAGCGATGTTAATACGTATGCTAAACAAAGAGGCACCGGAGTATTATCCGAATGCGGCATGTGACAGCGACGTATACAGCCGTTTTGATCAAAGCGTCAGGATAGGAAACAGTGAACATAAGAGTTTTAAAGGTGTGATATTCGATCTTGATGATACCCTTTATCCTGAAAAGGCTTATATAAAAAGCGGATATAAAAAAATCGCAGGTCATCTTGGTGACGTATCATATGCAGATACCCTTTTTAATTATTTTGATGAGGGAAAACAGGCAATAAACGAACTGCTTAAAGATATCGGTAGAGAAACTGAAATTGATGAATGCATTAAAATATACCGCGACCAGGAACCGGATATCACATTGTATCCGTGTGTTAAAGATCTCATTAAAGAGCTCAGGGATAACGGAATTAAAGTTGGTATCATCACTGACGGGCGAGTGAATGGGCAACAAAATAAGCTCAAAGCGCTTGGACTTACCAATATCCTTAATCCGGAAGATATCATCATAACGGATGAACTCGGAGGCCCGCAGTTTAGGAAACCCAATGATATAGCTTTCAGGATCATGCAGAACAGATGGCGTATACCGTTTGAAAATATCGTATATATAGGAGATAATATTTCCAAGGACCTGCAGGCACCTTTGCAGCTTGGTATGCATTTTATATATTTTGAAAATTCCGATGGTATATATCCACGTAAGGGGAGCGTCCTCGAGGTTAAGACCATAAAAGATTTAAAAGAATTATATGGGGAGTTATTAAATGAATAAATTCCTGAAAGACAATAAATATGCAGCCCTTGGACTGACGGCGTTTTTTGTTATCATTGCCTCAGCGCTTTTTGTTTTTATCATATTTAATTTCGGACTTGTGCTTGAAGGCGTGAGTAAAGTCCTGAGTATACTTACACCTATAATTGACGGCTTTGCCTTAGCTTATGTTCTTACACCTTTGCTCAATTATATCGAACGGGAATGGATTGGCAGGATATATGCAAAAAGCGGTAAGGAAATGACCGTTAAACGTAAGAAAGCACGCAGATCATGGTCTATTATCGTTACATATATCATCTTTATCGGTTTACTTATCTTTTTCTTCAGGCTGGTCATTCCTCAACTGATCAACAGTATCAAGAGTATTATTTATCAGTTTCCAAGATATATTAACAATCTGGAAGTGTTTGTTACCGAACTGTTTGATGATTATCCTGAGGTTGAAACCGAAGTTAACAGTTTTATTACCGAGTATTCGATACAACTGAATGATATGATCCAAAATAAGGTGATTCCTCAAGCTGAAGATATTATCAGAGTTTTTTCTTTGAGTGTGATAAACGTTGTTAAAGCAATGTTTAATCTGATTGTCGGATTCATTATTTCGTTATATCTGATGAGTACCAAAGAGAGATTTGCGGGACAGGCCAAGAAGATCGTATATGCACTTTATGATACCAAAGAAGCCAATAAAATGATCTCCGGAGTAAGATACAGTCACAGCGTGTTTGTTGGTTTTTTAGGCGGTAAGATCGTTGATTCGGTAATAATCGGGATCTTGTGTTTTGTAATAACACGTTTGGTCAATATTCCTTATGCGGTACTTGTCAGTGTTATTGTGGGAGTTACCAATATCATTCCGTTTTTCGGACCTTTTATAGGCGGTATTCCTTCCGTTCTGCTTGTATTGATGATAGATCCGCTCAAGGCTTTTTATCTTTTTATAATTGTTTTGGTGCTCCAACAGTTAGACGGAAATATCATTGGACCTAAAATACTCGGTGATTCGACCGGACTTTCGAGTTTCTGGGTTATATTTTCAATCACTATATTCGGTGGCCTTTTCGGGATTGCGGGTATGATCCTTGGCGTTCCTACTTTTGCGGTCATTTATGCTTTTATCAGGTATAAGGTTAACAGGCGTCTAAGACATAAATCATTACCTCAGGATACAAAACCTTATATCAATGTCGGTTCAATAGAGAAAGACGGTTCGTTCATTGATTATGTTCCGGTGAAGGGAAGAAGTTTCTTCCAGATAATCGGACTTGATAAACGTGTTACCAAAAAACCCGATTTTATAAAAGATGACGATAACGAAGAAGACAGTATTAAAGAAAATAATATTATAGAGGATAATACCGGGGATCAGAACAGTAGCACTGATGCTGTGAGTGATGGTGGGACTGCAATTTAGAAATGTGAGGTGGAGCAATGGATATGTACGTAATAAAGACTCTTGCTTTGACCACGGTTATGCTTGTTGTTATAAATATCTTTATTTTCAGACGAAGAAGACAGAATCGCGAGAAGACATTTGACAGCGTACAGGAATATCACGACAATTATTTAAGCAGGATCAAAAAGAAGGATGATCATAATAACTATGTGACTAAATATAATTCATCTGAGGATTACAGGGAGAAGAACTTGCGGGAATAGTATTTAGATGATATTATATTTTTTGCGCCGGCGTGGCGGAATGGCAGACGCGGCAGACTCAAAATCTGTTATTGGTAACAATGTGCGGGTTCAAGTCCCGCTGCCGGCATTTCTTACTTCTTGTTTCGGAAGACAATCCTTAGTAATTGAAAGAGAGGAATATTAATATGATTTGTCCCAATTGTGGAGCAGAAATCCTTCCGGGTTCAAAATTTTGCGGTAATTGCGGTGCACCCGTAGAGAACTTTTCACAACAGCAGACTCAGATTTCACCGGAGGAAACTATAGCTTCGCAGCCTGCACCTGCACAGTATACACCGGTACAGCCTGCGCAAGGAGAAAATGTATCTACCCAGACTCCTGATAATGCAATATATGTTAACCCTCCCGGAGGAGCACAGAATGTTAATCCGCAATTTTCAAACAACTCCAATCCGGGAAATCCTAATATAAATAATCCCGGCGTTTATAATCAAAGCAATGATCATGTTAAAAAAACCGGTGCCGGAGTATTCATTGTTATCGGCATTATAGTGATTCTGGTTATAGCAATCATAATCGCGGCTTATATGATGTACAAGAATTCATTTGGCAGTGACGATGTGACGATAGATATGTCCGAAAACTTAAGCAGTTCAGAAACTGATCTGTCCGGAGATGGCGGTTTAAAGGAATCGTATAACTATAAATATGCAGATGCGGTTTTTGAAGACAACATAATAACGATAACCCCAAACGGTTCGATGAATGATTCTACGATCGTTTATGGAGGAAAAGATATGGGAGGACTCTGCGACTTTATCGATGCTAATGTTTTGGAGAGCGGTCGTACTTTAAACAGAGATCTGTTTTATGATCTTTTATCTATCAGCCTTGTCGATCCTTCTATGTATTCCGATGAAAAAGACATAGAGATGAGTATGATATATGCTTTTGCAACTGCCAATAATTTCTTTGGAATGGATTTGGATGTGACTGAATGTGTTATAGATAAAAATACACCGTCAGATTATAAATATACTGTAAAAGCAGAGGGTAAGAGTGACAAATGGATAATCAATTATAAAGATAAGACGGTATATTTTAATGACGGCGCTACAGAATATACTTCCGATATGTATAATCCGGAGTATCTTGCTATATGGAGCGTGGTCATTGAGGAATATTTTAATGGCGGGACTAATTAAATAAATATCGGCCTTTAAAAATTCAGGAATTTTTGAGCAGTTTGTCTATGATATCATTGGCTGTCTGCTTTAATTCAAGGGTCATATAATCTATAAATTGTATATCATCAAGATTTTTGACACGGTTTTCTTTAAGGTATATTATTTCACTTCCGTGTTCTGATAAGAATGAGCGGGATGTATGCATGACAAGCAGGTCTGCAGCATCCTGCTCTTTGCATATCCAGTCGAAATGACCGCTTTTTTCTAATGCATCATAGTAAAGGATCACACGTTTATACCAGGTATCGGCATTCAGAGTATGATGGCAATGAGATATACTTCCGGCTACGATATCATCCAGGATCTTTAAAACATCCATATAGTAGAAGTCTTCGTATTCGGAAACAGAATCGCTGAAACTGTTATCGGCAAAATAATCCGGAGAGATATCTATTATGGTGGGCCTTGCATAGATTATAAAAAGGTCTTCAAGCCATTCGATTCTGTTATTTAATGATTTATAGCTTTTTTTGTATTTGAGTTCATTGTTCTTTATACAAACGGAAGGTATTCGTGATCGTAAAAGAATGATGTTTTGCCTCGGATACAGCTCAAGGAGTTTATGGGCCAGCCGTTCAAGGTACATGGCACATATATCGGTTGCAGCCGGCTGTTCTATGAGTTCGAATTCTCCTTCGTGTTCTATATAAAAAGAAGAAAGTTTAAAGGCATCTGAAGCAGTATAATAGTTGTCACCTAACTTGTACAGGTTAAGAGAGGCTGCAGCATAAAAATCTATCATACAGTATTCATTAAATGAACTGACATTAAAATTCCAAAAGTCCTTGGAAATATCGGAATTAACGCGTGTATATTCGGTTGGATTAAAATCATCTGTTCCGGTACCGAATAAGGATGCAGGTGAGAGTAGGATGTGTTCGGTAGACGCATCATATCTGGATGCATCTCTGAACAGTCTTCGCTGTATTACTGAACCAAAGCATTTTATCTGCGGTCTGAATTTCGAAACTGTATTTCCAAAATTTTTTTCTATACGTATAGCAGATTCATATTGCTCATATCCAAGTGGAACATCTACAGGTTCGACCGATAAACCGTCATTTAAGAGCCTGGAATAAAAAGGCATATATGATATCCTTGCATTGATCTTGTCATCATCTTTGCTTAGGTCAAGCAGAAGAGCAACGCTGTCGCGATTTCCTTTAATTTCGTTCATGGAGGTAATAAAATTGCCTAAAGAATAGGCGCATAATACCTGTCGACCGTCAGAAGTATGTATATATTCGGCTTTTTGGATAAGGTGGGGATGTGTTCCGATTATCAGATCTGCTCCCTGTTCTGCTATGGACTGGGCTGTATTCTTTTGGGATTCTGTTATAGCATGAGAATTCATCATTCCCCAATGCATATAAACAACAATATATTCCGCTCCCATATGTCTGGCTTCATTTATATGCTGGTTGCAGCGATCGCGGTCATACAACCCAAGTGCTTGTTCGTGATCCTGCAGATTCATGTTTTTTTCAAGACCATTTTTTATCATGTTAAGAGAAATCAGAGCTACTTTAACATTTCCCGAATATAAGTAGATCGGATTGTCATATAATGTTCCTGAGTTGATCATTCCCTTACTTTTGATAAGAGAAATAGTTTCCTTAAGCCCTTTGTCAGAACAATCACAATTATGATTGTTGGCAGTTATAAGTACATTGAATCCTGTATTTTTTAAGGCATCCAAAAATGTAGATGGAGAATTACAGTTAGGTGAACCACTTTGTGTTCTTAGCTGTTCTGATTCATAAGGAGCACCGTCGTATGTCATGGTCTCAAGGTTTCCAATAACATGATCTGCACAAAGAAATCTTTCACAGACCATTTTCATATCTGAGTTGAAATCATAACTGTAAACCGAAGATTTGCGCTGTTGTCTGGCAGAACACATGATATCGCCGGTAAATATAATGCGGCCGGCACTTTTGACGGAAGGGGTTAGATTTCTTCCTACAGATACTGATGTAACTGCATATATATCACACGGAATTGAAGAGATGATGTCTGCTTCACCGACAGAAACAGCTTTGATCAGTCCGTCTTCTGATACGGTAGCAACGTTTGGGTTATTGGATACATATGCGGCATAAGGAATAGTAGTTTTGTATGAACATTCTATATATGTACTCTCACCGGGAGATAAACAAATTTTTGCAGGAGCCTTGAGTTCGTTCGAAAATGGGGTAAAAGAAATCTTTTGAGTAGTCGGACCATATCTTTCATTATCATCTTCATCCAATATAAATGCACATGCACATACCAGATAATCCGTATCATTTTTAAATCCACGGAATTTTTTTCCCGATTTTTCCGCATAACGTGTTCTGAAAGCATTTTCAGAATTTGATGAATTAAAAAAGAGTATCTTATAGCCGTCTGCATTTTCTACAGGATCAAAAGTGATCTTTACACACTCGTCACCGGGTTCGGCATTAAAATTATCAGGGATATCTATTTCGTACATGAATAAGCTCCAATCTGTGATAAAATATATGAGATGTATATATAAAGATGATACCACATCGTAATGGCATAATGCTATAATGCTTATATATACTTTATTTTGTGGTTTGTTTTTGATAGAATACAATATGATGAATTGTAAACGAGCAGTTTCCATGATACCGGCTTATATCGAGGATGAATTGTCTGCTGATGAACTCAAAGAATTCCTTGATCATATCGATGTATGTCCGGAATGCAAAGAGGAACTGGCTATACAGTTTCTTATAACAGAAGGTCTTAACACCCTGAATACCGGAGACAGTTTTGATCTTCAATCCTCCATGAATGAGAAGGTACAAAGGTCACATCGGGATATAGATATTCACAGTAAACTTTTTTGGATACGAAATATCGGTGTGGCGCTTGTTCTTATTTTTGGTGGAATTTTTGGTGTTTATTTATATTCGTTTTTAGGTTAGCAATGAAAAAGATAGTACTGATCGATGGTCACAGCATACTTAACAGAGCATTTTACGGGGTCCCCGAACTTACTAATTCGGAAGGACTCCATGTTAATGCAATATATGGATTTCTAAATATTCTTTTTATGATCCTTGATGAAGAAAAGCCTGAGTATCTTGTGGTGGCATTTGATGTTCATGCACCGACTTTCAGGCATGAGCTCTTTTCCGATTATAAGGGGACCAGATCGCCTATGGCACCTGAACTTCGTGAGCAGGTTCCTGTCATACAGGAAGTATTAAGATCAATGAATATCTGTGTCTGTATGCTTGCAGGGTATGAAGCGGATGATGTTCTGGGCACGATAGCGAAAACCTGTCAAGCCGAAGGTCTTGAAGTTAAACTGGTTTCCGGAGACAGAGATCTTCTTCAGATTTCCGATGAACATATCCAGATCAGGATTCCTAAGACCAAGGGCGGTAAAACAACGATAGAAAACTATTATCCTGAAGATGTTTTAAGAGAATACCAGGTAACTCCCGGGGTTTTTATAGATATGAAGGCTCTTATGGGGGATACTTCGGATAATGTACACGGAGTTACGGGTGTTGGTCCTAAATCCGCTGCCAAACTGCTTATTCAATATGGCGATATGGATGGCGTTTATGCCCATATTGATGAAATGAAGGCATCTGCCGTGAAAGATAATCTTATCCGGGATAAGGAACAGGCATATCTTGCCCGTACACTTGTTACGATAAGGACAGATGCTCCCGTGGACTTTAAGATCGATGATGCGGCCATTAAGGATCTGTTTAATCCCGAGTCCTATAAATTCTTTAAAAAACTGGAATTTAAGAGTTTCCTTGCTAAATTTGATGCATCGGACTCAAGATCGGACAAAGCTATAGAAGATTCCTTTGTTACGATAAACGACCTTTCAGCTGCACAGGAATTTTTTGATAAACTCAAGGGCAGATTAAACGTCGCTGACAATGATAAAACTGACGGCGTCCCGGTTGCTCTGTATATTCCTGCAGATAAAAACGATCCCGAAGTACGTCTTGTTTCAGTATGTTTCGATAATGAAAAGACCGTTACTGTTGTTTCAGGGGGGCTGGTGACATCTGCGTATCTGTGCGATCAGGCAAGACAGATTCTATCCAATGACGAAGCGGTTTACATAACATATAATTCGAAATCACAATTTAATATATTTGATATCGATGGGCTTGAAGATAGATCGTTTGATATATCTATAGCTTCATATCTTTTGGATCCGCTCAGATCCGTTTATGATGCCGAATATGTTTCCGGAGCATTCTTAAATGAAATGATTCCCGGTACCGAGCAGTTACTTGGAAAAAACAAAATATTCTCAGAGGTTTTTGAGGCCGATTCCGATTCTCTTGTGAGATTTTGTGCATATACCGTAAGGAGTGCATATCTGGCATATCCTGTTTTGAAGGACAAACTTATATCCGAAGGAATGTATGATCTTTTCCGAGATATTGAGATGCCGCTTTCAAGAGTCCTGGCCGATATGGAAAAGAATGGAGTAAGAGTACTTAAAGATACCTTAAAAGAGTATTCCGAGTCACTCGGTATTCGAATGAAGGAACTTGAGGAATCCATATATGCCAAAGCCGGCGAGGAATTTAACATTTTATCTCCCAAGCAGCTTGGGGTTATTCTTTTTGAAAAAATGAAACTTAAAGGCGGCAAAAAGACTAAGACCGGTTATTCTACGGCTGTGGATGTTCTTGAGAAGATTTCGGATGAACCTATAGTCGCCGATATTCTTGAGTATCGTGGCGTCAGTAAGCTAAAGAGTACCTATGCCGACGGACTTGTTGAATATATTGACTCTGATGACAGGATTAGGTCCAGCTTTCATCAGACCATAACCGCAACAGGCCGTATTTCATCATCCGATCCGAATCTTCAGAATATTCCGACAAGGACGGAACTTGGACGGGGGTTAAGAAAAGCCTTTGTCCCGAGCGAAGGATGCATATTTGCGGATGCGGATTACAGCCAGATAGAACTAAGGATCCTGGCTCATATGGCTGGTGATAAGGAACTTATAGACAGTTATCGTGAAGGTAAAGACATTCATAGGATCACGGCATCAAAGGTGTTTAAAGTGCCTTTGGAAGATGTTACCGATATTTTGAGACGGCGTGCCAAGGCGGTAAACTTTGGGATAGTTTACGGTATTTCATCATATGGTCTTTCCGAGGATATAGGTGTTTCACGCAAGGAAGCGGAAGAATATATTGCAAGTTATTTTGAAACGTTCCCCGGGATAAAAAAATACCTTGATGAATCCGTGGATAAAGCCAAAAAAGATGGATCTGTCACGACTCTTTACGGAAGGAAACGTCCTATTCCCGAACTTAAAAGCAGTAATTTTATGCAAAGGCAGTTTGGAGAAAGAGTTGCGATGAATTCTCCCATACAGGGAACTGCTGCAGATATCATGAAGATTGCGATGATAAAGGTTTGGAGACGACTTCGCAGTGAAAAACTAAAATCTATCATGGTATTGCAGATACATGATGAACTGCTTATAGATACATATAAAGATGAAGAGGAGATTGTTTGCCGCATTTTGCGTGAGGAAATGGAACATGCGGCAGATCTTAGTGTCGATCTGATAGTTGAACTTAATACCGGCGCCGACTGGTATGAAGCAAAATGATCCAAACTTTGAGGCTCAGAAGATATTTATGAAAACTATCGGTATAACTGGCGGAGTAGGTTGCGGAAAATCCGCCGTGATGGATTATCTTGAGAAAAATTATAACTGCGTTGTGATATATGCCGATCTTCTTGCAAAAGAACTCCAAAGTCCCGGACACGAATGCTATGATGAGATAGTTTCTCTTTTGGGAAAGAGGATACTTGACAGGGAAGGTTCCATTGACAAAAAGAAAATGGCTAAGATCATTTTTGAAGATGATGAACTTCGTATGGGAGTTAATGCTATCGTTCATCCTGCGGTCAAAGAATATGTCTTAAACGCTATAGAGCGGGAAATGACACTTAAAGAACATGATTATTTTTTCCTGGAAGCTGCACTTTTGATAGAAGAAAAATATTATGAGATCTTAGATGAACTCTGGTATATATATGCTGATGAAGAAGTTCGCAGGGAAAGACTTAAGAGTTCCAGAGGATACAGTGATGATAAGATCGATACGATCTTTGAAAGTCAGCTGAGTGATGAAGAGTATACAAAACATTGTAAGGTAAGGATAGATAACAGTAACGGATTAGATGATACATTTCGTCAGATAGACTTATATTTACGGAGGGACAGATGAATTATCCTGAATCATTGGTATTTGGTTTGGATATAGGTACAAGGAGCATAGTCGGAACCGTCGGATACAAGCAGGGAGATCTGTTTTATGTTGTAGCACAGCGCGCCAAAGAACATGAGACAAGAGCAATGCTTGACGGACAGATCCACGATATTGGTAAAGTAGGTGAAACGATCCGTATCGTAAAAGAAGAACTTGAAGAAGCTATAGGCCAAAAATTAAGTGACGTATGCATAGCTGCCGCAGGTAGAGTGCTTCGAACGATTCAGGTTCACGTCGAAGAAGAATTCAGTTCGGAAAGATCTGTAACCGAAGAGGATATATTTTCCCTAAACACACAGGGCATTGAGGCTGCTTATAATGAGATCACGGATGATACCGATGAACAAAGCAGTGAGATGAATTTTTACTGTGTGGGTTACTCGGTTGTAAGATACTATTTAAACGGTTATCAGATGGGTAATCTTGAGGATCATAATGCACGTAAGATCGGATGTGATATGATCGCAACGTTTCTTCCCGATGATGTTGTGGACGGGTTATATAAGGCAGTTGCGATCGCCGGATTAAATGTAGCAAATATCACACTGGAGCCTATTGCAGCAATTTCTCTTGCAATCCCCGAAATGTACAGGATGCTTAATATCGCCCTTGTCGATGTTGGCGCTGGAACCTCGGATATTTCGATAACCAAGGACGGAACCATAGTAGCGTTTGGTATGATCCCTAAAGCAGGCGATGCCATAACCGAGGCTGTATGCCAGCATTGTCTTGTTGATTTCAATACAGCAGACAAGATAAAACGCGATGCAGAAGAACAGGATGTGGTAACCTATCATGACATAATAGGTATTGAACAACAGATAAAAACAGAAGATCTTGTCAAAGCAGCAACTCCTGTCATAGAAGAAATGACCGATATGGTTGCTTCCAAGATAAAAGAGTTAAACGGGGATAAATCCGTAAGTGCAGTGTTTGTCGTCGGCGGTGGCGGAAGAATGAAAGGTTATACAGATGCCCTTGCTTCCAAATTAGAGCTTGTTCCCGAACGTGTTGCTATAAGAGGCCGTGAAGTAATGAGTAAGGTTGTTTTTCACCATGAGGACCTTACGGTTGATTCACTGCTCGTAACACCGATCGGAATCTGCTTAAGTTACTATGATCAAAGCAACAACTTCATCTACGTAAGCTTTAACGGAAGAAGCGTAAAACTCTACGATAACGGAAAATCGACGGTAATAGATGCTGCAATGCAGGCTCAGTTTTCAAATGAGGATCTTTTCCCGAAACGAGGTACACCTCTTCATTATTCCGTGAACGGTGTTGCAAGAATGCAACGCGGCGAGCCCGGAGAGAGCGCTCAGGTCTATGTAAACGGTGCGCCTGCAGATATACATACCGAGATAAAAGATAAAGACCAGATCAAAGTCGTTGAATCTACCGTAGGAGAAGCAGCGCATCTTGAGATTGGCCAGATCCCTGAATACGGATCGACCATGGAGATCATCGTTAACGGACAGGGAGTTTCTTTGCCTAAATTTGCCTCCGTTAACGGCACTCTTCAGTCCGAATACTATCAGATACAATCCGGAGACGATATACATATGCTTGATTATTATACTGTTTCTCAGGTTATCGAGTTTATGGATGTGGTTTTGAATCCTCTGATGAATGTTTACGTTAATAACAAAAAGGCTGATATGGATACACCTATCTATGCCAATTTTGATGTTGTCTGGACCCTTGAGGAGATAAAGCCCGAGGATTATTCAGAACAGACAGAATATGCTTCTTTGCCTGATGATGATGAAGTTGAATATAAGAGACCGGAAGAAAGTGCTGCTTATGAAAAGGCTTATGCCGACAGACATGAGACCAACGATAAAGTTCCTGATGACGAGTCCTACGAAGATGATCCGGACTTAAATGATGAAGTATCGGAATCCGATGCATCTGATACGGATAAAGGGGTCTCATCCAAGAGCCTTTCGGCTGCCGGTATCGTTCATGACATAACGGTTGAAGTAAACGGAGAGCCTGTGATAGTATCCGGTAAATCGGAATATGTATTTGTAGATGTTTTCGGCTTTATAGATTTTGATCTTTCCAAGCCGCAGGGAAGCAGCGTAGTTACCAGATTAAACGGTAAGGATGCCCAATATATGGAAAAGATCGATGAAGGGGATGTCATAGACATTCATTGGGAAAAATAAAAATGAGAATTTGTCCAATTGCAAGCGGTTCGAGCGGAAATTGTATCTATGTCGGGTCGGATGATACACATTTGATCGTTGATTGCGGGATTTCAGGTAAAAAAGCAGCCGCCGGTGTCAATTCACTCGAACTATCTATGACGGATATATCCGGTATCCTTATAACTCATGAGCATACCGATCATATTGGCGGACTCGGAGTTTTATCAAGGAGATACGGTATTCCTATTTATACTACTCCCGATACGGCAAATGCGATAATGAGTACTCCCGGGATCGGAGAGATCGATCCGTCGCTTTTTACGGCTGTATCACCGGATGTCCCTTTTATGATAGGTGATATCGAGATAAATCCTCTAAGGGTTTCCCATGATGCTGTCGATCCTGTAGCTTACAGATTTAAACAGGGCGAACATAAAGGCGCGATCGTTACGGATCTTGGCTTTTATAACGATTATATAGTTAATTCGCTTAAGGGCCTTGATGTACTTATGATCGAATCCAATCATGACATAAATATGCTTCAGGTAGGACCTTACCCTTATCTGTTGAAACAGAGGATATTATCTGATAAAGGACACTTGTCCAATGAATCTGCGGGAAGGCTTTTGTCGGAGATCCTGCATGATAAGATGAAGCATATAATACTTGGGCATTTAAGCCATGAGAATAATCTTCCGGAACTGGCTTTTGAATCGGTCAGAATGGAGATAACCGTAAGCGATACGCCTTATAAGGGCGGCGATTTTCCGGTAACCGTAGCAAAAAGAAGTGAACCCAGTCTCTGTGTAGGGTTTTAGGTGGTTTTTTTAAAAAAAACATATTGATAGGAGATCACTATGGGCAATAAGATGGATAACAAAACAGATAAAGTCATAATCACTGTCGTCGGTAAGGATACTGTAGGCATTATAGCTAAAGTATGTACTTATCTTGCTGATAATCATATAAATATACTTGATATATCGCAAACCATAGTTTCGGGTTATTTTAATATGATGATGATCGTCGATATGGCTGATGTTGATAAGAAATTTGCCGATATGGCCGATGATCTGGAGTCTCTTGGACATGATATCGGTGTTGTTATCAAATGCCAGAAAGAAGAGATATTTGACTCTATGCACAGAGTATGAACATCTGAGGTAAGAATATGATAAATATTTATGAGGTCAATGAGACCAATAATATGATAGAAAAAGACAATCTTGATGTGAGGACGATCACGTTGGGATTGTCACTTCTTGACTGTGCCGATAATGACATTGATCGTATCTGTGACAAGGTATATGAAAAGATCACTCACAGAGCTCAAAACCTTGTAAAGACCGGTGAAGAGATATCCAGAGAATACGGTATTCCGATCGTTAATAAACGTATAAGTGTTACTCCCGTTAGTCTGATAGCAGGGCAGGCTGCAAAATCTTCGGATGATTTTGTTAAATTGGCAAAACGTCTCGATAAAGCGGCCAAAGCTGTGGGTGTTAATTTTCTTGGAGGATATTCCGCACTTGTGAATAAAGGCATGACACCGGCTGAGGAACTGATGATAAGATCTATACCTGATGCCTTAAGTTCCACGGATATTGTGTGCAGTTCTGTTAATGTCGGTTCTACCAGAGACGGTATCAATATGGATGCTGTAAGACTGATGGGTGATGTGATTCTTGAAACTGCATCCAAAACGGCGGACAATGACTGCCTTGGCTGTGCAAAGCTTGTCGTGTTTACGAATGCTCCGGATGATAATCCGTTTATGGCAGGTGCGTTTCATGGAGTAACGATGCCGGATGCCGTGATAAATGTGGGTGTCAGCGGTCCCGGCGTTGTGAGATATGCACTCAGTAAGATACATGGAGCGGACTTTGAAACTTTATGTGAAACCGTTAAGACCACGGCCTGTAAGATAACCAGAGTAGGACAGCTGGTCGCAAAGGAAGCTTCCAGAATGTTAAATATACCCTTTGGAATCGTGGATCTGTCACTTGCTCCCACCCCGGCTATAGGCGATTCCGTTGCGGATATCCTCTGTGAGATGGGTCTTGAACATGCAGGCGCTCCCGGAACGACTGCTGCTCTTGCACTTTTAAACGATCAGGTGAAAAAGGGCGGTGTAATGGCAAGCTCTTATGTCGGAGGTCTGTCTGGAGCATTTATTCCCGTATCCGAAGACCAGGGTATGATAGATGCAGTTGAAGCAGGAGCTTTGACTATCGAAAAGCTTGAAGCTATGACCTGTGTATGTTCTGTGGGGCTTGATATGATAGCTATACCGGGAGATACCAAAGCAACGACTATATCGGGTATAATCGCCGATGAAATGGCAATTGGCATGATAAATCAAAAAACCACGGCGGTTCGTTTGATACCCGTAATAGGAAAGGGAGTCGGAGATCGTGTGGAATTTGGCGGCCTTTTAGGTTATGCACCGATCATGCCGGTAAATGCTTTTTCGTGTGATGATTTTGTAAATCGTACCGGTAGGATTCCGGCACCGATCCACAGTTTTAAGAACTGATCTTTGAAATTATATCTTCCAAAACCAGATAATAGTTTTCAAAAGTTTTTTCACAACACCCCGGGTCGTTTATCACGATACCGGGGCTTTTAAGTCCTGCAAGTGTAAAACCCATAGCCATGCGATGATCGTTATATGTATCTACACATGAAGGTATATGGTCTCCGGGGATTATCGTGATAGAATTTTCTGTTTCAGCGGCTTTGATACCCATTTTATTTAATTCCGTAACTATGGCCGAAATCCTGTCTGATTCCTGTTTCCTTATATGTCCTATATCGGTAATGCGTGTGGAGGCATCCGCAAATGAAGCGATCACGGCAAGCGTGATAGCCTGATCGGAAAAAGATGACATATCTATATCTATTCCTTTGATCATGCCGTCATCAGGCGGATACAAGATTATCCCATCATCCGAGTCAAAGCTTGTACATCCCATTTTTTCAAGCGCATGAATAAATTCGATGTCGCCTTGAACTGAAGTAAAATGGACACCTTTTACACAGGTCTGTATTCCTAAAAGAGGAGTCAGTGCATAAAAATAAGCAGCCGCGGAAACATCCGGCTCTATATTGTATTCACCCGGAATATAATTTTGTCCGGGATGGATTAAATATTCATTTTTTGAGGGATCAAATTCTGCCTTAACTCCGAAATCGGACATTATATCCGTTGTCATTTTGACATAACTCATGCCGTGAGAACCGGTAATGCGTATTTTAAGGGTCTCATCCGAAAGTACAGATGATATGAGCATAGCACTTAAAAACTGTGAACTGTCATTTATATTCACTTCTACAGAATACTTGTTAAAACCGGAAGATTTAAGGTCAAAAGGGAAATGTCCCGTCTGACCTTTGTATGATATCTCGCATCCTAATTCTGTAAGGGTATTAAGGAGAGAGGACATCGGACGCTTCTTCATCTGATCTGATGAGTTAAGTTCATAGGTTCCGTTTGATACACCGAGTACGGCGGTAAGAAATCTTGCGGCGGTACCTGCACTTCCAACATTAAGTGTTGCATATGAAGGCATATTGCGGCCTGTTCCCGTTATCTCGAGATCTGTATTGCCTGTAAGGTCATCTTTATCTTTGGCAGATTCTATGTATTCAACGGAAATACCCAGTTTTTTCAAACATTCTATGAAAACTCTTGAATCTCCGGAAAGCAGTGCTCCTCTGAGAATGGATTTTCCTTCGGAAAGTGCACAGATAAGCAGTTCGCGGTTGGTTATACTTTTTGAACCGGGAACTCTTACATATAAAGGAGTATTTTTATATTTATCGGAGATCTTATCCGCTATGTAAGGGACTTTGTATGTATCCGTCATTTATCCTCCTTGGAATGGATGGAGTATCCGTTTTGTATCATGATCCTGATGGCTTTATCGGTATCTTCTTTTACATAGAATTCGATCCTGAGGGCTCCTTCCGCAAACTCCCGGTTATGATTGATGCCGATATTTTTGATATTGATCTCATGTTTGCTTAAAAGCGCGGCAATCTTTGCTATTGAACCGGGTTCGTCGGCAATATCCACTGTAAGTACATACTCTTTTTTGATGGGACCGGAGTTTGAATCGATAAAAGATTCCCTGTAAGTACGAGCTGAATTAAAGAAATCATACAGACTTTCAGAATCGGAACTTTCTATCTTTTCGTGAATGATATTTAAGGCCTTTATATAATGCTCAAGAAGTGTTGAGACATTTTCTTTGTTTGTAAGGCAGATCTGCTGCCACATGTCGGGAGAGGAGGAGGAAATCCTCGTTATGTCCTTAAAACCGCCTGCGGCAACAAGCTTCATTATCCCCTCGTCGGTATCTTCGTTTTTTACAAGATTTACAAGTGCGGCGCTTATTACATGTGGAAGATGGGATATGGCACCTGTAACATAATCATGGAGAGAGGCTTCCAAAACTATTGGGAGAGCACCGATGGTTCTTACTATTGAAGTGAGTTCATCAACTTTTTCGGTGGAAACATCATCGGTGGGAGCAAGTATATAGAAAGCGTTTTCAAGAAGGGAAGGGTTTGAATTTTTATAACCGATCCTTTCAGAACCTGCCATGGGATGACCGCCGATAAAATTGTGTGTAAGACCAAGCTCCGTTATAGTATCAAGGATGGGCTGTTTTACGCTTCCTACATCCGTAATGATAGTATCTGGACCTATGTTTTCGGCGATATGGCGGAGATTATCGTTGTTTGTCGCAACAGGAGCGCATAAAAATATATAATCACACTCACTAAAACAAGAATGATCCATGGTTACCGCTTCATTTGCAACCTTATCAAAAACTGCGGCCTCAGCTGTTTCTTTGGAGCGCGCGGTTACATATATATAACAATCGGGGTATTGTTCTCTAAGTGCTCTGGCTATGGAACCTCCTATAAGTCCAAGACCTATAAAACCGAATTTAAAAATTCTCATCTGAAATCTCCGTGTATATTTAATATAAGAGGATTTAGTCTGAATGATAATAAGTATTAAAAACCAATAATCAGTATATATAAAAACACTTTGTGTCGCAAGCAGTAGTGTTATTGCATAAAACAACTTGTATAAGTGGTTTTATTTTAGTAAAATATATCCAATGGGGTTAAAAGGATGGACTTCTGTTCATAGGAGTTTTGACCACAAATAAATAATGATGCGTATGCATCTAAGAACGGAGGGTTTCATGAAAATCTATACTACTGACAAGATTCGTAATGTTGTTCTTTTGGGACACGGCGGTTGCGGTAAGACGACACTTACCGAGGCTTTTGCATATCTTGCAGGTTTAACTTCACGTATGGGTAAAGTTGAAGACGGTAATACTGTCAGTGATTACGGTAAGGAAGAACAAAAGAGAGGTTTTTCCATTACTACATCTGTAGTTCCCATTGAATGGCAGGATACCAAGATCAATGTACTCGATACTCCCGGCTTCTTTGATTTCGTCGGTGAAGTAGAAGAGGCTGTATCAGCAGCCGATGCTGCAATTATTGTTGTTTCCGGTAAAGCAGGGATAGAAGTCGGAACCGAAAAAGCTTGGGAACTTTGCGAAAAGTACAAACTTCCCCGTTTTGTTTTCGTTACCGATATGGATATAGACAATGCTTCTTTTAAGAATGTTGTTGAAGCTCTGACTGAGAAATACGGAAAGAAGATCGCTCCTTTCCATCTTCCTATAAGAGAAAATGAAAAATTTGTAGGTTATGTCAATGTTATTGCCGAGCAGGCATACAGATGGGAAGGAAAAGAGGTTGTTCCCTGTGATACTCCCGACTACAACAAGCCTTACCTTGAGGAATATCGTGAAACTTTGATGGAATCTGTTGCAGAGACCAGTGAAGATATGATGGATCGATATTTTAACGGTGAGAAATTCTCCGAAGCGGAGATCAGATCAGCTCTTAAACAAAATGTAAGTGACTGCTCAATAGTTCCCGTTTCCATGGGATCTTCCATTCTTTGCCAGGGTATTTATACTCTTTTGGATGACATTGTAAAATATATGCCGAGTCCTGATTCTCATAAGCTTGCAGGCGTTAATCTTAAGACAAATGAAGTCTTTGAAGCTAATTATGATTTCTCCAAGGCTAAATCTGCTTATATTTTTAAGACTATTGTTGATCCTTTCATAGGTAAGTATTCACTTATAAAGGTATGTTCAGGCGTTATCAAGGCTGATGATACTCTTTATAACGATGATAAGGATGTTGAAGAAAGAGTTGGTAAGCTTTATATCATGAAAGGCGCAAAACCTGAAGAAATAAGCGAACTTCATGCAGGTGATATAGGTGCCATTGCAAAACTTACC
This sequence comes from Lachnospiraceae bacterium, assembly GCA_024691305.1. Classification (GTDB taxonomy): domain Bacteria; phylum Bacillota; class Clostridia; order Lachnospirales; family Lachnospiraceae; genus XBB2008. The sequence continues at coordinate 333,525 of JAILNS010000015.1, read as the reverse complement.
GCAGCAAGGACAGGTGATACCCTGTCTACCAAGGCAACTACCATCAGATACGGTAAAGCCGAGATATCCAAACCTTACACGGTTAAGAGATATTTTGTTCCCAATAAGAACGATATCGATAAGGTTGCTCAGTCACTTCAGAAGATGAGTCATGAGGATCAGACACTTAAGGTTGTTTCAGATGCCGAGAACAGACAGACTCTTATCTATGGTATCGGTGATATGCAGCTGGATGTTATTTCGTCAAGACTTGCTAATGAATACAAAGTTGAGATCGAACTTATGGATCCCAAGATCGCATACAGAGAGACCATCAGAAAGACCTCCGATGTTGAGTATAAGTACAAAAAACAGTCGGGTGGTCATGGACAGTACGGACATGTAAAGATGAGATTTTCACCTGCATCAAGTACAGAAACAGCTTATGAATTTGAGCAGGAAGTTGTCGGAGGTGCAGTACCGAAGAACTATTTCCCTGCTGTTGAAAAGGGTATCGCCGAAGGCGTTACCAGAGGTCCTCTTGCAGCTTATCCTGTTGTCGGTGTTAAGGCTGTGTTGTATGACGGATCATATCATCCGGTTGACTCTTCGGAAATGGCATTTAAGACTGCTGCAGTTCAGGCTTTCAAAAAAGGATTTATGGAGGCCGGCCCCGTTCTTCTTGAGCCTATTTATTCGCTTAAGGTTACTGTACCTGATACATATACAGGTGATGTTATGGGCGATCTTAATAAGAGACGTGGACGTGTGCTTGGAATGAATCCTGCAGGTGATGGTAAGACCTGTATTGAAGCAGAAATCCCCAGTGCAAGCTTAAACGGATATTGTACGGTACTTCGTTCAATGACAGGCGGCAGTGGAGTTTATGAGTATGAGTTTGTAAGATATGAGCAGACACCTTCTGATGTACAGGAAAAAGAAGTTGCTGCCAGAGCTGCCAAAGTTGCTGAAAACAGTGAAGAATAATTTGATCATAAGATCAGACAGATATTATGGATGAACGCGTAATAATACGCAAAGATGAAATAAAGCTGGGCGACCTTATTGATATCGATGTATTGCAAAAGATACAGGATTCTTTTTCAAACACGGTAGGTATGGCCGCCCTGACTACAGAAGCTGACGGAACTCCGATAACAAAAGGGTCTAATTTCACGGATTATTGCATGAAATATACCCGTTGTTCGGAGCTTGGCCGTAGTATGTGCGAAGAGTGTGACAGATATGGGGCGGAGGTTACCATGAGAACCGGTAAATTTACCACCTATATCTGTCATTCGGGACTTGTTGACTTTTCCGCACCGATCATGGTTGATAATCAGATGGTCGGGTGCTTTATAGGCGGACAGGTTTTAACCGAACCGCCTGAAGAAGAAACCGTTCGTGAAACGGCCCGTGAACTTGGCATCGATGAAGATGCTTATTGGGAAGCAATTCAAAAGATCCCGATCATCGAAAAGGAAAGTATAGATAAGGCTGCCGAGTTCCTGTACACTATAGCAAGTGTTCTGTCGGATATGTCTTATGGCAAATATTTAAGTCTTAAGGCAAATGCCGAACTTGATCGTGCTGCAAAGATGCAGGGCGATTTTCTTGCAAATATGAGTCATGAGATAAGGACTCCCATGAATGCCGTTATAGGTTTTGCCGAAATGGCATTAAGAGAGGACCTTCCGCCGAGTGCTGCCGATTATATAAGACAGATCAAAAATTCAGGTAAAGCACTTCTTACTATCATCAATGATATTTTGGATTTTTCCAAGATAGAAGCAGGTAAATTGGATCTTATTCCTGTTGAATATGAACCGCTTAGTCTTATAGATGATATTGCCAGTATCATCATGACGAGGCTTATCGATAAGAATGTGGAACTGCTGATCGATGTTAATCCTTTTATTCCTTATAAGCTTATAGGTGATAATGTCCGTATAAGGCAGATTCTCATAAATTTATGTAATAATGCAACTAAATTTACGAACACCGGATTTGTTAAAGTGAAAGTTGATTTTGAATGGTCCGGATATGATAATGTCATCCTGCACTTTGACGTAATTGATACGGGCATAGGTATCAAAGAAACTGATCTTGACAAGATATTTAATTCTTTCCAGCAGGTTGACTCGAGAAGAAACAGAAATATCGAAGGAACCGGACTGGGTCTTAGTATATGTAAACTGCTTCTTGAACTTATGGGTTCCGAACTCAGGGTACAAAGCACATATGGCGAGGGATCTACTTTCAGTTTTTCAATCAGTCAGGAAGTAGCAGATCCTCAGCCTTCCATAATCGTGAATGACGTAGATGACATATGTGTAGGGGCTGCCTTCGAAAATGAAGATGTTTGTTCCGATTTTGTCAATGATTCTTCAAAACTCGGTATTGAAGCTAAGATATTTACCGATCTTGAAAGAAAAAACGAAGATCTTATCGAGTGGCTTAAATCCACGGAAAATTCTAGAAGGCGTTATTTCTTTATAGATCAGAAATTTTTTGATCCTGAGATATTCGAAAAAACAGCTAAAGATAACCATCTTACACCTGTACTTCTGGCGGAAACATTTGCCGATCTTAAAGAGTTTTCAAAGTACACTGAACTCAGGTATTTAAGGAAACCGGTATCGGTATTAAATCTGGGCAATCTGTTTAATAATAATATTGACAATTCCTCAATGGACAACAGTTCAGATTCTGATGTGCTTTACAGTTTTGTTGCGGAAGATGTAAAGGTTCTTATTGTTGATGACAATATCGTTAATCTTACCGTCGCCCAGGGGCTGTTGGAGCCGCTTAAAGCTCAGATAGACGGCGCATCCAGCGGTAAAGAAGCATTACGTATGGTCAAAACCAAGCATTATGATATCATTTTCATGGATCATATGATGCCCGAGATGGATGGCATAGATACAACTCGGATAATAAGGCGCACAATGCCCGAATACGAGAATGTTCCTATAATAGCTCTTACAGCGAATGCCTTAAGCGGGGCTAAAGAGATGTTTTTGGATGAGGGAATGAATGATTTTGTTGCAAAGCCCATAGAAGTCCGAACTCTGATAGAAACATTTAAAAGGCATATATCACCTGATAAGATCCGTAAGGTTAATACCGATACTAAAGAGAATGATGTCCTGGAAAGAGGTCCTGATGATGTCAAATCAGAAGATGGACTTGTTATTGCGGATCTTGATACCAATGCGGCACTTAAGCTTTTGGGGTCTGAAAAACTCTATATGAGTATAATCAAGACATATTATGACGGGATAGAATCCAAAGCAGCTGCTATAGAACAGTATTATAAAGATCGTAACTGGGCTCAATATACCATTGAAGTTCATGCTTTAAAAAGTGCTTCGAGACAGATAGGTGCTATGGAACTCGGTAATCTTGCATATGATATGGAGATGGCCGGTAAAGAAGGCAATATCGATCTTATAACCAAAAATACAGGCAGACTTCTGGATATGTTTATCTCATATAAGGATAAACTTAAATATCTTTTCGATGATAATGCAGATCCTGTTGAAGATGATAAGCCGGAAGCAACTTATGATATTTTGAAGAGTCTTTTCGGAAGAATGAGAGTTGCGGTAGATGATCTTGATATGGATGAGATGGAAGAGGTCATTAATAAAATGTCAGAATACAGATATAATGAGTTTTGGGCAGAAAAGTTCAAACGGCTTAAAGAAGCCGTTCAACAGATGGATGTGGACAGTTGTATTGAAATTATCGATAATTGGAAATAAGGAACACTTAAAAGCCGGAAGTCAATTGACACTTCCGGCTTTTATAATTACAATGGTGTTTGTTTATTAATGAGATAACTTCTTATTAAAATGTATTTAAACAGAGGTGTATGATGGCAGACGTATATAATCATAAGACAGTTGAGAAAAAATGGCAGAAGATCTGGGACGATAATCAGTCATTTGCTACATCCGATGACTACAGTAAACCTAAGTTTTATGCTCTTGTCGAGTTCCCGTATCCTTCGGGGCAGGGACTTCATGTAGGACATCCAAGACCATATACGGCCATGGATATCGTATCCAGAAAAAGACGTATGCAGGGATATAACGTATTGTTCCCCATGGGCTGGGATGCATTCGGCCTTCCTACTGAAAACTTTGCCATACAAAACAAGATACATCCTAAGATGGTCACCAAAAACAATGTGGAAAGATTTAAGAATCAGCTGCATTCCATAGGATATTCTTTTGACTGGAACCGTGAGATCAACACCACAGATCCTGACTATTATCACTGGACACAGTGGATATTCTTACAGATGTTTAAGGAAGGACTTGCATATAAGGCTGAAATGCCTATTAACTGGTGTACCGGATGTAAAGTCGGCCTTGCAAATGAAGAAGTTGTTAACGGAGTATGTGAACGCTGTGGCTCGGAAGTCGTTCGTAAAGTTAAGAGCCAGTGGATGCTTAAGATCACTGAATATGCTCAGAAACTTATTGACGGTTTGGATGAAGTTGATTATGTGGAACGTATAGCCGTATCGCAGAAGAACTGGATCGGCAGAAGTACAGGTGCGGAAGTTGATTTTCAGATAAGCGGAAAAGAGGATAAACTTACGGTTTATACGACCAGATGTGACACACTTTTTGGTGCCACATACATGGTTGTAAGTCCTGAGCATCCTATTCTTGATAAATACAAAGACGATATCAAAAACTGGTCTGCGGTAGAGGATTACAGAGTTCTGGCCGCAAGAAAGTCGGATTTTGAAAGAAGTGAGCTGAATAAGGAAAAAACCGGTGTTGTTTTGGATGGCTTAAAAGCTGTCAATCCCGTAAATGATAAGGAAATTCCGATATTTGTATCGGATTATGTTCTTATGAGTTACGGAACAGGAGCTATCATGGCCGTTCCTGCTCATGATGAAAGAGACTGGGATTTTGCAAAGGCCTTTGATCTTCCCATCGTTGAAGTTGTGGCCGGCGGTGAAGATGTTCAGAAACAGGTATATACCGATGTGGCTACAGGTACTCTGGTTAATTCCGGTTTCCTTGATGGCTTAAATGTAGCCGATGCACAGGCTAAGATGATCGAATTCCTTGAGAACAAAGGTATAGGACATGCTAAAGTAAACTATAAATTAAGAGACTGGGTTTTCTCAAGACAGCGTTACTGGGGAGAGCCTATTCCGATAGTACATTGTGACAAGTGCGGTTATGTAGCAATTCCTGAAAGCGAACTTCCTCTTGAATTACCTGAAGTTGAGAGCTATATGCCTACAGATACCGGAGAATCGCCACTTTCCGTTATGACAGATTGGGTAAATACAACATGTCCTAAGTGCGGTGGTCCTGCAAAACGTGAAACAGATACAATGCCTCAGTGGGCAGGTTCATCATGGTATTTCTTAAGATATACCGATCCCCACAATAAAGAAGCTCTTGCAAGTCCCGAAGCTCTTAAATACTGGCTTCCCGTAGACTGGTATAACGGCGGTATGGAACATACTACACTGCACCTTCTCTACTCAAGGTTCTGGCACAGATTCCTCTATGACCAGGGAGTTGTTCCTACCAAAGAACCATATCAAAAGAGAACATCTCACGGAATGATCCTTGGATCCAACGGTGAAAAGATGTCAAAATCCCGCGGGAATGTCGTTAATCCCGATGAGATCATCGATGAGTTCGGTGCGGATACACTTCGTACTTATGAGATGTTCATAGGAGCCTTTGACCTGGCTGCCTCATGGCAGGACGAGGGGGTTAGAGGCTGCAGGAGATTCCTTGAAAGGGTTTGGAAACTTCAGGATATCCTAAATACAGAATCCGGATATTCCAAGGATCTTGAAGCCACGATGCATAAAACGATCAAAAAAGTATCTGGTGATTATGAGAGTCTTAAATTTAATACAGGTATTGCTGCTCTTATGAGCCTTATCAATGACTTTACCAAAAAGGGCAGTGTGACGGAAGATGAATTAAAGACCTTCTTAGTTCTCCTTAATCCCGTTGCACCTCATATCACTGAGGAAATCTGGAGCATATGTAATTATGGCGGCTATGTTTATGAACAGAAATGGCCTGAGTATGATGAGGCAAAGACTGTTGAAAGTACTATAGAGATAGCTGTTCAGATAAACGGCAAAGTAAGAAGTACCATAGCGGTACCTTCGGACGGAGCAAAAGATGATATAATCGCAATGGCTAAGGAAGAACTTGGTGACAGACTTGCAGGCAAGGATATAGTCAAGGAAATATATGTTCCCGGAAGAATAGTAAATATAGTTATAAAAGGCTGATATCCAATAAGATGAAAACCCCGTGTGAAAGATCACACGGGGTTATATTTATACCATTTCGTCAAATTCTACACTGTCAAGATATTCATCGAAAGCTTCTTCGACTTTTTCGAATTCCTCATCATCATCGATATATTCAAGCTCGGGTTCTTCGTTGGGGTCATCGGGATTTTCACTGTAACGGTATATCCATACTTCACCCTGTGTGTTATCCCCGTTTTCATCAAGCGGAAGAAGGGCGATATAATCTCTGCCTTCACAGTCAAATATCGTAACAACGGCACAAACTACATCTCCATCATCAAGATTAAGTGTAACGGTCATTTCCTCGGCTTCGGAATCGTCTGCCGATAAATTGATATCATCAGCCATATAAACCTCCATAAAAGAAATACATAAAATTTGCATACGAACATAAATGCATCCGTATAAAATAATTATCCGATATTTTATATATTCCTGCAATAAAAAGAAAATATAATATTAAATACAAAATATTATGTAAACTGATATTGATGGTATCATACTTAAAAATATGATATAATGATAAAGATTTTTTGCGAGGTTTATATGGCTTTAATTCCTTATACAATTAATAAAACAGTTCCTTATCCTCTGGGTGCTGCCTATACGGCCCGCGGAGTTAAGTTTGTCGGAGAGTTTGATACGGATGCCAGGTGTGGTGTTTTAATCTATCCGGAGTCCTCGAGTACTCCCATTAAGATAGAATTTCCCGAATGGTCCCGCGAAGGCCGTGTCTGTGCCATGGAGATAGTTTTTGATGGCAGGGACAGTGTTTCCAAATTACTGACCGACAAGGACGGAAGAGGACTAAGATATCTTTTTTTCAGTGGCGATGAAGTGTTTCCTGATCCGAGAATGGAAGATTCCTGTGGCTTTGGAGAATTCGGCTCGGTCACATCTCCCTTTTCCCGTGTCAGTAATGATACTTCGGTAAGCAGCGCACTAAGACAGTCTGTTCCTTTTTCCAAAAGTGTCTTTTATATGCTTCATGTAAGAGGATATACTGCTCATAAATCCTCAAAGGTAAAAGACAAGGGTACATTTTCCGGTATTATCCAGAAACTTCCGTATATTAAGAGTCTGGGCGTTACGGGTATTATCCTGATGCCCGTATATGAGTTTAATGAGATCATCTGTCTGCCCGATATGCTCAAAAAAGGCGATGAGCCTTCCGGAATGGTAAATTTCTGGGGCTATAATGACGGATATTATTTTGTGCCTAAGTATTCTTTTTCCGCCAAAGGCAATCCTGTTCGTGAAATGCATGAAATGGTCAATGCAATGCACGATGCAGGAATTGAAGTGATCCTTCAGTTTAAATTTCCTTCCAGATTTTCTTCAAGAGATATAACGGATGTCCTTAGATTCTGGCGTACAAGATATGACGTCGATGGCTTTCAGCTTATCGGCGGCGGACTTCCGATAAATGATATCATGACCGACCCTATTGTGTATGGTTGTAAGATACTTTGCGATGACGCACTTACCAGAAATGATGACTTGTTTAATCCGGAACACGGTCATATGGATCTTGGTTTTATGACGGATATAAGAAAGTTTCTTAAAGGTGATCCAAACTCCGCACAGTCGGCTGCATATCAGTTGCGTGATTCGGATCCTGTTACAAATCCCATTGTCTTTATTGCAAGACAGGACACAATGAGGGCTTTTGATATTGTTTCCTATAATGAAAAACATAACCTTGATAACGGTGAGAACGGTATAGACGGTGCGGATTATAATTACAGCTGGAACTGTGGTATTGAGGGTGTGACGCGTAAAAAAGCCATAACGGAATTAAGAAAAAGGCAGCTGAAAAACGCTTTTGCAATGACACTTTTGTCTCAGGGAACTCCGCTTATATATGGTGGTGATGAGTTCGGAAATACCCAGTTTGGCAATAATAATCCGTATAATCAGGATAATGATACAGGATATATTAAGTGGCCCACAGGTTCATTCGGAACTGAAATCCTTGATTTTGTTAAAAGTCTGATCGCTATAAGAAAAGATCATCCGGCTGTTGGGTGTGATCATAAACTTATGGGGAGAGACTATCTTTCTTATGGGTATCCGGATATATCCATGCATGGTGAAGAGTTATGGAGAGCAGATATCGGTCCGACTTCTCACAGTTTCGGAATATTGTATTATGATAAGTATGCAGATGAGAGTGATGAAAGACTCTTATATCTGATCTATAACATGCACTGGGAAACCAAGAATATCGCACTCCCGAAACTCAAAAACAAAATGGAGTGGAAGGTAGCGCTTACGACAGATGACACAAATTTGATAGATAGTACCAGGATCGTTATGAATCCCAGAAGTTTCACACTACTTGAAACATATGTTCGATAATGATATAATACAACATAGTATTAATAAACGCCGCAGGTATGCAAATGATCTTATTTTGCTTGCGGCTTTATTAATGGTTTCCGTTTCGGTCCTGATCATTTTGCGTATTTTTGTTGGAAAAGGTGCATATATATCGATCAATATTATGGACCAAAACGGAAAATCCGGCGGTACGGGTGTCGAATACAGGCATTCTCTTGACGATGACGGATATTTTGTGTTTTATGAAGATGAATACGGCGATATCACAGCATGTTTTTATTCTGATGAAGAATATGAAGAAGCCGGTGGTGAGAATGTATGTAACATTCTTCGTATAAGCGATGGCAGTGCCGATATGATATATGCCACATGTCCCGACCAAATATGTGTAAATACCGGACCGGCTTTTAAGACAGGGCAATCAGTTGTCTGTCTCCCTCACAGGATCATAATAACCGTTGTTTCCGGAGAAAATATGAACGGCGATCATGACACCTACAATGATGACGGATTGGATGCTGTAACATGGTAAGACAGGATAAGAGAACCTTAAATATCGCATATATGGGATTGTGCCTTGCATTATCGCTTATATTAAGCTATGTTGAATCTCTTATTCCGTTTAATTTTGGCATTCCGGGCATCAAATTGGGATTGGCTAACCTTTGTGTCCTGATACTTCTTTATGTCTGTGGATACAAAGAAGCATTAATCGTTGATATTATTCGTGTGATCCTTGCGGGGTTTATGTTCGGCAATATGTCTATGATGATGTATTCGCTTGCTGGAGCTATCCTTAGTTATATGATAATGGCCTTTCTTTTTAGGACCGACCGATTTTCTCCGATTGGAGTTAGCTTAGGTGGCGGTGTGGCGCATAATACAGGTCAGCTTATCGTTGCAATGTTTGCACTTGATACATTCAGTATGATCTATTATATTGCTCCTCTTATCATTTCAGGAGCTTTGACCGGTGCTCTGCTTGGATTTATTGCAACTCTGGTTTTACCGGCTATAAACAGATCGTCTGAACTTAAAAATTTAAGTTTGGATTCCGAAAATAAAGATTAGATCAGGAGATACATATGTACGCTTATATGATAGGCACTCTGGCAGAGGCTGATATAGACAGTTGTGTTCTGGAGGTTAACAATATCGGATACAATATTTCCATTCCGGCTTCGGTTTTTGACCTGCTTCCGGATATCGGGGCGGAGGTTAAACTCTATACATATACTTCAATCAGGGAAAATGCGATAGAACTTATAGGTTTTCTTTCAAAAGATGATCTCAATATGTTTTCGCAGCTTATAACCGTAAGCGGTATAGGACCAAAGGCTGCGCTGAGTCTGCTTTCGTATATGGATGCAAACAGTATTCGTGTAGCCATAGTTACCGGAGATGTCAAGACTTTATCAAAGGCACAGGGGCTTGGAAAGAAATCGGCTGAGAGGATCATTGTTGATCTTAAGAACAAGTATGACTCGGATGTGATACTAAATTCCGCACAGGGAACCGGATTGAAGGCGGTAGATCTTAATGATAAGGACCTTCTGGACGGTAACAGATCGGAAACCGTCGATGTGCTCGTTGCGCTTGGCTTTTCCGAAAATGAAGCCAAACGTGCGGTTCTTGGTGCTGATATTACTGATGATATGGATGTTGATGAGATGCTAAATGCAGCTCTTAAGCTTATCAGATGATCATATATGGATTTTAACAGAGGTTTATATGAGAACAATTCAGACAGATACATATGATAATAAAAACAGTAAGCCCTCAAATGACGGAAGGACCAATATGACTATCTCCACCGACAGGACGGGGGAGGATGTCAGTATTGAGAATATTTTAAGACCAAAAACCTTTGATCATTATGTCGGACAGACCAAGACCAAGGAAAACCTTAAGGTTTTTATAGAAGCAGCGAAGATGAGAGGTGAAGCGCTTGATCATTGTCTTTTTTACGGACCTCCAGGACTTGGTAAAACTACTCTTGCCGGAATAATAGCAAACGAGATGGGATCCAAATGCGTCATCACATCCGGCCCAGCCATAGAATCTCCGGGTGATATTGTAGCCATCCTTTCAAAACTTCAAAAGGGAGATGTACTGTTTATCGATGAGATCCATCGTCTGAACAGACAGGTAGAAGAGACAATGTATTCTGCCATGGAAGACTATGCGGTGGATGTCATATATTCCAAGGGCGAAACCGTAATAAGCAGGCGCATCCCGTTACCTAAATTCACATTGATAGGTGCAACCACCCGCGCTGGACTTCTTACCGCTCCGTTAAGGGACCGCTTCGGAATGATCCAGCGACTGGAATATTATACAGTTGATGAACTAAAGACCATAATCCATAATTCTGCACATATACTGGATGTGTCGATCGATGATGAAGGAGAGGCTGAGATCGCGAGAAGAAGCCGGGGAACGCCCAGACTTGCAAATCGTATGCTTAAAAGGGTACGTGATTTTGCCCAGGTCAGATATGACGGTAATATAACGGGAACCGTGGCCCGTACAAGCCTGGATCTTTTAGACGTAGATGCACTGGGCCTTGACCGTGTAGACAGGAATATGCTAAATACCATAATCAATAAGTTTTCAGGTGGGCCTGTTGGACTTGATACACTGTCTGCTGCATTAGGAGAGGATCCCGGCACATTGGAAGATGTGATAGAACCGTATCTTATAATGCAGGGATTTATAAACAGAACACCGCGCGGAAGAGTTTGTACCGAGCATGCATACAGACATTTAGGTCTTGAATTTCCGGATTGATGATAATATACTTTTTACATATATGTAAGATTCCGGGAGGTTAGTATGGCTGTTAAAACAGATACTGAGGTTATCATAGGCGGTAAGGTTTTTACTCTGAGCGGATATGAGAGTGAAGAATATCTTCAGAAGGTTGCCTCTTATCTTAATAATAAATTGTCGGAATATACAAGTGATGAGGACTTTAAGAGACTTCCGATCGATACTCAGTCAGTCCTTGTCCAGTTAAATATTGCCGATGATTATTTTAAGGCCAGAAAACAGATCGAGCTGCTTGAAGAAGATATTGCGAACCGTGATAAGGAATTGTATGATATCAAACATGAACTTATCGCAACTCAGATCAAATTGGAGAACACGGAACGCAATTTGAAAAAAACTCAGGGATGATCATTGTTTATAGTTTTTAAGGCTGCCTACAGGCAGCCTTTTTTAAGGATAATATGAAACATGAATTACTATCACCGGCCGGTAATATTGAGTGCTTATATGCTGCGATAAACGCCGGAGCGGATGCCGTATATGCAGGAACCGATAACTTTTCGGCCAGGGCATTTGCGGGAAACATAAACAGAGAAGATTTTATACATGCACTGCGTGTTGCACATATGCACGGTGTAAAGGTCTATCTTGCTCTTAATACACTTATTAAATCTTCTGAATTCGAAGATGCTTACAAAACAGTGAGGCCGTTATACGAATCCGGTTTGGACGGTATCATAGTCCAGGATCTGGGCTTGGCGGATATGTTAAAGATATGTTTTCCTGATCTTGAGTTACATGCATCCACCCAGATGAGCATTATGAACAGTTATGGTGCAAAACTCATGAAGGAGCATGGATTTAGCAGAATTGTTCCCGCAAGAGAACTGACGATCGAAGAAGTCAAAAATATCAAGGACAGTTCGGGGCTTGAAGTGGAATGCTTCATTCATGGAGCTATGTGTTATTCATATTCCGGTTTATGCCTGATGAGTTCCATGATCGGCCAAAGAAGCGGTAACAGGGGTAAGTGCGCCGGAACATGCAGGCTTCCTTTTAATGTTAAAGGAATTATAAACAGTACTGATAATAAGTATAAAGATCAATATACAAATCAGGAAGAATATCCTTTGAGTATGAAGGACATGTGTACTCTTGATATCCTTCCCATGCTTATAGATGCGGGTATTGATTCCTTTAAGATAGAGGGAAGGATGAAATCACCCGAATATGTTGCGGGAGTAACTTCCCTTTACAGAAAATATATCGATAAGTACTTATCAGATAAAAATGCCTCCTATAAAGTCAGTAAAGAAGACCGTGAACATTTGCTTTCGTTATATATAAGAACCGGAATATCCCGTGGATATTATGAAGGTTATAAAGGAAAAGAACTTATTACTCTCGATTCACCCGGATATAACGGTAATGATCCAGTTTATGAAGATCAGATACATGAGAAATATGTTCATGAGTGTGAAAAGATACCGGTTAATATGTATGCGTATTTTCATGAAGGGCAAAATGCTGTTTTGACGGCTGGGTACGAAGATATATATGTATCCGAAGAGGGAAATATTGTATCAGAAGCAAAAAAAGCACCGCTTGAAGAAAAAGTACTTGGTGAAAAACTGACCAAAACCGGTCAAACCTGTGTATCTGTAAATGACCTTACCATAGACCTTGGCAAAAACACTTTCATGAGCGTGGGTGAGATCAATTCGTTAAGACGAGATGTATTATCCCGTTTAGAGGATGAGATCATCGCATCCAAAGGATTTTTTAGTAAAAGAGATGATATTGCAGAACTTAAGGCTTATTTTGAACTGATACTCAAAAAAGACAAATTTTTAAATAAATCTCCTTATGATGAAAGGAAGTTTGAAGTCCTTGTCAGCAGTAAGCCTCAACTTGAGGCCTTTTTGGATATTTATGAAAAAGAGTATGAAAATGGACCGGGTAATATGATCAATGCCCTTATTCTTGATCATACTCTTATAAATGGTTACGATGAACTGCTTAACAGGGTTAAAACATTAAATATAGCGGTGTATTTATCTTTTCCTTTTGTATTCAGAAGTAAGATAGTAAGGGGCAACGGAAATGATAAGAACGCTGATCCGTTGTACGATAGTCTGATCGGGTTTGTAAAAAACAATGATTATGTATCAGGCGTACTTGTCCATAATCTGGATGAACTTGGCTTTGCGGCTGATAAATTGCCGGAGTACCGGATAATTACCGATACGCATTTGTATGTACATAATCCGGCAGCCTTCAGTTTTTTGCATAATACCGGTATTTCCGGGATCACATATCCTTATGAAATGAACAGAAAGGATCTTTGTGAACTTTCCGATAATGCGGATATCTTTGAAGACATCGGTAAATATTTGGTTGTATACGGATATATTCCTATGATGATCACGGCCGGCTGTATCAAAAAAACATATGATGCCTGTGATCATAAGAACTTAAGCGAACGCCGGGTTTTGTTAAAAGACCGTAAAGGAGCCGAATTCCCTGTCGTTTCGGATTGTGCTGTATGTTCTAACATCATATATAACGAAAGACCACTCAGTTTATATGGTATGATGAATGATATAAGATGTATTTCCGCAGACTCTTACAGAATTAATCTTACAGTGGAAGATTATGAAGAGGCTGCACTTGTTATAAGAGCATTTACATACGGATCCGCAAATTATGATCATGAAATGCGAAATTTAAAGACTACCACCGGACATATGAAACGTGGGGCTTTATGATCTTGCATACAGCGGAGTTTATTTGATGATAGCTTATCTTGAAATCTTTATAACAGAATTATCAAGGTACTTTCTTGGCATATTTATTGCATTATATGCATTTACAGGAATAATAGTGCTCTTCAGGGATGATGAGTACTATTCCAACGACGGTATTTATATCTTTCAGAATTTTCTTATGTTTTTGTTCCATTTTTCATCTTTTTTATGCCTGTGTTTTAAATCCGACAACATGAAACTTATGGGATTCTATGCAGCTACCGAACTTCTGATGATAGGTATAATACTTATAGCCAAGATACTTTATCCATTGTCGGATAAACTTATGACCAATAATATGTGCATGCTTATGACGGTCGGTTTTGTAATACTTACCAGACTTAATTATAATAAGGCTCTTAAGCAGTTCTTTATCGTGACGGCTTCCATGATAATAACCATGGGCGTTCCTTTTGTAATCCGGCGTTTTAAATTTCTGTACACATTTAAATGGATTTATGCATCCATCGGTATTGCTGCACTCGGGGCGGTCCTTATCGCCGGGACAGTTACCTATGGAGCAAATATTTCATATACTTTGGGTGGAATTACCTTTCAGCCTTCCGAACTTATTAAGATAGTTTTTGTATTTTTTGTGGCATCTGGGTTTGTAAGAGCAAGGGGGATGACAGAGGTTCTGGTGACAGCATCTATCGCACTTGTTCATGTACTTATACTGGTTTTAAGCAGAGATCTCGGAAGTGCGCTTATATATGCGGTTGTATATGTGATAATGGTATATATAGCTACAGGTAATTTTGTATATGTAGGTATCGGAGCCTTAGGCGCAGCTGTCAGCGGTATGCTGGCATATAATCTTTTTACACATGTTCAGGAACGTATTCAGGCCTGGATAGATCCCTGGACCACGATCGATGATACGGGGTACCAGATAACCCAGTCGCTTTTTGCATTGAGTTCAGGCTCTTTTTGGGGACTCGGACTTAATAAAGGCAATCCCGGGACAATTCCGTTTGTCGAAGATGACTTTGTTTTTTCCGCAATCGTCGAAGAAATGGGATTTGTAACAGGAATCTCCGTACTTACAATATGTGTTATCTGTTTTTTAAGGAGCATGCAGGTCGCTGCAGGACTGAATTCGATGTTTTACAGACTTTTGGCCGCAGGTCTTGGAAGTGCATATATTTTTCAGGTTTTTCTTACCGTTGGAGGAGGAGTTAAATTTATCCCGCTTACGGGTGTAACACTTCCTTTTATAAGTTACGGAGGAAGCTCCGTTCTGACCAGTATATTACTGTTTGAAGTGCTATGCGGAGTAACACTTGTAGCAGGAGATGAGAGAGCATTTTATGAGAAACAGCAAGCTGCTTCATGAACTGATATGAATAAGAACAAGAATAAGAATGAGATTTTTTCTAAACCGAATACTGATAAGAATACTTCCAATGCCCAAAAACACAAGAAGAATTCAAATCATGCGATCATATTCTCGTCGGCTGTGGTATGTTTGCTTTTTATCTGCATGAGTATCTTTATGGTCAGATATTCCATGACTCATGAGATTGAAATGTTTGACAACAGTTATAACTCATATGCCAAAAGGTTGTCCAAAGAATACCTTAGGGGAAAGATATATTCATCAGACGGGGAAATACTGGCTTATTCGGAGGGTGCAAGCACTCAGGAACAGTCCCGGGTATATCCGTATGCCAATATGTTTGCCCATGCTATAGGCTATTCTACTCACGGTAGAATGGGTGTTGAGAGCATAGCAAATTATTATCTGCTTAACTATCATTCAGGTATCGTTAATGCCGCTCATGCAAATGCAGAACTTGAGATGCTTACAGCTGACAGCGTCTATACGACCCTTGACACATCACTTCAGCAGATAGCTTATGATTCCCTGGGTGTATATAAAGGGGCGGTCATCATAACCGAAGTCGATACGGGACGTATTCTTGCAATGGTCTCAAAGCCTGACTTTGATCCGAATCAGATAGATCAGACCTGGAATGAGATGTTAAATGATCCCGAAAATACAAGCCTGTTAAACAGGGTTACGCAGGGGCTTTATCCTCCGGGATCCACATTTAAGATAATCACCACACTTGAATATCTTCGTGAAAATAATGGCAGTTACGACGGATATGGGTTTAATTGTACAGGATCTTTTACCTATGACGGAAATACAATAAGATGTTACCATGGATCGGTTCACGGCGGACTTGATTTTCCGACATCTTTTGCCAAAAGCTGTAATTCTTCTTTTGCAAATATAGGTATAGGTCTCGATAAGGATAAGTTTAGTAAGACTTTGAAGGATCTGATGTTTGAGGAAGAATTGCCATATGATCTGCCGTCATCAGTATCGCACACAAACATAAGCCCCGAACTTGACTCTCATAATATGATGCAGGCCAGTATAGGTCAGGGGCAGGATTCGATATCGCCATTACATCTTAATATGATAACCTGTGCCATTGCCAATGGGGGAGAACTGATGAGACCGCATCTGGTCGACAAAGTAGTCTCTGAATCCGGATCGGATGTCAAAACTTTTACTTCCCAGTCAGAGGGAAGACTTATCACTGAGGAGGAAAGTGCAAAACTTACTGAACTGATGATAGGTGTTGTACAAAACGGTACGGCCAAAAGACTTAAAGATCTAAGCTATACCGCAGCCGGTAAAACAGGATCGGCAGAATATTCATCAGCAACAAAAGATGATTCACATGCCTGGTTTACAGGATTTGCACCTGCGGAGGATCCGCAGATAGCTGTTACGATCATAATTGAAGGAGCAGGAAGCGGTGGCGAGTATGCCGTGCCCATCGCTAAAAGAATGTTTGACGGTTATTTTGCACAAAATGTGAATTCGGAAGAGCCTGATCAGCAGGAAAATGCCGCAACAGATCAATAAAGAGCATAGATCGAGATGCTGTCCGGAAGAGAAACGAGATCGATCAGTTCACCGTTTATATCTTTGATTATGGGACGTGAAACATGAGTCTGGTTTATAAGTAGGACTTCTCCTTCACGTCCGTCATTTAATTTAGCATGTAATCCAAGCTGAGTAGCAGCAATATGATACAGGATCGAGTTTAATTTAAACTGGTTGTATTTGAGGTTTCCTTCTTTTTCAAAGTTGGATATGATCTCAAAGGTATTCAGTGGATATCTGTATGTCTTTGGTACAGACATGGCTTCATAAGCATCGATTATTGAACAGTACTGAGCGTACGTATCGATATCGTTCATATAAAGATGATTGGGATATCCCGAACCGTCGCCCTTTTCATGGTGTTGAAGTGCTGCAAGAGTGATAGTTTCAGGCAGGCCTATCTCGGTCAGGAGTTTGTATCCAAGCTCTGTATGAGTCTTCATGAGAGCAAATTCTTCATCGGTGAGTTTTGAAGGTTTATAAAGAAGTTCCCTGGGAAGACATAATTTACCGATATCATAAAGAAAACCACACTGAATAAGGGTAAACATGTTCTGTTTGCTCATTCCCTGCCATGCGGCAAAAACAGAGGCGATCATTCCGCAGTTTAACTGATGTTCATATAGCATATTATCAACATCCGGGGGAATGATCCTCAAATATTCGAGTAATTTATCTCCATTTTTGGCATTTGAAGCAAGTTTGACATATATAGTCATAAGCTGGTCCATAGGAGGAGAAATATGCTTATTGACCATATCATCGATTATTGAACGAAAAAGAGGAACACATTCGTAGTAAATGCGCTTGAAATTCTTGAAATCTTCACTTAGTTTTACACGTTCCGTATGAGTTTCGGCAAAATCGATATCCTCCATAATGGTAACTGCCATTATGTTGTGTCTTGCAAGACGGTCCAGAGCTTTGGGATCGAGTTTTGTGCCCTTGGAATAAAGCTTTTCGCCGTGGTT
Organism: Lachnospiraceae bacterium; assembly: GCA_024691305.1. Lineage (GTDB taxonomy): Bacteria > Bacillota > Clostridia > Lachnospirales > Lachnospiraceae > XBB2008. The sequence continues at coordinate 315,429 of JAILNS010000015.1, read as the reverse complement.
AGATATGACATCCTCACCGAGCATATCGCCCGTTTTTAAGGTTATACGTGCAACAGTTTTCAACTATGTATCCTTTCATAAAGAATATATAAATCAGTATATAAAGTTTTACACAAATAAGTCAAGGTATGTTACAGTTAATAATAGGAAACATTGGGCGTATATAGATATGAAGATTGCAAAGAATCTGTATGTATCAAATAAGATAAAACATAAGACCATCGTTGTGGCCAAGTTCAGGGTGAATCGTTTTGTGCCCGGGATATTTGTTATAAGACTTGCATATGATCCCGACAATCTGGAGATCATAAGAGCAGATCTGTTTAAACAACCCGGATTGCGTAAGCCTGATGACAGGCCGGTGGTCGCTTTTGCAGCAAATTATAAAGATGCGGTTGATATTGTGATTGACATAACGCAAAAAGCTTATGATAAATACGGATATCCCGCTATTAAAGAATATATATCGAGTGACGATTATGGCAGCGATACCCGTAGTTCTTAATATACTCAAAATTATCGGAATAGTGATCGCCTGTATCCTGGGATTTATCATATTTTTATTACTTTTGATCCTGTTTGTTCCCATCAGATATAAGGCTAAATTTGTCAGGACCGGAGTAGAAGGCGATGACCCTGTAGATCTGAAAGGACAGGTTAGCTGGCTTCTTCATCTGGTACATGTTTCGGCTGTTTATCCTGCAGACAAATTGGTTACGGTAAGGATTTTGGGAATCCCCATTCTTCGTTTACCTAAAGAGAAGAAAACAAAACCGCAGGAATCATCAGAGTTCTCCGATAATGCGGAAACCTTAAATGATCCCACCCCCGATACGGCAGGTGAAACATTACAGGAAGCATCGGATACATATGAAGAAAGACTTGATACAGGTCCAGAAGATCATGGTACCTATGAAGAAAGTCATGATATGAGTGAAGAAGATCATGATGAAGATAGTTCGGACGCTGACGCTGAACTTACGGACGGCGAAGAAGAACCTGTTAAAAAAACAATATTTGGGAGAATAAAGGAACTTATCCACAAGATACGGTGTACTTTGGATGGGTTATATGATAAAATAGATACGATTGCGGTTGATACTAGATCCAAGATCAAGAACATTAAAGATAATATTCATTATTATCATACGATCATTACCAGTGATCTTTTTGAACGAACTTTTGAAAAATGTAAGATCAGGATATTCAGACTGCTTAAAGAAATCCTTCCTAAAAAAGGAGATATCAGATTAGAGGTTGGATTTGAAGAACCGTATACTACCGGTGAGATATTGGCCATTGCCGGTATGTTATATCCCATTACAGGCAAATATGTACATGTATATGGAAACTTCGAAGAAGAAGTTATAAGAGGCGGGGGATATTTTAAAGGACGTATATTTGTTTTTTCTTTTTTGAAGATAGCAATATTCTACCTGACCAGCAGAGATCTGAAAAAGCTGATACGGTTACTGAAAAAAGAACCACCCAAAAAACGCAAACACAAAACATATAATGAAAATTTAAACAATAACGATATTCAAGGATAAGCAGACGGTATATCCGTAAAGGAGATCAAATGGCTGATGTTAACAATTTTAATGGCGTTATAGATTCTTTGATGAAAGGAATGAATACCGTTCTTTCTACTAAAACCGTTGTAGGTGAAGCTACCAGAGTAGGAGATACGATCATCTTACCTTTGGTTGATGTATCTTTCGGTGTAGGAGCGGGTGCAAATTCTGCCGATAAAAAGAACGGTGCAGGCGGTGGCTTTGCGGGAAAGATGAGTCCCAGTGCAGTTCTTGTTATACAAAACGGCTCAACAAAACTTGTGAATGTTAAGAATCAGGATGCGGTAACCAAGATACTCGATATGGTTCCCGATCTTGTAGACCGTTTTACCAAACCCAAAGATATGATATCCGATAATGATGCTCTTGATATTGCCTTTCCGGAAGATGATGTGAACGGTTAACAGATTTAAGAGGGATATATATGTCCGATAGTGCACGCAGTACCATAGACAATCTAAATGCGATCATCAATGAGTTTGATGCTCAGGTTGATCTTGATATGCAGAATATATACAAGATGAGCGAAACCGATGTCAAAACAGCCAAAGAGACTGATGACTCCAAAGTAAACGGCGATACTGCCGACGAAGATGATCCTTCCGAAGAAAATACCGATGCTAAGGTTGAAGAACCGCAAACCGGCAAAGAAGAATCCACTTCGGATCAAGAAAAAAATACAGAAAAAAAAAATATAGAAGACAAAAACTGGCTGTTTGAAGAAAACATCCGGTTGAAAGAAGTCGAAAGGCATCTTGCGGAAGAAAAGGCCCGTCTTGAGAATTATGAGAAAGAACTAAATGAAAAAGCCGAAGAAATAGAGGCTATGAATAAAAAGTTCCTTAATGACAGGGTTCAGTTCCGTGATGAGATGAATATCCTAACGGGTCAGGTCACCAGAGAACGTCAACGCCTAAAACAGGATGAACAGTTCTTTGACAAGAAAATGGAAATCTTAAAAGCCGGTTTTGCAGATCTTGATAAGGCCAAAAGAGAACTTGAAGCTGAGAAGATGCGCTATGAAGCTCAAAACTCATATTACGGTGATGATGATATTCCCGGATATGGTGCACCGGTTGCCAAAACATTGTTTGTCGGGATAACAAACCCTCTCATGCTTAAGAAAAGGTATAAGGATCTGGTTAAAATATACCATCCGGATAACCTTGCAGGAGACCATGATCTTTTCAAAGCCATTACGATAGAATATGAGAGGCTCCAGGGAAAGATCGGAAGTGAAGGGATAGGCTGATAAAAGACATACAAAAAACGGACAGTTTTAAACTGTCCGTTTTGTTTATAATATACGTAACAAAATTATGCGCGCTCTACAAGTCCTGATTTAAGGCAGGAAGTACATACGTGCATTCTCTTGGGCTGACCGTTGACTTTACATTTAACCTTCTGAACGTTAGAGTTCCAGATTCTGTTAGATCTTCTATGAGAATGGCTGACGTTGTTTCCGAAATGAGCGCCCTTGCCGCAAATATCACATTTTGCCATGATGACACCTCCTTCTATCTGGTATCTGTTCTTACTATGTTTAAGGAATGAACCTTAAACGCAACAGTGATATGTTAGCAGACTTTAGTGCATAATGCAAGGATTTTTTCTATTTAATATCGTATTTAGGAACATTTTTACGTCTTTTATTTTATACACAGTAGTGATACAATATCAAAGAACTTTGATATTAAAAGTTTTTTTGCAAGAGCTTAAAAAGGAGGATATATATGAAGAAATCTTCAATGGATACTCATTTGGGCAATATTGAAATACAAAATGATGTTATAGGTCAATATGCCGGCGCAGTCGCTACCGAATGTTTCGGAGTAGTCGGCATGGCAGGTATCAATGTAAGAGACGGCCTTGTCCGCATGCTTAAGATGGATAATCTTAACCGCGGTGTCGGAGTAACGCTTAATAACAATAAACTTACTCTTGACCTTCATATCATAGTTGCATACGGAGTCAGTATAATGGCTGTTTCCGAGAATCTTATAAGCGAGATCAAATATAAGGTCGAAGAGTTTGTAGGTGTTGAGGTTGAAAAGATCAATGTTTTTGTCGAGGGCGTTAAGGTTACCGACTAAGCATTTATAACTTGATTGTATATAATGGAGGATTTTTACTGTGAGTGAAACAGTATTAGATGCAAAAAGAATCGCGGGTATGTTTGTAAGCGGTGCAAGACGGCTTGAGTCCCAGAAAGAGATCATAAACGAACTTAATGTTTTCCCGGTCCCCGATGGTGATACCGGAACAAATATGACTCTTACAATAGTATCCGCAGCAGATGAAGTATCATCATTATATTCTACAGGCGATATATCCATAGAAACCCTGTGCAAGGCCATTTCTTCCGGATCGCTTCGCGGAGCGAGAGGAAATTCCGGTGTTATCCTTTCACAGCTGTTCAGAGGCTTTACCAAGGTTGTTAAAAAGATAGACGGTGATGTTGATGCTCAGGTTTTGGCCGAGGCATGTGATAAGGCTGTTGAGACAGCGTATAAAGCAGTCATGAAGCCCAAAGAAGGTACGATCCTTACTGTATCCAAGGCCGTATCCGAAAAGGTGTCCGAACTTGTTGATTCGGGTGAAACTGATCTTAAGGTTATAATCGAGAGTGCTATAACTGCCGGAGATGAAATGCTTCTAAAAACTCCCGATATGCTTCCGGTCCTTAAACAGGCAGGAGTTGTTGATTCCGGCGGACAGGGGCTTATGGAAGTCCTTCACGGAGCATATGATGCTTTTTGCGGTGCAGAAGTTGATTTTGCGAAGATCAAGCCAAGTGCACCCAAGGAAGAGGCTGAACCCAAGTTAGCCGAAAAACCTGCATTAAAGTATCTGTATTGTACCGAATATATCATCCGTCTCAAGGAAAACTTTAATTTCAACGTAAAGCTTGAAATGGATTATAAGGCATATCTTGAATCCATTGGTGATTCTATTGTAGTTGTTACAGATGAGGATCTGGTAAAAGTACATGTTCATACCAATGATCCCGGTATGGCACTTCAGCGGGCACTTAAGTACGGACAGCTTGATAAGGTTAAGATAGAAAACCTTCTTCTTGAGGAAGATTCCAAATTTAACAGTTCACATGAAAATATCGAACAGCAGATGGTAAGTGACCTTAAGAGTGAGCATGCCCCTGAAGAACCCAGAAAAGATACCGGATTTATCGCGGTTTCCGTCGGTGAGGGAATAAATGAGATTTTCTCAAGTCTCGGTGTTGATATGATCATCGCAGGCGGCCAGACCATGAACCCTTCCACTGAAGATATGCTCAATGCGATCGACAAGATAAATGCAGATCATATATTCATATTACCCAATAACAAGAATATAGTTCTTGCAGCCGAGCAGGCAGCACATATGACGGAGGACAAGGATATAATAGTAATACCTACTAAGTCAGTGCCTCAGGGAATATCTGCTATGGTTGCATATATGCCTGAATCATCCTCTGATGATAATGCAAAGGCAATGAAGGAAGCCGTTGAAACCGTTAAGACCGGACAGGTAACCTATGCAGTAAGAGATACCGTTATAGATGATAAAAAGATAAAAGAGAATGACTTTATGGGTATCGGAGACAGTGGTATCCTTGCTGTGGGCGCAGATAAGACGGAAGTGACACTTGATATGGTAAATGAGATGGTTGATGATTCTTCCGAACTTATAAGTGTATATTATGGTGAAGATATCGATGAGGATACCGCACAGGCTCTTGTAGAGAAACTTAATGCAAAGTTCCCCGAACAGGATGTTGAGTTACAGCCCGGCGGGCAGCCGATATACTCATACATAATCTCCGTAGAATAAATAATTAACATAAATTACGAACAGGAATATCAATTTCTTATTTAACGGTAATTCATTCTAATGGAATTAACTTCAATCAAGGGCATCGGTGAAAAAACTGCTGCCCTTTTTGATAAATTAAATATTAAGGATACCGGTGATCTTCTCAGGTTTTTTCCTGCGGAGTATGATCTTTTTTCTGATATCAGTACTATAGACAGGATCAAACCCGGAGATATTGCCGCTGTTAAAGTTTACATAACATCTCAACCGCTTCTCAGACACATAAAGAAGATGAGTATCCTGTCTTTTAATATATCTGACGGACACGGTGAGATGAGTGTCGTTTACTTTAATGCCCCTTATCTTAGGAATTCCATAAAAAGGGGAGAGGAATGTGTATTTCGCGGAAAAGTGATGCTGCGCGGCAAAACTCTTTCTTTTAATAATCCAAGAAAATACAAAACAGAAGACTATGAGAAACTCTCAGGTACCAAACAGCCCATATATCATACGACAAAGGGGCTTAGTTCGAATGCCATACAAAAAGCGGTAAAAAAGGCTTACGAAGCTGAACTTGGCATTGGTATCAACAGGAAAACATCACCTCTGTATGATAAACTTCCAGAAAATATTATCGCGAAGCGTAAACTTATGCCATATTATGAAGCGATAATGAATATTCATATGCCAACCGATGATGATTCTCTTTTTGCTGCTCGTACAAGACTCGCATATGAAGAATTCTATGATTATATAATCAAAATGACAAGGCTGGGTACATATAGCAGGCCCAATCATTATCCCATGATCGATGTGGCTGATACAGGCCGGTTTATAGAATTACTTCCTTACAAACTCACACCCGATCAATCAGACGTTTGGAACAGTATAAGAAATGATCTGTCCTCAGACAAAAGGATGGTTCGCCTTTTGCAGGGTGATGTCGGCTCAGGAAAGACCGTCATAGCTATCCTTTCTCTGCTCATGTGTGTAAGTAACGGTTATCAGGGGGCTTTTATGGCTCCTACCGAGGTACTTGCATCACAGCATTATGAGACGGTAAATAAATTGATCGATGAATATAAACTTCCGTTTAAACCGGTTCTTCTTACCGGGCTTATAAAAGGAAAAGCAAGAAAAGAGATACTTGAAAGCATAAAAAACGGCGATGCAAATCTGATCATAGGTACACATGCCCTGTTCCAGGATAGTGTGGAATATAAAAACCTTGCCCTTGCAATAACCGATGAACAGCACAGGTTTGGCGTCTTACAAAGGGAATCTCTGGTAGGAAAAGGTGATCAGCCGGCTGTTCTTATAATGTCTGCGACCCCGATCCCGAGAACTCTGGCCATGATACTGTATGGAGACCTTGAAGTAAGCACGATCCATACTATGCCTGTCGGACGTTTGCCTATTAAGAACTGCGTTGTAGACACTTCATACCGGCCGACAGCGTACAAATTTATAATCTCCGAGGTTAAAGCGGGTCATCAGGTTTACATAATCTGCCCTCAGATTGACGCGGGAGAACTGATCGGTGTCGAAAACGTTACGGAGTACAGCGTACAGTTAAGGGCTTCTTTGCCTGAAGACATAAGGATAGGCGTTCTTCACGGACAGATGAGTTCAGCCGCCAAGGATAAGGTCATGGATGACTTTGCTCACGGAAATATCGATGTTTTAGTATCAACGACAGTGGTCGAAGTCGGAGTCAATGTTCCCAATGCAACCGTAATGTATGTCGAAAACGCCGAAAGATTCGGACTTGCGCAGCTGCATCAGTTAAGAGGCCGTGTCGGCAGGTCCGATATGCAAAGTTTTTGTATTTTTATGATGAATAATTCGTCGGATACGGCCAAAGAAAGGCTTGATATTCTGCTTAATTCCAACGACGGGTTTGAGATAGCTGCACAGGACATGAAACTTCGCGGCCCCGGTGATATTTTCGGTATAAGACAAAGCGGTGATGTGATATTTGATATAGGTGATATTTATCAGGATTCCGAATTGATATTATGGGCAAAAGAGGATACCGCAGAGGTCTTGATTTAAATGTCTCTATAATTTAAAATTAAATAGATTTTTGCATATGTATTGTGGAGATGCATGTGCTTTGATTGAATAAAAGAAAATAATATACAGCCGGTATATTTTGCCAGTCATATTATATGCGAGGATATATATGAGCAACATAGCTGTGGTAACTGACTCAAACAGCGGATTGCTGCCTGAAGAAGCTGCCTTATTGGAAGATGTTTATGTCATACCCATGCCTGTTATCATAGGCAGTGATACCTTTTATGAGGGAATAGATATTACCCAGCAAAGGTTTTATGAGGTGTTATCAACAAGAACCGACCTAAGTACTTCACAGCCGAGTTTATCGGATGTCACTGATCTTTGGGATAAATTACTTGAGGATCATGATGAAGTCGTACATATACCCATGAGCAGCGGTTTATCCAGTGCCTGTTCATCAGCACAGATGCTTGCAAACGATTATGACGGTCGTGTACATGTTGTAAATAATCAGCGTATATCAGTTACTCAGAAACGTTCGGTGTATGATGCGATACTTTTAAGGGATGCCGGGAGAAGCGGTGCTAAGATCAAGGAACATCTTGAACGTGTAAAGTACGAATCCAGCATTTATATCATGGTTGATACTCTCTATTATCTTAAGAGAGGCGGAAGGATTACCCCTGCGGCTGCGGCTGTCGGAACGGCACTTAAGATAAAGCCTGTCCTTCAGATACAAGGCGAGAAACTGGATGGATATACCGTGGCGCGAACCGTTACCATGGCAAGAACCAAAATGATAGATGCCATACGTAAGGATATGAAGAATCGTTTCGGCGGTGATAATGCCGATAATATGCATCTTGATATTGCTTATACATATAATGATCTGGTGGCAGAAGAGTATAAAGCACAGGTGATGGATGCTTTTCCTGGATTTAATGACATAAATGTCGATCCGCTCAGTCTTTCGGTATCGTGTCATATAGGCCCCGGTTCACTTGCTGTTGCATGCAGCAAAAAGATTACTCTATAACTGAATTTTGATAGGATTATTTGATGAGACCTACAGACTACAATTCACACAATGACGGCGAGGAAACCCGCCGTCAGCTTATGTATATAGACAAACTTACAGGATTTGTCACTTCCTTAAAAGATGAGATAGGACATACCCCAAAGGCGTGTGTTACAACATTCGGATGTCAGATGAATGCCAGGGATTCCGAAAAACTCTTAGGCATACTTATCACAGCAGGATTTGAAGAAACAGAAGATGAATCCGAAGCGGACATTATTCTTTATAATACCTGTTCCGTCAGGGATAATGCCAACCAGCGCGTATATGGCAGACTTGGTGTTTTAAAAGGGTATAAAAAGAACAATCCTCATTTAAGGATCGCACTGTGCGGATGCATGATGCAGGAGAAAACCTGTGTAGATAAGATAAAGACCAGCTATCCCTTTGTTGATCTTATTTTCGGTACTCATAATATATTTAAATTCCCCGAACTCTTGTGCAGGATGTATTCATCCGAAACACGAATGCTTACCGATGTATGGGAAGAAACCGATACGATCGTTGAAGAACTGCCGGTAAAACGTAAATATCCTTATAAATCCGGTGTAAATATCATGTTTGGATGCAATAACTTCTGTACCTATTGCATTGTTCCTTATGTGAGAGGCCGGGAAAGAAGCAGAGATCCCGAAGAAATACTCGATGAAATAAGAAAACTCTCATCAACGGGAGTTATCGAAGTTATGCTGCTTGGACAAAATGTCAATTCTTACGGCCTTAATCTTGATACACCGCTTAGTTTCGCAGGCCTTTTAAGACGGGTTGAAGAAATTGACGGCATTAAAAGAATAAGATTTATGACATCACATCCAAAGGATCTGTCCGATGAACTGATAGATGTCTGTGCACATTCGGATAAGATATGCAGACATTTACATCTACCGGTGCAGACAGGTTCAGATAAGTTGCTTAAAGCTATGAACAGATCATATACGAGAGACCATTATCTACGACTTGTAGACAAGATCCGGACGGCTATACCGAACATATCGCTCACAACAGACCTTATTATGGGATTTCCGGGAGAAACCCGCAAAGATGTTGAGGATACCATAGATCTTATCAAAAAAGTGAAGTTTGATAATGCATATACGTTTGAGTATTCCAAGCGTACAGGAACTCCTGCCGCATCATATGAAGATCAGTTATCCCCCGAGATTATGCAGGAACATTTTGATGCGGTCTTAAGTGTAGTTCAGGAAACTGCCAGAGCAGCATGTGCAACTCATACCGGTGAGATTCATGAAGCCCTTATAGAAACGGTTTCGGATCATGATCCCGGAATGGTCACAGGCCGGCTGTCCAATAATCTATTGGTACATCTAAAGGGCGATGAAGCAATGATAGGTCATATATATCCGGTTAAACTTGATATCTGCAAAGGATTTTATTTTCTTGGGAGTATGATGACAAATGGCTGAGTTATCGACTATTGATACCATAAGTGAAGAACAGAAAAAAGCACTCAGCCCCATGATGCAGCTGTATCTTGAGACTAAAGAACAGTACAGTGACTGCATACTTTTTTACAGGCTGGGTGACTTTTATGAAATGTTCTTTGACGATGCACTTGAAGCCAGCCGTGTTCTTGAGATCACGCTTACGGGCAAAAACTGCGGTCTGGAAGAAAGAGCACCTATGTGCGGAGTACCGTATCATGCGGTTGAAAGTTATCTTGGTAAGCTGGTAAATCACGGATACAAGGTTGCTATCTGTGAACAGGTAGAAGATCCCAAACTTGCCAAGGGGTTAGTCAAGCGTGAAGTCATACGTGTCGTTACTCCGGGAACTAACCCGATCATCGAGTCGCTTGACGGAAAAAAGAATAATTACATAGTATCTATCCTGTATATGGATGATTGCATTGGTTTTTCACTGGCAGATGTCACAACAGGCGATTACTATTTAACCCAGATTGAAACTTTAAATAAGCTTTCGGATGAGATCTCCAAATACTCTCCATCCGAGATCATCTGCAATGAAGCTTTTCTCCTTAGCGGATATAACGTAGATGAACTAAAAAACAAATTTGGCATAAGCATTACCGTGCTTGATGAAAGACAATTTGACGAAGATCATGCCAAAAAGGTGATCCTTAAGCATTTTCATACCTCCAGTCTTATCGGAATGGGAATATCTGATTTTCCCGAGGGAGTCTGTGCAGCCGGTGCTTTGCTCGAATATCTTTATGAAACTCAAAAAAATGATCTGGTTCAGTTTACTCATCTTTACCCTTATGTATCCAGCCGTTATATGCTTCTTGATTCCGCTACAAGAAGGAATCTTGAGCTTACCGAGACTATGCGGGATAAGTTAAAACACGGTTCGCTGCTTGGCGTTCTTGATCTTACCAGGACAGCTATGGGTGGCAGAATGCTCAGACATCATATAGAACAGCCACTCATTGACATTGATGCGATCGAACTTAGGTTAGATGCCGTGGATGAATTATCCCACAGAACTATGGAGAGGGATGAGATCAGAGAGTATCTAAACAGTGTATATGATCTGGAACGCCTTATGGCCAAGGTAAGTCTTAATACCGTTAATCCCAAGGATATGCTCGCATTTAAGAGTTCTATGAGATATCTTCCGGCCATAAAACAGGTACTTAGTGATTTTAAATCCGTGCGGCTGTCTGAACTTGCGTTAAATATAGATGATCTTTCGGACCTGTTTGAGCTTATAGAGTCTGCGATCGATGAAGATTCTCCGATGACGGTACATGAAGGCGGTATCTTTAAGACCGGATTTAACGAAGATATCGATACTTTAAGAAGCGCCAAAACCGATGGACATAAATGGATCGCCGAGCTTGAAGAAGCTGACAGGGAACGTACCGGTATAAAGAACCTGAAGATCAAATATAATAAAGTTTTCGGGTATTATTTTGAAGTCACTAATTCCTATGCGGACAAAGTGCCCGAAGACTACATCCGTAAACAGACACTTACCGGATCGGAAAGATACACCAATGACAGGCTAAAAGAACTAGAAGATATAATTTTAAATGCTGAAGACAAGCTTTTTACCCTGGAATATGATCTTTTTTGTGAGATCCGTGACAGGCTGGCACAAAATGTCAACAGGATACAGGATACAGCGAAGGCTATAGCGGAAACCGATGTATATGCATCTTTAAGCCTGGTAGCCGAACGTAATCATTATATACGGCCGGAAATATCGGATGACGGAGTTATAGATATACGTGACGGAAGACACCCGGTCATAGAAAGACTTCATCCGGATACACCTTTTATAGCAAACGACACTTATCTTGACAAAAAGAAAAAGTCGGTTTCTATAATCACAGGTCCCAATATGGCCGGCAAATCCACATACATGCGTCAGAGTGCTCTGATAGTGCTTATGGCTCAGATGGGATCTTTTGTTCCGGCCGCAAGTGCCCATATAGGCATAACCGACAGGATATTTACCAGAGTCGGGGCTTCCGACGACTTATCGAGCGGACAGTCTACCTTTATGGTTGAGATGAATGAGGTGGCCAACATCTTAAGAAATGCGACCTCAGATTCATTGCTCATACTGGATGAGATAGGAAGAGGAACTTCGACTTACGACGGAATGAGCATTGCCTGGGCAGTGATCGAACATATAAGCAACAAAAGGCTGCTTGGCGCACGTACTCTTTTTGCGACGCATTATCACGAACTGACCGAACTCGAAGGTCGGATTGATAATGTTAATAACTATTGCATCGCAGTTAAGGAGCAGGGTGATTCGATAGTATTTTTAAGACGTATCGTAAAAGGCGGAGCAGACAGAAGTTACGGTATTCAGGTTGCCAAACTTGCAGGCATCCCGGATATGGTTATCGACCGTGCAAAAGAGATATCCAAAGAACTGTCGGAAAATGATCTTACGGATAAATTAAAGAGTATAGAAGTCGGAGCTGTGTCATCCAGGATAACTGCTGCAAATCATCATTATGATGAAGTAGATCTTGGACAAATGTCATTATTTGAGACTACCGATGATGATCAGGTTCTAAAAGAACTTGAAACGGTTGACATAACAACGCTTACACCCGTAGATGCATTAAATGAACTATACAGACTCCAGAATATGCTAAAGAACAGATGGAAAGGATAGTGCCTGATCTATGAACGAGATTATAGTGCTTGATAATAATACTATTGATAAGATCGCGGCCGGAGAAGTTGTCGAACGACCTGTAAGCATAGTTAAGGAACTAATCGAGAATTCCATAGATGCAGGTGCTACGATCATAACCGTTGAGATAAAAGACGGAGGTCTTAAGACAATTCGTGTAACCGATAACGGTCAGGGGATCGACAGATCTCAGATCAGAAAAGCCTTTTTGTCGCATGCCACAAGTAAGATAAGAGATGCGTCCGATCTGAATAATCTTTTTACACTCGGATTCAGGGGAGAAGCACTTTCTAGTATAGCTGCGGTAAGCCGTGTGGAAGTCACTTCAAGAACCGCAGATTCGCTTGAAGGCATTCATTATGTCATAGAAGGCGGCAAAGAAGAAAAGTATGAAGAAGTCGGTGCTCCTATAGGTACTACTTTTATCGTCAGGGATATTTTCTATAATACCCTTCCCAGACTTAAATTTCTGAAATCAGCTACCTCAGAAGGTAATCTTATAGCCGATCTTTGCGAGCATATGGCACTTTCGATGCCTGATATTTCGTTTCAGTTCATAAATAACGGAACTGCCAGGTTTTCCACCTCCGGTCATGGCGATCTAAAAGAAGTCATATATCGTATATACGGTAAGGAAACGGCGGCAAATCTAAGGTATTTCGAGCATGATGATGCCTCGGTATTTATGAATGTGAAAGGTTATCTTGGTTTACCTGCGATCAACAGATCAAACAGAGCATCCGAGATCTTTTTTATCAATCACAGATATGTTAAAAGTCCCATGATATCAAGGGCAGTGGAAGAGGGCTATATAGAGTATCTGATGCAGCATAAATTTCCTTTTTGCATCCTGGATCTTAGTTTCGATCCGGCTTATGTTGATGTGAATGTACATCCTACCAAGCAGGAAGTAAGGATCAGCAACGAAAAAGCCGTATCAGACAGCCTGGTCAAGGCTGTGGCTGATTGTCTCTCAAGCCGTGAGATGCTTGATGATGCTGCGGTTGACTACAATTCCTCAAAATATACTTCAGCTCTTGTAAAAGATAAGGTGCATCTTCCGGAAAGTTTTGAACAAAACAGGATAAAAGATACTATTGCCACAAACGGTTTATCAGGAACAGATGAGCCGGGTGAAACTTCCGATGAGCCAAAAAACGATCTTGATTTTGAAATAGATTTTGAAAACGAAGATAATGAAAGATCCGCAAATGATTCATATATAAGTACCGGCAAAACTGGCGGTACCTTTGAACCTCATATAAAAATGCTAAGTCCCGATGAAGTGAGTCCGGTCAAAGAAAAGATGGATGAGGAGTTTGGTCAAGTCAGGATGCAGTATGAGCAGGTTTCCATAGCAGATGATGACAGGATCCTTACTCCAGACACAAGAAGAAAATTCAGGATAATCGGTCAGGTCTTTAAAACATACTGGCTTATTGAATATGAAGACACTCTTATGCTCATGGATCAGCATGCAGCACATGAAAAAGTGAATTTTGAGCGCTTCATGTCAAGGATCATGTCAAAGACCGAGATCCCGTCACAGATGATAGCTCCTCCTAAGATCTGCAGTTTGAATAACCGTGAAATGCAGGTTTTGACTGAAAATATAGAATATTTTAATGAACTGGGATTTAGTCTTGATCCGTTCGGAGATCATGAGATCGCCATACGTGCGATTCCCATGGATCTTTTCGGTAATGATCCTTCGGATCTTATCGGGGAGATAATAACGGATCTATTAGATTTAAAACGGGGTTCTACACCTGATTCGATAAGGAACAGGATCGCTACCATGGCATGTAAGGCCTCTGTTAAGGGAAATAATCATATGAGCGTGGAAGAGGTGGAAGAGTTGCTTGATGAGATGCTTACACTGGATAATCCTTATAATTGTCCACACGGAAGACCTACGCTTATAACCATGAGTAAGAATGAACTCGATAAAAGATTTCACCGTATAGTTTGATTTTTTATGAATACAGATCCTGTCAAAAGAAAATTGTATATAATAGCAGGTCCTACAGCTGTAGGTAAATCCGATGCAGGTGTCGAACTTGCCTTAAGAGTCGGTGGTGAAGTGATTTCTGCCGATTCCATGCAGGTATACAAACATATGGATATAGGTACGGCCAAGATCACTAAAGAGGAGATGCGTACAGTGCCGCATCATATGATAGATATTATCGAGCCGACCGAACCTTATCATGTTTATGACTTTAAGAATCGCGCTCTTAAGATATGCAAAGAGATTTATGAACGCGGAAAGATCCCGATAATCGTAGGCGGAACCGGTTTTTATATTCAGGCACTTCTTTATGATATCGATTTTTCTAAAAGCGGATCGGATGGGGAACTTCGTGCCAAACTTAAAGCGATTGCAGATACCGGGGGACCGGAAGCTCTTCATGAGATATTACGTGAATTAGATCCCGATACGGCTGCATCCCTTCATCCGAATAATGTAAAAAGAGTCATTCGTGCCATAGAATTTGCAAGACAAAATGATACGACGATATATGAACATAATGCAGATCAGCGAAAGAAAGAAAGTCCGTTTGATTTTAAATACTTCGTTTTAAACAGTGACCGTAAAAAGGTATATGAAAGAATAGAAAAACGTGTAGATAAGATGATACAAAACGGACTTGAGGATGAAGTAAGAACCCTGGTCAAAATGGGATGTACTCCGGATATGACTTCCATGCAGGGTATCGGATACAAACAGATGCTAATGTATCTAAACGGTGAGGTTTCCATGGACGAAGCTGTGAACCTTATTAAAAGGGATACAAGACACTTTGCCAAGAGACAACTGACCTGGTTTAACCGTGAGAAGGATCTGTACTGGGTTGACAAAGATGTATATCCCGATACCGTATCTGCCTGTGACTACATATACGATGTAATAAAAAGAGGATAAAATGACTGACAAATTAAGTGAAATATACATGGAAATGGGCATAAGCAAGACTCTTGCCGATAAGGGTGAAACAATTTTAAACAGCCTTGAAAACAGATTTAAGGCAATCGATGAAACTGCAGAATATAACCAGCTTAAAGTCTTAGGGGCTATGCAAAAAGCAAGGGTATCCGAAGGCTGCCTTCACGGTACGACGGGATACGGATACAATGACCTGGGTCGTGACACTTTGGAAGAGGTATATGCCAATATATTTCATACCGAAGATGCACTTGTCCGTCCTCAGATAACCTGCGGTACACATGCACTTGCGCTTGCACTTATGAGTAATTTAAGACCCGGAGATGAATTGTTATGTCCTGTAGGTAAGCCATACGATACTCTTGATGAGGTGATAGGTATACGACCTTCTATCGGTTCACTTGCTGAATACGGTATAAGTTACAGGCAGGTGGATCTTCTTCCTGACGGCAGCTTTGATCTTGAAGGTATCAAAAATGCGATAAATGAAAAGACTAAACTTGTAGAGATACAAAGATCAAGAGGTTATGCCACAAGACCCACACTGTCGGTAGAAAAGACAGGTGAACTTATCTCGTATATAAAATCCGTTAAAAATGATGTGATATGTATGGTGGATAACTGCTACGGTGAATTTGTCGAGACCATAGAGCCTTCAGATGTTGGAGCTGATATGGTAGTCGGAAGCCTTATCAAAAATCCCGGAGGTGGCTTATCTCCCATAGGCGGATATATAGCGGGAACATCTAAATGCATTGAAAATGCTGCTTACAGGCTCACATCACCGGGGCTTGGTAAGGAAGTAGGGGCCTCGCTTCATGTACTTCCGAACATGTATCAGGGACTGTTTTTGGCACCTACCGTTACTGCTTCTGCCTTAAAAAGTGCTATTTTTGCTTCATATATGCTTGAGGATATGGGTGTAGAAGTATCTCCCAAAGCATCAGAGACCAGATATGACATAATTCAGGAGGCCATTCTAAAGAGCCCGGATAAACTCATAGCTTTTTGTAAGGGAATACAGGCTGCCGCACCCGTTGATTCATATGTAACCCCGGAACCATGGGATATGCCCGGGTATGATGATCAGGTTATAATGGCTGCGGGTGCCTTTGTTTCAGGATCAAGTATAGAATTATCCGCTGATGGCCCTTTAAAAGAACCGTATTCCGTTTATTTTCAGGGCGGTATTACATGGCCGCACGGTAAATTCGGTATACTTAAAGCTTGTCAGTGTTTGCTTGATAGCTAAAGCTTATTATGTTAAAATTATTTTTTGCATGAGTGATTTATCATGATGAATATCATGAGTTTAACAAGGAGTATAAATGAATTCATACGGAATAGATTTAGGTACCAGTAATATTAAGATATATGACGGAAATGACGGCCATATACTTATAGAAAAGAATATGATAGCGGTTAACGATCACGGAGATCTGTTTGCTTATGGTGACTCCGCTTATGAAATGTATGAAAAAGCTCCGGCAAATATTCATCTTTCTTTTCCTTTATGTAACGGTGTTATCGCAGAACTAAAGTATGAACAGATATTAGTCAGGAATTTCCTGAATGATATGATGAAAAACAATGTTCATCCTGCGGATTATTATGTTGCTATTCCCTGGGATGTTACGGAAGTCGAGAAACGTGCATTTTATAATCTTGTAAAAGATGCAAATGTTAAGGCTAAAAAGGTCATGATAGTGGAAAAGGCCGTAGCCGACGGTATCGGAATGAACATTGATGTACTTAACGCACAGGGTGTTCTTGTTGTAAATGTTGGATATGACACCACTGAGATATCTATTCTTTCACTCGGAGGAATAGTTTTGTCTAAGCTTATTAAGATAGGCGGTCTAAGGTTTGACGATTCTATCAGGAACGCAGTAAGGACCGAGTATAGTCTGATCATCGGCGGTAAAACAAGTTCAAATGTAAAGCAAAATCTTGTGGAACTCGAAGCGGAAGGGTCGCCTGCCGTAGTTTACGGAAGAGATATCGTTACGGGGCTTCCTGTTGAGAGAGCAATACCCACCGACCTTGTTGATGCTTGTTTAAAAGAGAATTTTAAGACGATCATCGATAATATAAGGGTTATTCTGGAGCATACCCCTCCGGAACTTGCAGCGGATATCTATAAACATGGTTTATATTTAACCGGCGGAGCTTCACAGACGGCTGGTCTTGTAGAACAGATCTCTGCAGGTACGGGACTTAAGGTCAATGTTTCCGATTCACCGCTTACCAGCGTGGTTGACGGAATTGCCAAAGTCATTGAGGATGATCATTACAGAACTGTAGCTTATACACCTAGATAAAGATTTTAATTATGAGTCCGGTTGTACCACAAAAAGGAGAAAAATTTACCTTTACAAGTAAATATCTCCTTTTTATTTTAACAATCATATGTACTGTTTTGATGATACTATGCTATACCACATCATTTATGGGTAATGCCTTAAATTATGCGGTAGGCTTTATTATTACGCCTTTTGAAAAGGGCATTTCCGAAACCGGTTATTATCTTGCAAACAGGGCGGAACAGATTGCAACCATAAGGGATCTGCTTGAAAAAAACAGTGAGCTTCAGACTCAGGTTGATGAACTTACTACCGAAAATACACTTCTCCAACAGGATAAATACGAACTTATAACGCTTCGTGAGTTATATGATCTTGATAATGAGTACTCGTCTTATGAGAAGACAGGCGCAAGAGTGATATCCAGAGATGCGGGAAACTGGTATTCCAATTTCATAATCGATAAAGGGGCTTCGGATGGGATACTTATAGATATGAATGTAATGGCAGGAGGCGGACTTGTCGGAAGGGTGACCGCTACAGGCGCTCACTGGGCCAGAGTAAAGAGTATCATAGAAGATGATTCCAATGTTTCGGCCCAGATACTTTCCAACTCCGATATTCTAATGGTTTCGGGAAGCCTTGAACAATATTCCGACGGAATAATTCCTTTTAGCCAGCTGATCGATTCGGAAGATGAAGTTCATATCGGAGACAAGGTTGTAACGAGTAACATATCCGATAAATATCTTCCCGGAATACTTATCGGCTATATAGATACCATAAATCCGGATTCCAATAATATTACAAAGTCCGGTACGATAACGCCGGCGGTTGATTTTGAACACATCACCGATGTACTTGTCATCATGCAGCTTAAAGAAACGGTCGAAGAAGAATGAAAAAAGTGATTTTTGCTGTTTTGGCCGTATGGATAACTTTTATTCTTCAAAGCAGCATTTTTTCAAGGATAAATATCGGGGGTATAGTACCTAATCTGCTGATCATCGTCACAGCATGTTTTGGCTTTATGGAGGGCGACCTTGCAGGTCTTTTGGTAGGCTTTGGCTGTGGTATGCTCATGGATGTGTTTCACGGGTCCTTTAAAGGGTTTTACTCGCTTCTTTATATGTACTTAGGCTATATGAACGGTAAATTCTGTAATGTATTTTTCCCTGAAGACATTAAACTTCCGTTAGTTCTTATAACTTCAACAGATTTGATATATGGTCTGTCGTGTTATGTATTTCTTTTTTTATTAAGAGGACGGTTCGATATCGGTTTTTACCTGGGACATGTCATTTTTCCGGAAGTTATAATGACTGTTCTCATGACACTTATAATCTACCCGATAATATTGTGGATGCATAATAAGACTAATACAGTAAGATAAAAGATATAAATGTTTGAAGATATACGTAATAATTTAATCAGTATATTAAAATCGCGGCTTCTTGTTTTATTCATACTCGTGATCGTATTGGGTGCTGCACTCATTCACCGTGTCTTTGATCTTCAGATCGTTAACGGTGAATCTTATCTTGCGGATTTCCAGATGACTATTGAAAAAAACAGATCCATAAAGGCTACCCGTGGGAACATATATGACAGAAACGGGGAACTGTTGGCTTATAACGAACTTGCATATACTGTCACAATTGAGGACGTTTATGAGTCAGGGACAGGCAAAAATGAGGCTTTAAATCAGTCGCTTCTAAGACTTATAGATATCATTGAATCCAATAATGACAGTCTGGTAAGCGACTTCGGTATAGCTATTAATAAATACGGTAATTATTATTTTACGCAGGAAGGGACCAGACAACTTCGTTTTTTGGCAGACGTTTACGGTGAGTCAGATCCCGATGATCTGGAGTATAAAGAACTTAATTCAGAACCCGAAGATGTAATAGATTATCTTTGTTCAAGGTCATATTTTGGTATAGGAGGGTATGAAAACCCTGATGATAAAGACTCATTTGTTGTTGGTATGGGTTATACGCCGGAGCAGCTGCTTAAGGTACTTACAATCAGATATAACATGAATACCAACAGCTATCAAAAATATATCGCTACAACTGTTGCCAATGATGTAAGTAAGGAAACGGTTGCAGTGATCTTGGAAAATGCCGACTCTATGCCGGGTGTTAATATATCCGAAGATACAATACGTAAATACAATTACAGCAGGTATATTTCCCAGATCATCGGTTATACCGGTAAGATTGACAGGGATGAACTGGCTTTGTTACAGGAGACCGATCCGTCTTATGATCTTAACGATACAGTCGGTAAATCAGGTATCGAATCCTCTATGGAGACTGTACTTCAGGGGACAAAAGGAAACGAAACCGTATATGTGGATAATATGGGTAAAGAGATTTCCGTGACCGATCATACCGATCCGATAGCTGGAGATGATATCTATTTAACCATCGATAAAGATCTTCAGGTTGCAGCTACAGATATCCTCGAAGAAAAGCTGGCAGCGATAATTCTTGCTAAATTAAGCAATATAAAAGAGTATATACCCTCGGAGAATTCCTCGAGTGCGGATATTGTCATTCCCGTTTACAGTGTATATTTTACCTGTATCGAAAATAATGTTATAGATATAGATCATTTCAACGATAAGTTTGCTTCCGAAACCGAATCGGAGGTATACCAGACTTATTTAGACAAGAATGAAAGAGTACTTAATACCTTAAAAGATGAACTCTATAATACCAGAACACCTTATGAGGATCTTAATAAAGAGTATCAGGTATATGAATCACTCATTGCCGCCAGATTGTATTCTGACGGAGTATTGATGGAAAGTGAAGTCGATAAGAATGATCCTGTGTATATAGCATGGACCACCGAAGAGACCATTTCTTTGGCAGAGTATCTTGAATATTGTATCTCCATGAACTGGGTTGATGTTACATTACTGGAGATAAATGACAAATATTCCGATTCATCCGAAATATTTGACAGGATAGTTGACTACATAATGGGTATACTGAAAGATAATTCGGAATTTACCAATAAGCTATATAAATATATGATATTAAATGATGAGATTTCCGGAAGACAGATATGCCAGATACTTTTGGATCAGGATATCGTAGATATCCCTGAAGATGAGTATACAAGTTTTAAAAACGGAGGTGAGACTGCCTATACTTTTATGTATAACAGGATCAAAAATCTTGACCTGACACCCGCAGATCTTGCTCTTGATCCATGCAGCGGTTCAATAGTCGTAACGGATGTAAATACCGGTGAAGTCCTGGCTTTGGTCAGCTATCCCTCATATGATAACAACAAGATGGCAAATGGTGTGGATGCTGAATATTATGCAAAGATCCGTCTTTCACACGCATCCCCGCTTATTAACTATGCCACATATCAAAAAACAGCTCCCGGATCTACATTTAAAATGGTATCTGCCACGGCCGGAATGATGGAAGATGTTATAGATGAATCTTCAATGATCACATGTACCGGTCTGTTTGATAAGATTGATACACCCGCAAGATGCTGGATATATCCCGGAGCGCACGGCTCATTAAGCGTTAGTCAGGCAATCAGACATTCGTGTAACTGCTTTTTCTACGAAGTAGGATATAAGCTTTCAACGCTTTCCGATTCTTTCAGTTCGGAAACCGGACTTGAGCGTTTAGCCAAATATGCCGATATGTATGGTTTATCTGAAACCAGTGGCATTCAAATTGAGGAAGCATCACCTGAAGTGTCCGATATGGATCCTGTTCGAAGCGCTATAGGTCAGGGCACGCATAACTATACTACAGTCGGTCTGTCAAGATATGTTACAACTGTAGCTAACAGCGGGACGTGTTATAATTTAACTGTGGTATCCAAATCTACTGATTATGCCGGCAATATTAAAGATGAATATCCCGCGACAGTACGCAACACGATCGTAATGCCAGAAAGTTACTGGGATTCTATACACATCGGTATGCGGGGTGTTGTAGAGTCAAAGGCCTACTATTCCGATTTGGCTGTAAATGTCGCTGGTAAGACAGGTACCGCACAGGAATCCCGATCAAGGCCAAACCATGCTCTTTTCGTAAGTTATGCACCGTATGAGGATCCGGAAATCTCGGTTTCCGTACGTGTTGCTAACGGTTATACATCAGATTATGCAGCTCAGATTGCAAGGGAAGTTTATAAGTATTATTTCGGGCTTATAGAAGAGGATGAGCCGGAAAACAATGTTACCATTGAAGAAGGAACGATTAATGGAGATTAAAACATGGCAGGAAGTGTAGTTATTAAAAGTTACAAAGACGGACTTAGTATTCATATGGATCCCGATGCTGATATGGATACCATTAAAGCTGATCTTGCGGCCCGTTTTAAAGAGTCAGCCAGCTTTTTTAAGGATGCTACTGTTGCAGTAAGCTTCGAAGACAGAGAGATCGATTCCTTAACGGAACGAGAGCTCATCAATATCATTACTTCGTCATCTCAGGTGAAGGTTGCCTGTGTAGCCGGAAAAAACAAATTAACTCAGGCTATGCTCATAAATGCTTTAAATGAAGTTGAATATAAATCCGCAACACAGATAGATTCAAGTGTACAGGTCATCCCAAATACTATCAAAGACGGGCAGGTTGTTGATGTACCGGGTTCTGTCCTTATTTTGGGTGATGTATATTCGGGTACTACAGTGATCGCAGGCGGCGATATTTATGTACTGGGGTCTCTTCAGGGACAGGCGCATGCGGGAAACAACGGAGATCCCGACAGGGTCATCGTTGCTCTTGATATGAATCCTGAAAAAATGCGCATCTCAGGTATCAAATATCATCCTGTGGATAAGCCGAAATGGAGTATTAAGAAAAATAATGTTATCACTCCCAAAATGGCCCGTATTGAAGGCACGGAACTGATAACCGAAGTTATAGACAGTGGTTTTTGGAAGAGATTTTACTATAAATGATGATCAAATTATATCGTTTAAAAGATTATGACTTTAAGCTTGTCGTATTCGTTATAGCACTTTCCGTTATCGGGATTTTTGCCGTAAGCAGCGCTAACCAGAATTATCATAACCGTCAGGTATGGGGCGTTGTTATAGGCATTTTCTTAATGCTCGTAGTTTCTTTTTTTGATTACAATATCATTCTGAAATTATATTGGTTTATTTATGCAGCTAACATAATACTTCTTGTTATGGTACGTATACAGGGTGCAAGATCTCACGGTGCACAAAGATGGCTTAATATAGGAGGAGTTCAGTTCCAACCTTCGGAAACTGCCAAGATTATGCTTATCGTATTCTTTGCCGCTTTTATCATGAAACATGCCGAAGAAGTCAAGACTGTCAGATTTTTTATATTTGCAGTACTCTTGTTTATACCTATTTTTTTCCTGATCTACAGTCAGCCGGATATGTCTACGTCTATTGTTATCACAGTTCTTTTTGCTGTCCTTTTGTTTGAGGCGGGTATAAGCTGGAAGGTTATATTGGGGGTTATTGCCATTGCGATTCCGACTTTCATAATCCTTTTTATGATGATCCTGCAATCCGATCAGGAGATAATCGAAGATTATCAGCAGGAAAGGATCTTTGCTTATCTGAATCCTGAAGAATATTCTACCTCCGGAGCGTATCAGCAGCGTAATTCCGTTATGGCTATAGGATCAGGCCAGTTAATGGGTAAAGGATACGATTCCGATGAGATAAATTCAGTTAAAAACGGTAATTTTATTTCTGAACCTCAAACAGATTTTATATTTGCGGTAATAGGCGAAGAATTTGGATTTATAGGCACATGTACGGTCATCCTGTTATTGATTTTCATCTCAATTGAATGTATTATTATAGCAAAGCGGTCTAAGGATCTGGCGGGACTGATTATCGCCTCGGGCATGGGGAGCCTGATAGCGATACAGGGGTTTATAAATATAGGTGTCGCCACTAATATTTTTCCGAATACGGGGTTACCGCTTCCGTTTGTCAGCTATGGTCTGACAAGTCTTATTAGTTTGTATATAGGCATCGGTTTTGTTTTGAATGTTCGACTTACATGTAATATACGAACGAGAGAGGGGATTTCATGAATATAGCACTCATTGCACACGACGCAAAAAAGAAGCTTATGCAGAATTTCTGCATAGCTTACAGAGGGATATTGAGTAAAAATGATCTGTATGCTACAGGTACTACAGGCAGACTGATCGAAGAAGTTACAAATCTAAATATTCATAAATATCTTGCCGGTCATTTGGGCGGAGAGCAGCAGATAGGCGCCCAGATAGAACACAACCAGATCGATCTTGTTATCTTTTTGAGAGATCCTTTGGGACCCAAGGTTCATGAGCCGGATATAAGTAATGTATGCAAATTATGTGATATGCACAATATTCCGATCGCTACTAACCTCGCAAGTGCAGAACTTTTGATCAAATCACTTGACAGAGGTGATATGGAATGGCGGGAAATGTATAAATAATACCGGGTTTTAAGAATGGATTTTTTATTAAAAATGTTTGCAAAAAAAGGAGAATGCCTATACAAGATAATAAGTGCGCTCCTTTTTTTTGTTATTATAAGTACTTCTTTATGCGGATGCGGAACCAAATACAGCAACCCATATACGATACATAACAGTGTTTCAGCCTATAATGTTGGTGTAATGGAAGAAGAGGCCTCTACTTTTCCTGCATTTGCAGAAGATCTTTGTGTAGTTTCAGGTAATGTCAATACCGGAGATCTTCAACTTGGAAGTGCTGTAGCTGCAAGTCTTTTTGATCTTAATAACAAAGAAACATTATATACCAAAAATCCCAATGCACAGATGCATCCTGCATCTTTGACCAAGATAATGACTGCTCTGGTAGCTATGAAATACGCTCAGCCTGATCTTATGTTAACCGCATCTGAGAATGTCAAGATCGATGAACCCGGTGCACAGTTAATGGGACTTAAGCCCGGCGATCAGATGACGCTTGATCAGGCTCTACATGTTCTTTTGATTTATTCGGCTAATGATGTTGCCATCATGATAGCTGAGGGGATCGGTGGTACTGTAGAAGGATTTTGTGACCTGATGAATGAAGAAGCGATATCTATCGGTGCAACCAATTCTCATTTTACCAATCCGAACGGTCTTACTCAGGATGAGCACTATGTTACCCCCTATGATATGTATCTGATATTCAGAGCGGCGCTCCAGTATAGTCTTTTTAATGAGATCATACAGATGCCTACATATGAAACTGTTTATTATGCAGCAGACGGTACTCAAAAAGAATTAAGTATTGAATCTACTGTTTTATATATTAAAGGCGGCTATACAACCCCTGACCAGATCACAGTTATAGGTGGCAAAACCGGTACTACAAGTGCAGCCGGACATTGTCTTATCCTATATACCCGTGACAGTACCGGAAGCCCCTATATAGCAATTTTGATGAATGCGGAATCTGCCGATGCATTATATGAGCAGATGAATCAATTACTTGATTATATTACCCAATGACAGTTGAATTATTAGGGGTAAAAATATATAATAAATGAAATAGGATCGCTGTCTGATCCAAATACTATCATAGGAGGGTTCGTCCAATGGTCCAGTTAATAGTAGGAGATAAGGGCAAAGGCAAAACTAAAGTTTTACTTGATAAAGTTAATAATGAGATTAAAGAAATAAACGGTAATATCGTATATTTGGATAAAAGCACAGAGCATATGTTTGAGCTCAATAACAGGATCAGACTTATTAATGTGTGCGAATACGGCATCAGCAATTCCGATCAGTTTATCGGATTTGTTACAGGTATAATTTCACAGGATCACGATCTTGAAAAAATGTATTTGGATTGCCTTATGAAGATAGCAGGGATTGACAGTGATGGTATCATTCCTCTTATCGCGAAACTTGATTCGATAAGTGAATCATTTAAGGTTGATTTTATAATCAGTGTTACTATAGATTCGAATAATATTCCGGATGAACTCAAAGATAAAGTTATAGAAGCGTTATAATTTGTTTATAAGCCCCCGGGTGACCGGGGGCTTTTTAAGGTTATATGGCACAATCAGGTCCTACAAACATAGTTAAATATAGAAAATTCAGAGGTATCAATATCGGTATCTTTGTTTTTTTGTTTATTCTTATAGAACTTATTGTTGCTATATCGGGATATGTGAATAATAAGCATATTTCCCCTTATGAAGTCAGAAAGGGTTCTCTTTATACAAACAGCCTGTACACAGGCATTGCTGTCAGAAACGAAGAGATAGTGACCGCAACAGATTCCGGATATGTGAACTATTATGTCAGGGAAGGACAACACATTGCGGTAGGCGATCTGGTCTATACCGTTGATGAGACCGGAAGACTCTCTGATACCGCTGCTGATACCACCGAAGAAAATCATATGACCGATGCCGATCTGGCGCGTATAAGGACAGATATAAGCGGTTTTTCCTCTACATTTAAAGAAGATTACTTTTCCGAAGTATACAGTTTCAAAAATGCAATTAATTCCAAAGCTGTAGAACTTTCCAATTATGATGTCCTAAGTTCGATTTCCGATATTTCCGATATCAATTCATCTCTTGTACATTATAAATATTCATCTGCATACGGTGTTATAAGTTATATGTATGACGGATATGAGGATAAGACTCTTGATACTATCACAGCAGCTGATTTTGACCAGTCTGAGTATACATATACCCAGCTTGCAGCTAACGAACTTGTCTCTAATGGGGATACAGTATATAAGTTATGTACCAATGAAGACTGGATGATAGTCATACAGACAGATCCCGAAACAGCTGCACTGCTTATGGAAATGGAATATGTTGAGGTAAGGTTCACCAGGAACCAGTATACTTCCTGGGCTTCTGTGAGCGAACATATAGATGCTGAAGGAAACTACTTTATTGGTCTGTCGTTTACAAACTCAATGATCACATTTGCTGAAGACAGATTTATTAATATTGAGCTATTGCTTGATAATTCCTCAGGACTTAAGATACCCAATTCCGCGATAGCAACCAAGGATTTCTATATAGTTCCCAAGGAGTTTATTACCATAGGCTCATCGGGCAAACAGGGTGTTATGCGTGAAACTACCGATGATGAAGGTAATAAAACGGTTGAATTTATAGAAACATCCATATATTCGGAAACAGAAACGGATTATTATCTGGATAATATAGAGTTACGCAACGGAGACCTGATATACAAACCCGATTCGGATGAAACATATATCATCAGACTTACAGACAGTCTGCAGGGAGTATATAACATTAATAAAGGTTATGCGGAATTTAAAGAGGTTAAAATTCTTTATTCGAATGACGATTATTCGATAGTAAAACCCAATACTGTATACGGTCTTAATGAATATGACTATATAGTTTTGGATTCAACCACGGTTTTGGACGGAGAAACCTTATACGAATAAAAAACAAACCGTTAATAAGCATGGAAAAGATCATGTCGATAAAAGATAATCTGGTGTCAGTACAAAAAAATATAAATGAAGCATGTGCCCGTACAGGCAGAGACAGTTCTTCCGTATGTCTGATCGCTGTCAGTAAAACTAAACCGGTAAGTGATCTTAAAGAAGCTTATGATGCAGGATGCAGGGATTTCGGTGAAAACAAAGTCCAGGAGATCATGGATAAGTACGATAAACTGCCTTCAGATATACGCTGGCATATGATAGGGCATCTGCAGACCAATAAGGTTAAATATATTATAGATAAAGTATATATGATACACAGTGTCGACAGTATAAAGCTTGCAGATGTAATATCCAAAGAGGCTGTCAAACACAATACAACGGTAAAGATACTTATAGAAGTAAACGTGGCTGATGAAGAATCTAAATTTGGGACCGGCTTATCGGAAGCTGGTTTATTATATGATCATGCTTGTGATCTGCCGGGGATTGAGGTGTGTGGTTTTATGACGGTGGCACCATATACTGTGGACGCAAACACAAATCGTCAATATTTTGTGGCTTTAAGGCGGTTATCTGTTGACATAATTAAACAAAAAAAGGATAATGGTAACGGAACACAATTATCGATGGGTATGACCGGTGATTATGAGGTTGCTATTGAAGAAGGTTCTACTATGGTACGTGTAGGGACCGGCATATTCGGGGCCAGGAACTATATTTGATCGGAGGATTATTAAAATGTCAGTCAGGGATAAAATGAAAGGTATTTTTCAAATCGATGGGGATGATGAATTCTACGACGATGAAGAAGAATATATGGAAGAGTCCGAACCTTTATTTAAGAAATCTTCGAGTTCTAAATCATCGGATGATGCGGATTCCGAACCTATAGCAAAAAGAGTTGCAAGAATATCCAGGGGTAACAAAAAGACTATGGGCAACGGAATGGAAGTATGTGTAGTCAAGCCTACCATGTTTGAGGATGCAAGAGAGATAACTGATACGCTTCTTGCCAATCGTACCGTAGTCCTTAATATGGAAGGTTTAAATACCGATATAGCTCAAAGGATCATAGACTTTGCATCCGGATCATGTTATGCAATGGATGGTACTCTTCAAAAGATATCTCATTACATATTTATCTTAACGCCACCCAGTGTTGATGTATCGGGAGATTTCCAGGATCTTGTAACAGGTACTCTTGATGTAGAGATCAGCAGAAAATAATACAATGATACAGTTTCGATAAATACGGCCTTCCCTTTATCGGGAAGGCTTTATTTGAAAATAGGAATATAAATATGGTTAAATACGTAAAAGATGACAGACTTACAATACAAAAGTCCGGGGAACCTGTCTATGATATTGTTTATTCGGATTCATTCGACTTACTTTCGGATGAGATCATAGCATTAAACGAAAAATACAAAAGAATATGTATAATGACAGATTCCAATGTCAGTCCGTTATATTCGGATAAAGTCAGAGAACTGCTTGCGGATAAATTTGATACCGTGACTGTCTGTGAAATACCTGCAGGAGAAGAAAATAAGACTCTTGATGTTGTTAAGACCGTTTATACCCACCTGATCGAAAATGGGTATGACAGGCATGACATGATCGCTGCGCTTGGTGGAGGCGTTATCGGAGATATGTGCGGTTTTGTTGCTGCAACTTATATGCGCGGTATTGATTTTATACAGATTCCGACCACATTACTTTCACAATGTGATTCATCTGTCGGCGGTAAAACCGGTGTGGATTTCGACGGATATAAAAATATGGTAGGTGCTTTTAAGAATCCGCGTCTTGTTTATATGAATCTAAAAACCCTTGATACACTCGATGACAGACAGTATTTTTCAGGTTTTGCAGAAGTCATGAAACACGGACTTATCAAAGATGATAAGTTTTACTCATGGCTTATAGATAAGATGTATGAAATATGCGAGCGTGACTACGAAACCCTAAAGGTAATGGTCTATAATAACTGTCTTATCAAAGGTAAGGTTGTAGATAACGATGCAACGGAAAAAGGTGAAAGAGCATTGCTTAATTTTGGTCATACCATAGGGCATGCCATAGAAAAATCACGTAATTTTAAAATGCTGCACGGTGAATGTGTGGCACTTGGATGTGTAGCGGCTGCATTTATATCATGGCATCATAAACTTATATCCATGGAAGAATTCTATGAGATACGTGATATGTTCGTTCCTTTTAATCTTCCTATAACTGTTGATGATATCGATCCCGAAGAAATACTAAATCTTACCAAATCCGATAAAAAAATGAATGGTGACAAGATCAGATTTATCCTTTTAAATCGTATCGGATCTGCGATCATAGATGAAACAGTTACCGACAAGGATATATTAGATGCCGTAAATGAAATAATCTGGAATGAGGAAGACTGATGACCAAGAGAACTGTTCCTAATCTTATAATTGATATTGTATTTATGATAATATTGATCATTGCAGATCAGTATACCAAGGCTCTGGCAGTAGTTACTCTAAAAGATAAAAGTGCGATACCTGTCATCTCAGGTGTACTTGAACTGAATTATCTTGAAAATAGAGGAGCGGCTTTCGGGATGATGCAAAATCAGAAGATATTCTTTATCTTTGTGGCCGTGATAATCCTGGGATGTATAGCTTATGTTCTGATCAAAGCCCCTGCAAAACGTAAATATATCATATTGCATATTTTGCTCACATTCATAGCTTCCGGAGCCATAGGAAATATGATCGACAGGATAAAACTCAATTATGTTGTGGATTTTATCTATATAAAGATCATAAACTTCCCGATATTCAATGTTGCGGATATATATGTGACGTGTGCAACATTTGTTTTAGTTCTTGTGTTGCTGTTCGCATACAAAGATGATGACCTTAGATTCTTAAGTTTCAGAACTTCCGGATACAGAACATTTGAAGATAATAAAAACAGATATGACCAATCCGGTCAACAAAGTGGCATATCGACTGAATCAGTCAATGACGATATAAATTCTGAAAAGAAAGAGGAGTCTGTTACAACAAAAACAGAAGAAAAGGTTAAGCAGGAATCAGATACTAAGCAAATAAATACCGATAATTCAGTCGATAAATCTACAACAGATACGGAAAATGACAGTAATGGAGAATAAAGTATATAAGGATATTGTCGACGATGAATGCGACGGACTACGTATCGATAAATGGGTTGCAGATACATTTCCGGATTTTTCAAGAAGTTATATCCAAAAGCTCATTTCGGACGGTAATATCCATGCCGATGATCTTACTGTAAATAAAAATTCATATAAGGTCAGTTCCGGTCAGCATATTACCATGCTTGTTCCTGAAAGTGAGATTCCTGACATCATTCCCTGGGATCATCCTCTTGATATCCTTTATGAGGATGATGATCTTATCGTCGTTAATAAGCCCAAAGGTATGGTAGTACATCCTTCTGCAGGGCATATGGACGATACCCTGGTAAATGCGTTATTATATCATTGTAAGGACTCATTATCCGGTATAAACGGGTTTATGCGCCCAGGTATTGTTCACAGGATCGATAAAGATACTACAGGTTCTTTGATAATATGTAAGAATGATAAGGCTCATATAAGTATCGCAGACCAGTTAAAAGAACATAGTATCAAACGCGAATATCGTGCTATATGCTGTGGAGTTATCGATACGGATGAAATTACCGTTTCAGGATTTATAGGCCGTGATCCGCATGACAGGAAGCGTCAGGCAGTTTGTGATGATATGCACGGCAAAAAAGCCGTCACCCATATAAAGGTCCTTAACAGATTTGATCATTTTACTGAAGTTGCCTGTGTTTTGGAAACCGGAAGAACTCATCAGATAAGGGTTCATACGGATCATATTCATCATCCGGTTTTAGGTGATCCTTTGTATGGACATGATCTTGGGTTAAAAGCTCCCATGAAGCTTGACGGACAATGTCTGCATGCTTATATCATAGGATTTATACATCCAACCACCGGTGAATATATGGAGTTTAAAGCTCCTTTGCCCGATTATTACGACAAACTTATGAATATATTTAGGGATTGAGAGGTGATCGATATGAAAACTGTTATTACAATAGGTCGTCAATTTGGTTCCGGAGGACGTGAAATAGGTGAAAAACTCGCTGAGTATTTTGGCATTCCTTATTACGATAAAGAACTTATTACCAGAGTGGCTAAAGATTCTGGATTTTGTAAAGAGATAATTGAAAATAACGATGAAAGGCCCACCAATTCGTTTTTATATAATCTTGTAATGGATACCTATTCATTTGGCTATAATTCATCATCTTTTATAGATATGCCCATAAGCCATAAGATATTCCTTGCACAGTTTGATACCATCAAAAAGATCGCCGATGAGGGTCCCTGCGTACTGGTAGGCAGATGTGCCGATTATGCACTTGCAGATTATGATAATGTGATAAATCTGTTCATTTGTGCTAATGAAGAATGCAAGATCAAACGTATTTTAGAGCGGCATTCGGAAATAACAAGCGAAGCAAAAGCCAGAGAATTTATGAACAAGAAAGACAAGCAAAGACAGAGTTATTATAATTATTATGCTTCATCAAAATGGGGACATGCCACAACTTATGATATGACTGTTAACAGTTCGGTTTTAGGTATCGAAGGAACAGTTAAATTTATTGCCCAGTTTGTAGAAGATTACGAAAACAGATAATCGGATCTGTATTTATGTTTTATTATCCTTTTTAAAATCAACAGCACCGGCCGCCAGTCGCTTATGCTCATCATCTATTGCAGCATAGTAATTGACGGTCGTGTTTACGTTTTCATGGCCTAAAACGTCAGCAACAAGCCTTATATCGCCTGTTTCACGATAGAGGGCAGTACCGTATGTACTTCTGAGCTTATGAGGCGTGATTTTTTTATTTGGAACAACCATTTTTGCATATTTCTTAACGAGATTCTCTATTGCATCTATACTGATCCTTTTTTTCTGAAGGGAGAGGAAGAGTGCGTTTTCTGAGCCTTTTTCGGGAATTATCGTGGTTCTTTCACCGTCAATATAGGTCTTTAAAGCATTATTTACCTCATCACCGAAGTAAACAATATCCTGCGCCCCGCCCTTTCTCACTATTGTTAAAGAATTCACAATCAGATCAACGTCACC
Organism: Lachnospiraceae bacterium; assembly: GCA_024691305.1. GTDB lineage: Bacteria > Bacillota > Clostridia > Lachnospirales > Lachnospiraceae > XBB2008. Next base: position 282,943 of record JAILNS010000015.1, on the reverse strand, counting down.
AACATCCAAACCGGCACATTCGGAGACACGGATCCCTGTATTTAACATAAGCGTTAGTATCGCCAGATCACGTTCGCGCGTCTTTGTACAGTATTTAAGCTGCCTGTCGGACATTTGGGAATTTCCGTGTTCAATGGCACCCAAAACGGCACGAACCTCATAATTATCCATACGTACAATGTTTTTATCCTTTTTTATACGAGGTAGTTTGACCAGGATCATCGGATCATGGTCGATATATCCATGTTCATACTGATAACGGAACATTCCGCGCAAAGGACTCATTTTACGTGCAATGGCTTTTTTGCCGTTTTCGTGTTGTTCGCCGACTACATTGAATTCAAGATAACGCTGATACTCAACGATGTCTTCACTGGACAGATTTGCAAGATTGTCTATATTGATTTTTGAGATCTCCATATTGGAGAAATATGGGTTACGGTCCTTCAAAAATCGAAAAAACATTAAGAGGTCATAACAATATGCAACAAGTGTACTTGGCTGTGACGAGATCTGTTTATCATATATAAAATCACGTGCAGCCTGAGGAAGGTCCTGCATAAGTTCCTGAAGTTTAATTTTAGCGGAACGAGATTTGTTTTTATAATATTCGGAATCCTTACCCATATAATAAAAATGCCTTTCATATAGAAGAAAAACGCTTATTAATAATATACCATATATTGAGGCGTAAAACCACTCTTCCTACTAATTATAGATATAACTATCGGAAAAACTGATATTTATCCGATAGATATAAATCGGTAAATACTACTCTCCGAGAAATTTTTTGGGGCAATTATTTTAACACGTAATACCAAATTATTATTTCAGGATTCGTTAACAAGTTTTCCGGTCATGTATTCCGGAATAAACTTAAGACATAAAACATGTGACAGAGAACTTTTTAATTCTTTTTGAAGATATTCCTGATCGTCGGTGAATTTATATACAAGCTCGCTGCAGATTTTGACCGAAAGTTCCTCATCAGTGACAAATTCCATCTTGCCGAACACTATCACACTCTTGATATTTAGTGCCCATTCTCCGGGATTTACATATCCCTCATCATATACACAAAAACTTGCTTTATTGCATTTCTTTATGGCATCTGTTTTATGTCCCTCCCTGGCCCCGTGAAAATAGATATTCCCATCATCTTCGCAGTACCAGTGATCTATTGGGACACCATATGGATAACCGTCATCTCCGATCAGAGATAAAACCCCTCTTTTGGTTGATTTAAGTATTTCTATACATTCTGCTTCATCGATCTGCTGTTTGAATCTTCTCATTGGTCTGAACATAACGGTTATCCTCTATTATTTATTATTCTTCGATTCCGATATTTTTAAGCAAATTGCCCATGGATTCGGCGTGTTTATCAATGCTTTCATCATATATATGTTGTATTTTGTCTCTATTAAGATTTTTCATTGAAAAAGATGAATCAAGATAAGGCTGCTTTTCGTTAAGCCACCCCAGTAAATCCGTAAAATCATCAATTTCAACTTTCTCATCGTCAACTGTTGTGTATTTAATCTGTTCTTTAAGGTAACATATCTTGAATAAGCAGCCATAAGATCAGGTCTGTCTTGCATTATCAGATACCAGATATACCGCTCTCTCGCCTTCTCTTTTTTGGAATCCACATTTTTGGAGTCTTCAGCCAGGAACTCTTCGGGAACAGATTTGAACCTAGATTTGCAAAACATTTTCTCTCCTTGATAGCAAGTTTACGTACTTTCTTTACAAGAGATTTACGACCTTTACCAAGTTTTCCGATGTAGTTATCACAATATCCGATGAGTTCATCATATTTTGAGACCATATCAAGCAGTTGTTCCCTAAAAGCACCGATATCCTCACTCATCTCTCCCATAAGAGAATCGGTAATATCCGACATTTTGTTTTTGATCAGAGTCATTGACTCGGAGTCGCCTTTTTCACGTCCAAGCCAGTTTTTAGCTTTGCTGTCTTTATTGTGTATCGTTATAAACCAGTGTAGGTGCCGGAATTATTCCGTGGTTTTCTTTAGTCATAAAATGATCTTTATCATTTGGCATGATTTTTCTCCTCCTGATCAGAGAATATAAATAACTTTCATATCTTTATACGCAGATACTTATAAAATGGCAAAAAATCATATATTTCCCAATAAAACACGGTTTAAATGAGCTTCTGCGATATTTTTAAGTTTATATAAAAGAGTGATATCTGTAGGCATCTCATGCATTTTATAACGCGGAAAATATCTGGTTATATGTAAAGGTATATCAGGATCAATATCAGCGATCCATTCAGACTCCTCTTCCATTTTATCCAAAGAATCATTTAAAGCCGGCACGATGAGGGTTGTGAGTTCGACATGGCAATTTTTGACAGCTCTTATGATAAAACTCTTAACGGTTTCAAAATCTCCGCCAAGCATCTTATATGTAGTGGCATCAAAGCATTTAAGATCGATATTCATTGCATCGATATAAGGCAGAAGTTCCTCCAGAACTTCGACGGTTGCAGTACCGTTTGTGACAAGAACGTTAAGCATACCGGCTTCATGAATAAGTTTAGCACAGTCTCTTACATATTCGTAACTTATCAAAGCTTCATTATATGTATAAGCTACCCCTATATTTCCGTCAGGACAGGCTTTAAGTGCAATATCACACAGGTTTTTCGGTGAAACTTCATATAACCTGTCCATATCTTCTTTTGTAGCGGTTGCGATCTCATAGTTTTGGCAAAACGGGCATGACAGATTGCAGCCGTAACTCCCGACGGATAATATAAAACTACCGGGATGAAAAAAAGATAATGGCTTTTTCTCTATCGGATCTAACATTATCGATGTCAGTAAGCCGTAATTATCACTTATTATCCTGCCATCCACATTTTTTCTTGCATGACATATCCCGTAAGCGCCTTCCTGTAATCTGCAATGATGAGGACAGACATTACATACCGCATCTGTATTCATTTAAACTCCCTGAATCTGATTTCCGTATCTGTCCAAAACAATAACACCGTCTGTAATAAGATACATTTCATCTCCCATTATCAGGTCGATATAATCTTTTGGGCCGTTTAATTTACGTTTCGTCATGATCCCGCCCCCAAAAAGGGTTGTTGAATGTATATCTGAGCCTGCAGTTATCGGCTTATTGTTGTCCTGCGCTAGTTTGATGGCCTGTTCATTCCATACATCACTTTTGTGGGCCTTGCTAATAGGACTCGTATGTGTTGCATTTATCCCTTCTATAGCATCGGAATACTCAGGAAATACACGTATTTGCGGGATATAGTCTTCTTCTCTGTAGGGGTGAGCCTGTACTACTATCCCACCTCCGGAATGTATGATCTTTATCTGTTCGGATATCGGTGCATCATGAAGTTCACTATGGTCTGCCATCCATTCGGGAGTTATACCATATATCAGAAACTCAGTTCCGTTATATCCTGATTCATATCCAAACCAGACATCTAAGCCGATCTTATCCCCAATTTCCCTGGCGTGCTCATACCCGAGTGCAAACAGCCTTACCCACTCTCTCCATGGAAGGCTCCTGTCTACAGCAGTATTTCCTCCCCAGGCATGGTCTGTTACGAATATTCCTGTATAACCGTATTCCTTGCAGGCTTTTACCATATCTTCTGCGGTATCATGTCCGCATGCACTGCTTTCAGAAGTATGTAAATGCGTTTCATATAAGTATTTAAATTCGTTTAACATCGGATAACCTGTCCTGTTTAGTATATTTCAAAAAAGCATATATCATCAGGATATAGCATATAGTCTTAGGCAGCATCAGCATTCCGAACATAGGGATGATGCTTGCAAAAAATGCAACGGGAATATAGAACAAAAAAGACAACAGAATATACAGCCATAAATATTTGAATTTATCGATCTGCATCCTTTCGGAAAAATACAGATAGCAGACTATCCCGCCAAGGATCATAAACGGAATATTTCTTAATATCCCCCATAATACAGATCCTTCATTGGTTATCCAACGATTTTGAGGGAACAGACATAATGCTATCCTTGCGATTATAAGTATATATACAATAAGAGTAAGATTTTTGTTTTCATTCCGGTCATACAGGATCAGCCATATCCTGTATAAAATATAATAGAACGCAGTCATTGTAAGGCTGGTTATCAGTTTGCCTATTCCCAAAGCGGCATTCATATCAAGATCGGTAAAATAATTGAGAACCCTTGGGATTAGATGAAAAGAATCTCCTATTCCAAGTATCAAAACAGCAATTCCCATCAGTTTAGCCGCTTTATTGTTGTTCGTTTTTAAGATAATACATCCGGATATGATCGCAAAAGCAAGATATCCGATATCAAAAACACTTTCTCCGTATTTCATTCCTGCATGTCCTCTTTTGATTTGATGTTTCTATCTATTTTAACATGAACGGGAAAAATATCTATTAAGTATGAGTAAATATTTAATGATTTATATAAAAGGAACAGGCCGGAAAATCCGGCCTGCCTTGAAAAATGGAGATTAAGAAGGGGGTTATTTAAACTACCGAGGTCTTACCTGCTATTAATGCGATTATTCCGGCTATTATGATGACCGGTAAAGCGATGTATGTCAGTCCTGCGATAAATATTCCTATTATCACTAACGGGAACAATACGATCGAGAAGAAAAACTTCATTACTCCCCATGTTAGTTTTATCCCAAGGACCGTGATCTTCCATATAGCCCATATAAGTGCAAAAGCAAATATCATTGATAACATATCCGACTCCTTTCCTGACCTGTGATATCGGTCATATAAAGTATATGTTGTCTGTTATCCTTCTTTATGATATTAGAATACACTCTGCTGCTATTTGAATAAACGTATATTACAGTAAAATAGAGGGGGTTAATTTACCTAAAACGGAAAATATGAGGACAATTACTGTTGGTTTTTATAACGTAATATGTATTCTCCGATAAGATTGATCAGATATATCACGATAATAACGATAAATCCATAGATAAACAGATAGAAAAAACGACCGTGAGTGTATGCCCATGATAATGGTGATCCTTTGGATGGGTTCATTAAAAACATATAATTTGCTTTAAATAGCTTATCAAATATATATACAAAAGGAACTATACATAAGAGAAAAATGATATTGCGGTAAGCTTCTTTAACACTGGGATAAACATCATGGTCTTTTATGGTGATGATTATATAGATCACAATGAATACATGAAACAATGTGCTCTGAATAGTTATGAAATGAATTACCGGATATACCGTACCGTCTGTAAAGATAAGGGCCATTAAAGCACCGGGAAGACACAGCGACAAAAGCGCCTGTGATAAAGTTGCCCTGATGCCCGAAGGCAAGCTGTTACCGGTATATTCGTATATAAAGCATACCATCCCTGCTATACTGCATAGATGAAGCGGTAATTCATATATAACGGCAGCGCCTGCACATATGACATATATAAGCCGCAAAAATATGAGTAACACCGGTATTAAGGCAATGATCCTTCGGAGTCTTCTTTTTATGCCCTCTATGCTTCGTGAATATACAAATAAGCATACCGCGACCATGATGATACATATGATCATGATCGAAGTATGCTCTTTTCCAAACAGTTCATATCCCGAACCTTCCGGGAGTTTATCGGAATATGTAAAAAAATAATCCATGAAGTCAGTAAATTGATCCTTAATCTACGATGCTTACAGGCTCATAACGAATACGTATATCCGGTATTTTGGTCATTGTAGCATAGTAATTGATCGCCCAGTCATCTTTTCCGTTATCGGGATTTATGCCTTCTGCAGGTGTTGCAAATAACTTAAGCTCAAGTTCTGTACCATCCTCTATCGGATTTTCAAAGAATGCAGGCATAAGATCAACGAATTTGGTCTCAGGCGACTTATAAAACCAATGCCCGTTAAATTCTATCATAAGAGAAAGGTTTTCTTCGAAGTTCATTTCACAAAACTCGGGATTCTTATCAAAACGTATCTTCATCCCAAGTCCGTCTGCATCTTCGGAACCACCCCATCTGAACGTAAAGGGAAGCTTAACGGTCTCTCCTATGTCCATTTTAGGCATACAGTAAGGATCATTTAGGATATCCTTGTATTCTTTTAAAATAGGCTGTGCTATTCCGGCATTGGGATTATTTGGGTCTTCGATCTCAAGCCCAAGACGCCCGCGGTCCCTGAACTGATAAAAAGTATAAGCTTCAAACCAGTCGCCGCCATCTGCCTTCAATCGGTCAGTAAATCTCTTTACGACTTCCCCCTGGTGCATAGGACCTACCACATCGCCATCTGCATTTAATTCGCTCATCACAAAAGGCTTATCCTGTCCGGTTATGGCTTTTAATCTTGCGGATGTGTACTTACAATGATTAAAACATGTTTCGGTTGGCGTAAATGTATGCCTTCCGCCATCGTCTTTTTCAGATACATCATAAGGCCAGCCGTAGTTAAGAGCCAGATATCTGTCTGCACTCCATACATCTGCGGCTTTGTAGGCTTCTATAAAAACATCTTCACAAGCGACTTTTCCGCCATCTTCTTCTGCAAATCCTGCACAAAATATAACTTTAACGTTAGGTGCTTCCTCTTTTATGATAGCTGTAAATCTAACAAAGAAATCCGCGATCTCCTTATAAGAAAAACGTTTATTATGAGTAAACCAGTCTCCGCAGCATTCATGATTGATGCGAAGCCTCATGCGGCCATATGGCCTAAGATCCCTGGCAAATGCTCTTAAGGTGTCATCATCCAAAGAACAGTCTATCGTTATGGTAAGAGTTACGTCCTGACCGTGGCGACGTACATCTTTCATGCTCTTAAAAGGCTCATCTCCGGCTCCGTAAGGGAAATAATCATCATAAGGATAATCCCAGGCAAAATTGACCTCCATATCCTTACAGGCTTCAGAAATACGTGCCGGCCATTGTTCATCTTTCGGATAATATGTATACATCAGGTTGATATTTCGGTGAGGGCGTCCGAGAGTATGCAGGATATAATCCTGATCTACATATTCTCCTCTCTCGCTTCCGTCTGAAAGATCGAGAGCCAGTCTTGCTTTACCCATATGGATCTTATAGATTTGTTCAGACATATAATACCTCCGATACATCTAAATATCATAAACCGATAGAACCTGTATAAACAGGGAAGTTATCCTCGGCTTTTTTTACTGCTTCTTCAAGTGTCATATCATAAAAATGACCTGCTGAAAAGTTCCTTCCGGATTTTTTATCATTAATAAATGCACCTACGACTACTCCGGGAAGAGAACTTTCGGGAGCGTTAGGTGCCTTAGGTCCGCCCAGATCTGTCCGACACCAGCCTGGATCCGTAATATTTATGCATATATCGGTACCGTTATATTTAGATGCAAGATCCATAGTTACTTTATCAAGTGCAGCCTTGGATGCGGAATATCCGGCCTGTTCAGGTTCGAGTCTGATACCGCTTGTTGTATTTACGATGCGTCCGAAGCCCCGTTCTTCCATTTTAGGTAAAAAATGATATACGATCATCATAGGGGCTATCGTATTGATTTTAAAACTGTCCTCATAATCCTTGGGAGGAGTCTTTAAATATTCTGTACGATAAGCAACCTGAATACCTGCATTATTGAGGATTATATCAATAGGAGTACCTTTCTTGTCAATCTCATTAAGCATTGCTTCAACCTGAGAAAGATCTGTGAATTCGGCACCTACTGCATATGCATCAACACCCAAAGCTTTAACTTCTTCCAGTGTCTTTTCACAATGTTCTTTGGTTCTTCCCTGAAGTACCAGATTGCATCCCTGTTTTGCCATAAATACGGCTGCACCATGTCCTATGCCTCTTGCTGCTCCCGTGATCAGGGCCCAGCGTCCTTTAACATCGATCATATCATTCTCCTTAAAAACATAACAAGTGTAGGTTTTACGTTACACTTATTATAATACTATACATTAATCATATTTTGTAGAAAAAATACCGCCGCAGATTGCGACGGTACTGTCAATTCATTTATAACCTGTAAATATGGATTATTTCTTGAACATATTAAGGATTCCTGATACTTTTCCTAACTTCTCTAAGGAATCTCCGTCTTTAAGACCTTCGAGAACCTTATCGAGTGATCCGTCAGGAATATCTATTCCGATAACGGATTCTACTGCTTTTTCGGGATCCTTCTGTAACTCTTCCCTAAACTTAGGATCACTTTTGGCTTTATCGATAACCTTCTCAACCATTGCTTTTACATCAACATCCATTTTTGCTTCCTCCGTATTAATCAATCATTAGCTCTATATATCTTATATGATCCTGAAAGAGATCACAAATATTTCGTATACTTCTTGCTTCCTTTGTTCTTTCGGGTATTTGATACGGCAACTTTATTAGTGGTCTTTGCAAGTGCTTTTTTTGATTTTCTTGCAGATGCATATGCCTTAAGGTCTCTTCTGTTCATTAATAAAAATGTAAGTAAACCAAGTAGTAATGCAATAATAAATAAACTGATCCAGAAAATCTTCACACCGGCTTTGACTTCGGGAGCTACTATACGTCTTGCGACAGCCTGACTTCTGGGAACATTGTTTTCAGCTATCTCCTGCTTCTGTACATAGGCCTGAACACCGTCAGGATCGGTAATTGAGGTCGCAACTTCGTTCGATCCGGTATCAGCATCCGCAGTAGCTGTATCCTCCTCAGGCATATCAAGGTGTACTGAAACATTAGCAAGTATTTCCTTATCAACTACGATAACATAGTCTGAAGCATGCGTAAATGCAAGGGATGCAGTCCCGTCTTCGCTGATCTGGTCTGCAGTTTCATATTCAAGAGAGTTGCTTGCGGTATTGAAATAGAAAAGATTAGCATACAGCCCTGCATTATTTGTTCCCAAATTAAGTGTCAATATCGGTGCACAGCCATAGTCACCGTCATGTCCAAGTGATAATTGCATATTATAATCCGTAGAGGATATCATATTGACAAGTTCTGCAGGAACACCGTTTGTATTAGTTAAAAGAGAAAAATCAATATCGGAATTTATATCACTCGGTATGCACATACCGTTTATATTCCATTTAATGCTGTTACCCATATCAAGAACTAACGTGATATTCTTTCCTTTTAAGCTGTTTAATAATTCTGAAGGAAGCTGGTTAGTTCCATTCATATAAACGGGAAGTGAATCTCCTTCTGCAGTTCCCGAAAGCCTGAGTTCTATCGCATCCCAACCACTTATATCCGGAGCACCTTCAATAAACGGAGGCTGTGCTTCCGTATTTGATGAACCGGATCCTAAACCAAGTGAGGATGAAGTCCTAAGACTTGAAGAACCGGAACCAGACGTGGTTCTTGAACCGGTAGAACCAGAACTTGATGTGGTTTTACCGGAAGTTCCGGAACTTGATGTAGTTTTACCGGAAGTAGATGTTTTACTTGAGGTCGTTGTTTTTGATAATGTAGTACTGGATTTAGCCGAACTACTCGATTTAGCTGAAGTACTTGTTTTTGTGGTGGTTGTGGATGACTTTGGAATAGTTACTGTAATAGTCATCGTATTGGCAGAATCCTTATAATATGAAGCATCAGCAGCTGTATATACGGCCGTTGCTTTTAATGTTTGCGCTTTTGTAGTAGCTGTAGGGAGTGCGGTTGAAGGGTCTTCCCATTCCCAGCCGGTTACGCCTAAAGGAACATCACTTAAGGTAGTAGCAGTTGTTGAAGCAGTCAACTTAGTTGAAGGCTTGCTTGTATGAGTAGTCATTTGTGAAATTGTAAATTCTTTTGTAACAGGATCAAAAAGATAATTACCTGTTCCTGTACAGGTTACAGTTAAATTACCTGTACCCGGAGCATTATTATCAGATACGGAAACTGTATATTCACTTGTATCAAGTGTAGAACCGTTATATTTTACGGTATATGTAGGTGTTATCGCAGAACCGGTATATTTATAAGTTGAGGGACTTATAGAAACAATGGGAGTCATTGATAATTTAGATATTGTAGCATTTGTTTTATTTTGAGAACCGGTCTCATCCAAGGTATAGTTGGCTAAACTGGTACCCTCTAATGTAATGCCTGAAATTGTAACTTCAACATTACTGCCGGCATTTTTGCTTATAAAAGCACCATTAGCAGCACTGACAGTTAAACTGTCACCACTTACCTTTCCTGTTATTGAAGCATTTGAATAATTTACAGTAGCATTTGTAGTCCCATCATATGTTTTATCTGAGGCAGTAATACCACTAACCGTAACGGGTTTCTTGGAAATGGAATATGTTTTGGTAATAGAACCGGTCACATTGGGATTTGTTTCCTTGGCTGCAACTGTTAAAGTATACGAACCTGCACTGGTTCCCGAGGTAGTACCTGTGATAGTATAGTAACTTAATTCATGAGTGGATGTTCCAAACCTTACAGTAACTGATGCATTTTGTGAACTGCCATTATAGGTCATTGAACCAACAGTTACATTCGCAGCTGATAATGTTGCTTTTCCTATAGTAAAATTGGCTGTCAGATCCTCAAAGTCATATAAAGAACTATCTGACTCCTCAATCGTAATGGTTGCAGTTCCTGCATTAATGTTATTGGTCAAAGTAACATTATAATTTGTTGCTGGGAAAGTTTCGCCACTCAATTTTACTGTATAGTCGGGGGTTATACTGTAACCATTATAAGTATAAGTCTTTGTCGGATCCAAGGTCAAAGTTGGAGTAACGGTTCCACCGGTAATGCTTGCGGTTGTAGTAGTTTGACTGTTAGTTGTGTCTAAAGTATAGTTAGCACTGCTTGTTCCGGTTAAGGTCAAATCGGATATTGTTACGGTCTTGTTAAGTCCCATTGCATCGTCAGCAAAAGTTCCTGTACCTTCAACGGTCAAATAATCAGTATCTTCCTCTAATACATTTGATATAATCACATTGCTAAAATCTAAATCGGCATTAATGTTGTCTTCATCATAAACTCTGTTTTCTGCAGTAATACCCGAAACCGTAACCTTACGTTTTGAAACTGTTACAGTTGTATAATAACTATTTGTACTAGCGGTTTCGTTGTTATCTGTGCGAGTTGATGTTACAACACAGTAATAGTACGAAGTTCCCAGAGATGAGGTATCAATTGAATATGTATATGATGTGGCTCCGGAAATATCACTCCAACTTGATGAATCATCAGGCTCTGAAGTACAAGATCTCCATTGGTATGAAATGCTATGATCGTTAATATCTTCAACAGTAACTTTTAAATCCAACGAATCTCCGTATTCAAGTGAATAACTGTATGAAGATTCATTAGTTATGATCGGAGTAGTTGCAGGAATAACTTCCTCCCATCCTGCATAAAGAACTGAATCTGATGATATAGTATCCGTTGAAAAATCAAACATTTCTGTGCAACCGGGGTCATTATACCATCCGGATAAAGTATATCCGGGATAATTGGGCACTGAATCGGGCGCAGTAATGCTTATTGATTGTCCTTCGGAGTCATATGGATATAATACTTCATAAGTTTCAGATGCATTATCCCAGTTGCCGTCATTACCATTAAAAGTTACAGTATAAGCATTACCGGCAAAAACATGTATACTGATAAAGCCTATAACCAAAATGGCCATGACTGCTATCGCAAATATAATAGGTAAACTGTCTTGTCTTCTCTTCGCTCTCATATCCTTATCCTTGAATGATCGAAACTACATATTTTATATCGTCATTTTAAGGTAAAAAATAAACTAAATAAAGAAATAGTCGAGATATGTAAACCAACCGACTATTTCTATAATAACATAATATTGACCAAGTTGCTCAATATTTTAAGATTTTTTCAAAAATTTGTTAAATTATGCTGCCTTATACTTTTACAATAGCCTTTTTAGGACATTTTTCAATACATGTGCCGCAGTGTGTACATTTGTCCTGATCGATAACTGCGAGTGGACCATCCATGGTTATGGCTTCGCTCGGACAGTTCTTCATACATAAGGTACAGCCTATACAGCCTATATCGCAGGCTTTCATAACAACGGGGCCTTTTTCCCTGGATTTACATGCCACTATATATTCCGCATCATAAGGTTCCAGTGAGATCAAGTTTTTAGGACAAACCTCAACGCACTTTCCGCATGCCTTACATTTATCCTTATCTACTACAGCAACTCCGTTGATCACATGTATAGCATCAAAAGGACATACTTCTACGCAAGAACCGAATCCAAGACAACCGTAATTACAGGATTTTGGACCTCCGTTTGGAACAAATGAAAGCATTCGGCAATCTTCTACGCCGCTGTAATCGTAATCTGTTCTTGTTTTATCACAGTCACCCTGACAATGCACAAATGCCACCTGTTTTACACTTGCATCGGCAGTTACTCCCATGATCTCGGCAATCTTATTACCGACAGGCTCTCCGCCGACCGGGCATTGATTAACCTTTGCTTCACCCTGTGCTATGGCGTGTGCAAGACCGGAACACCCCGGATAACCGCATCCACCACAGTTATTTCCCGGAAGTGCTGCAAGCACTGCTTCTTCTTTTTCATCAACTTCTACCTTGAACTTGATAGATGCAATCCCAAGCAAAAGCCCTATTATTAAACCCGTTACACCGACAAGTACGGTTGCTGTTATAATCCCTGTAGCCATAAAATGCTATCTCCCATCAAAAATCTTATATTGATACGCTCTTAAAGTAAGCCTGAAAAACCACAAAAAGCAATGGCCATAAGTCCTGCTGTAAGTAATACTATAGGCATTCCTTTGAAAGATTCGGGAATGTCATTGTATGCCATCTTTTCCCTAAGGCCGGCCAAAACCACGATCGCTATCGTAAATCCTACGGCAGTGGCAAATCCGTTTACTGTACTGTATAAGATACCGTACTGTTTCTGTACATTCGTAAGAGCAACTCCCAAAACGGCACAGTTGGTGGTAATAAGCGGTAAATATACACCAAGAGCCTGATAGAGGGAAGGTATGAATTTTTTTAATACCATCTCTACAAACTGAACCAGGGCTGCAATTACAAGTATAAAAACTATCGTTTGTAAATAGGTTACATCCAAGGGTGTCAGAATATAAGTATATATAGCACCTGCAACGACTGATGCAAGAGTTATAACGAATATAACTGCGACGCCCATTCCTGCAGCTGTCTTGGTGCTTTTTGAAACACCCAGGAAAGGACAAAGCCCCAAAAACTGACTTAATACTACATTACTTACCAGTGATGAACCTACCAGGAGAATCAATAATTCTTTAACCATCATTTACCCTCCTCATCTGTACCCAGATCATCTATGTCTATATACTCTACATCAGCATCATCTGAATCCGTATCTTCGGAATCTGTACCATCTGCTGATATATCTTCAGCTTCGGATTTATTTTGTTTTATTTCTTCTTCTCTGCGCTTAGCGCCTTCTTCAAGTGATTCTCCGGGAACTGCATCAGTATCTATGAACTTATGAGCACATGCGGCAGATTCTGAGCAGGAAGAACAATCGGCATCTGCACTGCAGCCTGAACCGACTTTTGATACGTCTTTACCTTTTGCGGCAAAAACAGTTTTAAGCTTGTTCTGTGCTGCGGTAAGCATAGCAAGTACAAAGAAAGCACCCGGTGCCATTATAAAGATACGTATAGGTTCAAAGGATGCAGGCATGATGTGATATCCAAAAACCTCTCCTGCTCCGAGTATCTCTCTGACAGCACCTATAATAGTCAATGCAAAAGTGAATCCTAGTCCCATTCCTATACCATCGAATAAAGAGGGAATAACGGGATTTTTGGAGGCATAACTTTCTGCACGGCCGAGTATTATACAGTTAACCACTATAAGGGGAATATATATTCCAAGGGCATCATAGAGCGTCGGAATAAATCCCTGTAATAAAAACTGCATAATGGTAACAAAGCTTGCTATGACAACTATAAATGCAGGAATACGTACTCTGTCGGGGATCACCTTACGAAGAGCCGATATAATGGCATTACTTAAAGCCAAAACTACCATGGTGGTAAGTCCCATACCAAGTCCGTTTATTGCCGATGTAGTGACTGCAAGTGTGGGACACATTCCAAGAGTCAGTACGAAGGTGGGATTTTCTTTTATTATGCCGTTAACAAGTCTTTCTTTTACTTTAGACATATCACTCACCTCCTTCTTCGAATAAGAATTCTCTGAAATAGCTTAAACCGGCATTTACGCCGTTTGTTATGGCGTTGGTTGTAATAGTTGCACCGCTTATGGCATCAACTTCGGAATCGGAGGTCGACCCGTTTTTGGTATAAGTAAAGATCTCTACGTTCTTATCGGCAAATTGGGGAACAAGCACATCTTCTGCCTGCATTCCCAACCCTGCAGTCTCTGAGATACTAAGTATCGATATACCGTTTAGGGTTCCGTCGTTTCTTACACCCATCATAAAAGTGATATCTCCGCCGTATCCTTCGCTTGTTGTTACGGTTATGACATAACCTAAAGCTTCATCACTGTCTGAATATGCTACAAGACAGTTGCCGATACTCTCTGCCGGGTATTCGGAAACTTTATATTCTACCGGTATTTCACTGTTTATTTCAGACAACGGAGTGAATTTGACCGCATCATTAAATACCTGGGCACAGGCATTTGATTTGGCAAGTTCTTCCTGCACCCGGATCGGTTCTTTAGTGATCTGATATACAACTCCCAAAAGAACACCGGCGACTACCGTGATCACAAAAAGGATAAGTGCGTCTTTTAACATGGATTTCATATACGCTCTCCTCCTTCCCCGAATGCTTTGGGATAGGTGATCTTCTCAATAAGAGGAACTATCAGATTACCTATGATGATCGCATAGCTTACGCCCTCTGCCGAAGGTCCGAAAATTCTGAATATACCGGTCATAATACCTAAAAATATACCAAATAAGTATTGTCCGAATTTGGTTATCGGCCGGGTTGAGTAGTCAGTAGCCATGAAAAAGGCTCCGAGCATGAGTCCGCCACCTGCAAGATGTGCTGCTATAAAAGGCCCGTCAAAACCATGACCGCCAAATATAAGCAGGAATATTACAAATGAAACGATATAACTTCCCGGAATCCTAAGATCAATGACACCTATAAGGATCAGGAAACATGCACCGGCGATTATTGCTATCATGCTGGTTTCGCCGATGGTCCCGGAAGTGTGTCCTGTGATCATATTCATTATATTTACGCTATTTCCGGCTTTTATCTGTGCAAGAGGTGTAGCACCGGATAAGCCGTCTCCCACATCGGGGAAATTGGTCATTATCTTGGTAAAACTTAAGATAAGGAAACATCTTGCTCCCAGTGCAGGGTTCATAAAGTTCTGGCCTATCCCGCCAAAGAGCATTTTAACGACAAGTATCGCAAAAACACCACCGATAACAGCAATCCACCAGGGTGCTGTTGCCGGAAGGTTAAGTCCCAGTAACAGACCTGTGACAACTGCTGAAAAATCACCGATAGTAATCGGCTTTTTTAATAACAGTTCAAAAAGCAGTTCTGTAAGTACAGTAGATGCGATACACACAAGAATAAGGATCAGTGCATTGATCCCGAAGTTATAGATTCCAAATCCCGTGGCAGGAAGAAGCGCGATCACAACAGCAGCCATTATCTGGCTGGTAGTGGCTTTGGATCTGACATGGGGATTGGATGAAACTTTTAATTTTTCAGGCATTTTGGTATCCCCCTATTTCTTCTTTCTGTTAGCGAGTTCAATTTTACGCATCGATTTGATCGACTGAGTTAACGGTCTCTTGGCAGGACATACAAAACTGCAGCATCCGCATTCACAGCACTCCATACCGCCAAGTTCTACAAACCGCTCATTATCATAATGTTCGGCACATTCAGCCAAAAGTTTAGGCATTACACGTCCCGGACATACTTCTACGCAGCGTCCGCAGTTTATGCAAGCAGAAGGCTCCATAGCCGACACATCGTCTTTGGTAAGACATAATAATGCAGATGCGGTTTTGGTAGTAGGAACATCGAGTTCAAATATTCCAAATCCCATCATTGGACCACCGGATATGATCTTAACAGGTTCTTCTTTAAATCCGCCCGCAGCATCCACAAGCTCATGATAATTGGTACCGATATGAACCTTGAAATTACATGGTTCTGCAATAGCATCACCGGTAACGGTAACTATCCTTTCCATGAGGGGCTGCCTGTTTATCACGGCATTATGTATTGCTACCACCGTATCTACATTATCGACTATACATCCTGCATCTGCGGGTAGCATTGAAGAATTGATCGCTCTGCCGGTAGTTGCATAGATAAGCTGACGTTCAGCACCCTGAGGATATTTTGTCTTAAGCGGTTTGACATAAATCCTGGGATCGTCTTTTATAAGGCTCTTTATCAGTTTGATACAGTCTTTTTTGTTATCCTCTATAGCGATGATCCCGCGGGCTTTATCAAACAGTGCAAGCATACACTTAAGGCCGCTTATGATTTTCTCGGGTTCCTCTAACATACGCCTGTAATCGCTTGTAAGGTAAGGCTCACATTCTGCGCCGTTAACAATACAGTAATCTATCTTGTCGGGCTCTTTTGGCGACAACTTAACATGAGTCGGAAATCCGGCCCCTCCCATACCTACTACACCGCCTTCTTTAACGCAGTTTATGATATCCTCTTTGGACATGTCTTCAAGAGGAACGGATGCAGGATAATCTACTTCTTCATACTTATCATCATTTTCGATGATTATACTTTCTATAAGATCTCCTGTTACTATTCTTCTTGGTTCTATAGCTTTTACAGTTCCTGAAACGGTAGAATAAATGTGAGCAGATACGAATCCTCCGGCTTCCGCTATCCTTTGTCCTCTTAGCACATGATCGCCTTTTGACACGACCGGTTTGGCAGGAGCGCCTATGTGCTGACTCATAGGAAAGACAAGATCACCTTTGGGAAGATACTCCTGAATGGGTTTATCCTTAGACAGCGCTTTGCCGTCATATGGATGGATTCCACCCGTAAATGTATATCTGGCCATTATGTGTAATCCCCTTTAAACTTAATAAATAGTGTCTGTAATATTCTACCTCAAATATGAAATAATATCCATAATGCAAAAGCTCTTTACTGTATAATTACATGAACATTTTTTGAAATAATATGATATTATAGACTTACCTTATTTGTTATGGGAAAATACAAATATGAATATAGTCACAAAACAGTTTAGCGATTTAAAACTGAATTATGATCTGAGTCAGATCGCACCTCTTGAGGACATCCTTTTTTTGGATATTGAAACTACGGGCTTTTCCGCTGCTTCAACATCTTTATATATGATCGGATGTGCTTATTTTGATGGGATAACTTTTACCTGTAAACAGTTTTTTGCGGAAAAACCTGTCGAAGAAGCCGAAATTCTTAAAACTTTCCTGGATTCTGTCCGTAAATATAAAGTCCTGATCCATTATAACGGTAATAATTTTGATATTCCTTATATTCAGGATAAATGCAAGAAATACGGTTATGACTGTCCTCTTATTAAAATGGTCGGTATAGACTTGTATAAGAGAGTCGCTCCCTATAAGAATTTTCTTAAGATTCCCAACTGCAAGCAAAAGACTATTGAGCAATATTTAGGAATAGACAGAAAAGATGTAATGTCCGGAGCCGAACTTATCAACGTTTATCATGAATATGTTACTCTTTTTGATATAGATTCCCTGCAGAAACTATTGCTTCATAACTCTGATGATATTCAGGGAATGATCGAGATAACCCCTGTGCTTGCTTATTCGGAACTGTTTAACTCTCCTATAACCGTAACTAAGGTCAGTATGGACAGATACAGTGATATGAACGGTAAAGCTAAGGCCGAACTGGTTATGAAACTTAAACTCCCCGTGTCCCTTCCTCAATCCATCACTCATATGGCTTGTGACTGTTATTTTAAGGGTGAAGACAATGAAGGCATACTTAAAGTGCCTGTTTATGATGGGGAACTTAAGTATTTCTATTCAAATTATAAAGACTACTACTATCTTCCCGAGGAAGATGAAGCCTTGCATAAATCCGTAGCAGGTTTTGTAGACAAAGATCACAGAACACAGGCTCAGGCAAATAACTGTTATACGCGCGTCAAATCGGTTTTTGTTCCCGAATGGGATACGGAATTTACACCTTTCTTCAAAACAAGTTATCACAGCAAGGAATTATTTATAGAGATCAACGATGAACGTAAAAAAGACAGGGAATTCTTCTCAAAATATGCATCCCATGTTCTTGGATATATAAGTACTATGGGTTGATCATTAAAACTAATATATATAAAAAAACCGATCACATTTGTGATCGGTTTTATTGTTTAACAAATTATTTGATCAGTTTTCAGGTACTTTGTAGAAGAAAGATGTAATCCTCTCAAATCCGCATTGCTTATACTGTACGATCTGCTCTGTGGAGCCAATGAATAAAATTCCGCCTTTTACAAGTGAGTTTGCAAACTTCTTATAAATCTCGGCTTTTGCTTCTTCAGTAAAGTATATAACAACGTTTCTACAGACGATTAAATGATAATTATCAAAATACTTATCTTTTAAAAGATTATGTTGCTGGAATGTTACACAACGCTTTATCTCATCAGAAATCTGAAATGATTTGCCTATCTGAGTAAAGTATTTCTTCTTGTATTCGTCAGGAACACCTGCGATACTCTTCTCGTCATAAAGACCGGTCTTTGCCTGGGCCATGACCTGTTTATCAATATCTGTAGCTGTTATATGGATCTGGTTAAGCGGAATGAATTTACTTAAACACATTGCAAGTGAATAAGGCTCGTCACCTGTGGAACAAGCTGCACTCCAAATCTTTAAATTTTTACCGAATTTGTCTATCAGCTGAGGAAAAACTTCCTTTTCAAGCAATACCCACTGATCAGGATTACGATAGAATTCAGATACATTGATAGTTAAGTAGTTTACAAACTCTTCAAACTTTTCTTTATTGGTCTTGAGCAGTGTAACATACTTATCATATCCAACTACGCCGTTTCTTTCTATAAGAGTGTCAATACGGCGTTTCATTTGGCGTTCTTTGTATGCATTCAGATCTATCTTAGTAAGATCGAAAACATTTTTTTTGAACCATTCGTAATCAAATGCTGCCATTAGTCAATTATTCCTCCTCGGAACCGCCTTCTGTAGTGTCATCAGCCTGCTTAGCGATCTCAGCATCTATATCAACAGATACAACATCGGAATCACTCTCTTCCGCATCTTCCTCAGCGGTCTGAGGCGCGGTAAGTGCACGTATGCTAAGTGAGATCTTATGAGATTCTGCATTGAAATCTACTACCTTGGCTGTGATCTCTTCTCCGAGTTTAAGTACATCCGAAGGTTTTTCTACACGGTCTCTGGAAATCTGAGAAACATGAAGAAGTGCATCTATACCGTTCTCAAGCTCTATAAAAGCACCAAACTCAGTCATGCGTGCAACGCGGCCGGTAATAACTGTACCGATTGCATATTTTTCTTCAGCGTCTTTCCAAGGATTTTCATCATCGAATTTACGACTGAGAGCTATCTTGGAACCGTTGATCTCCTTAACTACTACTCTTACCTGATCGCCGGGCTTGAATACTTTCTTGGGATTCTCGATACGTCCCCAGCTCATCTCGGAGATATGAAGGAGTCCGTCGGCACCGCCGAGATCTATGAAAGCACCGAAATCGGTAACATTCTTAACAGTACCTTCGATAATATCACCAACGCTTAATGTCTCGAAAAGTTTCTTCTGAAGTTCAGCTTTCTCAGCGGTTATAAGCTGTCTTCTGTCGCCGATATAACGACGTCTGCGAGGATTGTACTCGGTAATAACAAACTGTATTTCCTGATCCTTATACTTGGAAAGATCTCTTTCGTAAGTATCGGAAACCAGACTTGCGGGGATGAAGATACGTACTTCATCTACTACTACACTAAGACCGCCATCAAGAACCTGATTAACGGTTGCTGTAAGAACTTCCTGATTGTTATAAGCTTCTTCGATACGCTTATTGCCTCTGTCGGCAGCAAGTCTCTTGTAAGAAAGAAGGACCTGACCTTCGCCGTCATTGACCTTGATGATCTTAACTTCCATGGTGTCACCGACTTTGGCAACGGTAGTAAGATCAGTGCGTTCGTTGCTATATTCGTTCTGTGTCAGAATACCGTCAGACTTGTATCCGATATTGAGAACCATTTCTTCAGGCTTAACATCAATAACAGTACCTTCAACTACCTCTCCTGTGTGTATTGTTTTAAAAGATTCGTCTAACATTTGTTCAAAAGTTAATTCTTCCATTCTTTTTGAACCTCCTCAATAAGATTTTGCGGAGTAGACGCCCCCGCTGTAATACCCACCAGTCGAACAGATTTAGGTACTTCTAAATTCAAGTCATCCAGTGTTTCTATGAAATGAGTTTCAGGACATTTTGCTGCACAAATCTCATATAATTTGCGAGTATTAGAGGAATGCCTGTCACCTATGACTATCATAATGTCTGCCTTGCTTGCGAGTTCCTCAGCCTCGTTCTGACGTTGCAGGGTAGCATTACATATAGTATTCATAACATTAACATTATACTTATTTAATTTAAGAATTTCAACTATATCTTCAAATTTCTTGTTGTTGAAAGTCGTCTGTGAAACCAGCCTTATCGGTTTATTTGTCAAAGGTTTATAATCATGAGAATCAGATGCATCTTCAATAACCTGAACCGGCCCGTGGCACCATCCCATTATTCCCTGAACCTCCGGATGATCCGAAGAACCCAGTATAAGGATCTCTTCTCCGTTATTTGACGCTTCCGATACAGCATCATGGATACGTTTAACAAATGGGCAGGTAGTATCGACGATCTCAAATCCTGCTTCGGCGATGGAATTGTATATATTTTCACTTACTCCGTGTGAACGTATGACTATTACCGTATCATTAGGATCAAGTTCATAAAGTTCTTCCGGAGAGTTTATGATCCCTACTCCTCTTTTCTCCAGATCTTTAATTACGGTTTCGTTATGTATTATAGGTCCGTATGTATAGATCTTTTTATCCTGTGAACTAAGTTCATAAACTGTATCTACTGCTCTTTTTACGCCAAAACAAAATCCTGCCGAACCTGCTGTAATTATTTCCATGATTTCTCCAATCAAAAATATTATGAAGGAATGAGTGAGATGATCTTATCCGCCACTTCATCTATAGTCATATATGATGAATCTATAAGTATAGCATCTTCAGCCTGTTTTAACGGGGCTATATCCCTGGTCATGTCCTTGCGGTCTCTTTCGATTATATCTTTTTCGATAACATCAATGTCAGGGGATTCTCCTTTTTCTTTAAGTTCATCAAAACGTCTCTTAGCCCTGACTTTACTGGACGCTGTAAGATAAATTTTAAGTTCCGCATCGGGAAGTACACATGTGCCTATATCTCTCCCATCCATTACGACGTTATTTTCCGAAGCGATCTTACGCTGAAGATCAAGCAAAGACTCTCGTACGGCAGGAATGACAGCAACAGCGGAAGCCATGTTTCCGACAGCTTCTTCGCGAAGGTGATCGGTAACATCAATTCCGTTTAAAAAGACCCGCTGGATGTCATTTATATATTTAATGGTAACATCTGCCTGCTTTGCGTTATCTTCTATGGCTTTGATGTCATCAGGCGATACGTTGTTATTGATACATTGATAACCTATCGCACGGAACATTGCACCGGTATCAACATATATATAGCCCAATGTTTTTGAAACGATCTTTGCTATTGTGCTTTTACCTGCTCCCGCAGGCCCGTCTATTGCTATTTTCATGACAACTCCTTTTTTATTATCACATCACAGTGGAAATTCCGGCCAGATATCCGGTAGACCATGCGATCTGAAGATTAAACCCTCCTGTAAGTGCATCGATATCTATCATTTCACCGGCAAAAGACAATCCCTTTATAAGTTTGGACTTCATGGTGGAAGAATCTATCTCTTTGATATTCACTCCTCCCCTGGTGATAATTGCTTCATCAAATCCGGCGGTTTTATATACGGATATCTCCATACGTTTTAATATATTTATAAGCCTTCCACGCTCCGCCGATGTGATCTGATTGACCTTTTTTTCGGGAAAAATGCCGGACAAAGATACCACAACCGGTATAAGGCTTTTAGGCAAAAGATCATTTAACGAATTGCAAAAATCCTTATTGTTATATTTCTTAAAATCCCGTTGTATCCTCTCATCAAGCTTCTTCTCATCAAGACCCGGCTTTAAGTCTATATAGACCCGGTCTCCGCTTTCATAGTAGCTGCTGCAGGTAAGACCGAGAGGCCCGCTTATCCCTTTTCCTGTAAAAAGCATCTCTCCTGTTTCATTATATATTTTTTTGCTTTCGCGCATCAGGATGACAGAGACATTTTTTAATGCAAGACCCTGTACTTCTCTCATCCAGTTGTCGGAACATAAAAGAGGTACAAGAGCAGGTCTTAACTGTTCAATGCTATGACCTGCCTTTATGAGCATATCAAAGCTCTTTCCGTCAGATCCTGTTGTGGGATAACTTGCCCCGCCGATAGCCATTACTACATGATCAGCGTCATATCCGGTTCCGTTTGCACATTTTATACCGGTTACTGCCCCATCTTTAATGGAAAGCCCTGTGACTTTGCTGTTAAGAATGATCTTAACACCTCTTTTGTCCAAACGGCGCTTAAGTGCAGCTATCACATCAGATGCATGGTCGGAAACGGGGAAAACCCTGTCTCCGCGTTCTACTTTGACGTGGCATCCCTCTTCTTCCATCATATTTATAGTATCCCGGTTATCCCAGGAATTGAATGCACTGTACATAAACTTGGGATTGTTAACGATATTTTTCATCAAAGAATCCGGATCGCAGTTGTTAGTCAGATTACAACGGCCTTTACCGGTGATATAGATTTTCTTTCCAAGTTTTTCATTTTGTTCGATAAGAATTACTTCGTTACCGTATTCAGCGGCTCCTATAGCAGCCATCATACCGGCTGCGCCACCCCCAACAACGATCACCTTCATGCCGGATATCCTTTAGGTTTGTCCTGTTTCATCAAAATTGCCATCATCTGAATCGGATTTAATGTCGGTTTTCCACAAAGGAACATTTAACATAGGCTCATCACCTATAAAATTGATCTCGTCATTAAGATAAACCTGGTAATTATTCCATGCAAATTCAAGATTCTTAAGATTATCACGTGTAGAATCAGGAGATTTTAATACAAATGCCACTACCAAAGCGTTGATAACACTAAGAGGCGCCACCAAAGAATCAACTATTGAGACCATATCGGATCTTGCCAGCAGATTGCATGAACTGTATAGGTTGAGCGGGCTGTAGACCGAATCGGTTATGCTTATAACCTTGGCATTACGGTCACTTGCAAACTCAAGTGCCTTCAGCGTACGCATGGAATATCTGGGAAAACTGATACCTACTGCACAGTCTTCATCCGATATACGGATCATTTGTTCAAATATCTCAGTTACCGAAGTAGTGCTTATTAGAACAACATCGGGTCTAACCATGCTTAAATAGAAATGCAAAAATCTGGCAAGAGGTTCACAGCTTCTAAGGCCGATTATATAAACATGTTTTGCATTCAGCATAAAATCGACAGCGGTTTCAAAAGCCACAGGATCAAGATTCTCTATGGTATGCTGGATTTTCTCTATATCAGAGCCAAGGACCATATTAAGAATATCCGACTGGGAACTCTTGCCATATCTTACGTTCATTTTGGATACAGCCGACAGTTTATCCTGAATAAATCCCTCGAGATCCCGCTGAAATTCCGGATAACCGTCATAACCAAGAAATGTAGCGAACCTGACAACCGTCGATTCGGATACATGTACAGCTTCCCCTATTTTGGCTGCCGTCATAAAGGCTGCCTGCTCGAAATTATCATAAATATAAGAGGCAATGGCTTTTTGCCCCTTACTCATTCTTGCAAAATTTTCATTGATCCGTGTTATGAAATCCTTCTTAAATTCCATCAGGCGAATACCCTTTCAGCATCCTCGAGAAGTGAACGTGTTGCATAAATATCCAGATCATAATCGTCTGTAAGAGACATACAGGCACTTCCGTGAATAAGCATCCACATTTTCATGAAAAGCCCCTGAGGATCCTTACACCCCTGCTCTTTGGCAAGTGAGATCTGAGCTTTTAAGAAATCGGTTTCCCCGTTTAAAAGTTCGACAAGGCTTCTGCCATATCTGTTATCAGAAAGGAAAAGAAGTCTGAATAGTTCTTTATTGTTTTGAGCAAAACTTATATAAGCAAGTCCCAGGTTAACAAAAGGAACATTGGAATCATTAGGATAAGAAGCACAATGATCGCTGAATATCTTAGCAGCAACTCCGAAAACATCGGCATATAACTCTTCCATGTTCTGATAAGCCCTGAATATAGGCTGAGTTGAACATCCGGCTTCTTTGGCAAGTTTTCTGGCTGTCAGTGCGGCCTGTCCTTCGCGTTTTAAAAGAGATACAGAAGCATCTATAAGGTTTTCTTTAGTGATGGTTATAGTTCTTGGCATATTTATCCCCCAATAATGTATTTATCTTATGTTAACTTATAACACACGTTATTATAATTCAAACAAAAAACCCTGTCAACCTAAATTGACAGGGTTTTTGATTTACATAATATAATTATACGGGATAAGAACCATTTGCCTTATCTGCTGCTGCAGCATCAACTCCTGTCTGCTGAGCGTCACGATACTCGAAGTAATCCTTGGCTACCTGAGGGAAAAGCGCATAGGAAAGAACATCCTCTTCCTGCTGCTTGTACTGTTTCATCTCAGCTTCTATGGACTCAAGCTCAGGCTCCGTACGACCGGTTGCTTCAGCACTTCTAGCTGTAGATCTGGGTTCTCCGGGAATAACCTTATCGATAACTTCCTGGTTCATAGGTTTGATAGTCTGACCATAGTTACCTCTTAAAAGATCTTTGAACTCACCTGTAGCCATCTTGTATCTTTCACCCATAAGTACATTGAAGATAGCCTGGGTTCCGACGATCTGTGAAGAAGGTGTAACAAGCGGAGGCTCACCACAGTCTTTACGTACTCTCGGGATCTCCTCAAGAACCTCTCTGTACTTATCTTCAGCGTTCTGCTCTTTCAACTGGCTAACCATGTTGGAAAGCATTCCACCGGGAACCTGATAAAGAAGAGTCTTGATATTTACACCAAGAACCTTGGTACTCATAAGACCGCTCTTTAAGCACTCTTCTCTGTAAGGTGTAAAGTAATCCGCAATTTCTGCAAGGATCTTCTGATCATATCCTGTATCATATTCCGTACCCTTGAATGTCTCAACCATAACCTCTGTTGCAGGCTGAGAAGTTCCAAGTGCAAAAGGTGATATAGCACAGTCGATAACATCAACACCGGCTTCAACAGCTTTAAGGTATGTCATTGAAGCAACACCTGATCTGTAATGTCTATGAAGCTGAATACGAAGCTTGGTGTTCTCTTTAAGAGTTTTAACAAGTTCCGCTGCTTTATAAGGAACAAGAAGTCCTGCCATATCCTTGATACATATGGAATCTGCACCCATCTCCTCGATCTTTTTAGCTGTATCTGCCCAGTACTCAAGGGTATAAGCATCACCAAGTGTATATGATAGAGCGACCTGCGAAGAGCCTCTTCCTTCCTGCTTTTTGATCTTATTTGTTGCATCAACGGCTGCCTGAAGGTTTCTCAAGTCGTTTAAGCAATCAAATATTCTGATTATATCGATACCGTTTGCTATTGATCTTTCTACGAATGCGTAAACAACATCATCGGCATAAGGACGATATCCGAGTATGTTCTGACCTCTGAAAAGCATCTGAAGCTTAGTGTTCTTAAATCCGTCACGAAGCTTACGGAGTCTGTCCCAGGGATCTTCTTTAAGGAATCTCAAAGATGCGTCAAAAGTAGCACCACCCCAGCATTCTACAGCGTGATAACCTACTTTATCCATTGTATCAACGATAGGAAGCATTACTTCTGTAGGCATACGTGTGGCGATCAGAGACTGATGCGCATCACGAAGTACAGTTTCCATGATTCCAACCGGTTTTTTAACCTGTTCTGACATTTATATTCTCCTCTCTGTTAATTAGGCTTAAAATACGCCGAACACTGCCATGAATGTACCGGCTGCAACTGCAGTACCGATAACTCCGGCAACATTGGGTCCCATGGCATGCATGAGCAGGAAGTTGGAAGGATCCGTCTCAGCACCAACCTTCTGTGAAACTCTGGCTGCCATAGGCACTGCAGACACTCCCGCAGAACCGATGAGCGGGTTGACTTTGCCCTTGGTCACAAGGCACATGATCTTACCGAATATAATTCCGGCAAATGTACCGAACGCAAAAGCGATAAGTCCGAGTGCGACTATCTTTAATGTATCAAGATTAAGGAAAGCTTCAGCTGATGTAGTTGCACCTACCGAAGTACCAAGTACGATAACAACGATATACATAAGCGCATTTGAAGCAGTTTCCTGTAACTGACGAACAACGCCCGATTCTCTGAAAAGATTACCTAACATCAGCATACCTACAAGAGGAGCTGTGGTAGGAAGGATAAGGCAAACAACGATAGTAACGATGATGGGGAAAAGAATCTTCTCCAGCTTGGTTACGGGACGAAGCTGTGCCATCTTGATCTTACGCTCTTTTTCAGTAGTGAACAGTTTCATGATGGGTGGCTGTATGATAGGCACGAGTGACATATATGAATATGCCGCTACGGCGATCGGTCCGAGCAAAGCTGTCTGTCCCAATTTTCCGGCAAGGAAAATAGATGTAGGGCCGTCAGCACCACCAATGATAGAAATTGCAGCAGCCGCTTTATCATTGAAGCCCATTGCGATGGCTCCGAAATATGCGGCAAAAATACCAAACTGAGCGGCAGCTCCCAAAAGGAAACTTGCCGGGTTTGCGATCAAAGGTCCGAAGTCTGTCATAGCACCAACGCCCATAAAGATCAGGGACGGAAGAATAGACCACTCATCAAGCAGATAAAAGTAGTACAAAAGTCCGCCGCCTGCGCCGCCTTCCCCGACAGGATGCATGATATCGGGATAAATATTAACGAGCAGCATACCAAAAGCGATAGGAACTAAAAGCAGAGGTTCAAATCCCTTGGCAATAGCCAGGTATAAAAACACTAACGCTACGACGATCATTAAATAGTTGCCTACAGTCAGATTGAAAAATGCTGTCTGATGAACCAGATTGTCAAGCGTATTTGCAATATATGACATTATTTTAACCTCCTGTTAAATGTTGCTGTTATAAAGTCTGATCAGTTAAGAGTTGCAAGAACTGTTCCGGCCTCAACAGCATCACCTACAGCAACGTCAATGCTTGCTACAGTACCGTCTTCGGGAGCAACAACAGGGATCTCCATCTTCATAGCCTCAACAACTACTACTGCATCACCCTTCTTTACGCTCTGACCTACATTTGCTTCGATCTTAAACACCTTACCTGCAGCACCGGCTTCTACTTTAATACTACCGGCGCCTACGCTTGCAGCCTTGGGTGCCGGAGCAGCTGCTGCCGGAGCTGCCTTGGGAGCTGCGGGAGCAGCTACAGAAACACCGTTTCCCGAACCCTCTTCTACTACAACATCATATACGTTTCCGTTTACCGTTATGGTGTAATTTTTCATTTTATTACCATGCCTTTCTTTTTTTATTACGCCTTATCTTCTGCGTATGCTTCTGACAACATATCCATCGGTATTCGCATTACCCTCACTGGCAGCAATGGCTGCAGCAATAACTGCGATAAGCTCTGAGTTGTCTTCTTTTTTGATTATCTGAGCAATGGTGTTATCCACAGCTTCAGTTGCAACTGTTTTGGTCTCTTCTTTCTTTTTGCCCGAAAAAGCATCCTGTATTTTAGGAATAAACTTAAAGCAGCTTATGATCAGACTGATCAGGATAAGAACAACAAAAACCGTCCCCATTCCTATAAGCGTATTAAGTGCTGCTTTGCTCATCATCTCACCGAATGAATACTGGACAGTTGTGGTCATACTCTTTAACATACCGTCGGAATCAACGATGATCTCTACTATGGCATCTCTTATTGTTCCACCGGCAGTTACGTCGATCACAACCTGGTCTGAACCGATCTCGGATTTAACATCCTTAACTTCGGTGTATTCACCCATATCCTCAAGTGCATTCTGCCAGCTGATAAGTCCGTTATAACTTACCTCGTTATCAACATACTGATCGATCATACCGGAACGCACGATCATATCGATATTATCGACAGTCTGAACGCCTATACTGGCTGCTTCTTCTTCGGTGCAAAGAGGATTTTCCACGATTTCGGTCTGAGAGCCGCAGGCAACGAGGCCAAACATGCAGGCAAGTATACATATTACTGCCAGACTCTTTTTCATAGTGTTCATCCTTTCTTTAAACTGTTCCATGTTTTTTTGCAGGCCCTTCTACAGCCTTGTTGCTCAACATTTCAAATGCACCTATGACATACTTTCTGGTATCAACAGGTTCAATTATAGTATCTACATATCCGCGTGCTGCAGCAGAATTGACATTATTCTGAAGAGCCGCATAATCAGCTGAAGCCTTTGCTATATCATCTGCACTCTTGTCGGATGCAAGTATCTTGGCAGCTGCATCGGCTTCCATACAGCCTATCTCAGCTGTAGGCCATGCAAAGCACATATCTGCTCCGGTACCCTTTGAATTAAATGCAGAATATACACTGCCGTAAGCTTTGCCGATATAAACATTAACCTTCGGTACTGTTGCACTTGCAAAAGCATAAGCAAGTTTTGCTGTATTCTTAGCAAGCTTCTTTTCACAGCATTTGCAGGGCTTGAATCCTGTAACTGATGTGAGCGTAAGAACAGGTATCTCGAAAGCATCACAGAAATCAACAAAATCAGCAGCCTTCATAGCACCTGCAGCAGTCATCTTCTGTTCTTTATTTGCAAGACATCCTACTGTAGCACCACCCATACGGATGAGAGCAGTATACATATCTTCACTGTAACCTTTGCGGGTTTCAAATACTGAACCGTTATCAGCAAGTGATGCAACAAGAGCCTCAACATCATCTGTAGAAGCAGTTGCTCTGTTTAAGTCGTCCGAACATTCAGCATAAGCTATATCTGAATTATTGGAGGGAAGAAGTTCTACAAGATCACGAATTCCTGTGTAGATTGCGTCTTCGCTTGCACATACATCGATGTTTCCTGCTTCTGACTGGAACTCTGAAGAAGAAGTATCGCATTTGGAAGAATTGTTTCCCTCTATCGCATTGGGGGAATTAACGAAAAATTTTCCGTTACTCTCTTCTACAAAAACGAAATCTGTCATTGCACCGCTTACTGCAAGACCGCCACCGCAATTACCAAAAACTGCGGTTATCTGCGGGATCACACCGCTTGCCTGTGCCTGCTTAAAGTAAATCTCGCCAAATGCATTTAATGCATCGGTAGACTCTTCAAGTCTTAATCCTGTTGAATCAACTAGTCCGATGATCGGTGCACCCATCTTAAGTGCAAGATCATATAAACCTGAGATCTTTTTGGCATGCATCTCGCCAATGCTTCCGCCCAGGACACCGGGATCCTGTGCATAAACATAAACAAGACGGCCATTAACAACTCCATATCCGGTAACAACACCGTCAGAAGGAGTATCTGTCTGTTTCAGATTAAAATCGGTAGATCTTGCCTTTACAAGTGCACCGATCTCAACGAAACTGTTGGCGTCGAGCAGGGATTCGATCCTGGCTCTTGCTTTCGTGGTACTACTCATTTATCTATGCCCTCCATATAAAAATTTAATGTGTTGGATAATTTTAACACCATTGTGAGTAATTGTAACATATAAGAATATATTGAGTAAACTGTTTTTACCATCAACAAAGGCTCATAAATTATAAAAGTTTTATGCTTTTTTACCAAAAAAATAAACGGTACCGGATTGGCACCGTTTATTTTTTAAAAATTCATAGTAATTATTCGGTATAATACATGATCACCGGAGTCCCTATTTCTACCATATCATATAATTGACTTACAGCATCCATAGGTGTATTTATACATCCGTGTGATCCGCTTGTTAAGTAGATCTCACCTCCGAACTCATCTCTCCATGTAGCATCATGTATTCCGATGTGCCCGTTGACCGCCATCCAGTAGTTAACAAATGTCTGATAGTTAGGACCTATAAGAGTACGGTTTCTCTGTTTATAATATACATAGTTGGTTCCGCTGGGCGTATTCATACGTCTGCCCATATTTCCCGTAACGACAGGGGTATCTATAACAAGTTCACCATTAACATAGTAATATAATTTCTGGTCGGTCATATTTACCTCCACATAAGTATCACCGATATCATCAATTCCCTGGTGAAGGGCTTTCTCTATATAAACCGGTTCATGGTCTTCCGATAATTTATCCCGGATAGCTGCTTTAAGATAATCTTTTTCGGCTTTTCTGTCGATCTTATTCCCATATATGCCTCCGGATACTTCGACATCGAACCCGCCGGTCGCCTTAAAATGCCTGGTTGAACCTAAGGTGTCATACTTATCCGCAAGAACATCTACCCATGTTTCTATCGCTTCAGGACTCCATTCATATTCAGGCGAATTATCCTCTGTATCAATTCCATCCTCTTTTGATACCTTAACCAGATTGCCATCATCGTCACGCTTTAGAAAAGAAACAAGTATATCATCAGTAATATCTACTCTTTCATTGCCCATGATATATGTTATATCCGCACCTAACATATTTTTTACAGATTCATATTGTTTGATGGTTTCCATCTGGGCTTTGGTATATTCCAGATCAGTATAATAACTGTCATCTATAATAAGTTCTTCAGTTGAACTATAAATACAGTCTGTGACAGCTTCTCTCATCTTTTCGCTTTCAGGCCTGTGTTTAGTCGTATCCAAAAGAGCATATACTCCGTTTTCAGACATAATGCTAACATCCGGCTCGGTATCATATACAAATATCTCATATGAATCCAAAATAGAATCAAGTTTTGCAATATTATAACTTACAAGAGGATTAAGTGTTCTGTTTCTTTGAGAGATCAGATTAGACGGCCAGAACCAGCTGTTCTGATTATGCAGATATATATCCAGGGCTGATTTAAAATCATAAGAAAAATCAATATCTTCAGGTTTGATCAGGATCTCATAGCCTTCAGCCCGAATGGTAAGTCCATCATATGAATAGCGTTCGTTAAGTAACTTATCTACTTCGGCAGGAGTTCTGCCGGTACAATAAATACCGTTTATTCTTGTTCCATAGGAAAAAGAATCCCTGTAATAATATCCAAGGCCCAGATATACCAGGCCCAGGATGATTAATGTTATAAAAAGAAATATATAAAAGAATTTTAAAAAATTTTTTAAATGTCTTTTCATGACTCCAGATCAGAAGCATCGAACGTTTCAGTAAGGGGTGCTCCGGGGGAAGACATAGGAAATACCTTATCGTCTTCGGGAATAATACAATTCAATAGAACAGGTCTGCCGCATTCTAATGCTTTACGGATCGCAGGCTCAACAGCTTCTTTGGAATCTACAAGAATCGCTTCACAGCCAAGGCCTTCAGCAACTTTACAAAAATCAACGGAATCATTAAGTACTGTCTGTGAATATCTCTTACCGTAGTAAAGAGTCTGCCACTGTCTGACCATACCGAGAACGTGATTGTTGATCACAACTTCAATTATGGGAATATTATATCTGCTTGCGGTAGCAAGTTCATTCATGTTCATTCTAAAACATCCGTCACCTGCTATATTGATACATATCTTATCAGGTTTTCCTACCTTTGCACCGATACATGCTCCAAGGCCGTAACCCATGGTACCAAGCCCTCCTGATGAAAGGAATGTACGGGGTTCGGAATATGTATAGTACTGAGCAGCCCACATCTGATGCTGCCCTACATCAGTTGTGATTATTGCTTTACCGTCTGTAAGTTCGTCAATCTTTTGCATTATATACGGACAACTGAGTTTGCTGTCATCATATGCAAGAGGATATTTAGCTTTAAGATCCGCTATGGTCTTAAGCCACTCAGAGTGATCCGCCTGTTTAAGCTTTTTATTAAGAGCCGTAAGTATGGTTTCAAGATCACCTACCATAAATGCATCGGCATGTATATTCTTGTGTATTTCAGCTGCATCGATATCGATATGGATGATCTTGGCTTCTGATGCAAAAGTACTTGGACTGCCGATAACCCTGTCGGAGAATCTTGCTCCGAGTGCTATAAGAAGATCGCACTGGCTTACTCCAAAGTTAGAAGCTTTGGTACCGTGCATTCCTATCATACCGGTATATTTGGGGTCATGTCCGTCAAATACACCTTTTCCCATCAAAGTATCACATACAGGCGCATCTGCGATAGCCGCAAGTTCTCTGACTTCATCTGATGCACCGGATATGACTGCACCGCCGCCTACATAGATAAAAGGCTTACTTGCCGAATTGATCATGTCGGCAATTTCATTAAGCTTATCTTCATCGATCTTGTTAGAATCCATAGGATGTTCGATCTTTACAGGCTCGTATTCACATTTATTTGCGGTAACATCTTTTGTTATGTCAACCAATACAGGACCGGGTCTTCCGCTTCCCGCTATACTGAATGCTTTTCTTATCGTATCCGCAAGAATGTTTACGTCTTTAACGATATATCCATGCTTTGTTATAGGCATGGTTACGCCGGCAATATCAACCTCCTGGAATGAGTCTTTGCCGAGTGCGGGCAGATTTACGTTACAGGTAATAGCTACAAGCGGAACCGAATCCATATATGCGGTAGCTATACCTGTTACAAGATTGGTTGCACCGGGGCCTGAAGTAGCCATACATACACCGATCTTACCGGTTGCTCTCGCATATCCGTCTGCAGCATGTGCAGCGCCCTGTTCATGGCTTGTAAGTACATGCCTTATCTCGCTGCTGTGATTATACAGAGCATCATATACATTTAATATGGTGCCTCCGGGATATCCGAATACAGTATCCACTCCCTGTTCTTTAAGACACTCTACTACTATCTCAGCTCCTGTAAGTTGCATAATAGATCTCCTTTATTAAGAATCATTAATTCAGAATAATTTATTTTATTTAAGTTCAAGTACCGCACCGCGGTTTCCGCTTGTTACCATTTTTTCATATCTTGAAAGATATCCTGTAGTTACCTTGGGAGCTCTGGGCGTCCATTCGGATCTGCGCTTTGCAAGTTCTTCATCGGAAACTTTAAGTTCCATCTTCATATTAGGTATATCTATAGATATGATGTCACCTTCATGTACAAGAGCAATAGGTCCGCCTACAGCAGCTTCAGGAGAAACATGTCCTATTGATGCACCGCGGCTGGCTCCGGAGAAACGTCCGTCTGTAATGAGTGCAACCGTAGATCCAAGTCCCATTCCGGCTATTGCGGATGTAGGGTTTAACATCTCTCTCATTCCGGGACCGCCCTTAGGTCCTTCATATCTGATCACTACAACATCACCGGCTACTATCTTGCCGGACTTTATGGCATCTATAGCATCTTCTTCACATTCAAATACTCTGGCAGGTCCTTCATGAACCATCATTTCAGGGACTACCGCACTTCTCTTGACAACAGAACCGTCAGGAGCAAGATTACCTTTAAGAACAGCAAGACCGCCGGTTTTGGAATAAGGGTTGTCAAGAGGTCTTATTACCTCGAAATCCTTGTTGACAGCATCTTTAATGTTCTCGCCCACGGTTTTACCCGTAACTGTCATGCAATCGGTATTAAGCAGCCCTGCGTCCATAAGTTCTTTCATTACGGCATATACACCGCCTGCCTCGTTAAGATCTTCCATATAAGTAGGACCGGCGGGAGCCAGATGGCACAGATTGGGAGTCTTTTCTGATATATCATTTGCATATGCTATATCAAAATCGAAGCCTACTTCATGTGCTATTGCCGGAAGATGAAGCATGGAATTGGTTGAACATCCCAGAGCCATATCTACGGTAAGAGCATTTATGATGGCTTCTTTTGTCATGATATCCCTTGGTTTGATATCCTTTTTTAACATATCCATAACTGCATATCCGGCACGCTTTGCAAGTTTGATCCTCTCCGAATAAACTGCGGGAATAGTTCCGTTACCTCTAAGGCCCATACCAAGAGCCTCTGTAAGACAGTTCATGGAATTTGCGGTATACATACCGGAACAGGATCCACAGGTAGGACATACTTTTGCTTCATATTCTCTTACGTCCTCTTCCGTCATGGTTCCGGCAGAATATGAACCGACAGCCTCAAACATGCTTGAAAGGCTTCTCTTTCTTCCCTGTACACGTCCGGCAAGCATGGGACCGCCGGATACGAACACGGTAGGTACGTTGATACGTGCAGCCGCCATAAGAAGACCGGGTACATTTTTGTCACAGTTTGGAACCATTACAAGCGCATCAAACTGATGTGCCAGAGCCATACATTCGGTAGAATCGGCGATAAGATCCCTTGTTACAAGAGAATACTTCATACCGATATGTCCCATCGCGATACCGTCACATACTGCGATAGCAGGGAATACCACAGGAACACCACCTGCTTCCGCAACCCCCTGTTTAACGGCATTTACTATCTTATCCAGATTGATATGACCGGGAACGATCTCATTATATGAACTGACTATTCCGATCATAGGTTTATTCATTTCTTCCTCGGTAAAACCGAGTGCATTAAACAGCGATCTGTGAGGGGCTTGCTGCATTCCCTTTTTGACATTGTCACTTTTCATCTTGATCCTCCATACAAATCAATATCTTTAGATATAAATACTTCATAATATGTATTTCTTAACAGCTTATCCATATTATCCAGGATTTCAAAATCTATATTTGAATGATCATAATAGAATTCCCAATGGTAATCGGCTTCTGGATCGAGCATATCCTTATCGACCATTATAATATCAGCTTCTTCCATCGGATAGATTTCGGGATATTCATCATACAGGAATCTGTACATATATTCCTGGTTACAATCCGTGAGACATATCCTGTGTCCTGATGTGCAATAATCCGCGAAATCAGCCTGTTTCATCACAGTCAGGATAGCTTCCTCCCTTTCCCCATAAGGCATATTATAATCTTTGCCGAGGAGTAAAGCAAATACCAGTAAACATATGATACATGTGATCCCATATGTGAAATAAGTTTTAAGGGCCCCAAAAAGTACATAGATAAGATATGCCGCACATAAAGCCACTGTAAAAGCGTAAAAAGTAAATACACGGACATACGGCAACTTGGTCTGAACATACACCGTTACAGGAGTTACTAATGTAAAGCAGATAACAAACCACGAAAATACAGGTAAGGATCTGGAAACATTAAGGCTTTCATTATCAGTTGCCGGTTTATTACCCTCCGAAATACTTTCTTTTTCAGTCATATCAACTGACGTTTTCTTTATATATCTGTATCTTGCAACAAGGGTTATAACCGCAATAATTAAAGCAAGTACGATTATAAATACCAGTAACCCGCCAAATGTATACATATGACACAATATGTCATACCAGTGTCTGAAGAATGATACAAAATAACCCTCATCCGAAACACTCTGAATATAAGGGGTTGCAAGCATATATTCTGCACCCGTCTTAAGGGAAAGTATCGGAGATTTCGCTATCACCTTAAGCTGGTACATTCCGTAATATGCACTTGTTTCATCTTTGCTAAGCAGATTTGAACCTATGGCCAGCCAGACACATGAATATGCAAAAAGTGTTCCTACAGCACCAAAAACCGATGCTATCACGGTTTTTATAAGTCTCTTTCTCTTATTTACACAAAGCAAACAGCACAATGCGGTAAAACATACGGTAACTACCCAGTAAAGGGTTGTCATGACAGTATAAAAACCTATACATAAAGCTGCGGCCCAAAGTATGTAATATATAAGTTTGTCTTTTTCGTCAAAACACAAATGAATAAGACAAACACAGGTTATGAGCATCATGTTAACGGATAATGCATAACCGCGTCCCTGAACCGTTATGTTATTAACCTGCCAGGCTCCCGCATATATCACAGGTAACAATACACCAAAGCCTCTGACCATGAATCTTTTGCCGATGATAAACAGCATTATCAGATTACCCAGAGAGCACAGATAAGAAATGCCTCTTAGCGAAATATACGGACTGTGGGTCAAAACATAGATAAATCCGCTTAAGGCCGAATATCCGAGATGATTATTGGGTACAGGCCAGTGTATACCTGCATATACAGGTCCCCTGCTTATAAAAAAATTATATGTATAGAGTTCGTCATACCAGGGGGCAAATGCAAACATCCGATATGTATAATAGATAAGCATACATACGAAAAATATAGCAAATATGACCTTATCCGGATCTTTTATGTGATTTTTTATCTTTTCAGGAATATTGCTTAAATGCATTCAGCTATCCTGTCTCCCATTTCCGCTGTATTTACCTTGGTAAGGCCCATGCCGCCCATGCCATATATATCACCTGTCCTGTAGCCGTCGGATAATACTTTTTTTACGGCATTTTCTATGGAGTCTGCTTCCTCATCCATATCGAAACTGTATCTTAACATCATCGCTGCTGACAATATAGTGGCAATGGGATTAGCTATACCTTTGCCGGCAATATCGGGTGCTGATCCGCCGCTTGGTTCATATAAACCGAATTTAGTATCATTTAATGATGCGGAAGGAAGCATTCCTATGGATCCCGTTATCATACTTGCTTCGTCCGAAAGGATATCTCCAAACATGTTTTCCGTAAGCACGACGTCAAACTGTGCCGGATCCTTAACAAGCTGCATGGCTGCGTTATCCACCAGCATATGTTCAACTTTGACTTCGGGATAGTTAAGGGCCACTTCATTAACGATCTTTCTCCATAATCTGGAACTGTCAAGAACGTTTGCCTTATCTACACTTATCACAGACTTACGACGCTTCATGGCAACTTCGAACGCCTTGATCGCGATCCTTCTTATCTCACTCTCGGAATATACAAGAGTATCAGTTGCTACCATCTCACCGTTTTTTTCAACCGTAGATCTTTCCCCGAAATACAAGCCTCCGGTAAGTTCGCGCATTATAAGCATGTCAAAACCGGCTTCTGCAACCTCCTCCTTCAGCGGACAAGCCTTATAAAGCTCTGGATAAAGCATTGCAGGCCTTAAATTGGCAAAAAGATTAAGGGCCTTACGAATGCCCAGAAGACCTGCTTCGGGTCTTTTTTCCGGAGGAAGTTTATACCATGGAGAAGTACTGGTATTTCCTCCTATAGAACCCATAAGGACTGCGTCAGCTCCTTTAGCAGTATCGATCGTCTCTTCGGTGAGCGGAACACCATATTTATCGATACTGGCTCCCCCCATGAGAACATCGGTATATACAAATTCATGACCGAATTTATCTGCTACGGCATTTAATACTTTTTTTGCCTCTGCTACTACTTCGGGGCCGATACCGTCTCCGGGGATACATGTTATGTTCTTTTTCATCGTAAATCACCTCATTTTTAGTCAATTATCATATTAAATAATAAGCGCCTGTGTTTCCACAGGCGCCGCATACGTTCTGTTTTATTTACTGCTTTCTTCTACAGCAGAGCCTGCTTTCTCGATCTGTACGATTGCTGACTTCTGCATAGGTATACGGCAATTCTTATTATTACCGAACTCGACGATAACAGTATCATCGGCTATATCGATCACAACTCCGTAAAACCCGGCTGTAGTAAGCACACTGTCACCGACTTCAAGTGAACCTAACATTGCATTCTTTTTCTTCTGTTCTGTCTTCTGGGGACGGATCATAAAGAAATAAACAAATGCTACGATCAGAATGATATATACGACCATTATTACTCCGCCGTATGGATTAGCGGCAGCTGCATCTGTAGTTAATAATATTCCTGAAAACATATAAGTATTTCCTCCCTTATTCAAATAACCAACAATAGCATTTTAATCTAAAAAGCGGATATACGCAATTAAAATAGTATAAATTTGAATAGCTTAGTTCATTATTGATTTTCTTCATTTAAAGCATCCAGGGTCTGTCTTTTGAATTCAGAGTAATTTCCTGCATCTATGGCATCCCTTATCTCGGTCATAAGATGATTATAGTAATAGAGATTATGAAGAACACAAAAGCGCAGGCCAAGCATCTCCTTAGCCTTTAAAAGATGTCTGATATACGCTCTTGAATATCCGCCTTTACATGCGGGACACCCGCATCCTTCCTCTATCGGTTTATGATCCAGTTCATATTTGGAATTGAACAGATTCAGTTTACCGTGATGAGTATATACATGACCGTGTCTTCCGTTTCTTGAAGGATACACACAATCAAAAAAATCTACCCCTCTGTCAACCGCTTCCAGTATGTTTCTGGGAGTTCCCACGCCCATAAGATAAGTAGGCTTATCCTTGGGAAGGAAAGGCACCGTGACATCAAGTATATGATACATCTCCTCTTCCGACTCACCTACAGCAAGACCGCCGAGTGAATATCCGGGAAGATCAAGTTCCGATATCATCTTAGCATTTTCTATACGTATATCATCGTACACTGCTCCCTGATTGATGCCAAAAAGAAGTTGTTTCGGATTTACCGTATCTTCAAGGCTGTTTAATTCCTTCATTTTAGCCACACATCTAAGCAGCCATCTGTATGTACGGTCAACGGAATTCTGGACATATTTCCTGTCTGCTTTGGAAGGAGGACATTCATCAAATGCCATTGCAATAGTGGATCCCAGGTTAGACTGGATCTGCATGCTCTCTTCCGGCCCCATAAATATCTTATGTCCGTCGATATGTGAATTGAATCTTACGCCTTCTTCCGTGATCTTTCTCATGGAAGCAAGCGAAAAAACCTGAAAACCACCGGAATCCGTAAGGATCGGTCTGTCCCATTTCATAAACTTATGTAAACCGCCAAGTTTCTTGATGGTCTCATCCCCTGTTCTCACATGAAGATGATATGTATTTGATAATTCGACCTGAGTTCCGATCTCTTTAAGATCATCTGTCGATACGGCTCCTTTTATGGCAGCAACGGTACCTACATTCATAAAAAGAGGAGTCTGTACGGTTCCGTGTACCGTATTAAACTCCGCTCTTTTCGCACGTCCGTCTGTTTTTAAGATTTTATACATTACAGGTATTTCTCCCAAAACTCCTCAAGTGTGATAGATTCTTCGTATATGACTTTTGCAGCTTTTTTTCCTACATACCTTAAATGCCAGGGTTCAAATTCTATTCCGGTAATATCCTCTTTTCCCTCGGGATATCTGATTATAAAACCGTATTCGTAGGAATGCTCGGCAATCCAGATACCCGCAGGTGTCTGGCCGAAAGCTTCGTCCAATGAAGAATGATTATCTGTTATAAAGTCGATCGCAAGACCTATCTGATGTTCACTGGATCCCGGAATCGTTACAACCTGGGCCGCAACCTTATATGCATCCATGTAACTCATCCCCTGTGCCATATATTTATTGACTTTACGGTCAAACAGCATCTGCTGGCGCGAATCGTTTCTGTACGGAGAACAGATGATAAGGTTTATACCGTCGTTATAGGCGGCTTCTATCATCGCATACAGATCGGGTATGATACGTTCATCGCATTGCATGGAACCCTTGATGGTTCCAAGCGTGAATGTATAGTCTTCGGATATCGGGTGATTCTTGTTTACAAGCGTAAGCTGCCATTCATCACGTGAAAAAGTATGCTCACTTCCGGTGGCTGCCTCTTCTTCGGTTTCCTGTATCATTGACTGATCCATATTTCCTACAAGATCTTCTGCAGATATCATATCTTCTTCGGAAATAACCTGACCTTTTTCCGAAACCGTAAGGGCCTCTTCATCCTCTTCATCATATTCTTCAGGCAAAAGAGAAGCATCAATTTCCTGTTCTACGGCGAGAGCTGCTGCAGATTCTTCGGTTTCATAATAAAAAGCCGATGTATCGTAAGTGAAATCCGCAGCACCGTCACCCCAGATCACGGAACTGAAAGAACAACTAACAAATGCAAAAGTAAGTGATAAGATCACGATTGAGAATTTTCTGAAACCTGATCTGAACTTAAGAACAAGTCTGTCAATAAACAGCAAAAATACGCTCAAAACAAGCATGGGAATTTTCAACCACTTATGCGAGCGTACAGTTCTTCGATATAAACTTAGGACCTTGTCCTTAAAAGTAATGTTCATTTTATTTGTCAGAATTTGGTTTACTAATTTAATATATCCTTATAAGAATTATGCGTCAATAAGATATAGCGTAAAATCTGTATTTTCGTCAAAATAAGTACAATATGTTGTGGAATGGGATAAAATTATGTAATATTTATATGTTAAGTTATAAAGATCAAGGATATTCAGATATTAAGAAAGGTTTATTATGGCAGGATCATCTTTTGGAAATATATTTAAAATAACTACCTGGGGGGAGTCACACGGTAAGGCTTTGGGGGTTGTGATCGATGGCGTACCTGCAGGGCTAAAACTAAGCGAGAAGGACATTCAACCCTTTATGGACAGGAGGGCTCCCGGCAAAAGCAATATTTCCACACCCAGAAATGAGGCGGATGAGGCAGAGATATTATCCGGAACAATGGAAGGCATAACTACAGGTTGTCCGATATCCATAATGGTGAGAAACACATCTCAACACTCATCCGATTATTCAAATATAAAGGATATATACAGACCCGGCCATGCTGATTATACTTATGATGCAAAATATGGGATCAGGGATTACAGAGGCGGGGGACGTTCTTCCGGGCGTGAAACCATAGGTCGTGTTGCTGCCGGTGCTGTCGCATCCAAGATCCTTAAGGAACTGAATATAGATGTGTGTTCTTATACCCTTTCGATAGGGCCTGTCTCAATTGACAGATCAAACTTTGACAGAAGTCTTATAACCTGTCTTCCCACTTGTATGCCCGACAGCAAAGCTGATAAAGAGGCTGTGGAATACATTAACGGTTTACGTGAAGATAAAGACTCCGCCGGTGGTGTTATAGAAACCGTAATAAAAGGAATGCCTGCAGGTATAGGTGATCCCGTGTTTGAAAAACTCAGTGCAAACCTAAGTAAAGCTATTATGAGTATCGGTGCAGTTAAAGCAGTTGAATTTGGAGACGGTTTTAAGGTTGCGGGATCCACCGGTTCTGAGAATAATGATGCTTTCAGGATGTCAGGTGATGAGATCACCAAGATCACAAATCATAGCGGCGGTCTGCTTGGCGGTATGTCGGATGGTTCGGATATCATCATCAGATGCTATATAAAGCCTACTCCAAGCATTTTTAAAACACAGGAAACGGTTTCAAAGGATAAAGAAGACGTATCGATAAACATAAAAGGCCGTCATGATCCCGTTATCGTACCTCGTGCGGTAGTCGTTGTTGAAAGCATGTGTGCCATTACCCTTGTGGATGCTCTGATGACCAATATGAGTTCCAAGCTTGGATCTTTAACGGATTTTTATCTTAAATAATGCCGATCAAATGATAAATAAAAAGACAAAAACGTAAGGTTTTACGCCTTACGTTTTTTAATACATTTTATTATATCCGTAATGATCCATGGTATATACATGAACAATACAAATACTATTGCCAGTGCTCCAAGCCCCAGAAGATAAAACCGTCCGCACAGGGTACTTATAGCTTCCAGGATAGGATTATTCTCGGTCCTCTTTAGAAAAAAGAAATTTGTATCAAATAAAGCATTGCATATGATCGCAGGTATGCACGTACCGAGCAATACAATAAAAACTCTGTATATATGCCATATATGAGGTCTGAATCCTCCTGCAAGGACGAGGATGCAAAATACAGCAAGCATGATATGGAAAATGACCGAGTGGATATGATTAAAATTATATATCGGACATGCCTGCCATGAAGTCGTTATAAGTGCGACCCAGGTTCCCGGAAGACCTATGGCATAAAGATATTCGGCCAGATAATCATTGGGACGGATCGCAAACCAAAGTGCTATAAATATGTTTACACCGCAAAGATGAAAAGGCAGGTGGTCATATTGAAACTGGCCCGTAGCGATTATCACGATATCTTTTAGAATTTCTTCGCAAAGGATCATTACAGAAAGTATAACCAGAGTTCTCTGTTTTGATTCCGCGGAGGCTCTCTTAAATAGGTTATAACCGATCACGGATGTGACAAGACCAAGACCGAGTTCAGCCAAATGAAGCGGTCCGAAAAGATCAAAAGCGGTATAGTCATATCCGTTTTTTAGTCTCATATTATATGCCGTAAGCCAAAAAACATGTGTCGGATCGGCAAAAGATTTAATTAAAAACCAGACTGACGCATACACCACAATAGCGATGAATGCGCCAATTATAAGTCGTTTTTTATTCATTAGAAATTATCCGAAAGTTCAATATAAAATTGCTCGTAGTCGGTTCTTCCGGCTTCAATACACTGAATAGCCGATCTGGGATGCTGATTTAAAATACCGGTAAGTACATAAGGTACATCATATCCCCATTTTACTCCTGATTCACGAAGCGGTATTATATGGTTTTCTATGAACATAAGTATAGGATCGATCCTGTATTTGGGATTCTTAAGAAAACCAAGTAATAATTCGCTCGGGCAGTTCCCTGCGCCTCTACCGAGACTTGATACGGTAGCATCCAGATAACATATACCTGCACGTATGGCTTCTATCGTATTCGCAAAAGCAAGCTGCTGATTGTTATGCGCATGGATTCCCACTTTTTTACCGTGGCTTTCAGCTATATCCATATACATTTCGCATAACTGCTGTGCCTGTTCGGGATAAAGTGATCCGTAGCTGTCAACTACATAGACCATATCTACACTTGAACTGCATATCTGCTCAAGAGCATTCATGAGGTCTTCTTTTGTAGATTTGGATATTGCCATGATGTTACAGGAAGTCTCGTAGCCCTTTGCATGAGCATCTTCTATCATTGCTACTGCAGCGGGGATGGTGTTTATATAAGTTGCCACTCTGACCAGATCTACCGGTGAATTGCTCCTGTCGGTAATATCTTTCTGATAGTCACATCTTCCGACATCAGCCATAATGGCAAGCTTGATCTCTTCAGCCTTGTCAGCCTGAATGATCTCTCTTATATCATCATCAGAAGCAAATTTCCATTTTCCGAATTTATTGACGTCAAACATTTCCTTGGATGCTCTGTAGCCAAATTCCATATAGTCAACGCCCGCCTTGATATTTGCCTTATACAGATCCCTTGCAAAATCATCGGTAAAATAAAAATCGTTAGTCAGTCCTCCGTCTCTTAAAGTACAGTCCAAAACCTTGAGTTCGGGTGTATATGAAAGCAAAGTTCTCTCGGGTTTACGCTGCTGCTCAGTGTTATTTCTTCTGATAGCCATTTTAAAACACCTTTCCGCATATATTTATATGCTCATTTATTCAACAATTATCTTTTTAAAGTTTTTCTTTCCCTTTTTAACGATAAAATCTCCGGACCCGATCTGATCTTTGCTGTAGGAAACGGATATATCGGCTACTTTTTCATCATTAACGGAAACTCCGCCCTGCTCTACCGCACGTCTTGCCTCACTTCTTGAAGGAACAAGACCTGACGCAACAAGAACACCGCATATATCAATCTTATCATCGATGAATTTGTCATCTGTGATAACGGCCTGCGGAATATTGGCAGAATTTGCTCCTCCCGCAAAAAGAGCTGCCGAAGCTTCCTCTGCTTTATCGGCTTCATCTTTGCCGTGAACAAGTTCGGTAAGTTCGTGTGCAAGTATCTTCTTAGCCTTGTTCAGATCCTCACCCTGCCATTTTTCCATATCATTTATCTGTTCCATTGGAAGGAAGGTAAGCATCTTGATGCATTTGATAACATCAGCATCACTTACGTTTCTCCAGTACTGATAGAACTCGTAAGGAGATGTTTTATTGGCATCAAGCCATACTGCTCCCTTCTGTGTCTTACCCATCTTCTTTCCTTCGGAATTAAGAAGGAGCGTAATGGTCATAGCATATGCATCTTTTCCGAGTTTCTTACGTATAAGTTCGGTTCCGCCAAGCATATTGGACCACTGATCATCGCCGCCAAACTGCATATTGCAGCCGTATTTCTGGTATAGCATCAAAAAATCATATGACTGCATGATCATATAGTTAAACTCAAGGAAACTTAAGCCCTTCTCCATACGCTGCTTGTAGCATTCTGCACGAAGCATATTATTTACTGAAAAGCAGACTCCTATATCCCTTATGAAATCAATATAATTAAGATCCCTGAGCCAGTCGGCATTATTTATCATCATTGCCTTGCCTTCGCCGAACTCAATAAATCTGCTCATCTGCTGTTTGAAGCATTCGCAGTTATGATCTATGGTTTCTGTCGTCATCATGGTTCTAAGATCGGATCTTCCTGAAGGATCCCCGATCATACCGGTTCCTCCTCCAACCAGTGCGATGGGTCTGTTACCGACCATTTGAAGCCTCTTCATAAGACATAAA
This sequence comes from Lachnospiraceae bacterium, assembly GCA_024691305.1. Taxonomy (GTDB): domain Bacteria; phylum Bacillota; class Clostridia; order Lachnospirales; family Lachnospiraceae; genus XBB2008. The sequence goes on along the minus strand of JAILNS010000015.1, from coordinate 238,261 downwards.
GCCATAAAGTGCCCAACATGTAATGAATCGGCAGTGGGGTCAAAACCTATATAAAAAGTAGCCTTTCCGTTATTTACAAGCTCTCTTATCTCATTTTCATCCGTTAACTGTGCAAGCAGTCCTCTTGCACGAAGCTCTTCAAAAATCTCCATAGTTGATTCTCCTCTTTGCGTTGTTTTTTAACAACCAATTAAAAACTTTATCTTTTATAAGCTATTTTGTCAATATTTTAGCCTGTTTACACTCATCTTCGCCTAGGTCTGTGAGAATAAATGATATATCCAAGAGTGCTTATAACAAGCAGTATACCAAGAGCAAGTGCCGCAAAGCCGAAAATATAGGCATTATCATAATCTGATCTGTCAAAAGGATTGTCATCCTTATCATCGCTATCCTTTTTTTCGGTCCTGTCAATCGTAGTATATTCCGTATCCGGATCACCTGTAGCCGCTTCCGAAGAGATCTCATCGGCTTCGGTTCCTTTTGCCGCAACAGCCTCGATATAATACGGCGCGGAATCGGAATCCAGATTATAAAGGTTATATACCTTAAATATCACATACATATCACGGTCACTACGTACATCAAGTGTCGTATGAATGGTATCCGTAAGTATAGAATCTCCGATAAGCTGTCCTTCATCATCGGCCCACCTGAATCTTTCGGACCATGTAATTCCCCCATCATCCGAATAACTGTAATAAAGCATCCTGCTGTCAGGATCGGAAGCTGTAAGAATAGCATCCACCTTTACACCGCTTTCTGTTTCATAAGGCTCTCCATAACTTACGGATGGCTTATCCGGCGGCGATAGATCCGGTTTAACGCACTCAGACGGTACAGGAGTCGGCTCATAAGTATAATCGCTGTAGTCTTTACCAAGTTCCTGCGAATAAAGACCATAATACATTGCAACCGCAGTTGCATCCAATTTACCGTATTCTACAAGCCAGTCATATTCGTCATAAAATGGCTCATCATTATAATTATCCAAATGACAATGTTCTATGATCACAGCCGGCATATCTTCCAGATCGGCCATACGGAGTACTCCGTAATAATTGGTTCCTTCGCTGTTAAGCCTTGTCTTTATTCCCCGGTCATATAATCCCAGGTCTGTAAGCAGGCCCATCTCTATCTTGGAAAAATCAAAACCTCTTGCATAATCGTTGCCAAAAGCCGATACCCAGCACTCTGCACCGTACATATCGTGTTCTGCAGACATGTTAAAATGCAGGCAAAAAAAGAAATCCGCATCAACACTTGCAGCATAGTCTACACGTTCTTCAAGACTCATATCCACATCTTCGGTTCGTGTCATATAAACTTCGATACCCTGGTATTTTTCAAGTTCTTCTTTCATGGATCTGGCCACGATCATGGTCATATCCTTTTCAAGATAACCGTTCCACTCGGCTCCGAGGTTCTCTCCGCCGTGACCGGGGTCTATACATATCTTTATGGTGTCGTTCATATTATCACCTTCCGTTATATCAGCTGCAAAAACATGAAATACAGCAGCATTCATGATAATTGCAAAAACCTCCAAAAGCCCCACGAAATAAATAAGCGGCTTGCGAACAATACTATATATATATTTAAGCTGATTCGGTCTGTGGTCCATCATTAAATAAAAAAACGGCTCCTATTAAGGAGCCGCCAAATATCTTTATTGGTCATCACCATCAGAATGTAAATTGTCTGCATGGATATTCGCATTGATATTGGACACATCCTGCATTATATCCGCATCAGGATGAAGCTCCACTCTGTTTGAAGTAACTACGTCGTGATAGCTGGCGATAGATTTCATGAAGCTTTCATAATGTGCCGTAGTCGTATTCATGGTAGCAGTCATAAGGTTATCGAGATGCACAAGCATATCATCGAGATACTGAATAGCGGCATCTCTAACACTGTTTGCTTCCATGGCAGCATTATCAAGAATCTGCTGAGCCTGCTCAGATGCGAGTGTAACCACCTCATGTGCCTGAGCATATGCCTGTTGCATGATCTCGTGTTCATTAATAAGCTGATTAGTCTGAGCCGCAGCGTCCTCTAACAGTTTATTGGCTCTCTCACGGGCAGTATTAAGTATTTCCTCTCTCTGGGAAATAACCTTTTGATACTGTTTGATCTCTTCGGGAGTTTTGTTACGAAGTTCCCGTAGATACTCGTCTATTTCTTCTTTATTTACAATGATATTGATCTTAGAAAGGGGCTGATATTTGCAGCCATCAATAAAATCTTCCATTTCTTCGATCAATTGTTCAATCTTACTGCTCATCGTATGTGACTCCTATCACTTAATGATTCCATATTTTTCATAAACTCTGTCTGCAACAGCCTGAGGAACACTCATTGAAATGTCCCCTCCATAACTTGCTATCTCTTTGACTATGGAACTGCTTAAATACGCATATTCAAGACTGGTAGTCAAAAACATCGTATCTACTTTGTCATCCGAAAACTTGCGGTTCGTCTGCGCTATCTGCAGTTCATATTCAAAATCGGTAACAGCTCTAAGGCCTCTGATAAGAACATGTACATCCTTATCCAGAGCATATTGAAGTGTAAGTCCGCTGAACGTTTCAATATGCACATTGGGCAGATCAGCCGTAACTTCCTTTAACATATTAACACGTTCATCAATAGAAAACAACGATGTCTTACTTGAATTATTGAGGACGCTTACATAGAGCTCATCAAAGATATCTGCAGCTCTGTGTATTATATCCAAATGCCCGAAAGTTACAGGATCAAAGCTTCCCGGATAGATAGCAGCCTTCATATTTTTCTCCTTATGCAGCAATAAGTTTAAGATTTTCTAAGCCATACATGTTTGTTGGTCTTATAACATTTCTCTTTCAGTATATCAAATCCGTATTCCGATGCAAAAGAAAAATCCGTATCCTTAAGAGCTTCTATTATGATAATGGTATCTTCATCAACATATTTCATATGTGAAAGCACACTCACGAGTCCCGTTTCAAATCCTGCCTCATAAGGCGGATCCGCAAATATGACATCCACACTCTTCTCATGTATGAGGCCAAGTGCATTAAAAGCATCCTGCTTAAGTACGGTGGCTTTATCTTCAAGTTTGGTAAAATGAAGGTTCTCATTGATACATTTTATAGACTCTGAATCATTGTCAATAAAATAAGCATGTTCTGCACCCCTGCTTAAAGCTTCAATCCCGATACCACCGCTTCCGCAGTATACATCCACGAATATACCGTCAGGAATATATGACTGTAACATATTAAACAGTGTTTCTTTTATCCTGTCTGTAGTAGGCCTTGTATCTGTCCCTCTGGGAGTTTTTAGAGGCATACTCCTTGCGGTTCCTGCGATCACTCTCATAATAAATCCTGACTAGGTACGTACCTTCGTACCCTTGGTGTCTCTGCTTCCTGCTTTTAATTTTAAAAGATCTATGTCTTTTCCGTTATATTCTATCGTAACTTCCTGTCCGATCCGGGTATAATATACATTTTCGATAACATCACCGGCACCCAGTTTCATACCTCTTACTCCGACTGCGGTCTTCTTCTTCTCAGGTATGGTTTCGGGATCAAATCTCAGGAAATATCCATCCTTAGTCTGGAATATGATGTTCTTAAGATCAACAAATTTGATAACGCTTATAAGTTCATCACCTTCCATGAGATTCGTGGCCGCCACGGTTCGTTTGGAAACATCAAACTCTCCGCCGCTTACGATCTTGCACATACTCTTGGCGGTTACAAAAACAAGCCTGTACAGATTAAGATCAGATTGAGAAGCGGCATATACGATATATTCGGAATCAGCTTTAAAATTGCTGACATTATCTATCGGTACACCCTTATCCCTGAACTTTCCGAACGGAAGATCCTTAACCTTGATACTGTGTAACTGGCCGGTATTGGTAAATACCACTATTTTACCTGTATTTTTACACTTAAACACAAATCGGTTTTCTTCCAAAGCAGTTTCTTTATTTCTGTCGAAGGTGGCAGTATCTATTATCCTTGCATAACCGAAACGGTCCATAAGGAAGTAAACTTCCATCTCTTCTGCTTCTTTTTCAACATATACCGCTTCTTCCGCATTTGTTATCTCGGTACGTCTTTTTCTGGCATACTTTTTCTTATACTCATCAAGGTCGTTTATAAGAACCTGCATCATGGAGTCACGGCTCTCGAGAATATCTTCGTATTTATAAATATTGGCTACGGTTTCATCATGCTCTTTTATCAAGGCTTCCAGTTCTAATCCGATGAGTTTGTACAAACGCATCTCAAGGATGGCATTGGCCTGTTTATCAGTGAACATGAGCTGTGCTGCCATTCCCTGTGATTCTCTTGATTTAAACTTGATCCCCGTGGTATCGCCCTCCACCAGACATCTTTTGGCCATAGCCCTGTCTTTGGAACCTCTTAAGATTTCGATAACAAGATCGATAACATTGCAGGCTTTGATAAGACCTTCCTGGATCTCTCTTTTCTCAAGTTCCTTATTAAGTAAAGTGTTATATTTACGCGTTGCAACTTCGATCTGAAAATCAACACTTGCCTTAAGGATTGCCTTAAGTCCCATGGTTTCCGGTCGTCCGTTATATATGGCAAGCATATTTACGCCAAAAGTATCTTCAAGCCTTGTCTTTTTGTACAAAAGATTCTTTAAGTTTTCGATGTCGGCATCTTTTTTCAGTTCAAGAACTATCCTTATGCCTTCTTTGGAGGACTGGTTTGAGATATCTACAATATCTGTAGTCTTTCTTGATTCGACAAGATCCGCCACATCTAACAGGAATTTGCCGATATTCATACCGATCATGGGATAAGGGATCTCGGTGATAACAAGATTGACCTTACCGCCTTTTACTTTTTCTTCCTCGATCTTACCTCTGATCCTGATCTTGCCTGTTCCGGTCTCATAAATTCCTTTTAACTCATCCTTGTTTATGACTATACCGCCGGTGGGAAAATCAGGCCCTTTGATATAACGCATAAGCTGAGCTGTGGAAAGTTCCGGATCGTTCATATATGCTTTGGTCGCATCTATAACTTCTCCAAGATTATGAGGAGGAGTGGATGTGGCCATTCCTACGGCTATACCTTCGGATCCGTTTACAAGGAAATTGGGAATACGCACCGGAAGAACCGTAGGCTCTTTCTCGGTTTCATCGAAGTTAGGCATAAAATCAACGACATCCTTGTCAAGATCTCCAAGAAATGCCTCTTCTGTTATTTTTTCGAGTCTTGCCTCCGTATACCTCATCGCAGCGGCACCGTCTCCTTCGATATTACCGAAGTTACCGTGTCCGTCCACAAGCGGAAGTCCCTTTTTAAATTCCTGGCTCATAACAACGAGAGCATCATAGATTGAACTGTCACCGTGGGGATGGTATTTACCCATCGTATCTCCGACTATACGAGCTGATTTACGATAGGGTTTGTCTGAACGTATCCCGAGTTCATACATATCATACAGTGTTCTTCTCTGTACGGGTTTAAGCCCGTCACGTACATCGGGAAGTGCACGTGCGATTATGACACTCATTGCATAATCTATATAATTCTTCTCCATTATTTCGGAGAATTCTGTTTTTAATATTCTGTCTATAGACGTATTCATTCTTATTCCTTAAATCTCGTATCAAACATCAAGATCAGCATCGGATGCATGCTCATATATAAACTGTTTCCTCGGTGCCACATCAGAGCCCATAAGAAGTCCGGTTATCTCCGAAGCCATACGGGCATCTTCTATTTCAACCATCCTTAGCAGCCTTCTTTCGGGATCAAGAGTTGTTTCCCATAATTGTTCCGCGTCCATTTCGCCAAGACCTTTATATCTTTGCAAAGTGAAAGGCCCCTTATGATTTTTTCTGTATTTCTCGAGTGCCGCATCATCATACAGATACTCTTCCTCGCCTCGTGAAGGAATAGCCTTATATAGCGGAGGCATTGCAACAAATATATGTCCTTCATATATAAGTTCCGGCATAAATCTGTAAAACAGTGTAAGAAGGAGCGTTGCGATATGAGCACCGTCCACATCCGCATCCGCCATGATTATGATCTTGTCATAACGAAGTCTGGTTATATCAAAATCATTGCCATAGCCTTCGGAAAATCCACATCCGAAAGCATTTATCATGGTTTTGATCTCGGCATTTGCAAGCACCTTGTCCATGGATGCCTTCTCGACATTTAAGATCTTTCCTCTGATCGGAAGTATGGCCTGATACATTCTGTTTCTTGCCATTTTGGCACTTCCGCCCGCGGAATCACCCTCTACTATGAAGATCTCACACTTAGAAGCATCCTTCGATTCGCAGTTTGCAAGTTTGCCGTTTGAATCAAAAGAAAACTTCTGCTTTGAGAGCATATTTGTCTTGGCTTTTTCTTCGGATTTCCTGATCTTTGCGGATTTTTCGGCACAACCAATGATAGATTTTAAGACTTCAAGATTCCTGTCAAAATATCTTATGACTTCATCTCCGACAACCTTTGAAACCACCTTTGCGGCATCCTGATTATCCAGTTTGGTCTTGGTCTGTCCTTCAAATCTGGGATCGGGATGTTTGATGGAAACTATGGCTGTCATACCGTTTCTGACATCTGCACCGGTAAAATTGGCATCTTTTTCCTTTAGATTTCCAAGAGATCTCGCATAGTTGTTTATAACGGTAGTAAATACCTGCTTAAAACCGGTTAAATGTGTACCGCCTTCGGAATTGTAAATATTGTTACAAAAGCCCAGTACATCTTCATGGAACTCATTTACATACTGGAAAGCGACCTCTACTTCTATACCTTCGCTCTCACCTTTTATATATACAGGTTCATGTAATGCTTCGCCGGTTTTGTTTATCTCACTTACAAAGCCTACAAGTCCGTCCGGTTCATGAAATTCTATATGTTCGATCTCTTCTTTACGCTTATCTTCAAAGATTATCGTAAGTTCGGGATTTAAGTATGCAGTCTCATGCATACGGCTTTTTACATCATCTTCCTTAAACCGGGTCTTATCGAAGATAGTTGCATCAGGAAGAAAGTTTACCTTGGTTCCTGTCGATCTCGTCTTACCTACTACAGGCAAAAGACCATTTACAAGTTCCGTGGTCGGTATACCCCTGGCATAAGAATCCCTGTATATAAACCCACCTGTCTTTACCTCAACGGTAAGATACTCTGATAAAGCATTGACTACGGAAGAACCGACACCATGAAGGCCACCGCTTGTCTTATATGCTTCGTTATCGAATTTTCCGCCTGCATGAAGCGTAGTAAAAACAAGGCGTTCCGCGGACATGCCTTTTTCATGCATGCCTACCGGGATGCCTCGTCCGTTATCCTCCACCGTAGCAGAACCGTCTGCCTCCAAAGTGACACGTATTTCACTGCAGTGTCCGGCAAGATGTTCATCAACGGAGTTATCAACGATCTCATATATAAGATGATTTAAACCTTTGGTCGATACAGAACCGATATACATACCGGGACGTACTCTTACCGCTTCAAGTCCCTCTAATACATGGATCGATGACGCATCATATGAATCAACTTTAGCCATTATTCCTCCGTTACTTTATCTCTTCATGGAATGCCTGTAATGATTTTATCTCACCGGCATCATGGGTTTTAACATATCTGATCCCGTCTGCGGTAGCTTTAGCCGCAGCGATCGTAGTTATATAAGGAACACGGGCTTTGATAGCTGCTTTTCTTAAATAGCTGTCATCATGTACACTGTCCTTGCCTACGGGTGAATTGATGACAAGATCTATATCACCGTTGGTTATGGCATCAAGAACATTCGGTCTGCCCTCATACAGCTTATTGACCTTGTTTACCGGAATCCCGGCTTCTTTGATAAGATTGCAGGTACCCTCTGTAGCTACGATATTAAATCCGTCTTCACAGAACATTCTGGCAACTTCAACGACTTCATCCTTGTCCTTACGGTTAACGGAGATAAGTACAGTTCCCTGTGTAGGAAGAGGCGACTGCACTCCTTCCTGTGCCTTGAAGTAAGCTTCACCGTACGAATGACTCAAGCCAAGAACTTCTCCTGTAGAACGCATTTCAGGTCCGAGAACCGGATCAACTTCCTGGAACATATTAAACGGAAATGCTGCTTCTTTGACACCGTAATAAGGTATATTCTGTTCTTTTAATGCAGGTACCGGTGAAGGTCTTCCCGTTATATGTGAAGTTATGATATCTGTGGCGATAGGTACCATCCTCACGTTACATACCTTGGAAACAAGCGGTACAGTACGACTGGCTCTGGGATTTGCTTCCAGAACGAAAACCTTACCGTTTTCTATTGCATACTGCATATTCATTAGACCTTCGACATGCATCTCTTCGGCGATCTTTCTGGTATATTCCTTGATGGTCTCAACATTTTCGGGCGATATATGCACCGAGGGAATGATACATGCAGAGTCGCCCGAGTGAACTCCGGCTAACTCTATATGTTCCATAACAGCGGGAACAAAGGCATGTGTACCGTCACTGATCGCATCTGATTCACATTCAAGTGCGTGATTTAAGAATCGGTCGATCAGGATCGGTCTGTCAGGTGTAACTCCGACTGCAGCCTGCATATAATCGGACATTGCATCATCATCATATACAACTTCCATACCTCGGCCGCCAAGAACATAGGAAGGGCGAACCATTACGGGATATCCTATACGGTTAGCGATTTCAATAGCTTCCTCAACCGTAGTAGCCATCCCCGATTCGGGCATAGGAATTCCGAGTTTGTCCATCATGGCTCTAAACTGATCTCTGTCTTCGGCAAGATCGATCACAGAAGGAGGTGTTCCTAATATCTTTACCCCGTTTGCTTCAAGTTCTCCGGCAAGATTAAGGGGAGTCTGTCCGCCAAACTGAGCGATCACACCAAGAGGTTTTTCCTTGTTATAGATGCTTAATACATCTTCAAGTGTAAGAGGCTCAAAATAAAGTTTATCCGAGGTATCATAGTCGGTTGATACGGTTTCGGGATTACAGTTTACTATGATAGTTTCAAATCCGAGTTTCTTAAGAGCAAGCGCAGCATGAACACAGCAATAATCAAATTCAATACCCTGACCTATACGGTTAGGGCCACCGCCCAGGATCATTATCTTTTTATTGTCGGATACAGGATCCTTGTCTTCACCGCTGTAAGTAGAGTAATAATATGCGCTATCTTCGGTACCGCTGACATGAACACCTTCCCACACCTGTTTGATACCAAGTTCAAGCCTTCTGTTTCTGATATCGGCTTCGGGTATCTCAAGGATCTGACTTAAATATTTATCTGAAAAGCCGTTCTTCTTTGCTGACTTAAGCTTATCATCGGAAGGAAGTGCTCCTTTGCCTTTGGCGAGTTCTTCTTCTTCCTCAACGAGTTCTTTCATCTGTTCGATAAAATACTTTTTAACCCTTGTAAGCTCATAGATCTCATCTACAGTAGCGCCGGCACGAAGAGCTTCATACATGATAAAATGTCTTTCGCTTGAAGGTGTTGAGAGTCTCTTCAAAAGATCACTCTTTGACATCTTATCGAAACCTTTAGCATGTCCAAGCCCGTATCTTCCGGTTTCAAGAGATCTTATGGCTTTCTGGAACGCTTCCTTATATGTTTTTCCGATACTCATTACTTCTCCGACCGCTCTCATCTGAGTACCGAGTTTATCTTCTACACCTTTGAATTTTTCAAAAGCCCATCTTGCAAACTTGATAACAACATAATCCCCGTCGGGAACATACTTATCGAGAGTACCGTATTTACCGCAGGTAATATCCTTAAGTGTAAGACCGCAGGCAAGATATGCGGAAACAAGTGCGATCGGGAAACCGGTAGCCTTGCTTGCAAGGGCAGACGAACGGGATGTTCTGGGATTTATCTCTATAACTATGATCCTGTCTGATACCGGATCGTGGGCAAACTGAACATTGGTACCGCCGATTACCTGAACGCGGTCTACGATCTTATATGCCTGTTCCTGTAATCTGTCCATAACTTCTTTGGAAATGGTAAGCATGGGAGCAGCACAGAAAGAATCACCGGTATGAACTCCCATAGGGTCGATGTTTTCGATAAAGCATACGGTGATCATATTGCCTTCAGAATCCCTGACAACCTCAAGTTCAAGTTCTTCCCAGCCAATGATCGACTCTTCAACAAGAACCTGTCCTACGATAGACGCCTGTAAACCTCTTGCGCATACGGTCTGCAGTTCTTCCTTGTTATACACGAGACCGCCACCTGCGCCGCCCATTGTATAAGCGGGGCGAAGTACTACGGGATATCCGAGTTCTTCCGCAATTGAAAGTGCTTCTTCGACTGAATATGCAACCTGGGAACGGGCCATCTCAATTCCAAGTTCATTCATTGTTTCCTTGAACTCGATCCTGTCCTCTCCGCGTTCTATCGCATCAACCTGAACACCTATTACTTTTACATTATATTTGTCCAATATTCCGGCTTTATTTAGTTCGGCACAAAGATTTAACCCTGATTGGCCGCCAAGATTAGGGAGAAGTGCGTCAGGTCTTTCTTTTGCGATTATCTGCTCGAGCCTGTGAACATTAAGCGGTTCTATATATGTTACATCCGCAGTTTCCGGGTCGGTCATGATCGTAGCCGGATTTGAATTGACCAGTACAATCTCATATCCGAGTTTTCTTAACGCTTTACAGGCCTGAGTTCCCGAATAATCAAACTCACAGGCCTGACCGATCACAATGGGACCGGAACCTATAATAAGTACCTTGTTGATATCTGTTCTTTTTGGCATGACTTTTCTCCCTTGTATGTAAAATGTTTAAAATATTATCTCGCAAAAACCCTTATATATTCTACATTAAGTTTTTGTCGCAATCAACTACATATAGCGTGTTATTTTATATTTTTCCACAATATATAGTTGACATAAAACTATTATGCTCTTTTATTCCTGAAAATGACCCTGTGTTGTATTATCCAGCTGAGTGAAAACATGATGATCTCAACGGGTATCTTGATAAGATATCTGTTAAGTCCAAGACCTGTAAGGAATTTAAGTAAAAAAGTATTGATCGCAAGAATAAACACCGCAAGTGCGGCATATTGAAGCAGTGACCTGATAACAGAGGCTCTGCTTTTAAACACTACATTTCTGTTCAGGGTATAATTAACAGAAGCGCTGACTATACGTGCGGCAACATTTGAAAAAACAAGTTGCCCCGTTACAGACAGCAAAATACAATACATCAGATAATCTACACAAAAACCGATAAATGAAGATCCTGAAAACTTTAAGAGTTCTTTGTAGATAATAAATGAATCCCTTATAGTGTTAAAATGCGTAGATGAATTGTCATCCAGATACACCGTTTCTATCTCTTCTTCGTAGATAGGCAGTTTATCCTCGGCAAATCGCATCAACATATTCATCTCATACTCATACCGATCACCCGCTATTTCAAGAAGATAAGGGATAAGATCATCGGAAAACGCACGAAGACCCGTCTGGGTATCATAGACTTTTGCTCCGCTTAAAGCTCTGAATACAAACCTGGTCACGGTATTACCGAAACGGCTTCTTAAAGGAACTTTTCCGGTAAATCTCCTGCCGCCGAGAATAAGAGTTCCTTTTTTGCGTGATGAAAGTTCCCAAATATTATCGGCATCCAAAGATCTGTGCTGACCGTCGGCATCTACAGTCACTACGCTGTAAGGAGAAGAAAAGTTCTCATAAATATACTTAAGCCCTGTCTTTAATGCAGCGCCTTTTCCGGAGTTTTTTTCGTGTACCAAAACATATTGAGCATATTCGGAAGCAGCCTCAAAAACATGCTTGTATTTATCTCCGGAACCGTCATCCACTATTATTACACTAAATCCTTTGTCATATAGTTCCGAAGCTACATTTATCAGTTTTTCATCCGGTTCGTAAGCCGGAATAAGTGCTATCTTTGAATTATCGACGTTCAATTCCATATCCCTGCACATTTATCATATTTCATCGTATAAACGGTAAACGTATGCCCTTCCGTTTTTGCCTGTTCTGGCTAATATACCTATATCGTACAGAAGCTTAACGGTTTCCCTGGACAGATAAGGATCGATCTTTAAAGCATCGGACAGATCTTTAGCGGTAAATTCACCAGGAAGATCATACGGTATAAGCTGTCTGTAATCTGCAAGGCTGTCAAGTATGACTTCATCATGAAGTTCTATGGGGATACGATCATGTCTGTGTGAACCGATTTTAGGATTGTTCTTTCTTCGTTTCCCGTCAAGAAGTCTGTACTCTTCCATATCAATTAAAGGAACCCTGATATGAAGATTGGGATCTGTAAGATATGCTTTGATCTTAAAGAATTCCGGAAGCGCGCTGTACACGCTTCCGGTAACATTTGATTTTCTTTTGGATACTATTTCCCCGCTATCCGGATCTATCCATACGTTCCATTTCTTATGCGGAAACGGATATACCAGATAAACCTGGTATTTGGGCAAAAATGCAGCCAGTTTGTCGCGCATATGCCCGAAATTGCCGTTTTGGATCTCTATTATCTCTTTGCCTGTATATATATCGGCTATATAATTTTCGATCGGAACTTCATGATAATCTTCGTCAGGTACATAATACTGCTTCATCACAGCATGCAAGGTCTTTTCCGCAAGCGTTCCGAATCCATGCGGATCATGTTGTCCGGTAAGAACTTTAAGCTTTGCCTGTTCGAATTTTCTTTTATCAGCAATATCGGAAATCATGATCACTCTTCGATCTTGGGAGTCCAGTATTTACGATCATAAATATCGGTAAGTCTGTATGTGATGATCTTTTTAACATCATCGATCGTAACATCACTTACCGTAAGATCCTCGGTAACCGTGATCTCGTTTCCGAACATATATGAATCGTCATACTTAAAATCATAAGTATAATAATCGCACAAAAACTGTATGGTATCACCGACATTAAGTCCTACGGAACTCTTGGCAACGGTTTCGGTAGGAACAGTTTCTTCATGCTCATAATCGGTAACTGCACCTGCTACATAACCGTTCGGATTATCATTATCAAATACAATGATCAGCCTTGCTCTTTGACCGTTTAAGAGAACCGGTGCATAACCTGTTATTGCATAATCATCTCCGGATTCGGTCGTATCTGTATGATAATAAGGCATAACCTGACCGTTTAAAGCAAGCCATGCACCTGAAGTATCGGCGATCATATCATCTCCGTCAAAGCTGAATACATTATCAAGTCCAAGATCTATATAACCGGTTCCGTCATCGATAAACATATTCAGATCGATGTCATGGATCATATCCCACTGGTCACTTGAAAGGCTAAGCCTTGCATCGCCATCTGCGCCTTCAGACCAAAACAGGGATGAAGCATCAAATGAGTTAAGAGAGATATATTCTGCAGCCTCTTCATCGGTAAAAGTCTTGTCATCATAAAATCCGGTATTACTCCTGTCCAGTTCATCAGAGCCGGGAATACTTCTTGCGGAAAAGAAAGATCCAAGTAAAGATCCTATCATGTCGGATGAACCGCCGCTGAATGTATAACCTGATGATCCGCTTCCCGCAAGTGATGAGAATAGATCATATCCGGAACCGCCCGAAACCTGACCGGCAGTAGTCATTGCTGCTGCATTTTCTATACATTTTAAGTATTCATCTCCCATACCGATCTGCTGATATGTGGATACAGCCTGATCGACAAAACTTCTCTTGGAATAAGGGAAGTATATCGAAATACCGTATGCATTGGTCATATTTGAAGATGTACGGTTATATTTGACGCAACTCTTGACCGCAGATGCGAGGGCCTCACCTTCTGATGTATTCATCTTAAGGGCAAAGTCTGCAAGATCTATCTGATCTATGCGGCTTTGTGTTGAGAACTCCCTGGTACTATATCTGACATCAGAAACGGTCTTAAATTCGCTTCCGGATATCTTGTCACTTACGTCTCCGCAAAATGACGCAAGGGCTGAAGGAACTATATCGGTAAATTCCGCAAGGTCAACAACGGATAATGTTGTCTTTTGACCTCTGCAGCTGTATGCGCAGGCATTCGTAAAGTCATCGACAATATTTTTGCCAACTTCCAGGGTCGACATCGAGGTATTCTGCGAAAGTTTGGTTAACCAGTTTGTATAATACCAGCCGATACCGGGTTCGGTTTCTTCGGATGCGATCATATAATCAGCATGATCATCAAGCATTACCGCTGTTTCTGCAGTAGCCATAAGACAAGCATCAAATCCGATAAAATCAAACTTAACTCCACCGTCTAATAATGCCTTATCGATCTGAGCAAGATTCATAGATCCGCCGTAAGGATTCTTTTCATCATATCCGTATCCTGTAACCGATCCTCCGCCGTGATCCCAGAATATGAGTTCATTACGGTTGGCCGGGAAATTCTGAGCACAGAATTTGATAAAAGCACTTAGAGTATTGGGATCCGTCATGGCCTTTGAACCATCATCAGCAACCAGCCTCTTCATACCACCGCTTGTGATCTGATATACCTGATTGACCTTTGAACTGATACCGGAAGTCTTCCAGCCTCTGCAACCGCCGGTATAAACGATAATATTAACGTTATCAGCCAGTTTAGCCTGTGCCATCTCGGCCAGGTCATTGGATGCCATACCGTTCTTTGACTCAAGGTCGGTACCGCACATATATACCATTATGGTAACAACATCGTCTCCGCCGCCTTTAATGACGGTACGCTTATCTCTTGCACCTGTAGACACACTCGAATCTACATCTGCATCATTTCCGGCAGTTGAAACGGTATCAGCCTGGGTTCCGTATACGGAATCGGTATATATACCGGAATCTCCGTATGAACCGGATGTAAGCTGTGAAATAAGTGAGGATGCGGCTGATGATGAGGATGAAGAATCACTAGTTTCACCGTAAGGCGAAAGATCGAATCCGGATTCATTCTGAGTACCGGTATCATAAGCATAGTCATCCGAATAATATGAAGAACTGTCACTTGATCCGCCGTTTCTTCCGAACAAAAAGTACAATATCACGATTATAAGGAGGATTCCGAGTCCACCGCCTCCTCTTTTGACTGCGCGGTTATGACCACCGGACGAATGACCCGAAAAACCGGATCCCGAACTTCCACCGGAATATCCGCCGGTACTTCCTACAGGACCTGAACCGAGACCGTCCCCTTTTTTGAATGCTCCGCTACCGCTTCCGGTAACATTTCTTTGTCTTCCTCTTGGTTTATTGTCAGGCATTTTATCCTCCGATTTCCACATAGCATCAAGCAAAAATAATAAGTTACAAAATAACGTGATTATGATAGCACAAAAGCGATGAAGTGAAAACCCACCGCTTTTATATGATCATCTATATTTTAATTCCGAGTTTTATGAGTTGTTTGGTGATCTTACCTCTCATCTCATCACGGAACTTATCCTTAACAAGATAGTAGATATATGAATCCAAAACCATATCCATGGGTAGTCCGCGACCTACGAGTTTAAAATTGTTATATCCCCATTTATCACGATATTCAAAGACATCATCTGCCGAAATAAAAGCGGGACGTTTCATGCACTCGTTAAAAGACGGTTTCTTATTCCGGTTTGGACAATCATACGGAGCCGCTTTCTCAAATTTAAGCTGCATAAGGGATTCGTCTCTGTAATGAGCCTTACGCTTGGGACAATTCGGAAAGCATATCTCATCGGCAAGTATCTCTATCCTGTCAGCATATGGAGCCAGCTCATCAAGCACCTTTTCGTCATGGTTAAGGTCGTAATCAAGAACAACAAGATAATAAGCATCCTCACTGCCAATATCTTTTTGAAGTTCGGCTTTTACTTCATTTATAGATGTAAGCCTCTTGGTAGTGGAAGAAATATACTTAAAACCCGGATATTTATCCCTAAGATAATGCTCCAATATATCGGTATTTACGAGGACCTGATTCATTCCGTTATCGGCAGTATCCATGATCAGATTACAATATGTGTCATTTAAATGCTTTTCTTCGATCAAAGAATTGGTCCAGGTAAACCTGACCGGTACATTAAGATCGTTATATGTCTTGATGATCTTAGCCATATCGCCGTGACTTGTTATTCCAAACACCGCTCTGCCACCGTTCCATATGGCCCCGGGGAAAGTACCGTAAACACTTCCTATCTTATATCCGTCTCTGAACATTTCGGGATGCTCATTTATCATATGGATAATGACCTGGTTTAAATAAAAAAACACACTGAATCCCGGTAAATGCCAAAATATATTGTTTTCTTTTGTATTTACTTCCATTTAAGCCTGCTCTTTTCTGTGTATTTTTGATTCCGGAAGAAATTCCTTCAAAATCTGGTTCAGATCTTCCATTTCTACGGGTTTTGCAAGATATCCGCTAAATCCGTTGGAAAGGAATGTTTCACGCATACCTGTTATTGCATTGGCGGTAAGTGCGATGATCGGGGTTGAAATATTCGGTCCTGTTTTATCTTCAAGCAACTTCTGAACTGTTTCTATTCCGTCCATTTCCGGCATCATGTGATCCATAAATATAATATCGAAGGATTCTTTAGCTGCAATTTCAAGAGCTTCAGACCCGCTTGTGGCGGTTACTATGTTCATATTAAATATCCGCATCAGTTTGCCGGTAACCTTAAGATTTATTGAATTATCGTCTACAACAAGGACTCTGGCATCCGGTGCTGTAAAATCATCTGTTTCCGATAAGCTTTCTGTGGTATCTTTATGTTCCGCATATGTCAGATAGTCAATTACAAGAGAACAATATAGCGGCCTGAAGATGATATTTTTATTATCAGGTATATTATCCTGATCCTGTCGGTCACTGATCAGTATAAGTTCTGTATCTTTCAGAATCTGATCAAATAAAGCCTTATTTGATTCGTAAGTCTTACCGTCTACAATACAATGTGTAAGATCCCTCCAATCAGGACCCGGGTCTGAAGGATCAGCGGGAAATTTCAAATTATGTAAACCGGTCTGATCACAAAATCCGGAAACATACTCATTGTAAATATCTTTTATCCTGGGATTTACTGTATCTTTTTTGACCAAAATTCCCACATTCATCGACGAAAGCCTGGATTTATCGGCAATCGGAGTCGCATCGGATATCTTAACGGGAACGGAAAACGTAAATACTGAACCGTGTCCGTACTCGCTTGCCACCGTAATATCGCCTCCCATCATATGGGCATAGCTTCTCGATATGGTAAGTCCCAGACCGGTACCTTCGATAGAACGGTTTCTTTTCATATCAGCCTGTTGGAAGCTTTGAAAGATTCTATCAAAGTTCTCTTCTTTGATCCCTATACCGGTATCTTTAACCTTGACTATAAGCTTGGGATTTTCTTCATCTGACATTGATACGTCTATAAAAACTCCGCCTTCAGGTGTATATTTGATCGCGTTTGTAACAAGATTTATGATTATCTGCCGTATACGTCCTACATCTCCGTAAAGTCCCTTTGGAATATCGTTATCAACATTAACAAGCAGCTCTAAATCTTTATCGCTTTTTCTGGCCATTGCCATACCGACAACGTCACTTAAAAGTTCCGACACCACAAAATTATCCTCAATAATATCGACTTTGCCGGATTCTATCTTGGAAATATCCAGAATATCATTGATTATATCAAGCAGACTACGTCCTGCGGAACGTATTTCGAGGCAGTAATCCGTTACCTTTCTGCTTAGATCATTCTCTCTTAAGATAAGTTCACAAAATCCCAATATTGCATTCATGGGAGTACGGATCTCATGACTCGTGTTGGCCAAAAAGTCTGTTTTGGCGGCATTTGCAATCCTTGCCTCTTCCAAGGCGACATCCTGTCTGATCTTAGCCTTTACGGTCTCATACTGGGCAAGCCCGCATATGAATATTTCGATCAGGTACATTATGGGAAATCTTTGATTGTATACTTCAGGAAACTGATATCCCACAAGATGGACCGGAGTCCATAAATAAAAAGCCATAAGGATAAAAAGAACGAAGCAGAAAATACAACCGTAGAACAGATTGAAAAAATAAAAGCATACGGGACCGGCAAGAAAGATCAGGAAGATACTCGATCCTCCCGCACCGCCGGAATACAAAAACCACATAAATGTTACCCAGTATACGAAACACATGATTATGATCGCTATGTGCATCAATGCTTTATGGCTCTTTTTCCCGTATTTACAGATATTTAAACATACGAGGGATATTGCGGTCGACACAAAGCAAAACAGCGCAAACAGTGCAACTGAGGTGTTTTTGTTTATTAAATTATATAGAAAAAGGTATAACTCAAATAAAACAAGGACCGAGTAAACGATTATCGATCTTGAAAGGTCTACCTCTATATATTTATTGTCAATCCTGAATCGGGATCGCTTCATTGAGTCCGGCTCCGTATGGCTTATATGTTCGTAATAACCTAATCTTATTTATTATAACCTAAACCCGTACCTTATTAACAGAGTCTATATCAGCAAAAGGTCCGGGAATGGTGGAAATACCTCTGTGCTCGCCATTAAGATCGCTGTCAAATATTATGGGAGTGCCGTCTGTATTCTCAAATTTTTGTTCAGGTTCAAACGCAAGACCGAGTTTTTCCGTGGTAATGATACCGGTCTTAAACTCTTTAAGATACTGATACAGATCTGTTTTAAAACTGTAAATGTCTTTTTTACGTTCTATAATGACTTTTACTTTGTTCTTTTTATCTATGAATTTATTCGATTCCTTCTTATATACATTTGCACCGTTAAAATAAGCATTTCCATCGACCCATACCGGAAGATGTCCAAAATGAGCTTCGCCGAGTGCGCCCATATCGGGGCGTTCTCCTGCCTCGAACGGTTTATGCCATTCTTCATATGTGGGGAAGATATCGAATGCCTTGGTTCCGGCCAAACAATAATCCGCATCTGCCGGAGTTTTCTTTTTGTCGGTCTGAGGAAACGTTTGTACAAAGATATTATTATATATCCTGTCATCTCCGTGGAGGATAGTCATGAAACCGGCGACTTCAGTCCTGTGCCTTATATGATAAGGAGTATATCTGGGTTCACGCTGACCGTTAACTATACTGTCAACACCTGAATTAATGAGCCCGAATCCGCCAAGTACAAGATTGTGTACAACGGCTATACCTTCACTGGGTATGGTTATCGACTGTTTGGACAGGATAAGATTATTATCTATAAGGGTAGGTCCGTGTCCGACTTCGATAAAAATATCGGAATTAAACATTGCGCCCGGCCCGCCTACAACTCCATCGGGTCTCATGTTATCGTGCAGGATATTCTTGGTTATCCTGGCTCCCTGAGCCTCCCAGTCAAGCCATATCCCGATTATGCTGTCATGGATATGATTTCTTCTTATCGTTACATCTATTGCCGCATGAAGCTTGATACCTGCAGTTTCAGCACCGCCAAGCTGCGATGAATTACAGATATGATGAATATGACAGTCTTCTATGGTTGAAAAGACTCCGCCCATCCTGCCCACGATACCTGTCTGCTCGCAATGATGGATATGGCATCTCCTGATAATATGATGACCTATATTTTCCTTGGTCCAGCCATGATATTGTCCCCTGCAGACCGCATCCCGCTCCATTTGCGTAGGACTCTTGACCCTCTTATATGTAAAATACATATCATTCTCGGCGTCACGGTATTTTCCGAGAGATATACCGCAGCATCGGCTGTTGTAAATCTCACAGTCTTCTATGATCCAGCCTTTGGACCAATGTGGGCCTATCATACCGTCTTGGTATGCAGCAGGCGGAGCCCAGGTAGTAGCAGCATTCTTTATTTCAAATCCGCTCACAGTGATATACCCAACTCCGTTTCTTGCGGGCATAAAACAATTTCTTCTGACTAATATCTCAACGTTTTCTTTATTGGGATCCTTCCCACCGAAATTGGCATAAATTATACTTTCATTCGAAGCCTTATCCTGTTCGGTATACCACTTTAACTTTGATTCTTCACTGTTCCATGCATAAATATCCGCTTCTCCTTTGATACATTCATCCAAAGTTGCGGTCTCATACATCATAATGTCATTAAATACGACAGCACCGGTATGCCTTATTGTAGGCGCAAAGTACCAGTCTCCGTATACTTCCGTGATATAAGGGTTGTAAGAGCCGAATACTCCGTTATCGATTCTTTTTATATATACATTCCCCTTATATTTTTTCCAGTCCTTAACCTCTTCAGAACCTGTGATCACGGCTCCAAGAGGCTTTTGCGACCTGTATACTACAGGCTTATCTTTGGTCCCGCCGAATTTAGGACATACATATTCTCTGTAAACACCGGGAGCGACAACAATCTCATCGCCCGGTTCTGCTATCCTTGCAGCATCATTAATACGTTTAAACGGCATCTCTTTACTGCCGTCTCCGTCTTTTGAAGAAGCAGCATCAACATAATAGATCTTGTTTTTTTCCATATTTACCCCATTTCCTCTCATTTGACAATCTACGGTTTACTGATCAGGATCTTATCGTCTTTATATTCAATCCTTACCTTGTTGTCCGAAAGACCCATTTCATCTATGAATTCAGACGGTATCTGCAGTCTGTTTGCCTTATCGAGGACGGCATATTCATCCTGTGTATCTTCAGACCGCCAGTCTATACTGCTTTCCCTGACCCTGTCGGCATATTGTTCTTTTAAAACTCTTTCGGAACTGATCTTTCCGTCACGGATAGCCACGACTCTCTTAACTTTCTTTGAAAGTGCCGTATCGTGAGTTACTATAAGGATCGTCTGTCCTTTTTTGTTAAGTTCCGTAAAGATATCAAATATGTAATCAGCCGTTTTGGAATCCACAGATCCTGTCGGCTCGTCGGCAAGAAGAAGCTTAGGAGAGTTGGCCAGAGCTATAGCGATAGCTATCCTTTGCTGTTCACCGCCCGATAACATATTCATTTTGCTGTGTTTCTTGGCTGAAAGTCCTACCATATCAAGAAGTTCGTATGCCTTGTCCTTTTTGTTTTTGACATTTCCAAGATTCATCGGGAGCATAATATTTTCGATAGCCGTAAGATAAGGAAGCATATTCCTTCCGTTGTTTTGCCATACAAAACCTACGGTATCACGTTTATATAAGACAAGTTCCTTCTCCGTCATCGTAAAAAGATTCTTGCCATCCACCTTTAATGAACCGGCACTTGGCCTGTCCAGACCGCCGATCATATTTAAAAAGGTCGATTTACCCGATCCGCTGTTTCCTATAAGCGCTGTCAGTTCCCCCCTGTTTACAGTAAGATCAAGTCCCTGAAGGGCAAGAACTTCTGTCTCCTTAGTCTTGTATATCTTGACGAGGCCGTCAGCCTGTACCATAACTTCGTTATTCTCAGGCTGTTTATCTGAAATTGTACCGGTATTGTTTTCAGCCATCATATTTCCTTTCACCGTTATCCAGTTCGATTATCATATCGGCTGCGCCCATCAGTCCAACATCATGTGTGGTCATCAGTACCGTGATCCCCTCTTTACGTGTCATTTCCTTAAATATCTCGGTCACCTTGGCAGCCATTGCAGAATCCAGTTCAGCAGTAGGTTCATCCGCAAAAATGATTCCCGGTTTATGTGCAAAAGCCCTGGCTATCGCAACACGCTGTTGTTCACCGCCCGACATTTCAGCACTCATATGATTCATCCTGTTTCCGAGTCCTACGAGTTTTAAGCAATCCGTAACTCTCTTATCACTGTCACGGTTTATCTTAAGGCCTGCCATTCTCATGGAAAATTCAACATTTTGAAATGCATTAAGGCTTGGGAGAAGCGATACGGACTGAAATACAAAGCCCATTTTGGTACGCCTTAGATTTTCCCTTTCCTTTTCAGAAAGTTCCTTTAGGCTTACCCCGTCAATATATACTTCTCCTTCCGTAGGATCATCCAGCGAACTTAAGATATTCATAAGTGTGGTTTTTCCTGAGCCCGATCTTCCTCTTAAGATAACAAACTTTCCCTTAGGGATACTTACATCTATTCCCTTAAGGGCCCAGAACTTACCGGCAGGTGTATCAAAAGCCCTTTTTATTCCTTTTGTTTTGATCATGATCTCCTGATCCATATATACCCTCTTAAATTATTCTTCTCCAAGTTTAAGAGCTCCCGTAACATTCATTCTAAACAGCAGGAAGATCAGAATAAATATACATATGATCATTACGGAAGCAACTATTCCGTACAGCCTGTACATATCGGATGCCTTTGTGATAAGACGCATCGGTAATACCTGATCCGATGTGGCATATGAAGCCTGTAAAAGAGGAACAAACATATCGGATGTAAGTTTTCCTATCCCGATCCCTGCAAATACGGAAAAGACTCCGGTAAAGATCTGTTCATTTATCAGCATTTTAGCGATCTCGATTTTATGAAAACCGCAAGCTCTTAAAACGCCGAATATCAGCTCCCTGTCCTTGATCGACAATATCCAATAGATCAGATAGCCTACGGCACATAAGATTATCGTGACCGCAAATCCCATGGTCAGGACACCGTTTGTTCCCTGTAAAAGAGGATCCGTCATGGTTTTTTCCATGTCATCGGCCTTATTTAGATATTTGGTCACCCGGATCTTATTGCTTTCTATAAAATTATAGACATCATCAGGCGTAGAATCCTCTTTAACGGATATCCATATTTCATAGGGTTTAACACCTATGCTCTTTTTAAGATAGGCAAAATGAGTGACGATAAGATAATTATCCTGTGTATCTGCCGTACCGTCCGGATTTATAACGGTAACAGTGGGTCTGTATGACGGAAAGTAATCAACAAACCCAACAACTTTTCCGTCCATCGACTTCCCGTCGCCGGTATAATATCCGATCATTTCGCCGGTCTTTATTCCCTGTACGGTTTCAAAATTCCTGGAAAGAAGAACTCCGTTTTCAACCTTTGCAAGATCGTTTAAAAGTTCATGATATGACTTATCGTTTAAATCCGAAGAAAGCCTGGTCATCTCTCCGAACTCTTTGGTATGTACAGCCATGACAGTGGTCATCATTCTTTCATTTCTTCCCTGTCTTATATAGGCTTTGTCGTCGTTGTAGACCTTGGTAAAACTGTTTGCAAAGTCCATTTTCATATACTTGGACGAGTCGGGTTCTATATAGACACCGGTAGATGTACCGTTTTCATCTACCATCATCTGCCAAAATTCCTTGATCACAACATCGGCCCCGTCTAAATAATCCGTATTGGCCGAAGCATTTTCCAAAATAGTCCTTGCAACAGTGGCATGAAACATTCCAAGCGAAATGGTCATTATAAGGAAAAGCATGATAAGCTGCATTTTGCGTCCGTTTTTGATGTTTTCCATAAAAGATATATATCCGGCAGGACCGCATATCTTTTTAAGGATAAAATATATCAGCCTGACAATATAAGGCTGTATACGCAGGAAAAACAATCCCATTCCGACAATGAACAAAGAAGAACTGATATACAAAAGAGGATCCAGACTCTCACCCGACAAAACGGTTTCAGATATCGCACCCGCATTTCTCCTGTAATTATAAAATCCGTATACGGAAATCCCGATAAGAATGATATCGACAAACAGTTTTTCCCATAAACTCTTTTTCTTTATGGCTTTTTGCTGCTTTAGATTAACAATTGAAACCCTGCTGTGCTTTATGGCGGGCACTGATATACAGATAAGAGTGACCGTCATTGCGATCAGAGCATAAATAAAGGTTTCAACGGTATATGTTATATTCAGGGATTCGCTTAAGTCAAACTCCAGGAAATTCCTTGTAGAGCCCAAAAACCTTGCAAAGACAGATCCTAAAGGTATCCCGACAAGAGCACCGATAAGGGTAAGGAAAAGTCCCTGATATATATATAAAAGAAGTATCTGGCCTCTCGAACTTCCACGGCTCTTTATGACCGATATCTCATTCCTTTCCATTTCATACATCTGTCCCGAGATCATAAGCAAAAATGCTGCCAGTAAAACTATGACCGGTATCTGAAGTATCATTAAAGTGGTGGTTATCCTGGTCTTTTTAAGCTCATATTTCTCAAGGAGGCTCTTATAATCCGGATCCTTAATGACTTTCTTAAACGAACTTTCATCACAGATATATTCGGTTGCATCATTGATATGATCTACCTGTGAAGCAGTAACGGTTTCATAATCAAACAGATCATAAAACGTAACGACAATGTTATAATAAGCCGAATTATCACCGGTAAACATCTGTTTAAAAAGGTCCGGCTGCATCATACAGATATCAAACATCTTTTCCGGATTTTCCTGAAAATAGAAATCTTCTGTCTTTTCTCCGGTATAAACGCCTACTATCTTGATAGTCAGGGGTGAACCGTCTGCAGCGGTGATCTTATCAAAGGTGAGCTCCTCACCAAGTAAAAGCCCCTTTTGAGTAAGAGTAGCCTGAGGGATAATGACCTCTATGACTCCGTCTTCGTTAACACCTGATTCCGAATAAAATTCACCTGCGATCAGTTTGGCATGCTCATCAAGATCTGACATGGCGCTTAAAGAAAGTGTCATATCTTCGGCATCATCACGCTTTATCGTAGACGTTACGGCAGATCTGAATATGGAATAATATGACACGGTTTCATATTCCTGAACGTCCAAAAGATCATAAATCTCGGACGTATAATCTTCCATTCTGCCGATCGTATTTTTCTTATCTTTTTGACAGTTGGCTGTCATTAACATGACCATAGGCCAGTTTCCGGATTCCGATAAGGAATTTGAAAATTCGTCCTGGAGCATTCTGTCATAAGCGGCTTTCTGATACAGAGGGAAACTGACGGCTGTAGCTATAAGCAGGATACATCCTATGAGCAGACTTAAATTCATCCACTTTTTTTGCCACATTTTGGAAAGCATTATCCCCAGCATATAGTCATACCCTCCGAAATATCGCCATAAGCCACCCAGTAATTGGCATTATCGCTTCCACCTGCTACAAAACTGACAAGTTTGGAAGTACCATCATCATTTTTTACCTGAACATAAGTATTGTTTCCTATCTTAACAACCGCATTCTTGGGAATAAGAAGGACATTTTCCATACTTCTTGCAACGCAGGAAACGTTAAGCCTGATCCTTGCCCAGTACCCATTTGCGTTGTCGGAACCGCTGTCTGTCAAAAGAGACATGGCTTCAAGCGGGATCTTGGCAAGTGCATATTCTGTTTTTAAAGCACCTGTAAGGCCGCACGGATTAAGACTTACAATGGTTCCTTCAGTCTCGTATTTTTCACTTTGAACTGTTACGGAAACTGTACATTCATCACCGTAGGACAAAACACTGTTTTTATCTTCGACTAAGATATAACAGGAATCATCGGGAGCTATCCTTAGAATATTATCTTTATAATTTATGATCTCACCGGGTTTGGTTTCCGTTATATCGGTAACTATTCCGCTGTACGGAGCTTTTATCTCAACTATACCGGAATATTTATTTAACTTTTCAAGCTGCTTATTTAGTTCTTCCAGGGTTCTGTTTCTGTTTCTTATGGCCCGGTCAATGGTTTCCAAAGCATCCTTGTCATAAGTTGTCTTACGCTTTTCGTTAAGGTCGGCTATACGTTCGTTCTGTCTTTGGATCTTACGATTTATCCTGTCCGTTTCTATGGAATCGGTAACCACTTCTACCTTGGCTAAAGTTTGTCCTTCCTCGATCTGCTCAAATCTTTCAACACACAGTTCGTTTAAGTAGCATACTCCGTTTTTGGCAGGATTATACATCCACTCCGCTTTCGGATACATCAGATATCCGTATGCACTAAAATCAGTGCTTACACTTCCGCTTTTTACGGTGTCAGAGTTTGATCCAAGATCATAATCCGCATCATATACAACCTTATCGCCTTCTTTAAGGCCTGACTTTATCTCACAAAAACCGTTATCCGATTCTCCGACCGTGACCGGCGTATATACACTGTCACCGTTTTCATACAGATATACATAAGTTCCGGTATCGTCTTTGTTTACTGCATCTTTGGGTACACAAAGTGCATTTAATGTAAGGGATTCAACAACAACGATCACCGCGTATTTTCCAAAAGCGATGCTTCCGCTCTGATCAGGAATCTTAAACGTAGTATATACATCTTCATCCTTTTGTTTAAGCCGTCTGTATTCTTCGGGATCCATATTTTCATATACAACATCGACCTTTTCTCCGTCGATGAGCGCATATACTTCAGCCGCCTTATTGATCACGGATTTACTTATATAATCACAGATTATCTCCTTATCGTTGGGATCACCCACGGCAATGATATCAGAACCCATGGGTATACTGTCTCCGGACATATAATAATTGGTAGCGACCACTACTCCGTCTATTGTCGATTCCACTCCGCCCTTTGCTTTTTCTTCTTCAAGTCTGGATATACGTGTAGTGTTATACTCATACTCCATTTCGAATAACTGTGTTTTCTCAAGATATTCGGCTTCAAGTTTCTCTCTTGCCATTTTGGCGGATTTATATGCAGACTCAGCCGGCATGGCTCCTTTTGCCCAGCCGATGTAACCTGAAGAATCTTCTGCAGGTGCATATTTAAGAAGATCCTGGTATGCAGAAGCAGTTTCAAATTCTTTGGTCCTGGCCTTGGCAACATCGATCATGTAATCTGCTTCATAATCGTTATATCCGGTAAGCAGTGTGACATTGGATTCTTCGATCTCATCTATCGAATCATCTATATCTCCTATAGAACCGTAAAAAAGGACATCGCCTGTCAAAACGCTGTCTCCCGGCAAAAAATTATAATTACCGAAAGACTGGTCCGATTCATAAGAATACTGAACGGTGTTAGGGCATACTATTCCCTGGTATGTACTGACCTTTGCAAGATCGCGTATCTCAGCGGTCGTATAATTTAAAACCGTTCCGACGGGCTCGATCAGTTCTTCTTCATTTTCAATCTGGCTCTCATTTTTTTCGCCTTCACTAAAAGCGCAGCCTGAAAGCATGACAAGGACCAGGATAAAAGATATGGACTTTTTAAAGCAGTATTTAAATCTCATCTGTATACTACCTGATCTCCCTCGTTTAATCCCGAGGTTATCTCTACCCTCTCATCACCTATAAGACCAATTTCTACCCACATCATCTGTTTAAAGCCGTTTTCATCAAGAACGTATACATAAGGCTTTTCATCAGCATAATAGATGGCACCGATCGGGAGTGACAAAACGTTCTTTTTTTCATCAAGCACTACCTTGATGCTGCCGGTTGTACCCACATCGATCCCTTCATTATCAGGGCCTGATATGACTTCAAATATCTGCGTTTCTCCCCAGGAAGCCATATCATAGGGCACAACCTCATAATCCCCAAGGGCCTGAGAATATACGACCTTTAATTCAACTGCCTCACCTTCATGGAAATATCCGGCATAATCAGGCTCAGTGGTTTCAAAACGACCGGTCTCGTTATCAACGATCGTCATTACAACTTCGTCTTTTTTGGAGGTGGAGCCTTCAAGATCCTCTGTGACCTTATACACTACTCCGTCCATATTTGAATAGATGCTTCCGTTTTTAAGTTCATTCTTAAGTTTATTAAGCTTAAGACGGTCAAATTCAAGTTCGTCATTATAGTCTTCACGTTTATATTCATAATTTTGATCAATGGAATCCTGATTCTTCTGATATTCCTTAAGATCATCTTCTGAGATATTCGGATTGCCATACACAAAACTGTTATAAGCACTTTCTTTGTCAAACTTCTGATTGGTATCCAGATCCTTTAAAAGAAGTTCGTTTTTTTGGATCCTGTATTCGAGTTCATCTATCTGTTCCTGAAGGTTTCCCTGGTCAAGTTCCACCAAAAGATCACCTTTTTTCACACTATCTCCGGGATTTACATATACCTTGGCTATCCTTCTGCCTCCGGAGTCAAAAGAAACAGTCTGTTCCTTGACCTGCATGTAAGTAGCCGTTATAAGTTTGGTAAGTACAACATCCTCTTTTGTAACAGAAGTAAGCCCGTATGCTGTATTATCGGACTCGTTATTTATTACGACCACATTTTCCTGTGGGCTTTCACCGCATCCTGATACAGCCAGGCAAAAGACAATTGTGATCATACATATATTCAGTTTTAAGAAATTTACAGACTTCAAATCAGGTTCCGTATCTTTACGCTTAATCAATAAGGTTTACCGTTCGGTAATATAAAGGGCTGAGGCTTAGGTTTATTGATCGTGATGATATGCGATTCTTCAAGATTTCGCATGAGCTGCAGCCTTGCGGGGCCGATACATTCGGGTTTAAGCATATACAGACAGTACACGTCTATCAAACCTATCAAATTGGCTGTCCTGCCTTCTATCTTAAAATTATTGATCCCTCTGGGTAAAAATTCATCCCATATCTGATCAGGTTTGACAACAGTCGGATAATCCTGAATATCATATACAGAATTCATTTCACCAAAGGTACAAGCCCAGGGGATCGTGGGTTTTCGCTTCTCCGGAGGTAAATGCCTGTTCTTAAGTACTATCTTTTGATTGATCGCGATCGTCTTATAATGCTCGCCGCGTCTTGGACAGGCCGGTTCACATACAGGATTAACAAGTATTTCCAACTTTTCGGGATGATTTATTCCGTCTATGAATTCTTTTTTGTTATTCAGATTATAGTCAAGAACCACATATTTATAATCTCTGTCGATTTCGGCATTAAGTGTATCTATATCTTTGATCTCTTTACATGTGGAACTGTTATATTCAAAATCAGGATATTTACTTCTAAGATAATCTTCCAGTATCGTCGAAACAATGATAACTTCATTCATTCCGTTGTTTGCTTCATCCATACAGAAGTTGCAAAAAGGATCATCGAGATCCTCCTCGGTTATTATCGGATTATTAAAAGTATAGCGTACGGGTATCCCTGCAGCATTGATATTTTTAATTACATTTTTGACAAAACCGGCATCACATTGATCGTTCCCGGTAGAACGGCCACCGTTCCATATACACAACGGAAAACATCCAAAAAAAGAACCTATCTCAACACCTTCGCGGAAATATTCCGGATGTTTATGCAAAAGACTGGCCCACATCATATTAAGAGGGTAATTATATCTTATACCCGGTAAGTGAAATCGTACTTTAAGTGACATCATCTGCTCCTGATATTTAAGCATAATTTTTAGTAAATACGGGCGGGGAAATCCCCGCCCGTTTTAATAGCTTATTGGCGTTATCGAGCCATATTATTTGTTGAATGCAGCATTTGCATCATCGATATAGCCCTTCCATGTATCACGGATACCGTCAACTAGCTCTGAAACAACACTTGTAGAAGAGAAGTTCCATGTAAGATCGGGACCGATCTGAAGCTGAGGAACTGTACCATGATACTGTACTGTACCATGCTCAGGAGTCTGAAGCATAGGAAGCACTTCATTTATACAACGGCTGTCAAATGCACCGTTTTCCCAGTTGGATAAGTAGTTGTTGTAATCCTCGTATCCGGGAGGCATCTGGTTGTAAAGTGAATATGCAAATGCGATATTCCAAGCCTTCTCCTCATCATAGCAAGCGGGGATAACTTCAGGGTTGTTAGCCCATACGTTGATGTAGTCACCGTTAGCTGACTTCGGGAAAGGAACATATCCGCACTCATCATCCATAACTTCTACTATACCGCCCTGATATCCGCAGTATGTATCCTCTGCAAGGAATACGCATGTACCGTTCTGGAACTCTTCTTTGTAGTGATCCCAAGCATCTTCATCGGTATGATGTACGAAATAGTAATCCTGAAGGATACGGTTTGTATATTCCATAGCATCAAGAGTTGCCTGATCTTCAAGGTTATAAGTGAAGTTTCCGCTGTCATCTTTTCCAACGAAAGCTCCGCCGTTACCTGCAACAGCTACAGGAAGGATATTACCTGCACCGTTTGCTGCAAGACCCCAGACATCGATTTCACCATCGTTATCGGTATCACGCTGAACCTGTCCGAGCATTTCTTCAAACTTATCCCATGTCCAGGTTCCGTCTGCTACCATGTCATATAATGAGTCGGGATCGATACCTGCATCCTCAAGTAATCTCTTGTTAAAGAAGATACCGAGACGAGGCTCTGAATATCCTGCATACATAGCATATGTACCATCACCTATGGTGTACTGTACATTACACTTATTTCTTGTGAACATATCACTGTCAAAATCAAGACAGTCAAGAGTTGAAAGGTCATACATAAGACCTGATGCAAGAGCTGAACCCATAGCATCATCACGAAGACGCCATACATAGTTAGCATCATCTCCGCCACCTGTTACATAGTTAGCATAATCTTCGGGAGTTGTATCCCATCCTGACATACCCTGCTCTTTAACGGTGAAGTTATAGGTCTCATAGCACCATTCACGCCACTCGTCCTGAGCTTCCTGGAATGCGTTTGTAGCTTCACGGGGAGCACCTTCTGCATCTGACCACCAGTCACGGATGATGATCTCCATGCCACCCAGATCGTAAGCATTACCATCTGCATCGGTAAGAACGGTGTAACCTTCTACATCCTCTTCTGCCTCAGCAGTCTCAGTGGTTTCCTCTGCAGCTTCTGTAGTCTCAGCAGCAGCTTCGGTAGTCTCCTCTGCAGCAGGTTCGGTTGTCTCTTCTGCAGCAGGTTCAGTGGTAGCAGCTGTATCGCCTGAAGCACCACAGCCGGCAAGACCACTTACGGTCATAGCAGCCATAGTCATAGCAGCTACAACTTTCTTGGTAGTACCAATCTTCTTCATTTTATTCCTCCTTGTGAATATCTGGTCCATATATCATGGACGGTTATATATAATCTGCTCATGCAGAATATACACAAAAACAATATACTCTTATAAATCCAAAAACGCAAATCTACATCTTGATACCGGTGGAACTGATGCTTTCAACAAATGCCCTCTGTGCAAACAAGTATAGAATGATAAGCGGCACGATGACCATCAATGTTCCTGTGGAAACAAGCATATTTATATAACCTACAGCAACCGTACCTGACGTCTGTCCCCACATCCTTAAAATAAAGTTCGTCAAAGAATCCGGTAATGATGCAAGTGAGGTCGAAAGCAGCGTCCTTCCACCGAGGAACATCCTTGAGTAAAATCCGTCAGTCCATTGCCATACAAAGGCAAACAGGAAACAACTTGTGATAATGGGCTTGGCTTCCGGAAGCATTATCTGTATAAATGTACGGAATGTTCCGAGTCCGTCAACATAAGCTGCTTCTTCAAGATCACCCGGAAGATTTCTGAAAAACTGTCTTATAAGGAAGATATACAGACCGTTTTTAAGTCCCGTGCATCCTGCGCTCATAAGAAAATACGGTAAAGGTGAATTTCTTAAATTAACAGTTGAACCTGTAATAGCCTTGATTATGCCTAATACATCAAAAAACCTGAAATGCAGATAAAGCGAAGTAGCTATTGTCTGCGGTGGCACGAGTATCATGACCATTACACAGCCAAACCAGAATTTCTTTAAAGGGAAATTAAATCTGGCAAAGCCGTAACCTACCAGCGTGCACATTGCGACCTGTAAAAGCGATATCAGGATCGAGAATACAAGCGTATTCACAATACCCTTTCCGTAATTCATTGCATCCCAGGCAATACGGTAATTCTCTGTAGAAAACTCCGAAGGGATAGATATTACGATAGGATTATAAATATCAGCCTCTTTCATAAAGCTGACCGATATCTTATTCAGTATGGGCTGTAAGATCATAAAGCACATACCGAAGAGCAGAATAAATCTGACAACAGATATTCCGACACTTAATAATTTCTTTTTAAGCAGATATCCGCCCGAGGTCTTATTCCTCTCCCAGAAGCTTCTGTCAGCTCCCACCTTGGTTTTAGTCATAATAGTAAACCCCTCTTGAAATAATGAGTGATGTGATTCCTACAAAAGCAAGTACAAGTCCAAAATATATCCAGGCCATTGCAGAAGCCTGACCGTATTTAAGCTGTAAGATCATGACTTCCTGGATCTTCTCGATAACTTCATTATCGGTACGCATTGAGAAGTCGATGATCGTATAAAACCAGTTAACAAGGAAGATATTACTTACCATGGGGAATGTTATCTTCCACAAACTCTCCCAGGCTGTACATCCTTCGATATCGGCAGCTTCATACATACTTGAGGGGATAGTCTGTAATCCCGATAAGAAAATAATGATCTGGATACCGGAAGCGATCGCAACATCATATATATTGTCGATAAGTTCAAATACCCATTCAAAAGCCCTTACACCGATCCCGGCTGTACGAAGAACCGTTTGGATCGTATCCGTTATGCTGACATTTGTTGTAGTTTCTTCAACCATGGCCTGCATGCTTGCCATAAGCTGGTTATCACTCTCAAGACCTAAAATAACACCACTCGCCATTATAACGGGAAGAAAGAAAATTGCTCTGACCAAAGCTCTTCCCGCAAATTTCTGGTTAAGTATAAGCGCAACAAAGAAAGAAAATACCATTATACCCAGAGAATACACTACAAGCCTTGTAAACTGTTCCACGAGCATACGTGTATATTCGGGATCTACCCTGAATGCAAACTTATAATTGTCAAGGCCGGTAAAGATAAGTGTAAAATTACCAGATCCTACCTCTACTTCATTAAAGCTCATCCATAATGACTGAACAAAAGGTTTAACCATAAAAGCAAGGAAACCTATGATGAAAGGCATTATGAACAAATACCCGGATATTGCTTTTCTTTTCTGCAATCCCACATATTTATGTCGGCGTTTGGAATTTTCTGCCACGTTACTCATCCTGTGATCCTCTCCTGAAATCGAACTGAATCGACATTATTGCCTGTTATCGTATGATCATCTGACTGTCAGATAATCCCTTGCAGGTACTGTTACTCCGTCAGCATCTGCATCCTCATAAGCGTAATTGACATATACCCTGGTACCGTCTGCATATTCGGTAACACATAATGTATCCGTAAGGTTCTCGTATCCGGTCATTTCCTGGTTAAAGGTATGTCCAAGTTCGTTATTATAGCGGGTATACATTTCAATCGCCTTATCCCGCCAGGAATCGAAATTGGCTCCGTAATATTCGGGATACAGCGTCTTTTGTGTAACAAAAGGACTGGCCTGCATAAAGGTAAACTGCAATCCTGCACCGTAAGCAACGCTGTCGAGGAGTTCTTCTTCAGCATTACCGCATATGTTGATCGACTCACCTGCGTAGTTAACCAATCCGTGCATTGCAAGTTCCCAGAAAGGAACTGTAGCATCACATATTGTATATTCGCTTCCGCGAAGATCGGTATTAACGACCATATCAGCATAGGGAACTGCATAATCGTTTCCCATATTGATCATTACCGGCTTACCTTCATCACAAAGTTTCTTGAGTTCATCGCTTTGATTATGAAGTGCCATCTGTCTGGTAGTAAAATTCTTACGATAATAATCAGCTGCAAGATCCATGCCTATATCTTCAAAAGATACGCCTGACCCGTAAGAATCGGTCTCTTTGACAAGATTATCGGCCATTTTCTGTGAAAGAGATGCATGCAGCAGCCAATAAGGATCCGCATATTCTCTTGCTGCATATGTAACATGACTGTACTGATATAACTGGGCACGTTCCTTGCTGATAAGCCGTGCCGCATCACGGTATGAGAAGAAACCGTCAAATATATTGGAATCAAAAGCATATAAGGTGTATCCGTTAAGATAAACATCGGCACCTGCATCCTGACACTGTGCCACCATGTTTTTAAGGTCTTTTTTTGAACCAAGATCGGATATGGTCCTGATCTTCTTTATAAGCTGCTGATTTACACCACCGTTCATCCAACCGGATATTTTCACATGCATATTTGATATACCGGAGTCTGACAGATCGGAAACTATAGAAGCAGCTTCATTATATGATGTAAGTTTAAGCGGTCTTGAAACAGGTACACCGACTATCTGTTTAACCTTATCTATAGATCCTACTATCTCTATTGCAGCAGGAACCGAATCACTGCCGTCAGCCGACAGGTAATCACCGTATTTAGCCTTGAGATTATCCCCATAATCCTTAGCCATATCCACATAGCTGTCTGAATCTACAAAACTGTATCTTTGTGAAATGGTCTCATCCGGGAGTTCCCACAGATACTCATATACATCGGTTGCAGTAAGAGCGGAAACATCATATTTTTCTCTGGAGCACATGGAATATACGGCATTCACACAGTTATAACTGTTAACTTTACCGGATATATCAGCCTGAACGGATGCATAGGCACTGCCCTCATCCAAAGAACATACAAAAGAGTCGCTTCCGTTCGAGATACCAAATGCACCAAAATATGCACGTGTATTATGGATTACAGCTTCTCTGGATATACCCAGATCCCATCCGTATACATTCGCATAATAATTACTCTGGGAAACCTTTCCGTTGTTAAAGTTAATAATGGAACCACCACCTTCGGGAACAAGCATGTATCCTTCATCTTCAGATCCGCCTGCACCAAAGAAAGGAAGCACTGTAAGGGTATATATAGGTGTATCCGACTTATACTCGATATCTCCCATAGGAATCTCAACGACAAGGTCATCCCCATCGAGCTTGTAGATCATCGATACATTGAAAACAGGCTTGTCGGAACTGCTCTCTCCGGATGTAAGTTCTTTATCTTCAAGATAATCTTCATAAGTATATCCTGCCTCTGCAAAATATTCCTGCATTCTGGCCTTATTATTTTCCTTGGTATTGTCACGAAGGGCATAGATGGGGCCATCCTGTATTATGGGATAATTTGCTATAAGTTCGTCAGCATTATCCTTTTTTCCTAATTTATTGAGGTCATACTTCTTATAATACTGTTCAACGAGATGGGCACCGTCACGGTTTAATTTGGACTGCCATTCTTCATATGCATCAACTGTCATAACAGGAGGTATAACATACTCTTTTTCTACTTCACCTATACTGTAATCTACACGCACCTCATCATCTGAAGCAGTGATCTCATAGGTTCCGTTCTCTGCACTGTATGCATAATTGTTAAAGTTGGTTTCAAGACCGTTAACGACAGCATAAGACATAAGAAGCGTTGATTTAAGTCTCTTCTTTTCTTCTGCAAGAGCAATAGGATCTTCATCTATTCCCTGAGGGTTTGAATACCAGGTACGGCCGCTGCTTTTTACATTTACTTCAAACTGTGTAGTCGTCGGATCCATGGTAAAAGTAAGAGCATCGTTTTCAAGTACTATCGCACTCTCATCACCCGAATATGCCCGGACAGGAATAATCTCCTCTTCTGCCGGTTTATTCTGGAAATTAACTATAACGGCGATGCCTATAGCGATTATTCCAAGCAGGATACAGGGAAAGATCATACTTTTTAGAGTATCGATCCTTTCTTTTCTGCGTTCTTTTTGTGTTTCGGTAAGAACCTTCTTTTCTTTCTTAACAGCCATCTGTAATCTTCCTAATCTTCTTTTATAGCCTGAACAGCATCTCTCTTACTAAACTGACAATATATGAGATTCCCTGGGTGATCATACTGAAAAAGATCATAAGTATGAATACCATAACCAACATTGCAAAGATCGTTGCAACTGTAAACAGGAGGTTTTTGCCGCCTGAAAACTCATGTATCTGTCCCATGGCGGTAACTATGAGGAGTGCACAGTAAATTAAACTGATCGCACTAAGCACCGCATAGAAGCTGCCTTCATCGACTGTGATAAAATTGGAAACTATCATAAGCGGAAGCTGTATAACAGGATAAGGTATCATGCCGTAACATGTGGCCATATAAACCTGTCCCAGTCTGCCTTTGCCGTCAAACAGAGTCGTAAGTCCCCAATTACCGAGCACCCATAGTATAAGCGGGAACAAAACGCTGGCAAGATACAGGAAAATGTTGATCTCTTCCCAGTAAACGGTCATAAATATGAAACTGGTATATCGAAGTTTCATTATCCTGACGATCAGCGTAATGATAAGGATCGTGTTTGCAGCTGCATATGTTCCTCTGTGTTCATGAGTCAGATCCCAATATCCATCCATGGGATGTGTCATGCAGTATAATGCAAACTTGAGTGAATCCCAATATTTAGCCCAGGTGGCTTTGTTTGTCAGCGTTTGTATCATATCTGTCTCCTTGAAGGATAACTAACTGTTGATCACAAAAATGTCTGCGGTATCGATATCGTGTTTGATCTTCTTATATCTCCCGATGCCAAGAGGTATGAGGAATACGGCCAGCAGTACTATT
The DNA here is from genome assembly GCA_024691305.1 of Lachnospiraceae bacterium. Lineage (GTDB taxonomy): Bacteria > Bacillota > Clostridia > Lachnospirales > Lachnospiraceae > XBB2008. Next base: position 201,938 of record JAILNS010000015.1, on the reverse strand, counting down.
ACTATTATAACGATATGTTCCTCGACCCATTCCTTGCGGTACTGTTTAAATGCCTTGGAATAATTCTCATCATCATATTTAAGTTCAAAATATTCCATTGCTTCATGGTATTTCTCCTGTCTGAGGAGTGAACGGCCGATACCGATATAAGCAAGATCGTAATTACCGTTTTGAGCCATTACATCTTCCCAGAGTTTTCCGGATGCGTCATAATCTCCTTCGTCAAATTCCTCTATGGCTTCATATACAAGAGATCCGAATTCCGTAGGAACAAATACCGTTACGGCACAGTCAAGAGAATCAAGTACATACAGATTATGACCGTAAGTCGCTATACCGACAGGGTTTCTGAAGTATCCGTCCATGTTACCGTTTCCGCCGAAAGCAAATACCATACGTCCCTGATCGTCATATGCAAATACACGTCCTCTGTTCCTGTCAAGACAGGCATATATATCATTATCAAATACACAAACATCGGAGAAAAGTGAAGGGCCCTCATGTCCTGCACCGTCTCCCCAGTAAAGATCTCCGTAAACAGGATAATTTCCGTTTCTAACCAGGATGTCATTACCGAGCAGGTTGAGTTTACGTACCGCATCGGCAGTTTCTGTTCGTAAATCGTCTTCTGTTGATGCGGAAGTAACAGCATATATAAAACCTTCGTTATCCATGACTATATTGTCATATTCCGTAGGAACAAAGGCTTCCATCTGTGCACGCTGCTCCTGTGAAGCAAATTTCTTCCAGATATAATCAAGAAAATCATATGATGCAGGTGTTGCCCCTATGAATCCGGAGAAAACTCCGTCCGGCTCGTATTTGCAAAGACCTTTATTTATACCGGTAGCTATGCAATATACACGTTCAGCCGTATCAACAACAAGTTTCTTAGGCTGAAACGCAAGTTGCGGATCAAGTGCCGAATCCGTAGGCTTAACAAAAGTAACAAGATGATTAAGTTCCGGATCAACCTTTATGACCCTGTTATTACCCTGATCACAGATAAACAGATTGCCGTCAACCGAAACCGCTATATCCGTAGGATTGGAAAATGTAGCGGGATCTGTACCTTTTACCTCTTCGATCACCCTGGATAACTGTAAGTTTTCAGCATCAAGGATATCAAATTCCACTATCCTGTTGTTACCGCTGTCGCAAATATACATCTTATCGCCGAACACGGTCAGTCCGGAAGGTCCGGAAAAATTCTTGTCAAGACCAAGATCGACAGAAGTCAGTACCTTGGCAGGATTGTAAAAATCAGGCGAATCCTGAACATCTTCCCAATAATCATAGTTATATGTATAACCATGCTCTCTTGTACCGGCTTCAGCTCCCATCGGTATCATGAGTACCGTTGAAAAAAGAACAAGACTTAAAAGTGCAACGATACAATTTTTGGATATTCTTTTTGATGCAACATGCTTTTTTTGTTTTTGCATTTTATCTACCCTGCTTATATTATGAAACATCAATCCTTAAGACCGGAACTGGCCATCGTTTCAAGTATCTGACTCTCTGAAAATACAAATATGATGATCGGTACGATCATAACTACTACAAGAACGGCTGCGCCCTGACCGGTACGTGCTATACCTCCGCTTTGAATCTGCTGGAGTGCATATACAAGAGTCTTTCTTTCTTCGGAATAAATATAAGTTGAAGCCTTATTATTCCAAAGGGCCTGAACACTGAATATGATAAGGGTCATCCATGCCGGTTTGACATTTGGCATTACTATTCCCGAAAAAACTTTCCACTCATTGGCCCCATCAATCTTGGCAGCTTCAATTAGCGATGTAGGAAGGCCTTCCATGAACTGCTTCATAAGGAAAAGGCCCATGGGTGAAGCAAAAGCCGGAATTATGATCGACCAGTATGTATCTATCCATCCGAGCTTGTTAAGTATCAGATAGTTAGGGATCTGTGTAACGTATCCGGTAAACATCATAGCGACCGTAACAAGTTTAAAGAATGCCTGATTGCCGGGGAATTCATATTTGGCAAGTACAAATGCGCCCATTGATGCCACAAGCAGATGACCTATAGTACCGACAGCCGTGATAAAAACTGTATTGAACAGGTATCTCGAAAAAGTTACCCATGATTTGCCCATCGTCACAAACAGATCCGAGAAGTTATCGAGAGTCGGATGCTGTGCGAATATCCTGGGAGGGAACTTGAACAGTTCATCAAGCGGTTTTAACGCACTGCTGACCGCATATATGATAGGAAATGCCATTACAAATGCGACAAAAAGCAAAAAGAGGTATAAAACAATATCTCCGGCTATGGATCTGTTGGGTTTACGCCTTTTTATGAGTTTCTTTTTGTAAGGCTTTTCTTCGTTTATAAGTTCTTTTTTTCTTTTATCCTTGCTCATCAGGTACCTACTCTCCTAAGCATACTCTGGATAGCTTTGTTACATAAGATCATCATAAGGAACAGGATCGTAGCTATCGCACACGCATATCCCATTTCAAACCTGGAAAAACCATAGTCAAAAAGGTGGGTTACTATAGTTCTCGCCGCATAATCGGTACTGGGATATCCACATAATGCCATCGTGACGTCGCACACACCGAATGCCTGGGTTATGGACATAACGGCACCGAACATAAGCATCGGTTTCATGTTCGGCAGGGTTATATACCACAATTCCTGCCATCGGTTTTTTACACCATCCATATATCCCGCTTCAAACTGAGACCTGTCTACACCCTGAAGACCTGCTACAAAGGAAAGGAATCCTGTACCGAGGCTCATCCACAAAATAACGAGCATACATATCGGAAGCATATATTTGGGATCGATAAGCCATAATTTTGGAGTATCTATGAGTCCCAGATTTATCAGAGCCGCATTAACATAACCGTAGGCATCGCCTCTGAAAAATACCGAGAATATTACGTAACAGTTACCGGCTATTGAAGGTGCATAAAAAACTATGACAGCAACGGATCTTACCCATCTGGGCAATTCGTTTATAAGCCAGGCAAACAAAAACGACATTATATATCCGAGAGGTCCGGTGATTATCGCTATAAGGAATGTATTTTTTACACCGATAAGGAATATATCATCTTCCAGGATAAGGCTTATATAATTCGATAATCCTATAAACCTGGGTGACTCAAGGATATTGTAATAAGTAAAACTGTAATATATGGAAGCTACGACAGGAAAAACATAAAACATCGTAAACAAAACTGCGTAGGGCAGCAAAAACAGATAGCACATTTTTCTGTTTTTTGCTTTCTTCCATGCAACAGTCGCATTATATTTTTTTAATGTGACATACTTACTGAAAAATTCTTTCATTTAAAGTACTCCTAAAGTCTCTCCTGCTATTCCACAGGCATACCAAACTCGATACGCTTCTTTGTGATCTCTTCGTCTATCTTGATAGAATAATCTATAATGGTCTCTCGTGAATCATCTTTATCATTTATGACTTTACGAATTGCATTCGAGATATGACGTCCGGTGAAATAACCGCCGGGAACTTCTCTTATGCCTCTGGTCTCATCCCACTGTGCATTCAAAACATTAATATCTTCAACACTCCAGGAAAGATTGGAAAATGCATCCCTGTTAGCGGTAGCATATCTTGCACTGGATCCTAAAAGTGCCTCTATCTCACGTCCGAATCTGACCTGGGTATCGGGATCTGCCCACCATTTCATGAATTCCCATGAAGCATTCTTCAGACTTTCATCTTCGGTACTGATCATCATCGTAGCCTGTCCGGTAATGAAATCCGACCTGTCGATATAAGTATTTCCGTTCTCATCTGTCCTTTCGGTACCGGGTATTACGGTAAAGTCCCAAAGACCGCGGATCTCAGGTGCAGAAACCATAAGAGTGTTATAAGTCGAATAAGCTGCGATACCGATAGGCATCTCACCGGATCTGAAACGGCTTACAAAATCATAGACCGTAGGAATACCGTAGTCGTTGAAATATCTGATATAGTCATCAAATGCCTTAATGCCGGCCTCAGTATCAACCGTAGTCTTGGTTCCCGCTTCGTTATACATATCGCCTCCGTACTGGAACAGGAGTGAGAAATACAGTGAAAGATCCGGAGCATTTGACATTATGGCAGTTGAACTTGTGGCAGTAGATGAACTTCCGGCTGCGGTAGGTATACCGACCGAAAGGTTATTTCCCTGTATTGTGGGAAGTTCTTCTATGAGTTCCTGCCAGGTCTGCGGAACCGGCAGATCCAGTTCTTCAAGTACATCCTTTCTGTAGAACATAACATTAAATGTCTGTGTTTCGGGTATACCATAAATATGTCCGTCAAGACGATACTGTTCATATGAACTCTCTGAATAATGAGAAAGGACTTCTTCCCAGTCATCAAACTGTGTAATATCTTCAGCCGCATTACGAAGTGCATAATTTACGGGCTGATCTGCACCTATAGATAAAACGACATTAGGACCGCGTCCTGCCATTACTGCATTAAGGACTGCGTTAGGATCGACTATCTCTACATTGACCTTGACTCCGGTTTCCGGAGTGAAAGTATCATCTACCATGGATTTAAGGATAGTACCCTGATCACGTCCGGTAAGTACCCAGACTTTAACTATCTCATCAGATGAACTCTCGTCATAAACATCACCGACGGAGTTGTAATCTACAAAGAATGATGCGGCAAACGATTTGGTTTCATGCCATAATTTAGTGAAGACATTGGCCTGCTTCTTCTCCGGTTCAACATTTTTACCGCTTACAACGATATAATCCACATCCAGCTGAGTATTGCTAAGATTAAGAGAAGCGGTACCGAGTGCGGTTATATTATCTTTGAATGTTACAAATTCAGTTGTGATCTTCTGAGGTTTTTTGCAAAATCTCTCAAGCTGCTGTGCCACGGTCTGGGCACTGGCTATATTGTCGGCTTTCTGTCCGGTGATCTCGACCATATCATCAACTATCTTATACAGGCGCTTGGATTCAAGATCCATAGCTTCCATGATCTCGGGATAAGTCGTATCTATACGATAATCCCTGTACTGATCGGGATTAGCACCGGTATAAACCAGAACTTTTCTGTAAATCTGATTAAGTCGGTAAGTAGAATCCTCAAGTTCCTCGAGTACACCACCCATATCTCCCAAAGTAGCTTCAAGTCTTATGGTATGATCTCCGGCTTTAAGGTAAAAGTCATAAGGAACACCGTTTTCATCGGCAAGATCCATATATTCCCAGTCATTTCTGTAGGCAAAAGAAACCTCGTCAAGTTCTTCGAACGGTATCTCGCCATCGATATAAACGCTTCTTGAAGATACGCTTCCTCTAGAGTAATTCTGACGTCCCTTAATGGTTATATTGTAATAGCCATCCTCCGGAACGCTGAAATCCCATTCGATCCACTGACCGTTGCTTCGCCATGTTTCACCACCGACATAGTTAAGTATCGTATTCGTCACGCTGTTTGGAACCGTTGTCGGTGAAGATCTGTCATATTTTGCGTAAAGCGAAGATTCGGATCTGATCGAAGAATCTTCACCCTGGACTGTATTTTCATAATTAAGGGCCGTTTCCGAGCCGGAAGATGCCGGATTTGATGCCTTGTATTCTTCATATGTGGGAATGACAATATCCCCGGTAAGCGCAAGCTTTTTGATATAAACCGGTTCATTGTCGGCTTTGATTGAAAGGGTATTATTACCCTTTTCAAAATAAAACAGATAAGGATCTACGATATAACCCATGTCATCCTTAAAATAAGATTTTTGCCATTCAAATACTTCTACCTGTGTTGGACGTATCTGATTGCCCTGGTTATCAGTCTCTACTTCTCCACCGTCCGTCCATATTCTGGTAAATGATATATTTCTGGCATCTTCAAACGGAATCTCTCCATTAATATATACGGTACGTTCAGCGGCAACTCCTCTTGACTCTCCGACCAGATATTCCATATAAAGATGATAAAAACCGCTTTCCGGAACTTCAACGTCAAAACTTACTACAGAACCTGTATCCGTAAAAAGAGACTTCTCACCATACTCTTCCGAAGCGGAAGCTTCACCTTCATCAACATTAAAGTTTTGAAGATCTATATCGATATATGCATCGGATACGGTAGCAGCATCCTTATATTGATTAAGATAACCCGTATATGTTCCCTGTCTTTCAAGGCCCTGAATATCAGTGCTTAAGTCACAGCCTTCATATTTATCGTGGAAATTATCGGTTTCTCTGAGTGACAATAGAACGCATAACAGCACTATGCCCGCCACTACACCTACAGATATGAGTATTTTCTTTAAAGTACCGTTCATAAATCTCTCCAAAGCAAAAAGCGCATTCAAACTACGCACTAATATTATTGTATTGAGTTAATATTGTTAAGGCTTATCAATAATTGCTTTTTTATATTTACTTCTTGCGATTAAATATCCGAAAAATCTGTCATATTATTGTTAGTTTTTCACAAAAACACTGTTTTACAACAGTATTATTTGTCAAACTGAGCCATAATGATATAAAATGAAACTCAAATATTGACATCAAAAAAAGCAATTCTTGATGGAGTAATAAACATGGCAGAAACAAAACAAAGAACACCCCCGAGAGAACCACTGCAGATCTTACGTGTACGTGATATATCTCATTCAAACACTGACTGGCGCGGAAGAACACTTCATTTTAAAGAAGAAACTTCCATATTTCCCGACGACAGTTATATCAGGATCTGGCAAAACGAGCAAAGCGAATGCTATCCGGTTCATTGGCATAATGCATTCGAGATAATACTTGCTGTCGAAAATTATTATGACGTGACCGTTGAACAGGATACCTATCATCTTATGCCCGGAGAGATCATAATAATACCTGCAGGTAAATCCCACAGCATTATATCTCCCGAAGCGGGAAGACGCTATGTGCTGCTGTTCGGTATCGGCGTACTTAATAAAATAAGAGGCTACAACAGCATCATCTCGCTTCTTAGCAACACGATGCTCATCACATCGGAAACCACTCCGGAAATATACAACGATGTATATACCCGCATCACATTTATGATAAATGAGTATTTTAATGACAACGACTTCTTTGAGTTCAGCATATATTCAAATCTTATGAGCCTCTTAGTATCTGTTGCCAAATATTCTCTTTCAAGAAACAGAGAGAACTCATCCAATTCATATATGACCAAGAAAAAACATTTCCAGCGTTTCCAGAATGTGCTTGATTATATAGATGTACACTATGCCGATAATCTCACTCTTGAATCGGTTGCAGAATACGGTGGTTTTTCAAAATACTATTTTTCAAGGCTGTTTAAGGATTATTCGGGATATAACTTCTATGACTACCTGACCATGAGGCGGATCAAAACGGCAGAGCTTTTGTTAACGCAGCCCAAGCTCTCCATAACGGAAGTAGCGCTCCAGTCCGGATTCTCAAGTATTTCCACATTTAACAGGTCGTTTAAGAAAATGAAGGGATGTACTCCGGGTGATTACAAAGCAATGTATTCAAATAACGGTATGCCTTAAGGCATACCGTTTATTTTATCCGAAAATATTCTTAAAAAAGCTCGTTATCTTTTCCCATACGGAATTCAGCTCTTCCGAAGCTTCATCCGGGGATGACACAACATTCCCACCGGAAAGATCATCAATTATTTCTTTTGCCCATTTCCTTGGATCGTTTCCTTTGTCCGGATCATCATCCGCAAGGATCTTTACAGAGACATCATCTATATATATATCTTCACTGTCATCGGTCTCCCAGTATATTTCGGCACTGTTCCATTCACCGGGCACATAAAAAACTTCTTCCGTATGTATCCAGCCGGATCCGGATGCATCCGTATCTTCAAGTTTTACAGGATCCGATCTATTATCAAAGTCATCCCCGCTTATACCCTGATAAACGGCATTACCGGAAGTTTTAACATAGGCTTCAACCCTGATATCTTCACCGATAAAACGAGAAATATCAAGTTTTACGCTCGCATCCTGTTCTTTCCGGGATACTTTAAGACAATATCCGGGATCAGCACCTTCTGTATGATTATCGATATTAACAAGCATAAGATTTGCCTGGTGCCCGGTTCCCCTTGACTTAAATCCAAGTACTTTGACTATAGCCAGTTTGTCATCGACAGGTTCAAAATCTATGACAAGATCTCCGGTTTGTTTTAAGGCTTCTTCTTTATCAACGGAAAACTCTTCTCCTCTTCCCGCCATGACCACTGCATCAAAACAGGATTTCCTTGACAGGTCGGCGTTAAACAGCAATGGATCCGCGCCCTGTCTCCAGGATGCGTCATCTGTAAGTCCCCAGAATGTAACGCAATTTAATCCGACACCGTTATCCTTTTCCTCTATAAGAGCCTTAAAAAAATCATAATAAAACTCTGCCTGTTTATAATATGCAGCAGGACCCGAGCCTGTAATACCCACATCCAGCTCAGTGATATGAATATTCGGAACAACCTCGTCATAAGCTCTGAGAGCTTCGACATAATTATCTATATTTTGTGTACAATCCAAATGCCCCTGCATGCCTATCCCGTCGATAAGTCCGTCGCCCACGATCGTTCCATCTCCGTTTTCATCAATAACATCGCTTTTTATCAAAGATCCGGAATCGTTAAACTTATCTTCCTTAAGAAAACGGCAGATGGTTTCGATGCGTGAAGGATACCATTCGTTATAGTCGTTATAAAACAGTTCCGGAATGTTACCTCCGTATTCTCCGGAATACTTAACACATGCTTCCCTGGCAAAAAGAAAACTGTAATAAAGATACTCCGGACCGATGATCTGCTTCCAGTAACTGTTTCTAAGGCCGTCAGCTTCACCCTCATCAGTTGCCTCATTTACTACATCCCACGCATATATGACATCGCCGTATCCGTTTGCATAGGTATACTCAATAACGCCGTAAATATATGTCCGAAGCCTGTTTATCAGTTCATCTCTTCCTACCAGACAATCTTTATCCAAGACCGCATCATAATCATCAGTTCTTTTACCGCCTGATGTCGCCTTAAAATCTCTGGCAAAAATGGCGGGATCAACCTGTGAATGCCATACAAGCACATGGCCTCTGACCGGAATCCCATGATCTTTGGCATAATCAAGCAGCTCCTCGGCAGCAGGATCCACCTTAAAAAGAGTATCCGATCCCGGGTCAAAATTATAAGCGGGTTTAAACTCATTACCAAATGTAATGGAATTAAACATTCCTTCTATCAGCTTCTCCTTATCGGGATTTCCGATCTCTGCAGTAGGATCATTCCAGTGATCTATTGCCTGCACCGAAACGCCAACCTTAAACCTGTCGGAATACAGTTCCTTTAAACTCGAATAACCGGACGTATCAGAATACTCAGTTACTGCGTCTGCATACATAAACTGTCCGGATACGGAAGTTAAAAAGAGTATCATTACAGCTATAACAGTTAAATATCTTTTACAACGATTTCTTTTCATATTTTCCTCTTATTTATAAGCCATCAAAGCAGCGAGCATATCGTAATTGGATTTATCGGGATCCTTCCTGTTATATATGCCAAACAATTCTCCGTCACCGCTAAATGCATTATTATCCCACCACAGACATGCCATGCCTCTGGCCCTGGCCATACGTACATAATAGGAAGTAAAATTCACTCTGTCCTGAAGATTACCGTTTTTATCCCTGCAGCCAAACTCACCGATCACGACAGGAATCCCGTTTTTGATAAAAGTCGTATAAAGAGAATTCATGAAACTGTCAAGATCACGGGTACTGTTCGTGGATGTCTGATCAAAATTATCTACACCGGGGTACTCCAAAGCAAAAGAATAAGGTGTATATGCATGTATGGAAACCAGTATATGACCATCCGCATATGAGACCTCAGGTTCTTCGGGATCTATCGGAAGCTTGAATCCCGGGTTGATCGCACCGTCTACCGAAGCACAATATCCCGGACACATAAGATATCTGGATGTATTATTTCCTCCTGAAGCCCGAACGGTATCAACAAATATCTGGTTGAGTTCATTTATACATTCTATCGAATCCTGACAATCTTTATTGGCTTTATTTATCCACCACTCGTTTTCATGGCCTACCAGTCTTGGTTCATTCATAGATTCAAAGATCAGATGATAGTCATAATTTATAAATCTTGCCGATAGTTGTTCCCATATACGTGTTATATATCTTTTGGACTGATCCATATGTGCGGAATCGGGATAAAACCCTCCCGCTTCCTGATGATTATCGTGATGAATATTGATGATCACATACATTCCCTCATCCAATGCCCAGTCAACGACTTCATTTACCCTGTCAAGCCACTGTGCGGATATATTAAGATCATCATCGACATGATTATGCCAAGATACAGGTATCCTTATCGTGTCAAAACCAAGTTCATGTATATCTTTGATCATTTCCTGAGTAGTATATGTATGCTGCCAATACTCTTCGATGGCCATTTCGTCAGAGAAACCCCCGTCATTATAGGCATCAAAAGTATTTCCCAGATTAAATCCGACCCCCATTGAATAAACACGGTCAAATGCGCTTCCCTTGGGTACGTCCAGATCATTTATCGTAAGTTCGGGGATTGATATCCCATCTGATAATGTATAGTTTGTACCTGCATTATCCACATTTTCAGCTACATCTTCGGTATTCTCTGCCTTATCTGTTGCGCTTTCTGCCACGTCTTCGGAAACTTCTGCCGTATCCGTTGCTGTTTCTGCTGTATTTTCCGAAACCTCGGCCTTATCTTTGGTTTCCTCTGCGGTATCCTGTAAATCCTCGGCCGGTTCTTCACCGAAGTTTTCGGCCTCAGTTACCGTCTCAGCAGGCTCACTGGTTTTAGATCCGCATCCGCACAGGCTAAGCGCTAAAGATATGCTTAATAACATTGCTATGATACCTGACAGATTCATATTTTTATTGGGTTTTGTATTATTTCGTATATTTTTGAGCGAAACCATAATCATTCACCTCATGATCTAATATATTCTGTATCGTCCGGAAAGAGCCAGAAAAGCAAAGAAATACAGGCAGTTATCATAATACCTTCTGACTCCGGTTCGAAGCGGCATATCCCATATCAGTTTAAGATATTTATCGGAAAGTTCACCGTCTGTCACAGCACTTCCCTCCGCAACAGAAGCAAGCAATCCCACCGGATGAAGTGCATCCGTTCCCTCTATCTTAGTACCGTCTGTAAGGTAGACCTCTCCATGATCCGCACTTATTTTACCATCCAGAAATTTCTGAAGCTTATATATATTATCCTTTTGCCATTCATCCGTCCCAAACCATATCTGATCGATGACCATGTTCGGGATCGTCCTGTAAGCATCGGAATAAAACCAGTCATGGCGTCCGAAGGGCTCTCTCGGAAGATACGGGCTTCCGTCATAATGCGAATACTCGGGACTCATCCCGGTCTTTTCATCACAGGCAAGATGAAGATACTCTCTGCTTGCATTCGCTGCTTTTTTGTAAAAAGCAGAGTCCTCGGGATAACAGTTTTCAGAAAAAAGCTCATAAAAATGAGGCAGATGATAGGAGGGATCCGTAAAATCGACTTCCGGGATAAATCTTATAAGCCCATTACCAAGATCCCACATATTCCTTCCGTTACCGGGCTCATCTTCTTTATGGATCATCGTATGAAGCAGTTCTTTTGCTTCATGCGAATAATTAAATATACCTTCTTTGTCACCCCATCTGTGCGAAGCTAAGATGAGAGCCATTGCAAAAAATTCTTCACCGTCCGGTGCAGGTCCGTATGCGTTTTTTACTCCGGAAGGATCAACACTCCAGGCAAAATATCCTGCCCCCGTTCCTTCATCCATATACATATAGGTTTTAGACCATTTCCAGATACAGTCAAACTCTTCCTGCTTATCCATCTGCACGCAAAACATCATTCCGTATGACATTCCTTCGGTGCGTGCATCAATGTTTCCGGTATCTTCCATATATCCCATATCTTCTCCGACAGGATGATATATCCTCTCATCTTCCGATCCGTAAAAAAGAGTATCGAAAATAGAATCCAGTCTTTTAAGGACCGTACCTTCATCGATACCTATCCTTTCAAATGAATTGGAATATCTTTTGGTATAATAGCTTCCTTTCATATCAATAACCCCCTATAGAACAACGATCTGTGAAACATACATAAGTAATGTCACAGATCGCAGTATCTTACTAAATCATATATTCAATGAATACACACTCATTTCTCACCGCCGCCGGAACCTGCCGAACCTGCCGAAACTCCCGCAACCTGCGAAAGAGCCTCGTCAACTTCTTCGGTAGACATCTTATCATATTTTGCAACAAGGTCATCAAAGGTACCGTCTATGCGGTTAAGCTGTGTCTTTTCAAGTTCATGATGAAATCCCAAAGACTCAAGATATCTGTATGCGATCATATAGGTAATATCATCAAAGTTAGTCAAAAACTTGGAGTTTATCATCTCGATACGTCTCTCAAGACTAATGCCCGCTATCGAGTCCGAGTATTCAAATATCTCTTCAAATGAATCGGTTACTATCTTGATCTGCTGGTCAAAATCACTTGATACTTCCTGAACGGGAAAAGCCCGAAGATATGCACGCAAATATGCAGTATCACCAACAAGCCACTGGTAAACTGAATCGTATTTGGTATACATGGCTTCAACTTCCTGTTTCCAGGCATTAGACATATAAGAAGCCGCAACGATCCTGCCAACCTGTTCATCGGTAAGATACAGATTATACTGTTCGTTAAACTTATTGACTATCTTTGACCTTCGTCCCTGCGCCTTGGGAAGGATCTTACTCTTAATGATATTAGCGGTATTCTTCTTTTTGGCAGAAGAATTACCCGGGGTCTGAACATATACCTTACCGTCATTGGTAACTCTTGCTGAATATCCGTTAGAGGGACCGTTTTGATTGACCTGGTTTATAAGAGAATCTGCTGCCGCAGTACCTGTAGCGACTGCATTCGCCGCAGCGTCTCCGTATTTTTTCCGAACCTGTTCATTTACGAATCTGGCTGCGCTCTCTCTTGCCTTTCTCTCATCTTCAAGATCCCTGGCCCTCTTCTCAGTCATGTTGGCACGTTCATAGTCAGCACCGTGCTGAGATTTAAACTTCTTGAGTTCCATCTCGTATACTTCCTGATACATCTGCTGAAACTCTTCGGTATGAGCCCTTGAAATCTCACTGTGCTGTGTTCCGGACAGTTTATTGACTAGTGCGATCACACCTGCGATAACACCGACACCCAGAAGGACCAGTATCAGAGGATTTGCAAAAAGAGACACGACAAAAGCTATGGCAGCTACCGTTCCCAAAATCTTACCGATATCGGAAAAACCGTGACTGTCTGACAGTCCTTTTTTGATAAGTAATGCGATTATAATAAAAACAATTACCGAACTCATGATCTTCTTTTAATTTATTATCCTAATTATTTATTGTTTATATAATTTACCAGACCACCCGCATCTATAAGTCCCTGCATAAACGCCGGGAATGCCTGTCCCTTGTATGTCTTCCCCGTGGTAATATCGGTGATGATCCCGCTGTCAAAATCCACTTCGACCTCGTCACCTTCGGCTATTTCCTTGCTTGCCTGCTCACATTCTATGATCGGAAGACCTATATTTATGGAATTCCTGTAAAAAATCCGTGCAAATGTTTCGGCTATCACACAGCTTACTCCTGCAGCCTTGATGGCGATAGGCGCATGCTCCCTGGATGAACCGCAGCCGAAGTTCTTGGTTGCTACAATGATATCGCCTTTTTTTACTCTTTCGATAAAAGTTTTATCTATATCTTCCATACAATGTGTAGCCAGATCTGCAGGATCCGATGAATTAAGATATCTTGCAGGTATTATTACATCTGTGTCCACATTGTCTCCGTATTTAAAAACTCTGCCTTTTGCATTTTCCATGATCTTATCCTCTTATAAAGCTTCGGGTGATGAAATATATCCCGTAACGGCACTGGCAGCAGCAACTGCCGGACTTGCCAGATAAACTTCCGATTCAACATGTCCCATTCGTCCGACAAAATTACGGTTTGTAGTGGACACACATCTTTCACCGGCTGCCATGACACCCATATATCCACCAAGGCACGGTCCACACGTTGGCGTGGATACGACCGCTCCTGCTTCAACGAATATGGTAAGCAGTCCCTCTTTGATACAGTCCAAATATATCTGCTGGGTGGCGGGTATTACTATACATCTGATACCGTCAGCAACTTTTCTTCCTTTAAGTATATCAGCAGCTATACGCATATCATCCATGCGTCCGTTTGTGCACGATCCTATAACTACCTGATCGATCTTAACCTCTCCGACCTCATCTATGGTTCTGGTATTCTCCGGTAAATGAGGAAAAGCAACTGTAGGACGGAGTTTACCAAGATCTATGGTATATTCCGCATCATAGACTGCATCGGAGTCGGCTTCATATATGACAGGAGTCTTCGTTGAGTGTTCCTTCATATACTTAAGAGCCTCGTCATCTACAGGGAATATACCGTTTTTTCCACCTGCTTCTATAGCCATATTGGCGATCGTGAATCTGTCATCCATGGTAAGATTCTTTATCCCGTCACCGGTAAATTCCATGGATTTATATAAAGCACCGTCAACACCGATCATTCCGATTATATGCAGTATGACATCTTTTCCGCTTATATAAGGTGCCTTTTCTCCGACTATATTAAATCTGATAGCCCCGGGAACTTTAAACCAAGCCTTACCTGTGGCCATACCGGCAGCCATATCCGTAGATCCGACGCCTGTAGAAAATGCTCCCAAAGCTCCGTAAGTACAGGTATGTGAATCCGCTCCTATGATCACATCGCCAGCAACTGTAAGTCCTTTTTCGGGCAAAAGAGCATGTTCTATACCCATTTTGCCTACTTCAAAATAATTCGTTATATCGTTTTTGATTGCGAAATCCCTTACACATTTGCAATGTTCTGCGGATTTGATATCCTTATTGGGCACAAAATGATCGGGAACGAGTGCGATCTTGTCCTTATCAAACACACCGTCAACTTTCATCTTGTCCATTTCCTTGATCGCAACAGGACTCGTGATATCATTTCCGAGTACAAGATCAAGATCCGCTTCTATAAGATCACCGGCTGCTACACTGTCCAAATGGGCATGTGCAGCGAGGATCTTCTGAGTCATAGTCATTCCCATAATTATAATTCCTCTTAAATTACCGACTGTAGTATTTCAAACTGTTTAAGTATATCATAAATATTCATCTGCATAAAGAAGACACGGATCAATTATCTTTTTATTTTAGATAAATGTATAATCATGATCCGTAAGCTTATCGCCTTCATACTTAAGAGTCATAAAAAACGGAGGTGCTCCGTCTTCAAGAAGTTTGAGAAAAAATCTGTCGCCCTCCCAGAGATTTATCTCATCGATCTTATTAAGGTCAACCCATTCAAGAGTACCTTCATCACAGTCAAACTTATCGCCTGTCGCTTCAGGATCCAGGTCATCCGATGTATATAAGAACATATACTCGGTTTCATATAATGTGTTAATAAAAAAAACGATGCCTCGAAACGTGATACTGTATGGAACCAGCCCGGTTTCCTCATAAATTTCACGCATGGCACACTCTTTGGGTGTCTCGCCTTCTTCTATCCTGCCTCCGACCCCTATCCATTTACCCATATTCGGATCGTCATCTTTTTTGTTACGAAACATCATCAGATATTTATTTTCTTTTTTCAGATATATCAGAGTAGTATTTTTCATAGAATAAGCCTCTCATGCAATGTTAGCACAAGAGGCTTATTTTGGTCTATATCATTACATTAATCCCGGCACAGGAATCGTATCAGCCCTCTACCTTGGGAAGTTTTGCTACGGATGCAGCGATATCTTCATCGGTAGGGATATAGTCGCTCATCTCACCGTCATTAAACTTCTGATATGCTACCATATCAAAGTATCCTGTTCCGGTAAGGCCGAATACTATAGTCTTTACCTCGCCGGTTTCTTTGCATTTAAGAGCCTCATCGATCGCTGCTCTTATCGCATGTGCACTCTCGGGTGCGGGAAGGATTCCCTCAACCCTTGCAAACTGCTGTGCAGCTTCAAATACAGAGGTCTGTTCAACACTTACAGCTTCCATGTATCCGTCATGATATAACTGTGAAAGGATCGAGCTCATACCGTGGAATCTAAGACCACCTGCATGATTTGCCGAAGGGATGAAGCTGCTTCCGAGTGTATACATCTTGGCAAGAGGACAGATCATTCCGGTATCACAGAAATCATATGCATATGTTCCGCGTGTAAAGCTCGGGCATGATGCAGGCTCAACGGCGATGATGCGATAATCGGCTTCACCTCTTAACTTCTGTCCCATAAACGGAGCGATAAGTCCGCCAAGGTTTGATCCGCCGCCTGCACAACCGATTATGATATCGGGCTTTATACCATATTTGTCAAGTGCTGTCTTGGTTTCAAGACCTATAACGGACTGATGGAGAAGAACCTGATTTAAACGCTTCCGAGAACATATCTGTATCCGGGGTTCTTGGTAGCAACTTCCACTGCTTCAGATATAGCACAGCCAAGACTTCCTGTTGTTCCCGGATGCTCTGCAAGTATCTTCTTGCCAACTTCGGTCGTTTCCGAAGGTGAAGGAACAACAGAAGCTCCGTAGGTTCTCATAACTTCTCTTCTGAAAGGTTTCTGTTCGTAAGAAACCTTAACCATATATACTTTACAGTCAAGTCCGAGATATGAACAAGCCATTGAAAGAGCTGTTCCCCACTGTCCTGCACCTGTTTCGGTCGTAACACCTTTAAGCCCCTGCTTCTTGGCATAATATGCCTGAGCTATGGCTGAATTTAACTTATGGGAACCGCTTGTATTGTTTCCTTCGAACTTATAATAGATCTTTGCGGGAGTTTGAAGTTTTTCTTCAAGACAGTAAGCTCTTACAAGCGGTGAAGGACGATACATCTTATAAAAGTCTCTGATCTCGGCAGGGATCTCTACAAGAGGTGTATCATTATCAAGTTCCTGTTTTACAAGTTCTTCACAGAATATGGGTGTAAGTTCTTCTGCGGTAAGCGGCTGTCCGGTACCGGGGTTAAGAAGCGGTGCGGGCTTATTTTTCATATCAGCCCTTAAGTTATACCAGGACTTAGGCATCTCGTCTTCTTCCAAGTAAATTTTGTAAGGGATTGTTTTTTCGCTCATTTTTCCTCCTTTTGCGAGGTATTTACCTCGTCTTCACCATTTCGGAACAGGCTTTAAATACAAAAAACCTGTCCCTACAGTTGTAACTGCTGGGACAGGTATTATTTACCTGCGGTGCCACCCGGCTTGGTGTATTCCACACCCACTTAGTGCATACTGTCATATGCCCGGTTTTGATAACGAAGACCAAAACTCCGTCTTCCATACTTTGCCTTAGCATTTCAGGTCGCCCTCTGAAGTCCATTCGATCATCACACTTAACATTGCGATCTCACCATCCGCAACTCTCTCATGATAAGGAGGTAATGTCTACTCACTCTTCATCAACGGTTTATAAAAACTTATCATAAGTCCGAACTGCCTGTCAACATATTTATTTTATCAGGCCAAATATTTATTCACTTCTCAACTACTATAGTCACAGGGCCGTCATTTACCGACATTACCTGCATATCTGCGCCGAATTCACCGGTTTCAACATCAAATCCTCTGTCTTTGCATTCCTTTATTACGAGTTCATAGAGAGGTATGGCTGTATCGGGTCTGGCAGCATCGGAAAATCCCGGTCTTCTGGAAGAGATGTCGGCATAAAGAGTAAACTGGCTTATAATGAGGATCGAAGCGCCCGCATCTTGTGGATTAATGTTCATCTTGCCCTGCTCGTCTTCAAATATCCTTAATCCGCATATACGGTCAGCTACCCAGCGTGCCTTTTCTTCATCATCATCTTTATGGACACCTAAAAGGACCATAAGACCTTTATCTATTTTTCCTTTTACAACACCGTCTATAGTGACTGAAGCTTCCTTAACTCTTGTGACAACTGCCCGCATATCATCTCCTTATCAATAATGCCTTACGACCTCAAACCTTTGCAGTTTGACCTTCTCCCCCGGTACGATACCGGCTTTTTGTTTTGCTATTTCTATCTGCTGTTCGACGCTGTCGACACCGTCAAGATCCGGTAACAGAAGTCCTCTCTTAAATGCAGTACTGACTATAACTCCGTAACGTTTAACATCAAGCTGTTCTTTGGAATCTATATCTTCGGGTTCGCCAAGCACATCGACATTTATTTCAAGAAACATGAGTTCATCGGCTTCTATCGGATCAAATCTGGGGTCTTTGGTCGAGGCGGATATTGCATTATTTATTATCTCTTTTGCGACACAAGGCGTAGTGGGAAGTATCGTACCTATACATCCGCGTAATCTTCCGTGTTCATGGATAGATACAAATGCACCCGCCTGTCTTTTGGTCATATCTTCACCAAGCCCATCCGGAATATCAATGATCTCACCCGATGTGATATATGTCTCTATCGTTTTTCTTGCAAGTTTTACATATTCATCTGAACTGTCTTTTTTTATCTTAAGTTCCTCCTTAACCCTGTTCATATACTTATCAAGAAATCTTCTCTCCGGATCCGGTCCATCGGGATAAAAAGTACATATTCCGTAGCCGACCCCCGTAACATCCTCATGGGACAGTTTCTTTGACTTAACACTTTGTCCGTCTAAAGCACCGGCCATTATCACAAAAGATCTGTGACCGCATTCGGAAGCCTTCTCACAAAAGCTCTCATCAAAATCAAAAAGTTCGTCAAATGCTCCCCTTTCGCACACATCCATTATACGTTCATCATATTGAGGTCCTTCTTTAGCAAAACCGTAAGGTCCGTAGGACTGTAATTTATGTGAAAGATCACCGCTTGCAACATAAACAGCCCTTGTCCCTGTTTTTTCAACTGCCTCTTGTATGACCTGACCAAACTGATAGTGTTTGGCCAATGATAAACCTGAAAGACCAATGCGTATGATCTTAAAAGACTCAAGTTTTTGTCTTATGAAATACAAGGGAACCATAGTACCATGATCAAGTTCTGTACTTCTCTCACCTTCGGTACCTGCGGGAAAAGTATACTCATATGCCAGATCACATATCGCATCTGTAAGATTCGTATCATAGTCAACATCGAATCTTACTTCCCGGGCTCTAAAATCCGCAAATGATCCTTTTGCCCCTTTTCCGGGAGATATATGAAAATAATCGGCATACATGATAGCATGAGGACTGGATATTATAACGGTATCCGGTTTTAGCTTTGCAATCTCCTCTGCAACCTGCTCATATGCACGTATCGTCTTTTCTATCTGTTTTTCGCTCCCTTTACCGACCTCGGGTACTATCATAGGCGGATGCGGGACCATAAATGTACCAACTATAGACATATTTACCTCCACAGATCATTACTATCAGTAACTGTTTATTTCATCACCCGAATCATCGGTATTTACGATCTTTAAGACTTTTACGTCGTATTCGATCCCGGTGTCTGTTTTAACATGTACGAGATCTCCTGCGTGATGTCCGATAAGTGCCTTTCCCAAAGGCGATTCGGTGGTAATATATCCGCCCAGTGAGTTGGCTCTGACTGTGGTCACAATCTTTAAGTCCTGGGTACTTTTATCGTCCTGATATTCAACTGTCACGGTATTGTTCATCCCGACTTCGTCTTCTGCCGAAGAATCATCGATTATGTGTGCCGTTTTGATCATATTTTCAAGATATCTTATACGGCTTTCATTTTGATTTTTGAATCTTTTGGCAGCGTAATATTCAAAGTTTTCGGACAGATCACCCTGTGCACGTGCGGTTTTTAAATCTTCGAGAGCCTTGGGACGTACGACCAGTTTTCTGTGATCTATCTCTTCCTCCATCTTACGTATATCGGATCTTGTAAGTTTATCGTGCATTTTTGCTCCTTAGTCCTGATCCTTAAGTGCATTCATAAGCTCTATGTCTGACTCGAGAACCTTCATATTGGTGGTCATTTTCTCTTCACCGGGTTTGGTAACACTTATCTCAATGATACTGCCCTCAGGAAGACCCGTTTTGAAGATCATATCGATAAAATTTACAAACTTAGGGTGATTTGATTTAAATGTGTTAAATGATGACATTGCGGCAAGAAGCATCTGTGGATTAAAATTGTTCATATTCATATGTATCTCTCCTTATGTTTGGATCTGGCTGTTACCGGTGTTTTAATATAATCTAAAATATAAAATGATTATGTGATATACTTATCTCCATAATTATAAACAAAAATCGAACGGAGGAAAACATGAATAAAAAAAATGCCGGTTGGCTTATGTTTGCGATAATCACCCTGCATGTCGCATTTACCTTAATAGCCCTGTCTATTCCCGGTTTTACGAAAAATCTGTCAGGAGCACTTAATCTTTTGCTGGGTCAGCTTCTTATGTTAGTTCCCGGAGTTATATGTCTGATCATAGTATATTTAAAAGACAAGGAAAAGATATCAGACATCATAGGCTTAAAGAAAATTAAGACAGGAACAGTTTTTTTAATGATCGTCTACGGACTCTTATGCATTCCGATAACATTATTCTTTAATCTTTTATCAACCTTGTTCACAACCAATGTGATAATGGAAAACACCGATAAGATATTTGCCTATTCTCCTGCTGCGGTCATCCTTTGTGTGGGAATACTCGGTCCGATAAGTGAAGAACTTGTCTGCAGAGGCCTTATCTTCAGAGGATTAAAAAAAGATATGGCACCGATTATTGCAATGATACTGAGCGGGATCACATTCGGCATATTCCATATGAATCTGAACCAGTTTATATATGCTGCTGTTCTGGGCATCTTTCTTGCACTTGCCGTATATGCTACAGGATCGATACTTAGTTCTATCATCATCCATATGGTCTTAAATACGGATCAGGTCATCAAACTTTTGGTTGTCAACTCGATCATGCCGGAAATGTATTCATCAAATCCCCTGGATGAAATATCAACTTCCCAGTATATGATGATACTTATAGTATATATGTTCATTGCAGGTGTGTGCGGCGCACTTGTGGTAGGAGTATCGATATGGGCAGCTCATCATGAGGGCCGTCTCGACATTCTGAAAAATATATTTAAGGGTAACAAAGAAAAAGTAATAACACTTCCGTATGCGATATCAGCCATTCTCGGTATTGCTATTATAATCATAACTTCTTTAGGACTAATATAATAAAAAGGCGGGGTATTGCACCCCGCTTTTTAACCTTCCCATCCGAATCTTTTAAGATCCACTTTACCGTCATTAACCTCGATCCCGTCTTTTTTAAGCATATCAGCCTGTACATCTTCCCCGCCAAAAACAAAGGCTTCGGCAAGTTCACCTTTGGAGTTTACTACCCTGTAACAAGGCGTCTTTTCGGGATCCGGATTTTTGTGCAAGGCGTTTCCGACTGCCCTGGCCATTTTAGGATCTCCGGCCAACCCAGCAATAGTCTTATAAGTAGCGACTTTTCCCCGAGGAATCTTTTGTACGGCCTCATATATTCTTCTCGTAGGGCTGTCCGATATCAGATCGTAACTGTCTGCGATCATAAGTTTAACCGCATCTTCAGGCACAGTGCCGTCCAATATAATTGTATTCCAATGGTCTTTATTCTGATGATAACCCGGTATGACCGATTTATATATTTGTCGCCAGTAATAAGCCTTATCCGGCTCACATTTAACATTTATACACAGGTGTCCGTCAAGTTCATAAGACCACAAAAATGCTTTTTTATTGGGTGAATACCTTATAAGCTGCCAGTTCTTATCCTTAAACGGGGCATCCTCATATGTAAAAGGAAAAGTTAAACCGTAATCAAGCATCTCTCTTCTGTCCATTCTAACACCTAAATATACTTTGAAATAAAATCTACAGAAATTTCTCTTGCCCTGATTGAATCTTCGCCATCGTAACCATGTCCTGCACCCTTCATGGTTACAAGTTCAGCGTTTTTATAAAGTTCAACGGCCCGATGAGAGTAACTGATCGGAACAATATCATCCCTGTCCCCATGTATGATAAGTACAGGTCCTCTGTATCCCTGAATTTTATCAAAAATATCAATATCCTTTGCCGCAAGATCATATTCCCTTGAAATCTGCATTCCAAATACTGTATGATCATCTGCTTCGCACCTTTTTTTTGCATCATCGGGAATAACGAAAGCAGGATACCATAAGACCATCGCCTTTATCTGCTTTGGCAGATCGGATGCTACATAAGCCGATACAAATCCGCCCATACTCTCACCCTGCAAAAAAATACGGTTTTTATCAACACAGTCTATATTCTTTAATCCCTCTATTACACATTTAAGATCTTCGATCTCGGTATATACGGTCATTTCTGACATTTGACCGTCACTTAAGGATTTCATACCGCCACCGCAAAAATCAAAGAACAGGCATATGATCCCCGCCTCGGCAAATCCGTCGCCGTGATGCATCAGTTCACGGTAATTTCCGCCAAATCCATGGGCGAATATAACTACCGGGAAACTGCTTTTTGCAACGTCATCGGGAATAAAAGCCTTAGCCGCAATTTTATATCCGTTTGATCTGATAAATGTCATATCTTCGGTATGCATTGATTCTCCTTAAACAGTTCACTGTATAATTTTCTGAAACTCCATGTAATATTCACAGGTGTGAGAACCGCCTTTAACTCTACCTGTTTAAATCCAAGATCTCGGGAACTGTCAAGATATGCATCCAGAGTTTCATCATCGACACCGCAAAAAACGATCATTTCCATTTCTACAGGACAATCCTCATCTTCTTTTGCAAGTGCGGATATCCCGGGAATCCCGGCAAGACTCCCCATACTTTTCCTGTATTTGGATGAATCTATAGTCTTCACGGAAATGCCAAGCGGCCCGCAAACGCTCAAAAGAGCGTTTAAACGAGCCGTATCAAGGTTTGTTGCTATGATCAGTTTATTATTTATGCCCAAATCATTCCCACCTGAATTTTCTGAATATTCCGGGCTGAAGAACAACATCCGCAACATACTCTTCGTTTGTCTCAAAATCCTCAGAAACGGTGATCGCAGTTACCGGATACTTCTCACCGGTCTCAATATCAACAAGAGCATTTACTTTATTCTTACTGTGAAGAACTACATGAGCAGCGTTCAGATCAGCCTTTACATAACGATATAATATCATACTTCCGTCATCATATGTAAACAATGAGAAGTTTTTGCCCGTTGCATATGTATCTTCACATAAGGTACGTCTTAAAACATCAAGTGTAGCCTTGGGCATACGATACAGGTCTGCATCATTCTCGGGAACGGACATGATATATAATCTGCCTTTTCCGTATGCACTTCTTAAGAACAATGTAGTATGAAGATCACCGCTTCCTCCGTTTAAAAGTGACCACGAGTCATTGTTTCCGTGTACGATCTCAGGGAAAAGGATCGGTTTGCAATGCTCTATATATCCGGCATGATCCCCTGTGATATGATATCTGGTCACGGCATATTTTCTTCCCGTCAGATATGCCTCGGTAAGACCTGCATCACGGAGTTTATCGCCGGCTTCTCTTAAGAATCCGGTCGTGATCACAACATCGGCTCCGTCTTTTATGAGTTTAGTTATCTTTTCTACTATATCCGGATCTCCGAGTGCCGTTTCGGTTAGCAGGAGTTTACGTGCTTTTTCGGGGAATACAGGTGTCGTCTCTATCGGAAGTCCGACCATACCTAGTCTCATCTCAAGATGGTTCTCGCCGCAAGCAGCATGAGGGATATATGTGCATACACCGCACGCATTTCCAATTCCATCCATCATAGCATCGATCTTTTCAAGCTGTAATCCCATTGCACATACAAACGGATTTCTGACAATATCGCTCCACTGGAAATGCATAAGTTCCTTAGCCTGTGCAAACGCTGTCAGATATGCCTGCTCAAGATATCTGTCTGCAGACCAGCACTGATAGGGATCAAACCAGCCGCCACCGCATCTTCCGGGCCATGCATTCTCCATAAATCTTACAAGTGAATAACTAAGATACTCGGGAAGGTGCTGATCCGCATAGGCAGGGCTCCTGGTCTCGGTACCTATATATGTAGCATCAAAGATATCATCCTGTACACCGGGAAGATAACCGCAGAAATGGTATGATTCACGCCAGTTCGGATATTTGATGACCATTTTCACCTTGGGATTGACAGCTTTTGCGGGTCCGACAATGAGATTTTTGGAAACATCTTCCATAAGGTCACGCCTGAATGTGACCCAGTCACGATCTCCTTTTTCCTTAATACAGCGTTCGCAGGTACAGTTGGTAAAATAAAAATCATCAAGGATAACTTCATCAAAAAGACTTGCGGTATACTCGGAAATCTTACGCATCCGGTCTCTCATTGCAGGATCGGTGTAGCAAAAAGTTCCAAAGATACGTCTTTTACCGGCTTCCGCTCCTTCAAAATCACCAACGGTAGTAGTAATACCGCCGGATACTTCAACCCCTTTACTTTCAAGGAAATCCTTGACCATAAGGATCTGTTCTTTGTCAACATCGCAGTCGTTTCTGTGTGTTTCAAGATATACTTTGTCAAGGCCGATATACTTTTCAAGAAAAGCATGGTCTTTTTCAAGTCCTTCTTTAGTGAAACCATCAGCAACCTGTGCGGGAATATACACAACTGTTTTGAAATTTCTGTAATGTTTGCTCATTATCTACCTCCATATACATTTAATGCCCTTTAGGTTTAACGTAAAACCTATTTAAGAAGCATTATACACCCTGCTTCCAATGTATGCAATCACTCTTTGCAAATATTTATTAAATAATAAAAATACGGCAGAAAACATTCCCCGGAGAATCTTCTTATTCTTAGATCCGGTGTTTTCTGCCGCTTAATACTTTTATTAAATATATTAATTATCGGATGACAAAGCTTTTTTTAGGGGTTTCCAGATTATAAAGAAGTATACAAATCCTATTGCTGCGGTTATCAGCTGTGTTACGGAAAATGTCATCTGGAAAACGCTCATCTTACCGCGTAAGGGACTTTCCGCAGGAATAAATGTAGGCAGAAGCCAGAGAGATATCGTAAGTCCCATAACAAGCGCCTTACCTACGCAACATATGATCGCAGCTACTATCGATCTTGGACTGAAAAGCGGACGTCTGTCCGATATCGCAGGTTTAAAAAAGAATGCAGCCAGCAATACCAAAACGATATTTCCAAGCATAATAAGGGGGATTATACCGGGGACTGCGGTCATGACAGGACTTGCAGCAATAAGGTATGCTGTCAAGGGAGTGATCACCGCCAAAATGATCGCCCACATTCTGCCTGCAAGCATTACCGCGAGGATCAGACAAAGGTTGATTATAGGTCCTGTAATGTATACACTCAGGTTCTTAAGAAACTGACTGACGATACATATTGCCAAAAGTATGGCCGTTACTGCTATCTGTTTGGTTAATGATGATTTTTGTTCTTGTGATGTACTCATATGTTTAGTTCCTTTCATCCGCTTAATTATACATCAATGTTATACAAACACAATATTCATCATTGTATATTTTTAAGTACTTCTCCCGCAGTTTTGCTCCACCTGTGATCATCGTATGCTTTTTTTGCTCCTTTTGTAATAATATATTCGGATAAGCCGGGGTCTTTGATCAGTTTGCCGTATGAATCAATGATACTTTCGGGTTCATCCAATGTCCACGGAGCATAATCCTCCCACGGTTTCAGTATGCTGTCCAGATATGATGAAGAATCTGTCAGAGATACGCATCCTGCAAGCATTGAAGAAAATACTCTGTCATGAGCACCGTCTTTAAACCATGGCATCACATTCAAAGAGACTTTTGCGGTTTCCAGTGCTCTGACACAATCGGCACTTGTCATCATGACATTCGTATGTATGAGGTTATCGGGATGATCTACCTTGAGTTTGTCCCAGTCCTGACCCACACATCTTACCTTAAAACCCGAATCTACCAGATTTTTAACGGCCATTGCCCTAAAATGCGACCTTACATAGAGATCCACATATACCATATGAAACATTGCTTCAGGATAAGAATCCTCATCTTCGTCCGGAAATTCTTTTAAAAGACGATCATACAGAGTATCTTCCAAAACAAGCGACGGCTCATTTATAAGCTGACTGCATATATCCTGCAAAAAATCACGGTATTCGGGCTCAGCGCCTTCAATAGATCCATATATGCTTTCCTTGGTAACATAGTTAGCAATAAAAACCAGATCCACAAAACGATCCTCAAGCGGGATCTTAGGATATTTTCTTATATAAGGCGGTTCGTTACAGATTCCCGGTTTAAGCCAGATATCATCTACAGGTTCATTTCCGCAAAGAGGCCAAAAATAAACCTTTTCGATATATGGATGCCATTTTTTGACATATCTAACATGGTTTTTATCTATACAGGCTACACTTAACCCCTTATATCCTGCCGTCAGCTGCCTGTAATAATATATCGGTGAATCAACCATGATGGAAACAATTTCTATACCGTTTGTCTCCCATATTGTCAGAAGTCCATCCCGGAACTGTCCCTCACCGTTTAAACCTATAAAATTAAAAGTAAGTAAAACGCTTTGTTCTTTATCGGGAAGTCTTTCAAATTCCGCCCGGCTCTCCAAAGGATGTGTCATATCCCATATAAACACCTCCCTTCCGGCCTTAAAAAGATAAGTCGCAAGTTCCTTTGAAAAATAACTTAGGGTCTCTGTATTTCCGATTATCAAAATTATCCTTTTGCTCATCTTTTTCCCCTGATCAATAAACGTCACCTGATCCTGACTCCCATAACCGCAAATCTTCCGTTATCAGTCTGATATGCGCATGTGGATAACACTATGAATTCATCGTCATATCCGGAACTCACATTTCTTTCGTAAAGAGCCATCTCATCTATTCCTTTTCTCCATGTTTCGTACTCTTTTTCAGATTCAAGCCTGTTATATGTATAATACTTAAACTCATCGCTCTCTTCAGGATATATTTCCGAATAAAAAGCACATATTACTTCATATGTTCTGTGCTCATAAAGGCTGTCGTACTGTATGTAAGCATGACTGTCGGCATATGACTCATTTTCGTACTTAAGAAGCGAACCGAACATTGTTCCGTTTCTCATATTATGCCCATGGATCAGCTGTATCGATGAGGGTTCATACCCTTCAAGATATCCGTCAGCCGCTGTACCGATACCGATCTCGGAATCCGCATCAAGAATGATACAGCCGGGTTCCGATTCATTACCGTCTATATCTCTGTGAAGATAATATTCATAATCGGAAAGTGTCTGAAGAACCGGAGCATCGATCACCGTGCCGTCAATATAAATGTATCCTATCACAGCATCATTATATTCATACAGTTCACGATAATCATCAAGAATCCGGTCCTCATATGCCGGTGTTACTTCTTTTCTTGCAACGTCTCTTAGTGCATCCTGTATCGCAAGCATCCGGTCATCGTCATCGTAGTCAGTATCAATGCTTACCGTCCCGAAATCCTCCCATACATGAAGGCGTCCGAAATAATCTTCTTTTACGGCGTTTGTGTCAAAATTTAAAAGATAACGATCCATATCACTTAGCATATGATAAAGATCCTCGATGTAACCCATGTCTCTTGTATCACTCGCAAGATCATGCAGTTCGATGATCTCATCCAGATCATCATCGAGCAGATGACTTTCGATCTTCCCCTTAATATTCAGTAATTCTTTATTAAATTCAATTCCGAGTGCATCATCAAGAAGGCCCGATCCGGTATTGCCCGGGATAATGCCCTCTTTATATATTTTTTCGGTTTCTGTGTCAGCACGTGATATCAGTTCGGTAAGCACATCTGTATTTTCTTCGGACATCCCGCTTATCACAGCTTCTTTAAGCGCCTGTGCCTGGTCGGATGTCGGCGCAACGACTGTATTTTCGGTATCTTCTGCAGTTGGTGTATTATCGCTTTTTAAAGTCCCGTCATTGTCATCATCAGTCGCAGTACTTAAGTCAGACCGGTAACTGTCTGCTTCTTCTTCGGCAAGAAAGGTCTCGACATCCTCCCTGCTTATGACATCCTCGGCAGTATCCCCGCATCCTGCAAAAATTACGAGACTAAACAGAGACAATAATATAACCACAGATATTTTACATGCTTTGAATTTGTTATTTTTCATTCTCTATATAAACCCTTGTCACGGATATACTTTGAAACCGACACGGAAACCAGATCATCCGCAGGCTTTCCCACTCTAATATATTCTCTGACCATAGTCGAAGAAACCCTTGTTATATCAGACTTCAAATGCACACATCCGGCATTATTATATATATTTCTAAGTTTCTTTTCTCCTTCAAGGATCTGATCATCAAGTTTCCGGTCAGAAGAAACATCATTTGATACTTCAGGTCTGTCAAACACGGATATGATGGCATTTTCAAGTACTTTTTCCGGATTTTTCCAGGAGCCTATACTGTTATAAACATCGGTTCCGCACAGAAAATACAGATCACATCCCGGATGCTCTTTACGCATTTTTTCAAGTGTGATATATGTATATGTCGGTTTTCCGGTATCGGACTCAACATAGCTTATATCGCACCATTTCCCTTTTTGACTTTCATCGGTGAAATCTTCTATCGCAAGCCTTACCATCTCACATCGCATATCATATGGCGTGATCTTACCCTTAAAGTAAGGAAATCCGGTAGGAATTATGTAAACCATATCAAGACCAAGCTCCATGTAAGCAGCTTTTGCCATTTCCATATGTCCTATATGGATGGGATCAAATGTCCCACCGAGTATACCAATCTTTTTCATATAAGCCTCATACTTTTATGTTTTATATTTTATCCTATTATATTTTATCACATGATCATATCAGGATATTTGTCCTGGTGTGTTATACTTATATAAGACATTCTAAACAGAGGAATCCCATGAATTAATACGATATAATGACAAAAACTCCGGTTGAGAAGCTTATCGTAACTCTTTCGATACCGACCATCATAAGCATGCTCATCTCAAATATATATAATATCGCTGATACTGCTTTTGTCGGACGGCTTGGCACAAGTGCCTCCGGTGCCGTGGGGATCGTTTTCGGATTCATGGGTCTTTTGCAGGCCGGAGGATTCCTGTTTGGCCAGGGAAGTGGAAGCCTGATTTCCAGATATTTGGGATCTAAGGATAAGTCACAGGCTGATATAACCGGTTCGACAGGACTTTGTTATTCTTTTATATTCGGTATCATGCTGACCGTTTTTGGACTGATATTTATAGATCCGATCATAACTCTTTTGGGAAGCACACCCACTATCGCACCTTATGCCAAAAGCTATATAACTTTCATAATGCTCGCAGCTCCGTTTATGACTACAAGCTTTACCATGAACAACCTGTTAAGATACGAAGGTAAAGCCTTCTACGGAATGCTTGCGATGCTAACTGGCGCTGTCTTAAATATTGCACTTGATCCGGTACTTATGTTTGTATTAGATCTTGGTGTCGCAGGTGCGGGTCTTTCAACCGCCATTTCACAGACGATCGGCTGGGGAATAATGCTCTCAATGTTTATACGTGGAAAGAGCGAACTTCATCTTTCTTTTAAGAAAATATCATTTTCGCCTGCGATCCTCGGTAATATAGTAGCCACAGGTCTTCCGTCTCTGATAAGGCAGGGATTAAACAGTGCCTGTACCATTCTTATGAATTTTACGGCAAAACCCTACGGAGACGCTGCTATCGCTGCCATGAGCATTGTTACACGTGTCTCATTTTTTACATTTTCACTTTCACTTGGTATAGGTCAGGGTTTTCAGCCTGTCAGCGGATTTAATTTCGGTGCCGGAGAATATGGAAGGGTAAGAAAAGGATACAGGTTCGGTCTTATCGTTTCACAGATATGTATGACAGTTCTCGCTTCTGTAGTATTTATCTTCGCCCCTCAGATAACCGCAGCACTAAGAGATGATCCCGAAGTTATCACTATCGGCACAAGAGCCATGCGTCTTATGGCATTTTCGCAGTTGTTTATGCCTGTTTCGGTCATGACTGAAATGCTCTTACAGACTACCGGCAAAAAATTACACGCTTCAACCTTAAGTGCAATGAAAAGCGGAGTAATACTGATCCCCACTCTTCTGATACTCAGTCGTCTGCGTGGGCTCTACGGAATAGAAGAAGCCCAGCCGCTGTCTCTGGTTTTAGCCGTAATACCTGCGATTGTATTTGCAAGAAGTTTTTTTAATAAGTTGCCCAAGACACCTTAGAAAAAGCACTCCTCTTTAGATGAATCGGGTTCAAGTTCCCGTATGGCAAATCCTATCTGAATGTCTGAAGAAAATTCATTTTTCTGCCAACCATCAATAAATCCTTTCGCCAGATCATATGCTTTATCTAAAGAGCAATCGGATACCAAAACATATATACGGTTTAATCTTCGCCGCATAATAACATCACTTGATTTAAGTTTGGCTGTAAGGATCTGTGTAAATTGCTCTGCAGCTTTTGTCAGAAGTTCCTTCTCCCCTTCTCCGATGGAAATTGAAAATAAGATAAGACATGCATTTGTCTCAAAATCCGAGATAACACGAATATTATATCGGTATATTGCAGTAAATGCATCGAGTCCGACACACATCGGTTCATCGATCCTGCCTCTTTCATTTGAGATAAGCATGGTCTGATGGATCTCTTTATCCGGATCACTGTCATCTTTGGGCTCAGACTCGTAATCAGGATCATATATTGTAAACCCGTGTTTCCCGTTTTGTTTTACGGTATATAAAGCTTCATCGGATGCTTTAAAACATTCCTGATAGTCCCTTCCGCATTTTGGTACAAAACAAGCTCCGAGAGAAACACCGGTCGGAATATTATGGTCTTCGCCAAGAAGCTCAAAGCATCTTATAATGGTCTTTTCATTTAGTTGATTGCTTATTCTTTCGATAGGTTCTTCTGTATAGACATTCCTTAGAAAAACAGCAAATTCATCGCCTCCAAGACGACACAGTATATCTCCCGGGCGGGTAACCGTTCTTAATATATCCGCAAACGATGATAATACTTTATCACCTACATCATGACCGTACAGATCATTAACAAGTTTGAAACTGTCCAGATCGAGGACCATAAGTGCACCGTCATCGTTTAAACATGCTTTTGTAAGCTCTTCGGTCCCGCTTGCTTTATTCAATATACCTGTGAGAAAATCAACGGTAGCGGCTTCTGTAAGATTTACGATAGCCTTGGAATTGCTTACAGTGTTATGGATCCTCTGCATAAGTACGCTGTAATTGACAGGTTTACGAATAAAATCCGCAGCCCCCAGTTCAAGTCCCTTATGTTCAGTTTCCATATCACTGTCTCCGGTAAGAAAAATAACCGGTACGTTGGACAGACCATCTTTTATCTCATGTTCTCTAAGAAGCCTGTACGTCTCAAATCCGTCCATTTCAGGCATCATGATATCAAGAAGTATAAGATCGGGTATGTGTCTTTCCACAAAAGTAAGAAGATCTTTTCCGGATCGCATAACACTGACACGCATACCTTTATCCGTAAGCATCGTCCTAATAAGCTTTAATGAAGAAGTATCATCGTCGACGACGGCGATCCAATATAAATTTTCCATAATGTCTTCCTGTTTAGTCTATTTATTAAAAAATCTTTCTATATATACTGTAAGTTCATCTTTAGTTGCAGTCTTAAGAATATACCCCTCCGGTTTAAGTGCCATTACGCTGGAGACGCTTTCTTTTGTACCTATGCCTGTAAGAAAAAATACCGGGATACTCTTGGTCTTATCATCACTTCTTAATTTTTCAAGGACCTGTGGTCCGTTCATTTCAGGCATCTCATAATCCAGAAGAACAAGATTGAATTCCGATTTTTGCAACAAATCAACCGCCTCAGCACCGGAAGTCACTATAGAAATATTGTAATATTCATTAAGCCACTGACGAACCAGCTTTGCATAGGTTGGATCATCGTCTACGATAAGGACCTTTTTGTTTGTCCTATTATTCGCTTTTTCCGATATAAATCCCTTAATTCTTTTTAAGAAAACCTCCATATCGAGTGGCCTGTTCATCCAGGCATTTGCTGAAAGGCCATATACAGCAGCTGCAGCGTCTTCCTGTTCATTTTTTTCCCCTATCACGATAAGAGGTATATTTGTCTCCTTTACAACCGCATTTACGCAGTTCATTGCGGGAGTCATTCCGGGAATATCGGGAGAAAGATAAATAACATAAACATCCGCTACAGTCTGATTACGTTTGATACTCTCTATATCAATACCGGCATAAACATATTCAACACCTGCTTCACCTAAGTTTCTTTCGATTCCTTTTACTATAATACCTTCCCCGGTACTTACCAAAACAACAACACCTTTGGTACCTTTCATATGATCGCTCCTTAATCATCCTTAGCAGATAAAACCTTAAGTATACCTGCATAATCAAAATTATCGGCACATTCCTTTATAGATTTGATCTTTTCATCATCATCAGATATAAATCTGTATCCCTCAACTTCTTTAAGCACATCTTCAACAGTGTCAATATCCTTGTTTTCGGCTGCTTTTGTCAATGCATCATAAGTATACTCAATAACAAAGCTGTCTGCAAACGGTCGATTATCTTCCAAGGATTCTTCGATGTCTGCTTCTGCCAGCGTCTCATCACCCTGATGTATAACCTGTTGAACCTCGTTATAAATTAAAGTATAACCATTTAATAGTTCTTCATTATGTTCCATTATATATTCTTCGTCACAGGATTTCCCGGCATCTTCAAGCGTCTGAGCAAGTTCTCCGAGTTTATCGGCTCCAATTATCCTTGACGAACTCTTAAGTGCATGAACTTTGATGGCATAACTGCTCCAGTCTTTATTCTCATAATACTTCTGTATGTCCCGGTATGCTTTTGTGTATCCTTCAGCATATATTTCCAAGGTCGTTTTATATCCGTCTTCCGAACCGCTGTGCCTGATACCTTCATTATAGTCTACCGTTTTTAGTTCTTCATACCACTTTTTATCCGTATTTATAGTATTATAACCGGGATCATTATCGGGATTTTCATGCTCATTTTTATTTAGAGCCTGTTCATAAACTTCCTCAGCAGAATCTTTATCCTTACCGTCATGTCTCTGAGGCATAAATCCGGCAATATTGTATGATTCATCAGTCTTATTCATAAAAAGCAATCCGAATGTTCCGGGACCGGCGTTTAATGATATGGCGCTTGATACCTGAACACAAATGATATTTTTAAAATAATATCTTTCTTTTATCATATCGCAGATCTTATCTAACTCAGATTCATTCATTCCCACATGTGCAACAAATAAAACATCATTATCTATTCCGGCAGAGTATCTGAGAGTCTTCAGAATATACTGGTATATACATTTATCCATATTACCGTTATATATTCCCTTCACATGCATTCCACTGTTTTTAAGCCTTATAACAGGATGCAAAAGCAAGGTTTTGGAAATGTTATGTATAGGATCACTCAGCCTTCCCATCCTTCTCAAATATTCGGTATCATTTACTATAAAACCGGATTCCACTTTATTTTTAATTTTTTCCAGCTGTTCAAGGATAACATCCAAAGGCCTGTTCTCACTTGCCATTCTGTATGCCGCAAGAACCATCAATCCCATACCGCAGGAAAGATGACCCGAATCCACCACCGTAACGTTATCGAACACGCTGGCTGCAGCACGGGCATTTTCATATCCTGCACTTGTGTTCTTTGCCATCGTTATATGTAATATCTGCTGTGCCTCATTTAACCTGTCGGCAAAAAATCTTTCATATACTTTCGTTGAAGGTGCATCTGATGATATGAGCCTGTTGCCGGATTCCATATAACCGATAACTTCTCTCGCATTAGTCTCTGTATTATCAAGAAATACTCCGTTTTCGGTAGTAACCCGGTAAGATACTATCGGAATATGAAGTTTACGGACGATATTTTGTGGCAGATCACATACACTGTCGGTGGTGACAAGGATCGACGTCTTTCTGATATATCTGTGCGCATGTTGCATATCGGCGGATATTGATGAAAGATCGGTCATAAAAACTTTTTCCGATGGGATATGCTTAACCAACATGGATTCCAGCGAATCACCGCTTACAGGTTTTACGAGATAATCGTCAAATCCGCTCTGTCTGTACAGTTCCTGGTTCTCTGAACCGGCATTTGCAGTAAGCACGATTACCGGCGTATTCCTGTTTAGACCGCCTTCCTGATCACGTATGACATGCAGACACTCTATACCATCCATTTCAGGCATGAGATGGTCCATAAGTATAACATCATATCTTTTGTTCAGAGTTGCAACAAGCGCTTCCGCCCCACCGGGTGCCGTATCTATCGCAATCTTGGTATCTTTAAGCAGTTTTGTTTCAACATCAAGATTCAGTTCATTATCATCAACTATAAGTATATTTGCATCCGGTGCTTCAAAACTTTGTCTGTAAACTGTCCTTTCATATAATTTCGCATTGGAACTGAAGTCAATTTCACCTATCGCTTCAGGATCCACGATATCCTGTTTTAATCTGACCGTAAATGTAGAACCTTGTGTATATACGCTGTTAACGGATATTTCACCGTCCATAAGGTCAACGATCTGTTTTACTATGGAAAGTCCGAGGCCTGTACCCTCTATATTCCGATTCTTCTCTTCGTCAACTCTTTTAAATGCTTCAAACAGGTGCGGAAGGGCATCTTTCTTTATACCCATACCGGTATCCGATACCGACAGTGTCAAAAGCACCTGATTGACAGAAATCCTGTCAGATTCGATATATAAGGTTACGGAACCTTCTTTTGTATACTTAACGGCATTATTTAAGATATTTACAAGTACCTGCTTTATCCTGACCTCATCTCCGAATAACTGTGCAGGTGTATCGGGATCCACGTTTACCCTGAATTTCAATCCTTTTTCATTGGCTCTTGCCCATATCATGTTCACAATATCCGACAGCATTCCACCGATATTATACGGAACCGGAACTATGTCCATCTGTCCTGACTCGATCTTGCTCATATCAAGAATGTCATTTATGATCGCAAGAAGCATTTTTCCTGCACCCTGCATCTTTTTTGCATCCGCTACCACTTCATCGGATACGTCTTTTTGTCTTAATATGATCTCATTTAATCCTATGATCGTATTTATAGGAGTACGGATCTCATGGCTCATACTGGAAAAGAACCTGTTTTGAGCCTTATTCATTTCATCAACTTTTTGGGCCTGTTCTTTGGCTCTTTTATTCTCTTTTAACAGTAATTGCCCCTGGAAATTAACAAGTATGCTTATAGTAAATATAACTACGATCACGGATACTACGGAATCAACATAATAAGACCAAACAGAATGAGACGGTATATTGATTATCTTATAATACGAAAGAAGATACTCCGAAATTGCTACAAGACATAAAATGCTTATCATTACCTTTCTTATGACTCCGGTAAGTATCAATCCTATAAAAACTGAACTGAACGCAAACCAGATGAGAGATCCGCCGTAAAAACCTCCACCGAAATAATATGTTCCGGGCATAACAACAAAAACAATCCATGCGGATACCAGTATGGATCCGAACCTGACTTTATGAAAATATAACGAAATTCCTGCTATGATCGGCGTAAGACATATGGTAATGCCAAGTATTATAAGTTCACCGGCATATTCACCGATAAGTAAATCTCCGATAAATACTATAAAAACAGCAAGACAGGATGTCAGGGATAAAAGAAGAAACTGTCTTTCCCTAAAATCTATTTCAGGATCCGTAATGATTTTTTTTAATCTTTTAATATATTTCATATCAGTTTCCTCCGTCATATATGACCATGGAAACAGGTAAGATCCGTTTCATAACACGTTCAAATTCACCGATCTCTATAGGTTTGGAGATAAATCCGTCAAACCCTTCAGACATAAACAACTCTCTGGCTCCCGAAACAGCATTGGCAGTAAGTGCTACTACAAGAGTATCTCTTCCGGTCTCTTTTCCGATTTCTCTTATCCTGTGAAGTGTTTCCACACCATCCATTTCCGGCATCATGTGATCCATAAATATCACATCATAGTTGTTATTGCGGTATTTTTCCAAAGCATCTGCTCCACTGTCGGCTGTATCTATATCCATCCTGTAGTCTTTAAACAGTCCGGATGCAACAACCAGATTCATTCTCTCATCATCGACTATTAAGGCTTTTACTCCGTCAAATGACACCTTTTTACCTGACAGATCATCCACTACGACCTTATCATAGTCATCACCCGCATTTAAAATTTTGGTTATCGGGAACCCATATAAAGGTTTAGGCATGCATATAACTTTACTGTCACGTGGTATATTAAGCATTTCATCAGATGATACGGCAACACATACATTTTGCTTACTCAGATCATTAAAGTAAGCTGTATCTTCTTCATACTCTTCACGCCCCATAAATATATGGGTTACAGGATTATTCTCACAAAGAGTCTTAAGGTCTTTTATATTTGCTGCGTTATGCAAATGTATCTTAAGACCTCTTGCAATATTTTCCGCCATAGACTGATTATAGTCTCTGAGTGCGGGAACGCTGTACTTTTCAGGTTTGATATACGATACTACAAATCTGTCCACATTTGGATCCACGCTTAAGCATGGCGACGGATCGATAACTTCCTGAGGTATACTTACGGTAACCGTTGTTCCTCTGCCGGGTTCACTTTCTATATTTACGAAACCTCCCATAGCATGAACAAAACCATAAACTATCGTCAATCCCAGGCCAATACCGCCACTTGAACGGTCTCTGCTCTTATCAGCCTGAAAAAACCCTCTGGTACTTCTTTGTATTTCGCTCTTTGACATGCCTATTCCGGTATCGGATACGGTTATATCAAGATTTATTCCGTAGTCTCTGGGTTCGGATTTAATTTTTAAACATATGCCTCCTCTTTTTGTGAATTTAACGGCATTATTTAAAAGCTGTTCTATTATCTTTCGAAGTTTTTTGACATCCCCTTTTAGAGTCAGGGGAACTACGGGATCAAGGTCGATTATAAATTCCGGAAGATCTTTTTCCGATTTCAAACGCAAGTTTACAACTATATCATTTATCAGCGACGAAATGATATATTTATCATACTCAAGCATAAGTTTACCGGAATCTATCTCGGTATAATCAAGAATATCTTCTATCTGCCCTGCCATACGGATACCGGCATTATGGATCTGCCTAATATTATCACCGTCATCATCCTTCATCATAAGAGTTGATATACCGTTGACAACATTGACAGGTGTACGCAATTCGTGAGAGATATTTGTCAGAAAATCCTCCATCTCATTATCACGTTTTTTTACCTGCTCCTTGTATTCATCAATAGTGTCTGAATATATGATCCTTCTGCTGACTGTATAAAGACATACCCTGTAAACGATCACCGCAGTAAACACATGCAATAACAGACGGCTTATATTCAAAGCGTCGAATGTGATCAGATCTTCACGATACTCAAGATAAAACTGCATTACAAGAATAAGAAGATATTCCAAAAAAGAATATTTTATAAGTTTGATATTATCGGTCAGAGAAAACGTAACCATCATCAGGCAGGCCATAAGGGCTACATCAAAAAAACTGGTAGCATGAACACCGTGAAAAAAGACTTCTATCATGATATAGATCATATAGCATCTTTCTCTGATCTCTTCAGTCCATAACTGTGAAATGTGTATGATCCAGACTGCAACGGTGCTTATGACAAGGATCGGTGTGATCCAGAATTCCCATTTTAACGTAGTTCCGGCAGATATCAGTCCTATAGCGCCAAAAGTCGCTACTGTTACGATAACCAGATGCATACTCCTGATATGGTCTGCTTTTTCCGTCTGAAAATTATCTTTTTCGTTCATTAAATCCCGCCTTACAAAAACAACAAAAGAAAACAGGAGGGATTTTGTCCCTCCCGTCTTAATTATACTTAATTACATTAAACTATACTACCCCTAAGATAAAACAAGATCAGTTATTGATGAGTTTATCTTCTTCATTGTTCCAGCTGTACAGTTTACGAACTTCCTCACCGACTTTCTCCGAAGGATGTTCTGCAGCAAGTTTTCTCATTGCTTTGAAGTGTACCTGCTTTCCGGCGGGTGACATATCAAGCAGGAACTGCTTTGCAAAAGAACCGTCCTGGATATCGGAAAGGATCTGCTTCATGGCTTTCTTGGTCTCATCGGTGATGATCTTGGGACCTGTGATGTAATCACCGTATTCTGCGGTATTTGAAATAGAATATCTCATTCCTGCAAATCCTGACTGATAAATAAGGTCAACTATAAGTTTCATCTCATGGATGCATTCAAAATAAGCATTTCTCTCATCATATCCTGCTTCAACCAGCGTCTCAAAGCCTGCCTGCATAAGTGCACATACGCCACCGCAAAGAACAGCCTGCTCTCCGAAGAGGTCGGTTTCTGTTTCTGTACGGAAAGTAGTTTCAAGAACTCCGGCTCTTGCTCCACCGATACCAAGTGCATATGCAAGTGCGACATCAAGGGCTTTGCCTGTTGCATCCTGCTCTACAGCTACAAGACAGGGAACACCCTTTCCTGCCTGATACTCGCTTCTTACCGTATGTCCGGGTCCCTTGGGCGCGATCATTGTAACATCAACATCTGCAGGAGGTACGATACATCCGAAATGGATATTGAAACCATGAGCAAACATAAGCATATTACCTGCCTCTAAGTTGGGCTCGATATCCTTCTTGTAAAGATCAGCCTGTTTCTCATCATTGATAAGTATCATGATGATATCAGCCTTTTTTGCAGCTTCTGCAGCTGTATATACATCAAATCCCTGCTTTACAGCCTTATCCCAGCTCTTGGATCCCTCATAAAGTCCTATGATAACATTACATCCTGACTCCTTTAAGTTAAGGGCGTGAGCATGTCCCTGGCTGCCATAGCCGATAATTGCGATTGTCTTGCCTTCAAGCAGAGACAGGTTACAGTCTTCCTGATAAAAAATCTTAGCCATTTATAAAATCTCCTTTACTTATAATCATACTGTCAAAAGCATTTGGCTTAAGGCAGATAAGTTACATTGTCAATGCCGCGTCCAAGACCGGCTATACCTGTACGTGCAAGTTCAAGTATCTCATATCCGTCAAGCAGACTTATGAATGTATCGATCTTGTCCTGATTACCGGTAAGTTCTACGATCAGAGCCTCTTTGCATACATCTATGATCTTAGCCCGGAAATTATCTGTATCTGCGATAGCGATGATCTCCTGCCTTCGGTCTGCCGAGACTTTTACTTTGATAAGTGCCAGTTCTCTGTATACACTGTGTTCAGGTTCAAGGACCTTGATATCCCTGACATCGACGAGTTTAAAAACCTGCTTTTCTATCTGATCCAATATTTCGTCGTCGCCGCTCGTAACTATCGTTATTCGGGTATATCGAGGATCTGCGGTCACTCCCGCGGTAATTGATTCGATATTATAGCCTCTTCTTGAAAAAAGTCCCGATATTCGGCTCAGTACACCTGATGTATTGTCTACAAGAAGCTGAAAAACTTTTTGTTTCATACCAATATCCTATTATCCTTTCCGTCAGTATATTTTATATCAATCGACGCACTTAGGCAATGCCAATGTACCGGTACGTGCAACTTCCACTATTGATATGGAACTTAGCATTGAAATGAGTACCCTTGTTCTTTCAGGAACATCACATATCTGGATCATAAGCTGACTCTTAGACATATCAACGATATCAGCCTTCATAATATCACATATTTCCAGGATCTCGGCTCTGTTGGATTTATTATATTTAACCTTTAGTAACATCAGTTCACGACTGATGGCCTCATTTTCGCCAAAAGTCCTGACTTTGATGACATCGATCTTTTTGTTAAGCTGTTTCTCGATCTGTTCCATTGTACGATCATCTCCGGAACTTACCACCGTCATACATGAAACATCGGGTGAATCGGTTTCCCCGACTGCAAGAGAATCGATATTAAAACATCTTCGTGAAAAAAGGCCCGCAACCTTAAACAAAACACCTGACCTGTTTTCAACCAGTACCGAATATATACGCTTCATAAATCCTCCTACTTAACCAGGTCCATCGGATCAATGTTTAACTCAAGTAAAACCGAATCGCTGCTGTCAAGAAAATCATCAATGACTTCATTGCAATTATCCATGTTTTCAAGACACAGGTATTTAAAACCATAAGCTTCCGCGATCTTTGACAGATCCGGGCTTCCGCTAATATCTACCACGCTGTAGTGATCTTTGTAAGTATAATGCTGATACTCACGTACCATTCCCAGATAACCGTTATTCATAACTATTATCTTGCCCTGGATATTATGCTGCCTCATCGTAGCAAGCTCCATAAGAGACATCTGAAATGATCCGTCACCGCATACTGCCACAACCTGCTTGTCCGGACATGCATACTTTGCACCCATGGCAGCGGGAATAGAATAACCCATAGTTCCCATTCCACCGCTTGTAAGGAATTGCCCGTTCTTGACTACGGCATTGGAACATGACCATATCTGATTCTGGCCTACATCTGCGACATAAATGGAGTCATCTTCCATTTTCTCGGTAAGTCTTCTTATGAACTCACAGGGATCTACATACTTAGGATTCGGATTTCTCTTAGGATACATAGTCTTCCTGTATTCTTCAAGCGTTTCTATCCATTCGGAAGTATCACATAAGATCTCACCATCATACATTTCATTTAAAATACTGTCCGCATCGCCGACTATAGGTATGGTAGCCTTTGCGTTCTTTCCGATCTCGGCAGGATCGACGTCTATATGTACCAGAGTTTTATTATCAAATATGATATCCGGCTGACTTATAGCCCTGTCAGCAACTCTTGCTCCGACCATTATAAGCAGATCGGATTCGTTCATCGCGCGATTGGCATAAGGTTTGCCGTTATTTCCCACCATTCCGTAGTTTAATTTGTATGCCGAAGGAAGCGCTCCCTTACCCATCATTGTATGCACGGTAGGTATCGAATACTTTTCGGAAAATTTTCTTAATATATCACATGCCCCTGCAAGATGCACTCCGCCGCCGGCACAGATAATGGGCCTTTTGGCATGGTTAAGAGCCTTAACGGCTTTCTGGATCTGGACCGCATGCCCTTTTACCGTAGGTTTATAAGTACGCATGGATATAGTCTCAGGATACTTGAATCTTGCGGTAGGCGCATTCTGTATATCTATCGGGATATCTATGAGAACAGGACCCTTACGGCCTGTACCCGCAAGATGAAATGCCTCTTTGAATATTCGGGGAATATCATCTGCATCCCTGACCAGATAACTGTATTTTACAAAACTTTCTACAGCACCTGTTATATCTGCTTCCTGAAAAACA
This sequence comes from Lachnospiraceae bacterium, assembly GCA_024691305.1. Lineage (GTDB taxonomy): Bacteria > Bacillota > Clostridia > Lachnospirales > Lachnospiraceae > XBB2008. Next base: position 160,346 of record JAILNS010000015.1, on the reverse strand, counting down.
TCCGAACCAAGAAGCGATGAATTAACCTGCCCCGTAATAACGATAAGCGGTATCGAATCCGCAAAAGCAGTAGCTATACCTGTTATGACATTAGTTGCACCGGGGCCAGAAGTCACGGCACATACTCCGGTCTTACCGGTAACTCTTGCAAGGCCCGATGCAGCATGAGCAGCATTCTGCTCTGTTCTTATAAGCACCGTCTTGATATCGGAATTAAGGATTGAATTATAAAAAGGACATATTGCCACCCCCGGATATCCGAAGACAACATCTACACCTTCTTCTTCAAGACATTTAACTATGGAATCTGCACCAATCATATACACTCCCTGCCCCTGTATCGTAAAAGATCATCTATCAAAATTTATTAAAGAAATTTGCAAGCGGTTCAACAACATCCTGAAGATCCTTGATCGCATCATTCAGGCCCTCAAAATCAATGGAATTAAGTTTATTCATTGAATCACTGAGAACTTCGGCATTCTCCTCAACAAGTCCGTTAATGCCTTCTGCTGCGGTTGTGATCTCGGTTGACATCTCGTCAAACCCTGCAAGCGATGTATTAACATTATCTATTGCATCTGACACTTCGTTAATAAGTATGTCGACCTGCCCTATAGTTTTAGTCACTTTAGGAACGATTATAACACATACAAACAATACCATAACAGCCATTGCTACAACCGCAAGGCTCATTATCCTTGTATAGAATAACTGTTTTTCCTGTTTTTTGATCAGAATAGTGATCGGATCCTCAGGAATATCCTGTTTAGTTGGCTCATTATTTTCTTTTTTTTCAAACATCTGTATAACCTCCCTGATCAATGTCTGTATCACTCTGCAGCTTCTACAGGTCCGTCACCCGTGTTTTCTTCTTCATCTCCGCTTTCTATGACAAGATCTTCGGGCATTTCACCGTGAAGTATATCCCTGATATATCTGATCCTCAGGTTAGCTCTTTCATAATATTCATAAGCACCGGCTGCAACATCTTCGTTATATTCTTCGGTTTCATACAGCTGATGATATAAAACAACCGATTTGGACATATTATCGGCAGCTTCATCGGCAAGAGTCTCAACTATCTCAAACTGTTTTGGAACCGTAAGATCAGCCATTTCGGCAGTTATAACATTGAGTTCATCCAGATAGCTTAAGAGTTGGGTTCCGTCCAGGTCTGACTGAGGATCTATGGAATTTATACCGTCATCTATCTGTACCAGTCTGTCGTAATAATCATTCATGCTTTCCTTATATGATTCTAAAGCAGCATCCTTACCACAGCCAGACAGCACCCATGATATCATGAGTGCTGCTATAAGCGTATAAAACCTTTTATTCTTTGATCTAAAATTCATGGCAAAAATTATTTGGTACCGAATATCCTGTCGCCGGCATCACCGAGTCCGGGACATATATAAGCGTTTTCATTGAGGCATCTGTCAAGATGTCCGACATATATCTGGATGTCGGGATGATCTTCATGCAGTTTCTTAAGACCTTCAGGAGCAGCTATTATACACATAAACTTGATATGAACTCCTCCGTGCTGCTTGATCTGAGTGACTGCATCCGATCCGGAACCGCCGGTCGCAAGCATAGGATCAACGACTACTATGGTTCTTTGTTCTATTGGAGCCGGAAGCTTGCAATAATACTCAACAGGATTATGTGTGTCGGGATCCCTGTACAGACCTATATGTCCGACCTTTGCAGTGGGAACAAGTGCTTCTATTCCGCTTACCATTCCAAGTCCTGCTCTGAGGATAGGCACAATCGCAAGTTTCTTACCGGCTATAACAGGTGATTTACATGATTCTATTGGTGTTTCAACCTCTATATCCATGAGCGGCAGGTCTCTTAGTGCTTCATACCCCATAAGAGTTGCGATTTCTTCGATACACTTACGGAACTGTTGAGTACCTGTATTCTTGTCTCTTATCTGGGTTATCTTATGCTGGATCAAAGGATGATCCATGATGTAAATATTTTCTATATTGCTAAAATCTTCCATAGTTTCCCCCTTTATATGAATCAGCGTTTATATAGTATCGGACCTATTTATCAACCCTCACTGCTGTCATCCGGTTCGGTATCTTCATGGAGCGGATTAATGGATATACCCCTGTTTATATCTCCATCAATGTTCTTACCGAATTCATAATCATTTCCGGGAAGGATCGCATTTAAGATCACACCTGCAAGAGCAGCTATTGCAAGAGATGTAAGTGTGATGCTCGTAGAACCTATATTAAAGGTAAGTCCGCTTGAAAACCCAAGACCGCAAACAAGTATTACAGCTGCGATCATGAGGTTACGTGACTTGGTAAAGTCAACCTTATTCTCAACGATATTCCTTACACCGATAGCAGATATCATTCCGTAAAGAACAAAACTGATCCCGCCGATAATGGCCGAAGGAAGTGAGCCTATAAGTTCGGAAATCTTGGGAATGAAGCTGAGTATTATGGCAAATACCGCTGCGATCCGGATAACTCTGGGATCATATACATGTGAAAGTTCAAGAACTCCGGTATTTTCTCCGTATGTTGTATTTGCAGGGCCGCCGAACATTGCAGATAAGGAAGTCGCAAGTCCGTCGCCTATAAGAGTTCTGTGAAGACCTGGATCTTCGATAAAATTCTGTCCTGTAGTTGCGGAAATGGCTGATATATCACCGATATGCTCCATCATTGTAGCTATAGCGATCGGAGCCATTACAAGGATTGCCGTAATGTCGAATTTACATATCTGAAAAGGAGGCAGACCTACTATTGATGCTTGAGATACGGAAGCAAAATTAAGTATAGCGGAACCATCCGGATTAGTCACGCCGAAAGCATGTAAGATAAGCGCTACGACATATGAGATCACAACACCCATAAGGATAGGTATTATCTTCCACATGCCCTTACCCCAGATATTAAATATGATAACCGTTGCAAGTGCGATAAATGCAAGGAGCCAGTTGGTGCTTGCGTTGCTTATCGCAGAAGGTGCAAGGCTAAGACCTATACAGATTATGATCGGTCCGGTAACTACCGGAGGTAAAAATCTCATTACTCTCTTAACACCGACAAGTTTGATGACAAGTGCAAGTATAAGATAAAGAAGACCTGCAACCACAATACCACCGGTTGCATACGGAAGTTTCTCACCGTAACTCATATTTGCAAATCTTCCGGTATTAAGTTCTGCAACTGTTGCAAACCCGCCAAGAAAAGCAAAAGAACTTCCTAAGAAAGCAGGAACCCTAAACTTGGAACAAAGATGGAAAAACAAAGTTCCTATTCCCGCAAAGAAAAGTGTCACCTGTACCGAAAGCCCTTCTCCCTGAAAATAGCCTGTAACAAGGATTGGTACAAGGATTGTTGCTCCAAACATGGCAAACATATGCTGAATGCCTAAGATCAGCATTTTGGGAATTCCTAATTCCCTGGCATCAACGATTGGTGTGACTTTATCGCTCATTGTCTTTCCCTCCTAATTTATAAAAAAATCCTAAACTCGATTATAAACGCTATATATGGTTGATGCAACAAGGAATTACCACTAAATATGGTTTACATATTATAAAATTCAATCTCTTTTTTGAGCTCGATAGGAACCTCCTGGCCCTTGCTGTTTAGCTTTTTTATGATATTCTCAAGTTTACGTAAATGTTGAGCAACTTTAATACGATATTTTTCCGAAATATCATTATAAATAGGATTTTCTGTAAGTTTCTTTCTTACTTCAGCCCTGAAGGGACACTGGGAATACAGGATCCCTCTGGCTACTTTATTAAGATGAGGTGAACCTGCAGATTCATATTTTATATAATTTGCATAGTCACTTGAAAAATATTCCTTGAAATTCTGTTTGTACCGCTGGAGTCCAAGCTTGATCTTCTCCTTCTGTTCGGGGCTCACATCCGAATTCTTGCGATAGAACTGAAGATAATCACAGTACAGACTTGTAAGGGACGGATCAGTAACATCATTCCATCTCATGCCCTGCATTCTCTTACACATCTCCCACCTGTAATCACCCAAAACCTTAAGAACTATCTTTTCAAGGTTTTCGACATTTATGATAGGAAACATCATTCTTGCATGAGTCATTCTGTCCCTGCCGGAAATCTCCTGCCACATTATTCCTCTTGAACCGACTACGGGCATGAGAATTATGTCAGGCAATACTTCAACATGGATAACATCATGTATGTTCTCTTTTTCACTGAAAATAAACATGGTCTCCCGGTAAAAGATCGAATAATCGATTGCTTTTACATTATTGATAGCCTCGGAAATGATCTGAGGATCTATAAGATCTTCTTTAGGGCCGCGCATAAGCTGATATTCACACAATATGGGGCAAAAAGACAGTATCTGTCCGGAACATATCTTGGATGTTCGCCTGAACATATTCTGTAGCTCAAACATGACCTTCTGTCCGCGGTCAGCAACGATGGCTTTGGCCTGCTGGTCGGATATACGTCCGTTTGTGACCTGTTCTCTTATATATTCCTCAAATGACTGTTCAAACTCGTTGATGCTTGGTTCTCTCTCCCTTAAGAAAATGGCAGTCAGCCACTCGGAAGCGGTATAAACACCTTTGTCTTTATCTCCGGAATAGCTTAAGCATATATTATAAAGCTCACAGGCATTCTTCATTCCGGCAAGTTCTTCGTCAAGATATCCGAAGTCCAAAAACATCTTGATGAGTATCGGAACATCGACACTTTCAAGTCTTGCCTCCAAAACGGCAAGGTAAAGTGTATAGAAGTTTTCTTCTATGACAGAACGCAGCCTTCTTACATCATTATCCGTAGAGTACGGATCGGAAAGATTCTTAAAAGCACTTACGGCTTCCTTAAGTTTAGCTGCTCTCTCCTCCGGATAATTACAGAATTTGATTATGGAATCAAGACTGCCGATCAGTTTGGATGCAACACTTGACATACTCTCGGATTTATCCGAAGTTTCGCCCGATACACCGCCTATTGATTCGATCTTCTTATCATGGGTATATTTTCTTGCCTCGGCAAGTTCAGGAGAATATTTATGAACCGTTTCATAGATTTCCTCCATAAGTGCCTTTATCTCTGCAGCTATTGGATGATCGGAAGTTGCCTTGATAAGAAGACTTCCAAGCCTTCCGTATATATCATCCTCGGATTCTACCATCAAAAGATCAAGGCTATCATCCACAGTTCCCTTAACATATTCTATTGCGCCCGATACTTCATGAAGATCTAAGATCGCATGTAACATATATCCGGAAACTATACCCTTGGAGATTACGGAAGAAGCGCTTTCCTTACCCGCAAGCACATTATAAACACCGTTATGCGTTGCAAAGATCATCTTCTGATTGATACTCATGGATATAGGTTCGGGTGCTTCATCCATGGCAGAAAAAATATCCACGGACATATGAAGCTCACGTGTATACTCACAAAACTTTCCATAAGCGTCAAAAACAGTCTTATTAAGTTCACTGCTTAAAGTGCAAAGATCACTTAACTGCTGATATGATTCTCTGACCATGCGGTTTAAAGATAGGGCAAGTGCCCTGCAGTTTTCGGGCTTTGATATGTAAAAACTGGAATTGTACAGATTGTCCCTGGATGAAAATGCCATCAGCTGGGAATCCTCGGTGGCATAGTAATTATAAGAATGAATGCCGGTATCAAAATCGGCAAGACCTACAAAGTCGCCTTTTTGCAACTCGATCTTGTACGTACCGTAATCCATGGTTATACCGCCGTCCACGATATACCACAGATTATCCATTACACTGTCTTTTTTAATTATCAGATCGCCTTTTTTGATCTGTTTAACATCCATAATTCTAAATTATTCTTTCAAACTGCTGATCATCAGTTAAGCATCATTCTGTCATTGGCAAAAGCGCCGCCGCTTGCTTCTTCAAATTTGGCAAGCAGATCGCTGACATGAAGATTCTTCTTTTCCTCACCGGAAACATCATAAATTATACGGCCTTCGTGCATCATGATGAGCCTGTTTCCATGAGCTATGGCATCCTTCATATTATGGGTGATCATAAGAGTTGTTATATTGTCTGCATCTACGATCCTCTGTGTGGTTTCAAGGACCTTTGCTGCTGTTTTGGGATCGAGAGCTGCCGTATGTTCGTCCAAAAGAAGGAGCCTGGGTTTAACAAGAGCAGCCATGAGCAAGGTAAGAGCCTGCCTCTGTCCGCCGGATAAAAGACCAACCTTGGTAGTCATCCTCTCTTCAAGTCCCAGATCCAAAGTTGCGAGTCTTTCCTTAAAATATGCCATTTCCTTGGCCGTTATACCTTTTTTTAAGCTTCTGAACTTACCGCGTCTTGCAGCAAGAGCAAGATTCTCATCTATCTGCATGGTAGCTGCAGTACCGTTCATGGGGTCCTGGAAAACACGTCCAAGATATTTGGCACGCTTGTGTTCCGGAAGTTTAGTAACATCATCACCGTCAATGGTTATGGTACCCTCATCAACAAACCATACACCGGCAATTGCATTTAACATCGTGGATTTACCTGCTCCGTTACCACCGATAACTGTAACAAAATCGCCTTCGTTCAGTTTAAGATCAAGCCCGCACAAAGCTGTTTTTTCATTTACGGTTCCGGGATTAAACGTCTTGTGAATATTCTTAAGTTCAAGCATCTGCGTTCTCTCCCTTCTTTACTACCTTTTTGGGGGCATATTTGGTCTTTATATACGGGATTGCCAAAAACAGTGCAACTATGATCGCACTTAAGAGCTTAAGGTCATTTGAATTAAGTCCAAGCCACATGACTATCTGAAGAACAATGTAATAAATGATCGCTCCGAATGAAACACTGGCAAGCTTAAAAGCAAAATTGCCTTTGATCTTGCCGAATATAACATCGGCGATTATAACAGCAGCCAGACCGATGACTATAGCTCCTCTACCGGCATTTACATCGGCAAAGCCCTGATACTGTGCATAAAGTCCGCTTGCAAAGGCTACGATACCGTTACTTAATATAAGTCCGATAACCTTCATTGCATTGGTATTTATACCCTGAGCACGGCTCATATTATGATTGGAACCCGTAGCTCTTATCGCAGAACCCAGTTCTGTCCCGAAAAACCAGTAAAGTACTGCAACGAGTAAAGCTATTATAACAGCCACGACCAGTATGGTATTTCTGTAAAAAGGAACATCCTTGATGTATCGTAGCGAAACCAAGAGGTCATACTTATCAACATTTATAGCCTGATTAGCTTTATTGTCCAAAATCCTCAGGTTTATTGAATATAATCCGAGTTGTGTCAAAATCCCTGCCAGAATAGCGGGAATTCCAAGTGCCGTATGAAGGACGCCGGTTACCAGTCCGGCAAGACACCCTACAATAAAAGCTACCAGAAGGGACAGCCATACACTGTGTCCCGATATCATCATCATTACACATACTGCTCCGCCGGTTGCCATTGTACCGTCCACCGTAAGATCGGCAAGATCAAGTATCTTATATGTAATATATACGCCTATGGCCATGATTCCCCATATAAGCCCCTGCGCACATGCTCCCGGAAGAGCATTAAACAGATTAATTATGTTCAATTGCAAACCTCCTCGGCTTACATCAAGCCTACAAAACATAATCATAGCACAAATCAGCCAAATCGAATAGTCCAAACATAGGCATATACAAAAGAAAGCAGGGTATAAACCCTGCTTTCAAAAATGAACTAATTCTGCTTATCATTCACCTATCGCTACATAATCATCGGGAATCTCAACACCAAGTTCTTCACATATAGCTGCATTGTATTCCTTGGTTACCTTAGGAGCATACTGAACGGACATAGTGCTTACATCAGCACCGTTTACGAGTACCTCGTAAGCCATCTTACCTGTTGCATAGCCAAGGTCATAATAATCAATTGAAAGTGTTGCAACACCACAGCCACTGCAGATTCCTTCTTCACCGGAGATTATCGGAACACCTGCGGGAAGACATACGTTGTTTATAACCTCTGCATTTGAAGCTGCCGTATTGTCCGTAGGTATATATAAAACATCACATTCTGATGAAGCTGTAGTTGCTACGGAAGCGATATCATTTGAATCTGCAAATGTATATTCCTTAACGCTGTATGAACCGATAGCTTCAAGGCTCTTTATCATCTCATTTGACTGATACTGTGAGTTCGGCTCTGCTGAACAATATAAAATACCGACATTTACGGCATCGGGGAACAGTTCCTTAAGCATTGCTGCCTGCTCTGCAATGGGAGCAAGATCGGATGTACCTGAAATATTAACGCCCGTTGCACCGCTCCAGTTATCGATCTCAAGTGCTGTTGCATAATCGGTAACCGAAGTACCAAGGATCGGGATCTCATTGGTAGCTGCTGCTGCTGCCTGAAGAGGCGCAGTCGCATTTGCAAGGATAAGGTCTACATTGGAAGCAACAAACTGATTGGCTATTGTTGCACAGGTAGCCGAATCACCGGCTGCATTCTGCTCATCAAATGATACTTTATCTCCAAGTAATTCCGTAAGGGCATCTTTAAATCCCTTTGTAGCCGCATCAAGTGCGGGATGCTGTACAAGCTGGCATATACCTACGGTATAAGAATCGCCTGCAGATGCATCTGCCGAAGTCTCTTCGGTAGCTGCCGCATCGGTTGTATTCTGGGGATCCGCAGAACCGCATGCACAAAGACCAAGTGCCATGGCTGCTGCAAGTGCCAGACTTAAAATTCTCTTTTTCATAATATACTCCTCTCTGAAGCCATTACTTCAAAAAAACACACGGCACACTTACTATGCACCGTGCGTAAATATATCAAAAATAGCAATAATCGTCAACATCAATTTCGTACAAAAGCATTAATCAGGTACGTTTTACGATCTCCTCAGCACTCTTAAAAATAGAACCTTCGGGAATATGTCCTCTCACGCTTGATGTGGGATAAATGCTCGATCCTCTGCCTATAACAGTACCCGGATTAAGCACACTGTTACATCCGACTTCAACATTATCACCCAACATTGCACCAAATTTCTTGTAACCGGTCTCGATATTGCCAAGTGATGATTTAACGGTGACTAGAGTCTTATCCGATTTAACATTGCTGGTAATGGATCCCGCTCCCATGTGTGCCTTAAATCCAAGGATCGAATCACCCACATAATTATAATGCGGTACCTGCACCTTGTTAAAAAGAACAACATTCTTAAGTTCTGTGGAATTACCTACTACGGCTCCTTTTCCCACTATCGCTGATCCTCTTATAAAAGCACAATGTCTGACCTCGGCATCCTCATCTATGATACATGGGGCTCCAAGATAAGCCGAATCAAATACATGAGCGCTCTTTGCAACCCAGACATGCTCCGAAACCTCGTCGAATATATCTTTCGGAAGGGATAACCCAAGTTGGACGATATAATCTTTTATTTTAGGAAGTGCTTCCCAGGGATAAGTTATATCCGAAAAAAGATCCGCTGCTATCGTTTCGTTCAAGTCATACATCTCTTCTACAGTCATTTCTTTTATGATATCCATAGTCGTTTTCCTGCCTTATTTTTTATTTAAAATTATTTCTTTTTGTAAAACTGACCGACATAGGCAAACCTTTGTTTAAAATATCCGGTTCCCGAGTCTGATTTTTTGACATGTTCCGTGTATTTACATACAAAATCCGATAATTTACCCATATATTCATCGGATGATATGGTTCCTTCCGCTACCCCCGTAAGGCCTTTTTCCCAGCTTGCAGTCATCGAGGGAGATAAAAGCGGTTTTATAGATACCGCAACAACCTCATAGATTATCTCGCCAAGAAGTGTCGGCGTATATATCTGAGTTTTAGGATTTAGTGATAAATACTTATTTCGTACCAGTTTTTCTAGTATATCAGCTCTTGTTGCCGATGTTCCGATACCCGATCCCTTAATCTGGGCTCTTAAATCTTCATCCTCAATAAACTGCCCGGCATTTTCCATTGTAAGTATGAGTGCACCTGAATTATACCTTTTGGGAGGAGTTGTTTCACCTTCTTTTACATAAAAACCGTCAATATCTATTATTGCACCCTTCTTGAGTTTTTTCAGTGCCTCAAGAGTATCGGCGTCAACGCTTCTTTCTTCACTTTCTTCTTCGCTGGCGGATGCCTTGTCATCAGGTCCCGGAGCATCCTTTGAAGCCTCTTTTTCTTTGTCCTTTTTGGTCTCAAGCCTTATGACGGACAAAAATCCAGGTTCAGTAAGGACTTTAAAGGAAGCAAAGAAACTCTCGCCGCCCGCTTTTAAGACCAGTGAACACTTCTGATACATGGCACTTTTCATGAATATGCTGTAAAAACGCCGTACTATAAGTTCATATACTCTGGCAGAAGTCGGACTTAGGCTTTTAAACTGTCCCGTCTGTCCTGTAGGGATTATCGCATAGTGGTCGGTGATAAGTTTATCATTTACATATTTTGTTTTTTCAAGCCCTTTATGCGAACCGTGAGACAATATTCCGGCTGCGCATGCGGGAAGTATCGGACCTTTTGAAAGACCTGTAAGGTTTTTGTCTATCTCTTTGGCTACCGCCGTCGACAACACCCTGGCATCCGTTCTTGGATAAGTCGTAAGTTTTTTATCATATAATTCCTGCGCAATCTTTAGGGTTTCGGCAGGCGAAATCTTGAATATCTTCGAGCATTCGTTCTGTAGTTCGGCAAGATTAAACAAAAGCGGCGGATTCTTGGGATCTTTCTTATTGCTTATACTCTCAAGTACGGCTGTTTTTTCGGGTTCAAGGATCTTTATCAGCTCATCTGCCGTCTCTATGTTCTTAAATCCGTTTTCCTTGTACAGAAGCGGTGATTCAAAATATCTGCTGCCTTCAGTACTTCTCCATTCCGCATCGAATTTAAGATCTCCTATAAGTGCCTTGGCCATTACCCTGTAAAAAGGGGTCTTTACAAAATCCCTGATCTCCCTTTCTCGTTGGACAACAATACCAAGAACACAGGTCATAACTCTTCCCACGCTGACAGTAGCCCTCTCCGTATGAAGATAATCCTTGATCGGGTTTTGGAACTTAAGTGTAAGAGCCCTTGAAAAATTAATACCCATAAGGTAATCTTCCTTGGCACGAAGATAAGCAGAATCGGACAGACTGTCATATTCCGAAAGATCTTTGGCTTCTCTGATGCCCCTTAATATCTCCTCTTCTGTCTGTGAATCGATCCAGACACGCTTTCTTGTCTTGCCTGTAACACCGGACATTCTTTCAACAAGCCTGTAGATATACTCTCCTTCACGTCCGGAGTCGGTGCAGACATAGATCGTTGAAACATCATCCCTGTGCATAAGGCCGTTAACTATATCAAATTCTCTTTTTGCATCCTGAATAACCTGATACTTGAATGTATCAGGGATAAAAGGAATAGTATCGAAACGCCATCTTTTAAGCGCCGGATCGTATTCTTCGGGGTAGCACATGCTGACAAGATGACCTCTGCACCAGGTTATGATGCTGTCATCAGATTCAAGATATCCCTTACGGTCGGACTTATCGGACAGTTTAAGTGCATCGGCAAATTGCAGTCCGACGCTCTTTTTTTCGGCAATGAACAGACTCTTGGGCATAGAATTGCACCCTTACATATCAGAAGCAGGGATAAGTTTCAGGTTATTTTTAACCTTTGCCTCGAGATGCAGTTTCTCATCAAAACGAGCCGACGAACACAGGAAGATATAATCCGTACTGATCTTGGCTTTTCTGGCACACAGAAGCAGTTTTTCATAATCTTCATATGTCATCATTGGCTTATCCCAGTTGCAGAGCATGAGGAGAGATTTATCCTCATCGTTTTGAGCGATAATATCTATATTACCCATCTTGCCTACCCATTCACCGCTTCTTGTAAAGCGTATAGGCAATCTTCCGGCCATATTGAGTTCATCAAGCCGCTGTGCGCATATCTGCTTAAAATAGCCACTGACATAACTCTTAAAACTGGGCCCAACATATTGCTTATAAAACAGGCTGGGGGAAGATATATCTCTCTCCGACAGATTTGAATACAAAAAATAAAAATAAAAATGTAAAATATGATTCTGTATCCTGTAGATACCTTTTTGAGTATTTGCCTTACCCGCTGTATCATAGGAAAATACTTTTTCTACAAGTTCAAGTTCTATAAGATTCTTTAAGTAAACACTTATCTTGGCACGCGAAAAGCCGGTCTTTTCGTAAAGATCGTTAAGTTTATAATTTCCTTCGGCTATGGAAGAAAGGATCGTACCGTATACACTTGTCTCCCTAAGGAAATCCTCAAGCAGTCTTTGCGGCTCATTATACAGGATCGAACCGGGATTAAGCAGGGTCCGGCAGATATTTTCCTTAACGCTGAGTCTGTCATCAAACATCTGCCAGAGGCCCGGAAATCCACCGAGTACAGCAAAAGTCTCAATACACTGTTCGATCGAATAACCCGGGAAATAAGAAACCAGATCTTTAAAAGACAATTCCCTTATCTTAAGTAGACCGCTGAGTTCATATGCGGATTCTCCGATGGCTGATACCATCTGATTCTCGACCCATCCCACGGATGAACTAACCAATATAACAAGAACCTGCCTCTTCATCCACTGTGAGTGTATGAATTTCACCAGTTCGGGCATAAAATCATTACTGGTCTTTACAATTCGTGAGAACTCATCGATAACGATAACCTGCTTACCGTTGCTTAAACTCGGAATTGCTTCGAATATTTCCGAAAAACTCGGGAACTGTGAAGTCTTAACACCTTCTCTTCCAAGTTGCCTGCCCCACTGATACATCTGCTCTCTTTCGGAGCAAATACGGGCGGTATAAAAATAATGATCCTTATCCGCAACAAATTCCCTGATAAGGGATGATTTCCCTATATATCTCTGACCGTACATTACAAGGATCTGACTACCTTCACGGTCATAATAATGATTCAGTTTCTTACGTTCTTCACTTCTACCCGACAGCACTTGTATACCCCTGTATAAATCAATCCTTCAACAATTTCTTTATATCTTCTTCACTTTGAGGACGTCCCAAAAGATAACCCTGAATATTATCGCAATTTATAGACTTTAAATATTCAAGTTGTTCCTCGGTCTCGACTCCTTCCGCAACTGTTTCAAGACCCAGTCGTTTTACCATCCCCATAATGGATTCCATTATGATATTTGTATTCTCGTCCGACAATACCGTATCAACAAAGCTTTTATCTATCTTAAGCGTATCTATCGGAAGACTTTTAAGATAAGACAACGAAGAATATCCCGTACCAAAATCATCCATGGAGATCCGGATTCCATAATCCCGCAAAAGTTTTAGTTTCTCGGTCATATCATTATAATTGTCAATAAGAGCCGTCTCTGTGATCTCCAGTTCGAGTTCCTTAGGATCCATATTGTATTTTTCAACAATACCTATAAGCTTCTTGACAAAATCATCACGTTTGTACTGGATCGCCGATATATTGATCGACAATATAAATGACCTGTTGTAATCCTGCCTCCATTGCATATAGGTTCGGATACTGTCTTCTATGACCCACTGACCGATAGGAACTATGGTGCCGTTCTTTTCCGCCAGAGGAATAAACTGTGCAGGTGATATCATCCCGTCATCGGGATCATGCCATCTGATAAGAGCTTCAACACCTCGTAAATTTCCATTTGAAGCATCAAACTGCGGTTGATAATACATCTCAAAATTCATATCATAAACCGCATCTTTAAGTTTGTTTTCGATATTGATGTTTTGCAAAAACTCGGCCAGCAACTCGGAATCAAAGTACTGAATAACATCTTTTCCCTTGTTTTTAGCCCTGAGCATTACGATTTCGGAACAACTGATCAGTTCCAGGACATTTTCGGATGCATCCGGATACATTGCGACTCCGGCTGTAACCTTTATATATATTTCACGTCCGTCGGCTGTGTTAAAAGGCTGTCTTGTCCGGTTGCGGATCATCTTGTAGATATAGTCTACACTGTTTAATCCACCCGGATTGTATATCGCCATGCAGTACCGGTCGCCGTTAAAATGTGAAACTATACAATCATCGGATGAAAAATCATTAAGAAACTGTCCGAAGATCATCATAAGTTCATCACCGATGACAAGTCCCATTCCGTCGTTTATCGTCCTGAAATCATCTATATCGATAAACATGACTGCGACACGGGTATTTTCTTTTTTGGCCCGTTCTGTCATATCGGCGAGAAGCCTGATAAAGTAATTACGGTTATACAGCCCTGTCATCATATCGTAATAGGCCATATACTTAAGTTCTTCATTCTTATCGTTTACTACCGTAACATCTTTAAAACGAATGACCTTATCAAGCGGTTCGTGTTTTGCATCATATATTACATTGCAATCACACTCGACCCATTTTTTTGATGATGATAATCTTACGGTAACCGAAGTATGATTATCTCCGCTTCTTTCGGGATAAAGACACTTAGCCATTTCATCCCTGTAATTTTCATCCACAAAATCAATAATATTTTGCAGATCGGAAATACGCTTTACGTTAAAATCAAAATAGCTGTCCCATTCCCCGAGAATCCTAAGATCATCCCGTTCATAGTTATAGTATATAAAGCACGAAGTGGAAGTATCGATGATCATATTCATCATCTTCTGGTCGTTCTTTAATTTTTCATTCATTGCATTCATCAGGTCAACCTGATACTGCATTTCATTCATATATAACCGCCCCGGATTTGATTATTTTGCGCTTATGTATCCAAGTGCCTTCAATAGTTCGGCACATTCAAGAGCACCGCCTGCAGCGCCACGTAAGGTATTATGAGATAATCCCACAAATTTCCAGTCATATACCGTATCTTCTCTTAAGCGGCCTATGCTTATACCCATACCGTTTTCATAGTTAACATCCAGCTGAACCTGAGGTCTGTCGGGTTCTTCCATATATCTCAAGAACTGCTTCGGTGCAGAGGGAAGTTTAAGTTCCTGAGGAATACCGCTGTATTCGTTTAATGCAGCTACAAGTTCATCTTTTGAAGGTTTTTTCTTAAATTTCACAAAGGCTGCAGCGGTATGTCCGTTAAGTACTGGTACTCTGATACACTGTGAAGTGATCACGGGACTTACGGCAGGAACGATCTGATCGCCTTCGATATGCCCCCATATACGTAAAGGTTCCTTCTCGCTCTTTTCTTCTTCTCCGTTTATAAGAGGTATTATATTTCCCACCATCTCGGGCCAGTCCTTAAACGTCTTGCCGGCACCGGATATTGCCTGATAAGTCGTAGCCACTACCTCATAAGGTTCAAATTCCATCCATGCTGTAAGCGCAGGAGCATAACTCTGTATGGAGCAGTTCGGTTTTACCGCTATGAAACCTTTAGTGGTACCGAGTCTCTTCTTCTGTGAAGCGATGATCTCAAAATGACCGGGATTGATCTCCGGTACGACCATGGGTACATCCGGAGTCCATCTATGAGCCGAGTTGTTTGATACAACGGGAGTCTCGGTCTTTGCATATGCTTCCTCAATGGCCTTTATCTCATCTTTGCTCATATCCACAGCGGAAAAGCAAAAATCAACTTCGGAAGCCACTTCTTCGACTTCATTTACATTTTTTACGATTATGGATTTTACCGCCTCGGGCATCGGCGTATCCATCTTCCATCTGTCACCTACTGCATCCGCATAGGTTTTTCCGGCAGATCTGGGACTTGCTGCGATGACCTTAACCTCAAACCAGGGATGGTTTTCCAAAAGAGAGATAAACCTCTGCCCTACCATTCCCGTTCCGCCAAGTATAGCTACTTTTAATTTGTCACTCATAATATTACTCTCCTCATTTTTGTATAGTGTTTGTATTTATTTGAATTATTTATCGGAAATACTGTTCAAAAATTTACGTGATTGTCTGATTTCTTCTTTCATGGGATCTATCCCCGGAGCTCCCTTGGTGCATCTTCGCTCCACACAGGCTTCCAGAGAAATTGCGGAATATATATCTTCCTTAAACTCCGGACATATGGCTCTAAACTCATCCATAGTCATATCTTCTATGGCTTTATCATGTTCAATACAATATAAGACTATCTGACCTACAAACCCATGTGCATCCCTGAACGGAACACCTCTTGTCACAAGATAATCAGCCACATCCGTGGCATTTGTAAATCCTTTCATTGCCGAGATTTTCATAACCTCGGTATTAAACTTCATAGTCTTTAGCATTCCGCTTGTCAGCTGTATGCATCCCATAACTGTATCGATAGCATCAAAAGCCGCTTCCTTATCTTCCTGAATATCCTTATCATAAGCAAGCGGGATACCCTTCATTACGGTCAAAAGGCTCATAAGATCCCCATATACTCTTCCGCATTTTCCGCGGGTGAGTTCTGCTATATCGGGGTTTTTCTTTTGAGGCATTATCGAAGAGCCAGTGGAATAAGCATCATCGATCTCAACAAATCTGTATTCGTTACTGTTCCAGATAATGATCTCCTCGGATAATCTTGACAGATGCATCATGATAAGACTTAAGTCTGACAAAAATTCTATAAGATAATCCCTGTCGGAAACAGAATCCATCGAATTGGCTGTTGCACGTTCAAAGCCAAGTAATTCTGAGGTAAATTCCCTGTCAAGAGGGTATGTTGTACCGGCAAGTGCTCCACTGCCAAGGGGGCATTCATTCAATCTTACCCTTGTATCCCTTAACCTTGTGACATCACGCTTAAACATTTCAAAATAAGCACCCATATGATGTGCAAGGGTAACGGGCTGGGCTTTTTGTAAATGTGTAAAGCCGGGCATAAAAGTATCAATATGATCTTCCATCAGCTTTAATACCGTTTCAAGTAATTCTTTCAGGCAATCCGTTATCTGATCGATCTCATCCCTGATATACAGTTTCATGTCAAGTGCGACCTGATCATTACGGCTTCTTCCGGTATGCAGCCTCTTTCCGGCATCACCTATACGCTCGGTAAGCACAGCCTCGACAAAACTGTGAATATCCTCATATTCACTTGTTATCTCAAGTTTTCCCTTTTCTATATCATCAAGAATTCCGTCAAGACCGTTAAGAATAGACCGGGCATCATCAGAAGATAGGACCTTTTGAGCCTCTAGCATCTTCACATGTGCTTTTGAGCCCTCGATATCCTGACGATAGAGTCTCTTATCAAAATTAATGGACGCATTAAAAGCATAAACAAGATCATCTGTTTTTCCCTTAAAGCGCCCGCCCCAAAGCTGTGCCATGAAGTGTTCTCCTACTTATTAAATAGTTGCACACATACGAAATAATTAAATCTTCATTTGATGCACAAGAAAAATACTAACACAAAAAAGACCCTGATACAACAGAGTCTTTTGAAAACATATGAAATATTTTTTTAGCTATCCGATTTTACAATTTGCGCGGATTTCGAAGTATGTATTCCGTCACTTCCCCGGTTTTAAGGGTCTTTTGTACATCTATTATCCGCTGGTTCGAAGAACCCCGAAACGGCAGTGTAAGGTCTTTCAGTTCAAGCACAAATTCACCGTCAACAAGTACATCTACATATGAAAGCATTTCATCGGTAACTTCACAATGAGCCTTACCGCCTTCGGGAATAAGATCCACATCCAGAGTATATCCGCTGTAAGCCCATATATTCTTATCGGGGTATGTTTCTTTGATCCTTCGAAGAGTCCCCACAAGGGTTCTCTGATTTACGGGCTCAAAAGGTTCTCCGCCAAGCAGAGTAAGGCCAGAAGTATAGCTTCCGGACATAGCCTTGATTATGGAATCTTCTATTTCGACCGTATAAGGATCTCCGTATTCGAAATTCCACGTTTCCGGCTGAAAACACCCTTTACAATGATGGGTACAACCAGAAACGAAGAGGGTAACTCTTATACCCTCTCCGTCAGCGACATCATTTTTTTTAATGTTACAGTAATTCATAGATGAAGCACTCTCTCCCTGATCTCCTGTGTACGTCCCTG
The DNA here is from genome assembly GCA_024691305.1 of Lachnospiraceae bacterium. Classification (GTDB taxonomy): domain Bacteria; phylum Bacillota; class Clostridia; order Lachnospirales; family Lachnospiraceae; genus XBB2008. The sequence goes on along the minus strand of JAILNS010000015.1, from coordinate 142,349 downwards.
ATTCCAGAACTGTGTTCCGATATATCCACAGGTACGTCTTGCAACATTCATTTTATCCTGATCTCTGTTATGGCAGTTAGGGCACTCCCATATGAGTTTTCCGTCCTGATCTTCGCAGATCTGGATCTCTCCGTCATAGCCGCAAACCTGACAATAATCAGATTTGGTATTAAGTTCCGCATACATTATGTTGTCATAGATATGTCTCATCACGGCAAGTACGGCATCAAGGTTATCCTGAAGATCCGGAACCTCAACATAGCTGATCGCTCCACCGGGTGAAAGTGCCTGGAACTGTGCTTCAAAACTAAGCTTATCAAATGCATCGATCTGTTCGGTAACATGTACATGATAGCTGTTGGTGATATAGTTCTTATCTGTAACACCTTCGATTATGCCGAATCTCTTCTGTAAAGCCTTGGCAAACTTATATGTTGTGGATTCAAGAGGTGTTCCGTACAAACTGAAATCGATATTGGATTCAGCTTTCCACTTCTTACATGCATCATTTAAGTACTTCATTACATCAAGCGCAAACGGTGTAGCTGTAGGATCTGTATGAGGTTTGCCGGTCATATATCTTGTACACTCGCAAAGTCCCGCATATCCAAGCGATATCGTAGAATATCCGTCAAAAAGAAGTCTGTCTATCGGCTCGCCTTTCTTAAGTCTTGCCAAAGCACCGTCCTGCCAGAGTATCGGAGCAACATCGGATAATGTACCTTTAAGTCTGTTATGTCTGCACATAAGAGCCCTGTGGCAGATCTCGAGCCTCTCATCCATGATCTTCCAGAACTTGTACATATCACCTTCGGACGAACATGCAACATCTACCAGATTTATAGTAACAACGCCCTGATTGAAACGGCCATAGTATTTATGCTTATGCTCATCATAATTGTTGGCATTCGCAATATTGCCCACGCCTACATCGGTAAATCTGTCGGGAGTAAGGAAGGATCTGCATCCCATGCAAGGATAGCAGTCACCGCCTTTAAGTTCCTTCATGATCTTCTCGGAAATATAATCGGGAACAAGTCTCTTGGCAGTACATCTTGCAGCAAGCTTGGTCAGATAATAATATTTGCTGTCTTCATAAATATTATCTTCTTCAAGAACATAAATAAGTTTAGGGAAGGCAGGTGTGATATAAACACCTTTTTCATTTTTAACGCCCTTGATACGCTGATTGAGCATTTCCTCTATGATCATTGCAAGGTCATCTCTGGTCTGTCCCTCAGGAACCTCATCAATATACATAAAGACAGTTATAAAAGGAGCCTGGCCGTTGGTCGTCATAAGAGTGATGACCTGATACTGCAGTGTCTGACAACCGCGGTTTATCTCTTCTTTTACACGCATCTCGGCGATCTGATTGATCTTTTCATCGGAAACATCTATATCCAGGACTTCCATTTCCCTGCGGACTTCCCTGCGAAGCTTATCACGGCTCACCTGTACAAAAGGGGCAAGATGTGCCAAAGAAATACTCTGTCCGCCATACTGTGAACTTGCGATCTGGGCAATGGCCTGAGTTGCGATATTACATGCCGTAGAAAAGCTCTTAGGCTTGTCTATCATGGTTTCCGAAATAACTGTACCGTTCTGAAGCATATCTTCAAGATTTACCAGACAGCAGTTATGCATATGCTGGGCAAAATAATCCGAATCATGAAAATGGATAAGACCTTTCTCATGTGCCTCGACAACGTCTTCGGGAAGAAGAAGTCTCTTGGTGATATCCTTGCTTACTTCGCCGGCCATATAATCACGCTGAACGGAATTCACTATGGGATTCTTATTCGAATTCTCCTGTTTAACCTCTTCGTTATTGCACTCAAGCAGACTGAGTATCTGGTCATCTGTAGAATTGGATTTACGTGCAAGTGCGTGTCTGTATCTGTATGTGATATAGTTACGGGCCATCTCATATGCTCTGTATTTCATGAGCTGGTTCTCAACCATATCCTGAATTTCCTCGACATTGGCAGATCTGCACATATCATCACAACTTCTTGTGACCGCATCTGCTATCTCCTGGATCTCTTCAAGACTCAGTTTCTGCGAATCGTTTACGCTGTCATTGGCTTTTTTTATGGCAACGACGATCTTTTCCTTATCAAATTCAACTTCTGCGCCGCTTCTCTTAATGATCTTCAAAATTATCCCCTCGCCTCATCCTAGAATAAAAAAAGTACCTGCCGCTGTTTTAGTTATGTAACCTAAATATCGGAGCGGCAACTACAACATATTGTAGTCTCGTTACCATTCAGTGTCAAGATATGGTAGTCCAAAAGTAAGATTAAAAATAGCCAAAATATCAAATGGCATTTTGTAGATTGTTAACAGTTTTTTTATTTTTCACCCACAATATATAGTGTGTCGGGAATATTATTTATCTATATATTGTGCAATAAATTCATCTTCCGTAAGGACCTTTACGCCAAGTTTGCGGGCCGTAACGTTCTTATTGGAATTAGAGGAAGCATCATTATTAATAAGGCATTCCGTCTTTCCGGTAACGCTGCCGGTGACTTTACCGCCAAGGCTTTCGATCACTTCCTTTAACTCATTCCTGTTCGAATAATGAAAGAGTGACCCGGTAACTACAAAACTTAAGTCCTTTAATTTTTGCTCCTGAATATCAGAGGTGGGAATGTCGTATTCGACTTCCCCGATCAGCCTGTTCCATTCATCAAGATGCCTCGGATCCCCAAAATGATCCAATACAGATGTTGCGATCACATCTCCTATCCCATCGATCTGTGAAAGTTCCTCTGCCGTAGAATGAACAATGGCTGACTGATCATACCCAAAATATCTGCATATTATCTTTGCGGTAGCCACACCGACATTTTCGATCCCTATTGCATATAACAGCCTGTGCAGTTCGGTTTTCCGGGATATTTCAACAGATTTTATAAGATTATCGTATGATTTTACTCCGAATCCCTCCATATTAACGATCCGGTCACGAAATCTGTCAATATGATACAGATCGTCAAAAGTATGTATCATTCCGGCACCGATGAATTTTTCGAGAGTAGATTCGGACAAGCCATCTATATTCATTGCATCACGGCTCACAAATTGAGTAAAAGCACCCAGTTTTTTGGCCGGGCACTCCGGATTTGTACAATACAGATATGCAGTACCCTCGCTTTCCTTAAGTTCGGTACGGTCTCCGCAGACAGGACATATATCGGGGATAATAAGATTATCTGAACAGGTCAGATTCTCTGCTATCTGCGGGATGATCATGTTTGCCTTGTACACTCTGATCGTATCTCCGATACCAAGTTTAAGATTTCGTACAATACTTACATTGTGCACAGATGCTCTGGAAACGGTTGTTCCCTCAAGTTCGACAGGATCAAAAACCGCAACGGGATTTATAAGGCCGGTACGGCTTGCGGACCATTCTATCATACGTAAAACAGTATCCCTGGTCTCATCGGTCCACTTAAACGCAATGGCGTTTCTTGGGAATTTGGCAGTCATGCCAAGAGACAACCCGTAACTTATTTCATTTAAAAGAAGCACAAGGCCGTCGGAAGGGATATCATATGAAGCTATACGCATCTCATAATCACCGACTGCATCGGCTATGGTTTCGGGTGTAACTTTCATATAGTCGACAACATCAAAGCCCTGGTCCTTTAAGAACACAAACTCGTCTTCATGTCTGTCATGAAAATCCACGCCTTCGGCACTGACGAGCGAAAAAGCAAAAAATCTCACGTTTCTTTTGGCCGTGATCGAGGGATCCAGCTGCCTTACGGCTCCAGAGCATAGATTTCTGGGGTTCTTATACTTTAGGGTATCATCGGTAATACCGGAATTGATCACTTCAAAATCGGAGTAGCTGATAACAGCTTCGCCTCTTATAACAAGTTCGCCCTTGTAAGAAATACTGTGAGGCAGATTTATAAAAGTACGGGCGTTATTTGTAATCACCTCGCCAATTTCTCCGTTTCCTCTCGTAACAGCTTTTGCAAGTTTTCCGTCAAAATAGGTGAGGACAACGGTAAGCCCGTCTAACTTCCAACTAAGCAGTCCTTCATGCCCGTCAAGCCATCCGGACAGTTCAAAACGGTCCTTTGTCTTGCCCAGGCTGAGCATGGGTTTATCATGTCTTTCCTTGGGGAGTTCGTCCACTGCCTCATAACCTACATTCACCGTCGGAGAGTTGGATAATATATACCCCGTAGACTGCTCAAGTTCAGTAAGTTCATCATATAAACGATCATACTCATAGTTACTCATTATCTCATCATCTTGTGCATAGTATTTTTCCGAAGCACAATTTAATGTGGTAACAAGTTCCTGTATTCTTTTTTTCTGAGATTCGGTTACAGACATAAAATCCACCTGAATGAGTATCGATTTTTGAGGCTCACTAATTAGTATAATTCACCGTAATATATTTTTTAATGAGTGAAATTAGATAAAAATATTAGAGACGATTTGTTAATAATTTGAGAATAAATTAACATAATCAAAGTATTTATTTAGATATGTAAACCGCATTCATTATAGAGCCTTTTTTTCTCTTCCGGACTAAGAATCCGACTTGCACCAACTTGCAAATTCCCAAGGCGGACATTCATGACGCGCGTTCTCCTAAGTGATATGACTTTTAGTCCGACAGCACTGCACATACGTCTGATCTGACGGTTAAGGCCCTGTGTTATTATTATACGAAATGTGTTTTTACCTATTTTATGGATTTTACAAGGACGGGTTGTAGTATCCAGTTCTTCTATATATATACCGGAAGAAAGTTTCTCAAGGTCATTATCGGATATATCCCCTTCAACCGTTACCTCATATTCTTTTTCATGTGCATTGGCTCCCCGCATCATCGAATCGATCAGATCACCATCGTCGGTCATTATAAGAAGGCCCTCGGAATCCTTGTCAAGGCGTCCGGCATAAGCAAGCCGCCTTCCGTAATCAATCTCGTCGATAACGATACGTTCAGCATGCGGATCTTTTTCGGTACAGGTAACACCTACAGGTTTATAATATGCGACTACGATACTTTCTTTATATGGAAATACCTCATCGCCATCAACACATACTTTCATGCCATCTTCTATATCATCACCCAGTAATGCAAGCCGGCCATCAACTGTAACACAGCCATTTTTTATAAGATCATCCGCTCCTCGTCTGGAACAGATTCCACACTTTGCAAGATATTTGTTTATTCTCATAATAACCGTCTCAATCCCTTCGGATAATGATTTTTTATGACCCCGTCAACATACTTTCCCCAGCCTGTGCTTATACCGTTTACCGTAACGAGGGCCCATTGTCCCCTTTTAAAATCGCAAGTGTTTTGTTTAATCGTGATTGAATTTCCCGATATATATCTTTTAGCATCTACAATGCTTAGATTGCAGCAATTCAAAGCTTCAGAAGGTTTTAAAGCCATTGCAAGTGCGTGTGCAGGTTCGTATCTGTCTTTCTTTTTTTCTGCAAGTTCAAGACCGGGTCTTATTGTTTTTAACCTGGTAAGCATGTATTCATTCAATCCATCCGGAAGCAGATATATATGATCGTTTTTTTCTGTTATCATCTTCCCGTTAAGTTCGGTCAGTCTTTTGTAAATGACACCTGAATGTTCTTCGGGCATTTTTCCGGCAAGTAGTTCCTTAATAAATCCAGATATTGAAACAAGTGATATTTTATTATCGTTTTTATGGGTTTCTCTTTTGCCGCTACCCATATTCCTTTTGTTGTTCTTTTTACTCCTGTATTCAATTTGGCTGCTCTTAATATCCGAATTTAACTGACCGGTCGCACGGCCTGCATGGTCTTCATCAAAATTTCTGATCAGTTTTGCGATAAAATGTCCTTCTCCGCCGGAATGATGCGGCCATATACGGGTTGTATAATTCATCTCATTACCAATACCATGATCCTGAAGGGAATATGCCTCAAGTCCGGTATCAGCCAATGTCCAATCGGTATGTCCCTGCAAAAACCAAATTATCGTATCCTCATTTTCTTCAGGCTCGAATGTACATGTTGAATATACAAGTGTCCCGCCGGGACGAACGGTCTTTGATGCTTCTTCAAGTATATTTCGTTGCCTTTCGGCACACATTTTGACATTGTCTTCGCTCCATTCTTCTATGGCACGATCGTCTTTTCTAAACATGCCCTCGCCGGAGCAAGGTGCATCAACACATACCTTGTCAAAATATCCGGGAAAAACAGCAGCTATCTCGTGTGGATCATTATTTGTAACGACACAATTTGAGATTCCCATTCTCTCAACATTTTGTGACAGGATCTTTGCTCTCTCATAAACAAACTCGTTCGAGACAAGAATCCCTTCTCCCATCATCCGTCCTGCTATCTGGGTAGTCTTACCGCCCGGTGCTGCACATATGTCACAGATCTTTTCCCCCGGTTTAGGGTCAAGCGCAGTCACAACAGACATCGCACTCGGTTCCTGAATATAATAAGCTCCCGCTTCATGAAAAGGGCTCCTGCCGGGGCAGGAGTCCATAGAATAATAATATCCTTCATCACACCAGGGAATTTTAACGTTTGGATCGATATCGATACCCGGCTGTGTAAGAATAGAATATACGGCTTTATCATCTTTTATATTAACCTTAAGCGGATTAATGCGAAGTCCATAACTTCTTTCATCCTCAAAAGAAGCTAAAAACCGGTCAAACTCCTCTCCTAGAACCGATTTCATACGAGCACAAAATTCTTCGGGAAGATTCATTATCATAATAATACAAGTTCATCCTTCAGGCCGATGATCTCCTGATAAAGCCCGGAATAATCCATTTCGGTCTTTGCTCTTAACAGTTCGGTGATCTCAGACACCTTGTTTTGAAGAGGTGTAAGAGACAGATTGGAAACAACACCCTTGAGAGCATGTGCAGACTCGAATGCCTTATCGATGTTTCCTTCATCAAGAGCATCCCCCAAAGCTTCAAATTCATGGTCTTCAAGACATTTTCCGACCATCTTTAAGTAAAAAGCCTCATTATTTATGCATCTGGCCATGCCTTCATCGACATTGGCGCCCCATTCTCTTAAATCATTTAATGTCATCTTTTCTCTCCATGATCATTTTGGTCATATCTTCCACAGGAAGCGGCTTGGAAAAATAATACCCTTGGATCACATTGCATCCCATTTCCTTAAGGACCTCGTATTCTTCTTTCAGTTCAACGCCTTCCGCTATCGTCGGAATCCCCATAAATCCGGCAATATCAATGACCAGATCGACCATCTTCTTCGCACGTTCATCTGTAAGAATGTTTCTCAAAAATTCCTTGTCGATCTTTAATATGTCAATCGGTAATGCATATAACATATTAAGAGAAGAATAGCCGGTTCCGAAATCATCCATCTCGATCTTAAATCCAATGGCACGAAGCCTTTTTACTACATCTATAATCTGTTCCGCATTATCCGTATATGCGGATTCTGTCACTTCAAGAAGATATTTCCCGTCCGGTATATCATTGTTTATGACGATATCGGATAAAAACGCTGTTATATCATCATCATACATATCCATACGTGACACATTCACACTTACGGACATATAAACCCCGATCTGATCATACCATTCCCGGATCTGCCTTCCGGCTTCACTCCAAACATATCTGTCCAATTTACGGACAAGGCCGTTTTCTTCAAAAAGAGGAATGAATTCTCCGGGACTTATGAATCCGAGTTTGGGATGATTCCACCTGACTAAAGCTTCTGCGCTCGATAAAACAGGCTCGTCTCCCTCAATATTAAACTTGGGCTGATAGAATACCTTAAACTGATGTTCTTCAAGCGCAGTCTCAAAATCATCGATGAGTACAGCTTCCCTGATCTGCTTTTTATGCATATTCTCATCAAAAAAAGCATAAGGAGCACCTATCTGGTTTCTCAGGGAATTGCATGCCTGAAGAGCCCAGCTGAAGTTATCTTCAACGCTGTTGTCTTTTGGCATATTTGAATTAATACCTATACGCAGACGGGATTCCCCATCGCTTAAGACTTCGGTAACACCGCTAAGAATAGATTTATAAAGTTCTTCATATGATTCCACATGAGGAACACACAGATAAAATGAGTCTGCATCGTATCTGCTGGCGAGTCCTCCCAGTACCATGACCGAGTGTCTAAGCCTGTTGGAAACCGCACAAAGCACCTGGTCGCCGAAAGCACGGCCATACATGGCATTGATCAGATGAAATCTGTTTATATTTATAACTATGGCATCTACATCCGCATCCGGATGATGTTTTAAATACTGGTCGCAATATTCAAAGAAAAATTCCCTGTTGTATAACCCGGTAAGATTGTCTTTTTCTGTTGCATGAATAAGATTTGCATTTTCATACAGGTCTATCGCATGAGCAACACGGGCAAGAATAACTTCCGGCAGGTCATAAGGCTTGGTCAAAAAATCAGCCGCCCCAAGTTTTAAGCTCTTTATCTCGGCTTCTTTTTCGGATGTGAGAACGACAACGGGAATCTTCTGTAAAGAAGGATCTCCGGCAATCTCCTCCAAAACCTCATAGCCGTTCTTGTGTGGCATGAGGATATCCAAAAGCACGAGACTTAAGAAATCGGAAAAGGAATTTATCATATCCAGAGCTTCATCGCCGTCTGATGCGTACATGACTTTATATGATGAGCTGAGGATCATCCCAAGCATTTCACGATTTACTTCTTCATCGTCAACTATAAGAACATATTTAGTAAAATCCTTGTCAGCATTTGCTCTCATTTATACGTCTAAACCTCTCATTCTACAGTTACACTCTTAGCCAGATTTCTGGGTTTATCCACATCAAGTCCTTTGGCTACAGATACATAATAACCGAGGAGCTGAAGCGGTATAACCTCAAGTGATCCTATAAAATGCTTATCCATCTTGGGTACATATGTTACAAAATCAGCCGTATCTTCTATTTCATAACGTCCGTACGAAGTAAGTGCCATAAGATAAGCTCCTCTGGACTTACACTCGACCATATTGGAGATTGTTTTTTCATACAGATCATCCTGACCGAGGATCCCGACAACAAGAGTCCCGTCCTCTATCAGGCTTATGGTACCGTGTTTAAGTTCACCTGCAGCATAAGCTTCGGAATGTATATACGAGATTTCCTTCATCTTAAGGCTGCCTTCAAGCCCTATGGCATAATCGATTCCTCGGCCGATGAAAAAAACATCCCTTGCAGCGGATATTTTGGCCGCAAACCACTGTATTCTTTCCTTGTCATCAAGGATCTTGGTTATGCATTCGGGTATACGTGATATTTCGGATAAATAAGTTGAATAATCCTTATCGGATATATTACCGCGTACGCGTCCGAATTCCAGTGCAAGAAGATACGATACAACGAGCTGACAACTGTATGCCTTGGTCGTCGCAACGGAAATCTCGGGGCCCGCCAGGGTGGTTATTACATGATCTGCTTCTCTTGCTATTGAAGATCCAACCACATTGACGATGGCCAGAGTCTTGACACCACGCTCCTTGGCTTCACGCAAAGCGGCAAGTGTGTCCGCGGTCTCACCTGACTGGGATATAACGACAACAAGAGTATTATCATTAAGCAAGGGATGTCTGTATCTGAATTCTGAAGCAAGTTCTACTCTTACAGGCATTTTTGCAAGATCTTCTATAACATATTGAGCTGCCATTCCGACGTGCCATGCGGAACCGCAAGCAACAATGACCATATCGGAAACTCTCTCGATATCCTCTGTGGTAAGTCCGGCTCCGGACAGATCCACTTTTTTGTCTTTAACCAGTGAATTGATCGTAGTCTTTACAACATCGGGCTGTTCATGGATCTCCTTCATCATAAAGTGTTCGAAATTACCGCGTTCGGCAGCTTCTGCGGAATATTTTATCTCTACCGGTTCTTTTTCGATTATGTCACCGTTTAAGTCATAAAACTCAGCACGGCCGTCCGCAAGCCTTGCCATCTCATTATTACCGATATAATATACGGTTCTTGTATGATTTAAGATAGCCGGAACATCAGACGCAACATATACTTCACCGTCAGCAATTCCGATTATCATGGGACTGTCTTTTCTTGCAACATATATCTCATCGGGGTAGTCCTTGAACATCACCTCGAGAGCATAGGATCCCCTGACCCTGACCATCGTTTTTGCCAGAGCGTCGATCGGTCCGACTTTGTATTTTTTATAATAATAATCTACAAGTTTGATGGCCACTTCGGTATCGGTATCACTGTAAAACTCATAACCGTTTTTTATCAGTTTTTCTTTAAGTTCCTGATAGTTCTCAATGATACCGTTGTGTACACCCACAACTTCGGATTCTACAGGACCCGAAGCAGAACCGGTACAGTTACCGGAAACATGAGGATGTGCATTAGTCTTTGAAGGGCCGCCGTGAGTAGCCCATCTGGTATGACCGATACCGCAGCATCCTGGTATGCTTTTACCGTTATCGGTTTTCTCTTCAAGATTTTTAAGACGTCCGACAGTCTTGACCACTTCCGCTTCATGTACGCCGTCTCTTACTGCGATACCCGCAGAATCATATCCTCTGTATTCCAGTTTGGATAAGCCTTCAAGCAGGATCGGAGCTGCCTGACGTTTACCTGTAAATCCAACTATTCCACACATATTTACTCCTTAAATACGTAAATTTTAAATAAAACACTTACTGTATTACTCTACCACAAAAGGGCGGTTTATGCTATCCATAAACCGCCCTTACATATTATCTCTAAAAAAGCTCTAATCTTCGAATCCGTTGGGATTTTGTGACTGCCATCTCCATGAATCTTCACACATTTCCCTGATACCGTACTGCGCAGTCCAGCCAAGTTCTTTCTTTGCAAGATCTGCAGCCGCATAGCATGTAGCAATATCGCCTGCTCTTCTGGGCTTGATCTCATAAGGAATCTTCTGACCTGTAGCATCCTCAAATGCTTTGACAAGTTCAAGAACGCTCACACCGTTTCCGGTTCCGAGATTATAGATCTTAAGGCCGCATTTTTCCTGTATCTTATCAAGAGCCTTAACATGTCCTTTTGCAAGGTCTACCACATGTATATAGTCTCTTACTCCGGTCCCATCCGGTGTATCATAGTCATTTCCGAAAACTCCGAGTTTTTCGAGTTTCCCTACAGCCACCTGAGTTATATACGGCATAAGATTATTTGGAATACCGTTTGGATTTTCACCTATCAGTCCGGATTTGTGGGCTCCTATCGGATTAAAATACCTCAGAAGTATAACATTCCATTCGGGATCGGCTTTTTGCATATCCGAAAGGATCTGCTCAAGCATAGATTTGGTCCATCCGTAAGGATTGGTGCATGATTTCTTGGGGCATTCCTCCGTGATCGGTATAAACTCGGGATCTCCGTATACGGTTGCGGATGATGAAAAGATAATATTCTTAACTCCGTGTCTTCTCAAGGCATCAACTAAAACCAGAGTACCCTGAATATTATTCTCATAGTATTCCCATGGTTTCTGCACCGACTCGCCTACAGCCTTTAATCCCGCAAAATGAATGCAGGCATCCACATTTTCCTTTTTTAATATATATTCAACAGCTTCCTTATCAAGAATATCAGCCTCGTAAAAAGGGATGTCCTTACCTGTGATCTGTTTTACACGCTCAAGGCTCTTTGAAGATGAATTGACGAGATTATCAACAACCACTACATCATATCCGTTTTCAATAAGTTCTACTACGGTATGCGAACCTATGTATCCCGCACCGCCGGTAACCAATATCTTCATAATGATTTCCTCCGTATGATCTGTATTTCATTTTCAGCTTATATATTATATCTCATATAGAGAATAAAGGAAAATAGTCTTTTATGATTAACTTTTTATAAAATACTTGCCTTTTTTTCAAAATAGTGTAGATTAAATATAATTGACAAGTTAAATGTTAAACCAAGCGGAATTACAAAGAATGACAGGCGCAAAATACTGCAGATCAAAAAAAATCGACAGTGCATGGCCTTTTGAACTGACCAGAATACAGTGGTTATGGGCTAACATGAAAGGGTTACGGTGGCTTTATGTAATAGCCATGATCGGTACCGTTTGCTACAATGCGCTGCAACTGACCGTACCGTACTTTTCATCAAAACTGGTTGATCAGTATCTTTCCGGCGAAAATGCAGCATACAATCTTGCAAACAACCGTAACGGATTCTATACCCTTATCGTCCTCATGGTTGGGCTTACACTCATACGCTGCGTCCTAGTTTACTTTGACTGTATGGCTTATGAAAAAGTTTCACAGGGAGTTCTTTTTAAGGTAAGAAATTATCTCTATGACAAGATCCAGCGCCAGGACATGAAATTCTATTCCACATACAGAACCGGTGATCTGATGACCAGAGTTACCGGCGATCTTGATGCGGTCAGGCATATGCTTGCATGGGTCGTGCGTATGGTAGTTGAGGCCTTCTCTCTTCTCGGGGCCACAGCGATCTATTATTTTTATATGGATTGGAAGCTCGCACTGTGTCTTCTATCGATCGCGCCTTTTATCTTCCTCATAATATATATGTTTAAGGTACGTGTTGCTCCGCTGCATGCTCTTTTGCGTGAGAAACTTGCTTATATGAATACCGTTGCACAGGAAAACATATCGGGAAACAGGGTCGTTAAAGCATTTGCCAGAGAAGACTATGAAATAGAGAAATTTGATGAATGCAACACCGATTATCGGGAAACCAATATAAAGACCGCAAATACCTGGCTCACCTTCTATCCTTATGTTGAAACGCTGGCCAATATCCTCCCTGTCGTACTTTTGCTCGTAGGCGGGCTGTTTTTGATTCACGGAAATATTACTATGGGTGAGTATGTTGCTTTTTCAGGTCTTACATGGGCAATAGCCAACCCGATGAGACAGCTCGGAAATATAATGAATGAATTCCAGAGATTTTCGGCGGCTTCGAAAAAAGTTATGGAGATATATTACTCCGAGCCCGAGATAAAAGACGCTCAAAATGCCATACCCCACAGCGAAAGGTTTGAAGGTCTTATAGAATTTAAGGATGTTTCATTCCAGTACTCTGATGGTAAGCTCCCTGTTCTGAAACACGTATCATTCACTGCAAATCCCGGTGAAACAATTGCCATAATGGGCGAGACGGGTTGCGGTAAGACCTCACTTATTCATCTTATACCCCGCTTCTACGAGCCAACAGACGGCGAGGTGCTTATCGACAATATCAATGTTAATAAATACAGGATAAAAGACTTAAGAAGCAATATCGGGCTTGCGACACAGGACGTACTGCTCTATTCCGATACTATCGACGGAAATATCGCTTACGGAGACGGAACCTTAACCAAAGAAGAAGTTGTCAGATTCGCAAGGAGTTCCGCAGCCGATGAATTTATAGCCAAGATGCCCGAAGGATATGAAACCATCGTGGGAGAACGAGGAGTGGGATTATCCGGCGGTCAGAAACAGCGTATATCCCTGGCACGTGCGCTTGCAGTAAAGCCCGCTATACTGATCCTCGACGATACCACATCCGCCGTAGACTTAGAGACTGAAAAAGAGATACAGCACAGTTTATCTGAATTACCGTTTACCTGCACCAAGATCATAATAGCCCAAAGAATATCGACCACAAAGAGTGCGGACAAAATACTCATAATGAATAACGGCGAGATCACAGAACAGGGAACACATGAAGAACTGATCAAAAAAGGCGGCTATTACGCAGAAATGGTCAGATTACAGAACGGAGAAGCATAAGTTGGCAAGAAACACCTACAAAGAAGATGAACTCCTGGAGGAGCCTTTTGATTTCAGGCATTTACTCCGAGCTTCGGTATATATAAAGAAACATTCCGGCCAGATGATACTGGCTCTGGTTCTTTCTGCCCTCGGCGGAGCTGCTGCTTTGGTATCTCCCATGCTGGTCGAAAGAGCCCTTGACGATGCCATTCCCTCAAAAGATGTGCGTCTTCTTGTCCTACTCGTAGTCGAGCTCGTACTCTTCTATGCTGTAAGTGTAATATTTACCACTATACGTTCACGGATCATGGTAAATGTCAGCCAGAACATCATCTATGATATAAGAACCGATATATTTGAGCATTTACAAAGACTTCCCTTCCAGTATTATGATGACAGACCGCACGGAAAGATACTTATAAGAGTTGTAAATTACGTTAACTCTGTATCCGATATGCTCTCCAACGGACTTATAAACATAGTTCTTGAGATCCTTAACCTGATATTTATAGTTATCTTCATGTTTATCGTCGATGTTAAGCTTTCCCTGGTCGTTATGGCAGGCGTCCCGATACTTATGGTATTTATGTTCTGGATCAAGAACAAACAAAGAAAAGCCTGGCAGCAGGTTTCCAATAAAAATTCCAATCTGAATGCCTATCTGCAGGAAAATATCGTAGGGGCAAGAATAACCCAGATATTTGCCAGAGAAGACGAAAACGCAGAGATATTTGAAGGTTTATCCGCACTCTGCAGGAGGACATGGATGAGAGCCGTAAGCTATTCCACTCTTGTCTGGCCCGGAATAGACACAATCTCCGTATGTGTCCGTGCTGCGATATTCATAACCGGTATCGTGATCTTCGGTCAGGGAAATACTAGCCTTGGAATAATCGTTGCAATCTCAAGTTATGCTTCCAGGTTCTGGCAGCCCATAATGAACCTTGGAAATATTTTCAATAACTTTATCAATAATATCGCCTACCTTGAAAGGATATTCGAAACTATAGATGAACCGGTCGAAGTAACCGATGCACCGGATGCATACGAAATACCGCCTATAACAGGCAAGGTTGACTTTGAAAATGTCACTTTCTCTTATGAAAAAGGAAAAGAGATCCTGCATAATGTGTCATTCAGTGTAAATCCCGGCGAAAGCATTGCATTGGTAGGTCCAACCGGAGCCGGAAAAAGCACGATAGTAAGTCTAATATCACGCTTCTATAACCTTGACAGCGGAAGGATCCTGATCGACGGTCATGATATATCCCGGGTAACGCTTAAATCTCTCCGTTCACAAATGGGCATAATGCTGCAAGACAGTTTTATATTTTCAGGAACGATCGAAGACAATATAAGATACGGAAAGCTGAATGCGACAGAAGAAGAAATAATCAAAGCAAGTACTACGGTATGTGCTGACGAGTTCATAAACGGAATGTCCGACGGCTATAAGACCGAGGTAAAAGAACGCGGTTCTCTTTTATCACAGGGACAAAAACAGTTGATATCTTTTGCAAGAACCCTTCTGTCCGATCCCGCGATACTGGTTCTGGATGAAGCTACATCAAGTATAGATGTCCAGACGGAACGGGCTCTTCAAAAAGGACTGAACAACATGTTACAGGGGCGTACAAGTTTTGTTATAGCACACCGTCTCTCGACTATAATCGGTTGTGACAAGATCATGTATATCGACGACGGTGGAATCGCAGAATGCGGAACTCATGATCAACTCATGGCTCAAAAAGGGCTGTATTACAAGCTTTATACGGCACAGATAGAGGATATAAATTAAATCCTGATATAAAAATTAAAGGGGAGATGCATTCGCATCTCCCCTTATTTTTATTGGAATCTGAAGGCTTCAAAATCAAAGTTCGAACCCGGCATAAAGACAAAAGATACATCCCATTTACCGGTAATATGAGAAAGTTCGAATGTTCTTTCACATATATGATCCGAATTTTCAAATTCACATACTTCTTTGATCGTCTCATCTTCTCTGAAGAATCGCACATGTACGGGATTGGATTCATTTGGAGTTTGGCCCCATATCGTTATATGGTTTATACCTTCATTGCCAAAATCCATATTGTTAAACATCAGCGAAACGTTATTCCCTATATGTTCTACAACCGTTTCGGTACGTTTAAAGTCATCTCCGTAAATGGCATCGGCATCTGGCGCCAGAAGTCTTGCCCTTGCTTTGTCGGCCTCCTTAAATATGAATCCGCGAACATGAACCTTATTAGTGAATTCAAAACTGATTGAAGTAATCCCTTTTACCCTATGCTTAAGAGGCCATGTATCCTCAATAAATACTGCCCACTGTCTGGGTTTTGAATACACTGTATCGACCAGCAGCACCTCATTCCCACTTCCAGGAACACCTGCCCATACCTTCAAGGGTACATCGTCTGAATCAAGTGAAAAAATGGGTATTGTAATGCTTTCCGCGCCGAAGGATCCAAAATCAATGTCTTCAAAAATAACAACCGTTCTGTCACCTCTGGCAGTCGCAAATCCTTTCTCATTACCGCTGCCAACTTCTCCGATTCCGGATGAATAAGTGCTGCCCCACACAAACTCGTAAGGATTTCTGTATGCCTGTCCGCACCCTGTGATCTCGAAATCCATATCCGATATGACACGCACCTTCTGACCTTCGCTTCCGGCCGTGGCACGAAGTCTGAACCGTCCGTCTCCTTTAGCATTTATATTTATACTTTCGCTTCCGTCATTGTTTTTTACGATATCGAACGATGCAAGATGGGATTTTATACCAAGGTCATCTACGATCTTATAACTTATCTCCCTGCCTGAAGCACTTTCGGGCTGTGCCTTTGCATATACCGTGATCCGTCTGTGATCAGGAGATAATTGTCTGCTGTCTTCACATTTTAGATCTATACGCCTTATATCTTCATTACTCTCTGCTATCCGGATAATCAGTTCGATATCGTCCTTACCCGTTATCCTGACTGCCGCCAAAAGCTTTCCGTTAAACAGTCTTCTGGTATGCACTCTGTATCCGTCAGGATCGGAACTGTCGCCGTTATCAAGTCCTATAAGTACTCCGTTACCTTTAACCGCTACTTCTACTCTGTCACAGGCATTTTCAACGGGATGGCCATCCTTATCGACCGCGCTTATTTCATAAAAAGCGATATCCTGTGGCGTTTGTGTGGAAGTAAATCCATATCTTTTAACTATAAGTTTGTCCGTATTTCCAAAGCTGTATCTTATGCACTCTGCGCCTGCCTTATCTGATCCTGGAGATTCATATGCGACTGCTCTTATTTCCCCTTTTTCATAAGGAACCGGCCAGTCTGCGATGAGATGATATCCGCTTCCGGGAGCATGATCAAGACTCTGTCTTCCATGACTTATGCCATTTACAAAAAGTTCGACTTCGGGAAGGTTTGATACGACTCTGACATCCACGATCTGTCCCTCATTAAAATCCCAATAAGGAAAAACATGAACAAAAGGATCTTTAGCAGGATCGGTCCAGTTGGATTTCCAAAAATAGTATGAATCCTTGGGAAATCCTGCGGTATCTATCTGGCCGAAATAACAGCTTCTGGTCTGATAAGGAGTAGGTTCACCTATATAGTCAAACCCTGACCATAAAAATTGCCCCTGAGAGAACTCCGTATCCCTGTCAATAGCGGCACACAGTTCATAGCTTTTGGCCGACCAGCTTGTAGTCGAATTTCCGAGTGCGGAACACTGGTCATCCTCTTCACCGAGAGAATTTGCAGACAGCGGCAAATGATACACACCTCTGCTCTGCGTAATGGATGAAGTCTCACTTCCGTATATGATCCAGTCAGGATGCTCTTTGTGGTGTTCAATATAGCAGGACTCTCCGTAGTTATATCCTGCAACTTTCAGTATATCCGCACACTTCTGCGCATTTTCCCAGGGCATATAATTAGATCCCTGTGTAATATAAGCATTCTCCCTGTAGTCATGACCGGCGACCAGTTCCATAAGATGCCTAGTCATTGCCTGTCCTTCTTTTTCATAATTATGGATGTCGGCAATCTCATTTCCGATACTCCACATCAAAACACAGGTATGATTACGGTCGCGTCTGACCCAGCTTGCGACATCTTTTTCATGCCAGTCATCAAAAAACCTGGCATAATCAAACTCCGTCTTTGGATGATTCCACATATCGAAAGCTTCTGAAATATACAAAACTCCCATTTCATCGCAAAGTTCAAGTAATCCTTCAGCCATCATATTGTGGGTTCCGCGGATGGCATTAACGCCCATCGTCTTAAGAATTTCGATTTTCCGGCGCATTGCAGACTTATTAAACTCGGCCCCCATAACGCCCAGATCATGATGTTCACAGACTCCGTTTAATTTCATATGAACACCGTTTAAGAAAAATCCCTTGTCAGGGTCACAATATACATTTTTAAATCCGACAGACGAGGAAACCTCCTGTGTATCACCGTTTTGTGTCTTAAGTTCTACACACAATCTGTATAAATATGGCTCATCCACGGACCAAAGGATCGGATCTTCAACGAAATAAACATCACTTCGGTATGCCTTGCTTGCTGGTTCGGTATATGGAACTTTGATGATATTAGGTTCAACCGGCTTTATCTCTACTTCATTGCCCCCCGCATCCTTAAGAACGGTATTTAGGATAACCCTCGAACTATCGCCTAAAACCTCGGTATCCACATACAGATGATATCCACCGTCCGTTTCTTCCGCGTGAATATATACGCCGTTTTCCGGTATATATGGATCAGGCACCGTTTCAAACCAGACATCTCTGTATATTCCTGCACCGGAGTACCATCTGGAGTTAGGGCTCTTAAAATTTACTCCGACTATAAGTTCATTGACTCCGTCTTTTAAATGATCGGTAAGTTCAAGAACATACCGGGAATATCCGTATTTCCACTCTCCGATCGTAACACCGTTTAATATATATGAAGAATCCATATATACGCCGTCAAAAACGACAAATACATGGTTTTTGTTTTCTCTTATCGATTTAAGATCTATATTAAATACTTTTTTATATCTACCGTATCCGTCCCTGTACAGATCATCAGTATCATATATCTGCCAGTCGTACGGAAGCGTAACTTTTATCCATTCTTCGTTATCCCGGCTCTCGGGTGAGTCATTTAAGTTAAACTCCCAGCCTTCATTCCATAATTCTCTCATAAAACCCCCGATCATCATAAAAGGCTTACATGAGATATCACTCCGTCCGCACAATAATGCTGTAAGAGCGATATCACCATGTAAGCCTCATTCATTAGTCTTTTAATTACAGGAACATATACTTAAGAACAAACAGTACCGCGAGAACATACATAAGCGGGCTGATCTTCTTTGCCTTTCCTGAACATGCATTTATAACCACATAAGAGATAACACCTACTGCTATACCATCGGAGATACTGTAAAGTATGGGCATAGCCACAAGTGCAAGATATGCGGGAACAGCTTCTGTAAGATCATTAAAGTCAATATCTGCTACAGCAGTGATCATAAGGAAGCCTACAAAAATAAGTGCCGGAGCGGTTGCAAATCCGGGAATTGCAATAAATATAGGTGATAAGAAGATAGCAAGCAGGAACATTAAACCGGTAACTATAGCTGAAAGTCCTGTACGTCCACCTTCGGATACACCTGCGGAACTCTCTACAAAAGTAGTTGTTGTAGATGTACCGAGAATAGCACCTGCACTGGTAGCTACCGCATCAGCAAGAAGTGCCTGTTTAATGCGAGGAAGCTTTCCGTCTTTATCAAGCATGTTAGCCTTGTTCGCACAGCCGATGAGTGTACCTATAGTATCGAATACATCAACGAACAGGAATGAGAACATGATAACGATGAAATCAAGAATACGGAAATTAGCAAATGCTTCACTTGAAAAGCATTTTCCAAATGTAAGTCCGAGTGCACCGAGATTAAATGTGCTCCACTGAGGGAGTACGGAATTGCCGGTATAAAGACCTGTAAGCTGGCATATGATACCAAGTACCCATGTAATAAGAACGCCGATAAGGATAGATCCCTTAACCTTCTTATAATGAAGAATTGCAATAATGAAGGTTCCTATGATGGCAAGCAGCGCACAGATACCTACATTGGTGAAATCGGTCTTGAAACTTACCAGTGATACAAGTGTTGAATCATTGTTTACTACGATAGAGCCATTCTGAAGACCTATAAATGCAACGAACAGACCGATACCGACAGAAACGCCTTTTTTAAGTGTAAGAGGTATTGCATTGAAGATAGCTTCACGAACATTCGTAACCGAAAGGACTACGAAAATAATACCTTCTACAAATACTGCAAAAAGAGCAAACTGCCAGGAATATCCCATGGCACCGCATACGGTATATGCAAAGTAAGCATTAAGTCCAAGACCGGGTGCAAGCGCAAAAGGATAATTTGCCATGAGTGCCATGCAGACAGTTCCGATAAATGAAGCAAGTGCAGTAGCAATAAGTATCGCTGTCGGATCCATGCCTGATGCGGACAATATTGCCGGATTGACAGCAAGTATGTACGCCATGGTCATGAAGGTTGTGAGTCCGGCAATGACTTCTGTTTTTACATTTGTGCCGTTCTCATTGAGTTTAAAAAATTTCTCCATCTTTCCCTCCTTATAAAAACGCATTATTTGCGTTTATTTACCATCATAAGTAATAACGGATTCTACATCATATTTCGTAAGTTTATCTCTGCCTTTAAGACCTGCAAGTTCCATAAGGCATATGATCTTTACAACTTCTCCGCCGAGAGTCTCTACAAGTTTTGCGGAAGCCTCAAGCGTACCTCCTGTCGCGATCAGATCATCAACGATAACAACCTTTTGTCCGGGCACTATTGCATCCTTGTGCATTTCGATCGTAGCAGTACCGTATTCAAGCTCATATTCCTGGGAAACTGTCTCAAAGGGGAGTTTTCCTTTTTTCCGGATAAGTATAAAAGGCTTATGCTGCTCATATGCAAGCGGTGCACCAAGAATAAATCCTCGCGACTCTGCTCCGACTATAGCATCAAAATCAAGGCCTTCTATAAGCTTGTTTAATTCATCTATTGCAAGATGAAAGCCGTCTGCATCCTGAAGAATCGTGGTAATATCACGAAACATAACTCCGGGTTCCGGAAAATCAGGTATCGTTCTGACATAATCTTCGATTTTTTTCATGATCGTCTCCTGTTATAACAAATGCGGAAAATTAGAAAAAGTCATAAGGCTCCCGCCTGTAAACACAGACGGGAGCCGTAATTGATCTTATTATCTGTTTACATGGAAAGCATCCATTTTAGGATAAACTGCTGCATCGCCAAGCTGTTCTTCGATACGAAGCAACTGATTGTACTTAGCTACACGCTCTGATCTTGAAGGAGCACCAGTCTTGATCTGGCATGTATTAAGAGCTACTGCAAGGTCAGCTATTGTAGTATCTGCAGTCTCACCTGATCTGTGAGAAGAAATAGCTGTATAACCTGCATTGTGAGCCATCTTGATTGCTTCAAGAGTTTCGGAAACAGAACCGATCTGGTTAAGCTTGATAAGGATTGAATTGCCTGCACCAAGTTTGATACCCTTTGCAAGTCTCTCGGTATTGGTAACGAAAAGGTCATCACCGACAAGCTGAACCTTCTTGCCAAGGCGCTCGGTCATCTTCTGCCAGCCTTCCCAATCCTCTTCATCAAGGCCATCTTCGATGGAGATGATAGGATACTTGTTAACTAAGCTCTCCCAGTGATCGATAAGTTCATCTGTAGTAAAGTCCTTGCCTGACTTGGGCTGATGATAGAAGCCTTTGCCTTTTTCACTCTTCCACTCTGAAGCAGCTGCATCCATAGCGATCATGAAATCTTTGCCGGGTTCAAAACCTGCAACCTTGATAGCCTCTAAGATCTTCTCTATAGCTTCCTCATCGCTCTTTAAGCTGTTAGGAGCAAAACCACCTTCATCACCTACTGCTGTAACATCATTCATCTTCTTAATGAGTGATTTAAGATTATGGAATACTTCTGCACACCACTGAAGACCCTGCTTGAAAGAATCTGCCCCAACAGGCATGACCATGAATTCCTGAGTATCAACGGCACTATCTGCATGAGCACCACCGTTTAAGATATTCATCATGGGAACAGGAAGTCTGTTTCCTGAAACACCGCCGAGGAATCTGTAAAGCGGGATCTCAAGAGCTGTAGCTGCAGCACGTGCTGTAGCGATTGAAACTGCAAGAATAGCGTTTGCACCGAGTTTGCTCTTATCCTTGGTACCGTCAGCCTTAAGCATTGCAGCATCAACTGCATATGTATCTGATGCATCAAGACCTACGATCGCATTTGCGATGACTGTATTGATGTTCTCAACAGCCTTGGTAACGCCCTTGCCTAAATATCTTGACTTGTCACCGTCACGAAGCTCAAGTGCTTCAAACTCACCTGTAGATGCGCCTGAAGGTGCTGTACCTCTTGCTACTGTACCGTCAACAAGTGTAACCTCAGCTTCTACTGTAGGGTTTCCTCTGGAGTCTAAGATCTCTCTGCCTATAACCTTTTCGATCTCTAAATAGTTCATGTGTATTGCTCCCTTCTGAATAGAAAAATTGAAAATAAAAATGTTAATTCTGCGGTTTTCCGCAACAAGAAAAGTGTATCACAAGCCATGTTTTGCGTCAATGAGAACGAGCGAGTTTCACTGTATCGGAATGTACTTTTGTATAGCTTCGGTTGACATATTTTCGCCAATGATGATGATCACATTTTCCGACTCATCGGCAGGTAAAATACATACCGGGTCCTCCGGCGTGGAATTGATCTCGATCCATCCCCTGTCTTTGGTGTTCATATATCCTTTTATCCTGAAAATGTTCCCACATTCCCGCGAAGAAAAAACGCCTTTTAAGGCATGTACAAGTTCATCATACGTTAGTTCCAGATGATAACAGAATTTAGATCCGTAATGGCCACTGTCTATAACAGGTATTTTGACATGAGAAAACCTCTTATATCCACAATCTGCAATTGTCCGGATCGTTTCCGGATCAATATCTGTAAGGCATACGGCAACACAATCATTTTCCTGTATGATACGTTTACATTTAAACTCCTCTAAGCATGTGTTTATCCGGGCCATGGATCTTTCTATGCCCCTGTCAGTATCGTTTTTTTCGATCACATCAAGTTTGCTCAAAACTATCTTTCCGGCACATGCACACTGTGCACATATCAGATATCTTGATTCCTCAGATAAATCCGTTTCGGTATCTTTAAGTGCATACATCAGTGCACCATCGACTACGGTTATGACAGAACCCATCTCGTACATTCTATCGAGCGGTTCCTCATATAAAAGATCAAAGAGTTCATCGACGTCAAATATCCCCGAAGGTTCTATGATCACTCTCTCGTAACCGTTCATGGCCATTGCTATCAGTTTGGTCTTCATGCGTCTTTTATGGGTATCAAGATCATCTCCGCCTATTATCATTTCCATTCCGCATTTATCACCAAGAACATCCTTAAGGAGGACCCTGTCAACATTAATGGCTCCGAAATCATTTTCAATGATCCCTATCCTTTCCCCTAAAGATAAAAGATATTCAACATATTTCCTTATAAACGTAGTTTTACCGGATCCCAAGAATCCGGTAATAAGATCTATCTTATGCATTTTTCAGATAATCCTTCACTTTAAGTGCGTCTGTATAACCTTTCCTGTATAAACGGTTAAGTATCGTCACATCTTTTGTGAGTGTCTTCATATTACTTATATCATCAGGTGCCAGAATAAGTAGCTTACCTTCTTCTTCAAGAGAAAGTGCAAGTTTAAGTTCCTCATTATACACATCGCATCTTCTGCATATGGCATCGGCCGTATATGGATATTTTAAAGCAACAAATTTAGATACGCTTACATCGGTCTTTGGCTTACGAAATGCTTTCCTGGGGCGGGTAAGGATAACTATCAGTTTGTCACAGCCATGATCCAATGCCTTTTTTATCGGGATCAGATCGCCTATCCCACCGTCAAAATACGGTTTTCCCTTAAAAACATAAGGCTTGTTGATACCGGGTACACAACTTGAAGTCATGAGAGTCTCGTAATGATCCTGCCTCATATCCTTTTTCTCAAAATAAACCGGTTCACCGGAAAAAGCATCGGTACTTACGATATAAAAACAAGCGGGATTATCCATAAAAGCATTATAGTCAAAAGGATTTTCTCCTTCTGCCCTGCATAATGTACCGTATATATAATTCAAATCAAGATAGGATCCCGTTTTAAGAAAATTCCCAAAACTCATATACTCTTTTCTGAAAGCATATTCGTTATAGAATTTATAGTTTCTGCCCCTTTGATGGGCCAGATAAGAAGATCCGTTTGCGCTTCCCGCAGACACTCCTATAAAAAAATCCGCATTTATGTTTTGATCCATAAGATAATCGAGCACTCCGGCCCCGTATATATCCCTGGTTCCTCCGCCTACATCAATGATACCAAGCATTTTTTCTCCAATCCGAGTCTAAATAATTATGTTTAAGATACAACCTGGTTTTTTCCATGATTCTTTCCGTAATACAGTTTTTCATCGGCATCATCAATATTGGTCCTTAGAGGTGCGAATTTATTATACTGTGTTATACCGAATGTAGCAGTCACTCTAAATGTTCCGTCATATTTGTTCTTAAGAACGGTATCCTCAAGTTTACGTCTGATCCTGTCTGCGACAAAATAAGTCTGATTCTTATCCCCGTGAATGAACAGCAAAAACTCTTCTCCGCCCCATCTGCAAGAATAATCTTCCGACCTTACTTCCTCTGTGATGATATTTGCCAGGGTGACCAGGACCTTATCACCCACATCATGACCATAACTGTCATTTATATTTTTAAAGTCATCTATGTCGAGCATAACGATGCAAAAATCGGTATCGGTATCCTTGTTTTTTTCTATTTCATCGGTCATATATTTGGTCATGCTTCTACGGTTATGAAGCCTGGTAAGCGGATCATAACTGGCTTCCACTCCAAGCTTTACATTCTCATTTTCAAGAAGCTGTTCCATATATCTTGATTCCTGAGCAAAAAGCAAAGAAAAAGCAAGCTCGAGAATGAATGCGATCATGATATTCATATACCTGAGTCCGGTCATAATACCCGGATATGCCGATATATCATAATAGGGAGTAATACCCGGAGCCAAAATACTCATGGTAAAGTATACGACTATGACAAATACCGATAACATAAGAGAATATCTCGCATGTTTATTTCTGTTCGTAAGCGAATTTGCAAGATAAAAAGCAGCAGGAATAAGAGCAACCGTATAAAGCATAAATCCCATTTGAGATCCTAACAGGATGGTTGCCAGTGATGAATGAAATTCTACTTCCACAAAAAAGAAGATCATAATCAATCTGAATTTTTTCTTTGCGGAAACAAATATGCCCAGAACACAGTACATATAGACTATAAAAATATTGTAATAGCAAAGAATATCAGCACCCATAGCGCCCATACTGATACAAAAGATCAAATGTATGAACGCAGTAACAAGGCACATGATCCGATATTTATTGGAATTATCGATCAACTGCCTTCCCGCTATCACCTGTCTTATTACATGTATTAAATGTTCTAAACTATTCATGACCAAAGATCACATCCATGTTTAAAATCCAAGATCATCATTAACCAATATTACATGGATCCTGTCGCCGTGTTTTGAATATCTGGTTATAAGAAACTGACAGCATATGGTATCCGGAGATTTACAATCCATACATGAGCCTGTCTTTGCACAGGGAGTATTAAGGCCAAAACGCTGAGCGTTTATGGGTGCTGCCACATTACGTGCTCTTTTCATGGCGCCGTCGGTATCAGAACATACTTTGTTCATCCCGACTATAAAAATAACTTTTTTAGGTCCCTGAGCTATCGCCGAAACACGGTTCGCATTACCGTCAATATTGACAAGCACCCCATCTTCCGTCATCGCATTAGCACTTGCAATATAAACATCCGCATCATAAGCCTTAAGCATTGCAGCACGCTTATCTGCCTCGGCATCCCTGTCAATAAAGTTATAATCCCCATTTTTAAGTTCGTCAACAAGCCCTATCTCACGGGCGCTCATACAACCGCCCATAGTAACGCTTGCTCCTGTGGGGATCAGTTCAAGAGCCTGTTTTAAAGCATCTTCCCTGGACTCAGCATAGTATCCGGACATATTTCTCGACCTGAGACCGGCTATGACTTTATTTGCCAAAAGAGCATTTCTTTTAAATATCATTTCATTCATATTAACCCACTCATTTCGAATAAAACTACCTGTAACTAAATATTAATTCCCGTTATAACGTGGAATATCCGAAACCGTTACATATCGCATCGACATGTACGCCTGCATTACATAAAGCACAGTTATCGGGACGGTAACTTGTATAATCCGGAAGATCCTTGGTCGAATATAAAGCTCTTATCGGTATCGTATCTATCTGTGTTGCAACCGAGAAAATAGCCGATATGCCCACAACTTCTCCGCCGTAAAACTTTACGGAACCGACCGCACTTTTAAGGGTCACGCCTGTTGTAGCTGAATCGATCAGAATAAGAACCTTACGGTTTTTGATCATGTGCTGGTTATTCTCACGAAACATCATCTGACCGCTGGTGTTATATTCGGGGCTCGTGATATACATCGTCTGATGGGAATTGGCAGATACGATACCGATCTTGGTAAGTTTATTTGCAAGATATGCAGCAACGACTTCCATACCGTTTAAGCACATAATGGTATCGATCTGATCGGATGCAAGATACATCTCCGCAAGTTCTTCACCTGTAGCTCTTGCCTCACGTTGTCTGGATTTCATATCACTTAAGTCCATGTAATAATTGACATGGGAATTAGGGGTGATAAAATGCCCTGAAATATATCTGAGCACAACATCCTTATTTCTTGAGTAGTCAATCTTCTTGTAAGTATCCATATTATTTACCCTTTCCGGAAATCATAAACCACCTTACGAACCTCATCTTCGGCATTTAAGAACGCCTGAGCCACATAAGGATCAAAATGATTTCCTATGCCTTCTCTTATTATATCGAGTGCCTTTTCTACAGGCATTCCTTCTTTGTAACTGCGCTTTGATACAAGTGCATCAAACACATCCGCAACCGCCATTATCCTTGCCGATAAAGGTATCTCTTCACCGGACAGTCCGTGAGGATAACCTCTTCCGTTCCATTTTTCATGATGAAACTCGGCAAGTTCCTTTGCGGTATCCAGGTAACCCGAATCCGGAACCATGTCTATAACACGGGATATTATCTCGCTGCCGGCGGTCGTATGTACCTTCATCTTATCAAACTCTTCATCCGTAAGTTTTCCGGGCTTATTTAGTATTGCATCGGAAACACTGATCTTTCCAATATCATGAAGGGGTGCAGACTTAATAACATCGGCAATGAAATCTTCGGTAAGTATGTCCGTATATATACCTTCTTTAACGAGTTCATTCATTATGATACCGGTATATATCGCTGTTTTTTTGACATGATCGCCCGTATTATGGTCTCTGCTTTCAACCATATCGGCGAGTACCATGATAAGACCGTCCTGCATCTGTCGTATCGTATCGGTTTTATCGTTAATCTCATTTACATATTCGACACTGTCCTCTGTCATCTTGGTAAAAGCATGATAAAGGTTCTCGATCTCATCTCCGGTACTTATCTGGATTTCCTTGATACGCTCCACGCTGTCTTCAGGTTCATCTTCCATATGATATGCAAAATCAGTGGCCGCTATAGCCATGGTATTAATCGGATATATAAGGTTGTATCTCACAACCCACAAACCTATGGCAAGTACAAGTATAAAAGTACCTACAAACAGTGATATCAATTTGGCAAGAAACGAATAACCGTTTGACCTTATCGAATCCATCGAAATATCTACACAGGCGTAAGCCTGACAGACATCGTTTTCATCATAGATTGGTTTATATATTGTAAGAAGCCAGCCAAATGTATCATCGGTTATGATCGGCTCTATCTCTCCGCCCTTAAGAAGTGTATCTATATAAGGATCAAAAGATTCATCAAAAGGTATGATATCCCCCGCATTTCCGCCGGTGACTTCATCCGTATCAAGATCAAAAACGACAACACAACCTTCCGGTGTTATCCTGTAAACATATATATATTCAATATCCTTGGAACTGCTCCTTATATCATACAGATTGTTTTCGGTTCGAACATAACCTATCGCCGAATAACCAAGTTCGATATAATCATCTATCCTGTACGGTTCAACTACACCGGCAACCGTGGAAGCGACGCCCTGTCCAAGGGCCATATGATTATCAACACTGTCGCTAATGTAAAGCTTATAACCGATAGCTATAGATACAATAGTTATAACGACCAGAGCGGACGTGATAAGTGCCAGCAACTTGGTCTTAATGGAAAGCGTTCTGTTCTGAATGGAGCCCGCATTTATTCTTTCCTTACCGTGTAAAGGATTCTGCTGCCAGCCTCTTAACAGGAATTTTCTGCGAATTCTATCGGGAATAAGATAATAGATCGGAATAACTATGATCATATTTATGATCTTATCCAGCAGATCGATCAGAAAATCGGCCGTAAACTGAGCGGCAAACGGACTTAACACACCGCTTTGATACAGTTCTTTGACGTAACGTACGGAAATCCCTTCGCCTGCAAATCCGTACAAAAACCAGGTAAGTACAGACCCCAGACCACCGCCTATAAGTGCTGCCAAAACCGTATATGAGATTATACCCCAGGCTTTCTTAAGATAGCCTTTTTCTTCAAACCACGAAGCGCAAACCGCCATAAGAACGCTCAGGCATTCATAGTAAATGGCACTTTCATCCGCATAAGATTTGATAAAATTACTGACAAAACCGACAATGATACCGGGCATATAACCGCCCACAACGGCGGCAAGAATAGTCCCGATAGTGTCAAGATACATCGGTAGAATGAAGCGATCCGCAATGGCGGCACCGGACAGATTAATAATCCAACTTATGATGCATAAGCCGATGACCCATATGATATTCTTTTTAATTCCTACAGGTCTTATATTATTATCCATATCTTATATCATATCATATTTTTAAATTTCTTGTATATCTCGTATGCAATGCATAAAAGAGTAGAATAAAAGGCCGGGAAACCATAAATCATATATCGCGAAATGCACATAATTATGGTTGCGGTTCCAAAAGCATTGCCAAAAACGATCAATAATATAAGGCCGGCCATAACTCCTGTCGGATCAAGACGGTCCCGCTTGATCGTCTTAATAAAATAAACTATCATAAATATCATGACAGCCAGGGTGTAGACATAGGCTAACGGATGACAAACCGCAATGGATCGAACGATCCCTCTAAGTGCCATTATCAGCCAATCTATGATCCATCTTCCAACACAATGGGGAAAAAGTGATCCGATAAGACCCTTTGCATAGCCTTCAGCGATCTCATTATAGTCAAGATACTCGTGAATCCCTGTTTCCTCTATCGTATATCTGAATCCTTCCTCTATAACATCAAACTTGATCCGGTCATGAACTTCTTCAAGATACACAGCCCTTCCGTAAACCGTATCATTGGGAGCCGACAGATATGACCAGCCGTTTTCATTCATGGTTTCATAAAACAGATCGAAATAATCATGTAATATCGGTTCTTCGATCATATCTCCGGCATCAGGGTCGCTGGCATATAAAATATTGGTAAGTACCGTAACATTAGTATACTGGTTTCCGATAAACCTTCCGTTAAATGCCAGATTATAAGTCTTAGTCGCAACATCACGCATAACAAATGAACTTGCAAACACAACTATGCATATAAGTATCGCCGGCCATTTACGATCCGGAATATATCTGTAAATTACGGCGATGATCCATACAATAAGAAGCACAAACAAATTACTTCTGGTAAGCGACAACATAAGTGCAAGAACAGCACTCCACAAAACGTCAGATGTTTTGCAATCCATGACCGCTCTGTGCATATGAATAAAAAAAAGTAAAAACATGGGGATAGCTATAGATTCACTCATGATCCCTGATGACATAGATACATTCTTCACGGAAAATAAAGGTGTTACAACATATGGAAGTATGGTAAAAACACATATTCCCCATTCAGAAATAATTCCAAGATCAAATCTGTCTGATATATATAAAACAAATCTTATAGATGCATATATAACAAATAATGTCTGAATGATACCTGCGACGATAAGCCATCGATCAGCTGCGATGCTCCTGATAATATATAACATTATCGGATATACCGGCTCCCTGCGTACATGCATCGATATATACTGATCGGAATCGTTATACATCGGAACTCCGTTTATGATAAGGATCAAAAAAAAGAAAACGGTCAGAAATGCTGCTATGATGATATGATTTATCTTTATATTTTTGCTTATCGGATTTCGTAAATTCATTTTTTAATTATACATCATAAAAATACAAATCAAAATGCCGAGGGTGTAAGATGAACAACTGTCAATTCAAATTATAACGATGTTCAAGAAGATATCTTCCGTCGCTTAACTTCTCAGGATATATGACCATATCTATGGAAGAAGACCCGGTACTTACCATAGCGGGTTTTAAAACATATTCATCTGCCTGCTTATTGTTATAGGCGGCTGCTATCTCATTGCACAGTTCTTCGTTATCGACAACAAGTCTGTATATATGACCGCCTTTACCCAAAGCTGTTATCTGCTCGCAGGCTTTTGAATAATAAGCATCGATATCTCTTATCACTTCGTTCTCTGACAGACCCACATCGCTTAGCGACTTGAGTTCCTTGTCGGAAGGCTGCCCGATCATAACTGTGGGATTATCCGCCGAAATATCATTATCCGGCATGATCGTGCTGTCATCTGGCGAAGTTTCCGTGGGGGTCTCTGCTAAACCACCTTCGGGATTTTCTTCAAGATTCCTGTATTTGGTCCCGTTACACGGAGGAAGATACACCGACAGATCACGTCTTATATGAGTTGTTCCGTAATCATCGTCCGTTTTGTTAAACCAATCATATGTATACTCGGGACTTGAATCGGTATCATCCCATGTCACGTCTACATTATAGTAATCTCCGTCCAGACAGATGATACTCCATGCATGATTTTCTCCGGCATATC
The DNA here is from genome assembly GCA_024691305.1 of Lachnospiraceae bacterium. GTDB lineage: Bacteria > Bacillota > Clostridia > Lachnospirales > Lachnospiraceae > XBB2008. Next base: position 111,355 of record JAILNS010000015.1, on the reverse strand, counting down.
CGGTGCAATAGTAACATGGTATTCCAGCCAGCTGCATAACATACTGCATAGCCCTTGAATAACCCGCACAGACCGTAGGACCGTTTACAAGAGAACTGTAAGCACTTTGATTGTATGGTGCAGCCATTGAATATACGTCTTTTCCGGCGAGTGCATTATGCACCGCCTTTTCGGTTTCATAAGGTGTTCCCGAAGATGATATATCGGCAGCAGCAGCTTCAAACGCTGATCTGGTATTGTCTATATCATTTGAAAGATCATTAAATGACAGTTTCAGTTCAAGGCAGTCCCCGTTTCCACGAAAAGCCGCGCTGTAGGAAGTATTTAGATAAAACAGTTCCGGATGGTCGTTAAATACAGCCATAAATGCATTTTTAACCTGTGCCGGCGTAACATCGCTCGTAACTGCTTTAAAATCTGCGTAAAGATCACAGGCATTTGCATAGATTTGCCTGTATAAACTCTGGGATTTTTCATCAAGCATCGAATAATATGGGTACATGAGAGGATCAAAGGTAAGATCATCCCCGGTATTACCGTAATCCAGTTCATCTTCAAGTTTATCTGCGACCTCATCCGTTACTTCTCTTACATCAGGAGTGATATACTCAAATCCTCCCGCCCTTTGTGCAAGAGTGTCGGGTACGTCAAGCTTGCCTTCCGATGGCGGTATATATCCCATATTGATATCCGGAGAAAGATATTTTGAAATATCATCCGTGCCGGTATCTATAGGAGTACCAAAGATTGAACTTCCGTCACTTGCCGGTAAATCCGTTTCATTTTCCGCCAGATTGACCGGGCTCTCACCTTGACCATTCCCGGAATCCGAACTTTTGGCATTAGCGGGTTCAACATAATCGATACTTACCTTAGGAGTGATCGAAGCAACCTTTTCTCTAAAATCAGGATCAGAAATATAAGCCCCGACCAGAATAATGATCAGAGTAAGCAGTATGGATAATAATATTATCAGTTTATAGATGAAGTTCTTCATTGCAATACTGTCTCCGTTTCTATATGATAGCATTAAAATGGTATATGAAGAATATTATTTGAATGTTTTTTTGAGGTAGTCTGTTATGAGATATTTATTGACAAAAGACAATGTAAAACTTTTGGGGCGGACTTTTATGGCAAACGATCTTCTGATACTCGGATTATCCGGAACGGGGATTGAATTTGAGTATTCGGGACCTGCCTTCGATATCACGGTCAAAGCCGGCAAGGCTTCTATTATTCCGGATAACGAGGAAAACTATACACGGATCGCTGTATATATCGGAGATGAACGAGTAAAGGATATGCAGATCTGTCACGAAACCTCGGTCATACATATCGATACGACACCCGGTCTCAACAAGATCCGCCTTATCAAACTTTCGGAAGTTGCAATGTCTCTCATAGGTATCGAGCCCCTCGAACTACCCGAAAGTACTATCATAAAGCCAACTCCCGCTCTGTCTCACAGGATCGAATTTATAGGTGACTCTATCACCTGTGGATACGGTATCGATGATGAGGATCCGCTCCACGGTTTTAAGACTGCTACTGAAGATATGACAAGAGCTTTAGCATATAAAACCGCACTTGCACTTAACGCCGATCTCAGTTGTTTTGCCGCAAGCGGTTACGGTATTTTATCAGGATATACCGATGACCCTTCCACTATAAACCAAAAAGAACTCATTCCTCCCTATTACGAGACTATGGGCTTAAGTTACGATTCCATAAAGGGAACTCCGGATACAGTAAATACGATGTGGAATTTTAGTGATTTTATCCCCGATGCGATCGTGATAAATCTTGGTACCAACGATGACAGTTATTGTCAGGATGACAAAGACAAACAGGAAAAATACAGGAAGCTGTATATCGATTTTTTGAAAAAAGTAAGGTCGCATAACAAGGATGCATATATATTCTGCGCTCTCGGCCTTATGGGTGACAGACTGTATCCTATTGTATGCAGTGCCGTTAACGAATATTCCGAAACTACCGGAGATACAAAGATCTCAACTATACACCTGCCCGAGCAGGATGCTTCCGCAGGCTATGTTGCAGACTATCATCCGCTTGAATCCGCTCATGAAAAAGCGGCGCATGCAACCGTGGCTGCGATACGCCGTACTTTAGGCTGGTAGATGCCTACCTATCATATAAGCTTTTCACGCTTTATTCATCATTTTGCATCATTCCTTCATACAGTCTTGTTATATTACCGTGTATCGTACTGTGGATATTACGTGGTACGCTTATGATCTTATTAAGCCTCTCCGCCACCTCTGCCGCAGTCTGGATAAGATAATCGGATTTATGCTTACGTCTCTTTATAAGTAATCCATCCTCTAACATCTCTCTTATGATCTCATATCTGTTATATGCTCTGGCTACGCTGTCTTCCCACGAAAGATATATCTCATCCATTGCTTTTTGTCCGACTTCATGAACCGCGTCCATGTCATTGCAGACTTCTTTCAAAAGTGCTGCCATGGCTTCGGGACTGTTATCTATGATATATCCGTTTCTTGCATGAGTTATGCCTTCAGCAGCACAGGAATCCCTGATAAGTACCGAAGCAAGACCGCAGGCCGCAGCTTCTCGGACAACTATACCGTTCGTATCGTATGTAGACGGGAAAAGAAAGATATCTGCCCTGGTATTTATGGCCCTTAATACCTCCCTGTCATGTATGGGTCCTGTAAAAATAACCTTATCGGATATTCCTCCTTCTTCTACGGATGCCTTGATCTTTTCAAGGTCAAGGCCGCCTCCGACAAACATCATTCTAAAATCCATACCATCCCGTGCAAGAAGTTTCATGCAATCAACAATGACCGGAATCCCCTTATATTCCATGATACGTCCGACAAAAAGAAAGACGGGAATACCTGCAGGAAGATCATAATCCTTAACGGCTTCGTAAACCTGTTCCTTACTCGAACAACCTCTCTCAAAGTCAACACCGTTTAACATTACCTGATAATTTCCTTCAAATCCAAGAGACCTTAGATTTTCACCCGCCCCTTCGGATACGACCCACACTTCATCGCAGGCAGAGATATTACTGACCATAGCTTTAATGGTCTCTTTTTTAAGGAATCCGTCACCCACTGCCCGGGTTATATCTACATCGAATTTGGTATGATAGGTAAAAACCACAGGTGCTCCGGTTTCGTATTGCAGTGTTCTGGCCAAAAGAGTGGACGATGCCGGACAATGTGTATGGATAATATCCGGACCAAACTCGGACAGTTCGTTTATGAGACTTCCGGACAATGAATATCCTGCCCTGTATCCGGAAATAAATCTGGAAGTATCAAGACTCGGATAGTCTAAAACTTTATATGGATGTCCCGTGTAATCAGCATCCGGATATCTGGGTGTCGCGACGATAACCCTGGAGTCATCGCGCTTTTGTATTATATCAGCATAATTGACAACGGTATTGGCTACTCCGTCTATAACCGGCGGAAAAGAATCATTTAACAGGCATATATTCATAAATATAGTTCTCCATTAAATCATTACGGGATCTACAGCATTTCATCCAGACTTTTTATAACATAAAGTACATCGTCCAGGTGGACCGGTTCTCCGTTATAGATATATAACATGACGCACATATGATCTTCAAGCGGTACAAAAACAAACTCTACACTGTAAGAATTTTCATACATTGCAATATAATAATCAATATCATGTTCAAAACCCGCAACCGCATTTTTAGGCATAAAGGTTGCATTTTTGATCATCCCCGAAACTGCCTTGGGACATATATTTTCCACTATGGCTTTTTCTATTCCTCCGGTTCTGTTCCTGTCCGAATCATACAGAAACCTGGAATAGTCAAAATCATATATTATAAAGCATTCTGTCTCGTTTTTGGAATCAATAGCATTCAGGTAATAACAGTCACCGTTTTGTATGTCGCCGATATTAAAAATCCTGTTTTTCTCATCATTGTTTGCGATAACTTTTTCCCAGCCTGACGGTATCCGGTATGATATATCATCGCCCGGAAGGTTTCTTGTTACCGAGGATCCGTTACTGTAACTTTGACCGCCAGGTACATAATAATCGTCTTTTAAAAATGCTCCTGATTCCGTTTCTATATGATGGGCCTTAAGTATATACTTATACGACCTGTTATAGCTTGTCTTAAGAGTCCCATAGACTCTAACATCCATACCTTCCGATATACCTGATAAATTGTCCGTAAGACCTACGGAAACTTTTATCTTTCCATCCGATGAAGTCTTTAATATGAAATTTTTCACATCCAGAACGCTATCGACCGTTCCGGCAGCTACTATATCTTCTCCGACCGAAACGTTATCCGGATCATATGTACGGTAGATCATATGGTCTTCATCATTTAATACGGGATCATCATAAGAAAAAGCCCCGGCAAACGAAAAACACCAGCACAACATACACATCATCACGGAAATGATGCGTATAATACTTTTATCTGTTTTTCTACGGTATATCTGCTTCTTCATCTAGTTATCCAAAACGTTTACTCCGGATTCTTTAACTGCATCCATTACTTCAAGATAAGTATAAAGTTCGGCATATTCCGTATCGAGGTTAACCGGAATATCATTAGACTCGTAATACTTAAGTCTTGATACAACGGTCTTTATCTCGCTTATGATCTGTCCGTCAATGGTTATATTTCGGCCTTCTATCGTAACCGTCCTCGGAGTTTTGACCGTTTCTGTCCTGCCGGTTTCCTGTGTTGTTGTTTCCTGTGACGAAACAGTTTCTGTTTCGTCTTTTTCGGTTATAAATTCATTATCTCCCGGAATGTGTGACCCTCCTATTTCGATCAGTTCTCCAAGGTCGACCATGGGATCCGACTCATCGGTATTTTTAAGAGTAACATCCGCAAAATCAAGTCCCAAAGTTAATGGGTACGAAAAAAGGAGCATAAGTATAAACATTACCCTTATGCCCTTTAGCCTTGTATTTCCGGATTTTAATGATCTTTTACTCATGGATGATGATATCATCTGTATCGATTTCAACTCCGTATGTTCTTAATATCTCGATCACGCCTAAAACGGTGTCTGCGCGTCCGTAATTGTCGGTAAGCGTTATATCGTTCCCTTTTTCCGAAATTTTGACAAGTTCATCATAAGCTTTGTCAATATCATCATACCGTTTTCCCGATATGATTATCCGAGACCCTTCTATAACAATATCAGCTGAGTTATTTCCTTCAGATAATGACGCGTATAGTTCCTGCGGAGAATCGGCATCGGTAAACAGTTTTCCGACACCGCTTTTTTTGAGCGTTCCTACCCATGCAACTGCAACACAGACAAGCGCTGCCAGAACAATAATGCTGATCACCCTGGCCTGAAGTCTGGTGATATTCCGATGAAAACCGTCATTTTTAGGAAGGCTCTTAAAAAAAAGAACCGTTAATATGACAAATACGACCGTAAGTGCAGCTAATAACATTAATCCCCCGGAAATGCTCATCTGATCACCAGCTTATCATTGACGTACAGATTGGGATACTTTGTCTTAAGGTCCTGCATCATCGACCCTATTTTTTCCCAGTCCCTGTACAATATATTTGCATCATCTATGGTGACCCACACCGGAATATCGGTATGCGATGTCATAAAAGAATCGATATTTTCTTTTAATTCGCCGTACTTTTGATCTTCGTCCGAAGACGTGATATCAAAAGGTTCAAAACCCTTAAGATCATCCCCGATCATCATCTTGATATGTCTTACGGACGGATCTGACTCATCAAAATCAACATATAAAGTTACAAAGGCCACTTTATCATCAATGCTTTCGAGGTCCTCCTGATGGGATTCATACATTTCAATGGTACTTTGCGCATCCGATAACTGTGCATTTACTTCATCAACCTGCTTGGTATTCAGATCTCGGTTGCACATTACCACTATCAGGACGATCAGGATTACATCAAGAAGAGATGTCAGGTCCAAAACAATATTTAATTTATCTTTGGTTTTCCCCTTCTTCATCAGTTTGCACCGTCACGTGCCGTAACCTTTCCAAGACCTATCGCCTGGCTGTACTTTCTGTCGTTTTCCTCAAAATAATCTTCTATCGAATTCATGGTCTTCCCGTGTGACGAGGAGACTATTTTTAGGATGATCGAAGCAACAAGTCCGCAAAGTGTAGTCCATAAAGCGGTAGATAAAGAACTGTACAGAAGATCGAATTCTCCTGCTTTTACCTGTTGAAGTCCGGGAATAAGACCGATTATGGTTCCGAGAAGTCCAAGAAGCGGAAAAAGCGATATGAGCTGAGCCCAGAAAAGATACGAAGTATTGTGTTCGTTGTACTTTTTTCTTATCGGATCCATATCCTTGATATCGAACTCTATCTGCTCGGAGTAGCCGTATATCCCCGATGCTATGTTTACAACGGATTCACCTACGGTCTTATTGTATATGCTCCTTGCTTCATCATGATCCTGAACAATCTCTCGATGGATCCTGTTTAGATTACTCCAGACAACAAGTCCAAGAATAACTATAAATGCATTGGATCCCCAAAAAATAATACTGTTTACCATGACTGTATCTCCTAAGAATTCTTATCGTTTTCGGATATTGCAAATATCCTGCCCTCTCTTACCGGAGCAACAAGTATCTTACCGCTTCCCCTGTAAGTATTTACAAGTCCTTCTCCGGACATTACCGATCCTACGAGCGTAGGGGTTGTGCGCTCTACGGTAAAGGCAAGCGACTTGCTCCAGGCGATTGCATTATTACCGTCTATCTTGACCACATCATCTTTCATATTGATCTCGATGAGCTCATTTCTCGGAGTGGGACTTTCAAGCGCAACTATACCATGTCCCGACAATATGGAATTAAATAATCCCTCACGTCCAAAAACCGCTGAAGAAACTGTTGTCCTTGCTGTAACATGCAGATCGGCACTGTCTTCACAGGCCAAAAATAACCCATCCTCGATGACCATTCCGTTTTCCCATTCTTTCAGATCCTCAAGAATGATAAATCTGAAAGTCGGCTCCAGGACAAGTGTACCCTCGCCTCTGTATCTGGGTTTTATGGCAGTTTCACCCGTAACCTTGCTTCCGACATATTTTTTGACCAGGCTGCCCACATTTTCGACATCGGTCACTGCCCTTAAGTCTCCAAGCATGAGCTGCATGGTTCCTTTTTGCGCAATAACACCGCTTTTGGGATTGATATCCGCTATAAGCTGTCTTTTTCTTACAGACATCGCCGATTCAAAATATGCGGTTTCCGCATTCTCCGGAGTCACCGAAAGATCACGGGTGTATTCAAGAACTCTGAATATCCCCTTTGAATCTGTAAGGATTCTTGTATGAATATTGTCATCAAGTAGATTTGTGGTAATCATAGACCGTTTTACACAGGATCATTTATCGGAAACGATCGGCTCTAACTGTGATACAAGATTATCTATTGCCTCAAAAATACCGCTCTTGGTGGTTCCAAGGTCGTTTACTGCACCCAGCTGTGAACAAAGTCTGTTACATTCGCTGTTGATATTGTCAAAACGGCTTTCAATAGCCGAAATCTGTTCGCTTGATTCTGATGTACAGTCTGCTATCTCACGCTGAACGTCCTCAGACTGTCCTGCACTTGAAATGATATCTTCAAATGATGAATAAGCATCATCTACATTTTCAAGACTCTTATCGATATTTGCTATGGATGAGTTCATGCATTCGGTAAGCTTATCACTCTGTTCGCCTGCGTTATCAATGGATGCATTAACCTGGGTTATTAAAACCTGGATCTCATCCGCCAGTTTCCGTACTTCTTCTGCAACAACCGCAAAGCCTCTGCCGGCTTCACCGGCACGCGCTGCCTCTATGGAGGCATTAAGTGCAAGAAGGTTAGTCTGGGATGCAACACTTACGATCTGTTTCATATATCCGGCGATCTCATCAACGGAACTCTTGAAGTTTCCGAAAACCTCTTCCATCTCACCAAAGCTGTCTCTTACGGCATTTGAACCGGATTTAAGTATATCAACCTTTTCCTGTGCCCCGCGTACGCTTCTTTCTATATCGCTTCTTACATCATCAAATTTTGCGGTGGATTCCGTTACGGTTGAAAAGATCTCATTAAAATTATAAAGTTCGCTCTTAAGCTGCTCATTATCATCTATCACGCTTCCAAATGAATCCGATATCTCTTTTAATTCGGTCAGGGACTCGACTTCATTTTTCACCAGTTCCTTCTGATAAGCTTTTACGGAATCAGCTATATATGCGACTGATGACTTTATATCCTCCTGCTTATTACCGGTATTCTCTATATTGACTGATTCATTTACCGCCTGTTTTTTATTAAGTCCAAACATTATCCTTACCTCCCGATCATTCAAATACAACACATGTCATTGTCTGGTTGACAAACTGTCCGTTATAGTGCTCACCGTAACCGACAAGGCCGCATGAGGTACCTAAGGATGAGATCTTGGAAAGATAATTGTTCAGTTCGCCACGCTCCTGCAAAACAAGATAACGGAATACACAGTTTACGGAGAAAATACCGGATACCCTGTTAAAGTCACTGCGAATATGATCGACTGTTTCCTGCGCTATCTCCATGGGATCCCTCATTTCAAGGAGTGTAAGGATATCCGAATCGTTTACCTGTCTGTAACAGGTTATACCGTTTCCTTCAACACCTTTTATCGAAACGATACATATATCATCACCTATCATTTTACCTAAAGGATTGGTAAAAGTCTGGTTTTCAATGCCCTTTTCACTGCAGCCGGTAAGTTCCATATATACCTGTTTGGAAGGACGGCCGTTTAATTCACCGATATAGTATTTGCTCTTATCGGTCTTTGACGCAAGCAGTCTTATATCTTCTCTGGGAACGTATATATTCTCTTTGTAAGCCTTAACCTTTCCGCCTTCGTTTTTAATTATGGCATACGCCATACCGTCTTCGTAAACCTTACCGTTTGCGGATACCTTGCCAGCATCTCCGGTAGCTCCCATGAGCTGGAGATTATATTTATTCAGCAAAAGGCTGAGTGTATTCATAACACCCGCATCATTACCCGCACAAAAGTCAATGACTGCGGTATTTCCGTTTCCGGGATGTATGCTGCTTAGATCATCCTGAAATCTCTTAATATGTTTTGCAGGTGTTTTGGATACATTTTCAAGTGCACCCGCCTTACATGTAACTCCTTCGGTAAAAACAGCTGCACTGACACCTTTTTCGTTAACACGTTCACTGTATCCCATGGCTATACATCCAATGCTGGGCACACCCGGAAACGCTTCTTCAAGAGCCGCCACATTGGCTTCGAAGGTATCTGCCGGGCTGGTCATGATGATAAGTTTGGGATCGGATATGCCTTTTAGTGCATCCAAAATCTGTCCGGTCTGACTGTTCTTGTAAGCAATTTTCATATAGTACTCTCCTTAAATAAAATATTTGACGTAAAAATATGATGAATATTAAATAAAGAAAAACAGGTTGGGATCATCAGGTCGGATACTGTTTAGCCATCTGTATAAGTATAACACATGGACATTATTTATACACGGACAGCTAAGAAAAATAAGGAAAAGAAACCCTAAAAGTTTGTTGTAATATTGCACAAATTTGTAGGTTCTATTTTGTTGAATTTGTTGAATATGTATCTTGTTTCTTTTTTCGCGGCGAATATAATTAAGGGCGTAAACAAAGTTAAATACAGCCGTCAGGAAGAGTCGGCAGGAGGTATGACATGAAGATTCAGAACATCACAGATACAGACGGATTTTTTAAATTGGTCGATAAGTGCAAAGGCAAAGTTGAACTTGTAACAAGCGAAGGTGACAGATTGAACTTAAAATCAAAACTGACACAGTTTGTATCACTTGCAAAGCTTTTTGCAGAGGATACAGATACACTTCCGGATATGGAACTTGTACTTTATGATCCCGAAGATGCTATGCATTTCATCAACTTTATGGCCGGTGATGCTTCAAAATAACCGGTAACATACAGTTTTTCTTTCCATCGGGCAGATGCCGCATAACGGCTTCTGCTTTTTTTATATTATTCGTTTTCTCAAGTGATCTCAGAGGGCAAATAGTTCTTTTTTTCTCTGTATCATTTCATCTATTCTTGAGATATAGTTGTCTACATCTTTGGGATTCTCGGCACGTGTGATACTTGCCGGGGATGATACGACTTTCTTGGATATAGCTCCGGCACCCAGCGCCACTATAGACTGAACCTCTTCCATGATCAGGATGTTATATATGCCCTCTTTGCCGGGAACTGAATATCCGATGTTTTCAAAATTTCCGGACATATTTTTCTGACGGTACAGATAATACGGTTCCATACCGAGAGATTTTGCAGTATCCGCTGCAAGCTTCATGGTTTCATCGGTATTTTTAAGACTTTCTATACCGATCTCATCAAGTCTTTGATTAAGCGCGGATGCTCTTTTGACAGCCAGAGAATGTACCGTAAGAGAGTCAGGTCCAAGATCGGATATCTTCTTAAGCGTATCTTCCACGTCACATATCTCCTCACCGGGAAGTCCTAAGATCATATCCATATTTATATTGTCAAATCCCGCTTCCCTGGCTTCGTGATATGCCCTTATAACCTGGTCCGGAGTAGTCTTTCTTCCGATGATATCAAGAGTCTTTTGCTGCATGGTCTGAGGGTTTACCGATATTCTGGTCACTCCGTACTTTTTTAGGATATCAAGTTTTGTGCGGTTTATTGAGTCCGGTCTTCCGGCCTCACAAGTAAATTCAAGACTGCCTGCAACATCTATCCTGTCGGTAAGAAAACCAAGCAATTTATCCAGATACTTTTCATCAAGACTGGTAGGTGTTCCTCCGCCTATATACACGGTATCGGGACTACCGATACCGGCCGCAAGGTCAATTTCCTTAAACAACGCTGCAAGATATTCATCCATTCTCTTTTCCCATAGAGAATAAGGGAAACTTGCAAATGAACAATACAGGCATTTAGTCGGACAAAAAGGAATATTGATATATAGACTGAAACCCTGATCGGGATCGATCTTTGATAAAAGTTTTTCTTCGTGGTGAGCTATATTTATCGCAAGTTCTGCTTTTTCACGGCTGACTTTATGATGTCCGGTCATATATGACATGATCTCATCATCGGATTTTCCTTCTCTTATCCGTGTCATTGCGATCTTGGTAGGACGCACACCTGTAAGATTTCCCCATGGAAGAGTTTTTCCTGTGATCTCACACATCACGTCATACAGTTTTAGTTTAAAACTGTTTTTGACTCCCATCCCTCTATCGATCTCATATTCATAGGTTTTATCAAAAACGTCTATCCGTCCCTTACCTGTTTCTTCATCAACGGTACGGATATTCATAAATACGGGAAGTTCAAGAAGTTCAGGGGCAGATACCGGAACTCCGGGTTCTATCACACGTATCTGCTTATCAGGATAAAAGGCTTTGACGATCGCATTTATATCATACTGAAGTCCGGGTATGTCTACCCGGACTATCATTACCTTGTCTTCTGTTAATTTAATGGGATTTCCCATGTTTGGTTCTTTAGACTTTTCCATTTTTGATCATGCAGTGATAGCATTCCCCGTATATAACTGATAATACTTACCTTTAAGATCTATAAGTTCGTCGTGTGTACCTCTTTCGATGATACGTCCGTGCTCAAGAACCATGATACAGTCGCTGTTTCTTACAGTGCTTAATCTGTGTGCTATTACGAATGTCGTACGCCCCTTCATGAGGGAATCCATACCTTCCTGTACCAGGCGTTCCGTACGTGTATCGATGGAACTTGTAGCCTCATCCAGGATAAGCACAGGCGGATCGGCAACCGCAGCTCTGGCTATCGCTATAAGCTGCCTTTGTCCCTGACTTAAGTTAGCACCGTTACCCGTAAGCTTTGTATCATATCCATCCGGAAGCATTGATATGAAATTATGGGCATTGGCAAGTTTAGCTGCCGCTATGCATTCTTCGTCGGTAGCATCCAGTTTGCCGTATCTGATATTATCCATAACAGTTCCGGTAAACAGGTTAGTCTCCTGCAAAACTATACCGAGGCTGTGACGCAGATCGTCTTTTTTGATCTTTCCGATATTGATATCATCATATCTTATCTTACCGTCCTGTATATCATAGAAACGGTTTATCAGATTGGTTATCGTAGTCTTTCCGGCGCCGGTAGAACCAACGAAGGCTATCTTCTGTCCCGGATCGGCAAAAAGCTTAATATCAAATAATACCTGTTTTTCCTCATCATAACTAAAGTCCACGTTATCCATCGTGACCTTGCCTTCCATACGCTGATAGGTCACGGTTCCATCTGCGCTGTGAGGATGCTTCCATGCCCAGATACCTGTGTGCTCCTCACATTCAGAAACACTTCCGTCGGGATTCTCACGGGCATTTACAAGCGTAACATATCCTTCATCAACTTCGGGTTCTTCATCCAGCAGTTTAAATATCCTGTCCGCTCCCGCAAAAGCCATGATGACGGAGTTTAACTGCTGTGAAACCTGACTTATCGGCATGTTGATACTCTTTGAAAGTGCAAGAAAAGCTACGAGTGTGCCTATTGTAACTCCGCCCTTTCCTCCTATGGCCATGATCGCACCGACAACCGCAACTAAAACATAACTGACATTACCAAGCTGGGCATTTACCGGTCCGAGTATGTTGGCATTCTTATTGGCGTTTTCGGCTGAATCCCTGAGTTCGGAATTTAACTTTCCAAATTCTTCTTTTGCTCTTTCCTCATGACAGAAAACCTTGATAACCTTCTGGCCTTCCATCATTTCTTCTATAAATCCGTTTAGGGCACCTATGTCTTTTTGCTGTTTGATAAAGTATTTGCCTGATAATGTAACAAGTTTCTTAGTCGCTAAGACCATGACTGTTACCATTACGATATTTAACGCGGTAAGCCATCCGCTTAGGGCGATCATTGTTCCAAGCACACTGACTATGGTCACAACACTTGAGATCAGCTGAATGATCCCCTGGGATATCATCTGCCTTAAAGTATCGATATCATTTGTATACATCGACATGATATCTCCGTGGGAATGAGTATCAAAATACCTTATCGGAAGGCTCTGCATATGGTCAAACATCTCTATCCTTAAGTTTGACAAAGTTCCCTGTGTAACATTTATCATAATACGTGCCTGACCGTAATTGCATATTATACCTGCGGCAAATATGATCACCATCTGCCCTATCTTACTAGCAAGAAGAGAAAAATCAGGATTTGCCTGGCCTATAAAGGGTACGATGTACACATCTATCAGTTCCTTGGTAAATAACTGGTATGCGATATTTACATAGGCATTTACAGCTATGCATGCCAAAACGATGATCACATGAAACCAGTATTTGGAAAGGATCCTTTTAAACAGCCTCGCGGATATCTGACCTATATTCTCTATCTTGGGAGGTTTTCCCATGGCAGCCATATTACGGCGTCCCATTTTTACTTCCTTAGCCTGTGCCATTATGCCTCGCCTCCCTTCTCATCGAAATCACCGGAGCCCTGCATCTGGCTTTCGTATACTTCACGGTATATCTCATTGTTCTCTAATAGGTCTTCATGTGTTCCCACACCGTTTATCTCTCCGTTCTCAAGTACTACTATCCTGTCCGAATCACAAACAGAAGATATGCGCTGCGCAATGATAAACTTTGTGGTTCCGGGGATCTCCTCACGAAACGCCTTACGGATACGTGCATCAGTCGCCGTATCTACCGCAGATGTGGAATCATCAAGGATCAGGATCTTAGGCTTTTTAAGAAGTGCCCTGGCAATACAAAGTCTCTGTTTCTGACCGCCGGAAACATTGCTTCCGCCCTGCTCGATATATGTATTGTATCCGTCGGGCATCTGGGATATAAACTCATCGGCACATGCCAGTTTACACGCTCTTATACATTCTTCTTCGGTGGCATTTTCATCACCCCACCTGAGATTATCAAGTATCGATCCGGAAAAAAGAACATTTTTCTGAAGGACTACCGAAACATTGTTTCTAAGTGTTTCAAGATCATAGTTTCTTACATCCTTACCGCCTACTTTTACGCACCCTTCATTCACGTCATACAGACGGCTTATAAGAGAGATCAGTGAAGACTTGGATGAACCGGTTCCGCCGATGATACCGATCGTTTCACCGGATTTAACATGAAGATCGATGTCTTTTAAAACAGGTCTGGTTCCGTTTTCATTATATGAAAAAGTGACATCCTCAAAATCCACCGACCCGTCAATAACCTCGAAATCCGGATCCTCGGGATTTGTAAGTGATGTTTTTTCCGAAAGTATCTCATAGATACGTCTGGCACTCGCACCCGACATCGTGATCATGACAAATATCATGGATAACATCATAAGACTGAAAAGTATTGCCATAACGTATGACAAAAGCGTTGTAAGTTCACCTGTCGTCAGCTTTTCCTGCGATATCAGATGTGCGCCGATCCATGCTATTCCAAGCACACAGGCGTATACCGCAGTCATCATCACGGGACCGTTTAAAGCGATATTTCTTTCCGCCTTCACAAAAAGCTTATATATATTCTCCGCCGCGATCGTAAATTTGGTTTTTTCGTATTCTTCACGCACAAAGGACTTGACCACTCTGATCGCGGTGACATTTTCCTGAACGGATTCGTTTAAGGCATCATACTTCTTAAATACCTGTTCAAACAGTTTCATCGTGGATTTGATTATGAAAAAAAGAAATACAGCCAAAAATAAGATTGCGATGACAAACACGGAACTGATCTGAGCATTTATCAAAAAAGCCATAACAAGAGAACATATAAGTGTCATGGGAGCACGCACACACATGCGAAGTATCATCTGAAATGCATTTTGAAGGTTTGTCACATCCGTCGTCATTCTTGTGACAAGTCCGGATGTCGAGAACTTATCTATGTTCTTAAAAGAAAAAGTCTGGATATTGTCATACATCGCAGTACGAACATTGTATGCAAAACCCGCAGAAGCATTGGCAGCAAGTCTTCCTGCCGCAATGCCGAAGCTTAAAGATGCTATGGCCATTACGATCATTATGGCTCCGTACTTATATACCTCAGCCATATTTCCCGGCATTATACCCTTGTCGATTATACCTGCCATCATAAGTGGCAAAAGTGTTTCCATCACAACTTCAAGAGCGGCAAACGTCGGTGTAAGTATTGTTGCCACCTTAAACTCCCTGGTCTGCGCCGCAAGTGTTTTTAACATATCGAAATCTCCAAAAAGACAAATTATTAACCTTCAGAATAATAACATAAATCAGATGAGATCAACGTAAAAGATTCAGAAAGAATAGATAAAAGGATTATTAACTCTCTCATATCCTATAGATGTCGACATTCCGTGCCCCGGATATACCTTGGTTTCATCGGGCAGACACATCAGTTTATCCGATATCGATCTTATAAGTGTTGATTCCGATCCTGTAGGCAGATCGGTACGTCCTACGCTTGCCTGGAATAAGGTATCTCCGCTTATAAGTATCCCGGCCTCTTCAAAGTAATAACAGCAGCTGCCTATCGTATGTCCGGGGGTGGCTATAACTTTGAACTTCATACCGCACTCTTCTCTTGACTCATTGTCACGAAGATACTCATCAACCTTGACCGTATAGGGTCTTCCGGCCTGAGCGGATACGTTTACTTCGGCACTTTCACACAGTACACGTTCTTCCTCATATGCATAAACCTTGGCTCCTGTCAGTTCACGAAGCTCATTACACCCCCATATATGATCAAAATGGGCATGTGTAAGGTATATTGCCTTTATGCAAAATCCACGGTCTTTTAACTGTTCGTATATATATGATCCGGA
Organism: Lachnospiraceae bacterium; assembly: GCA_024691305.1. GTDB lineage: Bacteria > Bacillota > Clostridia > Lachnospirales > Lachnospiraceae > XBB2008. Next base: position 95,471 of record JAILNS010000015.1, on the reverse strand, counting down.
ATCGGAGGGATCAAAAAAGATCACGTCCGACGTATCTTCCCTGTATACAAAATAACAATTCGTTGCAACCGCACCGAGTGTCATACGGCCTATTTTAATATCTGACATGATCTTTTCTCCATCTTATACTGTTAAACGTTTTTTTAATAAATGTCATCCCGTGGTTCTTTCGATATCCACAACGCTCTCTATACTGCGCAGTTTATCGGTAATACGGTCGAGTTCCTGTCTTGAATTGACTTCAAAACTGATATCCATTGTAGCGGTACCCTGCTTCGATACTCTCGTATTAACGGATAATATATCTATACCCTTCTCGGTAAAGGTCCTTGATACATCTGCCAGAAGCCCGCTCCTGTTATTGGCAAAGATGCTGATCTCCGCAAGGTAATGCTCATCCGTATGTCCTTCCGGAAGTTCCCATTCGGCATCTATTATACGTACCCTTTCATGCTCGGGGAGATTCAGGATGTTGATACAGTCGGTCCTGTGAATGGATACTCCTCTTCCCCTGGTAACAAATCCAACGATCTCATCGCCGGGAAGCGGTGAACAGCACTTTGAAAACCTGACCGCAACATCATGGATGCCCTTAACGGTTATACCGGATCCGCCTGATTTAGGACGCATGGATACACCTGCGGCACTCTGCGCTACCTGTTCAAGAATCTCTTCCTCGGTAGGATTTGCCTTATGATCCTCGTTATAATACTCCTGAAGCCTTGATATGACCTGGCCCTCTTTAAGAGCACCGTGTCCTACGGCGGCAAGAAGAGAATCCCAGTCGGAAAATCCGTATCTGCGGATAACCCTTTCGATATACCTGGGAATCATTATATTGGAAACCGTTATGGCTTTGGCCTTTAAGTAATTGTTTATGGATTCCCGGCCTCTTACTATGTTATCTTCTTTTAATTCCTGCTTAAACCATTGATTTATCTTATTTCTGGCCTGGGAAGATCCTACGATACTAAGCCAGTCACGGCTTGGACCCTTGGTATTCTGACTTGTTATTATCTCAACACGGTCGCCGTTCTTTAATTCATAATCTATCGGAACAAGCTTACCGTTAACCTTGGCGCCGATCATACGGTTACCCACGGCGGAATGCACCGCATAGGCAAAGTCTATAGGTGTAGATCCCGCAGGAAGGTTCTTGACCTCTCCGTTAGGAGTAAAACAGTATACATTATCGGAGAACAGGTTAAGATCTCTTTTCAGCATTCCCATAAATTCAGCATTATCCTGAGAATCCTGTTGCCACTCAAGGATCTGTCTGAGCCATGTCAGTTTTTCCTGTTCGGAATCATCTACCTTTTTACCGTCCGAAGCATCTTTATATTTCCAGTGTGCAGCGATACCGTATTCAGCCGCTTTATGCATCTCATGTGTTCTGATCTGTATTTCAAAAGGCTGACCCGAAGATCCGATAAGCGTCGTATGCAGTGACTGGTACATATTCGCCTTAGGCATTGCTATATAGTCCTTGAACCTGCCCGGGATAGGCGTATACATTGCGTGTATGACACCCAGAGCCGCATAACAGTCAGGAATGGTATCCACAAGTATCCTTACCGCAAACACATCATATATCTGATCGAGCGTCTTATTCTGGTTCTTCATCTTTTTGTAAATACTGAAAAGATGCTTGATCCTTCCGTATATTTCAGCATGTATGCCTGCAGTCACGATATGTTCTCTTACTTCATCGACTATGCCCTGTATATATGCTTCACGTTCTTCGCTGTTTATATCTATACTCTGGACCAGTTCCTTATATGCTTCCGGTTCGAGATACATCAAAGACAGATCATCAAGTTCAACCTTAACTTTGCTGATACCGAGTCTTTGAGCGATCGGGGAATAAATATCCAGAGTCTCTCTTGAGATTCTCTCCTGTGCCTCCGGTGGCTGGAACTGCAGCGTTCTCATGTTATGGAGTCTGTCGGCCAGCTTGATAAGGATGACTCTTATATCCTTTGCCATGGCAAGGAACATCTTACGCAGATTTTCAGCCTGCATTTCAAGCCTGTCTACCTGTTTATCCGATCCGACAAACTGAAGCTTATCGAGTTTGGTAACGCCGTCAACAAGAAGTGCAACATCCGAGCCGAAAGCCTCGGTAAGGCCTTCCATAGTAGTTGAAGTATCCTCCAGAACATCGTGAAGAAGTCCCGCAACTATTGTTTCCTTATCAAGCTCTAAGTCTGCAAGGATTATTGCAACATTTAAAGGATGTATGATATAAGGCTCTCCCGAACGTCTTACCTGTCCGGAATGAGCATTATTTGCCATATTATATGCTTTTTCTATCATGGAAATATCATCGGAAGGATGATACAGAAGGACACGTTTTATAAGGTCCTGATACAGTTCTTCAGGACTTTTGGACTTCTCTATGGCATTATCGGCATCTATATTAATAATACCGGATCTGTCCACATCTGACATAGTCCGCACCATCCCGTAGCAAATACGGGTCCTCAAGCATGAATTCTTTCAACAAAACTCAGCCGGTTTCCTCACGACCGGCTTATAAGAGTATAACCCCAAAAGGCGTTTTCAGTCAATAAATGTGACCAATCTGAAGAACTCATGATATAATATTTGAGCATCTCCGTGTCCGGAGAAAATGAGGAGAATATATGATAAACAATCTTCATGTACGTAATGTCGCTCTGATAGATGAAGCCGACATTACATTCACACCGGGCTTAAACATTCTTACGGGCGAAACCGGCGCCGGAAAGTCCATACTCATCGAATCACTGGGGCTTGCTTTGGGTGACAGGGCAGATCTTGGTCTTATCCGTAACGGTGCCGAACAGGCCAGTGTAGAACTCTCTTTATCTCCTGTTGGAGACGATACCCGTACGCTCCTTAGCGATTCAGGCATTGATTTAGACGAAGACGAACTGCTCATCAGAAGAAGGATAACCAAAACCGGTACGGACTGCTTCGTTAACGGAACCAAGGTGACCTTAAGGGAACTCTCCCGCATAACATCCAGCCTTATCGATATCTGCGGGCAAAGGGAATCCTTAAGTCTCCTTAAGGACTCATCCCTTAAATCCATGCTTGACAGTTCCGGAGGAGATCCTCTTTTAAACATTCTTGATCAGATAAAAAAAGAATATAAGGTCTACTTTGATATATTATGTAAACTTGATGCCGATGACGAAGATGAATCTGTGCGCAGACGTAAAGCCGATCTGGCTGAATATGAGATCAATGAGATCAACTCAGCAAATCTTACTCCCGGAGAAGATATCGAACTTGAAAATACATACCGGCGCCTAAACAATGCATCAAAGATCAACGAATCCCTGTCACGGGTTTTATCTTTAATGGACGATGGAGACGGCGTTTCGCCTTTATTTTCAAGAGCTCTCAAAGATATATATCAGGTTTCGGAATATGACGATGCCTTACAAAACATGGCAGATACTCTTCTCGGACTCGATCAGGTATCTTCAGATCTTATCAGAGATATCCATGATTATCTGTCATCGTCCGAATTTGATCCGTCATACTTTAGCGAAGTTACTGACAGGCTGGATCTGATAAACAGGTTAAAAGATAAATACGGTAAAACCATCGAGGATATAAATGCTTACTCTGAAAAAAGGCAGCACGAACTTGACATATGGTCGGATCACGATGCTTATATAGAGAAACTTAATGAAGACAAGAAAAGATCCGAGTCAAAACTAAAAGAGCTTTCGAAAAAAGCACATGAACTGCGAATAAAAGCAGCCTCCGTACTTGAATCAAAACTCATGGATGCCTTAAAAGACATGAATTTCCTGGACTGTAACCTGAAAGTAGAAGTAAGTGAAAATCCCGATAACTTAACTTCAAGCGGATATGACGATATCGAATTCCTTATATCCTTAAATCCCGGAGAACCGCTTATGCCGCTAAATAAGATTGCAAGCGGAGGTGAGCTGTCCCGGATCATGCTTGCAATCAAATGTATATCGGGCGACAGGGACGGTTTTGATACGCTTATTTTTGATGAGATAGATACCGGTATATCTGGCGTCACTTCATGGAAGGTCGGTGAGAAACTCCATTCTCTGTCAGACTCGCACCAGGTTATATGTATAACACATCAGGCTCAGGTCGCTGCCCAGGCGGATACGCATTTCATAATATCCAAATCTGTTCAGGACGGAAGGACGATCACAGATGTCTCACCTCTTGATGATGACGGAATGATAAGCGAACTCATGCGTATGATGGGATCGGGCGAAGATACACAGGCCGCAAGATCGGCAGCTGTAGAAATGAAACAAAGAGCCGGGAAATAACCCGGCTCATTTTTTATAATACCAATTTTTATCATATCAGTTTTTCATGAAGCGTATTTAAGAAGCTTTCTTTTTTTAACTTGATGATCTTGGTTATCTCCGTAGACTTAAATATCTGAACACAGTCCCCGACACCGAGTGAATAAGGTTCTCTTCCGTCAAACTGAGCAGCCACGGGAACTGTCTGCCCGTCACTTATCCTTACTTCTATCCTGTCATCAGGACTAAGGACTATGCTTCTTGAATTAAGAGTATGAGGACAGATCGGGGTGACTATTATGAGATTGGCTCTGGGCTGCGCTATCGGACCGCCTGCGGACATGTTATATCCAGTACTTCCGGTAGGCGTTGAAATAACAAGACCGTCAGCGGAATAACTGTTCAAAAACTCATTGTTTACAAAAAGGTCATATCTGATAAGGCACAGTGCTCCGCAACCTGTTATCGTAATATCGTTTAAACAATGGTCTTCCGACTGCTTAACATTTCCCTTATATACCTTTCCGCACATCATCATACGGTTTTCTATGGAATAATCCCCGTCAATAAGCTTACGCATATCTTCATCTATCCTGTCCATATCGGATTCGGTAAGATATCCGAGACGACCCAGATTAACACCAAGGAGCGGAATATTGAGCCCCAGCGTATTACCTGCGGCACGAAGCATTGTTCCGTCACCGCCCAGCACGATAAATGCATCTGCATCATTCGGAATAGGATTTCCCGAAGTTACTCTCTCCGCGCCGGCATTTTTTAAGGCTGCCATTATCCTTGCGGTATATACTCCATTCGGATCTTTTATATTATTTACGATTATATGAAACTTTTTCATCTGTCCAGCTCCCCATGTGCCGATTCAACGATCTTTATAATATCTTCATCAGCTATCGTTTCTGTCTTAATGGTATTACCTGCTTGATCAGAGCAGGATTTATCTTTTACGATATACATAAGATATTCGATATTACCTTCCGGACCCTTTACCGGTGAGTAATCAAGACCTTTTATCACAAATCCCGTATCTTGCGCATAACCCGTCACATTTTTGATCACTTCGATATGGGTATCCTTATCCCTTACAACGCCTTTTTTGCCGACTTTATCACGTCCGGCCTCAAACTGAGGTTTTATGAGCGTGACCATCGAAGCGCCGTCCTTCAAAAGAGCATATGCAGGAGGGAGTATCTTGGAAAGCGAAATAAACGAAACATCCACGGATGCAAAATCTATGGGTTCAGCGATATCTTCCGGTGTAACATACCTGAAATTCGTCTTTTCCATGCATACGACACGTTCATCGTTTCGAAGTTTCCATGCAAGCTGACCGTGTCCGACATCTATACTGTATACTTTGGCTGCACCGTTTTGAAGCATACAATCGGTAAATCCGCCTGTCGAAGCCCCTATATCCATGCAAACGGCATTGTTTAAATCTATCGGAAAGACTTCCATGGCTTTTTCAAGCTTTAATCCGCCGCGACTCACATATTTTAAAGTATTACCTCTAACCTCTATTGCGGAAGTTTCTTTATCAAAATTAGTTCCTGCTTTATCTTCTTTTATGCCGTCCACATAAACTATCCCGCTCATGATAAGAGCCTTGGCTTTTTCCCTGCTTTCTGCCAGCCCTCTTTCGACCAAAAGTACATCGAGCCTTTCTTTCATGCCCTTTCTCCGATCGGTACTATGTGCGGTTTCCCGGCAATATCAAGTATTTTTGCTGTTATGCTTTCGGTATCAAGACCGATCATTTTCTTTAATATATCCACACTTCCGTGTTCTACATATGTATCCGGAATCGCTATATGAAGTATGCGTACCTTATCGGATAAGCCCTCTTCCTCTATGAGTGAGGATACATGTTCTCCGAACCCGCCGCTTAGTACATTTTCTTCCATCGTAACGATCAGATGGTGTTTTTTGCATGCTTCAAGTATATATTCCCTGTCCAAAGGCTTTACAAAACGGGCATTTGTAAGAGAACATGAATAACCCGCAGTTTTTAATTCTTCTCTGACTGCTTCCGCGGTCTTCACCATGCTTCCTGCCGCATACAGAAGTATTTCCTGTTCTTCGTATATAGGTTCGGATCTCCCGTATTCTATCTTTGCTCTGTGATCTTTAAGTCCGGTATATGCATTCCCCCTTGGATAACGTATAGCGCACGGGCCGCCGTAAGCTACGGCGAACTTCATCATATCCGAAAGTTCCCACAGATTCTTAGGTGCCATTACGGTTATATCCGGAATCGATGAAAGATATGAAAGATCAAATATTCCCTGATGTGTCTCCCCGTCACTTCCGACAAGTCCTGCCCTGTCTATGGCAAATACGACAGGCAGTTTGTCCAGACATACGTCATGTATGATCTGATCATAACCCCTTTGTAAAAAAGAAGAATAAACCGCAACCACAGGTTTCATTCCGCCTGCAGCAAGACCTGCGGCAAAAGTGACCGCATGTTCCTCGGCAATTCCTACATCAAAAAACCTGTCGGGATACATATTCCTGAATCTTTTGAGTCCGGTACCGTCAGGCATTGCTGCAGTGATCGCCACAACATTTTCATCTCTTTCTCCGAGCTTACACATAACGGTTGAAAAGATATCTGTGTAATTGGGGGTTGTACGGGGATGAGCCGGAATACCCGATTCTATCTCAAAAGGTTCTGTTCCGTGGAATCTTGCCGGATGTTTTATTGCAGGCTCATAACCTTTGCCTTTTTGTGTAAGAACATGAACTATAACAGCTCCTCTTACTTTTTTTGCCTCGTTAAAAGCTTTGACCATAGCCTTGATATCATGTCCGTCGACCGGCCCAAGATAGGTGATCCCCATATCCTCAAAGAACATTCCGGGAACTACCATACTTTTTAATGTTCTCTTGGTCTTTCTTATCTTTTCGACAAGTTCATCCGCTTTCTTGGATTTTCCGGCAAGAGAATAATATATACCGTCCCTTAAGTTAAGGTATTTCTCTGAGGTACGGATGCTGTTAAGGTACTTGGACATACCGCCCACATTTTCGGATATGGACATTTCGTTATCATTTAAAACAATGATAAAGTTGGTATCGATACGTGATGCGTTATTAAGCGCTTCATAAGCCATTCCTCCGGTTAAGGAACCGTCTCCTATGACAGATACAACGGTACGTTCCTCGTTCTTTAAGTCGCGCGCCTTTACAAGACCCAGCCCGGCAGATATGGATGTTGAACTGTGTCCGGTATCAAATGCATCACATTCACTTTCACCGGTTTTGGGAAATCCGCTCATACCGCCGTACTGGCGAAGATGTACGAATCCTTCTCTTCTTCCGGTCAGGATCTTGTGGGTATATGACTGGTGTCCGACATCCCAGATGATCTTGTCATTGGGAAGATCCAGAGTCAGATGAAGAGCCATTGTGAGTTCAACTGCTCCCAAATTAGATCCCAGATGCCCGCCTGTAACGGATATAGTCTTTATCAGGAAATCACGGATTTCCGCAGCCAGTTCGTTTAAAGCTGCGGGATCTGTCTTTTTTATATCATTAGCCTGTTTTATATCTTCCAGATACATAGTATTACCTGTCCCTGTTTATCATCCATTCGATAAGTTCTTCCAGAAATTCGTTTTTAGAGTCCATGCCTCTTATGATCTTTAGTGCTTCATTACTCAGCTTATTTACTGCCTCTTTGGACTCTTCCAGTCCATGTATGGATACATATGTGGACTTGTTGTTTTTTGCATCGGAGCCAACGGGTTTACCGAGTGTAGCATCATTACTCGTAACATCAAGTATGTCATCCTGAATCTGGAATGCAAGTCCTATACATTTTGCAGCCCGGTCGATATCCGATACGATCTTTGGTCTTACGCCTGCCAAAACTGCTCCGATACTCATGGAAGCCCGTATAAGTGCAGCTGTTTTATTGACATGTATATAATCAAGCATCTCCTCGGGTATTTCGCTCATTTCCTCGGCTGCGATATCAGCACACTGTCCGCCGATCATACCGTATATTCCGGATCTGTGATACAGTATCCTGAGAGCCCCCGAGATCAGTTCATATTCCTCGGGAGTCTGTGCAAGTTCAAAAGCACATCCGGCCGTTTCCATGGAATAATTCAGTAATCCGTCACCTGCAAGTACTGCGGTGGCAGGGCCGTATTTTTTCCATGTGGTCGGTTTGCCGCGCCTTAATTCATCATTATCCATTTCGGGAAGATCGTCATGTATAAGTGAATAAGTATGTATCATCTCTATTGCAGCCATAAACGGAGAAACCAGCTGTCCGTTTCCGCCGCATAATATATGGGTCTCTATCATAAGAAGAGGCCTTATGCGCTTACCGCCTGCCAAAAAACTGTAATTCATAGCCTCGATGACTTCGTTTCCATAGCCTTCCTCTTTTGGCAGATAACCGCAAATGATCTGTTCCGTACGCTCTATCCTGTTTTTAAGTTCCTCATCAAAATACATTTAAATCTCCGTCGGATCCTACTGCCAGGACCTTTTTTTCAATGGTATCGAGTTTATCATTGCAATCCTTTAACATTTTCATTCCGGACTCATACACCTTGAAGGCATCCTCGATAGCTATACCGGGATCTTCAAGTTTGACTATTACTTCTTCGATCCGGGAAAACATCTCTTCAAGTGATGTTTCTTTTTCTTCAAATCCCAGCTCTTCTATTTCGATATTATCATTCCTGATCATGTTTATCCTCCACACTTCCCGTTATATATCCGTTGCTTACATATAATCTGAACGCATCACCCACGGAAACATCACCTGTATTTGTAATTCTCCTGCCATCTGCCGTACATGCCACGCTGTAGCCCTGATTCAGTTTATCAAGCGGTGACAGACCTTTAAGACGTTGTATATATACGTCAAGCTTATGGTGTTTGGTTGTAAGGACCTTCTTTATAGCCGCTTCAAGTTTGTCTTCAAGATTCATTGCATAAGTCTTGTTTTGAAGAAGCCTGTTCGCGGGGCTTGATGCCTTTAATCTGATCCTGTCTTTCTCGGCTTTTTCTCTGTAGGTTCTTATATGCTCATACATCGAGGATACGAGTCTGTCTTTTACATTCTGTATATTTTCTTTAAGCCTTGAAGCTTCATATACGGCCAGTTCAGCGCCTGCTGAAGGAGTAGGTGCTCTAAGATCTGCGACAAAATCCGCTATGGTGAAATCGGTTTCATGACCTACTGCGGAAATAACGGGCACCGTCGAATTAAATATCGCATCAGCTACTGCTTCCTCGTTAAAAGCCCACAGATCCTCGATCGAACCGCCTCCGCGTCCGACGATCATAACATCCACCTTTCTGTTTTCAAGGTCATGTATACCGCGGACTATCGAATCCACCGCTTCATCACCCTGAACTATGGCGGGATAAAGGATGATCTGAACGTATGGATTTCTGCGTCTGGTAATATTTATTATATCCTGCACGGCTGCTCCTGTCGGTGCAGTCACAACTCCGAGCGTACGTATATATTTAGGGATCGGACGTTTATATGACTGGTCAAACATCCCACGGCTCTCTAACTCCGCTTTAAGAGCCTCAAATCTCTGATACAGATCACCGGTACCCTGCTGTACGATCTTTTGAGCGTATAACTGGTATGATCCGTTCCTTTCATATACCTCAATCTTGCCTTCAACCTCAACCTTGGTACCATCGGTCAATTGAAACTTAAGCCCGTTTCGATTAAAAGAAAACATCACGCAGGATATCTGGCTTTTATCGTCTTTTAAAGTGAAATAGATATGTCCGGAGGTATGATACTTGCAATTGCTGATCTCGCCGCTCACTTTAACACTGTTTAGCACAAAGTCCTGCGCAAACATATTTTTTATATATCTGGTTATGTCTGAAACTGAAAAACTTCTTGCCATACTCTTAATATAAACTACAGGCAGACTCAATACTCATGCATGAGTCTGCCTGGATCAAACTAAACAATTACGCAAATTTAGCCAAAACACCGTTAACAAAACTGCCTGAAGAATCCTGTCCGTATTTCTTGGCAAGTTCAACGGCTTCATTTATCGCTACCGATGTAGGAATATCATCATCATATCTGATCTCATACACCGCAAGCCTGATAATGGTAAGATCCGACTTGGACATACGTGAAGTAGTCCAGTTCTTGCTGTTTGAATCAACTGCAGCATCGATCTCGGGAATCTTCTCAAGTACAGCCAAAAACTTCGTTCTTACATAGTCTTCTTCCGACTTTTTTGCTTTGGCAGGCCATTCGTCAGAGTCAAAAAAAAGATCAGGTTGTTCACTCAACTGTTCGGGTGTATAAAACTCCACCCTGAAAAGCAGGTAATATATGCACTCGCGTATCTTACTTCTTGTCATTGATTCTTACCGGAAACACTTATCCCGGATATCTTAACGCTGACATCACTCACATCAAGCCCGGTCATATTCTCAACTGTAGTTTTGATCCTGTCCTGAACCTTTTGGCATGTGGTCGGAATATTATAACCGTACTCCATAACGATGGATACGTGAAGTTTTACATTTTTGCCGTTAACATCTACCTTGACACCGCGTCCGGTTGCTTTAACGCCCACTTTATCAAGCAGATCGGCTGTAACTCCTGCCATTCCGTGAACACCCTCAACTTCAGTAGCCGCAAGTGCCGCTATCATTCCGACAACATCATCGGCTATCTTTACGGAACCAAGCCCCTGTGTATCCTTCTCTGCCTTGGTTATATTCTTATCTTCCATAATCTTACCTCCGGGCCGGTCCTGCAATACTAAAAAACCTGACCGGCACTCTCATAAGTATATCAAAATGCATATTAATCTGCAATCTATATGATACATGCGCCACCGTATCGGATGTCTCTAAGAAAGACTGAAACTTATCGTAAGAAGATCTTTGTTCTCCCAGTAACTGATCGTATTACTGCCTGTATAAGCGCCTGTATATTTAAAAACATTTTGTTCATCCAGCATATACTGCCTGATTATTCCGTATACGCTCGCATCGGAAGCTTTTATCGTTACCAGATCGCTTCCGGTTGAAAATGCCCTGTCAAAAAGACCCTTTAGCTTATTTTCGTCAAGAGAATTAAAATAGGCTCCTTCCCTTACATAATAATTATCATCTATGGATATACACTCAGGAAGATCCACAGGAGCATCCGGGGTATGAGTCTTGAATATCTCATATCCCGGAACGCACAGATAATCATAGCTTATCTCAGGTAATGTTCCCTCAATACCTTCTTCAGTCCTGTAATTGGAATCCCCCCATGTCACATCAAGATAATAATATGAGCCGTTTGACCTTACGAGATTCCACGCATGATTACCTGTTCCAAAAGCTGTTCCGGTTATCAGAGTGCATAAGACACCTGCCCTGTTTAACAGATACTGCGCAGCTTTGGCATATCCCTGACACACGCTCCTGCCATTGATAAAAACAGAGCAAATATTCTGATTATCTACTGCAGACGTATCATAATCGGTATTTCTTATTATGTATTCATATACATACTTGATCTTTGCATAATCATCAGAAGCCGGCATTCCCGCAAGGCATTGTGATACATATGATTCTATGGAAGCCTTTCTTGCCGTGACCGTATCGGCATCCATAGTATAGGCACCTTTAAAGCCCATGGCTTCCAGAACATCTCCTCTTGTATACTTTGTATATACATATCCGGAAACCCAAAACAGTTCGGGATGATCCATCATTACACACAAAAAAAGATTGTTGATCAGGTCTACATCGTGGCAGTCTATCTCATATTCTCCTGACATATTATCGAGAGTTAAGAATATCTCGTTATATATCCTTTTTTGGTCCGCAGGGAGTCTTTCATATGCAAATTTGCCGACATTTACCGCTCCCGCGGATGCGATCTGTTCATCTGTGTATCCGTCTAAACCGTTATTGGTATATGCCTCTTCGGTACTCTCTATATTATAATCTTCAGAAGACTCATTATTTTCATAGGCATCCGGAAACTGCGCCTCTCCCGAATCACCTGTATCTGTATTGCTTTGCTCTTTTTCGTGTCCGGGAGGTGCATCAAGCGACACCGTCACCGTAACATCGGGTATGGGCTCGATCTCTCTTTCGTATTCTTCTTCGGGCTGCTCTATTGATAATCCGCATCCAAAAGAACATACAGCCAGTGCAAAAGCAAGCATAACCGCCGTGATGCGGCGGTTTATATACTTAATATCTATGCTTTTTATATGTTTTCTGCTGTTCATTGTTCTAAGCTTAAATCAATTATAAAGATCAGTCTGCCGAGCCGAATTCGGATAATACAAGGCCATTATTTCTTTCCATAGTCATTCCGATACTCCATTCATTTACAAACAAAAGCAAAGGCCTTTCTTTAAGGTCGGACACTTTCTTCATATCCGATGTGCCTGTCAGATGTGCCACATCCACTTCATTATAATTTTCGATCCATCTGATATATTCATAAGGGAGCGGCTCAAGTTTGATCTCTACGTTATATTCATTTTCAAGGCGGTACTTAAGAACATCAAACTGAAGCACACCTACAACACCCACGATAACTTCCTCAAGTCCGCTTCCGAGTTCTTTGAATATCTGTATCGCACCTTCCTGCGCTATCTGTGTAACACCCTTTACGAACTGCTTGCGTTTCATCGTATCGATCTGTCTTACTCTCGCGAAATGTTCGGGAGCAAATGTAGGGATACCTTCGTATCTGAAGTCATCTTTTGGAACTGTAAGCGTATCGCCTATGGAAAAAATACCGGGGTCAAAAACGCCGATTATATCACCGGCATATGCCTCGCTTAAGATCTTTCTGTCATCCGCCATGATGGTCTGTGGCTGTGACAGTCTCATTACCTTTCCGGACTGTACATGCTTAACTTCCATCTGAGCATCGTATTTACCCGAGCATATCCTCATAAACGCAAGTCTGTCACGATGTGCCTTATTCATGTTTGCCTGGATTTTAAATACAAAAGCGGAAAATTCATTTCCGGTGGGGTCGATGATACCTGCATCGGATTTCCTCGCAAGCGGAGTTGTCGTCATTTTAAGGAAATGCTTTAAAAATATCTCTACTCCGAAATTGGTAAGCGCAGATCCGAAAAATACCGGAGTCAGATCACCGGCTCTTACTAAATCTATATCAAATTCAGCACTTGCTCCGTCTAGAAGTTCGATCTCATCGGAAAGTTTTGCATATGCATCATCCCCTATTTCAGCCTTCAGAGTATCCTGATCATCGATGGATATGATATGCGTTTCTCCCTCTTTCGTTCCTTTTTGGGTATCGAAATAAAGATTCACCTTACTTTCTTCCCTGTCATAAACACCTTTAAAATTTTTGCCGGACCCTATCGGCCAGTTTATAGGGCATGTAGCTATACCAAGTTCCTTTTCGATGTCATCGAGCAGATCGAACGTATCATTGGCATCTCTGTCCATTTTGTTTATAAACGTGAAAATAGGTATATGTCTCATGACACATACCTTAAACAGTTTTCTGGTCTGTGGTTCGACACCCTTTGCGGCATCTATTACCATTACGGCAGAATCCGCTGCCATCAGGGTTCTGTATGTATCCTCCGAGAAATCCTGGTGTCCCGGTGTATCAAGTATATTTATGCAAAAACCATCATATTCAAACTGTAAGACCGAACTTGTGACCGAGATACCACGCTGTTTTTCGATCTCCATCCAGTCACTGACTGCATGTCTTGCGGTAGCCTTACCCTTGACAGAGCCCGCAAGATTTATTGCGCCTCCGTATAAAAGAAACTTCTCGGTAAGTGTGGTTTTTCCTGCATCGGGATGAGATATAATCGCAAACGTACGTCTGCGGTTGATCTCACTGTTTATGTCTGTTCCCATCTTTAACTCCTGTATCTTAAAGCATACTTGTGCCTGAAAATTCAGGCTTAATGCCAAATATGTCAAGTACCGTGGCACCTATATCGGCAAATGTTTCCCTTGTTCCCCTGCTTCCGGTCTTAACCTTATTACCCGCCATAAGGAATGGTATATATTCTCTGGTGTGATCCGTAGTCTTGGTAAATCCCGGGTCGCATCCGTGATCTGCGGTTATCATAAGATAATCATCGTCGCGAAGTTTATCAAGCATTAGCGGAAGTCTTTGGTCAAAAAAGGTAAGTGCCCCAGCATAACCCGGTATGTCCCTTCTGTGGCCATAGATCATATCCGTATCAACCAGATTCACAAAACACAGTCCGTCAAAATCCCTGTCCAAAAGCTCTATGGTCTTATCTATCCCATCGGGATTACCTGTAGTCGGATTAGATTCGGTCACACTTTTGCCCGCAAAAATATCACTTATCTTTCCGACGGATATAACATCCTTCCCGGCATCTTTAAGCTGATCGAGTATGGTTACCGACGGAGGGATCAGGGAAAAATCATGTCTTCTGGGAGTACGTGTATAATTACCGCTTGTACCGGTAAAAGGCCTTGCAATGACCCTTCCTACGGCATGTTCTCCTTTTAGCATATTCCTTGCGATACGACAATATTCATACAGTTGTTCAACAGGAACGACATCTTCATGTGCAGCGATCTGAAAAACGGAGTCGGCAGATGTATATACGATCAGATCTCCAGTCTTTACATGTTCATCACCGTAATCATTTATGACTACTGTTCCGGAATAGGTTTTATTACATAGAACTCCCCGTCCTGTAAGCCTCGTAAACTCATCTATAACTTCTTTCGGAAAACCGTTTGGATATGTTGGCATGGCATTTGGAGAATAGATACCAGCTATCTCCCAGTGTCCGGTCGTAGTATCTTTTCCGTTTGAAGCTTCCATAAGTCTGGCATAAGCACCTTTGGGTTCATCAACACCCTCAAGAAAATCTATGCCGTCAATATTGAAAAGCCCGAGTTCCTTCATGTTTTTCAGATCAAAACACGGATCTTGTGAACAGCTCCTCAGGGTATTTGCCCCAACATCTCCGAATTTTTCGGCATCAGGCATTTCACCGATCCCGAAACTGTCGAGAACTATAATAAAAACACGTGACATAATATATTCTCCGCTTAAGTACTATTTTAAGTAAAACTGATAACCTGATCTTTCGGTGCAGGTGCATCTGCACGAACTATCTCTATGGCATCCAGCACAGGTCCTTCATTACCGTCGTATTCAGGTAACGCAGCCCTTCCGACTCTCGCTGTTATCGTGATCCAGTCCCTGTTCTCAAGGGTATTGGCCTTATCATATCTGCACAGATAGCCAAGGAATGACATATCCTCGGCACAGCATGTCATTGCCATTCTTCCGGGTACAAAGAAATTTTTTCCGACATCCTCCGGTTTCATGACCTGGGCAAGGTATTTGATCTTTTTTCCAAGATATCTGTCCAGATGATCCATTGCATCTATAAAAAATATTCCATAACCGTAATTATCCAGCTCTATGATATCGGCATTTAAGTCAAAAGGAAGATCCGATTCAAATATCTGACTGATCTCACCCTGAGCATCCTCAAATACTATATCCGCTTTCTGGTTTACCGCCTTTACATTACGCTTATATGTAGCGAGTTCTTCTCCGAGTCCGTCACACCTGTTAAATATGATAAGCTCCGACTTTTTGAGCATCTCATTTAAAAGAGATTTCATGTTTGTATAATATGTCGGAAAAGTCGATGCATCTATGGTAGTGATCTGCTGCTCTATATTCCAAAACCACGGAAATTTGACCTTTTTATAGTTCCACATTCCGTTAAACTCGATTATCACCCGTTCAGGCTTGTATTTCTTATCAAGACTTGAGAGATTATCCGCGGTAAAATCAGCCTCGTCTTCTATCTTTTCGACTATTGTGCGCGTAGCCTTTAACACCTCGGAATCATACTCGACTTCGCCTTCTTCGCAAAGGATTAGCAGGGTGTTTCCCTTAGCCTGAAAATACGGCTGTGAAAGAGTATAATTGATAAATTCGGTTTTTCCGCTTTCCAAAAAACCGTTGATCACATATACGGGTCTCATATTATGTCTCCAAATCTTACTTCCTGATAAGTTTCTCCAGTTTATCTTCCTTGAGTTCAGCACCTATAACACAGAACTTGCCTGTAACATCAGGTTCTCCGGATCTGATATTTTTCTCTCCGGGAACATAATCAAAGTAGATCCATCCGCCTTCCGTATCAGGTACCATACCCTTTGCACGAAGGATTGCTCCGCATAAACCTGTATCAAGTTCATCGAGTATGTCTTCGATCTCTGACTTTGTATATTTCACAGGGGTTTCATATCCCCAGCTGCCGAAGATATCATCTGCATGATGATGGTGATGATGATGTTCATGGCCTTCTTCGTGATCATGATCATGGTGATGGTGCTCATGCTCGTCGTCATGGTCGTGGTGATGATGCTCATGCTCGTCGTCATGATCATGGTGATGATGCTCATGTTCATCGTCATGATCGTGGTGATGATGCTCATGTTCGTCGTCATCGTCATCATGATGATGGCCGCAGCTGCATACACCGTTTTCATCATAATGATGATGGTGATGATGCTCACGCTCATGCTCTTCCGCTGCCTTGATGGCCTCCTTCATAAGCTCTTCTTCAAGATCACTAGCGCCTTCTATAGTTTCCAAGATACTCTTTCCGCTAAGGTCATCCCATACCGTGGTTATGACCGTGGCACGATCGTTATGTTCCTTGATAAGGTCCACACAATCCTTCAGTTTCTCATCGGATATATCACCTGTACGGCTAAGTATCACGGTACCGGCATGTTCTATCTGATTTATGAAGAATTCGCCGAAATTCTTGGCATACATTTTAGCCTTTTTGGCATCAACTACAGCCACAGCGGAATTAAGCAAAACATCCTGATCTGCCATTGCATCGTTTACCGCTTTCATGACGTCTGACAGTTTGCCTACGCCTGAAGGTTCGATTATGATCCTGTCGGGATGGTAGGTATCCAGAACCTCTTTAAGAGCTACTCCGAAATCGCCCACCAGAGAGCAGCATATACATCCTGAGTTCATCTCCCTGATCTCGATACCTGCATCTTTTAAGAAACCTCCGTCAATACCGATCTCACCAAACTCATTCTCGATAAGTACGGTCTGTGATCCGTTCAGAGCTTCAGCCAAAAGCTTCTTTATGAGCGTAGTTTTACCTGCTCCCAGGAATCCGGAAACAATGTCAATCTTAGTCATTATGATTACCTCTTTTCGTATAAGTTTTTAGTATTTAGTCTCCCACATGATCAAAAAGATACTGTAAAACCTCGGGAGTGAATTTTCTTGCCTGTACACCGATCATCGTGGTACCGTCATCCTGCGGATCCTCTCTTAATACATCGGCATACATGATGAGTGTCTCAGCCACTACTATAACGTCCATACCTTCTATCTTTGGAGCGCCGGCGGGTAATCTGATACCCATTCCGAGAGGGCTGACATTCTCTGTACGGCAATAGATCTTCTCCTGTGTATCGCATACTACGATCACCGTATTCGAAGGATATTTAACTCGGTTAATTTTTCTTCTTTCTTCCATTAATCAATTCTCCTTTGACATATTCTTTTTTTAATTGTTCTCTTTTAAATCAGTCTTCTTTTTGATAGATCAGATTAAAACTTGGCAAAAAACGGAACAAATTTCTTTCCGATCTTATATATAGGTGTTTCAAGTGCTTTACGGGCGTTTTTGAGTTCCTTTCTTATCTCAATTCCCTGAGGGCAATGCTTTTCGCACAGACCACACTCTACACAATTGGCCGGGCCCGTGTAATCTTTACGCATAGTAGTACACATAAAGTATTCTTTGAGTCCGCCAAGTTTTCCATCCACTGCCTGTCTGTTATATGCTGCAAATGTACCCGGAATATCTACTCCGTGAGGACATGGCATACAATATCTGCAACCGGTACATCCCACACGCATATGAGAATGATATGACCTCACGATATCCTTTATGACATTGTGATCTTCCTCCGTGAAACTTCCGGGAGTATATTTAGATGCTATACGGCAATTTTCAAGCACCATATCGACAGAGTTCATACCGGATAATACAACCTTGACCCCGCTCTGATCATATAACCATCCAAGTCCCCACTCTGCAGCACTTCTGTGAGAAGGATGTCCGGATATGAGTGAATTAACATCATTCGGAAGACCGTTAACAAGCTTCCCGCCTCGAAGCGGTTCCATGATCACGACCGGAATGCCCTTAGACTCCGCATACTCAAGCCCTGTTCGACCTGCCTGTGAATGTTCATCGATATAATTATACTGTATCTGGGTAAAATCCCAGTCGTAATCGTCCAGGATCTGCATAAACATATCGGAATTGCCGTGATAAGAATAACCGATCTGCCTGATACGTCCGTTATCTTTGTTTGTTTGTATCCAGTCGATTATACCCAGTTCTTTAATACGATTCCATGATGCTATATCCGTAAGCATATGCATCAGATAATAGTCTATATGATCGGTTCTTAGCCTTGACAGCTGTTCATCCAGAATACGATCCATATCCTCTCTGGATTTGACCATATAGTGCGGCAGTTTAGTGGCTATCTTTATCTTATCGCGAAGCGCGTTGCGCTCAAATATCTCTCCGAGAGCAACCTCACTCCCGTTATAGATATATGCGGTATCGTAATAGTTTATACCCTGCTCGTAAGCAGTAAGTATTTCCTTTTCGGCTTTATCGATATCGATCTTACCTGCTACGGTAGTAAATCGCATACATCCGAAGCCTAGAACGGATATTTCGTTTCCGTATTTATCAAGTCTGTATTGCATCTTTTTATCTCCAAATGCTATTATAACACCTGTATATACTGAGTCGGACAAATGATCGCGGCTGCTTATGCAGGTGAGGAAAGTCCGGGCTTCACAGGGCAGGATGCCGGATAACGTCCGGTGGAGGTGACTCCCAGGCCAGTGCAACAGAAATAATACAGCACGTAAGTGTAATGGTGAAATGGCAGTGTAAGAGACTACCGCTCATCTGGTAACAGGTGAGGCTGTGTAAACCCCATCCGAAGCAAGACCAAACAGAGGGCTAAGGTTTGCCCGACCATCCTCAGGTAGGTCGCTCGAGACCGGCGGTAACGTCGGCCCTAGATAGATGATCATTCAAGACAGAACCCGGCTTATAGTCCGGCTCAGCCCATATACACTTTCCTTTGTTATCCTGTTATCACAGTTTAAAACAACCGCCTCCCACAAACTCCCTTGCAAGTGAATTATTGGGTAAACCGTCTGAACCTATAGCAAGGAAATACTCGAGGAATTTAAGAAGTCTTCTGGCTTCATAATATTCGGGTTCTCCTTTTTCTATACCGTATAATAACGGTTCGGCATACGGTTTCAAAACCGAAAGTTCATATATGAGTGCGGAATTGAACATTGCATCCGCATCCTCCTGGAACGGGAAAATATACTGTTCCTCTCCTTTTCTTACGGAAGGCCACATGGATATTGTCTTTGCCGCCGAAGAACCTCTGGTCCTTGCATCCCTTACCATACGTCTGATCAGTCTTCCGTCCGTAGTCGGTATACGGTTATGATCATCTACATTAAGTGCGGTAAGTGCCGAAATGTATATCTTGAACTTACTCTCTGCCGGGAGTGAATATGACATCTTCTCGTTCAGACCGTGTATACCTTCTATAACCAGAATGTCATCTTCTCCGAGTTTGAGTATATTTCCGTTATACTCTCTCTTTCCTGTCTTAAAATTGTAGGAGGGAAGTTCAACTTCTTCACCCTTCAAAAGTCTGGTCATATCCTGATTGAACTGCTCAACATCCAACGCTTCTAAGCACTCATAGTCAGGATTTCCGTCTTCATCAAGAGGTGTATCCTTATGATCCTTATAGTAATTATCAAGCGCTATCGGGTGCGGAGTAAGGCCGTAAGTACGAAGCTGTATGGAAAGCCTGTGGGAAAACGTAGTCTTGCCCGAAGATGAAGGTCCTGCGATCATTACAAACTTAACGCCTTCTCTTTCGGAAATCTCTTTGGCTATCTCACCGATACGTCTTTCCTGCAGTGCTTCCTGAACCAGTATCAGGTCTTCAACCTGTCCCGAACATATCCAGTCGTTTAAGTCACCCACGGTATCTATTCCCATGTCTCTCGACCATTCATCCGCATTCATTAGGGTCTTAAACAGCTTCGGTCTGGGAACGAATTTTTCAAGACCGTTCCCTGTTCCGTGCTGCGGAAGAATGAGCATCATGCCGTCTTCATACGGAATAAGATCAAAGTTAGTAATATACGAAGTACTTGGCATCATATATCCGTAATAATAATCATAATAATCACCCAGACAATATACGTTTATGCTTGACGATCTGCGGTATTTAAACAGTTTTTCCTTTTCCGTCATCCCAAGCTTTTTAAACAGTGCAAGTGCATCATCTGTAGGATATGATTTTTTGGTAAAAGGAATATCCGCATCGATCATCTCGCTCATGCGTTTTTTGATACTCGATATCCCGTCTTCGTCGATTTTAAGGCCGTTTTTAAACGAGCAATAATAGCCGGGACCTATCGTAAAATTCACCTTTACGTCATTGGTAGCACCGGCACCCAGTTCATCATGTATGGCCTTCATCATAAGCATTATGGCTGTTCTGACGTAAGTCTTGTGACCGATAGGGTTTTTATATGTGATAAAATCAATACTGCAGTCGGAACTTACCCTTTTCATAAGTTCCCTTATCTTACCGTTAACAGTAACCAGTGCGATCGGATCATCATAGTTTTTCTGAAATTCCTTGGCGATCAGTTCATACTTTATTCCCTCTTCGTAATAGCACTCTTTACCGTCAATTGTGATCGTAACCATACATTACCTCCATAAGTTTAAACGTTATTTCATTATCCTCTATATCGGTCAGCACTTTGGTATATTTTTCGGGATTCCCTGCTTGCTTAATACTAAGTGCATTTTTCCGAAGTATGTTATTTTCCCATTCCAAATACTTCTTTAAAACGGGATCCGATTTTCTTATAAGCAGTGCCCCATATCTGTTACAGATGCGTCCCGCCGATGCACCGGCATTCTTTTCGATGAGTTCTGTCGCCTCGTTATATTCGGTTTTTATGATGTCTTTGTTCACCAGTTTTATGATGTTATAAAACTTGCCGGCATCATAAACCATGGACTCCTTAACGGTTATCAGCCCCAGATCCGGAAAATTCTCTCTTACTTCCTCCACCTTGGATTGCGGTGAGATTATGATCTCATCAAACAAACGTACCTTGTTGATGCTTTCCCGTATCATCTTAAGTATCAGCGGTCCGCCCATTCCTGCCATGACAAGTGTCGAATGGCTGTCCGGGACTTCAACTTCTTTTAAACCATCGCTTAAGACGGTTTTTATAACATCCGAAAACCCTGCACGTGACACATTTTCCCTGGCCGCCATGATGGGACCGGGGCGTACATCCGATGCGATCGCCCCAGTGATCAGCCCATGTTTTATCAGATAGATGTCCAAAAAACCATGGTCGCATCCCACATCGCATACGTAAGATCTCGGAGTGATCATATCCGCTACGCCCATGAGACGCGCCGACAATACATTTTCGGTCATTATTCAAGATAATCCTTAAGTTTGCGGCTGCGGCTGGGGTGACGAAGCTTTCTCAAGGCCTTGGCCTCGATCTGTCTTATACGCTCCCTGGTAACATTAAATTCCTTACCGACTTCTTCAAGAGTACGCGCACGACCGTCATCCAAACCGAATCTGAGTCTTAATACCTTCTGCTCTCTTTCGGTCAGTGTCCCCAAAACCTCAACCAGCTGTTCCTTAAGAAGTGTAAAAGCAGCTTCATCGGCAGGGACCGGAACATTATCATCCTGAATGAAATCTCCAAGATGAGAATCTTCCTCCTCACCTATGGGAGTCTCAAGGGAAACGGGTTCCTGAGATATCTTAAGGATCTCACGGACTCTCTCAACGGGCATTCCCATTTCCGCAGCAATCTCTTCGGGGGTGGGTTCACGTCCGAGTTCCTGTAACAGCTGTCTGGAAACACGTATGAGTTTATTTATCGTCTCAACCATATGAACCGGTATACGTATAGTTCTTGCCTGATCGGCGATCGCTCTGGTTATGGCCTGACGTATCCACCATGTTGCATATGTTGAAAACTTATAACCCTTGTGATAATCAAATTTTTCAACGGCTTTTATAAGGCCGAGATTTCCCTCCTGGATCAGATCCAAAAAGAGCATTCCGCGTCCGACATACCTCTTGGCAATGGATACGACAAGACGAAGATTGGCTTCGGCCAGTTTCTTCTTGGCGTCGGCCCCGGCTTCACCGCCCTCTTCCATCAGTTTTGCAAGCTCTATCTCTTCATCGGCGCTTAGAAGCGGAACCTTACCGATCTCCTTTAAATACATGCGAACAGGATCCTCAAGGCTGACACCTTCAGGAATAAAGCCTTCGATGTTTTCAAGATCGACTTCCTCTTCATCAAGTTCACCGTCATCGTCAATATCATCGATGGCATCATCATCGGGACCTTCATCGGTATCCGAAATACTTAAGATATCGATCTCATGCTGCCCCAATACATCCATCACGTGATTAAACTGGATATCATCAAGATTGACTTCCGAAAGAAAATCAACAACTTCATTGAGTTCAAGAACATTCTTTTTCTTCTTACCGAGCTCAATAAGTTCTTTAAGTTTTTCTTCGGCCTGGGGCGGGAGTTCTACACCGTCATCCAATCCGTCGTCGTTAATGATGTCTTCATCAACTTCAGGTACGATATCCTCTTCGATGATCTCAACCTCAACTTCTTTCTTTTTTCTGGGCATAATTTACCTCTTTCTATAACGTTATATTTGCTTTACGCAGTTCTTCGAGAGCCTTTTTATCATTCATCTGTCTGATGATCGATTCCGCATCGACCGTACCGGACATGCTTCTTGATTCTACCGCATTCTTTTTGACCATATATATGACATCATGTAATGCCTGGCCTCTGTCATTGCCATTGTCGATCACGAGTGTCGTATTAAAAAGCGATGCTACCTTACTTTGGTCATTTTCATCATCAAACGTAGATATGATAGCAGCAGGATTAAGTCTTCCCGCTTCCAGATCCGCATACATCTGTCTTGCCACCTCCATATAAAGCGGATCCGTAAAATCTGATGGCTCTATGTATTTTTTTACTATAGAAAAGATCGATGGTTCTTCACTTAACCATGTTATCAGATACCTTTGTTTGGTAAGAACCAGATCTTCATTAGTAACAGTTTTAACGGTCGAAGGCTTCGGGAGCTCCCGCTTTAGTCCGGCGCCCTTTGCAGCCTTTTGGATCACAAGCCTTCTAAGCTGATCCGCAGTGACCGAATATTTGTCTGCAGTTGCCACGATATAGTTTTCTCTGCGTATCTCATCTTCGAATTCACAGAGTTTTTCGGCTGCTTTATGAAGAAATTCGGTGCGGGACTCTGCATCCTTAAGGTCATGATCCCGTTCCAGTATCTTCAGTTCAAAAAAGAACGAGTCCATCGCATCATCGATCCGCTTTTGGAATTCGTCTTTTCCGAGGTTCTTGATAAACTCATCGGGATCCTTATAGGGCTCCATGTTTATTATCCGGCAGCTCATATCGATATCCTTTAGGATACCGATGGCCTTAAGTGCTGCGTTTGTACCGGCAGTATCGGAATCATAAGCCAGATAAACCTTAGAGGCAAACCGTCTGACTAAGGTGGCCTGTCCCGATGTAAACGCCGTACCAAGACTTGCTGCAGCCATATCAAATCCGGCCTGATGCATCGCAATGACATCCATATACCCTTCGCAAAGGATTATATAACCGGCTCGTGAACTCCTTACCAGATTAAGACCATATAAATTCCTGCTTTTGTCAAAAACCTCGGTCTCCTTGGAATTTAGATACTTTGGCTTGGCATCTCCCATTACCCTTCCGCCGAAGCCTATAACGCGATGATTTGCATCCTGTATCGGATACATGACCCTGTTCCAGAATTTATCATGTAAACCGTATTTTTCGTCAAATCCGGCAAGACCTGCATCTATCATCAACTGGTCTTCAAAGCCCTTTTGTCTTAAGTATCTGACAAGATCATCACTGGTAACATTTGCAAATCCCAGACCAAACTTTAATAAGGTTTCATCGGTCAGTCCCCTCCCGGTCAGGTACTTATAACCTGCTTCTCCCTGGGGAGACCTTAACTGATGCGCATAATAAATAGCTGCTTCTTTATTTATCTCAAGCATGCGCTTTCGTCTGGTATCTTTTCTCTTATCTTCCTCGGAATAGTCATTCTCGGGTAATTCCACTCCTGCCTTTTGGGCAAGTACTTCAAGCGCTTCCTTGAATGTATAATTCTCGTATTCCTGTAAAAAAGTAAATACGTTTCCTCCCTTTTGGCATCCGAAACAATAATACATCTGTTTGGAAGGAGTGACCGAAAAAGACGGTGTCTTTTCATTATGGAACGGACACAGTCCAAAGTAAGTGCTTCCGCGTTTTTGAAGATGGACATAGCTGCCGACAATATCCAATATATCGTTTTTGGATCTGATCTCCTCGATCAGTTCATCCGAATATCTCATATGATCACCCGTGCCATGTCTTTGGAACAAAAATTTCTTCATACATAGCAGTTGCATACCTGTCTGTCATGGATGAAATATGATCACATACTATCTGCTCCACTTCTTCACCCTTATAAAGAAGTTCAAGTAAATACCTCGGTAACATTTCCGTATGATCAAGATAATAAAAATACAGTGTCTTAACCAGTGCTTCTGCCTTACCCTCCTCGGCTTTTGCAACCGGATTGGTATAGACGCGTTCAAACATGAAACTTCGCATGTCCATCATCGCACCGCCTATCGTATCGGACATCTTTATCTCGTCTTTACCGGTGCTTGCGGTAATAATATCATGTATAAAACAATCCAGGCGTTTGTTACATGTATGGCCTATGATATCCGTGATCCCTGCAGGGATATCATCCTCGGTAAGAATACCGGCACGTATCGCATCATCTACGTCGTGATGTATATAAGCAAGTTTATCTGCAAGTCGTACTACCTGACCCTCTAATGTTTTAGGATGAGCGCTCGTCTGATGATTCAGTATCCCATCCCTTACCTCCATTGTAAGATTTAACCCTTGACCGTTCTTCTCTAATTTATCTACAGTCCTTACCGATTGAACGTTATGTTTAAAGCCATTAGGAGATACATCATTAAGTGCGCGCTCCCCTGCATGTCCGAAAGGAGTATGTCCAAGATCATGTCCAAGCGCGATCGCTTCGGTAAGATCTTCGTTAAGCCTGAGTGCCTTGGCGATCGTCCTTGCGGTCTGTGAGACCTCCAAAGTATGAGTAAGTCTGGTCCTGTAATGATCTCCTTCGGGAGTCAGGAAAACCTGAGTCTTGTCTTTTAGTCTTCTAAAAGATTTTGAATGGATTATCCTGTCCCTGTCCCTTTGAAAAACGGTACGAATATCACACTGTTCTTCGGGAAAAACCCTGCCTTCGGAATCGGAACTGAGAGTTGCAAACTCACTCAGATATTCTTTTTCCAACTGTTCCTGATTTTGTCTTATATTCATATCATTTCAAAAAGTAATAAAAGCAAAAATAAGCCTACACTGATATTATTCAGTGCAGGCCTTAAAAATCCTTTTATATTATTATGGAATTTGATAAAATCCGACTTTTTTGTAAACCTTTCTGAGTGTCTTATTGGCAATATATGACGCTTTCTCCGCTCCCGCTTTATAGACACTGTTTAAATAGTCCTTATCGGCCATAAGCCTTGCAGCTTCTTCACGGATAGGTCTTAAGGTTTCAACTACGGCTTCTCCGACCGCAGGCTTAAACACTCCGTATCCCTGACCTTCAAATTCTTTTTCGATATCCTCGTAGCTTTTACCCGTAATGGTTGAATATATCGCCATAAGGTTGGCTACTCCGGGCTTATTCTCTCTGTCATAACGCACGCAGTTTTCGGTGTCGGAATCGGTGACCGCTCTCTTAAACTTCTTCATTATCACATCGGGCTCATCCATCAGCAGGATACAGCCGTTGGGCTCTGACTTGGACATCTTCTGAGTGGGAGTAGTAAGTCCGTAGATCCTTGCGCCCACCTTGCTTATATACGGTTCGGGTACTCTGAACACATCGCCGTATATATTATTAAATCTGATCGCAAGGTCTCTTGTTAACTCAACATGCTGCTTCTGGTCTTCGCCTACAGGTACAAAGTGCGGCTGGTAAAGCAGAATATCCGCAGCCATAAGTGAAGGATATGTGAACAATCCGGCATTGATATTATCCTTATGCTTTTCGGACTTATCTTTAAACTGTGTCATGCGGCTGAGCTCTCCGAACATGGTATAACAGTCAAGAACCCATCCAAGCTGTGCATGAGCCGGAACATGTGACTGTAAGAAAAGAGTATTCTTCTCCGGATCGAGGCCACATGCGATATACAGCGCAAGCATCTCGAGCGAACGTCTTCTTAAGTCCTTGGGATCCTGTCTTACGGTTATAGTATGAAGATCTGCCATAAAATAATAGCATTCAAATTCATTAACCCTGTCAGCCCAGTTCTTGATAGCACCGAGATAATTTCCAAGATGCAGATCTCCGCTCGGTTGTATGCCCGAAAGCATTATTTTCTTTTCGGTTTCCATATCCTTCGTTCTCCTAACAATACAAATCTGTGTTTCTCAGCCCTTTAAGCCTCTGGACTGTCTGTCCATATCCTCTACGACTATATCGTATATCTCGCCGAGTGTTCTGCAGTATTCGAGCACGAGCCAGGGCTCATTGGTGTGAAAATGGAGTTTAAGGATAGCCTTTTCTCCTGCCACATCATCTTCCCCGCTGTCGCCGGCGACTACAAGGCAATCGCCTTTAAAGCACTCAAGAATATGATCTCTCACTTCGTCAACAAGATCATCGGCCAGGTCATCAACATCCACACCTTCGGTATTATACTTATCAAGCAGCAATTGTGTATCATATCTGAATTCTATAACGTCAGCCATCTTTGTCCTCCTAACAGACCGGTTTATTGAAACATAAAAAACCGCCGATCATTTTGTCGGCGGCCTTTTAAATGAAGTGCAGGAAAAGAGACTTGAACTCTCATGGTATTGCTACCACACGGACCTGAACCGTGCGCGTCTGCCAATTCCGCCATTCCTGCGCGACAAACTGTATATTACCCCAAAGAAGATCAAATGTCAATTAAGATATAGATGCCTTACCATGTGGCAAATACACCCTTAAGCCACTTAACTCTTCCGGATGCAAAATTCTTCATATATGCCACATCGGCGTCATAACTCTCCAGTTTATTAAACATCTGAGACGACTCATTCCATAGTATACGGTTCATCTTCTGTGATGCACTGATCTTTGAGACATATGAATCAACTTTCCCTCCTGTGGCTTTGTTGTATGTGTTTGAATTAACGAATTTCTTGACTTCTTTTCTGAATTCGGGAAGATTCATAAAAGGCTCTATGAAAGCTCCGCCTATAAAGCCCTCCGTCGAAGATCTGTCTTCACGTATGCCGAAAGAATCATCAAAATCCCATACCGGTCCTGCCATCATCGCCGAACCGTCAGGTCTTAAATAAAAGTAATTTGAACTGGAGAACGAATCTGCATTGGCAACAGTTTCCTGAAGTACAAAGAAACGGGCAAGTGATTTTATATCTATATAATCCCACAGGCTTTTTTCATTATCGGGGCAGACACCGCCGTTAAGTGAAGCTCTGACGATCTCTTCCACATATTCGGAAATATAGATCATTTCTTCTTTAGAACAGTTTTCGGGACTTTTTACCGTAAATGCAACACCGGTGGATGTGATAAAATAGCATCTCTCTCCCTTATAATATGCGGTATCGAGTTCAAGAAGATATCCCCCGTCATATTTTTCGGGAGTCTTCATTCCGGTCACATATTGATATATATTTCCATAGCTGTTAGCTCCCGTCGCGGTTGAAAGTTTATCAAGATCTTTATCCGGATTTGCTTTTTCATTGTCTTTTGACAGATCCGGAATATCCACGCGACCTGTACCTACCTGAACTTTCTCACAAAGCAGGTAATTACCTCTGTATGCTCCATCATAATACAGGTCTACAGGACGGCAATCCGGTGAATTAAGTCCAAACGCCGAAGCCATATCATAGGCACAGGTATTATGTATAAGAGTAGGATCATAAGCATTTGCAAGAAGTATCCAGGTCTTATTTGCATTGGTTCCTGCAGACTGTGTCAGGTCTACGGAACTTCCGAGTTTTATCTGATAAGCTTTTTTATCGGCATTAAATGTCGTATTTCCCCGGGCCTTTATCTGTGTGAGTTCACCGTCATATACAACATTTCCCGCTTCCGTTATCATGGTCAGCGTTCCGGAACCTTTATTGGATTTTGACTCATCGACAAATTCTCTTCCCCGGGTCTTATCCGAACTGTTTATATATATTCCGGGAATATCAGAAGACTGCATCACATGCAGCTCATATTCGCTGCTTACTCCGTTCTTGGTAACAGCAAATTTTACGGTCCGGCTGCCATCTCCTGTATCTGCGGACAGATAGGGCGTTATATCGGTCACCTTATCGGATTCAAGAATATTGCCATCCGTAAAGGTAACAGAAACTTTTTCGGTATCATAATGGAATATCACACCCGAAGGAGACATGCTCGAAGGAAGGAAAAGATAATTTTTCTCCCCCTTGCTTATGGGAAAGATATTAACGCTTCTTCCCTCTCCAAAGGGAATATAAACGTAAATCCCGGGATCTGTATCCGCTGCCGTTATATCTTTGGAGCAAACTGTCCCAAAGAAACATATGCTAAGCAGCATCACTGCTGTATATATGACAGCCTTCTTAATAAACTTATTAAAACCAAACATCAGGATCTTCCTAAAGCCTCATCCAATACTACTGCAAGATCATCAAAATTAACTTCTGCGATAAGCGTTTTGATACGCTCATATGAATCTTTATATTCTTCCGTTATAGCATAATTTTCCAGTTCACTCATTACAGATTCTATCAAATCATAGTCAAAAGATGCAACTGCTTCTCTCATGGTCGCATATGCATCTTTTAGCATATCCGTGTCTATCAGGGGTCTGTCATCCATAACTTCCGCCTTGCCCGGCTCTCCGAATATTTCGGACAACCTGCTTCCCAGTTTTCTGTATGAGCACAAAAGACTTACGGTATTTGCCTGTATAAATTCAAGATTTCCCGCATCGGCTGCCGCCTCCAGTTCCCTTGCCAGTTCGGAAATCTTAAGCGCGCCTGCCAGACGTGAAATGCTCTTTAGTGCATGAACCTGGATACGGTAATTATCAACATCTCTTTCAATATAAAAGTTTTCGATGCGATCGGAATATTGCCCCACGGTTTCCGAATAATCCCTTACAACATCCTCAAATATATCGGCTCCTCCGGAAGTTTCAATTCCTGCATCGACATCAATATCTTCGATCAGGCGAAGTTTGGATATTATCTCATCCTCTTTTTCACCATTGCCTGTCGATGTTTCGGTAAGTTCAACTGCAGTTTTATTTGATGTAGTATCTATGACATCGGTATCTTCAGGTTCCTCTTCAAGTATAGTAACAAGGCTTGGATCCAGATATTTAAGTAATATAGCCTCAAGTTTTAAGGAATCTATAGGTTTCGTCAGATAATCCTCAAAACCTTTTTCCATATACAGTTCTCTGGCACCGGAAACAGCATTTGCGGTGAGTGCGATCACGGGTGTGACAAATCTGTTTACATTAAATCTGTCACCTTTCATGCGTTCCAGTGTCTCCACACCGTCCATTTCAGGCATCATATGATCCATAAAGATCACATCGTATTTGACTTTACGCATCATGGCCAGGGATTCCATTCCACTTGATGCCGTATCAATAAGTATCTCGGTCCTCTTAAGAAGCGACTGGAAAACCTTGATATTTATCGGGATATCATCGACTGTAAGGATTCTGGCTGCAGGAGCCTTGAAGTAAGTCCTCTTTTCGGGTGCGGCATTCTTAACTCGTTTAAAGGCTTCATCGAGAGACCCTATGGGCTCCCAGTTTTCAACTTCCTGCCTCAGCACAAAAGAGAATGTACTGCCGATCCCGTATTCCGACTCGATCTCCAACGAGGATCCCATAAGTTCAAGCAGTGTCCTGGTAAGCGGAAGTCCGAGTCCCGATCCTTCCACATTCCTGTTTTTTACGGTTTCAAGCCTTTCAAACGGCATATATAACTTCTCGATATCTTCAGGTCTTATTCCCTGTCCGGTATCTGTGACCTTTACGATCATATCTATCTGATAGTCATCCACCTGCCTGTGATCGACCGTCAGATTAACATATCCGTCATCGGTGTACTTTACGGCATTTGTAAGTATATTGGTGATTATCTGTTTTATCCTGACCTCATCTCCGTATAACAGATGAGGCATCGTAGGATCCACATCGGTTTCAATGCTAAGCCCTTTTGTCATGGCGCGGTATCCTACTATGTTGATCATATCGTTTAGCATGCTGCTAAAATCATAGGTAACAGGCACTATTTCCATTTTGCCCGCTTCTATCTTGGAAAAATCCAAAATATCATTGATCAGTGAAAGAAGCGAGTTTCCGGAGCTCCTTATATCCATAGCAAAATCATTTACGTTAGGATCTGCATTTTCCCTTAGGATCATTTCATTAAAGCCAAGGATCGCATTTATGGGAGTTCTTATCTCATGCGACATATTAGCCAGAAAAACACTCTTGGCCTGGCTTGCTTCGTATGCGGATTCTCTTTTTGCGCCTATTACCCTTATCAGTTCCTCAACTGTTCTTGTACTTTCCCCGGAAACCAGTGCTCTTTCGGATAATATCCCCTGAACCACATACAAAACAACGTATTCCACAAACATACACAGAATATTTAAAAGGTAATCTCTGAGATTGTAAACATACGTTACGCCGGGAATATGTATAAACCATAATAATATCGCGAGAAATACATCGACTATCATGGCTATATTGAACAGATGTCTGCTAAAAAGCAGCGCTATGGCGCCCAGTGAAAGCATCATAAGCTGAAACATCATATAGTTGCTGCCGTTTACAAAAAGCGAAACAACGCAAAGGGATTCATAGAGAGCCAGAAAAACAACCTTCGGAACCCAGGGATATGAATCGAAACATAACATACCCACTATGATCGCAGCAACATCCACTATCAGATACAGATTAAGAAATATGATGCTGTCGATGTTCAGATGGCCGTCAGTATTAATGATGATGGCATATATGATCATCACCAGAAAAGCGCATATTAAGTTGGCAGAAAGCCCAAGTTTATGCTCTTTCATCCATAGTCCCCGCAGGTATTACAAGCTTTAGTCCCTGTTTTACAACCTCTATCTTCCATTCGGTAGCAAGTACCTGCTCTCCGTCCATATTTCCCCAAATAGGCACTCCGTTCATATGCCTTATCTTTGCTTTGGTTATCTGGGCCTTCTCATCGTGACCGCCCTCTCCGGTGTATTTGATCTTATTTTTTGTTATCCTTACCGCAAACAGGATACGGCTTATAAATCCGAACCTGTATGCAAGCATATACGATGCCATACCATCCGTGACATCATATTCACTCTTATCAAGATAATCCTTACCGGGGCCCAAAACATTACTCACCGATATATGAGATGCCTTTTGAACTTTACTTTTTCCCTCTACTTCCAGATTATAGATATAGTTCGGTGCAACCAGGAGTGCATAAACGACAGCGATCCCCCATGGAAGCCTTTTACCGAATATCCTAAGTTCCGAAATATTGTTGTGAACCCTGTATATATATGGATCGATCCCGAATGAAACGACATTTAATGCAACACCGTGATTCGTTTTGATATAATCAACACGTTTTATGCTGCCGTTGATCAGATCTTCAAGATTTTCAAAAGCACTCTGCGGACCGAGTGCATCCAGATATTTGATACGCATGGTCGGGAAAACAGCAATTTCAACCTTGCTTATGTCTCTTAAGCCGTTAATTATGTTTCTTACACACTGAATACCTCCGCAACAATAGATCCTGTACTGCTCTCCTTCGAAGATTTCCTCTATCGTTCGCGCAAGCTCCGTTTCATCTCCCGCCGCACCTGTTGTAAAAACATAATATGTAAGCTCAGGGATTTTTGACAGACGATCCCTAAGCTTTGTGGCAAAATTCTTTTCCGTATATTTAGGATTAATTATGAATACATGAACCATCGAAAGTTACTGCACAGCCGTCTATGGCTTTACTCTTATACACACATGAATCGGCAAGTTTATACACTGTCTCAAACCCGAATTTGTGATCCGGATTTGTGATCGTTGCACCTACACTTACCGTTACCTTTCTTCCTCCAAGTTCAGGCAGGTCCATTTCACCGATCTTTGCAAAGACACGTTCTATTATTGTCTCTGCCGCATCCTTTGTAACTACATTAAGTGCAAAGACCGCATATTCATCTCCGCCGAGCCTGAATACTATATCTCTTTCCCTGAACTCATTACTTATGATATCGGCTATCCCCCTGATAACTTTGTCACCGACGCTGTGTCCGAAATGATCGTTGATATTCTTAAAGTCATCTATATCAAGTATGCAGAACATACCGATACGGCCGTTTGCCAAAGCATCTATAACCTTTCTTTCACCGCTTCCGCGGTTAAGAATTCCGGTCATTATGTCTGTTTCCGCAAGAACTGCCAGAGCTTCCCGTTCCTTGGCCGACTCAACTATGTCATCAACATTTTTAAAACCTGCAAGAATGGCGCTCGCGGGATTCCCGGGATTGACGGGAATATATGTAAACTGATAATAATGGATCTCTCCATTGTCAATAACACGGTAACTGGATACATATTCATCCTGTTCCTGCATCTTGGCATACACAGTCTCAAGACTCATTGCCTCAAGCATCGCCGGCTGGTCCTCGGAATAAACCCTGTCCTTAACATATTGTTTGTACAAAACATCATAAGGGTATACTTTATCACTCGGAGCATCCATCCCCTTGGTCACATATCCGTCAAGTTTAAGGATAACAACATTACCCGTATTGATATCAACCTTAAAGATATTATAATAATCCCGGCTGAGTGCAGCCACTATATCGAGCTGTTCGCGAAGGTATCTCTTGTCGGAAATGTGCCTGCGTATGGATTTGTCAATATCTCTGAAGGCTATGGTAAAATAATCGGCATTATCAGGACATCCTGCAAGGGCAAATGCCATCTGATGATAAGTCAGCTCACTCTCATCGGACATCCTCATATAATCTACGGTGTATAACTCACCTTTACCGATCTTGTCAAATATAACATCCGAACATACTTCCTGTTGTATAGATTCGGTATTATCTACTACATATATATCTATATAATCACGTATGAACTTATCGTAATTGTTGTACTTATATCCCAGTTCCACCGCTCCGCGTGTGGTATTCTTACCTGTACTCCTGTACAGATGCATCGTAAGATCGTTACGGTTTACCAGCCAGATAGTGTGGTACTCTTTTCCAAGTGCCGTAACTATTCCCATGATAAGTTTTAATCTGGAATTAAAATCTTCTACAAGCTCCCTCTGTTCTTCGGGATAGATCCTCGGATCCAGAAGTTCATCTTCGACCTTAACCACTTTATTTTCCATATAAAACTCCCATAATACCAAAAGACAATTATAAGTATTTTAACATGAATAATATTTTTTGTTAACCATAATAATATGTGAACAAATGAGTTATACTTATACATGTTATGAATATGCAATTTTCCGACCTCACATTCATATTCAGGGTACTTCCGGTAATTCTTCTGATATACTATATCGTTCCGTATAAATTCAGGTCACCCGTACTTTCTGTAGCCGGCCTGATATTTTATGCCATAAACGCCGGCCCCGATCTGATCATCCTTTTATTATCGATAATCATTAATTATGGGCTCTCATTTCCCGTTTCCGCAAAAAAGAAACCCGCCCTTATATTTTCACTGGTCATAAATGCATCTGCCTTAATTGCATTTAAATTATGCGCCGCCTTTATGAAACCGGTTAATATAGGAGACTTGCTTGTTATTGAGTTTATGCTCCCGCTTGGAATGAGTTTCTACATATTCAAACTGATATCCTATCAATGCGATCTGTACAGAGGTAACATTCGCAGAGGCTCTCTGACCGACCTTACATTATACGTATCTTTATTTACACAGATAATTTCCGGTCCCATAAGTCGTTTTACCTATGAACTGGATAACCCTAACAGACTTATAGTTTCAAATGAATCCGCAAAAAGCCGTATTAAAAACGCCATGGGATATATAGAAGAAGGTCTGATATATTTCATAACCGGATTGTTTTTTAAGGTCGTTATTGCAGACCATCTTGCGATGATCTGGCGTGAAATAGGTACGATAGGATACGAAAACCTCTCTACCCCTTTGGCCTGGATAGGTGTTTTTGTCTATTCCATGGATCTTTATTACGATTTCTGGGGATACTCACTTATGGCTGCCGGTATAGGAATGATGTTTGGTTTTAAGTTTATCCGTAACTTCAAGAATCCCTATTTTGCTTCTTCGGTATCGGATTTCTACAGAAGATGGCATATGACTCTGGGAGAATGGTTCAAGGATTATATATATATACCTCTTGGGGGAAGCAAAAAAGGAAGTACCCGTACCGTTATTAATCTTAGTATAGTTTGGCTCCTCACGGGACTCTGGCACGGTCTTAGCTTTAATTACATATTATGGGCAGTATCACTTCTGCTCATTATAATATTTGAGAAATTCGTACTTACCGGAGCCGGAGTTTTCGGCCGCATAATGGGGCGTTTCAATGTACTCATTCTTATCCCGCTCACATGGATCATATTTGCTCTCACATCTTCGAGTGACCTTTTGCACTATTTCATGAGGCTTATAAATATCAGTGCTCCCATTTCCGTTATAAATGAAACCGATTATGTTTCCCTGCTTCGAGAGGGATGGATATATATGTTACCTGCGCTGTTCTTTCTTATCCCTTCTCTCAAAAGAGTATTGAATAAAAACAAGTACACCATAAAAGTTGCGCTCATCATGCTGATCTTATTTTGGATAAGCATATACAGCATTGCCGGAAGTGCTTCAAATCCTTTTATGTATATGAGTTTTTGATCCACAGGAGCACTAAATTCAGATCATGAATAATACAAAAGATCAAAAAAGAAAACAGCATAAAAAAAAGCCGGAAAAAAAGAACTATATACTTCTTATGTCTGTAATGCTGACCGTCGCAGTAGTCACCTTAACAGGTCTTATCGGAATGCCTTCGATATATGCATCTCCTCAATACGACCTTATCCATACACCGACGGCAGGTATCGTAATGCAGGGCTTACGAAACGGCATTTATCCGTGGAAAGGATCATCCTCTGCAAATACTTCGGTCTCTTCGGAAACCGGTGAAACTTCCAACGAAGATATACCCGTTCAAAATGGTGATACTGACTTAAATACCGCCTCCAGCGCTCCCGAAGTTACCGAGCTTAATACCGACGCAGTTTCAACGGATATATCTGATGCCGATGCTACTTCGGACAGCTTGGAAGATACCGATGCAGCAAACGCAGGTCAAACGGATGTAATCCCGGAAGAAGCCGAACCCGAGCGTACTTTCGATGATATGACTCATGAATTCATAACAGTAGATGATGATTACTTTAATGATGCTCTCTTTGTCGGAGATTCACGAATGGTAGGTCTTTCACAATACTGTGAGCCGATTGATGAAAGAGCAGATTTTTATGTCAAAAAAGCTCTAACGATTTTTAATCTGCTTGACGGAAAACAGATCCGTTCCTTTGACGGGACTCAAAAGTCCCTCTGGGAAGTGCTTGAAGAAAAAAACTACTCCAAGATCTATATAATGGTCGGGATAAATGAAATCGGTGTCGGGAACTCCGAATACTTTAAAGATGCTTATTCCGAAGTTGTCGACAGAATAAGACAGGCTCAGCCCGAAGCCATCATATTCATAAACGGGATAATGCATGTTTCTTCCTCAAAGAGCGCCACCGACCAGCTTTATAACAACACAAACATAAATGTGCGAAACGAAGCAATAAAGACACTGGCCGACAATATCCGCATATACTACATCGATGTCAATGAAGTCGTCGATGATGAAGCCGGGGGGCTTAGGGCGGATCTTACATTTGACGATATCCACTTAAAAGGATCTTCATATGAACCATGGCATGAGTTTTTGCTAAACCACGGAATAGACTTAAATGAAAAATAAAAAGAGAAGTCATAAGACTTCTCTCTTACTGCGGAAGAAGGGACTTTGTCTGACACCCCTTTATATATCAGCATCTATGCACGATTGACAACCTATTTGACAACTTCTACGAATACTATATGAAAGCGCATAAAAAGAAGCGGGCATTGTGTCTATCCCGCTTCTCTCTATCTCTGGTATCATCTGTTTATAGTGCTATGCTCAAGCTGTTCATGGCTGTTTCCAGCGTGTTATCCGTGACATGTCCGTATAGATTCATTGTTATACCAAAATCAGCATGTCCAAGTAGTTCTTGTAGTGTTCTCGGCTCAATGCCCTGTTCTATGCACCTGGTTGCAAAAGTTGCCCTGAAAGCGTGCGCTGTAAACTTTTCGATCCCTGTCCTCTTGCATATCCTTCCGATTTCTCTATCTAATGGAGTAGCCATCAGCAATCCTCTTTCCGGTGCTTTGAATATCGGACTGTTCATAGCAACGATCTTATCACCATCCAGCATCTTATTGATTTGCTTCTGGTGGTCTATAACCTCTCTGATCTGATCGTTCAGGGGGATCGTTCTCTTTCCGTGTATGGTCTTGGTGTCCTCACCGATTTGATATCCGCCCGTTTCGGTCTTGGTTATAGTCCGCGCGATATGGATAGCATCATCATAGATATCCGATTGATACAGTGCTCCGATTTCTCCGATACGCATTCCGGTCAGAATTGCCATCCTAAACACATCATAATAATATGATTTCTCAGCATTTTGGAAAAAGGTCTGCTGTTCGTCAATCGTCAATGCCCGGTGGATGGTATCTCTTGCGCGTTCTTCTGTCCGCTTCAGCGGTTTAACAGCTACACACGGGTTATAATCAATGTATCTTTCCACCAGTGCATCATGGAAGATATGAGATAGAACAGCAATCTTATCATTTATAGTCTGTGTTCGATTCTTCTTTTCACTGTTCTGAAGCGCTTTCTGTACTTGCCGGATATCATCCGCTTTGATCTCTGACAGTCTATAATCACCTAACCTCTTGCCATTGATAAGAACATCAGCACAGCTATTGTACTGGAAGTGCTGGCATCTGAGCGTTGATTCCTTTATGCTGTCGCGTCTGTTCTCAGTCCATCTAACGTGGAAACTATCCAGAGTAGGATCATCATGATCCTGGATCCCCTTCTTCAGTTTTTCTTTCAATTCATTCAGCTTTTCATCAACTTCATCTTTAGTCCGGCCATATACATAGTATCTCTTGCCATTACACTTGGTATATTTCATGAAGCGCCCGTCAGCACGCTTTTTCTGTCTTGCCATATAATCACCTTCCTTTCATTCTCTCCGGTATTTCATCCAGCGGAATATCATGCTTCTTGCAATAGTTATAGTATTGAATAGCATCCATGCGTTTCCATGTCAGTATCAGGATCATTCTTGATAGAAGCTGCTTCATAAGTTTGCCCCCTTTCTGTGGTTACGCTCTGATTGAAGATATCCTCGGCGATATCCGATATTGTAGGCAGTGGCCATCAGATCATACAGATCATCAGCTCCGGAATACACTCGCGCGCTCAGATACTTGGCTTCACTGGAGAGTAGTCCGCCATTTTTCGCGCGTCTGAATGTCTTGGCTGTTTTCAGGCCATCAATGAAGCGCTTTGTTCCCGGTTCTGCTTCCAGCTGTTCTATAACAGCAAGGGCTTCCTCTTTTGATACGTTAAAAGCAATATATTGTCTATTCTGTTCCATAGTTTTCCCTTTCATATAGACTATTGTTCTTTACGTTCCATATTCAGTTGTAATGGTGGGATAACTTGAATCAGTGACGGAAATACGTTAGAATGAAAGAAGATATCAGGTCATTCTTCGGAATCTCCGTGGACTGATTCTTGTTATCTACCTAAACGGGGTAAATAAGCGGTTGATGGTCGCCAAACTATTCAGACCGCTTATTTATTTTTGCGCTCGATCTTGAAAGATTCCGCGTGTACCTTTTCGATTCCCAGACGGATAATATCAGACTTACTCATATTAAGCGCTTCACAACATTCATCAAGTTTCTGTACTGTTGTAGGGCTCATGCGATATCCAACATGAACAGTCTTGGGATCTGTGGTAGGTCTGCCCGTTCGTGGTGACATTTTTCAGCTCCTTTCCGTTAGATTTCTGTTACAACATAAATTATACGTTATGTTACAACATAAATCAACTATCATTTTCCCGTGCTTCCTTCCATCTATCCCGGAGTGCTATGAGATCATCACGCATCCGGTCAAGGTTATCAATGAAAGGCTGAAGTTCTTCGGCATGCTTCTGGTGGATCTTGGCACGTTCGCGCCTGATCCGGGATGACATTACATCGTCAAGCTGTTGCTGGTTTATAATAGGGAACATCATAATACCTCTGATATCTGACGGCCTAAATCTTTTACAAGGGCTTCACGATTCTGGATGTCAGTCTCAATCAAGTCCATCAATCCCGGAACAGTATCTGGCAGGATAGACACATCGCAATGCTCTATAACCTGATTTACCTGATACACTGTGATACTGCATGTCGTCCCTTCAGCAAATAATTCTCTAATCTGTTTTACAGCTTCGCGAGATTTGATGATAGTCTCACAATTTTCGCTCATAAGTTTCAGAAACTCTGCCCTTTGCGTAGCTGGATCTTTTGTGAAATTGTTTTCAGTTGTGTCATTCATAATCATTCTCTCTTTCTCCGCCTTTGCGGTGTAGTATAAATATCACTATTGATTCTGTTGATACTGTTGATTCCAGATAGACACCTATCAACAAAATCAACAAAATAAACGGTAATAGGGTGGGTAATATGCATGCATCAGGTTGTTATCGTATCGATAAACGGGTTGTGATCCATTCCGGCTGCGTTTTCAAGTCTGTATAATGATGATCCTTGGCCATTTTTGATGATGGATATCTTCACGTTATCGTATTTCATGAATCTAACTTGATTCCTGTGAATGAATAGTCCTACATCCTTAGGACTCTGGGTGATATAGATCCCCTGATCGAAAGCCTTTTCGATTATGCTCCGGGCTCGTAGCTCCTGAGTTCCATTCATCGCAACAGCAATGACAGCATTTCTGATCTCACTGGCTTCATATTCCGCCTGTTGCTTCAATTCTTCTGATATGCCTTCAGAATCTTCGGCATTTCCATCAAGTTGCCAGATACAATTACTATCTAAATGGATATTGAAATACTGTTCGCGCACTCGTCTGCCCGTAATAGCCATAAGAGCGTTGTTATCTTGTCGTTTTTCCTTGGCTATAGTGATAATTGCATCGGCTGAAGCTGTCACTCCATTTGTGCCGGTGGTATTCATGAATATATCATCCGGGTGTAGGCTCTTGGTTGTATGAGTGACCGCCACTATGGATATACCTTTATCATCCGCAAAGTGCTTTAGGGCTGTTCCTGTTCTGTAGTCGTTCTGGTAGGCTGTTTCGCCCCGTTTGGTTTGATATTGCACCATAGCCAGTACATCAATAACAATCAGTTTCAGCTCCGGAATCTGCTGATATGCTGTATCAAGATAGTCAATCAGGCCATCATCCAGCGTTGGTGCATCATATGATACATAGAAATTGCTGGGCGCGGGTTCACCTTGTAATATCATATTGATTCTCTCTTTTGTATGGTTCTCACAGCCTTCAAGATCGAGATACAATACGCTTCCTTTCTCGGTAGACATGCCCCATACTGGTAAGCCCTGTGCTACACGGGTGCATATCCATAAAACAAGCCATGATTTACCGATTTTGAAAGCAGCAGATATGACTGTATATCCATTGGGAATGATGCCTGCTACGGAAAAGCCGATAGGCGGGATATCAGATTCTTGAATATCTTTTACACTCCTGATAGATATCTCTGTTTTTGGTGCTTTGTTCTTTCCCCTGATATCAATCCATCCGCTATCCTTGGCCAGTCTGAATATAGTTCCAGCATTCCAGCGTGATTTACTCCGGATAAACCCGTTCCATTTATCAGATGTGCTTTCATCTCGGCCATCGTTATACTTGTCTGATCCTTTGCTCCAGTTATCCCATAGATCGAAGGGAAGTCCGATATTATATATTGCCATGCCGACATGTATCCATGTGTCACGATCATCAGGATTGATGTAATTCAGGGCATCAAGGATGGCTTCTTTTGTAGCTCCATCAAGATTGCATTTGATAGTGGATGCTTTTTCGATATATGCGGGCGCTTTGTCTCCGTGACATTCATCAATCATCTTCAGACATACGCGGAATATCTCGGCAGATGTTTCCCCTATTACGATTTCACTTTTACTGATCATGATTCACGCCCCCTTCATATATATCTCCGGTCAGAAATACATACTTGCCCTTCAAGTTGTAGAATAATTCCACTTTCGGTGTGTTATCCTTTTCTTCTTTGGTCAGTGCTTTGTATGCATCAATAGGCATAGTTGGTGTGATAATATGATCATCATCATTAACTATAGGCTGAAAACAGTCCGCATAATCGCCCAGATCTACAATCATATGCAGCCCTTTTCCGGACATGGATAGCTCCGTATATGTATCACCGCATGCCCTGATTCGTTCATATACCTTTCTGACTTCTGCATCCATATTGCCGTTATCATCAAAGATATGGTCAAAATCGATTAAAAGCTGGCTGTCGGTCAAAACATATCCAAAAGGCTTATCATCTGGGATATCTTCCAGTTCCAGCCATGTATCAGGATCATTCCATCCCTTTGGAGTAGCGTTCTTCCTTGTTGCGTACATTTGAAAGAATCGCTTTTCTTCCTTTATGCCGATAGGAAGATTATCTCGATTCTGTTTTTTGAAGTCTCCCAAGCTGATCACCTCAATTCTCCTGTGATGCCTGTGATTCGAGATACTTATCCAGAACTATCTTATCCACCAGTACCCGTCTGCCTACGCGCCTGATCGCCTGGGCATCTTCCGCAAGTTTCCGAAGGGTGTTAGTTCCCAGTCCGGTATATGTAACAGCATTATCTATACTCATATACCGACAATTGGAATCTAAAGAGATTGCTGTTTTGTGCATTAAATTATCCTCACTTTCTTTTCATTTCGTTCCTTTGTCTTTATGCGTCAAGGTCTGACCTTGTTTATATTCTATTCTTGGTGTATTGTAATTGTAATAGATTTAAAATTTTATTTTTGCACATTAGCATATAATTGAAATGGAATAAAGGGAGATATAAAAAATGAATGATTATAAAACAAGAATCAAAGAGACATTTATTGAAAGATTTAAGGGCTTGAAAAGAAAAGAAATAAACGGAAAAGTGCCTACGAATGAAGAACTGGCTGAAGCTTTGGATGTATCTATATCCAGTATATATAAATGGTTAAGCCCTGATGATTTAACAATCCCATGGAAAAGCTTGTATTCGATATGTGATTTCTATGGAGTTGATCCTGAGTATCTGCTTTTGCCAAAATATAAAAATTTCACTATAGAATATGATAGGATATCTGAGATTACGGGGCTAAGTAGTAAATCAATCGAAGTATTAAAACGAATAAAAGAAACATCCGGCAAGACATCAAGCGGTATGAGTTTTGGCTCAGGCATTGACAATCATTCATGGAAACATATCGCTATGATCAATTATATCCTCGAAGATATGTATGATCATAACTATATGAGTGACGATTACAATGGTGACGAACCTATTTTGTCTGTAATGTATGATTACTTACACACTGAAAACATTCAGCACATCAATTCTTTAGACGATGTAAAAGCCTTTGG
This sequence comes from Lachnospiraceae bacterium, assembly GCA_024691305.1. Lineage (GTDB taxonomy): Bacteria > Bacillota > Clostridia > Lachnospirales > Lachnospiraceae > XBB2008. Next base: position 53,002 of record JAILNS010000015.1, on the reverse strand, counting down.
AATAGTCCGTGACGGTGATGATCTTGATAAGGTAATGTTTTTTGATCAAGAAACTTATATGCAATATACTTTACCTGATCCGGTCAAACTGTTCCGACGTACGTTGATGGATTCAATACAAAAATGGCTTGTAGATAAGGTGGAGAAGCATAAAAAAAAGACTGCCACCGAGGAGACCAGCGACAGCCTTTAAGCTTGGAAGATTCTTACCATACAATAATTATATAATGGTTTACATAATTATTCAACTTTATATCTGCATGGCATCAATCTTGATTCCTTGTCCGTTTATTTTGCTAATACATTGGCCCGTTTCCTCTATGGACTTCATAACAAGTTCTGCGAAGTCAGGATCATAGACACTTATTCCATTGACAGTCCGCGTGGATCTCCGGCCGAAGTCTTTTTCTTCACGCTCTATCTCGTATAATGCAAAGTATTTATAATACCCAGCTCGATCACCAGCCTTTTCAGCCAGTTTCATCAGTGCTTCATTATCACCAGCTTCAGCACGTTCGTGAAGCTCCTGATCAGCACGTTCATTATCTTCCTGAATCTGCCTTATACGTTCATCATGCATCTGTCTGAGGTGTTCCCTGTGTGCTTCTGCTTCTTTTAAGCGTCTCTGACGCATTTCTACGCGCTTTTTCTCTGCATAGTTAGTACGAGTCGCCCATTCGTTGTGACGGGCATATTCGGCCTTTCTACGGCATTCAGGGGAACAGTATTTCACGTTTCCTTTTCCGGCTATGAATTCAGTATTGCAGATAGGGCATATCTTCTTCATAGTATCACCTTATAATGTGTGTTTTCGTTGTAACAAGTGTCTCGACATTTATGTACAGTGTGCGGCGGGAACTTCTCCGCCCCTATGGGTAGGGTACCATCCCCCCAGGTATGAGGATAGTATTTTTATTTTTTCAAAAGTGCATCCAGTCATATGCAAGTAGTAGTATGAGGTTGGTGTCAGTGTGAGTGATGCGTTGCTCCGTGATCCTGTTGCTTTTCTTCAAGTATCAGCATCTGTGTGAAAGTTAAGATTATCGAACTTAGTTGGATCACTGTTCTGACATACTGAAATAATATGATTAACAGTCGCATATAGAGGATTTAGTGCTTTTAGTGTCTTATCAATGTACTGTCCACATATTGCAAGTATTGACAGCATGATAGTATGTTCCTTCTGCTATTTGGAAGATAATAGGCACCTTGTAAAATCCTTCATGGCTGACATATATGAAGATTCACCCATTACACCTATACCCAGTTCAGCACGGTATTTTTCTCGCATATCCGCTTCAGTCTGTTTGAGTTCTGACTGAATACAAGCCTCTGCATTCTGTCGCTTGTTTTCAAGTTCTCTGCGTTCGGTATCAAGAATAGACAACTTTATGCTTGTTGTCAGTTTAGATGATGGATCAGTATAGACCGGCATCCCTTTATCATTAAACTTCAGCATCTTCAGTTCCCCCTTTGAGCATTAAGGAATCCCTGATAATATCCATCTTCCAATAGATTTCTTATAAAGGTAGTTACATTAAAATTGTTATAGTGCATTGTTTCATGGGATAGTTTCATGATCTTACCTTCCGGAGATTTGCTTCGGTCTGCATTACGATATACTTCACGTTGCCACCGTTCAAGGATCTCATTCCCTTTGATAATGCTCTCATTTGCTTCATCATAGATAGCTTTTAGTTGGTCAACTATTTTTACAATCTCAGTCTGCTGTCTTACTGTCATAGCATCAAGATCGGTAAAGATAGCCTGACACCGCTTGTTATATTCAGACTGATCTATAAGCGGTTGTTTCTTCAGAAGTTCAAGACGCTTTTCTCTGAGTTCAATATCATCTTCAGCGTCTGCCTTTTCTTTCTTTGCTTTTCTGTAAAGTTCAGCGTTGTCCGTTTCGATAGCCTTGCTGATATTATCTTCAGCTTCACTTAATGCCTTACGTGATTCTTCAAGCTGGGCTTCACGCTCGGCTATGTCTTTCTTGCGGTCTGAGATAACTTCATTGATTCTTTGTTCCGTCTGCTCGATTGATTTGATCATGTTTGTTCTCCTATGCTCAGTTGAATCTGTTCCTGTTTTCTGATGTGGGATGCATCACGTCTCCGATACTGTCGCATATAATCACGGTAGTAGTTCGGATGTGATTCAATCCAACAAGATCGTTTCTGCCTTCTTGCAAAGTCCATACAATACAATGAACAATACTTACTGTTATTGGCTCGGCTCTTATATTCTTTTCCACAAACTGAACACTTTATAATTTTGCTCTTACTGATCATTGTCCGGATTCCTTTACAAACAAAAAAGACACCGTGAGATATGTTTCTCATGGTGCCCCCGTTCGGCATATTACTTGTGCTGTTAGGTATTACAGCACGTATTTAATTACATCTATTATTATACTTGTTAAATCGTTTTTCGTCAATAAAATGCAAGTGTTCAAGCGTCACACGTTGTATCATCCATCTGTGGTGATAGATGCCTGATTACTATGCGTTCCGGAGTTGATGTGAATGTTCTGTTGAATTGATGTAAACCACCTTTATAGAAATCATCATGTAACGTCTGAAGAGTTCCGTATTTCTGTAGGTTGTCTCTGATTTTCCTAAGTCCTGACTTTTCTGTCTGTTGTGCTGACTGACGGTGTTTGATAGATAGCTGTTCGCATATCTCTGCATACGTCTTACCGCTCATACGGAGATTTACTACAGTCTTTTGTCTATCACTTAATCCCTTCATTGCTTCATTGATCCATTTCATATATGTATCATGATCGATTTCATCTTCTATTATCTGATAAAGATCAGATTCATCTGCGATAGCTTCTTCCAGGGTGATTCCTTCACCTATAGTTTCTGATAAGTATTCCTTAGCAAGTAGCTTTTCAATTCTTTTCAGTTTCTTCATATCCTTATCAGATATATCAAGTGCTTCAATACATTCCTGATCTGTAGGGCTGTGACCGTGATCCTGTTTGAATTTGTTTCTAAAGTTCTTATAGGAATAGAATCGCATCTGCATAGCTACAGGCATTTTCACATCATTCAGCTTTAATAGTTGTTGGGGCATCTTGTATTGTATGCAATATCCAAGCCAGTGAATAAATGCGCTGCGTTCGGGATCATAACTCATTATGGCATCATACATTGTGAAAAAAGCTTCTTGCATTAAATCATCAGCTTCATAAGTACCCTGATATCTTGCTGTTTGTTGCCATATAAAGCCCATGTTCTGTTTGTAAAGGGCTTCCAGATTGTCCTTTTCATCCTTACCGCTTCGAATCAGTTCAACAAGTTCTTCATTTTTCATTCAGTACACCTCAAAAAAGAAAAAGAACACAGTCAGATCATTGCGATCTGTGAGTGCTCCCATTCAGCGTGTTTCAATACTATCAGGTATATAGTATTTATTCAGTTTACATAATTATACAGTTTATAGCGTTTCTTTTCAATGAGATCGCCGTGAAAGCACTCAGATCCAACAGGGATAGGCTTCCAGCTATGGCCTTGCTGTAGTCAATTTCATGCGCGATAATTTTGTTATACAAGTATTTTTAGTTCACTAAATGACACTGTGAAAGGGGGACTAATATGGTCGATTTTGATAAGCTCATTTCTCAGGTTAGCGATATTTTTGATGATGATAGAAAACTATTGGAAAGAAAAGCAAAAGTAGCTAACGATCTATTCAATCTCTTGGCTGATCACGAGATCAGTTTGGATAATGAAACTGACGCGCGTAAAAGTGATTATGAAAGCTTCACTTCTCTATTATCTGCTTTTGAAAATAAGATTGCAGATTTAACAGAACAGAATAATCAGCTCCGGGCAGATAAAGAACAGATACAGGCACAGTATAAACAACTTCAAGGAAATTATGAACAGCTGAAAGCATATGTGAATGATCTGAATAAAAGGAAGCTGGATAGAAGGGATAAAGAAGCACAGCAACGCGGTCAGATTGCATCCAGAGAGCGCAGAACGGAACAGGCTGAAAATCGTAATAGACAGATGGCTGTATTGATTAACAAGTATCTATATGAGTTCAAGGGGTTGTCCGTGGATCAGGCGGGTGATATCCGGAATACAATAGACTGGGCTGATCTTGTAAACCGCACGAAAATACAAACAGGCCATGCAATATATAAAGACTTTGCGGACTGGCTACAAACGAATTATCAGCTTCTTCAGGGGAATTATCAGCATCTATACCATTACTATATGTGTAGGCGGGTATATGAAAAGCATGATCTATTCAAGAATATACCGAAGGCATAATTCAGCAAAGTATTATAGAATAACGATTCCCGGAATCTTCAGTATTCATGCGAGGTTTCTGACCTTCTTTTTGACAACCTTTTTGACAACTTTTTGACCGAAAAAGGGTGTATATAGATGCAATCAGGTAAAGAGTTATAAATAAAGTGAAGGAAGTGAAACCCGCGTAAATACAATAAATAAAGGCTGTCAGTGCAATTACACGAACAGCCTTAAAACTTACTGCGGAAGAAGGGACTTGAACCCTCACGTCGTTTCCAACACTAGATCCTTAGTCTAGCCTGTCTGCCAGTTCCAGCACTTCCGCATGCATCATCAGACGCAAGTGATATCATAACGCTTATCGAAACAAATGTCAAACATTTTTTGTCAAACATTTTTTATTAAAACACTTCTACTCTTCTTCCCAGAACAGGTCATCAAGAGTTTTATCCAAAGCCTTACATATCGATATACATAAGTTTATTGTCGGGTTATAATCTCCCTTTTCTATGGCACTCATGGTCTGTCTTGATACACCGCAGAGTTTTGCAAGCTCATCCTGGGAAAGATCCTTTGCTGCACGGGCTGATTTTAGTCTGAGATTTTTCATATTCAGTCCTCCTCTGCGTTTTTCTTATCCATAGATTTCTTTATCAAAAGTTCTGCACATACAACTATAAGCATGATAAGTACCATGACATTTAACATCGGCATTCCGATCTTACCGTTTTCACTGAAAAGATTGCCTCTGAAAATGCCTATTACGGGGATCATGTTTAATACGATACAGATTGCGATCACTATCATGTATCTCCTATGATCGTTATTGAGTCCCCAGTAAACACCGTGCCATATACTGTAAACACAAAGCACCAGACATCCGGCAAATATTCCTCCGAAATGAAGGATATAATCTTCTATGGGTAATTCGATCTCAGCCATCGATAACATGATCATCAGCACTTCATAGATGACCGTGGTATAAAAAGAATAACAATATGCTTTCCCTCTTATCGCTTCCTGTCTCTCATCGTACTCTGTCTTTACCTTATGATCGGTATTCGCCATCTTAAGTAATACGATCGCGATTATTATTCCTACAAGAATTCCTACAATAACTCCGTATGATAAAAATACATTCATGGTTGTCTCCTTATTCTCTTGCGGCCCTTCGGCCGGTTGCGTATTGTTTATTGTTTCTCATACTAAAAGGCGACGCGTCATTTACCTTTCATAAGTATAATAACGCATCGCTGGAATAATGTCAACTATATTTTACATTTTTCTTTTGTGAAATGATTTTTGTAAGATATGATATGGAAAATGTCAGTATTTTCCGGGATAATCGGTCCCGGTATCACTGCGGTATGCAGATAAAACTGTATCCGGATCGTCCTCCATATCAAGCATGGTCACGAAAGCACTAAGAAGCATCTTGTCCGGATTATCTCTTTGTGCTCTTGCGGTATCCATTCCGGCCTTAAAAAGATCTATCTGCCATACCATGATATCTACGATCGTAACTCCTTCTATGGAATACGTGCAGGCAAAATCCTGCGTGAGCATATAATGAACAAATTCACCGTACACTCCCTCGGAAGAGGTTATCCTCTCAAAAAAAGCCTCTGCATATTCTTTAGTCTCTCCGGCGCATTCGCACAGAGCATATGCCCACTCTTTCGCTGCCTGATCGACCTGTTCTCTGGTAAGTTTAATATCTGCCAAAACCGTTCCCTGCTATATTTCTTCGGTATCCTGTTTAGCTCCCGCCATGACCTTCAGTTCTTCGGGCTTAACCTTCATAATATAAGCCAGCTCTCCGATCTTAAGTTCATCCGGTACATGATCTTCATCTGCTGCGTAGGCTTTCTTTAGTTCTTCGAAAGCTTCCTTAGCCGTATCTTCATCCATGAGTCTTCGCAGTTCGACCTCATGGTGTTCTACCGGGATATAAGCAACATGAGTCTTGTCATAATAAGACTTAAGTACATAATAGGGTACCGGAGGTGTATTCTTGTCCGCCGAAAGTTTGGTAACGTCGGATACGATGCATATTCCCATGGTGGAACTGTATACGATCTCTTTTTTTTCATAAGTATTCTGTGTGTTGTCCATACGCCTATCTTATCACAAAACGAAGGGTGCATGGTAGCGGTATTTGTGCTATAATTTTTAAGACAACTTGGTATGACATTATATTCTATGTAACATCAGGTATTGGAGATAATCACAATGAAAAGCAACGAATCATCAGAAGATTATTTGGAAACCATTCTTATCTTAAGCAAGAACAAACCGGTAGTAAGATCCGTAGACATTGCCAATGAAATGGGCTTTAAGAAGTCAAGTGTTTCGGTCGCAATGAAGAATCTTCGTGAAAAAAATCATATAAAAGTAAGCGAAGAAGGTTTTATAACGCTTACTGAAGAAGGAAAGGCCATAGCCGAGATGATCTACGAAAGACATGATCTTCTCTCCAAATGGCTTATAAAACTCGGTGTAGATGAAGAGATCGCCGTTGATGATGCCTGCAGGATCGAACACTGTGTAAGCAAAGAAAGTTTCGAGGCTATCAAGGGCGTCATAACCTCTATGCTTTAATATCCATAATTAAAGGCCTGATCATCAGATCAGGCCTATTTTTTTGCATGCATTATATATACCGTCATCATATAACGAATCTGTCACCATATCACACATTCGTTTTATCTCGTCCGTACCGTTTCCCATAGCTATACTGACTCCGGCCGTACGCATCATATCAACATCGTTTATTGAATCGCCAAAAGCAAATGTATCGGAAATGTCTGTACCTGTAAGCTCACAAACCTTCTGTATCCCGGTACCCTTGTTAAAGCCGATCGGAACCAGTTCGGATATCTCCATACTGTGAGTCATAAACGTATAATCGCTGCTAAGCGCAGATCTGAGATTCTGGAGACTCTCCTCCGAAGTCATTACACAGGACATTTTCGAGATTTCCCATCTACCCCATTCTTCATCGATGCTTCTTGCATCCTCACACATGTCGTTAAGGATCTTCTCGCCCTTTTTCTGGCTCTTAAAATAATCCACGTCGAAATATAAGTATCTGCGGCCTTCAAGAATTGCATGGACATCGTTTTTTCTAAGGACATTCAGCGTTTCTTCGACCTGAGGTTTGGGTATCTCATATAAATACTTAATATCGGAACCCATCTCTATCATAGTCCCACATCCGCATACAATACCGTCAAAGCCTATATCAAGCAGCTCACGACTTCGGATGAATCCTCTTGTCCTTCCGCTGTTGATATAGGCTCTGTGTCCGTTTTCCTGAAGCCTTTTGATGGCCTCTTTGGCTGATTGGGGAATTATGTTGGATGAATCCCAGAGAGTACCGTCTATATCAAAAAATACTATCTTGGAATTTTCCGTCACTTTTATCCGCCTTTATTTTTAGTACATTCCACCCATTCCTGCTCCGCCTGCGGGCATCGGAGGTTCGGGTTCTTTGATCGTTGCTACGACCGATTCGGTTGTAAGGAGTGTGCTTGCAACGCTTGTGGCATTCTGAAGCGCGCTTCTTGTAACCTTTGCAGGATCAAGGATACCTGCATCTACCATATTTACATAGTCATCCTTGAGGGCATCATATCCGACGCCTTCAGCAGACTCACGTACCTTATTAACGATAACGCTGCCTTCCTTACCTGCATTGGCTGCGATATGGAACAGAGGAGCTTCAAGTGCCTTAAGAATGATATTCGCACCGGTCTTCTCATCACCTTCAAGAGAATCGGCAACTTTTTCTACAGCCTTTGCTGCGTGAATATATGCAGATCCGCCACCGAAGATGATACCTTCTTCTACTGCTGCTCTGGTAGCTGCAAGAGCATCTTCTATACGAAGCTTGGCTTCCTTCATTTCAGTTTCTGTAGCTGCGCCGACTCTGATAACGCCTACGCCGCCTGCAAGCTTTGCAAGTCTTTCCTGGAGTTTCTCCTTATCGAAGTCTGAAGTTGTCTCTTCGATCTGCTTTTTGATCTGAGCGATACGTGCATCAATAGCTGCCTTATCACCCTCACCGTCAACGATGATGGTGTTTTCCTTCTGAACTTTAACGGATTTTGCATGTCCAAGCTGATCAAGTGTTGCATCCTTAAGTTCAAGACCGAGTTCGGAAGAGATAACCTGACCGCCTGTAAGGATCGCGATATCTTCAAGCATAGCCTTACGTCTGTCGCCGTATCCGGGAGCCTTAACAGCAACAACATTGAATGTACCGCGCAGTTTGTTAACGATAAGAGTTGTAAGTGCCTCACCCTCTACATCTTCTGCGATTATAAGGAGTTTGGAACCTGACTGAACAACCTGCTCAAGTAAAGGAAGGATCTCCTGGATATTGGATATCTTCTTATCTGTAATAAGGATAAGCGGATCTTCAAGAGTAGCTTCCATCTTGTCCATATCGGTTGCCATATATGCTGAAATATAACCTCTGTCAAACTGCATACCTTCAACCAGATCAAGTTCCGTGAGCATTGTCTTGGACTCTTCTATTGTAATAACGCCATCGTTTGAAACTTTTTCCATAGCATCAGCAACGAGCTGTCCAACCTCCTCATCTCCTGCGGAGATTGCTGCTACTCTTGCGATATGAGCCTTTCCGTTAACGGGTGAACTCATCTTCTCTATGGCTTCAACTGCAACATCAGTTGCTTTCTTCATTCCTTTACGTAAGATGATCGGGTTAGCACCTGCAGCAAGGTTCTTCATACCTTCTGAGATCATTGCCTGTGCAAGAACGGTAGCTGTAGTGGTTCCGTCACCTGCAACATCGTTTGTCTTTGTAGCTACTTCTTTAACAAGCTGAGCACCCATGTTTTCGAATGCATCGGGAAGCTCTATCTCTTTTGCTATGGTCACACCGTCGTTAGTAATAAGCGGAGCGCCGTAACTCTTGTCAAGAACAACGTTTCTTCCTTTGGGTCCGAGTGTAACGCGGACAGTATCTGCTAACTGATTAACACCGGATTCCAGAGCTTCTCTTGCCTCTGCACCGTATTTAATTTCTTTTGCCATTTCTATGCCTCCTGAAAACTAAGATATTATCACTCGATGATCGCAAGGATATCATTCTGCTTAACAATGATATACTCTTCTTCATCTACCTTGACTTCTGTTCCCGAATACTTGGAATAGATAACGTTATCACCGACTTTTACTTCCATCTTGATCTCTTTTCCGTCAACCACACCGCCAGGACCTACTGCTATAACCTCAGCCTGCTGGGGTTTCTCCTTATTCTGACCGGGAAGAACGATACCTGATTTGGTAGTCTCCTCAGCGATAAGCTGTTTTAATACTACTCTGTCACCTAATGGAACAAGTTTCATCTTTGTTGCCTCCTTATATGATCACTGATATATGTCTGTTACTTATCGACCTGTGCTTGTTAGCACTCTACTTGGTCGATTGCTAACAACTAAATCGTATTATACTACCCATTGTTTCCAATTTCCACAACTTTATTATTTTTTTATCATTTATTATCATTCGTTAATTATTTAAATAAATAGGGCACTTATCTACCTATCAAAATAAAGTATGTGCTATAATGCGATAGGTACGATACAAACAATAAACATATATGGAGAAACGATATGAAATATTTCGGAACCGACGGCTTCAGAGGCCGTATCAATAAGGATCTTACCGTAGAACATGCAATAAAGATCGGTCAGTATATAGGATGGTATTTTTCCAAAGACCAGAACCCTGCAAGGATCGTGATAGGTAAAGACACCAGGCGTTCAAGTTATATGCTCGAATACGGGCTTTGTGCAGGTATCACCTCATCAGGTGCCGATGTTTATATCATGCATGTAACGACGACTCCCAGCGTTTCATATATTACAAAACGTGAAAAATTCGACTGCGGTATCATGATCACCGCAAGCCACAATCCTTATCATGATAACGGAATCAAGATAATCGATACCGACGGAAACAAAATGAACGAAGAATTCCTTTCTGAGATAGAGGATTATATAGACGGTATCAGAACGATCCCCGTAAGTGAAGAGACAGGAAGATGTATAGATTATCTCGCAGGACGTAATTCATACATCGGTCATCTGGCTTCAATTCCCGAGAACAGTTTCAGAGGCTATAAGATCGGTTTAGACTGTGCAAACGGCGCATCTTCCACAATTGCAAAGAACGTATTTACAATGCTCGGTGCAGATACCTATGTTATATCCGACCAGCCGGACGGCAAGAATATTAACAGAGGCTGCGGATCCACGCATATAGAAGCCTTACAGAATTTTGTCGTTGAAAAGGGTCTCGATATCGGCTTTGCATTCGACGGAGATGCAGACAGATGTATTGCCGTTAATGAAAAAGGCGAAGTCATGGACGGTGATTACATCATATATATCATCGCAAATATGTTAAAGGAGCAGGGAAAATTAACCGGAAATAAAGCTGTCATAACGGTCATGAGTAATCTCGGTCTTATAAATGCCCTAAAAGCAAATGACATAGAAGTTGTGATAACCGATGTCGGCGACAAATACGTAGCTGCCGAACTTACGGAACACGGTTATCAGATAGGCGGCGAACAGTCAGGGCATATAATAATATCTAAATATGCCAATACCGGAGACGGTATACTCACGGCGATAATAGTTACCGAGATCCTGGTCAACAAGAAGACCTTTGCGTCAGCTCTTCCGCTTGGCTTAAAGATCCTTCCCCAAAAACTCGTAAATGTAGCCGTCACAGATAAGGACAGGATCATGAACGATCCCAAGGTGCAGTCTTATATAGAAGAGACCAACAAAAAGCTAGACGGCAGCGGACGTCTGCTTCTTCGTAAATCGGGAACGGAACCCCTTATCCGTATCATGGCGGAAGCAGGAAGCGAAGCAGACTGCGACAGGATAATAGATGAAGCAAAAGCAGTCGTAGACAGTATCTGAATATAAATATATATCATTTACCAAGCCTTGCCCGGTATTCGGGTGAGGCTTTTATTTCTATTTTATTTTCAAACATAAGGTACTCTGCATCGGAGATCTTATCATATATCTTCTCTTCCACGTTTTCCTTATATACAAGTCCGCATGCGATAGAAGGTGTAAGATACGGATCCTCGTGATCGTTACAAGCTTTCTGAATGCGGTTTACATAATCTTCCGCTTCGCCGTCTTCCGGGATCGGGATAAGGATTATGAATACATCCCCGTCTATCCTTCCTATCACATACTCATCTTTAGCTTCTTTTTTTATGATGTCAGCTATGATCTTTATCAGTTTATCGGAAGCCTCATCGCCGTAATTATCGTTTGCTATCTTCCAGTCATTTATATTGGCTTCTATTACGGCAACCGGAGCCACCTCCGACCTGTCTATTATCGATACGCGTTTATCAAAATATGTCTTGTTAAACACACCAGTGAGAGGATCCGTCTTCTCGGTATCACTCCTTCTGGCTATCTTATCTTTGACCTGTCCCTCAAGTTCATCGATATAGATGGATGACTCCTTATATCTGTATACCTGTTCGCCAAGATAAGCCAGCAGATCCACAAGATCATCGACAAGTTCGCATATTTCCTCATGACGTGAAATATCGATACTGTCTTCTTTTACATAAAGATGAGCTATGGTCCTGTTCTGGACACGCACCTTCCGTCCGGGGTCTCCCACCACATCGATCTCAAAATGTGAAAAATCGCCGCATACAAGAGCCTTCTCGCCATGTCTGTCGGTGAGCATCAGTTCTACTCCCGCAAACCTGGCCAGATGCTTTATGAGTCTCATAACTTCATTTTCGTCATAAAGTGTATCCAGACTATAATTCTTGATGTTCTCTGAGAGTCTCTCATCAAAAGACATCGTATTATATGCCATCTGTAATCCCCCGAAAAAACTAATCTTCCAACTTAGCTATCGCACTGTTGTTAGCATCTCTTACGACAACTACCCCATCGATATTCGAAACAAATTTGCCAAACTGATTATATCCATAGCTCTTAGGATCAAATCCCGTGTACTTCTCATGTACCTTATTGGAGAGATCGCCCAGTTCATATGGCTTTTTGAAAAGAAGGCTCCTTATGTACTGATTGACCTCATCTTCATCTATATCAGGATGTTTGAGAGTCACATACAGGGAACTGTCTTCCTGGACAAGCTGGAAATCCTTCATGCTTTCAATGAACTTACGGATAGTTGTAAAACCGTAGTTACGTTCATCAAAATCCGAAAACTGTCTCTGTAATGTGGATTTAATACCGCCAAGTCCGGCTTTTTCATCCTTTTGAACAATATTCATGACAGACTGCCTTATCTCGTCTATCGTAGTTATGGTATCGCCCTTATCCTCATCTTCGTATGTCTCTAAAGCCTTCTTACCCCTCTTTGCGGGAGCAGGCTTAACATCGGAAACATCCAGATCATCAGAGAATATCTTTTCAAGGTTCTTAAACTCGGTACAGGCAGCTTTGAGTGTCTTTGAGGCATTGCTCGAACCCATACCTATGACCTCATACCCTGCCTCACACAGACGGTTTACAAGCCTTGTATAATCAGAATCATTGGATACTATACAAAATCCGTCCACGGTCCTGTTATACATTATATCCATTGCATCTATGACAAGCATGATATCAGCTGCATTCTTATATTTTGAATAATGCGGCTGCTGTATCGGAACTATTGAATAATCAAGAGCCTTATGATTCCACTCACGCATCGAAGAGGAAGTAAAATCTCCGTACATTCGCTTATAAGTTACATTCCCGTACGTTTTAAGTTCCTTTAATATATTGCTTAAATATTTGATATCAGCATTTTCCGCATCTATCAAAAGCGCATATTTCTTCTCCATTGATCACCTTTCGTATTTACATTCCGGCGCACTCAAGAAATGCGATATATCCCTGAAGAGATTCATACAGATCGCATTTGCTTATTGCCTCCCATGGTGCATGCATATTAAGGACAGCTACGCCCGAATCGATAACATTCATACCGTAAAGCGCAAGGATATAAGCTATCGTTCCACCGCCTCCCTGATCGACCTTGCCAAGTTCCGCCGTCTGATATGCAACTCCCTTTTTATCAAGGATATCTCTCAAGTGAGCGATATATTCCGCATTGGCATCGTTCGAGCCGGACTTTCCTCTTGCTCCGGTAAATTTGTTAAATACAAGTCCGTGTCCTAAATGAGCTGCATTTTTCTTGTCAAATGCGGAAGCATAAGTAGGATCGAAAGCAGCGCTGACATCCGAACTTAACATACAGGATGCGGCAAGTGCTCTCTTAAGTTTGAGTTCCGAAAAGCCTTCCGTAAGTTCCATTACCTCGGATACCGCATTTTCAAAGAAATGAGAACGCATACCCGTTGCACCGACCGATCCGATCTCTTCTTTATCCACAAGAATACAGCATGCGCATTTATCAACATCTCCGATCTCAAGCATCGCAAGCATGGAAGGATATGCACATACTCTATCATCATGTCCGTAGCCTAAGATAAGACTTCTGTCAAATCCTGCTTCTCTTGCGCGGCCGGCGGGAACTACCTCAAGTTCCGCAGAAAGGAAATCCTCTTCTTCAAAATCATACTCATCCTTAAGTATCTTAATGATTCCGGCTTTGACCGGATCTTTGGGTTTTTCTTTTGATTCAGTTCCTTTTGACTTGTCCTTTTTGTCATTAATAACAAGGGGCTTGCTGCCTATGATGATATCAAGCGCTTCACCCTCGATAACCTTGGAGCCTTTTTTCTCAAGCTGATCTGCCGCAAGATGTATAAGAAGGTCTGATACAAAGAATACCGGATCTTCAGGTTCCTCACCGATATTCAGTTCTATTGTCGTACCGTCTTTTTTTACAACTACTCCGTGAAGTGCAAGCGGTATGGTAACCCACTGGTATTTCTTGACACCGCCGTAATAATGAGTGTCAAGGTATGCAACTCCGGTATCCTCATACAAAGGATTCTGCTTGATATCAAGTCTCGGGGAATCTATATGTGCGCCCAAGATATTTAAACCATGGGTGAGCGGTCTTTTGCCGATCTTGAACATGACCACCGATTTGTTCATCTGAACGCTGTATACCTTATCTCCGGCTTTTAGCTTGGTTCCCTTGTCGATAAGTTCGTTTAACTCGCGATATCCTGCAGCCTCAATGATATTGACTATCCTGTCGGTGCACTCTCGTTCGGTCTTACACTCACTGATAAAATCGATATAGTCCACAGAGAGTTTCTCAACCTGCTTCATTGTCTTTTTGTCATATGTTTCCCATGCATTCTTTGTTTCCATATCCTGCCTCTTTCTGTTTTAACTTATCACGCCTTAAGGTTTACGTTAAGTTTGGACAGATTCTCTATTATCCTGTCCATATTGCCCTGTACTTCTTCACCTGTAAGCGTTCTGTCCGGAGCGACAAAAGAAAATCTTACAGCGATACTCTTTATATCCAAAGCCTCATACATATCGATCACGGAAACCTTATTAAGTTCCTTGATCTTAAGATCATTCCAGCACTTTTCTATGCTCTCAAATCTTATACCCTCAGGTATAACAAGACTTAAGTCATAATCCACTGTAGGATATATACTGGGTTGAGCGTATTCAAGTTCTGCAGCCGGTACTTCAAGCAGTGCATCCATATCTATCTCAATACATACAACATATGCATTCTTGGCTATTTTGGTACGGACACTGGGATAAAGGGTATTGAGAACACCTATAACCTTACCGTCTGCCAGAATATTTGCGGTATTCTTGGGGTGCTGCCATGCATGTGAACACTCTGTCTTTGCATATGCGGCCTTTTTGTGCTTGAGCTGTGAAACAATGGCATTAACTATCTGAACAGCTTCAACATACAGCGTTTTCTCACTTCTGTCCTTACTGTATAGACAAAGAGCCATATTCCTGTGTTCATCGGCTGTACCGTCTTCTTTTGTTCCTTTGAATGTACGTCCGATCTCGAATATGCCATACTCTGTTGCAAAGTTCATGTTCTGCTTAACTGCAGGCAGCAAACATTCCATCATTGAGGTACGTAAGATACCGGTTCCTTTTTCCTCGGAAGCCTGAAGCAGCTTAACATTATCCTCGGGTGTAAGACCAAGATCCTTCATTGCGTCGGGATCACACCATACACGTGTGTGGATCTCATGGCATTTATATGTCTTTACGAGCAGATCCT
Organism: Lachnospiraceae bacterium; assembly: GCA_024691305.1. Taxonomy (GTDB): domain Bacteria; phylum Bacillota; class Clostridia; order Lachnospirales; family Lachnospiraceae; genus XBB2008. The sequence continues at coordinate 37,508 of JAILNS010000015.1, read as the reverse complement.
TTATACGGTCTTCTTCAGATCTTCGTACGGTGGTCTTTGCAGGAATGATAGGACTTAATGTGGTCTTGATCTCAAAGTTATCATAACCATAGATACGGGTGATCTCTTCAACTATGTCCGCCTTCATGGATACATCCTTGGTAGCTCTCCACGAAGGTATACCTGCCTTAAAATCATCTCCGTTTCTTGTGATCGCAAATCCGAGATTTGTAAGAGTTTTTTCGATCTGATCCGAACTGATATCTATTCCGGTGTATCTGTCTATAAACTTCTTGTCAAAAGATACCGTAAGTTCCGGGTACTTCTTAACATATATATCAGTTATGTTTGTAGTGCACTTCATTCCGGGATCCGCATCAAACAAAAGCCTGATGAATCTCTTGACAGCCGTCATAGTCATCTCGGGATCCAAAGTCTTTTCATATCTGGCGGAAGCATCGGTCCTAAGACCCATACGTGATGCACTTTTTCTAATAGATACTCCGTCAAAATTGGCTGACTCAAGCATTACGGAATGAGTATCGTCAACGATCTCGGAATCAAGTCCGCCCATGATGCCGGCTATACCGGTAGGAACATCTCCGTCCCAGATCATAAGTGTATCGGTAGTTATATCTCTCTCCTGTCCGTCAAGAGTTGTAAACTTCATATCTTCTTTCGGAGTATCTACAACTATCTTACTCATCTTGTCACCGTTAAAAGCATGCATAGGCTGACCGAGTTCGAGCATTATATAGTTTGTTATATCCGCAAGAAGATTTATTGCCCTCATGCCGCAATAATACAGACGTACCTGCATTTCAACGGGACTGACGTTTTTGGTGATATTCTCAATCCTTACCGATGAATATCTGAATACCAGATCCTTGTTCCTTATCTCTACGGGAACCTCGGCATCACCGGTATAATCACTTTCCTTAACGGGAAGTTCTTTTAATGTCTTACCGGTAAGTGCGGCAAATTCTCTTGCCATCCCGTAATGTCCCCAAAGATCGGGACGGTTGGTAAGAGACTTGTTATCAACTTCAAATATAACGTCATCTACCGGATATATGGTCTTAAGATCGGTTCCGTTTGCATACGACGGATCGATCTCCATTATCCCGGAATGATCATCCGATATACCAAGTTCCTTTGCGGAACAGCACATACCGAAAGATTCGACCCCACGAAGTTTAGCAGCCTTGATCTTCATGTCTCCGACCTGTCCGCCGACTTTTACAAAAGCAGTCTTGATACCAAGGCGTGCATTGGGTGCTCCGCACACCACATCATAAACCTGATCTCCCGCATCTACTTTTAGAACATGAAGATGGTCGGAATCAGGATGATCTTCACACGAAACGATCTCTCCTACCACCACATCCTTAACGTTACGGCCTTTAAACTCAATTCCTTCAACTTCCGCAGTCGATAATGTAAATCTCTGTATCAGCTGCTCTATATCCTCTCCGTCAAGATCGACGAAATCTTTGATCCAATTCATTGAAACATACATGGTTTTATATCTCCTCTTTTAGCTTATCCTGTCAGCCTATGAACTGTGACAACGCATTAAGGTCACAGTCATTGAATGTCCTGATATCCTTTACACCGTATTTCATCATCGCAAGACGCGTAAGTCCGAGTCCGAAAGCAAAACCGGTATATTCAAACGGATCATCATCCGTGTTTATTCCGCCGAGTTTAAGTACGTTGGGATGTATCATTCCGCAGGGGCAAAGTTCAAGCCATCCTGAATTGCCGCATGAAGGACATCCTGTTCCGCCACAGTTTAAGCATTTGATATCAAGCTCAAATCCGGGTTCCACAAAAGGGAAAAAGCCCGGACGAAGACGAACCGTAACTTCTCTTCCGAACACTTCGGAGAGCATGGTCTTCATGAAATAAATAAGATTTGAAATGGATATATCCTTATCTACCATTACTCCTTCCATCTGGAAGAAAGTATTATCGTGTGAAGCATCAACAGCTTCGTTTCTGAAACATCTTCCCGGGAAGACCGCTCTTATGGGACGTCCGTCTTTTTTAAGAGCATCGCCGTATTTACGTAAGATGGCATTCTGTGCAGCAGATGTATGAGACTTAAGAAGCTGATTTGCACTGGTAAGATAATATGTATCCTGCATGTCACGTGCGGGATGGAATTTGGGAATATTAACTCCCTCAAAGCACTCAAAATCGGTAACAACTTCGCTGTAATCTTCTATATCGAATCCCATAGACTCAAATATATCCTCAAGTTCTCTCTGAACCAGGGTTATGGGATGATATGAACCACAGGGATAATCTGTCGGAAGCGACTCATCATAGCTTTCTGCCGATTCTATGAGCATCTGTTCCTGAAGTTTTACAAGTTCCTCTTTTTTCGTGTCAAACCTTTCAGTGATCTCCTGCTTAAACGAGTTGATCATCTGTCCGACTTCTTTTTTCTGCTCATTGGGAACCTTGCCAAGTTCTTTCATGAGATCGGAGACATATCCTTTTTTGCTCATAAATTCCAGACGCAAGTTTTCAAGTGCTTCCGTGTCCGAAACCTTGGCCAATGCCTCACTAAACTGTGCTCCAAGCTTGTCAATTCTTTCTTTCATAAGTAATTGCTCCTTTATCCGCTAAGCTGCGGAAGTTTGATTGTCTGTGCGCCCCAGCCAGTGATTTATGAAAGCGCCCATTAATATAATATACATCATCATGTACATATAAAACATGAAAATAATGATCGTCGCCATACTTCCGTATGTGGAAAAGCCGTCAAACATATTAAGATATACCGAAAACACTCCCGAAGCGACCGACCATACTATACCCGAAAAGACAGCACCGGGAAGTTGTTTGGTAAAACGCTGCTTTTTGCTGGGAACCAGACAGTAAAAAGCCGTGAATATGATTATCAGTACCACTATCGACACAGGATATCTTAAAGACAGGATCTTATCGCTAAGTTCCTGTATCTGGGGAAAATGCCTTAGGATAATATTCAGTATCAAACGTCCGAACATAAGTAAACCCATCATGATGATAACGGCAGCCATCATAATGACCGTATATATACAGGCAATGGCTCGCAAAACCAGGAAACTCCGGTTCTCCTCTATCTCGTATATGACATTTAAGCCTCGTATAAGGGACTGCATCCCCTTACCTGCAGACCATAGTGTAACAACTATCGAAACAGTAAGGACTCCTGCCGAGCTGGCATATATCTCACTTATTATACCTATAACAAAATGCTGTATTGCCGCAGGCATAAACTGAACCACCAGATTTATCAGCATCTCTTCGGTCACAAATGTATACGGTATGATCGAGAAGACAAGTATCATAAGAGGTATAAGCGACAAGAACAGAAAGAATGCAGCACTAGCCGCAAAATCCGAAACATTCTTTCTGCCAAAAGCCAAAGATAAGTTATTTATAAATCCATATATTTTTCTGGTTTTTTTCATACACAAAAAAGGTTACTATCCACAACACTCACAGTGAATAGTAACTCTCACCCCCGGGATGCCGGTTCCTGTTCTTTGACTCCTAGCTATCAGCCAGGTGGGCAACCTCAACAGACTTTCTGTCTTCCACTGCTTTTCGCTTACGCGACGTAGGCCTGACATCCAACTCTGTGTATCGGAATCCCGTTTAAAGTATTGTAGGTTCAAAAATACAGGAATTATCGCACATTCCAGGTTAATATAATTATATTATCCCGGCTGCTTTTGTTCAACCCAAAATCATCGCATAAAGCTAAATATTTAGTTATCTTATCTGTTCTATGTTTAAAAGATCTGTGTCTTATTCACCATAAAGGATCCTGGCAAATTCAGACTCTTTATCAAGTATCAGAGTCTTGTTTCCTCCCGAAAGAGCATCAAGTGCATCCATACTTCTTAAGAAGTTATAAAACTCTGCTTTTTCCTCGTCTTTATATGCATCGGACAGAATCCTCATGTATTCGGCCTCGCCTTCAGCCTCCAGCTTGGCAGCTTCTTTTTCGGCGTTTGCCGTGATTACCGATACCTGTCTGTCGGTATCATTTCTTATCTTCTGAGCATCGGCCTGCCCCTGTGCCGTATATCCTGCAGCAATATTATTTCTCTCGGATATCATACGCTCATATACGGCTTCCTTATTATCGTCGGGAAGATCAAGAGCCTTGATCTCGGCAAGTTCTATCACAACTCCGTATTGGGATATGTCTGTATTTGACTCGTTTGTTATCATCCTGGTAAGTTCATTACCCCTGGCAGCTATGATATTTTCCTGTGTCATGGATGAGATCGTATTCTTGGTAGCATTATATACAGCCGCCTCGATACGTTCTTCCGCTCTACCCTTTACTGCGCCGAGTGTCTGATAGTATTTAACGGGATCGGTAACCGACCAGATAACATAATCGTCCGCTATCATGGATTTCTTATCGGATGTGATAACATCGGACGTGGGAATATCATAAAGATAGTCACCTGTATACACCTTGATGACATCTTCAACAAAAGGAGTTCTTAAATGAAGACCGGTATTACTCTCTACTCTTTGTATCTTTCCAAGTCTTACTATAAGTGCAGCCTGATTCGTTGAAACGCTGAAGGTTGCGGACATAAATATGATCAAAGCTACTACGGCCAGGATCACGATTATGGAAATCTTGCTTATCTTTTTCATAATATCACTCCTCCCCTGTAGTGCTCGTCGCATAAGAATCCGCGCTTCCTGCATCTGTAGATTCATCACTGCCCATAAAACTTTCAAGCGGAAGCATGGTCTGCGTATCTCCGTCCGTTATGATGACCTTAAGATCCGGAAGTATCTCTTCCATCTTCTCAAAGAAAATTCTCTTCTTGGTGATCGTAGGGAATTTTTTGTATTCCTCATACATATCATTGAATCTGGCAACCTGGCCCTCTGCTTCGGCGATTCTGGCTTCCTTATAAGCATTGGCCTTCTGGATGATCGCATCCGCATTAGCTTCTGCCGAAGGGATCTGCTGGTTCTGATACTGATATGCCTGATTCATTGCGGTATCCGCACCCTGCTTGGCAGTTTCAACAGCCTTAAATGCTGCAGAGATCGTATCCGTAGGGGGATTTGAATCCTGTATGGTGATATTAACTACCGTCAGACCTATCTCATGATTGCTCAGAGAACTGAGTATTGCTTCCTTGATATCGCCCTGCAGTTGTCCCTTTCCGGTAGTCATTGCTTCATCAACTGTATAGTTGGAAACCATGGTCCTTATGTTGGCGAGTGCGATATTTCTCAGAACCCCTTCGGGATCCTCAGCGTTATACACATAGGCAATGGGATCTGACACCCTGTATTCAATATAAAAATCGATATCAAGCAGGTTAAAATCGGATGTGATCATGATGGCATCATCAGCATCCACATCATATGAACCTTTCTGGGAATCACCGTCGATTATATAACCTATACTTGTACCGTGTGTTGTCATATCCACCTGATTAACATTCTGCCAGGGAGCCTTAAAATAAAAGCCCGCGGTATCTACACGTACAACCCGTCCAAACTGTGTTACGACGGCATTGCTCTGTTCGTCAACACTGTAAAAGCACCTGAAGATCATAGATGCGATCACAACGCCAAGCACAATAAGTCCAAAGGTACGTCCTATCTTTCCGGCATTAAATTTTGAAACCGGATTCTGATCAAATATATTGGGATCTTTTGGCATATTTTCATCCTCCTCAATATGCTTAACATACAGGGAATATTCTAACACAAAAACAGACCTCCGGACAACTTTCCGGAGGTCTGAATAAAACTTATTTGTAAGAATCTTATGCTGCTGCCTTAGCCTTGGGCTTCATTATATGCTGAACGCCTTCGATAGCAAGGATAACAGCCAGAACTATAAGAAGGACACCAACAATAGCCTGTACCCAGGGACCCCAGTCTGCTTCGCCACCGGCGATAACTGCGATCTGGTCTTTGGTATTGATGATAAGTGATGCGATAGTAACACAAAGCATGAATGCCATGGGGATTACTACCATCTTATTGTTCTTGCCTACATTTCCGAGCCATGTAGCTACTGCAAGAAGACCTATAGCTGCAAGCAACTGGTTTGCTGATCCGAACAATGCCCAGATCTTAGCATAACCGTTAAGACCAAGCAGGATGCCGAGTACAACGGTAATGACAGTTGCTACATAAGGATTGCAAAGTACTTTCTTGTATCCTGTAACATTCTCTGCTGTCTCACCCTGGTCTGAATCGATCCAGAACTCCTGGAACATAAAACGTGCAAGACGTGTTGCAGTATCCAGAGATGTAAGACAGAAAGCAGAATATGTAAGTACGAGCAGGATGTTAAGAACTGTAAATGTTCCCGGTATAGCATCATCGATCATATGTGCAAGACCACCGCCGAAGATTGCTGTTGCACCTGTAAGAGGAGCATCGGGATTAGCTGCGTTGTACTTGTATGCATAAGCTACAGCTACAAGTGTAGCAACTGCAAGTACGCACTCAAGAAGCATTCCGCCGTAAGCGATAGGCTTTGCGTCTTTTTCCTTATCGAGCTGCTTGGATGTAGTACCTGAAGAAACCAGTGAATGGAAACCTGAGATAGCACCGCAGGCGATAGTTGTGAACAGTACGGGGAATACCGGCTTGGTAGACTCTGCGGACTGGATCACCGGAAGAGCATCCATTGAAGGATGAGCTACAAATACAGCTATGATCGCGATAACAAGCATTGCATAAAGCAGGAAGCTTGAAAGGTAATCTCTGGGCTGTAACAGGATCCAAACCGGAGTTACGCTGGCTATTGTTATATAAACACCAACAACCCACATCCATGTCTTCTCAGAGAGATATATAGGATGGAAGTTAAGGCCGATGATGATTATAAGAACAATTGCAACAACGCCGATAATGGTAGCAATGCCCATAGGAACATTTCTACGGTATACAGCAAAACCGAAAACGATAGCGATCAGGATGAACAGCAGGGATACCATAGCAACCTGAGCGTTAGTTGCGGAAGCTGCCTTATCAAGAACACCGGCATCATCGTAAGTTGCCTTAAATGTAGTAGCAACGATAGAAGCAAATGCAGCAACGACAAGGATCAGTGTCAGATAAGCAAATGTAATAAAGAGTTTCTTGGCACGTCTGGACATGTTGAGTGAGATAACCTCACCGATAGACTTTCCGCCGTGACGAACAGATGCAAAAAGAGCACCCATATCATGTACGCCACCGAAGAAAATACCACCGAGTACGATCCAGATACAGCAAGCGAGCCAGCCAAATCCCAAACCTGCAGCACTGATAGGTCCGGTTATAGGGCCTGCGCCTGCGATTGATGAGAAATGATGACCCATCAGGACAGCAGCCTTGGCAGGAACATAATCCACGCCGCCGTCGTCTACGGTGTGAGCAGGAGTTTCCTCATTACTCTCACCTACACCCCACTGCTTGCAAAGCCATCCACCGTAAAAGATGTAGCCGCAAACAAGAAGGGCAACACAGATGATCAGAAGTAATAAACCATTCATGTTGTTTAATCTCCTTTTCCCAAGTTAGTTTATAGATTCTACATGCTTGGCATAATGCTTGGCATGCATTTTCAAAAATTTCGCTGTTTCCCTGCCGTAACGGTTGGAAATGACCCTCTCATCGGCTAAACAGATGCCTGCGGTATGCATCTCCATCCATCCTTTCAGCGAAAATTGAAAACTTTTGTAAATCTTGCACTTACGTATTGCGGTAAGAGCATCTTCATCAGCATCATCAAATAAAAACAATGCTACCAGTCTGGTGCACATGTGCTGATGTTTAAAATCAACATGATCGAGTTTGATCTTGGGGAATCCGTCGTCATATGCTCTGCTTATGGCATTTTGGACAAGTTCCGCTGTCAGATGAGGTATACGGAAAACATATACATATTCATCGTCGTTAGCAGACCACATCTCAAACTCCTTAAAAACTACATGTTGTCCCTGCCTCACATGGGATTCGGCAGTTGCGACCAGATCATCGCCGTCATCATGTACGCTCACGTCATAATTAGTGCGGTATCCATTCAATATTTGGTTTAAGAAGCGGTCATACTCAATCATGAATCTTAAAAAATTATAAATACTTCTAAATTCAAACTAAAATATAATGTAGCACTTTATTAAGAAAATAACAATACCTGAGAGCATAAAATACAAGAACCGCGACCATTTTTGGCCGCGGTTCGAATAGTTTTAAGTATCTTTTATTAAGAATCTTAAGATTAAAGCTGAGGACCTGCCTTAACAAGTGCCTTACCGGCCTCATTACCCTCATACTTAACGAAGTTCTTCTGGAATCTTGATGCAAGATCCTTAGCCTTCTCTTCCCAATCAGAAGCATTAGCATATGTATCTCTGGGATCAAGGATAGCAGGATCAACACCGGGAAGCTCTGTAGGAACAACGAAGTTGAAGTAAGGAATAGTCTTTGTGGGTGCCTTAAGAACATCACCGTTCAAGATGGCATCGATGATACCTCTGGTATCCTTAATTGAGATTCTCTTACCTGTTCCGTTCCATCCTGTGTTAACAAGATAAGCCTTAGCTCCGCTCTTCTTCATCTTCTTAACGAGTTCCTCACCATATTTGGTAGGATGAAGTTCAAGGAAAGCCTGTCCGAAGCAAGCTGAGAATGTAGGTGTAGGTTCGGTGATTCCACGCTCTGTACCTGCAAGCTTAGCTGTGAATCCGCTTAAGAAGTAATACTGTGTCTGCTCGGGATCAAGGATGGATACAGGAGGAAGTACTCCGAATGCATCTGCTGAAAGGAAGATAACGTTCTCTGCATCAGGACCTGATGAGATCTTGTTAACATTCTTTGCGATCTTCTCGATATGCTCGATAGGATATGATACACGGGTATTCTCTGTAACGCTCTTGTCTGCGAAATCGATCTTGCCTGCAGCATCTACGGTAACGTTCTCAAGAAGTGCATTTCTCTTGATCGCATTGTAGATGTCGGGCTCTGATTCCTTATCAAGGTTGATAACCTTGGCATAGCATCCGCCTTCAAGGTTGAATACACCGTTGTCATCCCAGCCGTGCTCATCATCACCGATAAGAAGTCTCTTGGGATCTGTTGAAAGTGTGGTCTTACCTGTTCCTGAAAGACCAAAGAAGATTGCTGTATGCTTTCCATCCATATCAGTATTAGCTGAGCAGTGCATGGAAGCCATACCCTTAAGAGGAAGGAAGTAGTTCATCATGGAGAACATACCCTTCTTCATCTCTCCGCCGTACCATGTATTTAAGATAACCTGCTCTTTGGAAGTGATGTTGAAAGCTACACATGTCTCGGAGTTGATGCCAAGTTCCTTATAATTGTCAACTTTTGCCTTGGATGCTGTGTAAACAACGAAATCGGGCTTGAAGTTCTCCTGCTCTTCTGCTGTAGGCTGGATGAACATATTCTTAACGAAATGTGCCTGCCAAGCAACTTCCATGATGAAACGAACTGCCATGCGGCTGTCCTTGTTTGCACCACAGAACGCATCAGCTACGAAAAGTCTCTTTCCGGAAAGCTGCTTCTTAGCCATTTCCTTAACGGTTTCCCATGTCTTCTGATCCATGGGATGATTGTCGTTCTTATACTCGTCTGAAGTCCACCAAACAGTGTCTTTGGAGTTCTCATCCATAACGATGTATTTGTCTTTAGGAGAACGACCGGTATAAACGCCTGTCATAACATTAACTGCGTCAAGCTCGGTAAGTACGCCCTTGTCATAGCCTGTAAGGCCTTCCTTCATTTCCTCTTCATACAGGAATTCGTATGAGGGGTTGTAAATGATCTCGGTAACGTCTGTGATACCATACTGAGTTAAATCGATTGCCATATTTTTTCTCCTCTTCTTGTAAAGAATGTTATTACACGCCGTAATTTCTTACGACCACCGTCCTATATAATATCTCTTTTTGTTTTGGATAGCAACAACGAACTTGTTAAAAAATCGTTAATTTATGGGCAGAGCATTGGTCACAATGTTACAGAAGCAGTTGCTCTCTCAAGCCATATTCTCTCTTCTTCCGTTTCCATATAGCCGTACAGTTTCTCCCTGACACTTTCATGGTAACGGTTAAGCCGTTCCACATCACTTTTTTCCATGTAAGAAGTGTCTATAAGTTCAAGGTCGATCGGAACATATGTCAGGTGCTCAAACTTAAGGAAACGTCCGTCGGAATTTTCAAATGCATCCTTTACTTCAAGAATATTCTCCGTCCTTATACCGTATTTGCCTTCTATATATACACCGGGTTCATCCGATAAGGTCATACCCGCCTTCAAGACCTCTTCACGTACTCTTTCGTTATATCTGTATCTGATATTCTGAGGTCCGGTATGTACTCCGAGTATATAACCGACTCCGTGTCCCGTACCGCATTTATAATCGGTTCCGTATTTCCAGAGCGCGCCGCGGGCAAGAATATCGAGATTTCTTCCCGTACACCCCTCCATAAATACAGAGTCCGCAAGTTTTAGCATTCCCACGCATACCAGAGTGAAATCCCTGCGCATCTCATCGGTCACCGGGCCAAGCGCTATGGTTCTGGTAACATCTGTAGTTCCGCCCAGATACTGTCCTCCACTGTCTACAAGATACATACCCTCGGGCCTGATATCGGAATGATCACATTCAGTTGCCTCGTAATGCATCATCGCAGCATTTGCCCCGTAAGCACTTATGGTCGGAAAAGATAATTCCATAAACCCCTGAAGCCTTGCACGCATGTCATCGAGCCGCATCGCCGCTGTATATTCATCGATAAGTTTACCGTCACGGATATCCTTTTTCAGCCCGAACAGGAATCTCGTCAAAGCCGCGGAATCCCGCAAATATGTTTCCCTTATATTCTTAAGTTCCGTTTCGTTCCTTACGGCTTCCATGAGTTCAGTAGGATTGGGTTTATCTTTTATGATCACCCTGTTATTCGTCTCATCGTAAGTTCCGGCGGTTTTGATACAGGTATAAACCGCATAGTTAACTGCCCTCAGATCCGCGTAAACTTTAAACTTATCCTTTGCAGAATCTTTTTTTGACGATATTTCTTTTTTCAAAAAGGGAATTATCTCATCATATGGATGAATGCAGATATCATTGGACAAAAAATAAACTCGTGCTTCATCGGTAAGCGCGGAGTCCAAAATAAATATATGGACTTCGTCCATAGTCATATACACATACGACTGCACTACCGGATTGCATTCGATATCCCTGCCTCTTATGTTCATAAGCCAGCATATATCATCAAGTCTTGACAGTATATATGCATCTGCTCCGGCTTTTTGGATCTTTTCACGAACTCTTTTTATCCTGGAGCCCGTGTTTTCTCCGGTTATCTCATCGCCAAGTATCGTTACGGGATATGACTTTATCTTTGGTCTTCCCTCCCAGACTTCGTCTGCAAGATCGATATCGGAACGCATGATCGCTTCACGCTCTTTAACTATGCCCTCAAAAGATATACCATCCCTTGTATTAAGGATTCGTCCGTCTATACCGAATACATCATCTTTTTTTAAATTGGACCGAATGTATTCTTTGACGGTGGGAACATCTTTTTCGCCCATTTTAAAAAGAGTGATACCGCTGCCTTTAAGTTCATTCTCTGCCTGAATAAAATATCTTCCGTCCGTCCAAAGGCCCGTCTCTTTGTCGGTTACGATAAGTGTCCCGTTCGAGCCGGTAAATCCGGACAGATATTCCCTGAATTTATAATGTTCCCCGACATACTCAGAGTCATGGGGATCTGCGGTGGGAACCATATACATGGTAATCCCCTCCTTATGCATCACGTCCTTTAGACGTGACAACCGGGAGGGGATCAGATTTTCATTTATCTCATTAACTGTGTTCATACAAAATCCGCTGGTTTATTTATATAACTTTTATATAACTGTATATAACTCCACTAAGATCAGTTTCCGCTTTCGGTAAGTCCGAACATATCATGATACCACTTGAGTGATTCAATATATTTATCCTCAATCTGTTTCTCGGAAATGTTCCTAAGAAGCATTACTCTTGAAACCTCTGTCCAGTCAGCAGCTTCATATCCTCTTATAAAGCTCATGACTTCCGAATATTTACCGTTATCGGTAAGAAGGGATTCTCTGATCTCTTTGGCAACAACTACCATGTCAAGAGCTTCTTCCATAGGTTTCTCGAGCATGATGTCAAGCATACTGAAAAGTCCCATCAGGAACAGTTCATCGGCATCCATTGCAAAATCAAATAACGGCGCGATCTCCTGCGCAAATTTGGCCCTGATCATTACCATACGTATGATCTCATTGGGTCTGTCCGCACAAAGAGCTTCGGTAACTGCGGTATTGATCCAGCGTTTCAGTTCCTTCTGTCCTATCATCGCACAGGCATGCTTAACGGAAGTGATCTCCGAATTTCTTGACAGCCTGTTGGCGATCTTAAGAAGTGAAATTACAAGAGCGGCATCTCGGCTGATAACATCTGCGGCATCTTCGAGATCAAAATCGATATCATTTATAACATTAAGGAGTTCAATGTAATTGACCTTCAAGGGAGCGATCTCGGTATCGGTCTTAACATGGGGAACACGGAAAAAAGCACCCTCGTAATACTTATATCCGCCATTATCTGTTAACTTGTCGAAATCCTCCTGAGTATTTACATTAACTGCACAAAGCTCAATATTCGGGAAAAGCTTTCCGAAATAGATCTGAGCCTTACTTATATCGATCCTTGCATGATTAAGAAGAACATAATCAAGCAATCTGAGTATAGGGGTATATGCCTCAAAATCACTGACTGCAAGTTTACGCATGGCCAGTTTAAATCCCTGTCCTTTAAGTTCTTCCACGCGCTTTATGATCTCCTCGGTAGGTTTTATCCTTGTGCTTAACAGAAGTACCACTCTTTCGTTCGGAACCTTACACTGGCTTGCTATATCCGAATATATGGAAATGTGGTTAACTTCCACAAAAACCTCTTTATCGTCCGATAATGTCTCAAGACCTATATTATTTAATACTTCGAGTCCCGCTATGGTTCCCGCACCGTCAAATGCAGCTATACCTACAGATGTCGGATTTAACAGATAATTCTTTTTAAGCGTGAACAGGGAATATGCTGTAACGCTCTTATTTTGGTCAAATAGGGGTATTAGTGTTGAAAGCATATGCTCTCCTCCTTCCTGCCATGATGGCAATTTTTACCATCAAACACAGTTTGATTTAGATTATTTTACCACAAAATGACGAATATGTCTTTTACTGTTTATAAAAAAGTAATGATTTGGTCGATTGCTTTTTGTATAAACGGGCTTTATAATGCCAAATGATGCTTTAATTATACAAGTATAAAATAAGAAAAGAAATTATACCGAATTTCAGTAAGTTTCAGGCATAAACATTGATCAGGAGCAGATGACATGCAATACACACTTGGAATCGACATAGGTTCAACGACTGTAAAGATAGCTTTACTTGATCCGGAAGGTGAACTTGTTTTTTCGGATTATGTAAGACACTATGCCGATATACAGAATGCTTTGAGAAATCTTTTGAAAGAGGCTTCCGAAAAACTCGGAAACGTAACCGTACACCCCATGATAACGGGTTCGGGCGGTCTTACTCTTGCAAATCATCTCGAGGTCCCGTTTACCCAGGAAGTCATAGCGGTGGCAACAACACTTGAAAAATATGCTCCGCAGACCGATGTTGCGATCGAACTCGGAGGAGAAGATGCCAAGATCATCTACTTTGAAGATGGTAACGTAGAACAGCGTATGAACGGTATATGCGCCGGTGGTACAGGCTCTTTCATAGACCAGATGGCTTCTCTGTTACAGACCGATGCGGCAGGATTAAACGAATATGCCCGCGGTTATAATTCTTTATATAACATCGCTGCAAGATGCGGTGTATTTGCCAAGACCGACATACAGCCCCTCATCAACGAGGGTGCTACCAAGGAAGACCTGGCAGCATCAATCTTCCAGGCAGTGGTCAACCAGACGATATCCGGACTGGCCTGCGGTAAGCCCATCCGAGGACATGTTGCTTTTCTTGGCGGTCCTCTACACTTCCTCGATCAGTTAAAAGCTGCCTTCATCAGGACTCTTCATCTTGACGACGAGCATACTATAGATACCGATAATTCACACCTCTTTGCAGCTATCGGCTCAGCCCTTTGCGCAAAAGAAGATGTTCATTACACCATGGAGGAAATGGCTGATAAACTGTCCAAAGAGATCCATATGGATTTTGAAGTAGCAAGGCTTGATCCTCTTTTTGCAAGCAATGCGGAATATGATGCTTTCTGCGACAGGCAAAGCAAATACAAGATCGTCCGCGGAGATATCGGTTCATACACAGGTAAACTGTTTCTTGGAATAGATGCCGGCTCAACAACCACTAAGACCGCTCTTATCGGAGAAGACGGTTCTCTTTTGTATTCTTTTTATTCCGGAAATGACGGTTCTCCTCTAAAGACCTGTATCAGATCCATTCAGGAGATCGAGGATATACTTCCCGAAGGAGCCGTAATATCGAGGGCCTGCTCAACAGGTTACGGAGAGGCACTCATCAAAGCCGCTCTCATGCTTGATGACGGTGAAGTCGAGACTGTCGCACATTACAAGGCCGCCGCCTTCTTTGATCCCGATGTAGACTGTATCTTAGACATCGGCGGACAGGACATGAAATGCATCAAGATCAAGAACCACAGCGTTGATACCGTACAGCTGAACGAAGCCTGCTCTTCGGGTTGCGGATCCTTCATAGAGACTTTTGCCAAGTCACTTAATTACAGCGTTGAGGATTTTGCCAAGGCCGCATTATTTGCAGAGCACCCGATCGACCTCGGAACCAGATGTACGGTATTTATGAATTCCAAGGTTAAACAGGCACAAAAGGAAGGTGCTTCCGTTGCTGATATTTCCGCGGGGCTTGCTTATTCCGTCATAAAGAATGCTCTTTTCAAGGTCATCAAGGTATCAGATGCCTCTTCTCTTGGCAGACACATAGTCGTTCAGGGAGGAACCTTCTATAACGATGCGGTATTAAAAAGTTTTGAGACAATAGCGGGATGTGAAGCCATCCGCCCCGATATCGCAGGTATCATGGGTGCATTCGGTGCTGCTCTTATAGCTAGAGAACGCTATGAGGAGGGCTATCAGTCTTCCATGCTCTCAATGAAGCAGATAAACGAACTTAAATACGAGACCAGCATGGCCAAGTGCAAGGGCTGTACCAACAGCTGCAGACTTACCATAAACAGGTTCTCCGGCGGAAGACAATTCATTTCGGGCAACCGCTGCGAGCGGGGGCTCGGTAAGGAAAAAAAGAATACCGGGATCCCCAACCTTTTTGACTACAAACTAAAGAGAATTTTCGGATACGAACCTCTGCCCGAAGACGAAGCAGTCCGCGGAGTCGTAGGTATTCCCCGCGTCCTTAATATGTATGAAAATTATCCGTTCTGGGCTGTATTTTTCAAAGAGCTTAAATACAGTGTGGTACTCTCCCCCTTATCAACAAGATCCATCTATGAAATGGGCATAGAGTCCATACCTTCGGAGTCCGAATGTTATCCTGCCAAACTTGCTCACGGCCATGTATCATGGCTCATAAAGCATGCTCATACGGATTTCATATTCTACCCCGGACTCTTCTATGAAAGAAACGAAGTCGAGGGAAGTACCAATCACTACAACTGTCCCATCGTCACTTCCTACTCTGAGAACATCAAAAACAATGTCGAAGAGATCACGGGCGGTAAAGTCAGACTCCGCAATCCTTTCATGTCCTTTAGTTCTTTGGAAACCGTTACACAGGCACTGTGCGATGAGTTTCAGGAAATTCCGGTCGATGAGATACAATCAGCCTGCGCCAAAGCATGGGAAGAACAGCAAAGAGCCAGGGATGATGTCAAAAAAGCAGGTGAAGATGCACTTAAATACATGGAAGATAACAACGTCCACGGGATAATCCTGGCCGGACGTCCTTATCACTTGGATCCCGAGATCAATCACGGCATTCCGGAGCTTATCACTTCTTACGGTTTTGCCGTACTTACCGAAGACAGTGTATCGCATCTGGGACATCCCGACAGGCCTCTTATCGTTTCGGATCAGTGGATGTATCACTCCCGGCTTTATGCAGCAGCCACTTATTCAACGACCAGAGAAGACCTCGATGTGGTACAGCTTAATTCCTTCGGGTGCGGCCTCGATGCAGTCACGACAGACCAGGTAAATGATATACTCCAGGCTTCGGGTAAGATCTATACATGCTTAAAGATAGACGAGATCAACAATCTCGGCGCTGTACGCATCCGCATAAGAAGTCTGATCAGCGCGATCAACGAACGCAAAAAGAAAAACATAACGAGACATACAGGATCCGCAGCCCACAACCGTGTAATATTTACCGAAGAAATGCGTGCAAAATATACAATACTCGTACCGCAGTTATCTCCCATCCACATGGATCTGTTAGGTCCCGCATTTGCAGCCTGCGGATACAATGTGGAAGTCATGGACAACGACAACCGTGCGGCCATAGACGCCGGTCTTAAATATGTAAATAACGATGCATGCTATCCTTCCCTGTGTGTTGTCGGACAGTTTATGAATGCACTTGAATCAGGAAAATATGATCTTGACCACACTGCCCTTCTTATGACACAGACAGGCGGCGGATGCCGTGCTACCAACTATGTAGGTTTCATAAGACGCGCGCTCCACAAAGCAGGCATGGATCAGGTTCCGGTAATATCACTCAATCTGGGATCGATAGAAACCAATCCCGGATTCCATATTAATACCGAGATGCTCATAAAAGCATCCTTCGCATGCGTATTCGGCGATATAATGATGAGATGCATCTACCGCATGAGACCTTATGAGGTCACCCCCGGCAGTACAGAAAAGCTGCATCAGGAATGGATTCAAAAGAGCATAGATTATATAAACGGAAAACATCACAGCATAGCCAGATTCAGAAATCTCTGCAGACAGATGGTAAGGGATTTTGATGCCATTCCGATAACAGATGTCAAAAAACCCAGGGTAGGCATAGTCGGTGAAATACTCGTTAAGTTTGCTCCTTTTGCAAACAACTATCTCGTAGATCTGTTAGAATCAGAGGGTGCGGAAGCGGTTTGTCCGGATCTTATGGACTTCATGCTCTACTGTTTCTACAATCAGATATACAAAGCCGATCATTTGGGAACTTCCGTTAAGACCAAGATCGTAAGTAAGATCGGAATAAGCGCTATCGAATGGCTAAGATCCGCTGCTGTAGATGAACTGAACAAAAGTGAGCACTTCGATGCTCCGATAAGTATCTATACGACCAAGGATTATGCAAAGACCATAGTTGATCTGGGCAATCAGACCGGTGAAGGGTGGTTTCTTACGGGCGAAATGATAGAACTCATACATCACGGAGTAAGTAACATAGTATGTACCCAGCCTTTTGGCTGCCTTCCAAACCATGTTGTGGGTAAGGGGGTTATAAAACAGATACGTCACAACTATCCGGGTGCAAATATCGTAGCTATCGATTACGATCCCGGCGCCAGTGAAGTAAATCAGTTAAACCGTATCAAGCTTATGCTCTCAACGGCGCAAAAAGCCTTAAATAAAGACGAAACCTCAAACGCGGATACCAAAAACTCCGGAAAGGAATATAAAGAAAAAGTCAGTTAAAATACTAAACCCCCGATTCTTACGAACCGGGGGGCTTATATCTTTTTACATCTGATGCTTTACCACGTCATATTCATTATCGTATGAATAGTATGCGCAGGAATAATGGGAATCGGTGAAACTTCTCGCCATTTCATCCTCGTCTATGTCTACCATGCACATATAATCATCATACTCTTCATCATAAACGTAATTACTGCAAGTATCACACTGCGACATAACAATTACCTATATATATGTTTTTTCAACTTTACGATTGAGAAAACTGATCTTTCCCTTAAGGCTTTCGAGATCTCCGATTTCAGCTATTGCATTATCTGCGGTCTCTTTTTGCAGTGCATTTACGCAAAAAACATATTTTTCTCTTTTATCACTCGAGAAAAGTCTCGGTTTTTCGAACAATATACAATACGATACCCTGTTCTTCAAAAGCACTTTCTCTATCTTTTCCTTGAGATCGATATCATATATCTGACACCACTCAACTTCATTATTCACTTTTTCTTTTTGGTATGTTGTTTCCATCATGTAGTTCACCCCATATAATATCCAACAATTAGTATACTTTTTTACAGGGCAAAAAACAAGAAAAACTTACAACTTGCGACATCTCCGAATTGTGATAATATAGTATGAGTGATTAAAAATAACGGAGATTTATTATGCCAATCAAAATACCCGATCAGCTTCCCGCTACTGAGATACTGGAAAGCGAAAACATATTTGTAATGACTGAATTCAGGGCTATGCATCAGGATATCAGGCCCTTGAACATTCTTATCCTGAATCTGATGCCTACCAAGATAGTCACCGAAACGCAGCTTCTGAGAAAACTGTCCAACACTCCTCTTCAGATCGATGCGGAGTTTTTACAGACTGCCAGTTATACACCTCAGCATACAGATCATGAGCATCTCCAGACCTTCTACCGTACCTTTGATGAGATAAAAGACCGTAAATTTGACGGAATGATCATAACCGGTGCACCTCTTGAAAATTTTGCATTTGAAGATGTTGCTTACTGGGATGAACTTTGTACGATAATGGACTGGTCGACTACACATGTTCACTGTACATATTTCCTGTGTTGGGGAGCATATGCCGGCCTTTATTATTTCTACGATATATCGCCTTATCATCTGCCCGAAAAACTGAGCGGGATATATCCTCATCGTATGTTAAAGCCAACATCTCCTCTTTTCAGAGGATTCGATGATATCTTCTATGCTCCTCAGTCGAGAGGTATCGATGTGCATTTAGAAGATCTTGAAAAGATCTCCGACCTGGAGATCATGGCAGTATCAGACGAAGCCGGATTTACGATAGGAAAATCCGTAGACTCTCACAGATTCTTCGTTACGTGCCATGCGGAATATGACGTTGATACTTTAAAACTGGAATACGAAAGAGACCTGGGCAAAGGGATGGATCCCGGGATACCCAAAAACTATTTTCCCGATGACGATCCTTCAAAACCGCCTGTTGTAAACTGGCGATCCACCGGGCAGCTTTTGTATTCAAACTGGCTTAACTTCTACGTTTACCAGAGCACGCCTTATGATATAAGAACAATTTAAACCGGTCTTCTAATTGTTGCAAACAGGTTCTAAATCATATATAATATCAAAGTTGTCGAAGATACTTTTCGTCATCACAAGCTGGAATAGCGCAGTTGGTAGCGCAACTGATTCGTAATCAGTAGGTCGTCGGTTCAAGTCCGATTTCCAGCTCATAAAAGCCCCATGATCACTTTAGATCATGGGGCTTATTTTACCGGTATATCCTTAGCCGGTATTACCGGCTGAATAATTCCCTTAATAATTTCTTCCTCGAGTATCCGTGATATCGCTTATAAATACATAGTATATATCTCCAAAGTCCTGGGAATGACTGTAATGGCCGTAATCGTCAACAAGTCTGACCTGCCCGTCCTTTCTGACTATCCTGTATATGACATGATCCATTCCGTCACCGAGTTCGGAATCGATCTGGTTATCTATTGAATTCTGGATCTTGTCAAAATCATCAGGATGAACCATACCCTTAAATGTATATCCTGTCAGATCTTTAAATTCGTCGAGGCTGCTGCATCCGTATATCTCCAGTACCTTTCTGTTCTGATAAATGAGTTCTCTGGTTGAATCTTCACGATATATGAAAAAACCGCCCGGTATGACTTCCGCCATCTGACGTATGATGGGCATGGTATATTTGGTAAGAGCAAAGTTATCGACATAGCGGAATTTACGTTTACTCTTGGGATCATTGGGATCGGTGCTGTACGAAGGATCGTCCACTATAAGCTGGCTCCCATAATAGTTCTGCTTGTTCTCATACATCCGCTTGTCAGCCATATCAAGCAGTTCCTGAATGGAGAATTCCGGAAATTCATTTCTGTCGGCATTACCCAGGGAAATTGAAATACCTTTAACGTATTCACCGGTCCACGTCGTAAGACCTTCGTTTAAGATCAGAGCTCTTTCTATAAACTGTTTATATGGCATATCGGCTATTACCACAAATTCATCGCCTCCGGTCCTGAAACACCTTCCGAGATCTCCGAAAGCCTCCTTGATACAGTTTGAAGAGCCGATAATGAGCTCATCTCCCGCGGCGTGTCCGTATATATCATTTGTCTTCTTAAGACCGTTAACATCAAGTACTATGGTAGACAGAAGCATATCCTTGTTACCGGCCTCGGCTTTTTGGGTCAGTTCATCAACGTAATCATCATAAGCTCTTCTGTTTTCAAGGCCTGTCATATCATCGAGATAAGCTATCTTTTTGATCTGGTCCAGTTCAATATTTGTCTTTAGCGAAGCCCACAGATTGATCAGCAGATAGGTTATTACGGTAAAAGCAAAAAACGTCATTGCCAGCGCCACGCACAACATCCATTCCCCGTTAAGAGCATAGGCGATCGCAGCGATAAAAGAAAAAACAACAAACAGCGATGTCGGAAGTGCCAGAAGCATCACATTTTTGTCTGCCATATTCTTCATCATCGTAAGGCCGAAATAAACCATCCCTATGATTATCAGCATTGAGATACACTGCGATACTATAAGGCCATCCGGCAGGTCGATGATTCCTGCAAAAAACAGGATCATCTGGATCACAAAATTTAGTTCGGAAAGAATAAACAGTATCCTGAAGAACTTATTATTTCCGAATACATGGATGAGGATACCCGCAAACATAAACGGACAGAGCATAAAACCGATATAGTTTATAATGCCCGATAAGACCATCCTGCCCGTCAGCATACCCGCAATATGATAATCTGCGATTATCCATGCAACAGCACTAAAGCCAAACATGGCCAGATGAAAGAATCCCTTGTAAAGATCATTTTGTTTTATCCTGGATGATGCCTTAAATACTCCAAAAAGAACGATCGAGATTACACTTATGATGATCAGGATCACACAGATCAGACCATAAGGTATGCACTCATATACTCTCATAAGTGCATATGTAGACATCGTGGTGATCGCTGCGTCCTTTATAATGACCTCAAAATGATAATGCCTGGGTTCTACGGTAATATATATATCCTTACCTGCGTATTCCCTTTCCAGCGGAATAAGTGCAAATACATTACCTAACGTAGTAGTTATATGACCGAGTTTTGCGGGACCGGCATGATATATGAGTTCGCCGTCTATATATGCATCCACGGTAGTATAAGGGCATTTGATCCTTAATAGATCCTTGTATCCGATAAAATCCGGCAAAGTCCTGTAAAATGTAACCGGATCAGTCTTTCCGATACTGAATCTTCCTGATACCTCTTCTTCGGTTCCGTCAGCATTTATACGTGTCCATCCATCATCAAGCGAAACCGTATAATCCACCCTCGGACTTATCCAGTCGTCTTTTATCACGAATCCTATTAGTATAGCGGTTAATACTAACACAAAAACAAGTAAGCCGTTTACAAGCCTTAATAAACCGAGTTTCCGCTCACTGTCTGTCATATTCAGTCCTCCGGTATCTTTGGTACGCGACTGTACAATTCCGTCATTTCTCTTATGCTTCTCTTAAGATCCTCGGACAGAAAATTGGGTTTAAGCCTCCATTCCCAATTGCCATCTGATGTGCCGGGGGTATTGAGTCTTGCTTCCCTGCCCAGACACAGATAATCCTGAAGCGGTATGATGCAAAGGTCTGCTACCGACCTGTATGCTTCTCTGATAATATCCCATACAAGCTGTCCGTAATCGGAATTCTGAGAATTGATATATCTTCTGCAAAAGCTCCTCTCACCGTCATTTATCTCTTCAACCCATGCCCTTGTAGGGGTATTGTCATGAGTTCCGGTGTAAACGACACAGTTATTGATATGTCTATGGTTAACATAACAACTATCCCAGCTTGTAAAACCATACTGTAAAACCTTCATTCCCGGGAACCCGGACTCCTTAAGAAGTGCCTCATTTTCGGGAGTATTATTACCCAGATCCTCTGCGATTATCCTAAGGTCTCCTATCTTCTTTTTCAGGGTATTAAAAAGATCTATGCCGGGGCCTTTGCAGAGTTTACCATTTTCCGCAGTCTCATCCTCATATGGGATCGCATAGTATTCACAGAATCCGTGGAAATGATCGATCCTGATAACATCATAGAAATCATAGTTTCTTCTGATCCTGCGTTCCCACCATCCGTATTCATCCTTTGCTTGTGCCTTCCAGTCATAGATGGGATTACCCCACAGTTGTCCGGTACGCGAAAAAGCATCAGGTGCACATCCCGCAACAACCTTCGGATTCAGATTCTTATCCATCAGAAATACTTCCGGGTGCGACCAGCAGTCTGCACTGTCAAGAGATACATAAAAAGGCAGATCACCTATGATCTTTACGTTCTTTTCATTGGCATATTTCCGAAGTGCTCTCCATTGCCTGTCGAATATGAACTGCTTAAAGTATACAAATTCCACATCTTCTTTAAGCTCTTTTTTTACTTTCTCAAGTGCCGAAGCCTTCCTGCGTTTAAGATCATCTTCCCAGGTAAGCCATGATGCACCGTTCATCTTGCTTTTGATCGCCGTAAATAATGCATAGTCATCCAGCCAGTCGATCTCTTTTTTGCAAAAGGACTTATACTCCCTGTCAAGTTCCTTCCTGTCTTTTAGCTGCTCTCTGAAACGGCCGAAAGCGATCTTCAACAGTTTGTCACGGTTCTCATACATCGCACCGTAATCAACTTTATTTTCATCGCCTCCGAAAAAAGCACTGTTACACTCATCCCAGGTAAGAAGTTCATCTTCTATGAGTTTCTCGGGTGAGATAAAATACGGATTTCCGGCAAAGGCCGAAAAAGACTGATAGGGTGAATTCCCGTATCCGGTTGGTCCTATCGGAAGAATCTGCCAGTAGCCCTGTGCCGCTCCTTCCAAAAAATCAACAAAATCATATGCTTCCTTTGAAAAACTTCCTATTCCGAATCTTGACGGGATCGAAAAGACAGGAAACAGAATTCCGCTTTCTCTCATTTAATGCAAGCTCCTATTTCTTCATACTGTCTTCTGTAACTTTAAGTCTGTGTGCGGCAAGCTCCGCTCTCTGTGCGGCTTCATTGGCTTTTTCCATCGCAATACGGGCCTTTTCAAGTTCGGCCTGAGCCTTTTCATACTCCTGCTCGGCCTTTATACGTGCAGCTTCCGCCGCCTTAGCTGCTTCATTTGCCTTTTTCTCTTCGGTTTCGGCCTTCTTCTGTGCTGCCTTGGCTTTTGCCTTTTCTTTTTCGGCATCTGCTTTGGCTTCATCGGCTTTCTTTTTGGCCTCTTCCTGAAGGCTTAACATATATTCCCTGTCGTTTTCATCAAACGGCTCATAACCGAAGATCGACAGGCTCAGAGCCGGGATCGTTACGGGAATATGATAAGGTCTTGAATCAACATCATCATCTATCGAATAAATATACATTTCTTTGGTCTTGGACGCACCGCCGTAAGTAGTTGCATCGGTATTAAATATCCTTGTATATTTACCGGGAAGTGATACACCCACATTAAGGCTTTGCTCTATTCCGGAGAAGTTTGCTACAACTACCAGAACATCACTTTCTTTCTCTCCCTTTCTTATAAAGGAAAGAGTACAACGTGCCTGATCCATGCAGTTGATCCACTCAAAGCCCTCTTCCTCATCATCCAGGGCGTACATTGCGGGATGTTTTACATAGAACTGATTTAATGCCTTGACCATTTTATCCGTACCGTCTTTCAGATCATGCTTTGAGTCAAGTCCGGCACTCATAAGCTTAATTCCGGGATGAGTCATCATATATGCTATGGACAGTTTTCGGTCGTTTATATCATCTATACTGAGAGGAAGAACGAACCTGTCGGAATAGCAATAAACCATACTCAGCGTAAGATCGTTATGGCTTCCGCCCCTGAATAGAGGATCCTTGTTTATGTACCTTAAATAATCATCTCTCCAGCCTATATTCCACTTGTAAGTAAATCCGAGTCCGCCATCCGAAACCTTACCGGTAACCTGCGGCCATGCCGAAGTATCCTCCGCTATGGTTATTACGCCGGGATATTTTCTGGATATCGTATTGTTTAAGTTCTTGATAAACTCAAGTGCCTCAAGATTCTCATGTCCGCCATACATATTCGGGATCCAGTCACCTGAGTTTCTGCCATAATCAAGACATATAACAGCCGCCAGCGAATCAACTCTTAAACCGTCGATATGAAATTCCTTGATCCAGTAGAGCGCATTGGATCTTAAGAAACTCACCGTCTCCCCTCTTCCGTAGTTAAACAGTAGTGTCCCCCACTGAGGCTGTATGCCCTGTCTGGGGTCTTCATGCTCATAACACCCGGTTCCGTCGATCTTGCGAAGTGCATAATTGGAAGATGAAGGATGTGCAAGTGTCCAGTCAATGATCACCCTTAACCCGTTCTTATGGAAGATGTCTATCATCCGGGCAAAGTCCTCAAGGGTTCCGTATCTGGCTGTCGGTGCATAATAACCGACCGTTTCATACCCAAGGCTTGCATCAAATTCGTATTCGGCAATGGGTTTTAGTTCAACGTGGGTATAGCCCATGCTCCTTGCATGATCGGCTATCTCCTCACCCAGTTCCGGATATTTGGGAGTATCTTTGTCTTTTGCATAATCCGCAAGTGAGCACTCATATATGCTTATCGGAACTGATTTTGTAACATCTTCGCTGTCCCTGTCGGATATGAACCGCTCGTCTGACCACTCAAGGTCTGATATATCGCTTACGACCGACATATACCAGCCCTCATCGTTTATGACATAATTGGAAAAAGGATCGATCACGGTCTTTGAAAGCCCGCCCTTCATGTTAACTTCATAGTAGTAATGTTCCCCTTTGCCGACTCCGGGAACAAATAACCAGAAGATACCTGTATCATCGATCCTGTTCATCTGATGAACTCTTCCGTCCCAATTGTTAAAGTCACCCACAACGCTGACTCTTCTTGCATTGGGAGCCCACATTGTAAATACCGTACCTGCTTTTTTGTCGATAGTCATGGGATGAGCCCCCATAAACTCGTACGCATTATCGGATTTTCCCTGCATATACTCTTTAAGTGCCTTTGCGGGAAGTTTGTAGTCATATCTGTAGGCGTCCTCTATTTTGGTCATCTTGCCGCCTTCAAATTCCGCTATATATGAATAATCCTCAGGTGCCTTACCTGACTTGAGCAAAGCAAAAAAGCCCGCTTCATCCACACATTCCATTCTGATGGCCTTATCTTCGTCCGGAACCTGAAGCCTTACCTCTTTGGCACCGGGAACAAAAACCTGATATAAAGTGGATTTTCCGCTCACATGAGGTCCCAGCACTTCAGATGGCTTATCTGATTCCGCATATACCACAGCCTCTATTGCCGGCCAATTCATAAGTTTGTACATTCTGTTATTCATAGCTACGCCTTTCCGTATAATTCCTTTTTATAGGATTTACATCAGATCATGTATAAATAATCCGCTTAGCAGTTTAGGTTCAAACCATGTGGATTTGGGCGGCATCAGAAGATGCGCATCTGCAACCGCAAACAGTTCCGAAATATCGGTAGGATACATTGCAAAAGCACATACACAATCTTCCTTACATCTGCGTTCAAGTTCTTCTATACCTCTTATCCCGCCTACAAAATCTATCCTTTTATCCGTTTTGGGATCCTTGATATCAAGTATGGGACCCAGTACGTTCTGCTGAAGTATTGCTACATCAAGATCGTTAACCGGATCTCCTGTAAGTTTAGACATATCATAGTTAAGCTTATACCATGAACCGTCTATATACATACCGCATTCGCCTTTTTGTCCGGGTTTGAATCTCCCATCCGTCTTACTTACTTCATATATCTGTCCGACCCTGTCGATAAACTCAGATTTGCTTAAGCCGTTTAAATCCTTGATGACACGGTTATAATCCATTATCATAAGCTCGCTGTCCGGGAACAGAACGGAAAGAAAATACTCTGCCTCGGTATCCTCCGGAACTTCCGGATCTTTTCGCCTGTTTAGTGCAACCCTGACTGCGGAAGCACATCTGTGATGGCCGTCTGCGATATAGATGCTGTCCATCTTTTCAAAAGAAGATCTTATACCGTTAACATCATCTATGGCAGAAACTATCCAAACCTGCTGTCTGGTATCTGCCTTGACAAAATCATAAACCGGCTTAGACTGTGTTATCCGGCTTATGATCTGCTCGATCGTATCTAAGCTTCGATATGCCAAAAAGATAGGACCTGTCTGGGCATTACATGTATCAACGTGCCTTATCCTGTCCGCTTCTTTATCCGCACGCGTATTCTCATGCTTTTTGATCACTCCGTCAACATAGTCCTGCACAGAACTTACGGCAACAATGCCTGTCTGTGTACGCCCCTTAAAAGTCTGGGAGTAAATATAATAATATGCTTCGTTGTCCTGAACGAACTCTCCGTCTGCCATCTGCTTACGCAGCATATCTTTGGCACACTCATAAACCTCATCCGAATACATATCATGTCCGGGTTCAAATTGGGTTTCCGGTCTGTCTATACGCAAAAAACAATGCTCATCACCGCGTGTGAGTTCATAAGCCTCTTCTCTGCTATATACATCATAGGGTAAGGAAGCGATCTGCCAGGCCAGATCCGGTCTTGGTCTGTATGCTCTGAAAGGTCTGATATCGGCCATAATTAGGTCTCCTGAATCAATATATTATAGAATTACATACATATTTATCTTAACAGAAATACTTCATATTCTCAATAAATCCCATTAAAAAGATGCCTTCTTGTGCTATACTTATCATAGGTTTGAAAAACCGTATCATATGTTACACAAGGGAGACATTACAATGACCGAAAAAAATGCAAAAATACTATCCAGGATCAACGCATATGCTGAAGAAAAGCTTGCTGATATAGACCCTCAGAAAACCCCGGTAAGTTACCAGCTCGAGACTTTAAAGCCCATCATGCAGGAAATAGCCGATGAAGAAGGAATGTCACTTGAAGATATGTTCATCCTCTACATGGATCTTGCAAGTGAAGCCGGAGTTATTGCAGAGAAGAAACTTCAGGACGACCTTGGAGAATCACCGAAGTCTTTTTCCGATATCGCAAACTTTATAAACTAAAACAGGCTAATACAAAAAGGACAGCGGCAAATAAGCCGCTGTCCTTTATTATTGTTATCGTCTTTTGATCTTACTTAACTTTTCTTACTCTGAATACGCCGTTTACGGCTGACATCTTGTCTATGATCTCATCCGATACAGGGCTCGAAAGATCCATAAGAGTATATGCATAGTCTCCTTTGGATTTATTGGTCATATCGGAAATGTTTACGCCTGCATCACCGCAGATAGATGTAAACTGTCCTATCATGTTTGAGATGTTCTTATGAAGTACGGCAACTCGGCCTGCCTGCTCGCAAACACCCATATCACATTTAGGATAGTTAACGCTGTTTATGATATTACCGTTTTCAAGATAATCCTTCATCTGCTTAACTGCCATAAGCGCACAGTTATCTTCAGCTTCTTCCGTAGATGCTCCAAGATGAGGAAGTACGAGACATCCGGGCTTACCTGCCGTTACGGGGTTTGCAAAATCGGATACATACTTACGAAGTTTACCTGCTGCAAGAGCATCAACGACCGCCTGCTCATCAACAAGCAGATCACGTGCAAAGTTAAGGATCACCGCATCGGGTTTCATCTTGGCAACTGCCTCCGCACTGATCATACCCTTGGTCGCATCCATGAGCGGCACGTGTATCGTGATGTAATCACACTCCGAATATATATCCATAACATTGACAACATGCTTAACATCACGGCTTAAGTTCCATGCGGCATCTACCGATATGTAGGGATCATATCCGTACACTTCCATGCCAAAATGCCTCGCCGTATTTGCCACCTTGATACCTATGGCTCCAAGACCGATGATACCGAGTTTCTTACCCATAAGTTCAGTACCGGCAAATGCCTTCTTAGCCTTCTCTGCATTCTTTCCGACATCGGCATCAGATGCATTTTCAAGCACCCAGTCCATACCGCCTTTGATATCACGGGCTGCGAGAAGCATACCTGCAATAACAAGTTCCTTAACTGCGTTTGCGTTTGCACCGGGAGTATTAAATACTACTATTCCGGCTTCGGCACATTTATCAAGAGGGATATTGTTAACTCCCGCTCCTGCTCTTGCCACGCACAAAAGCGAATTCGGTAATTCCATGTCATGCATTGAAGCACTTCTTACCAGAATGCCTGCTGCCTCGTTAACATCTTCTGTCTTGGCATAATTACTTGTGAACTCACTTGTACCTACGGGTGAGATCGGATTTAAGCAATGATATTTATACATGATCTTTCTCCTAACTTAAATGTTTATGCGTTTGCTTCTTCAAACTTCTTCATGAACTCAACAAGTTTCTCAACACCTTCCATGGGCATCGCATTGTAGATGGATGCTCTCATACCGCCAACGGTACGGTGTCCTTTTAAGTTCACGAATCCGGCTTCTGTTGCTTCTTTTACAAATTTGGCATCGAGTTCTTCGTTTCCTGTGACAAAAGGAACATTCATAAGTGATCTGTCCTCTTTTCTGACAGTTCCCTTGAAAAGCTTTGATGAATCAAGGAAATCATACAGGATCTTTGCTTTTTTCTCATTATGAGCCTTCATTGCTTCAAGTCCGCCCATATCAAGGATCCACTTAAATACCTTGCCGCAGATATAGATTCCGTAGCACGGAGGTGTGTTATACAAAGAATCATTGTCGGCATGAGTCTTATATTTCATCATGGTAGGAGTTCCGGGAAGAACATCGTCTGTAATAAGATCTTCTCTAATGATGACTACCTGAACACCAGCAGGGCCGACATTCTTCTGTACTCCTGCATAGATCATTCCATACCTGGTAACATCTACGGGCTCGGACAAAAAGCATGATGACTGGTCTGCAACAAGGATCTTTCCCTTAGTATCGGGAAGTGTCCAGAACTTGGTTCCGTAGATCGTATTGTTCTCACAGATATAGACATAATCCATATCATCGGTTATGGGGAGATCCGAGCAATCGGGGATATATGAGAATGTCTCATCTGCACTGCTTGCAAGTTCAACTGCCTCTCCGTATATCTTGGCTTCCTGAAAAGCCTTCTTAGCCCACTGTCCGGTCAAGATATATCCTGCTTTTTTATTCTTCATCAGGTTCATGGGAACCGATGCAAATACCAGGCTTGCTCCGCCCTGTAAAAAGAGAACTTTATAATTATCGGGTATGTTCATGAGTTTACGAAGGTCTGCTTCAGCCTCCTTGATGATCCCGTCATAAACCTTTGACCTGTGGCTCATCTCCATTACGGACATTCCGCTTCCCTTATAATCAAGCATCTCATCTGCGGCTTCCTTTAATACGCTCTCCGGAAGGACTGCAGGACCGGCAGAAAAATTATAAACTCTTCCCATTTCTTTCATCTCCTCATCTTGTGATACGTTCAATCATTGTAACCTTATATATAAAAACAGCGGTACCTGTGTGAAAGCACCGCTATTTATTGTACCTTTATGAATCTGAAACGTCAATTGTATCTTCATTCCTGTATAGAAGTTTCGTAAGAAAAGCACTTTTTAATATATGTTTTTCCAAATGATCCTTATATAGCCCGGTACCCTTGATCCAGTCAGAAAACCGTTTCGATCCCATCATAAGAAAAACCACCCCTCCTGCCAGAAAAGGTATCTGTGGTATCACGGGCAGTGCAAGACCTATGGCTCCCACGATCATTAGAACTATGCCTATTATGATAAATATGATCCTGACCATATACTTACTCCTGTAAGCCTATAAGGGCTTTTGTGTTTGCCACGTCTTCTTTAAGTTCCCTTGCTGACATAAGCCTTGCGTTCTCTCCTCTTATGATCAGTTGGACGAGTCCATCGGAGGTTGCAACGGTTATATCCATATCCTTTGAATTTTGCACGGTAAATCTTGCTATATACTGATCGGCTGTCTCGGCGGTTTTTGTATATACCACATGTACACCCAGATAATCCATTTTTTCAAGTCTGTGTCCCTGAACTTTATATGCGTCAAAAACAGCAATTATCTCGGTTTCTTTGATAACCCTGTATTCTGCAAGTATATCAAGAAGCGCATATTTGGCACCGTCCATATCGTACTGTTTTCCGTCTAACAGTTTCTTCAGTTCATCCCACGCATGTATTATATTATATCCGTCTACGAGAAGATATCTTGGTCTGTTCTTTTTATCGGAACCCCGGTTTTGTTTTGATCCGTTTTTTTCAGACAGTGACGCAGATGATGATATGACTCTTTTTTGATGGTATACTCTCTTGGTCGTTCCTTTTTTGGATGAAGCATTAGCATGGGTATTCTTCTTTAGTATCTCATCTATCTCATCTGTCCCCAGAGCATACAGGCGCTCCGATAAACTTCCGTGAAGCTCACCGGCTTTGGCAGCAGCTGCCCTTTCCAAAACATAAGCCTCTCGTTCAAGTCTTTCCTCTTCGGTTTCTTCTTCCCCGAAGATCAATTCCGCTTCGCGGCTCTCTATATGCATACGTTCTTCGCACTCATACCAGGGTATATATTCTCCTGCTCCGTGTGAAACAAAGACACTTCCGGACGGATTTTTAAGATCACTGTCCGGATCGTAATTTATCTTTTGGATGACACTTGCGGCTGTTTCATCGTCACACGGTCTGTATCCGGCAAAACCAAGTTCTATTGTTCCCTTGCCCGAAGTATAAGATGTAAGTACACTCTGGTAATTCATAAGTTTTCCGGCTGCCGCTTCACCCTTAAGGGTCGAGTTTAATTCATCCTGTGCATCTATATAACTAGTACCGCCCATCTGGCTTATATCATTCATTGCACGCCCGAGATTTTCCGCAGGCAGATTTATACTGAATTCATAATACGGCTCAAGGAGTATGCTTTCCCCCTTCATAAGCCCCTGTCTTACGGCACGCCTTACGGCTTCCCTAAAATCTCCGCCCTCCGTATGCTTAACATGAGACCTTCCTCCTGCGATCGTAAACTTAATATCCGTAAGTTCAGAAGCCGTGAGGATTCCTGTGGGCAGATCATTTATTATGGTTGACATAATATTTCTTTGCCAATTGATCGAAAGATCATTGACACTGACCGCACTTGCTACCTCTATACCGCTTCCCTGAGGCAGCGGTTCCATGAAAAGCTGGACTTCGGCATAATGCCTCAAGGGTTCAAAATGCCCAAATCCCATGACGGGGTTTGCTATGGTTTCTTTATATATGATCTCTCCCTTATCAAAAGAGACTTTTATACCGTATCTGTCCTCAATTACCGATGTTAAAACTTCAAGCTGGAATTCACCCATCACGGAAAGACTGATAACATCTCCCGCAGTATCGATATTCAAAAGAGGATCTTCAAAAGCCAGCTCCTTAAGTCTGGGTATAAATGTTCTTACCGGGATATCATCGGGCAATATCATTTGGTACTTAAGAACAGGCCTGTTTATCGTGATATCATCATCCGGTTCATCTCCTATACCCATCCCTGCAAATGTCTCTTCAAGACCGGTAAGTGTCACAACATCTCCGGCTATTGCCTTATCGAGAGTCTTGTATTTACCGCCGTTATAAGATCTTATCTGAGTGATCTTATCCCCTTTTAACCTCTCATCGGGAAGACTGTCCCTTACGCTTATTTCACCGCCTGTCACCTTGACAAAACTGAGTTTATGTCCGTCCTCATATGCCACCTTATAGACCCTGGCAGAAAGCTGTTCCCTGTATTTGATATCTGGTAAATATCTCGTTATGACCTCTGTCAGCAGACAGGTTCCGTCATTTTTAAGAGCGGAACCGAATATGACCGGATGATATGATCCCTCGTATATAAGTTCGGAAGCATCCTTATCGGACAGCTTCTCATCGGCCAGGTACTTCTCTATCGTCTTTTCACTCAGCGTTGCTATGCTCTCTGTGTCCGGATCAAAAACCGTTCCGTAATTCTTATCGATGCTTATAGCACCCGGACCAGTCTTTATTTTCAGGTCTTCCTCTATCTGCTTTTTGTCCTTTAGCGACATATCCATCTTATTTACGAATATCACATAAGGAACCTTGTATTCTTTTAACATGATGAGAAGTTTACGCACGCTGTCGGTCACACCGTCTATGGCGCTTATTATAAGAACCGCAAGATCCATGACCGACATTGAGCGCTCGGTCTCTCCGACAAAATCAGCATGTCCGGGAGTATCTATCAGAGTTATCAGGCAGTCATCTCCCGATCTGTTAAGCTCATGGTCTTTTGGAAGCTCTATAAGTGCCTGCTTTGAATAGACTGTGACACCACGCCTTTTTTCTATGGCTTCCGTATCCAAAAAAGCGTCTCCGTTGTCTACCCTTCCCTGTGACCGGATCATTCCGGTCGTATAGAGCAGGCTTTCCGTCAATGTAGTTTTTCCCGCATCAACATGTGCGAGTATTCCGATACTTATTTTTTTCAAATATATCTCCTGATATTGACAGCATACCTGTCTTTGGAAGTTTTACGTCCTACTCCGTCATAGATGAACTTTCCGTAACCGCGTACGCTTATGACGTCCGTGTCTTTTGCTTCAGCAGAAGGGCTCGTACACAATGCCCCGTTAATAAATACCTCCTCAGAGGAAAAAAGTGATTTTGCAGCCGTACGGGACATATGATAAACATGTGCGATTATCCCGTCCAAACGAAGAGATGATACTGTCACTGTCTCTTCTTTGAGTTTCGGACGTACGCTTTCCGGTATCGTACCTGTTATCACACACTTAACCTGAGTATGCTTAACCCTGGTCAGTTCCTCAATGATATAACCGGCGATCTTTTCACATACAAAAACATATGCTTCAGACTCTGCGACATATATATCGCCGATGACATCCCGCTCGATGCCCAGATTCATAAGAGCTCCGAGAAAATCCCTATGCGTAAGTTTATCCGCAAATTTGGGTTGTATAGGGCTTATATGGATTATTCTTATCGGAAAATCCTCTTCATATCCTATATCTTTCGGATCTCCGAAACGTACTATGACCCTCTCGGCTTCTTCGGCACCGCCCCATAGTTTAATAAAAGCCTTATCTGCAACCGTATAAGCATAAGAGGCTCCTGAGAGTGAATGAAAGTCCGTATAAACATAGATACCGGAGTATGCGGATCTGTCCGCAAGTTCCCGGTACCTGTTCAAAAGTTGTTCATCTATCATCGCATTTTAATCAATAAACTCCAGACACGGAATGCACACACTCCCTGGGTTTTTGTCAAATCTTATCGTAACTATACCGGTGAAAGGCGAATGAAAAGTCGCACAAACATAGGGAAATGTAAGATTAAGGATATGCGCTATGGCAGCCGATGAAGATCCTCCGTGACTAAAAAGCGCTACCGTATACTGTTCATCATCTTCACGCTTGTTAGTGTAATACATACCGTTTCTTACGTATCCCAGACTTTGCAGAAGACGGTCTATTCCTTCAGCAGTCTTAAATGAGCACTCTGTAACCCTGTTGTTTTTAAAGTACGGATGCTTGGGCCATGACTTATCATTCAGGTCCCATCCTTCCTTTACCAGATCATCGGAAATAGTCCATGGATGTCCGTCTTCATATGGTTCCTTGTCAAAGTTGCCCCATACAAGTTCATGCATATAATCAAGTATCTCTATATCATCTTTGGATATTCCGAGCTTGTCTGCAGTAAAAACAGCTGTCTCCAGTGCTCTGCCCATCGGGGAAGCATATATTTTGGATATGTTTTCTTTGGCAAGTACTTCGGAAACCTCGGCAGCCTGCTTCTTACCGGTTTCGGTAAGACAGTCGTGCATATAATCAGGTTCACCGTGACGAACAAATAATAATCTCATAATACTCTCCCCGAGGATTTCATATTAAGTTTTGAGACTATGGCCGCTTAGGACTATAGTCTCAAAAACAGTTGTAAACATTATAATCAAACTGTATGCTTTGTTCAATGTTTCTTAAAAAGCTTTGCAAATATGATCGCACCTATCAGTACCGGAACAGATAC
This sequence comes from Lachnospiraceae bacterium, assembly GCA_024691305.1. Taxonomy (GTDB): domain Bacteria; phylum Bacillota; class Clostridia; order Lachnospirales; family Lachnospiraceae; genus XBB2008. The sequence goes on along the minus strand of JAILNS010000015.1, from coordinate 3,213 downwards.
TCCAAGCCACAACCATGTTTCGGAAGAATACTCCGTAAGTGAGGTTCCGTTTGAGACAGTACTCTCTTCGGTTGCAGCCGATGCTTCTTCAAACTCGCCGGGCATTGCACCACCGCCCATATTGCCTTCTTCCATTCCTTCGGGCATCTCGGGCATCTCGCCTTCTTCCATTCCTTCGGGCATCTGTGGCATCTCACCGTTCTCCGAATCCCTGCCTCCGAAGTCGCCTTTATTTCCATGGCCTCCGCCAAAATCTCCGGGGCCGCCTCCCGAATCATTCCCTGATCCGCTCACATTTCCTTCCATACCGCTTTCGGAAGATTCATTTTCATCTTCAGAGCCCGGCCTTGTACCATGTCCCATCATTCCGCCGCCCATATGGTTTCCGCCAAACATCGTGCTGGATGCATCGCCGTAAGAAGCGGATGATTCTTCAAGCGTTATGCTTTCCTCATTATCACCGATCTTAACGGTATATGTTTCACCGACCTTTAGTTCGGGACAGCTTAATGATATGGCCGAATAACTGTAGGGAACATCCCACTCAAGAATTACATTTCCGTCCTTATCTGACAGCGTCACGGGTGTACCTGCTTCCGCACCCTCGCTGTATATGTACAGGATCGCACATTGCTCAGAGGATGAATCAAACGCCTCTGCCATTGAATAACTTCCGCATGCGATAACTGTACCGCCGCTTATCTCACAGACTCCTCCGCTCTCGGAGCCGTAATCTATCGCGCTGTTCGATCCGGAATTGACTACACTTACACGTATGGTACCGCCTGTGATGATGATATCTCCGTTAGAATCAATACCGTCGGCATCACGTCCGCTGTCATTAAGGACAGTAAGCGTTCCTCCCGAAATATGGATCCAGGTTTCTTCATCTTCCGCTGCATCTGCTTCGCTCTCTGATCCGGTTCCTACGGTATCATCAGACTGTGCCATAACTTCTTCACTGCCCGCAACCTCTGTTCCTGCTTCTGCGCTTTGATCATCCTGACCTTGAGGGCCTCTATCCTGCATACCGCCGAAACCAAATGTCGAACTTCCTCCATTGGCATTTAACCCGTCATCTGTAGGATATATTGTTATATCGCCGTCTCTTATCTCTATCGTTATGGCTTCTATACCTTCATAGCATCCGTCTATCAGGATGGTTCCCGACTCGATCATAAAAGCCTGTCCGGCATGTATACCGTCATCATCTGCATATATCGTAAGTTCTGCAGAGGTAAACTTCATATCATCATTTACATGAATGCCGTCCTGAGGAGCGGTTATTGTGACATTCCCACCTGTTATGACAAGTGAGTCGTTGGCATCTATACCATGCTTATATGAGGCTGTGATCTCAAGACTTCCGCTTCCGTTTATCGTAAGGTCATCATGTGTAAAGACCGTACCGCCGGCGTTGTCGGCAAGTGCCTCTTCGGAATATTCCGCTCCGCTTGTCAGTAAGTTCTTAGTTCCGTCAGCCAGTGTTAAGAATACTTTTTCGGCCTGTGCCACATATAATGCTGCACTGTCCTCACAGTATATATCAACTCCGTCAAAAAGTATCCATATCTTTGACGATTGATACGCATCCACAACTATCTGCCCATCGGTTAATGAACCCGATACCACATACGTTCCGCCGTTTGAAATATACACGCTTCCGTCGTAAACATAGGCGCCGGTTCCTGAAATCGTAGCCGTATCATCCTCGAGCGTTATATACGTAGATGAAGATGTATCCCATTTTCCGTCAAGGTCATTTGCAGTAAAATCAGCGGTACCTTCATAACCTTCCGCATCTTCATCGATCACGGCTTTGATACCGATCTTTTCACCGTTCATAAAGATAACGGTAAACAAGACAGCCAGTATGGTTATGATTATGCAAATTCTGTCAATGTGTTTGTTTGTAGACATATGTATATCTCCAAAAGCATGCGTTTATCCCATGTAATCCCCGTTAAATGTAACGAGTACTGCGCTGTTTACACCCTCGATATCCGAGAGTTCATTAACAAAATCAGTATTATCGTCATTTAATCTCACTTCAAGATTAAGTTCAACATCACCTTTCTGTGCCGATTTACTCTTAACACTACACTTCTTAGTATGTGACTTTAAATACTCTACAGCCTTTGTCTCGCTGTCATGTCCTTCACATCTTATAACCATGATATAAGGGTTTGACATATCCTTGCGGTTTGCAAAAACAAGAAGAACTATTCCGATAAATACACTGCCAAGTACCGCAAGAGGGATCATTCCGGCTGCCAGCACGATACCTGCTGCTATAGCCCAGAACAAAAATGCTATATCCATAGGTTCCTTGATCGCTGTACGGAAACGAACGATAGATAACGCACCGACCATACCAAGTGAAAGAACAACATTGGAAGTTACCGCAAGTATTACAAGTGTTGTGATCATTGTAAGCGCTACCAGAGTTACACCGAAGCTGGATGAGTACATGACTCCCGCATATGTCTTTTTATATATGAAAAAGATAAATAATCCTACGCAAAAGGCTAACAGAAGCCCAATCACCATATCAAAAGCCGTGACCGCGGTCACATTTTCCAAAAAACTGGATTTAAAAATATCACTGAATGTCATTTCCTATTCCTCCTTATCTGTTCACCGGATATTTATAAAGTATGATCTTTAATTCCAACTTATCCGTATAATCTGCACTGTGCATATTTTGAAAAAGCAGTTACATGTCTTCCGGGTGTTTGTACACAATCCCTGATGATCGAGGGCAGGTATTCATCCCATTTGACTTCGAGTATTATCGGTGAGTAATCACCTGCCGGGATCGTCACGCAATCGGGATTAAGAAAATCCGTGACCCAAAGGCCTGTTCTTATATTGTAATCAAACGTTACTCTTACGTTTCCGGCTTCATATATAAAAGGCTCTCTTGTATAATCAACGATCGTCTTCGGTCTCATTCCCTGATAAGTCATCTTACAGTACAGTTCCTGTATCAGGTCGTTTCCAGAATCCATCATCCAGTCCGTATCACCGTTCACTATAGCCTGTGCCTGATCTTTGGTAAGCCTGGCACTGTATTTGGTACCCAGACCGTTTTGTCTGCTTTTCTTTTCCAGATTTATAAGAGACGTATCAAGGTTGTAATATCTGATCCTGAATTTTTCCCTACGGTTTACTCCGTCTATCTTTTCCCTGAGTGCCTTATCGTTTTGGTTA
>JAILNS010000010.1 GCA_024691305.1 Lachnospiraceae bacterium | reverse complement strand
TAAAATTAAGAGTATTTAGTCCCTTCCCCGCAGAGGAGATCGCCAATGCGCTTAAGAACGCCAAAGCTGTGGCTATCATGGAAAGGACAGAAAGCTATAACGGACACGGCGGGCCTTTAGCTTCGGAAGTAAGAGCTGCATTGTATGAAAACAAAGTATATACGGAAGCCGTTTGCTATACTTACGGACTGGCCGGAAGAGATTTCACGGTCGATCACGTATATTCAATATTCGATGAACTTGAAGATATAGTAAAAACAAATAAAACATACACTCAGCATAAATATATCAATCTAAGAACAAATAAAGAGGATAAGTAGAATGGCCGGATATAATTTAAAAGAAATAATGAACAGGCCCGAAAGGCTTACTCCCGGACACAGGATGTGTGCCGGCTGCGGAGCCACCATCGGTGTAAGAGCAGTGCTCAGAGCACTTCATGAAGGAGATAAAGCCGTTATAGGTAATGCTACAGGCTGTCTTGAGGTTTCATCCTATACTTATCCGTATACGGCATGGGAAGACAGCTATATACATAATGCATTTGAAAATGCCGGAGCTACCTTGAGCGGAGTTGAAACCGCTTATAAAGCTTTAAAGAAAAGAGGTCGTATTCCTGAAGATGTAAATTATAAATTTATCACCTTCGGAGGTGACGGAGGTACATACGATATCGGTTTTCAGTCTCTTTCGGGTGCCATGGAAAGAGGACATGATATGGTCTATGTCTGCTACGATAACGGCGCTTACATGAACACCGGTATCCAGCGTTCTTCGGCCACTCCCATGTATGCAGATACAACAACTACGCCTGTCGGCAAAGTTTCAAACGGTAAGATCCAAAGAAGAAAAGATCTTGCAAGCATAATAGCAGAGCACAATGTTCCGTATGTTGCTCAAACAACATTCACCAAAGATTTCAGGGATATACATACCAAATCGGAGAAGGCCATTTATACGGAAGGTGCAAGCTTTTTGAATCTTCTTGCTCCCTGTCCGAGAGGATGGAGATATGAGATGTCTGATATAATGAAGATATGTCAGTTGGCTATAGATACCTGTTATTGGCCGCTTTTCGAAGTGGATCACGGTAAGTGGACATTATCATATGAGCCCAAGAAAAAGCTTCCTATTGAAGATTTCTTAAAAGAACAGGGAAGATTTAAGCACCTGTTTAAGCCCGGTAATGAAGATCTGTTAGTTCAGTTCCAGGAAGAAGTAGACAGAAGATGGGAAGATCTGCTTTATAAGTGTGCAAGATAATTTTTCATGGAGGGGTTACAAATGGAAGAAAGATTATTTAACAACAGTCACATTATATCATGGTTACAGTATTTTTCCGACCAAACGGATGTAGACTTAGAACACGTTAAGATCCTTGATATCACACGCAAGAATAAAAATCTTATTCCCGCGTGTGAGGCTCACAGATGTGTTTTGGTATTTACGGAAGCCGGTCATGAGGATATATTCTACAGAATGTATAATGCAGGTCTCGGCGATTGTACTGTTATCTATAATGAAGGATCAGAGCCGGTAGGAGAGATCAAAAAAGATCTACTTTCAAATATGATCGACCGCGGTATCAATGCTTCCGCAGGTATGCTGATCCTTAATCCCAATGCCAGATCTACAGTTAAATTCGGTATGGATAATTCGGCATTGATAAAGGGGTCTGTTAAATATGTAGGCTCCGAAATAAGAGCGATAATCCTTTCCAAGATGCAGATTGAAGAAGGTAAGAATATATGCGTCATATCAGGAGAATCCATCGTGGTTGAATCTGCCATATTAAACGGCGAAGGCTCCATCGTCGCTGTGGAGTATAACGGAAATGACAGAAGAGCTTTGGAAGAGAACGTAGAGCATTTTGGCCTTAATAACGTAACTATAATCGATCACATTGATGATAATTCTCTGGCCAATATACCTGTTCCCGATGTGACCATGCTTGTTGCTTCAGCATCAATGGAACAGGAAATAGAAGCTTTATTAAAGATCAATCCCAATATGGAATTTGTGATCTATACACTTGATTTTGTACTGGCAGCTTCCATGATCGATTTTTGTAAAAAGATCTGTATTTCCGATCCGGAAATCATTCAGGTTTCGGTTTCAAAAGTAACAAGCCGTCATAACTACGACCAGCAACCTGCTCCATGGATCATAAGTTTTAAAG
>JAILNS010000012.1 GCA_024691305.1 Lachnospiraceae bacterium | reverse complement strand
GAGATACGGTAGAGATCGCCAAGGCCCGGGAGGGCTGGGAAGTCTATACGGAAGGCAAGACCGAAGAAGACGTGATCACTATCGGAAAAGACGAGATATACGAATTTGATGCCAAGGAACTGGAGAAGTATCTGTCAGAATGATTGTTGAGAATAAAAAAGTGTTCTGATGGTCAAATGAAAAACTAACTTCCAGTCAGTAAGATTTTGACCTTGTATTTTGCGATTTGAGGGATTTTTTGAGGTGAGCCTATACAAAAGTACCCTTAAATCTGCTATAATCCGAAATACGAAGTTCGTTTGTTTGCATAGCAAACAGACAACTGGAAGATTTTGAGCAAAAGTGAATTCCACTTGTCAGGTGTGTTTTTTATCCAGTTAAGTCTTGCTAAGGTGGTCATCTGTCTGCTCGTTTTTGTAAAAATACCGGAATGCTTTTTGCGAGTGCTGGTCGCTATAGCATGACGGTATTTTTATATTGTGTTTACAGTGTCATTGTTAAAAATGGAAGGTCGTCATCGCATTTTTCATGTGCATTTTCTTTGAAATATGCGAATTCTTCCGATAAATTCTTCCATGTTATAAATGAGTACAGATAGTTTAACTCTCTGCATATGAAACGCTCATTGTCTTCAAGATCCTCGATGCGTTCACGCGCGATCTCGATCTGCGCTTCAAGCGCATCATAGGACGGTTTGCTCTCAAGGATTCTCATGCTTGGCAGCCTTCCTTTTTGCACTCGGCTTATCGATAAGCTCCAGTTTTAACATCACAGAATCAGGGCTTATACGATACTGCCCGACAAGAGGAGGTATGCGTTTGTCGAGAAGGATCTCTGCCAGATCAAAAGGTGATGCCCCGTTCATTCCATCGCGGGCCGTGGAGTTTATGTGGCTTGCCAGGAGATTGATGTCATCCTGTGTATACCTGTTCATACTCCGGCCTTTCGGAATGACATATCGTATGTATTCGTGATTCTTCTCTATTTTTGCCTTTTGAGTTGACTTATAGGGATCACAGTAGAAGACATATGTACGATGCTTTCCGTCGGGAGTCTTTTCTATATCCCAGGGGTTTTTGAACTCGGATCCGTTATCGGTCAGAATTACCCGAAAGTATTTGCGGAACAGTCTGAGCGTTATTGCATCAGTAAGATCGTTTATAGCCTTGATAACACACTCCTGCGTGCATGCCGGCAGCAGAATGATTATCATGAAATTACAGCTGCGAAACAGAAGCGTGAGCAGGCATTTACCTGACGCACGGCTTCCTTTAACCGTATCCATTTCGACAACACTTGATTCCGGATAACCCTCCATGAACCGCTCAAAATCCTTGTAAGTACGCTTGCTGCGGTATACCTGTTCGATCTTGCGAACCCGGGGTTCCGAACGCTTCTTGCGCTTTTTGTATCTGACTCTGCGAGGAAGATCGATGTTCCTTGCCTGGAAGATACGCTGATCCAGATAGTTGTAAAGCGTACGACGGCATACCGGGATCTCATCCGCATGGACAGCGAATATGTGGCTCAAAGGCTGTGCCTTAAGGATAAGAGGAGATATAAGTTCATTGAGCTCATGCAGTTCTTTCGGCGTCATATTTATCCCCTGTCTGGATGTGCTAAGGGTTTTCTCATATTCTTTTTGAGCCTTGGCCGCATAATAGAATAGTCTTGGTTTTTTGCATCTCATTTCTGTACAGCCATTACAAACATAGGGAGCCTTGTGATGTCTGATACATGAAAAAATATCAAAGTCATCACATTTTCGCGACAAAGATACATAGGCATAAAAAGTCGATGAGGTACTCTTTACTTTTTCGCAATCATTAAAACATTTACAATCTATGCAAGTGTATCTGGAGTATTGATATTTGAGATGATCCGGTACCCTTCGATGAAGTTTGACCTCTTTGGATATTGTGGATGGATCCTTTCCAAGAAAGTCAGCGATACTCTTAAATGTACTTCCTATATTCAATTCGGATTCGATGTATACCCGGTCGGATAATGTCAGGTGGTGGTGTCCGTTTCCCTTTTTATTTTTACTCATAGGGACTCCTTTCTTAGCGGACAGATAACCGACACCATCATATATAGTTGTAAATACCGTGT
>JAILNS010000026.1 GCA_024691305.1 Lachnospiraceae bacterium | reverse complement strand
CTTATCGCCCTGCTCATCATGCTCTCCCCGTCAGAGGGATATGAGAATGTAATTTACATTCTTGCTTCCATCTTTGTCATAAGAGGGATCACAAATGTGATCTACTTTTTTTCCATGGCAAGGTTCATGGTCGGAGGAAGGTGGTCACTGTACACGGGGATAATCACGTTCGATCTCGGGATACTTACCGCAACGCTTACGGATGTTCCTCATTACTACATACTGATATATCTTATTGCAATACATGCTTTCTCGGGGATGGTGGAAGTGCTTAGGGCACGTGAAGCGGCAAGATTTGGCTCCGGCTCATGGAAACTGAAGGTGGGTCACGGGATCCTTGATATAGTGCTGGCGCTTGTATGTATTATCTTTATCAGAAGGATGAGTGTTGCTGTGGAGATATACTGTTACGGAATCCTGTATTCGTCCATCATCCGCATCATCTCGGCATTTCGTAAGTCAAGATTTGTTTATATACAGTAAAAAAGCGGGCAGTGCCCGCTTTTTTACCGTCAGTTTGGAAAATGTTCACCATTTCTCGGAATGTGAAAATTCTTCGTAATACTCTTCAATAAAATCGATCAGTTTCTTTAACATGATACCGCCTCCTTTGTCATCACCCGCCTGTGTTTCAGAGGTATTCCCTCTTTCTGGTTTTAATATACCTCCGATCACCTGCAAGGTAAAATACATATAACACACACCTTGTTATACCTGCCGGGTATTATGGATTGCGGTCTGATATTACCCGTATTAATGTCTTATAAAATATATGGTATACTTTTTAACAGGATATAATGATTATCCTACGGAGAATATATGAAGCAGGACAGGAAATTTTATACAAGATATCTGATCGTTCTGGGGCTGTACATATTTAATCTGATTCTTCTGACACAGGTATCAAGATCGGACCTGGTTGTTACGGCATTCGGGGGAAGAGTTCCTATAGCGGCATTTACCGGTGCCGTTTCTTCTCTTGCAAACATTTTTATCATTTTGCTTGTAGTTTTGTTCAGAAAGCTCGGATTTATCACATCTCTTATTTTGCAGGCTATCCAAATCCCATTGCTCGTAAGAGGACTGGTGATCAAGGATAACAACAACACCAGCATTGCGGGCCTGTTCGGAAATCTCCTTACCATAATAGCGATCATCATCATATACAGAAGAAATAAAAAGATCGACGACCTGCGGGCAATGGAAGTAGAGTACCTGAAGGAACAGCAGATGGTCTCAAGACGGCTGTTCGAACAGACGGCAACTGCCCTTGTAACTGCGGTCGATGCCAAGGACACATATTCACATGGTCATTCATTAAGGGTTGCGGAGTATTCCCAGAAGATAGCAAGAGATATGGGAAAGAGTGAGGAAGAATGCAGGCGGATCTATTATGCCGCGCTCCTTCATGATGTCGGAAAGATCGGTATCCCCAACAGCATAATAAACAAAAAAGGTAAGCTTACCGAAGAGGAATATGAGATTATCAAACAGCATCCCGTAAAGGGAAACATGATCCTGTCAAGCATCTCGGAATACCCGTACCTCAGCATAGGTGCTCATTACCATCATGAAAGATATGACGGCAAGGGTTATCCGGATCACCTTAAGGGTGATGATATTCCGGAAATAGCCAGGATCATTTCGGTAGCGGATGCATATGATGCGATGTCGTCCAACAGAAGCTACAGGGAGGCTATCCCGCAGCAGCTTGTCCGGGAAGAGATCGTTAAGGGCGCCGGAACGCAGTTTGATCCGAAGATAGCCAAGATAATGCAGCATCTGATCGATCTTGATACGGAATACAAGATGAAAGAAAAGGCTGTCGTTACGGAGCTTGCCGGAAGAGAAGAACTTGAGATCGAAAAGTACAGGAGCGATGTATCCGACGGAATACTGCTTAATGACAAGATAGTAAAGGTATATCTGACCGTGGAACGTTCGGAGACGGAAAAGGGCCGCGGCGCTCAGCTTGTTATGTTTGACTCGCTTGACGGGAGATTCCATGATGATGAGAACACAGTAAGGGATCTGTGTTATTTTGAATACTGTGAGATATGGCTTGAAGGAGAGGTACTTTGTAAGGGTGCCAGGAAGGTCGAGACAGCGATAACCGC
>JAILNS010000008.1 GCA_024691305.1 Lachnospiraceae bacterium | reverse complement strand
GAATTGGCTTTCACCAACTCCTTGACCATACTCTCGGTATCCATACCGGAGATGAGGCCTGTCATTCTTAATCCACCCATAATGACCATCCTTTCTTGTCAGATAAGATGTACTTATCTCCGTGCGTATGTTTACCTTTTCTCGTCTACCATAAGACCTGCAAGTTCCCATGCCTTTGCAAGCATATCGAGTGCCTTTTCTGCAGGAATCTCACGGATAACTTCATCTGTGTCCGTGTTCTTCACCGTAATCGAAATACGATTGGTGTCGTCATGATACTTGAAGCTGCACGCCGTGTGATGAAGCGGATTTGCCTGACGAATCTTTTTATTGATATCGTCCACAGCGTCCTTCACTTTCTCGGGCGTTACCTCTTCCTTTTTCTGAACCTGATCCTTGTCCTCAGCATTCTTCTGGAATCCTTTACCGTCCTGCTTCTTCGGATCGTCCTTGGATACCACGGGTCTGGTCTCCACCTGGATCTGATTTCCCGAAGCCGTTGTCGCGGTCGATTCTACATGGATATCCGTTGTCTGCTTGGGCTGTTGCGGTTTAATCGTAGTTGCTACATTAATTGATCCTACGCCGCCGATTCCGTCTAGTGCCATAATATTCACCTCCATGTGACATAACTGTGCATACCTCCGTGTGCACACAAACAAGACTACAAGTTACTTCTAAACCTAATATCGACAGTTTAGTACATTAAATTTACACCAAAGAGGCCAAAAAGTCAATATTTTCCTTGTTTTTTGCGGGTTTTTAAATCCTTTTTCAGTCCACTATTTTTATAAAATAGTAGCTAGTTTTTTACACACACAATATATAGTATTTTCATAAAAATCTTCAAAACATTTATATAGAAAACGGAAGCAGGTTTCCCCGCTTCCGCTCTTCTTACAGAATTTTTTTCAAACTCTCTACATTCAGCTGTGCTACCGCCTCACGGTTTGCATCCTGAATTTCCTTATAAATCTCTTTGCGGTAAACCGGAACTGACTTCGGCGCCGCTATACCGATTTTCACCTGCTCGCCTTTGACTTCGAGGATTGTGATTTCGATATCGGAGCCAATCATAATCGACTCACCGTTCTTTCTGGATAATGCCAACATGTTATTCACTCTCCTCTAACTTCTTAAGCGCCTCGTATACTTCGTATACGTTGTACTTAATAGCGTAATCTTCATTCTCAACAATCACCTGCATAGCCTGGCGATTCTTGGTGTTAATAATAATGGGAGCCTTTAAATTTGCGGTCATCTTGGTAATATCGGTAGGAATGGACATAGTTACGAAAATCAAGATGTCCTCATCTGCCGGATCCCCGATGGTCTTGGTAAGTTCATCCTCAATAATAGGCGCATATTCAACCTTAATATCCGCCGGGTTTACTACCGGAAGTGCCATAAGAGGCTCTTCCATAGACTGCAACCAGCTGATGCTTGAACGATCATCCTTGTCCTTATCATAGATTAATGCAAATTTCTTCAGACTCTCAAAGCCGATGATTCCCATAGGAAACTCGATGATCTTATCATCTTCAATGTCAATGGTTCCGAAAAATTTAGTCTCTGCTACCATAAGAATACCCTCCTTATCCTTAACGCAAAATACGTTTTACATATCGCGCCCCCGCGCCACATGAATAGTGCTTCGACAAATATGATACCATATTACACGCGGAATGTCACGAGCAAAATATCATATTGATGTCAAAAATATCAAACCAAAAGGCGGTCCCGGCAGCGGAACCGCCCATGGATGTATCTTATATTTATAAGTAGTCCAGCAGGGTTTTATCCATAACTTTACTGGTTGCCGCAAGGGCTGAATTATATACCAGACCGGCCTCATTAAAGTTCGTAATGGCTTCCTCGGATTCCACGTCCTCGTTCTGGGATTTCAATTCCTTAAAGCTTGCATACTGCTCGCGAACACGGGTCTCGATCATCTCGAGCTTTGTCATACGGCTTCCGACATCCGACTGCATGGCGGAAGTCTCCTTAATGTACTGATCCACATGCGCAATGCTGTTGGAGAAGGTCTTCTGCATGTTCTCACGCTTTATGGCGATTTCCACGTCAATGTCCGTCAGCATTTTGTTGATCATATCCTGTGCATCGGGATTATTCTTGTACTGTGCATCCTCCAGCATAGCCGAGATACGAGTTTTGTTCTCCTCAGCATCCTTCAATTCCTTCAGTGCGTAAATAAGGTCGTTAACATTGTTTGCAAGATTGCTGTTGATAATCTTGTTGCCCTCGGTGTTTACCTGAATACTCTGGTTGAAGTTTACCTCGTACATGATTTTCTGG
>JAILNS010000006.1 GCA_024691305.1 Lachnospiraceae bacterium | reverse complement strand
CCTCATAGCCGTATCAGATATATCATTAGCCTGGCAAAACTCTGAAAGCTTTACAGTAGGATTGCTTTTGTACTTCTTAACCAGAAACTCTTTCTCCAACGGATTTAGATGTTTACCCATAATTAAAGCGGACTCCTTCCTGGTAGATCATCCTCTTACATTCTAATATATTAAGAGTTTTTTCTACCGTTCCGTGTCCACTTTTAGTGTAGCATCAATCATAAAAATACACCTTATAACCTCTATCAACGTAGACTTTGTATGCCCCATAATCAATATAATCCGGTTTAGCTTTTACTTGTACAACTGCTTTTATCGGTTCATTCAAATCTCTTGATATAAGTTCACATTCTATTCCAACAGTAGTAGATTTATTGGCTATTGAATTTGACAAAACATAGTAGTTCTCTTTAATCTGCAAATAGGAAATAACAAGCTCTTCTAAATCAAAGTCCGGAAGATTATCAATTATCCCACCTTCGACCATCTCTATATCCTTATATAAATCTTCTCTCGCCAGATCATTGTATATATACTTGGAATAGTTGATTATCAACTTATCTCTTATTTCTTCAATTATCCCACCATTTGCTCTATTAAATGATGCTTTTATTTGACCTGGAACATCCATCCCAAACCGGTATGCCTTTACCGGAACTCTTGCGCCAATATCCATATCATTATCCAAATATGGTACCGCACTTCCCTTGGCACGACATATCCAATAGAATCCAGCTAAATCCCTTGTCCAGAATAAATCACCTTCCTCAACATACCAAAGACTATTAAGTGCATGATTTAGTCTTCCGCCCTCTTCATGAACTCGCTTTTCAACTTCATAGTAAAACGCTTTATAATCCTTGAAAGCGTCTTTTTTATTATCGAAAACATAACTCCAGCCTATTACAACATACTGCTCATCCTCGTTTCCCAAACAATATGAAATCAACTCATTCCTATTCTTGCAATCCGTTTTTAAATTGATTCTTCTAACGCAATCCATATATCCTTCCCCCTCTCTAATGGTTCGTTAAAAATGGAAACTGTTACGGTAAATACATTATATACGAAATCCTTGTACAAAAAAATGCACATACAGATAAATACATTAAGCCTCACAGCAGATCAAAATATCCGCCCCGTATTCCGTCCTATACATTCCTATGATGCCTGAAGTTTCTTGTCCACTTCTGAGAATTCAGCCACTTCGGCCGGTGACAATCCCTCTATAGACTGACGTATACGCTCAATATCACGGAAAGTCAGTAGCCTTTTTTCCATAAGTTCATCATGAACTGCATCCAGAAAGTCTCTGTGCTCGATAAGGATCCGCTTGGTTTCGCTATAGATTCGATCCAGTTCTGTAGCCACCAGCCTGTCTCTATTCTCCTTGGTAAATTCTGCCGCATCATGATAGATAAATGAGTCAAACCCCTTAACACAAGAATCGTCTATCATTCTGGCCATGTTATGATATGCGCTACTCATATCGCTTGAACATCCGACATCTTCAATGCCAAAAACCACTTCAACAGAAGCCTTTCCACCCAGTTCCCGCATAATATCGTGCTCTATCTGTTTACGTGAACGGTATCCAAAAGAATCGTCATGTACTCTCATCAGACCACCATTTTCGCCATAATAGTCGACCGTGGTGACAAGATTAACACTCCCGGGTTCTGTCATTTCAGCAACTACCACATGTCCGGCCTCATGATAGGCTATTACATCCTCCATTTCTCCTCTCTGCGGTCTATCGGTTTCCGGACCGTCAAAAAGTCTTCTGATGCATGCACGCTTCAGATCTTCATATTCAATACGATCTCTGTTATCAAAACCCGCGTATATACCCGCATCATTTATGACAGTCTCCAGTTCTGCACAAGAGTGGTTTTCTAATAATCTGGCCAGTTCCTCGACATCTATACTGTCTGATAACTGCTTTTCATTCAGATAATGCTCTATGATCTTCTTGGCATCCCAGAACGCCGGGTACTCAACAGCGATAACCTTGTCAAAACGTCCTGCACGAAGAAGCGAATCTGGCAAGGAATCCGTATGATTTACAGTAGCAATCGAAAAGACATCCGCTGCTTTGCATTCATCAATACATGCCTGTATCGTCACATACTCCTGTGCATCCGGATGAAACTCATCTTCATTGGCAAACTTATCCATATCATCCAAAAAAACAATAGCGGGGGCATGTTCTTTAGCCTCAGTATAGGTTTGCTTGATTGCATCTATAAAAGCTCCGTCAGGCTTGTCTTTTCTGATAATATAAGATTTAAGTCCACTTTCTTCTATGAAACACATGGCCATCAGGCTCTTCCCCAGTCCGGGGGCCCCATATAGGAGAACTCCACTGGGTGCCGTAACTCCGAGTTTCTTATACTTATCAGGGTTCTTTAAGACATCACACAGTCTCAAAAGTTCGCTTTTGATTGCTTCATAACCGATTACTTTGTCAAATGCATTCATGATTCCACCTCCGTGACATATATCATTCATTATTAATCCCTCCTCTTTTAAAACTGCGTCGTTAATGGTTTATGGATAAAGGATATCAAAGGAGATGTGCATTATTATGTACATACAAAACAAAAAAACAGGCCAGTTAATTATGCAATACCATTAAGTTAGTTCACAAAGGCAACAAAAATCCCCGTTACCATGTTTTGCAACAAGGTAGCGGGGGTCTTTTTTTGTTTCGCCTGTCTTATTCCTCCGAAAGCTCAAATCCAAATTTTAAAAAAAGTTGTGCCAGCCTCATCGGGCCCGCCTGATGGTTGGGCTCATGATAAAGTTCATTAAACAATTCAGGGATTTTATCGTCCAGATTAGCCGGAACAAACAGCACGTACCTCCTCCCTTTGTGGGTGAAGTGGCATCTTTTGGCAAAAAGGTCTCTCTGTTCGGTATTCTCAAGCAGGGCAATCAGATGATTAATGGTCAGGCTCGGCTCGTTTCCGAGATCAATATCCACAACGTTTTCATTTGTATTCCGATAAATATCAATTATGTCTCTGATTTCGGAATGCGTTAGACCAACAGAGGTAGAAGCGGGAGCGGGAGCAATCTCGGCACTTGATGCGGTGCTGTTTATGTTGACCGCTGTCTGAGAAATGCAGTCTAATGCTTCCGCTGAGGGAAATTTAGGTTCAGGAACATACTGTCTGTAGGGTTCTGGATTGGCTGAATCGGGTTCTGGATTGGCTTGCTGTATTCCTTGTACCACAAGGCCTATGGTTTGAGGATCAACAATACTAACGCTCCCTTCCGGATTGATTATTGTCAGAACATAGTTATTTCCGCTTTTTTCAAGTGTGTAACGATAGCCAGGATTATTATCTGAGTTTTCACTGTCAAGATGGTATCCTTCAGAGGGTGCGATGGTTATGGTCCCTCTTGAGTCTATATGCCCGCCGTTTGAAGTGACCTTAATGTAATGGTTTGTGTCGTTATCAATCGGGGAATCTGTAAAGCCCTCACCATAGGATGAGCTCGTGTTTGAAAACGATACGGAAACCGTGTAGAACTGGTTTGCGACTGTTCCATTACCATCACCATCATTTACTGTTCCGGCATAGTTGTTAGTGATGGAGACATTGTTTTCTATCACAGTTCCAAAGTTGTTTGTGATGATACAATTGTTTTCTTCTATAGTTCCAAGGTTGTTTGTGACGATCTCATTGTTTATTTTTACAGTTCCAAGGTTATTTGTGACGGTATCATTATTTTCTACCACAGTTCCAAGGTTATTTGTGACGGTACCGTTATTTTGGTTCATGATGCCGTCAGCGCTTACGTTTACAACCCCGTTTTCGGGATTATCATTTACAACTCCTGCAAACACCACCATCGGGCAGGTTACCGACGCTGCTACCGGGGTTATCGCCATCGACGCTGCGAGGATGGCTACCGCTATTCTCTTTGATACATTCTGTGTTCTTCTCATCAGGTGATCTCCCTTCTGTGAAACATAGGTTTTATGTGTACATTATATGATAGTTTTCGGAATTTGTCCCATTTGCTTTTCCAAAACCATCAGATTTTTGCTGCTTTAGGTCTTGCAGTCGTGCAACCTCATGTCCGATGCTTTTTCTTTTAGAGTCATCTTAACTTAATGCCTGTTTTAGGATTCCGTGTCCATTTTAGACTCGAAATTCCTTAACTAAACGGCATTGATCCTTTCGGATTCTCCTTTTTTGCAATAGCGAGAGGTGGATTCGACCCCACTCTGCTCTAAAAAAACCGCGTAAATTCAATGTTTTTCAGATGGCATGTCTCCAAAAGTCACGGAAAGTCACGGATTTTTGATGTTATAGGGCTAAAACAAAAATCGCGGAAACCCAGTAAAATCAAGGGTTTCCGCAACTTTTAAAAGCATAGCGAGAGGGGGATTCGAACCCTCGACACCGCGGGTATGAACCGCGTGCTCTAGCCAACTGAGCTATCTCGCCATGTCGATATATGAGCGATATGCTTTTTACAGAAAGATGGGGCCTATAGGGCTCGAACCTATGACCCTCTGCTTGTAAGGCAGATGCTCTCCCAGCTGAGCTAAGACCCCATATCTGCCGCATACCAGCGACTAAAATAGAATATCTCTTTTTGCCGGCTCTGTCAAGGATTTTTTCCCATTTGCACGGCTTAGGCTTTTGATCCGGTCTTTATTCCTGGGGTGGCGTTGTTCCGGAAATATTGCTTTCACTGCCGGGGATCTTCTTCTTTGTCCTGTATTCAGCCCATACACCGTTAACAAGGAACTGAACGATCGCTGCAAAAGGAATGGCAAGAAGAATGCCGACAACGCCCATGATCCTTCCACCTATTATGATACTGATCAGGATGAGCAGCGGGGATACACCGAATGAATCGCCAAACAGTCTGGGCTTGATGATATATCCGTCTATGGTCTGGAGCACTACCGTGAAGATCAGGAAGATGAGCGCATCTACCGGATTTTGCAAAAGCAGTAACAATGCACCGATAAGAGCTCCGACTATAGGTCCGAATGTTGGAGCCAGATTGGTCACACCGACGACTACCGAAATGAGCAGTATATAAGGCATGCCAAAGATCATCATCAGGATTCCGTTGATCACACCTACAATTGTGCCTTCTATGATATTGCCTTTTATATAGTTGAGCAAAATGCTGTCGATACGCTTTATGATGGTTCTGAAACGCTCATACTTAGCTTCCTTAAAGATCATAAAACAGAATCTCTTGGCGATCGTCTGAAGCCTTTCCTTGTCCATCATATAATATATAGCCAGGATAAAAGCGATAAGTGCATCTACGATTCCCGATCCAACAGATGCGGACGAGTCGGCTATTGAACTTATGGAACCGGAGAACATATCCGTGATCTTGTCCATATACTGGGGACCAAGTGATACGCCTTTGAACATCTTGGCAATGGCCGGGGGCAGGATACTTGAAAGATCACCCGAATTCTCGTTAAGCGATGAAACTACTCCTGCGATGGAAGTCACCATACTGGATATACTTTGTACCAGCGGAGGAAAAACCGCAACGATCAAAAGTGTAAAAACAATCAACACAGTTATGATAGCCAGGACCACACATATCTTGCGGGCTATGTTTTGTTTTTTCATCTTGGAAAAAAGCTTAACCTGATAGAATCTGGCGATCGGATCCATAAGGTAGGCCAGTATAAGTCCGTACAAAAGCGGTTTTACGATGGCCCAGACCCCTGCAAAGAAACTTGTGAACATCCCTATATGACTGAGCAACATGTAAAATGTCACACCGATGCATATAGCAACCGCAAGTGAAAACCAGCTTTCTTTTTTCCATTTATCCCATAGTCTCATGTTATGTCAACCTCGTAGTTGTCTTTCGTAGCTTGTTATGTCAACCATACGCTCTGCAACTGTTTGTGGTGTTATGTCAACCACGTCTTACATATCAGCCACATGCTTACATATCGACCCCGTATCACATTCTCTCCGGTATCTCAAACCCAAGCAGATCCGTGCATACCTTAAGTATATCACCTGTCAGTGAAAGGAGCGCCAAAAACGACCCCTTAAGTTCGGCATCTTCTTCTGTAAGTATGTGATTCTCATGATAGAAACTGTTAAATGCATTGGACAGCGCATATATGTATCCGCAGATCCTATGCGGTGCATACTCTTCATATGCTGAAACAATCTCGGCGTTAAATCCTGCTATTGCTTTCATAAGTGCCTTATGAGATGCATTTACGGGAGCCTTGATCCTGCATGCCGATACATCTATGCCCTGCTCTGTGGCCTTACGAAGGATCGAGTTGATCCTCACGCATGTATACAGAATGTAGGGACCGGTATCTCCTTCAAAAGAGGTAAATCTGTCGACATCGAATATATAATCCTTGGTCGCCTGATTTGACAGATCACCATACTTGATCGCTGCAAGTCCTACCTTGCGTGCTCTGTCGAGCGCCTCTTCATCGCTTATGTTCTCGCCTTTTTGAGCTGTATTTTCTTTTATCTTAACGAGCATGCTCTCCTCTATCTCATCGATCAGGTCGGAAAGCTTCGGCACTCCTCCCGAACGTGTCTTATATGGAGAACCGTCTTTGCCGTTTACGGTACCGAATCCCACGTGGACCAGGTCACACTCATCTTTTATAAGGCCTGTCTTTCTTGCACATCTGAATACCTGCTCAAAATACAGGTCCTGACGTTTGTCTGTCAGATATACCATCTTGGACGGATCATACTTGGCCACCCGGTCCTTGATCGTTGCAAGGTCTGTCGTATTATACAGGGATGCTCCGTCGGATTTGATGATGATGCAGGGCGGCATTTCCTTGGTGTCCGTATCCTCTTTTACATCAACGACCAGAGCGCCGTCCGATTCGTATGCATATCCGCCGTCCTTCATATCCTTGACCATACCCGGGATTATATCCTGCACGGTCGATTCACCGTTCCATAAGTCAAAGGAAACCTTTAAACGGTCGTAGTTGCGCTTCATATCCGTGATCGACACGTCCATGATCTTTTGCCATAAAGCACGATATCCTGCGTGGCCTTCCTGAAGTTTTAAGGTTGCTTCCATAGCCTTGGCCTTGTACTCGGGATCCTGCTTGGACTTGCCGGATGCCGAAGGGTAGATCTCCTCTAAGTCGGTCACCGTAAAAGGTGCTTCAGCGGGATATTCACCCGTGAAATTCTCGTCAAAATAAGGAAGATCGGGATTTCTCAAACTCATCTCATAGATGACGAGTCCCATCTGAAGCCCCCAGTCACCCATATGGATATCGCCGTAGACGGTATTACCCATGTAGCGAAGTATACGCTTGATGCTCTCTCCGATCACGGCACTGCGCAGATGCCCTACATGCAAAGGTTTAGCAACGTTTGGTCCGCCGTAGTCTACGATCATGGCGGCAGGTTTGGGCATATCTATACCGAAGTGCTCATCCTCTGCCATTCTGACTACATAATCTGCAACAAATTCGCTTTTTATGTCAAGGTTTAAAAAGCCCGGTGCGACCGCCTCAGCCTTCTCAAAAACGGCACTGTCTTTAAGCTTCTCAGCTACGTCTTGTGCTATCATGAGCGGAGCCTTGTGGTACTGCTTGGCTCCTGCCATTGCTCCGTTACACTGGTATTCACACAGATCCGGACGGTTTGATACGCTGACACGCCCGAGTGCGGGGTCATATCCTGCAGCTTCAAACGCTTCTTTCATGTATCCGGATATCTCTTCCAAAAAATTCTTCATAAAAAATCCTCTTTCATAACATTAAAGCCATTCTAACCCATATCTTCCAAAAAAGAAACATTCCGCACGGACATCATTCTCTTTTGCTGTAAACACATCCGCAGTAATTCTGTCTGTATAATCCAAATTCGGCCGAAAGTTCGATCGACCTCTTATATCCTTCTCTTTTCTTAAAGTCCGAAGGAAGCCATTTGACATCCCCCGAGCCCTCTCCGAGCCTGTATCCGATCTCATTTATCTTTTGCGCATCCTTAAGAGGACTTAACGTAAGGGTGGTCGCCACGTATTCGATGCCTGCTTCCCGAGCGATTTTAAAAGTCTCGGCGATCCTGAGTTCATAACATATATGGCATCTTGCGCCTCTTTCGGGGCAATCCTCGTAGCCTTTTACGCGTTCGCTAAACTGTCCCGGGATATAGTCTCCGCGGATTATCTTAATAAGACCGGTATTATCGGTAACTTTCATGTCACACGCATCGGGCTGTAACCCCGCTTCCCGGTATCTTGTGACCTGGTCGTTGTAGATACCTATGAGCCTTATCTCCTCATCGAGACGCTTAGTGTACTCCGCCTCGGATGTGATGTTCGGATTAAAATAAAAAACCGTGATATCAAAAAACTCACGCAAATACTCCATACAATAACTCGAGCACGGAGCACAGCATGCATGAAGCAACACTTTGGGGCGGTTTATCCTGCCCTCTTCAATAACTGCAGTTATCTTATCCAGTTCTTTTTGATAATTCACGTTATTCATGATTCACGGACAATTTAAAACCTGCGAAGCCATCTTCCTCCCTGTTTTCTTACAAAAGAAGATAGCCTCGCAGGTTAACATAACTAAATCTTATTTAAAATATGCAACACCTGACTCAAATATCTTCAAGTCCTGCTCACCGTATATATTGATAGCTACATTGTCCCCGCGTCTTTCCGCATGAGCCATCTTACCGTATATACGTCCGTCGGGACTCGTAATACCTTCTATTGCCATATAGGAACCGTTAATGTTGTACTCTTCATCCATGGATACCTCGCCGTCGGGTGAAGCGTATACTGTAGCTACCTGTCCCTGTGCAAAAAGCTTATCGAGCCATTCCTTAGGTGCTACGAAACGACCCTCTCCGTGAGAAGCAGGGCTTACATATGTTGCACCAAGTTCTGCTCCCGCAAGCCAGGGTGAAAGGTTTGAAACCACCTTGGTATAGGCCATCTTGGATATATGTCTGCCTATGGTATTAAATGTAAGTGTAGGTGAATCTGCACTCTGGGATCTGATCTCACCGTAAGGAACAAGCCCCAGTTTAATGAGAGCCTGGAATCCGTTACAGATACCGAGTGCAAGGCCGTCTCTGTTGTTTACCAGATCCATTACGGCTTCACGTATATGTTCATTTCTGAATGCCGCTGCAAAGAACTTCGCAGATCCGTCGGGCTCATCACCTGCGGAGAATCCGCCGGGGAACATGATGATCTGTGCCTGTTCGATCGACTTCTTAAATATCTCTACGCTTTCCCTGATATCATCGGCGTTCTGGTTCTTAAATACTCTGACATCCACGGTCGCTCCTGCACGTTCAAAAGCTTTGGCAGAATCGTATTCGCAGTTTGTACCCGGGAATACGGGGATGAATACGTTGGGCTTTGCAACCTTCTGTGAACAGATATGTATCGAATCGGTCCTGAATGGTGTTATGTCAACCGGAGTCTTATCGTCTTTTGCAGTATAAGGGAAGACATCATTTAAAGGCTTCTTCCATGTTGCAACGACATCATCAAGGGCTATGTTAGTATCGCCTATCACAAATGCCTTCTTGTCATTCACATAACCGATCAATGTATAATCGATCTCGCTTTCATCAAGCACAAGTCTTTCGGAAGCGGGCATCTCACATACGATGTTTCCGAGGCCGTTCTTAAACAGGTCTTCGGGATCAAGTCCGGAATCTATCGTGACACCTAACATATTTCCGAATGCCATATGTGACAGTGCGGATGCAACTCCGTATGAATCTACCGCATAGGCTGCCTGTATCCTGCCTTCACCCGCAAGTTTGTGTATCATCGCATAAAGTTCCGAAACTGCTTCATATACCGGGATATCGAATTCGTCTTTTTCTATTTCAAAAAGGACTAACATATCTCCGGATTCCTTAAGCTCGGGAGTTATGATATTTTCGCCGTTTGCGATATCGACTGCAAAGGAAACGAGTGTCGGAGGAACGTCTATATGCTCGAATGTTCCTGACATGGAATCCTTACCGCCTATGGAAGGAAGACCATATCCAACCTGTGCATCATATGCTCCTAGAAGTGCCGCAAAAGGCTGGCTCCAGCGATGCGGTTCAGAAGTCATCCTGCGGAAGTACTCCTGGAATGTAAATCTGATCTTGGATGCATCCCCGCCTGCTGCCACTATCTTCGCCATGGAATTTGTAACTGCATACACCGCACCATGATAGGGGCTCCACTTGGACAGATAAGGATCAAATCCATAACTCATCATCGTCACTGTATCGGTCTTACCCTTAAGTACGGGAAGTTTTGCAACCATCGTCTGTGTCTCGGTAAGCTGTGTCTTTCCGCCGTAAGGCATGTATACGCTTCCTGCTCCGATCGAAGCATCAAACATCTCGACAAGGCCTTTTTGTGAGCAGACATTAAGGTCGCCCAAAACACCGAGCCATGCTTTGCGGACATCTCCCGCTTCAAGGGCTTCGGCTGTACCTTCCACAGCATATTTATTCAGATAATTCTCTTCTTCATCAGGTATCTCGACTACTACGCCTGTTTCCTGATGAGCACCGTTTGTATTAAGGAAAGCTCTCGATAAGTCAACTATCGACTTGCCTCTCCAGTTAAGCACGAGTCTGGGTTCTTCGGTAACGACTGCAACTGCGATAGCCTCTAAGTTCTCTTCATCCGCATACTCAAGGAATTTGTCTTTGTTCTCAGGAGCAACCACTACTGCCATACGCTCCTGTGATTCGGATATCGCAAGTTCCGTACCGTCAAGTCCCGCATACTTCTTGGGCACCAGATCAAGATTTACCTTAAGACCGTCTGCAAGTTCGCCGATCGCTACTGATACTCCGCCTGCACCAAAGTCGTTACATTTCTTGATGATCCTGCTGACTTCGGGACGTCTAAAGAGCCTCTGTATCTTACGTTCCGTAGGTGCATTACCCTTTTGTACTTCTGCACCGCAGGTCTCGATGGAACTTTCTGTATGAACCTTGGATGATCCGGTCGCACCGCCGCATCCATCGCGCCCTGTACGTCCGCCAAGCAAAATGATGATATCCCCGGGATCGGAAGTAGCCCTTATGACATTCTTCCTCGGAGCTGCGCCCATAACGGCACCTATCTCCATTCTCTTTGCCACATAATCGGGATGATATATCTCTTTGACATAACCGGTAGCAAGCCCGATCTGGTTACCGTATGATGAATAACCGTCTGCTGCGCCTCTTACCAGTTTCTGCTGAGGAAGCTTACCGTGAAGTGTCTCTGATACCGGCACAGTAGGATCTGCAGCACCTGTGATACGCATAGCCTGATATACATAGCCTCTGCCGGAAAGCGGATCTCTTATGGCACCGCCAAGACATGTTGCAGCACCACCGAAGGGCTCTATCTCGGTAGGATGGTTGTGTGTCTCGTTTTTGAAAAAGACAAGCCATTCCTCCCTCTCCGGTCCCTGGCCGTAATCCATGTCTACGGGAACCACGATGGAGCAGGCATTGATCTCATCAGACTCTTCCATGTCATCTAACTTGCCCTCGGCTTTTAACTTCTTCATAGCCATGAGTGCAAGATCCATAAGGCAGGGGAACTTATCGTCTCTGCCTGCATATATCTCTTCTCTGGTATCCAAATAACTCTGATATGTTGTCTCGATGGGCGTTCTGTAAAACCCGTCCTCAAACTCAACATCCTTAAGTTCCGTTGAGAATGTGGTATGTCTGCAGTGATCCGACCAGTATGTATCAAGAACCCTGATCTCTGTCATCGTGGGATCACGATGTTCCTCTGTCTCAAAATAATTCCTGATATGAAGGAAATCCTTGAAAGTCATGGCAAGTCCCAATGACTCATACAGGGTACGGAGTTCTTCTTCCTGCATGGTGATGAATCCTGTAAATACCGAGACATCATCGGGCTCATCATAAACCGTCTCCAAGGTCTCGGGCTTCTCAAAGCCTGTTTCCCTCGAATCCACAGGGTTTATACAATATGATCTGATCTTGGAAAATTCTTCATCAGTGATGTTACCTAAGATCATATAGGTAACGGCTGTCTTGATGATAGGTGTTTCATCTTCATTGATGAACTGTACACACTGAACAGCGGAATCTGCTCTCTGGTCGAACTGACCGGGAAGATATTCTACTGAAAAGACACGGGCATCTGCCGGTATATCTATCTCTTCACGATACAGGATATCAACGGGAGGCTCGGCAAAGATCATGCTGCATGCCTTCTCAAATGTTTCATCCGATATTCCCTCTACGTCATAGCGGATAAATATCCTGATCTTGTTTATTGAATGAATGCCGAGGTAACTTGCTGTTTCCTCCTCAAGTTGCCTGGCCTGGACCGCGTAGGGGTCCTGCTTTTCGACATATATACGTTTGACTTTGCCCATCATTATCCTTTCCGACCAACTTTTGTGATCAAACGGGGTATCCGCTTTTATCTTGATTTATTATCTTGTTTTTTTAGTGTATCGGCACATCCCAGTATTCGATATTCTGCTTAAGTCTGGTTATCGCCTCATAGAATATACCGCTCGTAACTCCCTCGGTCCACATCGTGCCCTTGTGCATACCTTCCAAGACATACTTGCTCATGACAGCACCTATATTGGCGGTGTCTTTTAACTCGCTTCTCTTGATGAGCTTGATCTCATCCTCATGAGTCCTGATGTGATTGCGCGAGTATACATATACATAGTTCCTGTCTATAAGGGGTGTGCCCTGCAAGAGTTTGACCAAGGCAAGCAAGGTAGAATCATATACAGGAAATGAAATGGAATGCTCGGCGATCCCCTCGCCCGTGAACTGATCGCTCACACTGCCGTTTCTCTTAGACTCAAGCCATGGCAGGTATGTGACCAATCTCTCAACAATGGGACGATACTTGTCCACCAACTCCCTACGGTAAGCCAACTCGTCTCTGTTATCCGTATCCATATCCAATCCTCCTGTAATTCATAATAATACCATAAATCACCGTGCAGGTGAATATGATTTATATTGAGAATCGGATGGCATTAAATAAAAAACAAAAACACCCCGTCGGTTAAGATGAGGTGTTCTAAAATAAAATAACAGGGGCGGCAGGAGTCGAACCCGCATTAACGGTTTTGGAGACCGCCGTTCTACCATTGAACTACGCCCCTATGTCACTTGCACAATTTAGTTTGTCCACGGCTTACGCTCGTCTAAAGTCGTGCGTTAATCCCGCATACTATCTAAACCCGTCTGACACAACAGTATGTATAATATCACACATATAATAAACTGTGCAAGTATAAGATTTCATATAATATCAGTCGTCGTCTTCGTCATAACTTTCCTGTAGCTTAAAGCCCGGCATGAAGAGGATAAATCCGCACAATGCCGCACTTATTATAGCTACTGCAAAAAGCCATATCCTGACGGATGCCTTCTGTCCGACCATGTCAGTTACCGCAAAAGTTGAAGGAGTGCTGACGCTTCCGGCTTCGGCAAGTGTTACCGATGAACCTTCTGCGGTAAGCGCCTCTGCTTCGGCTGTTCCGGCATTAACTGTAGTACCGGTTCCTACAAGCATTTCATCAGGCCTTATTACGATCGTATAATCTGAAGCATGGTCAAAATCAAACTCGGCTATTCCCGAGGAAGATATACTCGATGACTGCATAAGAAGCAGTTCTTTTTTATCGGTGTCATAGTAATAGAGGTATGCCTTTTTGTTCTCATAGTTCGTACCGATAGGGAATCTGAGGGTTGCATCAAACCCGAGTGCACCGTTATGCTGAAGTTCTATCTCTTTATGCGGATATGAGCCTGTCACCGAATAAAGAAGATCATTCGGTATGTTCATGCTTCCGACCTTTACGCCCATATCGATATCGGCACCGCTTGAAGTAACTACATTGGCACCGTCAATGATCCACTCTACATCATCCGACATTTCAAGTCTTGCAGTAACGTTTTTACCCTTAAGTGTACTGAAGAAACTTGCGGGCACTGTGCTCAAGCCGCTCATCTCGATATATACCGTTGTTCCGTCCTGAGCTTTTTCCACCTCGCTTTTTATCTTATCCCAGCCTCCGGTGGCTTCCAGACCGATCTTGGTATTACCCGTAGCATCTGATATATAAGGAGTGCGGATTATCTCTCTGTCAAGCCCTGTTGCCTCTGCTACAGGTTCCTCAGTCTCTGCTTTTGCTGTCTTCTTTGAAGCATTTGTGGTTTGTTTGGCGTTTGTATTACCGGTACCTGATCCTGCTATACCGTTTGGAGCTGCTGCAAGCCCACTGCTTGAACCGTCTTTATTTACACTGTTTCCGGATACCGCTGATGAAGATGCTCCCTGGCCTTTGGTCTCCGTCTGGCTTACTGCGCTGATGTTTCCGGCCTTATCCTTGGCTACTACGTAAAAAACATATGTCTTATCCGAATACAGTCCCGAAAGATTGGCATTAGCCGCAACAAGTTTACCGTCTCTTACCGCAACCTCGACCTTCTGGCCTGTAGATATTATGGTCTCGGCAGACGGAGTAGTCATATTATTTGTCTTTTCCGCATATGTCATGTAGAAAGATTCTACTCCGCTCACTTCATCTGATCCGGATATAACCAGAACATTATCCGTACTCGTCGATGAAGAAGATGAGCTGCTCTTGTTAAGAGAAACAGAACTTACGGTAGGAGCAACATTATCATGGATCACCTGTCCGGTTGAGAGATATGTATATCCACCGTTTGCATCCGTGATCCTTGCATAGATGTATGAAGCCTGATTAAGAGGAATGGTTGGACAACTGCTGCCGTCATAATTTTTCCACTTCATCTTGCCGTCTGTGACTGCACCCTCTATATCAGAAATCGTATAGTATATATCGGTTGCGGTCGCATACTCGATCTTGCTTACACCGGCGCTGTTAGATGCTTCTATTTGAATAAGTTTGGGTTCTCTCGTAAGATAGACAACATCTGTCGTAAGCGCGAGCTTGTCGGAACTATAAGTATCAACAGTAATTTTGCCGGTTGATGTTCCGTTGGTAGCATCTGCTTTGACGATAGTCAGATCATTGATCGTTACCGGCGTTACTGTACCTGTAGAACTATTTCTGAAGTACAGCGTTATAACCTGTCCTGCTCCTACCGTGGTATGAGTATATGTTGTGCTGAACGGGCCTGATGATGATGTTCCTACCGTATATCCGTCAGCTGTGATGTCAACTTTGTTTGTATATGATGATGCTTTGGTGGTCGATCCATCATATTTGACCGGTATAGAACTTTCTATAGTAAGATTGCTGACTGTCTTTTTGATAACTGTCCCATCAGATGCCTTGCAGTACAGATCAAATGAATGAGTTCCTAATTCAGTATACGTAATAGAACTGTTATAGGTTCCGTCAGGTGTATAACTTATCGTATAATTGTCAACGGATAAAGTTACCGAGTTTGTATACGATGAATTCTGAGTGGAACTGTTATCAAAAAGGATAGTAACATCAGGAACCCTAACCGTGCCGGTCAGAGTACCCGTATAATTACCTATTCCTGTAAGAGTAACCGTATAATCACCGGGAACGGGGGGCGATGACAAATCAGGACCTGATACGGTATAATGGGTTCCTAAATCCAATCCGGACAATGTATAATAACTCCCAGTGTTGGCTGCTGTTGTTGCAGCATCTAAAGTATATGTGATAGGAGATGATGGTGTAAGACTCATAGTCATAGTCTCGATCGATATGGCATTAATACTGTTGGTATAAACCTCAGATAATTCAACACGTTCTCCCTCAGTATTATCATCATTTATTTTAGTATACCATACTGTTACTTTTAAATAATAGGTTCCAACCGCAGTCTGGGAAACACTTCCTTCTGTAGAATAATTCACACCATCGGTCGAATACTCATAGCCATACCCATAATGAAAAATCAGATCAGCGGGATATGGAGTTCTATTGGCACCCAAAGAAAACAATTGATGTTCCTGCCCATCATATGTAACACCGCCTGGATTTATAACACTTGGCTGAGTACTCCAATAACTTTCATAAGTAGGATAACCATCAGTATCCGCTTCTGCATATAACGTCCCAACCCCGGTAGTCGTAAATATGATGCATATGGTGAGCATTGCAACGAACAGTGTCTTGGCCCACTTTTTTAATCCTTTGAAGTTTTTGACTAATTTCATAATATTCCTCCGGTCCGTAACCATGGGTATACTCTGTATATTTATACGCACGGCTTACGGATATGGCACGGCAGATGCCTTATGCCAGTCCGACATCCTCGGCATAGGGTTCGAAATCGGATTTGGTAAATACCTTGCCGACCTTTACGAACTCGTACTTGATGGCATTTAAGTAATGTCTCATATGTACCTGGCCGTCTGCACTTGGGTCTGCGGCTGCTAAGAATGCGGCATTTAAGATACAGTTCTTGATATTACCACCAACGAACTCGAATTTTTCTGCAAGGAATCTGATATCGACATCGTCTGCGATAGGTGTATCCTTGGGTATGGTCGTTCTCCACAGCATCTCTCTCGTATCGACATCAGGGAACTGGAATTCCACGATGTATTTCATACGTCTGAAGAATGCAGGGTCAATGTTATGTTTGTAGTTTGTAGCCAGCACGCATACGCCGTCGTAAGCTTCCATTTCCTGAAGCAGCAATGCAGTTTTGTTGTTGGCGGATGCCTGGTTACTTCCTCCGTCATCGGAACGCTTTGCAAATATGGTATCGCACTCGTCGAAGAAGAGGACGACGTTACATTTCTTGGCTTCCCTGAATATCATCGACAGGGATTTCTCGGTTTCACCGACGTATTTATCAACAACCTTGGATATATCAACACGATACAGTTCCAGGTTAAGTTCATGTGCAAGGACCTGCGCCATCATCGATTTACCTGTACCGGGAGCTCCGAACAGAAGTACCGTAAGTCCGCGGCCGTAAGGATATTTCTTGGTGTAGTTCCATGATTCATAGACCTGTTTTCTGTATGTCATCTGCTCGATCGCATGCATTATGGTCTCTCGCTGACTGTCATTCATGACGATATCGTCGAATCCGAATTTGGCCTCCACTCTGGTAGCCTTCTGCGAAAGCTCCGAACTCATCTGAGCGTAGCATCCCTTAAACAGGCTCGCTCTTGATATCTTCTCCTCTTTGTCCATATTGGAGAGGGACTTGGCCTTGATCAGGGCATCATGGATCTTGCCCGATGTGAACAGGAACTTGGTGGACATCTCAAGCAGATCGACATCGTCCGCAAGTTCAAATCCCTGTGAGAAGTATTCCCAGCAGGTCTGACGTTCACCCGTATCGGGTGTCGGAAGTTCAAGATCCGTAAACGCACTCTTGGTTACTTCCCTGAAATCTATATAGAGTTTACTCATCGCAAAAACAAGGATATCCTTCTCGGTAAGTTTCGAGAATGCAAGATCCATGTAGCCGAAGAATTTTTCTTTTTCCTCATCATGATAAGTAAGTTCCGTCAGGCAGCAGCACGCCTTGGTCAGGATACACTCTCTGGTTACCGACCACAGTGCCTTCTCAACATACTGATAATCATATATGAAGAGTTTCTTACAGTTGATAGCAACCGATCTGAGTCCGTTCTCGCGGCAAAAATGCTTAACGAAGAATCTTCTTCCGCTGCCGTCATCTCCGTAATAATAGAAGATCCTGATACCGTCATCATAGGAAGTCTTCATAGCCTCCAGCCGGCTTGCGTTAGCCATTACGGGATCAAGTTCCTTATCATCTGTAAGCATGTATATGAATCGGTCATAATTCTCGTCAAGTTCGAGAGGATTACGTCCGAACAGGAAGTCTATGATTCGTTTATCGGGTGATACTACCGTTGAAAAAGGCATACTGTCATACACCTGGAGCGGAAGTATCGGAAGAAGCTGCTCAAGGCAGGCGCTCATGTCTCCGTATGCGCTGGTGATAGAAAACCTCGAACCGAAGAATACCTTTGCCGCGGATTCTATCGTAGGTGAAGAAAGGCCGGGGTTCTCGTTTATGATATGGAATACGCCTGCATAATCGGTCTGTGTTGACGACAGGATGCCTGCCGCAAAACAAAACTGTGTAAACGGCTCAAATGAAAGTCTCTTGCACAGATCGTAAAAAGGAAGTTCTATCCCCTCTTGTACGGTTATCTCTGCACGCCGGTTTATAACCTCTAATCTCTCTACTATGGGAAGCTTGGCGTCTTCTTCTATTTCGGCCCAGACTTCCTCCTCATCATCATATCCGTCAGGTTCATCAGCTTCATTTCCTGATGCAAAATCTCCAAGCAGATCAAGGAGACTCGCATCGAGTTCCTCATCCTCGAAAGAATCGGAACCATCATCAAAATCACCGTCTATATCTAATGCCTCATCGAGATCAAAGTCATCATCCGACTGATCGCGGTTCCTTGCAGACTTATCTTCCGCCGGACCGTCTTCTCCGCTTCGTCCGCTGTATGACTCGGTAAGATGATTCTTACAGGTATCTCCGGCAAGTTCTATATCGGGATACATGATATTTTTGTATCCACCCTCACCGTTGGCGTATACGACTTTCAGCCTGGATATATAGACATCCAGGCTGCTGTTTACGCAGTCAAAAATATACTGCATGTATTCGCTGTAATCCTTAAAAGGCTTATCGTTTAATTCACTGGTGAAATTAGCCATTTTATATCCTTACATATCAGGTGGTCCTAAAGTGGGCGTCCCTGTCAAATACACTCTTTGCGGTATTGATACCGGTCTGCCGGGTAATATCAAACACACCGTGCTCACTTTCATTTATGAATTCCATCGGTTTACGGACGTCATACATATATGTCTCTTCCTCATCAGGATCATTTCTTCTTTTGATGATGTTCTTTTCCCGTTCTTTTTGTTGTCTTTTCAGATCATCTACAACCATATCTTATCCTGTATTGTTAGCAACTTTATGTAAACTGAATGCCACTGTATTGCAGTGTCTTCTTATATAAACCAAAAGACTATTGTGTTGTAGTCGCCGTACCTGCTGCCGCGGTCGTGTCGGTCGTAGTCGCCGTACCTGCCGTAGCATCTAAAGCCGCCGGATCTGTATTCTCCGTTCCGAGTGCGGGATCCGTGAGTTCACTTTCCGGAACCGTTCCGTCAATAAGCTTCGTTGTAAAAGCAGGTGCGGTCAGTTCTTCTTCGGAAGCTTCCACGTCTGCCAAAAATTCAGCAGGATAAGTATCCTCCGTGACCTCTGTAATAAGAAGGTACTCTGTAGAACAATATCCTACGGTCCCTGTGGGCATTACGACCTTACACCACTCATTTCCGGGCTTTAAGATATATCCGGGAGTCTGAAGGCTTAACTTGTTAAGTATCGTAGCAGTCTCCGAAGGTTCTTCCCTGAGTCTCAGAATAGTATTTTTGGTATCTGTTATAAAAGTAAAATATCTTATCGGATAAGTTTCTTCTTCAGGCTCTGTTGCTTCAGGTTCCGTAACCTCCTCTTCGACAGCCTCTTCGGTCTGCGTCTCAACAGGCTCCGTTTCTTCGGGCTCGCTCACTTCTTCAGCAACCGGTTCAGGCTCCGTTTCAGGTTCCTGAACTTCACCTATGATGGTCTGGCTCATTACGGAAGGTTTGGCTCCCGGAGATGATCCGTCGCGGTTAAATACGGAATCCGTACCATTTAGCAAAAGCAGTGCAAGCAGCGCAACTAATACATAAAATGCACACAGTGCTATGAATATCTTAGTGTTTCGTTTCATTTCATCTCCTATGATGTAGGCAGTTGTATATATATACCCATACCGCTTCCTGCAGGACTTCTCGCATAGATCGTACCGCCGTAATGTTCAACTATGGCTTTGGCCTGGGTAAGTCCCAAACCGTTTCCGCTTATACGGTTTGAACCCTGGTAGTTAAGTTCAAATATATGCTTGGTCTCATTCTCTGGAAGACCTTTGCCTGTATCCTTAAGTACTATGAAGATATCATCCTCGATCGCTGATATCGTAATGACCAGAGTTCCTTCCGTCTGCATATACTTGATCGAGTTATCTATGATATTCCTGAACATGATAAGAAGTCTCTTTGCACTCGCATGGACCATGAGTTTATCGGATGCACTGGATATATTGATACGAAGTCCCGCTTCTCTTGCTGCGCTCTGAAGTTCTGAGATGGCACGTCTTGCGACCTCGATGATATCTACGGTAACAGCATCGTTTTCATCATCCGGCGGAAGGAGTCCTTCTATCATCATATCTGCAGATTTGTCTGCCGATGATACGTTTCTTTCGGTTTCTTCTTCATGCAGTGATCTAAACTTAGACAGTTCTTCTTCGTTTTCTGCAAGTCTGCTGGTCAGATCATCGATATTTAACTGCATCTTGCGGATATCGCTGTTTTTTTCTTCAATGGATTTTTCATTGTCTATACGCATCTGCTCTTTTTCGGCATTTAATATACCGATCTCCTGCTGCAGATGCTCCGCTCCGGTATAGTCATTGTGCTGCTTAAAACACAGATACGCAAAAGTTAACATTGCTATCGTAAACAGCACGAACAGCGCAATTATAAACGGAAGTTTCAGATAGAAAAATCCGAATATGGTCAAAATATAAAGTACAGTTGCCAAAACCAGTGTGAGCTTTTGATATTTGCTCATTTTATGTAAACCTCCACCATCTTATATAGTATATTAAATATATTTTCTATATCAGATCGGGTATCATATCCCGTTTATATCTGTCCTCATCTCGTCAAGATCTATCCTGCGACGGGTATCCGCACTTGCTGCTTCAATATCATGCGTCGCCATGATGATCGTCACTCCCTGTCTGTGAATGATATCAAGAAGTCTGAGTATCTCGGCAGTTGAAACCGGATCCAGATTTCCGGTCGGCTCATCCACGAGCAGTATCCTCGGATGATTGATCACCGCCCTGGCCAGACATACTTTTTGCTGTTCTCCTCCGGACATCTCCCTCGGATAACGCTTATGAAGATGATCGATCCCAAGCATTGAAAGCACATGAGTGATCTTGTTTTCCGCATCTTTACCCGATCCTCCGGTCGCAATTATCGCGGCTGAGAGATTATCATATACGTTAACATCGGGTATAAGCTTAAAATCCTGAAAAAGGACACCTATACTCCTTCTGTAGTAAGGTATATCCTTTCTGGCTATATCTCTTAAATTTTTATCATCTACTATGATATTTCCGCTGTCGGGTTCTATCTCCTTAAGAAGCATCTTAAGCAGCGTGGTCTTACCGCTGCCGCTCATTCCGGTCAGTAATATGAATTCGTTGTCCTCTATACGGGCATTAAAATCCTTATATACAACTACTTCACCGTCATCAGTCAAATATCTGTGATTAATGTTCTCAAAAATTATCATTGTATGGTCAGTGCCTTATCAAGTCCTGTTACACGCAAAATATCAAGCACCGGAGCGGTCACATTTATCATCGTGAACCTTCCGCCCTTGGACTTGGCGGTTTTGGCTCCGATCATAAGCCCTCTTAAACCGGCACTTGAGATATACGGGACATCACTCATCTCAATGATAACATTGGACGATTTTTGGAACGCCTTAAGTATGGCATTTTGAAATTCCGTTGATGTCATGGTGTCGACTCTGCCATGAACGTTCAACTGGACGCTGCTATCGCCCTTTACTTCATCAATTGTCATAATTACTCCTCATAGTCTATGTTAACGTAATTGCCCCATCATACAGGGGTACTTCGTCAAGTATCGCAAGCTTTTCACCGGGTATTGCTGCATTCATATCCAGATAACTGTTGCCATCCATAACAGCTTCTTTCTCCATCTGGAGTATCCTGAGCTTGGTACGGAGCGGTTTGAACTGATCGACCATAAATGTAAGCTGGTGTCTGAGTTCCTCAGTCATATGCCTGTTTACAAGGATAGTGATCTCAAATATCTCTCCGCCCTGCATACGGTTCTCTAAGATCACGACTTCTTCTCCGAGAATGATCTCAAGTATACGTTCGATACCTCTTCTGGTACCTTTCATGCGGTTCAGGCTATATGCCTCTTTTACTATCTTACGAAGAACATCTTCCGAAAGGAATCCGCCCTTAAGATCTATACCAAACCATGAACCGTACATTTCAAGCAGTTCCGCAGAGCATTTGTCCAGATCAAGCATCTCATACAGCTTATCGTTCTGATCCGAAATGTCATTATATATACTCGAAAAAACAGAGAGATATCTGTGAAGAAAACTGTTTCTTTCCTGATAAACCGCAGGAAATGTTCCCATAAAGTTATCGCCAACCGCACTTACTCTGATTTTTTCGATCGAAGCCGAACCGTACCCCATCATCTCTATTGCAAGATACAGGTATCTGCCGTTTAATTCATATAGCAGGGCATCCTGTGTGTTGACCAGCCTTTTTGCGCCGTTTTCCATAAGGAATCTGACCTTGTCATATGCACTGATGTCCTCGTCACACAACATATCTTCGATCAGGATAAGTCTGTCATCTTCGGTGCGGATCTCTCTGATATCGGTTGTCATTATATAAGTGTAACACACCATTTCTTCTGACGAAAGAAGAATACTACTAAATCGCCCCCATTCAGAGCCCTCTGTCACACCGTCAAGAGGCTTCATGAACAGGAAATGCTCATGCTCTTTTTCATTAAGGATAAGTTTCCCCGAATCGTCATATGTAAAACCTTTGACATATCCGTTCTTTATTCTGTTTCCCCTGATCGAATACCATATATCGTATGCCATGGAAAATTTACTCCCACAAAATTATTTTTCCGATGTGATTATCTGCAGCTGTATGTTCCCCGGATGAATGACACAGTCAAATCTCGGTATTATGTCATATTCCTTAAGCTGTGCAAACTTGGCATTTTCGGTATGCAGCGAAAGTTCGTATACATACTCTACGCAAGGCAGTTCCTCTACAGCATGGAACACGTCCTCAAACCTTAATATCTCACCTATGTTATGATCGGAATCCATGTAATTAAGTCTGGTACGGATCCTTTCTTCTATCTGCTCCCTGCAATCGGCAAAATGCCTCTTTACATATACGGTCGCTCTCACACCTACCCCCGCATATACCGGCTGTATGATCTTAAACTCAGTGGTTATCAGCCGTCTGCTCTCGAGTCTGTCAGATATCCTCTTTCTGTATATATCGGTAAGTTTCGGGAAATGTTCATCCGTATCGGGCATTACCACGATCCTGACCATATTTTCATTTTCATCCATAACGGCCCTGGTCTTCCTGATACAAAGTCCGGGAGTTGTCCTTACTATGTTCTCATAATCCTCTGCGGTAACAGCCGTATATGGAGTTCTCATATCCTTAAGGAAACGTGCTCTGACATCTTCAAGCGTCTCCCTGTATGCTCCTCCTGTACCGACTCCGGGATTATAGAACCTGGCTTTGATGTGCTCATCATCTATGGTAAGATAATTGCCGGAAGTGATATTCCCTCTGGGGCCGGAATTGACCGAGGCGCTACCCATATAAAGAGTCGCACCTATGAAATCACCCGGATCTTCTATGATTATACGTCCTTCGTTCTCAAGCAGATGATAATAGAGAGCTCCCGGATTCTTCTTTTCCGGTCTTACAAAATCATATATAAAGCCCTCTTCATCCTGTCTTCTTGCTATCAGGAAAAAGCTGTCACTGACTATACGGGCAAGAGGAAGATCTATCTCCTGATCATCGTATCCTATTACGGTACCTACGTTATACCTGCGCATGATCTGCTCGTTATATATCACGACCCTGACACACTCTTTGCCCTTCATCGGAGCATATCCGTAGGTATTCTCGTCAAACTCAAATGTCATCCCGTCTGGACCTTCCTGATATCTGCAAAAACGTCCCTCTATATCACTTGATGTAATGAGTTCATAGCGACGGTATGAAGAACCTTTTTTCTCCCTGCCAAAAACCACATAATAAACATCATCTCCTATGGGAGACTTGACTGTCACGCGGTCATTTTTGGAGAAACACTGTGAAAAAGCATATGTATCCTTCTGCCATACTTCAAACAAAAAACCATACAGATTGGTCATCCTGGGAACTATATCATAATCGGCTCTCTTAAGTGTGGCCCTGATACAATATCCCGGCACAGGGGTATCGTTATACTCTGCAAGTTCATTATCGGAAAGTGATATACGTATCTCTCCGCTGTCGGCAAAAGCACCGGTATAATCACGTACATTCACCTTCTTAAAGCCTTCAGCTGTATATACCTCCCACTCAACATCCGCAAAGATATGCTCTGTACGATCCACCGTGGCATTTCTGTTTGCGCCTACATTCATGCGCACATACATCATGATCTCTTTGATATCATCGGGGGTTCCCTCAAAGATCATATACAAAGCATTGTCTGCGACAGGCTCTTCACCGAATATCCTGGCAGGAACGCTCAATTCTTTATCAAGAACGAAACTCACATCCCTGTATCCGTTTTGGTCTTGTGCAAATACTCCGGTGAGTCTGCACGCTCCGACGGTCATCTCACGGTTAGTTTCAAAACATATGTCTCCGATATGAAACCTCTGTCCTGCTATCAGAGTTTCCTTGCCTCCAAGGTCGTCGGCAGATATGAGCAGTCTGGAGCACTTGCCTCTCATTGGTACGAAACCTGCCATCTTAAGCAGTGCCATTTTGGCTCTGTAACTTAAGGCAACGATCTCTGCACCCTGCAATGCCGAATATGCCGTAAGGTATTCGACTATCGTTATACCGGGATCCGATGCGTTATAGTTGGTCCACTCTGAAGATCTGAGCGGTAACTCTTTTAACACATCCTCCATTCTTTCTTCGAAGGTTCTGCTTTGCAGTTCCTCAACACTAAGCATTCTTTAGACCTCTTTATTTATTAGTTACGATAACCTTGTGTGTTCCGCTCTTGGGAACCATAAAAGGTGTGATCTCAATATCCTTGGTATCCATCTCATGCTCACCGTCAGCATCCGTATAACGTCCTATAACGGTGATCCTCTGAATGATCGCACGGCTTCTGAGTACACTAAGCCTCATGAGTATCTGCGATTCTTTGGGCAGTACGCCTATGTTCCATCCCGCATTGTTCTCATCCGAAACAGGATTTAAGTATGTCGCAAGAACACTCTTTAATTCATTCTGTACCTCAAAACTGTCATCCATATCCATGACCGTAGCCCAGATCGTTACCGATATATCCACGAATATAGGCTCAACGATATGAAGATTTTCCTCGGATATGGTCAGTTCACAGTGCTTGAGCAGATCTTTCTTAAGAAGAGCGGATATCCTGTGAAAAGAGAATGCACCATCGGCAAAATCCTTCATAAGGAGTACGATGGATATGTCCGAGGGATCGGATAAGCCGTCTATCGTAAGTCCCGGAACCACTCTGGATCTTTCAATGCTGTCCGAAAACTCCATGATGTGTCTCACATAATCACCTTCGGAAACAAGTTTGCCTCTGGCATGCATGATTCCTGCTCCCCTAAGAAGTGCATGATCAAGAGTCTCTAAGTTACTTCCGCCGTGAGCACGGATGGGATTGTACAGGCTGTCTATATAAGGCGCATCCCCCGCAAATTCGGTGATCATGCCTTCGCCCAGATTACCCCTTTCACCGTCTGTCGATCTTATACGTGCCTTAAATGCAACATCATCGACCACCCTCGGGATATCACAATTGGTTCCGTCCGAGAACATCACCGTACCCGTCATACGGTCTATACGATAACTTCTTCTGTCAGTGGCATTTGCAAAATTTTCCACCTCTGACCAGAGAACATAAAATCCTGATATTCTGCCCAGGAAGTCATATTCCGCACGCACCTTTTCGGGATATTCGGACAGCAGTCTCTCCATATCCTCTTTTCGCGTTACACCGACTTCATTCACCCATATCTCGGCATCAAGGATATTTCCCGAGCCGAGCGAAAAGCGCATATTGGGCATCACTTCGTCAATATAGTAATCCGTTTCGTCACTTGTCTGAACGTTTGTGACGGTAACGGCGTTTAAGCACAGCTTAACGATATGAGGCAAAAATACATCGGAGCCCTGATTCTTTTGAACTTTGCTCCTTACGATCTTGATCCAGTAGAGTCTGTTACCCTCTATGGTCATCTCAGCCATATCGGCAGGAGGCAAAAACATTAAGGTACCTGACCTCGTAAAATCCTCGGTCAGATCGGTATAACGCATCTCCTTAAATCCCGATGATGAACTGTATTCCATTCTAAACCTTACACCGTTTTGATTATTGATATCCGCCAGCTGGAAATAAATACTTATGGGACCTTCTTCAAGTTTTCGGTCTAGTCCTATAAACAGAGTATCTTCTGCGTAATTGCTTCCGGCAAGTACGGTAAATTCCTTATCCAGTCCAAGTTTATCGGTAATATCGCTCTTAACTGTGCCTGCGATCATCTCAACCTTGGTCGGGGGCACGAATTTGCCTTCGTACGAATATGATATCTTCATATTCTCGATGGTAGGGTATGTATGGATCGCAGGACGCATATAGCAGTTATCCGATCTGGTAACTCTCATACGAAGGGATCTTCCGCTGTACGGACCGCTCTCGGATGCGACCCAGTCCTCGGGGCATATGAAGTTCAACTTGTAATCCCCGTCTTCGGTATTTTCAAACATTCCCGCATACTCGGTATCGCAGTGCAGTTTCTTCCAGCCGATTCCGTTATAGTACTCTATCGTTACTTCATCGACCTTGACAAGAGACGGATTGTCAAAAGGCATCTTCTTAGGCTTACGCTTTACAACCGTGAGTTCTGCTTCTTCCTGCTCTGCCGTAAGTCTTATCTGGTTATCGTGATATGTCACCTTAAAATTCAGGCTGATCCTTGCACCGGACTTTGAGAAGCACGGATCGTGGCCTATATAGCACTCGTTATAAACTGCGATGGTATCGCTGAAAGGATTAAACTTCCTTACCTCAAGTTCCATCTGTCCGTCGCCTACATACTCGGGAGCCTTGGAAGCTCCTCCTGCGGAAAGGGAAATATCCGTAACCGCAAGTGAATCCGTAAGCACGTCATTTGCACTTAATGTTACTACCGAAAGTTCCTTATCGCCCACATCAACTTTGGCGCTCTCCTCGGACTTGGTAAGTTCAAAGGTTTCGTTATCATCCATGAGTCTGACCTTGTCAAACTCTTTAAATCCTTCCGCAGTTAAATATTTAAAACAGAATTCCCTGGATGCTACCCTTCCGGCAAACGTTGAACCGCCGCTTAGACGTACATATATGGGTTCATCCACTCCGTCAAAGAGTCTGTTATGATACAGGGTAAGTACGCTCTGTCCAAGGTTACTTTTTTCTCCGAAAAGCACAAAGGGAGGCACTGTCGCAACAACTTCCTCGTCAACTATATCCGAGAACAGTTCGGGTTCCGGAACTATATTTTCAGGAATCTCCCCCTCTTCCTGCGCAGGCGTTATGATCGCTGATTCCGGTACGATCTTGGGTACCGCAAATTCCCCGAATACAGGGGATATAAGTCCGCGCTCCTTATCAGTCTCAAATACGGCCCTGATCTGAGCCTCGGTCACATATATATTCCTGTCGGTCTCGTATACCACATATCCGGTATCGGCTTCTTCGGATTCGGCAGAGAGTCTTGTTCCCTTGGGAAGCTGTGAACCGGGGATAACACCTCCGTACAGATTGAAAACGACCATACTTCCTGCCGGCTGTGCGGGATGAAGCGAGAAATCGAGCATATTTACAAACTCTAAATGATAACGCTCGGGCATCAGGCTCATTAGGCGGTAATTTTCTTCGGTCTGTCTGGCAAATACCTGTGCTATGACGGAACCTATGTCAGGATTGTTCCTGTCAAAGTTCCACTCGGGCACATAACTTGATGCCAGTTTCTCTATTTTATTTTCGATTTCCTCTGCACTCAGAGGTTTCCAGATATTACTCATAAGACCTATTCACCATAATTGTCTGTGTCTATTATTTCGGGCTCGTAATACTCTTCTTCCTCTTCCGGTTCCGGTTCGGCATTTAAGTAAAACGGGAATACCAGATTATCCCTTTGATTTGTCTGGGCAAGTTCATAATCTATATTGATCATGATGTAACCCTGCTGCTCCCTCATCTCCGTCTCTATATTTATACGACTGACCCTGGGTTCCTGGCTCATAATACTCTCGGTCAATTCTCTTTTCATGATCGTAAGTTCCGTAAGATTAAGATCCATGAACACATAAGATGAAGTTTCGGTACCAAAATACGGTCTTGTAAACCTCTCTGTAACCTGTGTCATAAGTATCAGATATATAGATTCTTTTACGCTCTGCGATCCGCTGCTTGTAACGAACCTGCCTGTCGCAGGATCTATACGCGGAGGAAAAGCCATTCCTGTTCCCAAAAATTCCTGTGCCATAATGATCACCTTTTATCCCAGTTTGATAGGTGTGCCCTCTACCGTAACAGGGCCGCTGCTCTTTAACTTAAGCATCGAGTTACCCGAAACATTGACATTTCCGCCCTCTATGGTCACTCTGCTGTTGGATTTGATCTCCGATGTATCGGTCGTCTCGATCTTTAACTTGGTAGATTCAAGAGTCACGGTACCGTTTGAACCGTTCATTACCAACTTGATATTGTCACCGACCTTTACCGTAAGTTTCTGAGCTGCAAGTACTTCCATCTGACCGTTTTCGGTCTTCATCTCTATCTTGTTTTTGCCGTCTTTATCAGTTATCAGGATCTTCTTGTTTTCGTTATCGATCTCAAGTTTATGCAGAT
The DNA here is from genome assembly GCA_024691305.1 of Lachnospiraceae bacterium. GTDB lineage: Bacteria > Bacillota > Clostridia > Lachnospirales > Lachnospiraceae > XBB2008. The sequence continues at coordinate 116,952 of JAILNS010000006.1, read as the reverse complement.
CTTTGGCTGTCTTTACGATGATATGGTCTTTTTCGCCGTCTCCTTCGGCATTATCTTTGATCTCGATAAGGTCTCCGTTCCTGGTCTGGATACGCTTAAGCTGGTTCTTCTCATCGAAGGTCTGTGTCATAAAAGACGAATTTGCCTTCGGAACGGCTCCTATGATAAAAGGTCTTTCTATGAGACCCTGCTCAAAGACCACAAGCACCTGGTCACCGACCTCGGGGATAAAGTATTCACCCCACTTGTTGCCCCCGTAGGGCAGTGCCATACGCGCCCATACGAGCCTTGATTCGGAATAATCGCGTGTTGTTATGTTAACCTGAACGAATCCCTGTTTTTTTTCATCATAGTTTTTTACGACCTGACATACCAAAACACCGAAGATACGGTTATCTCCCATGTCATTCTTATCTATTCCGTGTTTTGCCACTTCATCGACATAATCAAAAAAAGGCATTTTACTCTCCCGACCGGCCTTACAGCGTAGCGGCCTTACCTACGATCGTAGTTGTATACTCCCCGTTTTCATAAAACTCATGAATAACGTCGGTCACATAATATTTATTTGAAACTCCATCGCCGAAGTCCTTCAGTACCACAAAACGTCCCGGTACTATCTCCGGTATACCGTCGATCTTCATGTTCAGGCTTCCCAGACGGTATGACATACTCTCAAGAAGATATGATGCTCTAAGATCCGCATCCGCCTGAGTCTCGATCGATGAGTCCGTATATACGTAGACCTGATTCGCTATCATTGGCTTAGCCTTGCTTCCGAGTGAAAACTTGGCGGAATTCTTCTTTTGTACCTCTATCTTGTTGGCCTTGCCTATATCTAAGGTCCTTACCTTGACTGAACCCACGACACCGGTAATGTCATATCCTATGTCGAACGACTTTATTACCGTCGAAGGGATTATCTCTATCAGTTCCTGTGTATTTGATTTGGCTTTTCTGAAAGCAATGTTTCCGCCTACCGTAAAAAACTCATAATTAAACTTCTTGGCTGCTTTTACGACAAAATCATAATCGCTCTCCGCAACCAGTTCTATCCGGTTGTCAGGCGGCTCCGGCCCTGCCCCTCCCGGTGGCTTATCGGGAGTATCGCTAACGCTTAAGTCCGTTATGATCTGTCTGTTTATAAGGTTCTGATATACCGCCCCGTTAAATATCTCCGATACGGCATCGGAATAATAGTTTGCCGAAAGTCTCTTATGAGAGTTATTCGACATCATTATCCCTTTGACGTCCATTGCGGTTATCCTGATCACACCTTCTGCACTGGTATCGGGATTATAGGAAAAATCAACTCTCGCTATATATCCCCTGAAAACTTCCATAATGCTGGAAGCATGTCCCATAAAGATCTTAACGTCGTTTCCCAGGTAGATATATTTTTTCAGCTTACTCATATTGAATAAACCGGCCGTATCATTAAACATGCCGCCTATCGAAAACGATGCGATCGATGCCTTGAAGTCGCTGGTTATCTCAACCGAATAATCATATATCCTGGCTCCGAGTTTGCCGTCCTGTTCGGGATCCTGTCCGCCCAGATATACCCTTGCATAAGGATAATGAAAGCCTTCGTATTTATCATATAATTTTGTAAGATCGTACTCTGCCATAACTGTTTATCTGTCAGTGTGCCTGACCTGAAGGTAACAGATCATCAGCTGCATCGAGCAGACTGTCTGCCGTCTGCACATTAAGACGCTTGGTATATCTCTCACGCCATATCCTGGATGTATCTGCGTAATCGCCGTCGAGCAGGACAAGTCTTAGATTTACCTTAGCCCTGCAGGGTTCGCCGCTCACGTTAAACATCGTATATTCGGCACTTACACTGTTTAATATTCCTTCATAGGACATGTCGCCCCATGTAAAATGAATAAGTCTTCTTTCCTTGGATCTTATGATCGATGTGAATGCTTCAACCTCGGCCTGCACGGAGTAATCTCCTGCGCCAAGCGCATCCTTACCTACCTTAAAAGCTTCCTTGGCCAGATTTGTCGCGCCAAGCGAAAACTTATCGGCATAAAATGCCTCATGGACATTGGTCTTATCAAATATCAAAGGTATATTCATCTCGATATGAGAATCTACCTGTTTGATCTGGTTTCCGGGGCCTTTTCGGGATTTGTTCGGATCCTTCTTTGCTTTTTCTCCCGTAGGATCATCATCGGATACGGTCGAGAAGTTCTGTACGGCCATTTCCTCACCGCCGTATCCGGTAAATGTCAGTTCGGAAGGATTAAAAGGTACTTCAAATCTGAATTTCTGGTAGTTCTTAAGGATCTCAAATTCCTCATCGTCACCGCCATCACCTAAAGCACCCGTCACTTCATTAAGCTTGCTTGACAGTCTCTCCATCTGCATATAGTTCTGGGCAAGTCCGCCACTAAAACCGCTAAGTCCGCTGATTCCTGCTCCGCCGCCGGGTTTCTTTGCATTTTCCTCTGTGACCTTACGTTCGGAAAAATCGGCTATCTCGATTACGGCCTTGGATACATTGCCAAACTCTGCAGCGAGGGATTGTCCGACAGAACTCTTTGCAAAAGTCGATGCACCGCTGCTTATAGCACTGCCGGCTTTTTTTAATCCGTTCACAGCCGAGCCGAACCCTGATTTACTTTTATTCCATAAACTGGATCCAAATGATGCCATTTACCTTTTCCTCTGACTCTGTGATCAGTTAAAAGTTCAAAACATTATTATTAAGGAACTTGGAAGCCATGCTCCTTCCTCCGCCGCTTCCGTTCTTAAAGCACTTGTCGAACGAATTCTTCCATGCCTGCATATCATATTCGTATTTATCATTGGTCTTACCGTCCTGAGTTATCTCAAGATGCATCGTGCCTCTTATGGGATTCCCGGAAGTATTGAACATCGTATATTTATTGGTAACACCCGTAACCTGCCCCCTGAAACACAGTTTGCCCCAGTAAAAGATCACGTGCTGTGTATTTGCGGATGCAAGTAATGACATAAAGGCTTCCATTTTGGCGGTAACACTGAAGGTATTACCTCCGTGGGTAAACATGTTAATGCCTTTATTAGCTGCATTGGTAACATTTAAGTTAACAACTTCCTGAAGCATGAACGCATCCATCAGGTCCAGATCATCAAATGTAACGTCAAAAGATAATTTGGTTCTTCCGACGAATGTCTTTTTGGAGATCATCTTTGAAGACGTCTCGGATCCGTTCATATCCTGGATCTTACCGTTGATGGAATCCATTCTTATCGAATCGGGATTGAACTGGAATTCAACCTTAACAAAATTCGAATTTTCTCTGGCCGGCTTTGCGACCTTGTCAGGAGATGATCCTCCGGGGGTAAAAGTACTCTTTAAGCCGCTCATTAAATTGGCTCCCATACTTAACTTATCCTTGGCAAGATCGGCTACATCATTATCCGGTTCGTACGATATACCGTTTTTCTTATTCAGTTGTTTTTCGAGCTTTGCGGCTTCCTGGTTAAGCTTTTCCTGAGCCTTGCGGGTATCGTCCGAACTTAAGTCCGGATCGAACACATCGGGATTTGGGATATATATGATTGCCTTGCTTCCCGATCCGTCGGTAAACATACCTTTGGCACTGGAGCCCATACCGCTCAAAGCACTTCCTATGCCCATATCAATAGCCTCTTCTTATCTTTTCGTTGCGCATCTGGTTTTCAAGTTTCCTAAACACCTGGTTACTTATCGCGGATACCTGATTTTTAACTCCCGCATCTATCATCTTCCTGATCTCATACTCGCTCATGCCCTGATTTACGGTATCATGAGAGATCACGGTTTGTGTATTGGTCGTATGTCTTTCGTTTACTGTATCCTGTGAAGTCACAGTCTCTATCTTATGGGACAGATCAGTATACATATTGGAAAGTTGTTCTTCGACCTCTTCCTGCGAAAGTGTCTCTGTCCTTCTGTGTATGGTCGGTACGGATTCAAACTCATACTCATCGATCCTTCGTCCGCTTCCTGCACCGTGCCTTGTACCTGATACTCTTTCCGTTAACTCTTCCGCATCAGCTAAGGCATTCCTCGCATTCCTTAATGTCTCCTGTGCAGCCTCACGCTCAACTTCCCTGATATCATGTATCAGTTCGCCCTCATCAGCTGGACGGATGATGTTATTGTTTATAAACTCCTGAGGATTCTCCTCATAGTTACTTAGCATCTCATATATCGTAAATGCATTTTCCGGAAATACCCGGGCAAGTTCATGCAGTATCAGTTTCTCTCTTGCACCTCTCGCCTGCTCTTCCTCGTTAAGCTGCTCCATCATCGCTTCGGGAGAAGTGAGTGCAAGGATACCGGTCTGCCTGGTCTTTTCCATGCTGTCAATTCTTGATTCCCCGGCCGTACGGCGTCTTATCTGTTCGAGCACCTGCATATACTGCTGCCTGCGCTGCTCGTTTAAGACGTTCATTTCGTTGACCTGTTTGGTGATCCTTACCAGTTCGTCCTCGGATATCTCTCCGGATTCTTCATCTCTTTCAAGAAGGGTGATCTCATCAGCCATAAGCGTGCTCTGCTCGGTTATCATGGTTTCCGACGCCCTCATCGTGAAGCTTACGTCTCCCTGATACTGAGTCAGACGGTTAAGCAGACTGACACTCGATCCGTAGAATACATCCTCAAACCGGTAAAACCTGTCGGCATTTGTATAAAACCGGTCATATCCCGTGTGATATATGTTCGAGAGCATGTCCATAAGGACTGCTGCGTTTATCTCATTTCTTACATTGGTCGCAGATACTTCTTCCTGCTCTAAGTTTTCCTCATAGGTATTGCCTGTAAGGAATATGAGATTCTCACCCCCCATTCCGGCCCTGTCTCTAAGGACCGATAAAAGTATGTGCTGAGCGATATATGTCTGGTCTGAAACCGAATACTCACGTCTGTCTATCTCACTGTTGTCAGTGGATCTGTTAAAGTTAGATACTATCTGGTAGATCGCACCTGTCCTTAATCTTTCCATGATCGTCTGATAGAGATAGTTTTCTTTTTCCCTTAAGGTATCGGTCTCTTCGGTATGCTCTGTGCTGCGGATCCGGCTCTCCATGGCCTCTATGAGTTCCCTGACCTCACCTCCGCGTTCAAGATACAGATCTATCAGCGTATTGGTGTTCTTAGTCTCCTCTGCCATACGATAAAAGGCATTCATGAACTTACGATCGTCATGTATTCCGAGCTTATAAAGAGTATCCGTTATAAATACGCGCTCCTGATATGTCAGATGTGCATCTGCAGACATGACTATACGGTTAAGTACATTGTTAAGGATCTGAACTTTCTGGAGGTTGGTTTCATTGTGCTCGTTATTGGCCACTATACTGGTCATAGCGCCGCCCTCCTGCACGTATATCTCAGGGGGTGTGGCGCTTATATGTAACAGATCTTCTTCGTTTATATGAGTTTCCATAAGCGAATAGTTACCTATGATACGATGATAAAACGCTTCGGGATCTGATATATATGACGATTTTGACCTTAATTCTATAGGTGCTTTAACTGTCAGCAATTTATTTAACCTTTTTTATCAACCTGTTTTTTGGAAAGTTCCTCTGCCATAAGAGCTCTTCTTGTAGGAGGCCATGTGCTTGCAAACTGAGGCTTTTCTTTGTCCTTAGTTGAAGCAAGTGCATACTCGGGTTTCGGATCTTTCGTATTGGCTTTGATGTCCCACGGGCCTTTGGTCTCCGGCTTATTGGGATCTACCGGGGATGCTACCGCACTCTTGGCTGCATCGGGACTTTTTATACTCCATGGTCCTTTTGCCTCGGGTTTGCTTGAATCTGCCGGTGATGCTTTCGCACTCTTAGATGCATCGGGGTTCTGTATATTCCATGGTCCTTTTGCCTCGGGTTTAGTTGAATCCGCAGGCGATGCCTTGGCGCTCTTAGACGCACCCGGATTCCTGATGCTCCACGGTCCTTTTGCCTCCGGCTTACTTGAATCCGTCGGTGACTGCTTTGCACTCTTGTCCGCATCGGGACTCTTGATACTCCACGGTCCTTTTGCCTCCGGCTTACTTGAATCCGTTGCTGACTGCTTTGCACTCTTGTCCTTATTGGGATTCTTGATGCTCCACGGTCCTTTAACTTCGGGTTTTGTTGCATCTGCTGCCGAGGATTTTGCACGGTCAGGCTTGGGATTTGTCTTGTTCTGTTTAATATCCCATTTTTCAGACTTAAACTCTGACTCCCTGCTGTCCTGACTTGACGACGCTGCATACTTGGCCTTGGTATCCTTCTTCATCTCATCATAAGACCGTGAAGGCTTATATGTGGTATCCTTATCAAGCGCAGGTCCTTTTCGGGTCGTATATTTCTTGCCGTCCTTATCGGTCTGAGTGGTGTAATAGTTTCCGCTGTTTGCGTTTTTGGTCGATGCATACAGAGGTTCATCGCCTTCTTTTATCTGGTCCCTTGGCAATTTATGCTCGGGCTCTTCATCATCTTTTTTGGACGTCCTCGCGTATTTAGCCTCAGCCTCTTCACCAAACTCTTCCATACGCGGCTTGTTGATATCGGGGCTCACTCCGTCCTTCATATAGGTCATTGCAAGTCCTTCTTTGGAAGGCTTGGTCGTATAGTAATCCTTACTGTTCATATGGGTAGGATTAGCATATTGGGGCTTGGTATCCGCACCGAATTCCTCAAGTGCCTCAAGTTCCTGTCCCGACTCAAACGGATTGGTCACAACAACAAGTTCACGATATGCAATTGTAGTTGTTTCGGTAAGTATGCTGCTCTTCTCGGAGTTTAGTTCCCCGTATTCCTTGGCGGTGACCACACAACCGGTAAACGTATATATTCTGGCAGGCCATGCAGGTGCACCGTCTATTATCTCTGACCTTGCCTTATGTCTGTAAACATACAAAATAACAGGCAGGATAAGCTCTGTGCCATTGGCAAGAGGATCTAAAAACCTTTCGGTCCCCACATACCTCTCCACCTGGAATGTAAAGGGTTTGGATATGGGTTTGCGCCTCATATGCACATAATCATTCACGCCGCCCTCGCGGATGTATTCATACTCGTTCTCCTTGTTGAATACATGCACACTCTTAAGCGCCATGAAATACACACCTTCTACTTCAAGTACGAAGTTAAAAGCTGTGATCGGATTATTGACCGGGGCGTTCCGATCTTCTATATTATCGTTGCCCCACAGGCTGTAGCCACTGCTCATATGCTTATCCTCATCTGCTGGGTTTCATGTCCAGGATGCTTTTTTCTTTGTTTTTCTTATCTGAGGGATTAAGACTCTTGTTTATCTGGGATATCTCATTGCACCACCTTCGTCTTTCGGCGTGTCCCAGCTTAAGTACCTCATCGGCTCCCCAATGGAAATAATAGGATATGAAAGACATCTCCTTATAGAGATCGTCCTTGGGATAAAGCCTTAACCCTCCCGTGTAAAATTTAGCGGTACCTCAAATATCTTGCCGCAATCGGGACATACACACTCCATGGTAGGGGGTTCTATATCATTTATACGCTGATACATGTCCTGAAGGTACGCAAGATCTGCGGTAAATAACTGCTCTATCGTGGTGGCAGTCACGGATTCAATGCCCTCTAATTCAGTGATAACCTTACTTAATATGACAATTGTCAGATAAGACGGATTTGACAAAACTCTTGGGTCCCGGGTGGCTGAGATCTCATCTCCTGCAGTCGCAAGACGCATTCTTCCTTTCCTGTGAAGTTCCCCTGCCGAGTCCATATATCCTTTCGGTAATGTGAATTCATATAAGGTATCCATTGTGACCTCCTAATCATATCGTATCTTTGATGTACATCCTTGTTTGCTTACTCTGGCACAGGAGATATCTCCTGTGCCATATAAACAGACAAATCTGTTTTAGTTGGGAATTATAAGTTCCTCGTATGCCAGTTCAACGGTCTCTATTGCAACATCTGAGTTCTTTGCATCAAGATCGGGAGCTGTATACTTGGTAACCCAGGCATTGGTCAGTGTCCACTGTCTTGTACCTGAAGCTGTCTCCACGAGATTTGAAGGTGAACCTGAGTTGATATCGATAAGCTCGATAGTAACATTGTTTCTCGGGATCTGACCTCTTGTCTCACTCACACACTCCATAACCCATGTCTTGAAGGGGCTGGAAATAATATAACCCATCTTCAGTGTAACGTTTCCGTGCTTAACAAGTCCGGGTACCTTAACCGGTGCAAGTGAACCGGAGTTGCCCTGTCTGAATTCGATTACATCGACAGTAGCTTCGATACCTGTTACCTCGCTGAATGCTGCTGTTCCTGCAACTGTATCAACAGTTACAAGGAAGTTCATCTTGGTCAACGGGTATGCGGACCGTTTGTCATTTTCATAAGGCCCTGTAGCCATAATTCATTACTCCTTTCTCTGTATTATTCCTCGCCGCCTTCTTCGCCGCCTGCTTCGGATGTGTGCTGTGTAACTCTGAAGATTACAAACTCAGCAGGACGTGAAGGTGCTATACCAACATTACATATAAGTCTTCCGTTCATGATATCGTCTCTTGTCATTGTCGAAGATCCGATCTCTACGAAATAAGCTTCTCCTGCAGATCCGCCTGCCAGCATACCGTTTCTGAACAGTCCGTCAAGGAAGTTGGTAATGGTCTGGTTAACTCTCTGCCAGAGAGTAGGATCGTTGGGTTCAAATACAACCCAGTTGGTATTGGCTTTGATGCTCTCTTCCACGAAGATGAACAGACGACGTACGTTGACATACTTGAACGCAGAGTTGCTTGATGCTGTTCTTGCGCCCCATATACGTATGCCCTGTCCGGGAAGTGAACGAATAAGGTTAATGCCTTCGGGATTAAGGATATCCTGCTCGTCCTTAGTGTAGTTAACAGAAAGGCCTGTACAGAATACAACTTCGTTAGCAGGTGCCTTATGAACACCTCTTGCGATATCGGTTCTTGAGTAAACACCCATAACCGCACCCGACGGAGGAATAAAATCAGCCTTATTGGATGAACGGTCAAATACCTGGATCCAGGGATGATACATAGCGCAGTAGGTTGAATCAACCATCTGTCTGTAACCGATAAGATCGGCTGTCTTGTACATCTCCTTAGGCATATCCAGTACTGCAAAACGGCTGCGAAGTCTCTCACAATGTGCAACGAGTGCTACAACAACCTCAGGCATTGTGATGCCGGGGATAGCCAGCATGCTAACTATATTGTTCTCTTCGAATGCGCTAAGACCTGTACGCTTGCCGGGGCCGTTATCCTCGCCGATATATGTAGCTGCATCGATCTTGGCAACTGAACCGTCTGTACCGCCTTCAAGGAAGAAGACACCGTCGGTCATATCTTCGCCAAGGATCTCTGCTACAGGGTTGCCTGCGCTCTTGGGCTGTGCAACCTCAGCTTTGATGATATCGCTGCTTGCAAGTCTGGATCCGATGTAACGGGGTGATGTGGTATTTAAGCTAAGCTCTGTATAGTTCTCTACATCATCGCCGAAACGTACCGACATATCCACTGTTACCAGATAAAGCAGTGATTTGGGAAGGATATCCGCATCAACTACACTGTCGGGAAGATCGTCTTCAAATGTTACTGTTCTGTCAAAGATAGTCTTGATCTTTGTATAGGTATCTTCAAATACTACCAGGTCGCCTTCACGGAAGCCTTCAAGAGTTTTAGCCTTATAACCGGCATCTGTCTTTTCAACCAGCTGAAGTTTATGCTTGGTGTTGGTCTGAAGAGTGATCTGAACCTTGTTACCCCAAACACCGGGGCTTGTTGCTTCTACACTTAAAATACCTTTTTTTGCTGAAGCTACTTTGGCATCCTTGGGAGCTACACGCATTACGTAGCATCTTGTTCCACCGTTGTCAAAGAACTGCTCAACACTGTTTGCCAAAAAACGATATTCTCCGTAACCGAATTCGGATAAGAAACCACCGAACTGCTGACGGAACGAACGCATACTTGTAACGAGAAGCGGTGCACCTGTAAGAGGGCCTTTTTCCGCTAATCCGATAAAGCCGGCCGTACTGGTACCGACACCTTCGATACTACGGGGCGAATTATCATATTCCTCGACGTATACGCCCGGGGATAAATACTCTGCCATATACTTTACCTCTTTTCATTGATTTTCATGTTGCTGTCACCTTTACCTGTCCGGGAAACGTGACGGAGATGGATCCTGCGTATGCACACATCATCTTGCAGTCATTTGTCAAACACGGCTTACCGCCTATAAGAACCTTGGGCTTGGTCGCTATCCACGGTCCTGCCGGCATTGGCATGCATGGCTGAGGTGTAAGAACACCCATCGCCGCTGCTGTAGCTGCCGAAACAGCCGGATTGGCCATCGAAGTACACATTCCGAACGGTCCTATGTTAGCTGCGCCCTGACAATCCTGAATGGTTCCGGCCGGTTTCCCTTCCGTAAGTACGGATGTCTGTGAAGTTACCTTCACGGGCGCGGGAGCCGTGCCCATCGTGCACATTGCATTTCCTCCTGCCGCTACTAACTCACTCATGTTTCGTCGTTTCCTTTCAATTTTAAGGCTTTGTCTGTTCTAAAGGTTTTGCTTCTCCCAAAGTGCCTGCTTCTCCTGAAGTTTCTGTAACTTCCGGAGGTTTTACCGGTTCGGGAAGTTTAACCTTTAGTGCGCCTTCCAAAAGATCGATCTCTCCGGTCTCAAGATGAAAATCTATCGGCCTGAAGTACTCATACTTGCCTGCGACAAAATGGATGAGATGCGGTAAATGGTCACTGTCATCTCTCACCTTGAGAGAGAAAGCACCTTTGGGGCCTGCCCTTCCGTATATGATACGGAATACCTTTTCATTCGCTTTGTGTTCACCAAGCAGCGGATCTTTCAGAACAACTGCCGAAGGGTTTGAAGAATCTGTTACTTCAAACGCCTCATAGCGCGTGCCATCTTCGTACATAAGCGCATAGCGCATATTTTCGATCACTACCCTGCCACCCGGTGCCTTGGGTAAGAGACTGAGCTTTACGACACCTTTTTTCTCGCTCATCTCATGGTAGAAGCAGATCGGCCGTTCAACTGCTACGGCCTCGATGGACTTTAGGTTTGAAAGGGTTCCGTGGATCTTAGCCACTGTTCCTCCGACGCGATTCTTCTCTGACGGCATCAGGAATACATCGCACATGGGGAGTTTCGGATCAAGCGTATCGAATCTGACATCAAGATCGGCATCATCGTATCCGCGGGCTTTGATGTACATAGAAAAATCTTCCCTGTTATCACCTGTGAATACCCAGAAGCCTTCGCCCTTATTCATGGGCTTCAGTTCTTCGTCTTTTGTGCCAAAATGAACATCCGATTCTTCAATCTCTCTGCCTGTCGTTGTATCGATCAGACGGATCGCCAGTAACAGACGCGCTTTGATCACTACTGACACTTATTCTTCTTACCCCCTTTCTTCACCTGTAACTGCAATCTCAAAGCTGGCATCGGTGATACGAGGCGTGGAGATGATCTCTCCGCTTGACAGGTATACGGGTGCCGCCCTATAGAACAGGCTGATCTGATAAGGCTTGTTGATCGCCTGCCATACCCGCACTTTTTCCTCCAGACTTATCTTCGCTTGAGACAGTACTATCGGAGGCTCCTGCGTGTCGAGCCAACTTTGGAGTTCATTGGGCCTGACGGAACTGTTATCGTTCACTATCTGCGCTATACGCCCAATGATCTTCTGTATATCCGGATCTTTAAGGCCCATCTGGCCGGATCCGTTTATAAAGACCATATAATAAAGAGCATACGGTCTTGGCGGTTTGGATATCTGTGCCCTTCCCTGCTGTATGTATCTGGGACCGGTAACTTCTACATCCTCTCTGATATCATACAGATACAGCCCTACGATATAATCGACATCCTGTGAAAGCGGTGACGATATCTCTATATTGTTAGCCGAAGGTATAGGCTCAGGACACATCTTTTCTCTCAGTGTCTTAATAATATACGCACTAACATCGGAAATGATCGGATAATCTGCCATTTTTTTTAAAATTTCTCCTTTTTTAAGGTTACGTTAAGGTTTATTCGGATGCAGCCTTGATCGCATCAGCCAGCTGTGTTGAGAAATCCTTCACGGATTCAAGCATTGTAGCGGTTAAACATATGGCTTTTTGGGAATCATATACATACTCCGAAGTGCACTCAAAATAACTGTCAGCATCTGCTTCGCTGATATACATTTCCTTCGAAAATACTGCATTTTTCCCCATTTCTTCAGGTTTGGCCATGACGCTGCCTTTATACATTAAATTACTGCCGCGTTCAAATATGTATATCTGCTTAGTTCCCTTGGTCATAGTAGCCATTGAATTGGTCTCATCGTAGTAGTACCTGAAAGGAGTAGCATTTGATATCGTAAACAGAGATACATAATTGTTTACGCTGTCGCCGCTGTATTGTGAATAGATGTACTTATTTCCTGTAGACACAAGTCTGCCAAGCAGTGTAGCGGTAAGTTTCTCAGCAGGTGTAAGCCCCATTCTCGCAACACGTGATGATGAAGCGGTCGCTATGGCAAGTTCGCTGTCGCTCATCTCGTCTATGCTCTTTCCGAACAGATTTTCAAGAAGGCTTAAGAGTTCATCTTCACTCATTCCTTCGCTCTTTGTTGAGTTAATAGCATCCTGTATTCCGCTCAGGGTATTTGCACCGGCGCCGCTCTTTATTGCTTTTTCTTTAAGAGCCTCGAGTTTATCGGTCTCTCCCATTGCCGCAAGTGCCTGTGCTGTGCCCGAAAGATCGGCATTGGCATTATCTGCAAGTTTGTCCATTGCCTTGTCGATAAGTTTGTCTGCCATACTGCCCGAACCGGAACCTCCTGCGGCCGCGATATCCTGATCGACTGCCGCTATCATTGCATCATATTTCTTGGCTCCTGCAAGGTCATTAGTATCCAGACATCCGTCGCGTTTTGTCTGAAGTTCTGCCTTACGGGCAGCTAATTTGTCCCCGACCGACAGAAGACTCTTATTCTCCTCTGTGATCCTTTCCGCTTCACCTTTTAACCATACAATATGTGCTTCAAGTGATCTTGTTGCATCAGTAGCAAAAGCACTGGTTGGAATGGATTTAAGCTTCTGCTCGGCAGTTGTAAGTCTGCTCTGAACATCCGCCAGTGCAACTTCGGGATCAACATTTCGATCATTTGTCGATTTTATCAGGAACTGTAATTCATCTCTTTTGGTCTCAAGTTCCGTAAACTGAGTATCCAATGCCGCTTTCTTTGAATTCTCATCACTAAGCGATAAGTATTCATCACTCGGACCGCTCATAAGGGCATTGTAATATGCGTCATTTCCAAGTCCCAGGAGATAATCACTAAGTAGAGCAAATTCACCCGGTTTGTCCTTGGGCTTACCGGCACTGATATTGATAACATAGGTAAGGTAATCTACAGGGCCTGCTGCCAGGTTTTCAATAACCCCGTTGCTGTAGTCATATCTTGCATGTCCGAGCACGCTTGTATTATCGGTAAGACTTTTGGACGAGTAAGTCGTATAACTTTTGCCGCATTCAGACATGGCATTTCCTATAGCCGTAAGGATATCATTATCGACAGCGAATGCCTCTGAAGACTGAGACGCATCGGCTACATAATCCTCATTCTCTGAATTTTCCTTCTTCTTACGTTCTTTCTCGCTTTGTACATAATTATCAAGCGCCGTCCACCAGTCCTCGGAATTGTTTAACAGTCCGAGCCTTACAAGCCATTGTCTGATCAAGGCAGACGCAATCGAATTACTTGCCGTAAAATCATGCTGGGCTGAATCCTGTAATTCGGTTATATAATCCGGATTATCGGAGGTGCCGGTCTCACTGGATGAATCTTTAAAATTACCGTAAGGCGTATAATAACTGCCCGAACATAAAGTGTACAAAACATTCAGTACGTTGGTATCCGCCTCGGAAAGTCTTTCATAAACAAGCATTCTTCTTTGAGCATCGATCTGTGCCATAAGATCATACACAGCAGCAGCCTGTTCTTCTTTATCACCGGCAGCCTTAAGATCGATATACAGAGAATTAAGTCGTACTAACTGCTGATCCAGTTCTCTGGTCTTATCATCCTGAAGATCTAGAGAGAAAAAGGTGCTCAAAAACTGGTAAAGATATACATCCGACCTTATATTTCCCGTAGTGTTCGAGTTCCTGTTTTTCAGAAAATCTTCCTGAGTAATGCTCTCGGCGGATTCTGATTTAGTATACATCATCCAAACTGCCTGTAGTTCCGGTAGTTTAGACAGATCATATGGATCGGGTATGTCAAAAACATTGACCGGTGTCATGCTTTTGGCATATCTGAGTATTCCGTCATCCCCTGCATAATATGTTACATAGAGAGGATCCAATATGCTTTCGTCAACCGGAGTTCCCTGCAAGGATATACCCAGTACGCCGTTATCGATGTTATTGACGTCATACCACTGTGCAACATTGGGTTCACCGCTAAGTTCGGATTTATAATAATATACATCCTGTCCCGAATCCGATTTACTGGCTTTGGCCCTTTCGTATATCTCATCGGTCAGTGCGTCTTTATGAACGATATATGTACCGATGAACACCAGGGATGTCTGGTCACTGATCTTGGACTTGAAGTCACGGTACAAAACAGCCAGATTCTCATCGATCACTGCCTCTGCGACTATGGGCTTGACGGCCATTTCACCTAATGATGTGGTCAATATGATTGCAGCCGTCATCATGCATATTATTCTGATTATCTTTTTGGACATCTTCTTCATATTTACTCTACCAGCTTTCTGATCTTGCCGTTAAGGCTGTCAAACCTGCCCTTGTACAGCACGTTTCCGGATTCGTCATACAATTCCACGGTAAGATCATCCATTGATCCCTGTACGATCGGCAGATGCTTTAAGCCCGTTTCAATGCTTACGGGATCTTTGCCGCCGAGTGCTTCTCCGTTCTCGTCATATACCTTGAAAGACTTAACATTCTTATCTTCGGGAACTATCTTGATCAGGATAAGATCGGTATCGGTATTCTCTATGGTATAGGTTCCGAATATCTCACTCTGGTCTTTTTGGATATCATATCCGGTGGTAACGGTTAGTTCGCCGTATTCATCGGAAGGAACTATCTTACAGTCGTCCACGAATTCATCTCCGTCATAAAGACGTATCACAGCTTCCGTTACGGTTTCCGTAGTCAGTGCCATATGTCTGAGTTTTTTGTCAACTGACGTTCTGTCTCCGAGCTGTTGTCCGTCAACCCATAATTCATAATCGGTGATCGATACCTCAAAGTCTTCCGGAATAACTACATTCAGTTCAAACTCCTGATTCTGTATTATCGGTTCCAGGGTATAATATGCTCCGTCAACGGTTTCGGGAACTATATAACTCTCTCCTACTACGGCAGTATGCAGATCCGCATCCGTTCCGCTAAGTAACGCACTCACTCCTCCGCAGGTAAGTCTGTCAAAAGAATAGAGTGAAGTAGTATACAGTTTCATATTATCGATCAGGCTGTTCTGAAGTTCTTCATAGCTTTGCATCTGTGAATCATATTCTTCAAATGTCATCTCGCCGCGTCTGTTCAACACCAAAGCCGCATCAAGTTCTTTTTCGGCTTTTTCCACGTCCTTAACACTCTGTTCGTATGCATTTCTGACCGACACATAGTTGTTATAAGCATCGGTAACGCTCTGATCGAGGTTATCCTTGGCAGCGGTCTTCTCATTTACGGCTCCGGTATAGTCAAGAACATTCTGATATAGAACATACGGGTCATCCTCTATATAACGCGTACCATCCATATCACCCTTAAACCATAACCTGGGGATCTTGATAAACAGGATCCTCTTAGAGCCCTGCCAGTGACTGTCTATCTGGGTAAGAAAAGCCTTATAATCATTCTTGAAGCTCTTCTTGTTTATATCGTCTCCGTTTTCGGCAGAACTGACGTATCTGCCAACAGTATTGAACTCACCGCCATACTTATTCTTGATAAGACTTGTGTTTACATCCAGTTCGGCTTTAGCGGTAGTTACATTTACACAGGCTTCATAATATGTCTGATCCCTGTCTTCGGTATATACGGTAAGTTCTTGGAGCATATCCCTGTTTATATCTGCTTCCACAAAAGGTTTCTCAAACTTATAGCCTGTAGTCACATCCATATCAAGCATTTTGGAAAGTTTCTGCAGATCGGCCGAAAGAGTTCTTTCATCCGATGCTATCTTATTGTTTGTAGCCGTAAGCTTACTCTGGATCTTGTCAACATCCGCCTGATTAGCATCTCCCGTCCTTACGCGGGCCGTATTTCTGTCAAGTCCGTCCTGGTATTTTTCCGCTCTGGCCGTATTAAACTCGATTGTCTCCTGCAAAACCACTATATCCACATAGAGATTGTTGACCTTCTCTATTATCTCGTATGTCTTATCCTGAAGCGCATGCTGTGCAACCTTGATCTCATATTTAAGCTGAGTTGGCTTATTCTGGAACTCGGAAGCTTCCGCAAAAGTAGGGCTCGTGGGAAACTTGAAGCTAAGAAGAGGTGACCAGCGAAACTGTCTCAAGCTTGCTTCCTTTAAGCGTATAGCCTTTACTGCGCTCTCGTATGCAGCCTGTTTGGATGCAACCTTGTCCTCTGCATTCTCATATTCAAGCGAATTCTCGATAGCAAGCAGTCTGCATGCAGCAAGGGTAAGCGTTTTTTCTTCTTCTGCCGCCTGAGTTTCCACAGGAAAACACAGACCGTCAAATATACCCGTAAAGATCAAAAATGCAAGCGCAAATGCCGCGGTCCTTCTTAAAACCGATATGAAGTTATGGTCTTTCCTTCGATCAAGCCACATTATCTTCATCCTTAGATACATAATAAAACTTAAAATATCCGCCTTTGTCGGTACATACAAAAGAGTAGATCACATCGCCTCTCTGGTATGAATAGATGTATACCGTATAATCGCTGTCATACGAATCAACCGTAGCTACATCTGAAAAAGTATTGCTTACTTCCAGATCCTTAATATCCTCAAATACGATCTCGTTTTTGTTCAGTGTATCGATCGCTATGGCTTCGGGAAGCACGATGCGGGTATAGCCCTCATAGACAGGTTCTCCAAGTGCATCTGTCAGGTCATCGATCGTATCATAAACGCCTGTGCCAAGATTAAAGTAATCATGAAGAACATATACTTCTTCTACCTTCTCGGTATTATCAAGAGCTTCATTATCGATGACTCCGTGATACAAGGCGCTTATCCCGTTCATATAAACAACGGATTCCGTATCCGTTATATAAAGGTCTTTGGGGCCCTTATAACAGGCTGATACCTCTTCGGCAGTCTTGCCGAGAAGTTCGCTGTAAACTATGTTGTCACTTGAAAATGTACCGTTGTACAGTTCATTTTCTCCCGCATCATAAAGCGTTCCGGCTCCGTTTTTCATTCCCTGTGAAAATGCACCCACATATTCTTTGGTCCCGTTTACACGATACATGGTTCCGTTTCCTTCAAACATATTCTCATGGAAGGTTCCCTGGTAATACAAACTGCCGTCTTCGTAGTTTAAAATACCTTCGCCTTCATATTTATTCTGTTCGAAGTTTCCTGTATATACGACATTTCCCTGAGGGTTGTACAATGTCCCCTGTCCGTTCACATAGCCTTTTTCAACATTGCCTTCAAAAGCACGATATCCCGACTTACCGTTTATCCGCACATGTCCTTCGGCAGTCCTTAACCTTAAGGAATTGTATTTATATGTTCTTATTCCGTCTTCGTCAAAATGTTTAAACAGTGTAGTCTCTGTGCTTATATACCATAAGCTGACAACGCCGATGATCAGGACCAGTGCATAAAGCAGCCTCTTCGAGATCATCCATCTGCCTACGGTGAAATAATCGTCCTTATTTCTTGGTTTAAATCCCAGGAGGTTCGTAAAGAACTCCCGAAGACGCATGATCAGACGGGTCTTGATGAAGCTCCAGCTGGTATACATCCGGAACTTGGTCACAAAACCGGTCAGTTTGGCCTTGACGGTCTGAATCAATATATTCAGAAGGTTATTTCCGCCCATAATCTATGCTCCGTACATCATACATGCAGATTCATGAAACTTGAGTCATCTGCGTTCTCATTGAGATATCTGTCACTCTCAAACACATACCATTTAACCAGGGCATCATCCGGAATCTCCTTAAGGATATCCGAGAACAATGTCCTCGAAATGTAGAAATCCTTTTCATAAAAGGCATTAAGTGCTTCTTCAAACTTATCAAGAATGGCGATCTTCCTGCTTCTGATACGTGCAGGATATGCATCGAGCACCTCATACAGCCTGACTCCGCCTTCAACACTGCCGCATCCGATATATCCGATAAATCTAAGGGGACCGTTTATCTGTTCACGTTCGCGAACATCTTCACTGATAACGATACCGAGTTCAAGTTTAGTGGATATATCGCTTATGTCATTGATAAGGTTCTTACGGTCCGAATCAAAGAAAGCCATCGTCTCGTCTTCATTACCCACAACGGCAAAATTGCATCTGTCATAAAACAAGGATGCGGAAAGCTTATATCCGTCGTGTTCCTGTCCCTGTACGCTGAACATCTCGGACAAAAATGCTGTGGACTGCTTCTCGTAATCCTGAAGGAAGAGCTGTACCGAACTCATATCCGGTGACTTGCCTACGATCAGACAACCATGATTTTTCTGGTATTCACCGATACTGCTTACCACACGGTCATAACTCTTGGCTCCGTTATTTTTGCGGGGCATAATACTTATCGTGACCACGGTGCCTCTTACGGCTATGGAGTCTCCGTTCCTTACTTCCAATATGGAATCCCTCTGCAGGATCTTTTCAACGTTCTTGGGTGCGAAGCGATAGTACGCTTCCAGGATACGCAGTTTGCTGTACTGCAGTTCTTCCACCCTCTTGTTTATCTCGGATAAGGAATCCCACATATCCTTGACATCGCGCCCTATAACTGCAGGTCGCTCGGGAAGTTCCTTACCCAGTGCCGTATCCGAAAGAGCCGAATCAAGGATCATCATATCCCGGTTAAGCAGATACCACACTGCGATGATGAGCAGACTTCCTATGGCAAATGCCAAAAGAGCAAGGAGCAAGGCCCCGGTGTTATCGGCCCATACGTTTGCATCGGTGCCCGTGTTATTGATGATGCCAAGAAGTGCATAATCCGGAACCGTATCATCGTCCGCCACTCCTATCGCACGACAGCTTTGATCATCTACATACAGTTCCTCATAGGATATCCGGTTTCCTCTGTATATATCAGTGCTTACGGAATCCAGATTATTCCCGAATATCGTAGTTATATGCTGCAGATTCCTTCCGCTCGCGCTTGCCATGACTATGCTGTCTCTTAAACGCACCACCAGCACATCATAAAATATATCCGAGTTGCCTTCTCTTTTTACAAAATCCGAAAGAGATCCGGCTATTCCATGATATGTATCGGAATCATAAAAACCGGCCGCGCTGAAATCCACATAATCATTGATGCCCGCTTCATCCGCAAGACCTATAAGCGATATGACCGCAAATCTCGAATGCTCCGTAGTCCTGGCCTCGGATGTTCTGTTCACAATAGTATATACGCAGATACCCACTATGATGGCAAGAACTGCTTCGGCAATTGCCACATAATAAAACATACGGTTTCTGTTTTCGAACATCCTGATGAGCCCGTAAAGTAAAATGAACCATATAAGAAGCGCTGCTATATAGATGAGGAAATACTTACCGTAAAGTTTAAACAGCTGCCCCGGTGACAGTCTCATATGGGATACCGCATTCACTGCGGTCTCATCTATCCCGAAAATACCTGCCGGAGGCTCGGAATCGGACCTTATATATAATTCTCCGTCATAGTATCTGGCCTGAACGAAGAATCTTCCTTCATTGCTTAAGCGCTTACGTATGCCTTCCACTGCGACCTGATTTCCCGAAAGAGAATCGGGCCTCTTGAGTTCGCCCTTGCTTATTCCATATACCGAAGCATAGGAACCGTCGGGGGCTATCACGGTAAGATACATTCCGGTATCATCTACCGAGAACCCGCTTATCATGTCATCGCCCAGGACGAAGGTTTCCGTTTCGTACTGCAATTTAAGTGACTGGTCTAAGGATACGATTCGATAAAATACCGCTACACCCGTTTCGGAGCCTAAAACGCTTCCCTCCTCCGCAGACTGCATGGTAGACAAAAGAGCATATACGCCTTCTCCCGTCACATCGATAGCCTCGATACGTTCTTCTTTGGCTTCGGTGGATGAAAACATATCAAGGACGTCTCCGTCCGTATCCATTCTGAAAAGCCTACCGCTTCCCGCAACATTCTGTGCCAGATAGACTTTGTTTCCGCTGTACACTGCATCCGAATACGACGTATACTCTATATCCACAGTCACATTCTTCATGGCTGCGGTAAAGATAAACAACGAAACCGTAAAACTTATAATGTATAAGATTATGATCAACCTGTTTCTTAAACTCATCTCATATATCCTTATTGTAAAAGACTTTCCGTGCCGATCTCTTTAAAGGTATTGAACAAAAGCCTAAACCACGAATTACCGCCCATTATCCACCTGGAGACCACTATACTGAGTGCTATGATCCCAAGTATCAGGCTTATCCAGAACAAAAATCCCATGATCCTGTCGGTATTTCTGTCAAGCCACAGCCTGAGCTTTGTAAAAGGAGACACCTTCTTGTTGCTTACTGCGGCTATGGTTATATCTCTGTAAAGATCCGTAAACCTGTCGTAACTGCCGTTTAGTGTCTTCTTGCTCAGCAGATAATAACTGGTGGCCTTCTGACCTGACTTGGGCTCTAAAAGCTTAAGCAAAAGCTTCGCACAGACATCGGTACACTCGGCTTCGCCTATCTCGGGATCCAGATTGGCCAGATCCATCTCATAACTTAAGAAGACTGACCTGTCATTGGAAAGCTGTAACTGATCCCCCGTAAGCAAAAGATAAAGAATCGGATAAGGAAGATCGCAGGTGATGCAGGTAAGGATAGTATTGGTACATACCTCCTCGCATTCTGCCAGCGTCATGGCATCCCCGTTGTAAAACTCCAGTAAAGGCCGCTCACGATGATACGGAAATACAAGTATCTCCTTGTCTCCCTGAGCAAATTCATCGACAAGAACCCCTTCTCCCGTCCTGTCCGAAAACTTAAACAGTTCCAGTATCTGACGAACCACCGTATGCTGATTTATGACTATGACCGTATACATAGCACCGCCGGAAGATGCCAGATCTCTGCATATGTAGCAGTCATTGACATCCCCGACGCTCTTGGTTGTTACGGTCAGCAAACGCATTTTGTCGGATTCATAGATCATCCAAAGGCACCCCTTTACAGATTAAGCTCCGGAATCTTAACTAATGATTCTTCGTTCTGCTCCGGAGTAACTCCGGGGTCAGCCTCGTTAGGATTGGTCTTTACTATTGCATATGCATAGGTGCATACCATAGGCATATCCGAGCAATAGATCCTGATCTCGTATACTCCCTCTTTGGCAGGAGCGGTATATACTCCGTCCGTGGTAACTTCACCGCTGCCCGGAGCGGTAAGCTCATAGGTTATGCTGCAAGGATCCATGTTGTTAAACTGTACTCCGAAATAATAGTTTTCTCTCGGTCTCATGACTACCGTAGGTGTCTTGGCCGTGATGGATTTTCCGTAATAATCCGCTGCATCTATCTCATCACCCGAAGGGAACTTGATCGCTACCCATCTGTATGTAAGTACCAGGAATTCAACATCCCTGAGGAGTCTGGCAGCAACAACAAAACTTCCCTTGTCATTAAGCACTCTTACAGCTGTCTCTGCATCAACCAGCTGCTGCGCCTGTCTCGAGAACAGTTCGGGATTACCGTATACTGTACTCTTGGCATTGGCTCCGAGCGCCTGATCCTGTGACAGATATTCATATCCGATCGAAACATATACATTACCGCTTCCGAGTCCATGAGTGATCTCTCCGGAATAACGTATATCTCCGGCTCTCGCATCCTTGCCGAGCGGAATCTCTAAAACTCCCGTGGCCACATTCTTAAGGTCACTGCCGGTAATGGGCGCCGACATGATATCCGATGCACCGCTTCTTCCGGTGTCTTCGGAAACAGTGATGTCCACATCCTTGTTGTAATACTCCAGATACTCATTTCTTATGGAGTCCTGAGCAGGAAGCTCAATATAATTATTGGTCTCAAGTTCTCTGATCTCTTCAATGACATATGCGCTTTCGGTACGCATAAGCTTAATATCGGCGAGTCTTATAGAATCTGTTCCGAATCCCTGACGGATCTCTAAGTTAAGGCGGCCGAGTTCACGACCTACCAGTGATGAGGGGGATTCATCGGAAAGTCTTACTCTGATCGTCACGCTGTTTTCTGCGGATATGGCCTTATCATCCTCAAATGCTGCAGCACTGCCGCTCCTTAATATGACATTCGATTCGATACCGGCCTGATTCTGAACCTTCATCCAGTAGTCCTGGTACATTACACCGTTTTCATTAAGTTCAACATCATCTACGCCGATCTCTATCTGCTGACTTCCGTCGGGAGCTGAAAATGAAGGGATATCAAGGATTCCCTTGAATGAAAGCTTAACTTCCTCGGCAGTCTTTTTGCGTATCTCAAGGCGGACCTTAACATTCCTTTCCTTGCAGACCGTAGTAGGCATTACAAGGTATCCTTCAAAGTTAGGACCCGAGAATATCTGCTCTCTCGTAAGAAATTCTCCCTCGATCTCGAGGCCTTCTTCATAATCTTCCTTGTCTACGAGGAAAAGTTCAAAGCTCTCGCTGATGCGGTTATATTCATAATCCTGATCCGACTCCTTATGGCTGACCGCATATACGGAATGGATCTCATTCTCCTTAAAACGCACACAGAGGCATGCGACGTCGCTTCTTAGATCGTCGAATCCCTCTATCGTTGAAAGTTTCTTAACTATTGACGAATCAATGATTATCTCGCGTCCGGTACCGTCTATGACGACACCGCTCTCTACGAGTATCGACAGGTCATCCAGGTTGAAAACCCCGCACCCGCATACGATCCCCGAGCCGTACATCAGGCTGTTTAAAAATCGCAGCTTATCAATGTGATAACTCTGCTCCGCTTGAAAATCCGCTGTAGTAAGCATCTTACCCGGATAATAACGATTCCTCTCAAACGGATATAACTGACTGTTAGGCATAACTCTTTCACCCCCGATTAATTGATCAGATCTGATTTATATTAAAAAATACACATATTCTACATGATACCACTAGATATTGTACTCTTTAATTTCCAACAAACTTCAAGCACATATGAAAAAAATTTTTATGTTCCCACAACCCTGTCAACAAATGCCAAAGCACTTTCATCCTTCTTTCTGATGACACGGTTTATACGCATATCTATCGGCTCACCTGCATTTTCATCCTCATATTCTCCTACATCATCCTCGATCATGAATGACACGGAATCCAGAAGATTATGGTTTACTCCTTCAAGGAAGGCAACAAGACGGTCGTTTCCAAACTTTAAGACCTCCACTTCTTTGGGAAGTTCCTTATCTATAATTCCCATAAGCGGTACGATATCGCCGCCCACTTCAAATACAAGCGCTCCGCCGTAATCTTTCTTTTTATCACCGGCATATTCGCGGATCTTCTCCATATATGCACGGTTGTAACATTTATGTTCGCTGTCCTCATACTTCCATATATCTATCATGGAAAAATAGAGATTAATAAGTCCTATCGAATAGCCGAGTGCCCTGACCGAATAATCGGTAAAGGTTGAAATAAGAAGTCCTATGACTATCGGTATTATAAAAGGGCTTATCCTGAAAAGAACAAGTCTTCCCGTATTCTTCCTGTAGCGGTATATAAAGACCACGGATACGACCATGTAAACGATCTCAAGGATTGTCACCACTTCTCCTGCCGCAGTATTGATAAATTCAAAGAAAAGATCCGATATGCTCGGTACAAAGAAGAGTATTCCCCTTAAGATCACCAAAAGAATAAGAATGGCGACCGGTATCGCAAATGCCACCCATCGTCTTTTAAGATGATCCGCACTCCGGTACAGAAGATAATCCACATACATGAGCCATACAAATACATGACACAGAGAAACTATCTCTTCAAGTGTATAAAATAAAAGGAACGATTCGACATAGATACTGTCCGGCAGTTCAAGACTGGCATAAACTAAGATCGATATAACTGACTCTGCGATATTGCAGATACACAGGCATACAAATAATCTTACACCTATCTCACGCGAGCGAAGCTGCCTTGACAGGATCAAAAGACCGGCGGTAAGAATACAGGCCATTACATTAAAAAACAGTGTTACATGAAAGTCGATCAGGTCTATCATTCTTCCACCCCCTTATAAAATGACCGGTTCATCATACAGATATGGGCAAATACCATTCCCACCGCAAGCATAAAAGCTGATGCCGAAACACTGTACAAAACATGTGACAGGATGATCCTGATCGCAACGAAACCAAGTGTAAATAAAACCAGCCCCTTGTGTATCCTCCACAGTAGCAGTACGCCTGCCGCAGCATAAATATATGCACACATAAGCACCAGAAAATACATGTTACCATGTGCATATCCTGTATCCGGATCAACATAAAACAGCATCCCGGTAAAGAAATTGACTATGATGAGAATGATGAGCAATAAAACCGGAACGGCTATTACCATCCAGTATTTATTCACTTTTTCTTCAAGTCCCGCAACTCCCAGAAGATACAGTATAAAAAAGAATACGCATATCTCGAAGGCTAATGTAAATACGGTATGGCCGAGTAAAAGAGCTATACGCCATCCGGCATTGTTAGCAGCATTGACTTCTAGGATCGAATCCAGAGCATCGGATACAGCTGCGATCATATCCCATATGATCATATGAAAAAATACCCTGTCGACAAAAGTATCTCTCTTGCGATAGGAGGAAGTGTAAACAAGAATACTGATAAGAAGCAATATGGCCGCTATATCGGTTATTACCGTTCCGGTCATGTATTTTTCAAAAACAGAAACATCTTGCATAAGTAATACCTCTATATTCCCAAAATCAAACGTCTTTATTCAGTCCGTGTGCCAAATATACCAACATTGCCTTTTAACTGAGGGAAGAAATAGCCTGCCAACTTACGTGACGGTTCGTCAAATCTGTGCAGGATTATCTCAGTATCGTCCGGATATATTTCGAAGGCCCTTTTCAGCGTAAAAGCTATCATATGGACAAGTTCCTTTTTGGCGTCCGGACCCCAGTCGGCAAGAAGTTCTATCTTAAGCCTTCCGGACGGGCACTTATGTATAAGCAAAAACCCGTTGCTGTCGCCGTCACTCTCCTCATAGCATGATATCTCAGGCTCAAACCACTCCATCGGAAGTCTGATTATGTCCTCGGGAAGTCTTCGTTTAATGTTATATACACAGTCTACGATCCCTCTTCTGAAAGAACGGTTCTTAAGCATACCGAGATTGCAGATGTAAGAAGGTGTTTTCAGTAATTTAGCTATCCTGAGAAGTTTAAGATCACCGACCGTAAACATCAGATCGCTTCCTTCCTGCTCCTTTATCTTAAATCCCTCATCCGCCAGTAAGTCTTTATATTCTTTGAGTTCATCATCGGAAAATTCAAAAGAAGTACGGACCACTCCGTCCCGACGTGCCATTTCGGAATACTCATTCAGAAGATCCTTGTATGCTGCGTCATCACTTACCTTTATCCAGATAAGCTTTGCTTCGGTGTCGTTGTCGTAGTCCTCATAGTAAATCAGCTCCCAGATAAGAGCCGCAAGAGGTTCTGTGTCATCACAAACTACAAGCCCCCTATAGTACTCCCTACTAAGGTTTTCGGCAGCATCGGGGGCTATGTAGTCTTCATATTCAGTTATATTTTCATTGTTTAAAACAATGATGTCCATCGCTTTACCTGCAATCTGATAAATTATCCTTATAATAATATATCAAATAGCAAAAACTGTTTCAACAATAGCAATAATTAATGCTCATCATACGGGATATACTGCGTGAAGTACACGCCCCTCCGATTTCATGTGCCACCTGCCTCCGATGAGGACCGTTGCGAGTTCCATGGTCTTTTCATTGTCAATCATGAAATACAGCCTGCTCTCATTACTGTTTAACCCGGATGTTTCCATCTTCTTTATAAGTACATTCAGATGTTTGTAATATGCTCTCGGATCTCCGCTCCTTACATTTAACCAGAGTATATTTGCGCCCTGCTTATACGGCTCTGATAACAGTACACTGTTTAGCTGTCCCGTGGGTGATCCTACAGTACTCCATTCGGGATCAAAAAAATCTCCGCTGGGAAAATCGTATGAAGTCAAGTATCTCTCCAGCTTCTTGTTGTCATTTCCACCAAGATCCGAAACATTTACTATCCCCGATATGTTTCCGCTTGCTATCATCTTTCTTGTCTTATCCGAGCGGAATATTTCCCCGAGCATTACCGAATACAGATTGGCATCCTCAAATATATCAAAACCACAAGCTTCATAAAAAGCTGTTGCCCCTTCTTCTTCCGGATAATATACCGAGATTGCCAGGTGATCTGTGCCTTCTATGGACGTTTTGATCGTATCGAGAAGTGTCTTTGCATACCCCCGGCGTCTGAACTCAGGCAATATATACAGTGATAAGACTGAAACCATCCTGTACTCAAGACATACGCTCAATGCGCCGGCCACATTACCGTCATCATCCATAACACCGAGTGATATCACCTTACCGGTGATATCACTCGTATCAGGAATAAGAAAACTGAAAAATCTTTCGTTTGCAGGTGTGATCCTGGTGATCTTCATATGATTACCCCATCATTTTGGCTACCATTGTTGCTACTGCAGGAGACGGCTTATAATCAGGTGCCTTGGCCTTTTTGATCTTAAATCCAAGTGATTCCAATGCATCTTTGTACATGTTGTAATCTTTGTCCGAATCTTTAACATCGGGGGCCAGAACTTTATTGTACAAGAGCTGTGCAAACTCGGTGCATATATGTTTATAGCACTCTTTATAGTTCGCATAACCGAGCATTCCAAGGACCTTCTTTCTGGTGTAATACCTGAGGTCCTTATCATTCATAGTATTCCAGGGGCCCTTCTTATTCTTCATATCAAGCATGATCCTATCGACCTGCAGATATTCATCCACCGCTTCCTTACGCTTATTATGTCTGAGCTTTTTGCCCGCGTAAAGTCCATATAACAATCCGGTTGATGCGGCAACCAGGCCTGCGATAAGCCCCAAAGGTCCTGCCGCGAGACTTGCTGCACCGATCACCGACTTTATAAGGATCGATGATCCGACAAGAATATTGACGCCTGCACTTATCTCATCATTTGAAACAGCTCTCTCCTGATTTCTTAAGAATCGCGACAGTTTCTTCTCATCAGCCGTGTATTCTCCGGTTTTATCATTCAGGCTTTTTTTAGCTCTCTTGATATCATTACCTGAACTGATACTCCTTCCAAGCTGTATACCTCCGGCAATAAGTGTGATACTTCCGGCACCTACTCCGATATACCCAAGTACCTTGCTCGCATCAGCAGTTGCTCCCAGGGTCTTATCTACCACTCCTGTCTTGTCCAGGACCTCGATGATACCGGTAGAAACCTTTTGAGAGTTACCGACGATACCGCCAACATTGGATAAAGTCTGTGCACCGGTATCCGCGATCGACAGAGTACCCAACTTATCCCACATTTTAACCGTTCCGCGTATACTGGCTACCAGTGCGAGTAAAGACTGTGCCCCCAGATACATGGTGCTTATGGAAGTAAACATACTGGTTTTGCCCTGGAATTCATTTACCTTATCAATAAAGATTGCCGGAGCACTTACTCCCGCATCGGCAATATTTTTGCCGATCCCCATAACATCTTTAGCTTTGCCCATATAGTCAAGCACCGTATCCGTCTTACTCTGTGCTTTGGCCTTCTTGGAAACCTTCGCCTGGTTTTGATCTTTATACTCGGCATCACGGAGTTTAAGATTTGGATCCTTTTTGATCATATCATCCAATTGTCTTGCAATCTCCACTATCTTGGAGTGTTCATCTTTGATCTTCTGTCTGATCACCGGATCCCCGGCCATATCCATCGGCATATCGGGTCTAAGACCTGCAGCGCCGTATAAAACCCTTATCATATCACCATGATTGACTATCTGGTCAACCAGCAATTCTGACCGGGTCTGACTGTCCTTCTTCTCTTTTTTGGCATTTTCTATCTCATCGGATTTTGTTTTGGTTTCCGATATGAGTTCCTCATATTCGACGATCCCGGTTCCGAGTGATTTTGCGGTATTAACAGCAGATGAAACCACTTCCCAATTGGTATTATTACAGAAGGTCGAGATTGCCTTATGGATCTTATCATAATCAGGTACATAACCGTCCAATGCATTGATCACATCAGCCATAGTCGCCTGTGACTGCTTTCCGTTTTCGATCAGATACATTGTTAGCAACTGCTGTTCAAAAGGTGAATGCAAATAGTAATGTGCAAAGTTTTCTTTCTTGTGGGTAGATCTTAATGCTCTCCTTAAGATCAGCCCGTTAAGTGCGCTCATGGATGCCTTCTGTCCTTCGCTGAAGATAAGGTGATTTTGTGTAGCGTATTCTCCCTGCTGAAGAAGCTTCTCATCTTCGGTAATACCATCCTGTACAGCTTTTGCGGATTCATCCGCAGACTTGTCTTCTTTGGTTTTGTTCAGCTGATATTCAGCATACATAAGCCTGAAATCATTCGAAAATTCTTCCGGTTCGTATTTACCGGCGTATGCTTCGATGTCTCTGCCGTAAACTGTGTAAAAATCTTTCACATACATCTGCTTTTCAGCCTGTGAATACATCTTTCTTCTTTTCATGAGGTCTCGAAGCTTTGCATAATCTTTAGTTATCTTCTTTATCTCATCTTTTAAATCCCTTGTATCATTAAATTCAGGCTCTGCTTTAGTTGCTTCAAGATAATGTTTTTCTATTTCCTCACCGTCTTTAAAGTTCGCATCTTCAAAATTCCTCATGCGGATCAGATTCTGATAGAATGCGATCAGATCAGGATTTAGAGGATCATTCTTGTACTGCTGGTCAAGCCTTATAATCAGTTCTTCATATGTAAGCGAACGGATCTTGTTTTTGGGAAGGAGTGCATAGTACTTGTTCAGTATATATCCCTGCACAGCATCATAATATTCCTTTATATCCGTAAGTGCTTTTAAATGAGCCTCAGATTCTTTGAGTTTTTTCTTCTGTTTATCATCCAGCTCATTCATTTTCAGTTTTTTTGACTCTATATTTCTTTTGTATGAATCAAGATAGCCCAGAGCGCCTCTGACCTTGTCATAATTATTAATATAAAAGTCTTCTATGCTTTCTTTTTCGTTGCTCTTTATATAGGCATTAAGATCGGCATTTTCAAGAGCAGCTACCATATTTCCGATTTTCTCCTCATCGACTTCTTTTGCGTTTTCAGCTTTATTAAGGAGAGTTTGCTGCAAGCCATATGATTTGTTGGCCTCTGCGAGTCTTTGAGTTCTCTTTTTCTCGCCCTGTTCATAAGGAATATCAACCTTAATGTGTGCCTTCAGGATGTCTTTTTCACTGGGTTGTTTTATGTTTTCGATGCTCCCATCTCTGATCACATGTTTTTCAACAGCCTTATCAATATTAGCTATTATCCTGGTCTCATCGTCAGCATGTACCTCATTATCTGCAATGATCTGATCCCGGACCTGGACCTGCTCCTGCTCCCGGTTATTCAAAATATTGGGATTCGGGATATTTTGTCTGATATCCTGATTTTGGTTTATATTATTCTGATTTATATTATTCTGATTTACATCATTTTGAGTTGTATTTGTCTGTATTATATTTCCAGCTGAATAGCTGCGTTTGATCTCTATATTACCATCCGCCTGTCTTCCCGGTCCCGGCATTTCAAAGCACCTCCTTAGTCCTCTGAGCTGTCGCGTTTGCCCATGACAACATCCATCATTTCTTCGGGTGTAAGTTCTCCCTCAGCGACAAGCATAAGAAATCCTTCGAATTTATCGACGGTCAAAATAGCTGCATCGACTGCAGTAAGCATCTTTTGGATCAGTTTATCTTCACTCTCATCAGCCATGAGCTGAGCAGTATATCTGTAAACAAGTGTGCTTCCGTCACCGCTTAAAGTAAAAGCACCGCAGGGTAACAGATAATCAAGTTTTGAAGCGGCCACCCCCATAAGGATCGCTGCTTCTTCAGGCAGTTCATCATATACGGTGATAGCTGTACTGAAATAATATACTTCCTCTTCTTCAAATGGTAAAAAGTAAAACTCACCGAGAAGGTAAAGCATATCAGCTCCCATCTCGTTAAGCTGGCATCTCACAACATCAGCGGGAGCATTTAATTCTTCTTTTGTAAATACGGAAGCCTGCTCAATGTCCTCCGCCTCATTAAGTTCTTTAGCCAAAGCCTCAAGCAAGTTCATTTTCTTATCACTCATTTTTATTAACCTCCGTTATCTGTTTATACGCAAAAGAATCAAAGCCGGAAAAAAAAAATATGAAAAAATCAAAAATTCTGGCACAAAGTCTAATAAGGGAATTCTATGGTGCACAGATCATCATCAAATCTGTATCCGTATTCTGTTTCTATTCCGTTCTCATTCAACGTATCGACCAGTGTATGTATAAGTATATCTGCCGTCTGGTCGAGCATGACCGTGATATTAAACCATCCGTTTAACGGAAATATCCCCATAAGTATGGGAGCCGCAAGCGCACTGCTGTGAATGGTTATCCTTTCTATATATTTTTCTGTACTTCCCCACTTTATCTGTCCCACGTAACTTACCGCAGCCGTCTCAGGATTATCTATTATCAGTCGTGCATTGTCTTTATATATCTGTCTGCGCTTCGAATGCTCGGGAATCTCTTCGAGCGACTCATTAAAGAGAGCTCTTTCCCTGAGTCTGTACAACACATTATCACTGTCTCCCTGAAGGATAAGACGTCCTCTGCTGCAGGTAAACTGCTTATCCATGGACAAAGAGTCCATTTTCTCATCATATATAAGTGAAAGCTCGATCACCTGATTATGGTAATTAGCTTCTCCGGCCGCAAGTTCCCTGACAGAATGCGGTATACCGCAAACGACCGGAAGTCCGTTCATATCAGGGTATAATTTTTTGAGCATTTCCTTTACAAAGTATGACAGTACCACCACGGGACTTCCGTCCTGGCTTTTGGCTAACTTCATCGTATCCTTCACAGATGCTTTGATCGTATAATTGGCCCTTTTGGAATCGGTAGCATACTTATGATCCGGCAAAAAAGCTCTCGAAGTCTTCGCTATATAAAAAGGAGAAGTTGCATGTTCAAGATCCATTTTTTCATAGGGATCATCTATTTCTCCGGGCAAAAAATCCTGTCCGGGTATACGTATATTCTCGGGACTAAGATCTGCATCCGCCGTTTTGATCAAATACAGATAGACAACACACTTGGCCCACTCCGTAACACCCTTGGCGTCTGTCATATTATGATATATATCAAAAAATATCTTATTATCCTTACATCCTACCGCAAGAAAATGTCCGTTGGCCTCACTGCTTCCAAGCTTTATCGTGTCTCCTTCCGGAGAAAAAGGTATCGGAGCGTCATTATGACATATGTCATAATCCGCTCCGTTTTGTACGATCTTACAGCAAAAATATGGGAATCTTTCTGCCGCTTCCTGTGTTGCTTCATTTAATGCATCCGCATCAACACTGCTTACCATGGATACTGTAAGACGCATCACATGATGAAACGTATCCCATGAGGAATACCTGAATTCGTTTCTCACTATAACATTTTTCATATGTCATTTCCTTTCGGTCCCGCGTAAGTAAAACACATTATAGTCGTATCATCGAATCTGCTAACACCACCTTCAAACTCTTCCACGGCAGATTTCATATTGTTCACCAGTTCTTCTGCGGAAGCACCGGGGTTTATATTTAATGTCTGTTCAAGCCTGTCCATACCAAAGAAGTTTTCCTCCGCATTCTGGGCTTCCGGAACTCCGTCGGTATATACAAAGAGTGCATCGCCCGGTTTTAGGTCATACTCTTTCTCGGTATAAGGATCCGAATCGGGCAAAATACCAAGGACACTGTCATGCTCATATTCATCTATTTCAAATTGTCCGCCGGCACGCCTTATATAAGGATGTTCATGACCGCCGTTTGCCGTTATGACATGGCCTGTACTCAATTCTATCTTGGCAATCCAGATCGTCACAAACATATATTGCTCATTTCCGTCGGAAAGCGCATTGTTTGTGTAATCAAGAACCTCTCCGGGACGACATCCCGTCATTGCCTTGTTTTTGATCGTATTTTTCGATATTGCCATAAACAGTGCAGCAGGAATTCCTTTACCCGACACGTCACCGATGACCAGGACCAGATGATCCTCATCTGTAAAAAAGAAATCATAAAAGTCTCCCCCTACTTCCTTTGCAGGATCCATAGAGGCATACAGTTCAAACTCTTTTCTGTCGGGATACGGAGGGAATACACTCGGCAGCATATCGGCCTGTATCTGCTTTGCCACGGAAAGCTCAGCACCTATACGTTCCTTTTCTGCAGTAATGGTACGTATATTTTCTATATGCTGATCCAGTTCGGTGATCATTGACGAAAAACTGTCTGCCAGTGTTTCAAGTTCATTCCCGGGTTTGATCTCCGAGAGTTCTTTCACCGTACTTTCACTGTTCTTCTTTTCCATATATCCGAGAACTGCCTTGGTTTCCTTACCGATCGGACCCACAACATTCTTCTTTAATACCCTGGTAACTCTGATCTCCATTATCACAAAAAAGACAAGCATTAAAACCAGCATATATAAGGCAATACCGAGTCCCTTATGGAGCAGACTTGCAAACGATTCCGAAGCTGACACAAATGCGACCATTTTACCATTTACATTAACGGGTCTTGTTGCCATTGCACCCTGACGCGTACTGTCAAGGTCAACGATAAAATCCGTATTTTTATCACTTTCGCCACCATTTAAGATTGCATCCAGTTCAGTCCATTCTCCGGGGATGTACGGGGCGGTAACTCCCAATTCAAATATATCTCCGCCCTGTGAGATCCGAAGTTCCCCTTTTTTGGTACCGGTCACGATAAAATATATCGTATCGTCACGAACCACGAACATAAACAGATAAAGGGGTGAAAAGCTATTCTTTATACGGTCAAAAGACAATGACAGCCTGCCGTAACATACCTGTGCATATTTAAGCTGTTCTTCGTCTGAAAGCGCACAAAAAGCCTCGCCGGTAAGGTCATTATAACTTCCTATCTCGGGATGATCGGTCCTGAACTCCTGCTCAAGTTTATCGATACGGTTTTCATCGTAGATAAGTTCCATGTCATCCCTGTGCTCAAACCAGTATTCTACCAGTTCTTCGATCGCAGCATATCTCTCAAGATCGGCAACTGCGGTCTGAGCCTGGTTGGATGCATGTCTCATCGATTCCTCTGAACTGATCGTAGTGATGAGCACAACACTTATGATCGTAGAAAGTAAAAATGTGACCACCAAAAAGACCAGAAAAGGTCTTTGAAATTGCCAAAATATGCTTGACATTCTTTTTTTGCGTGTTTTTTTCAAGTTTTACTCCTCCGAATCGTTTAGCACGGATGCTTCGTCAAACAGTTCCATAAATTCGGTATCATATTCTTCAGCATATTCATATCCGCCGGATGACTCCTCGGGAAGAAATTCTTCATCAGCTGCAGCGGCTTCCAATCCTGTGACAGTATCCCGGTTCCATACTGCTATGCGGATACCGTCTTCCTCCCCCTGATCGTTCTCTTCATAAATATAGTCATACTCATCATCCAGTTCAAACACTCCCGTATGATCTAAGAATGCCCTGAATCCCTCGTTGGAAGCATCAAACCAGACTATAAGCCCCGGTCCGTTCTCATCGCCTTCCATAACTCCGGTGAGTGCCTGGATCATAACGCTTCCTATACCGTTTCCGCGAAGTCCGGAGGGAACCTCCATCCACTCGACCCTTAAATCATCACCCTCTGTCACCAAAGCCATGGCGCCTACAGGAATACCTTCTTCCGTATATGCGACAAGTATATCGCTGTCGGGATCTTCGATCACCTCGTCAGGCATAAAACCGGCGATCACTCCGGTCTGTTCATCATCATCTTTATTCAGCCTGCCTATGGAAACAGGTATCATTTCTTACCTCCCTTTTTGCTGCCATTTTTTGCTCTCTTGTTTTTTTTGGAAGTCGTTTCAAAAAGAACTTTATACTTACGATCTTTCGTCTCTATGTCCTTCGTGACCTCATATTTTGATTTCTCATATTTCACATTCTTTCCATAAGCTGCCCCGGTCCGGCTTCTTGCGCTTTCCGTGATCCTTTTGGCATCCTCTGCGGGAACTTCGATGAATCGTAACACTTCGTAAAGTTCATCTGCGCTCATATGTTTTCCGGCAAGTATGCTGTTAAACTTATCCAGTCTGGTTCTTGCCAGTTCCTGTTCCTCTCTCTGCTTAGCTTCCGACTGATCGGAATTTGCATTTATATCACGGTTGGCATTAAACTGGAGTCTTCCGTAAGTCACCGAGAACTTGTCCATGACAAGTGAATAATCATCCGGGGACATATTGGACAGATTGACTGTACGTCCGCCGTATGCTTTACCATATCCCTTTTTGCTGGTCATAAATGCCGACATCTTATGACTTCTGGCCTTGGAATTGTGAACTTCTCCTAAGCAGCTTGTTCCGTCATATCCCCCGAAATGTTTCCTGATATTGACAGCTCCATGAGGCGCAGAATTCTCAATTCCGACAAGGAGTCCCGCACAGGTATTCTCATCTCCGAGTATCATACGTTGATACATATGCCCGAATCTTCCCTGGTCATCCGTAACATCATCATTGTTAAACTTTTTTCCGAGTCCTCCCAAAGCGAGATTCATGCCATAATTACCCATATAACTTGAGGGTTTCTGCTCACCGTCTCCGCCGATATAGCCCTTAATACTAGCCTTTCCGCCCTTTAATTTAACTTCGGTAAACTTACTTAGGCTTCCGTCCTCCTGCTTTTTGGCACGGTGGAAATCATGAGTTGCAAATCTTGAATACATAACGTCCTTAGCAGATCCCTGCCATGATTCGAACATTTTATCCTGCTGCTGCTTGTTGCCCATGGGCAGTGATATTCCCGTACGTGTACCGTGAGCCAGGATCTCCGACATCAGACCGTCAAAAGGAGTTGCTATATCTTTGTCAAGGTCGGTCTGATCCTCCTCTATCCTGTCAAACCGTCCAAGCTGCATCATAAACAGCGTTTTGGCCATATGCATCTGCTTGATCCTGTTGTTTGCCATGATCGTATCCGCATCATCCACTCCCTTGATATGCTGTGCGTAGAAACTCTTCGGGAATTTCTGCCGGATACGTTGCTTATCTGTGTCATCCATATATGAGAGAGTTGCCAAAAGAGTCCTTTTGTTCATAAACATATCATAGCGCTTAAGAGTCTTAAGCTGACTTTCACCGGCCATATTTGTAGGTCTGCGTTCTATAAGCATATTGATCGCGCCCCTGAAGACCGGATTCCTGCTCATCCTATCCAAATTGACCATTACTTTAGGATCTTCCGGATCCGGAAATGTCCCGTCTTTTTTATAACTTTCAAAATTTTTGAAGGTGTCGTTTACCAGCTTATGCCCATAATATTCCTTCAGGAAGGTAGGCAGATGATTATATCTGCTGTAATCTCCTTTTCTGATTCTTACTATAGAATCATTTATATCCTTAAGAGAACTTTCTTCGTTAGCGGAGATAACGGACTTAAGTTCTTCACCGTCTTTTCTGAGTAATTTGCCTAATGCCACAAATTCATTCTTATCCAGTAACCAGCCGGTTCTGGCTTTTTCATTGAAATTAAAGGTATCATACTCCGCTTCTTTTTCTGCGTAACCGGCAAGGAACAGATCAAAAGCTCCGGGCTCTGCCATACCTTCTTTTTGGGAGATACCGCCATGTTTCTTTTCATTGTGCTTCCTGATAAGACGCTCCTTAAATGCGTTTGTCTTCCCAAGCAGAGCCTGACGTTCTTTTTCGGAATATGATTTAAACTTAGTCTCGATCATTCTCTTATCAGACTCTTCTTCATAATCCATATGTTCCTCAATAAAATCTTCGTATTTTTTGTCTTTTTCAATCACCTCAAATTCTTTGATAAGATCTTTGGGCTTTTTCTCAACTTTCTTTTTAGACTTGGCTGTCTTTTTGGCTTCGCTTTCTTTTTTAGCTTCGCCTTCTTTTTTAGCTTCGCCTTCTTTTTTAGCTTCGCCTTCTTTTTGGGCTTCGCTTTCTTTTTTAGCTTCGCCTTCTTTTTTAGCTTCGCCTTCTTTTTTAGTTTCGCTTTCTTTTTTAGCCTCGCTTTCTTTTTTAGCCTCGATCTCTTTTTGAGCTCCGCCTTCTTTTTGGGCTTCCTTCTGAGCACCCGGCAGGTTCTGCCGGACGTTCTTAAGATGATCCAGATTCTTGGGAAGATACACGGCCTGACTGCCGAATTGGGATATGATGAAATCCCTCTTATCGTCATTCATCTTAAACTCAACACCCAGGTTATGGAACAGATTTTCTTCGCTTGCCAGATATCCGTCTTTTTCTTCCTCGCTTGCAAACTGACGCTCGGTGACCAGTTTGCCCTCTTCATCATAGAGCGGTCCGTCACCGGGTATTCCGTATTCGTCCTTTATCTTTGCTTTGGATTTATTATCCAGATGATACAGGGCCGTAATATCCAGTCGGCCATGTTCTATCAGTTCATCTGCAGTCTCGTAACAGTCTTCATCAATACGGGTGGGGTCGGTATTACGATACACTATCCTTCCGTTTGCTTCATCCATTCCTATGATCGTGACATAATGTCCGGCACGGAATAAACTGATGGGACCGTTTGCGGCTTCCAGTTCTTTCTGTATGGAATACAGGAGCTGGGTTTTGATCATATCCCTGGTCTCGGGATTTTTCAAAAACGGATTGTCCTTGTCAAATGAGAACGTAGTATGCCTAAGGGCGGTATTGGACATATTTTTAAGGAATATATCGCCCATAACGTAATTATTTCCGTTCTCGTCCCGACCTGTAAGGGATATTTTGTTCTTAATAAAGGCTGCATTTACAGTGAGTTTCATGTCATCATCCCAGGTCTTTAACTTTTCTGTAACCTCGGCGTTCATTACAGCATGATCCAGATTAAGATATGTGTCTTTGGTAAACGGTTTCTTCTCGAAAGATTTAGCCGTTCCCGATATATCTTTATGCCTGTCAGCATAATAATTTGCCGTAAATGCCGATGTACATGCCCAGCAGGTCAGGTCATTTCCCTGAGGCTGACCGTAGCCGTCACCGTTATATACAAAATCACCGACTTTCTTTTTCACTTTATCATAATCGTCATACAGTTTTCGTTCGGCGATCACGGCATCCTCTGTAGCTCTCCAGGCCTCTGTAAATGCAGCCAAAACACGGCCGTGAATAGTTTCTATAGCATCCTTATTTTCATCACGATACCTGTCCAGCTCCCTGGAATCGTTTCCATTTGTGAGTTTTTGGATAAACTCTCTATAAAATGCCTGTTCGTTTTCGGTTATCTCGGGCACCACAAGATTCATATTTTGATCTACTTCCTGATCAGTAGCCCGCCTGTTATAAATAACATTAAGTTCGTCCCTTACATGTGAACGTATATTTGCCTTTAATTCTTTTTCATAAAATCCAAAGAAATACTTGATAAAAGCACTGTTAGGACCTTTATCGGGTATCTTGCCGTACTTCTTTTCATAGTCAGCCTTAGGGTTCATGCTGACCATGGGTATATTTACGATATTTTTCAGGAAGGTTTTCTTTTCTTCAGCTGCGTCGATCTCATTGTGAGCCTGTTCCTCATTCCCGACCAGGATCTGCTGCTGTTGTTGTTCTTCGTTAGCCTGCTGCTGTTGTTGCTGCTCCTGATGCTGCTCGTTAGCCTGCTGCTGTTGCTGCTCCTGATGCTCTTCATTAGCCTTCTGCTGTTGCTGCTGTTCCTGATGCTGCTCGTTAGCCTGCTGCTGTTGCTGCTGTTCGTTTTCAGGTTCTTCTTTGCGTTGACTATCTAGTGCGCGAATTCGCTCATCCAATCTTTGGGTGTTTTTTTCAATTTCATTAACATTCATATCCAGTTTAGCCCGCATCCACTCCGGTCTGATTTCCATCCAGGCTATTGCAAATGAAGCCAGAACCATCCTCAAGTACGGGTTTTTTATTGTAACACCTGTTTCTTCTATGTATTTATCCAGTCCTTCGAATTCTGCTCCATTGGCGAGCTGCTTGATATATCCGAATATGAATTTTTTCTGTTTGCCCTTCAGTGCTCCTATTTCAGCCAATACGTTTTGGCGTGCTTGTTTCGTATATCCTTTTAACTCTTCGCCTTCAAGTTCCTTACCAGCCTGTCTGGACTGTTCTATTACACTTTTCTCAATTTCGGAATTCAGCAACTCACTATATAACTCAAGGAAACGCCCGGCATATTCCTTGTCCGCCTCATCGCCTTTAAGTTCTCCATGTTTATTTTCATATTCCTCAAACGGATCGGCCGTATTGGTCGGAAGAAATAATACGTTTGTAAGGAACTTCTCCTCATCAAATATCACTTCATCATCCTCGTTCAGGAAATCAAGAACTTTAGCCTCCGCAGCCTTAAATTCTGCCTCTTTTCTCTCTTTGGCAGCTTTTTCTCTGGCTTTGGTTTTTTGCTCGATACTCTCTTTATCTTCCTGAAGATTACCTTTTACATTAAACAGATCCGGTTTGTTTTGTCTTCGCTCTCTTTCTAGTCTTTCTTGTTCCTGTTTTTCCCTTCTTGCCTGTCTGTCTGCCCTTGCTTCGCGCATGACTTCATTGACATCTATCTCAGGTTGGATACGGTTTTCTTCATGGTTTTCTTCACGGTTTTCCCTGCGGTTCTCCTGACGGTTTTCTTCACGGTTTTCTTCACGATCTCTTTCGAGGCTTTCTATGATCTCTTCTTCGTTTTCTTCCGCCGCGGGAAGTCTGTCCATGAATTCCTTTGAGAACTTCGTATCTTTTAATCCCGAGAAAACTGCTTTGCCAAGCAGATCCTCAAGCACCGTATTGGGATCGTTTGTGCTCTCTGCCTTTTCCATTTCCTTAAGAATTGAAAGCATATAATAATTATAAACCTGTTCTTTTTTCGTGAAATATTCGAGAATGTCTTTCTTATTTTCTTCGGTGACTTTGTTTCCGAAATCAAGTTCTTCAGCCTTTTTAAACTTCAGATCCTTAGGCAGTTTATCACCGCCAAGCATCCCTCGTATGGAGTGCATACGAAGATCCTCTAAATAGACGCTTATAAAATTACCCCTTCTGGTTGTTCGCCTGATCTTTTTTTCGGTCTCATTCTTATCGTCCGCCGGGATACACGACATCAACTTGGTCATAACGGTCTTCCCATCGGGAAGTTTGGTATTCTTAAGCGCATCTGTCATAAGCTTAAGTTCCCTGAAACTATTTAGTTCTCCCAATACCCGGTCAGGATCCTTCATACCCTTGTCGCATACCGTTGTAAGCAACAATTGCGCCTTAGTATCCAATAAGACAAGTAAATCCTTCAGTTTCTTTACCGCCTGTTTTTCGGAAGTGATAGCGGGAGCCTTTACACTACTGATCGAACGGTTAAGACCGTTAACGGTTTTATCGGAATAGTGGACAACCTGCGTATCATCATACTGTTCTTCTCCCTTTTCGTTCAGATAGTATCTTGCATCCTTAAGAACGCTCTTTCCGAGTTCTGTCAGTTCTTGACCCTGAACAACATGGGAGAAAGCATTGATATAACCCTTGGCACGTTCTATAAGAAGCAATCTCTTATACTTAAATATCTCAATCTTCCTGTTTATACGCGCAGTTAACGGACCTGAACTCTTTACGATATCTTCTTCGAGAACGCGTTCGGACTCTTCTATATCTTTGTTCAGATCATCAAGTGCACCCGACAGCTCGGATGCTCTATTCTCAAGCCTGTCACCCAGTGAATGGTTATAATTTACCTTCTTGTCTTTTGAGTCTTTCTTAAGTTTATCTATGGTACGTCTGATATTGTATGAGTCAACCTTAGTTTTATTCTCTTTTTCCCGTTCCTCTCCGTTGCCCTCTCCGGGCTTTCCATTCTTTTGGCTTTCTGCCCGTTTTACCTCGTCGTAAGCCGTTCTTTCACGTCTGCTCCAATAATCGGAATTATGTTTCTTAAGCTCGGCCTGAGTCTCCGGATCTGCCGCTTTCAGATTCTTCTTGACCCGCTCATACACTTTTTTGGATATATTGCCGTCGCTTACAGCATTCTGGTTTTTGGCCAGGAACATCTTATTTGAAAAAGATATCCCATTATCCTTAAGAACACATCTTAAGTCGCGGTCGAGTGCTTCTGTCATGATGGATATGAACCTGAAGTTGTCTATCTCACCTTCATCTTGTTGATTGCCACCCGCATGCGCGCTCTTGACCAGCGTAGTGGGGCTTAACTGACTCATGATCT
Source organism: Lachnospiraceae bacterium (assembly GCA_024691305.1). GTDB lineage: Bacteria > Bacillota > Clostridia > Lachnospirales > Lachnospiraceae > XBB2008. Next base: position 76,222 of record JAILNS010000006.1, on the reverse strand, counting down.
GCTGGACTTTGTCGCTTTTTTTGTTGGGATTTTTCAGATCTACTTTATTTTTTCTTAAGTCATTTAACGCTTTAAAGCGGTCCTTTATCTGCATAAGTTCGTCAAATGACTGCGTAATATTATCTTTACCCAGCATTTTCTCGGGAAAAGGAGTATGTATTATTTCATTAACAACCTCAGTAAAAGCGCCAAGAGGATTAGCCGCAAAAAACCTTAGATATGATCTGTATCTTTCTATGGATGCCTCGTCAAATACGGGCTCACTCTTCAAATTCTCATCGAGATCCGATATGAGAGAGATATTGGGACCGAGATTGAAAATGATCTCTTTGTATTTATCAAATTCGATTTCCGATGACTTAAACATTTCCGGTTTAAGTTCGGACTCAAAAAGCTCACGCTTTTTACTTTGTATCTGGGTAAAACGAAGCGTGCTGAGCATCAGGTTTTTGGTCGCTGTTCCTTTTGCCCCCTTGTCGATTGAAAAGCGATAACTGTGTGCTTTATCGTATTTTCCGACAGCCTGTGCCCATGTTTCTTTTTGCTTGTCTATCGGGATCTTCTTACCTGCATGCGAAAAATACTTATGCTTGGCTGTCGCGGATGTGATGTCTTCATAGTCATATTCGCGGGGAGCATTAACAAGCAACCCCTTCTCACCTTTTTTGAGTTTCCGGTTATATTGATTCCTGAAAGTCTCCTCATTGTTTATTTCATCAAAAAGGAATTCTTTTTTATATTCGACAGGGGCCTCTATTTTGTAGTCTTCAAGACTTTCGACATCTCCGACCGCCTGGGTTATCGTATTTTTGAGTAATTCTTCCTGTGCAGTGGTTTTATTTAAATACGCATCCATATCAATACTCCTGCTTAAAGATTAACTGCTTAAAGATTAAACAATAATTCATCTTCTATATCGACAATCTGTTCTATCTCGTCCAAAGACAAAACTGCCATCACTTCACGCTTTCCCCTGATGTTTAGAGTCCCTTCCAGGAGTCTGGTCATATGACCTTCGTCAAAATAGCCGGTTATCACGTCATTATCCTCGAAATCCTTCAGTATATTCCTGCACAGCGCACTAAGAAGATACAAAGGTGCCTTCATTTCACCTGTGCTTATGTAAATAAGGCTTATATCGGCAGAAGATGATTCGGGAAAGACAACCCCAATGGAACCGGATCTACCCCCGGATCTTAAATCCTTGAGCGACTCCACAAGCAGCAGTCCCATAGGTCTCTCATTCACCATGTAAACAAGGCTTAATTCCATGACATTGTCGCCAAACTGACTTATGTCATATCCTTTCTCCTTGACCTTGTTAAATAGAATATTCTTAAGGGCGGGAGGTAAAGCCTTGAGTCTCATCACCCCCTTTGGAGCATATGATGCTGCAAGACATCTTCTTACATCCGAAACACAGAATCTGAAATATGACTTGTCTGTTTTGTTCTCTTTAAAAGAAAACCTTTTGGACAGATACGATATGGCCGGATATTCGGAAGGGACATAGTCCATCCGAAGCCTCACAAATCCCTCGTCATGCAATCCAAACACAAGCTGTGAGAATGCATCGTTTATATATCCGGTATTTCTGCTTTCGGGCACGATATATATGTATTTGATGATGGCGGACTGCGCCTCTGTCCTTAGTATGATGACCCCGACAGCAACTGCTTCATCATCGGCAATTCCCATGAATCTCCATTCCCCGTCTTCGATCGACTCCCTTTGGAGTGTGGGCGGGATCATCGGAAGAAACGCTTCTATGTTTTCATATCCTATCTGTGCTAAATCTACCATATTGTTTTCTCCGGTCAGGATATCAAATTCCTGTCGATACTTTACGATCAGTATTATTTCTTTTTATTTTTTTTCTTATTCTTAGCCTCTTGCTCTTGCCTTTTTTCGGATTCAAGCTGGGACTTACGGATACTTATCAGTGTGTCAAGATCAGTATTATCAACAACAGGCGAATAAAACTTACTGTAGTCATGAAGCTGTCCCCCGTAAGTGTTGCGCAAACTCTTAAGTGTCTTATACTGTCTTAACTGCTCGTCCGCAAGATTTCCTTTAAAGGAAACCTTATTTGTCTTGGAATCATAAATCATATCTATTTCATCGTCCGCAACCTGTTTTATGGCATTCTTTACGGAATTGAGCCTGTCTGCCATATACCTGATCTCTTCACTGTTAAGTATATCTCCCAGTGTCTGGGTCAGATAAGCCGGTTCAAGTGCCATGATTCTGTTGATGACCGAAACGGGGAGGCCAAGAATTGAATTGGCAGTGATCGGATGTAATCGGTTATATAGGTCTTGTACATGTTTCGGTTTGATCTTGCCAAAGGCCATATCGTTATCAAGACATTTGATCCCCATAATCTGGTCACCGTCCATTATACCATGGAAGTTTCCGTAATGTCTGTCTGTCTGTCCGCATATAAAATCGAATACACTTAATGTAAACAGCTGTGATATAGCATGTGAGGAGTAACTGAAATCATTTTCGTCGGTCGGAACACCGCCGGTATTTTCCATAAGGTTACCCTCTATTACTTTACCGTCCATCATGATGGTTGCTGTACGGGAATCACATATCATATCCTGGACTCCCAGAAGAGTTGCTGTACGGCTTGTGGCAACATTTCGGTCGGATAAGTTCCTGCCGCAGTCTATCTTCGCAGAACATTTCATGTCGTGGGCCATACATCGTTTTGCCACAGCATCACGTAATTCATAAAGAAGTTTCCCCAGTTCTGAGTAATCCTCCTTGGGTATGTCAAATAGTGAACCGGTTTTTCTGTTCTTTACTGTCGATGCGATTTCTCGCCCCAGAGCCTCCGGACCTTTTTTCCTTTGTTTATAGGTCTTTATTATCTTCAAAAGGTCCGCACGGCTACTGTTTTTAAAAAGTTGTCTCATGCTCTTATCCACAAAATCTTTTGTCTTTCCGACTAACGAATAATGAGACATAACCTCATTGAAAAGAGCATCTTCATCCGGCGAAGGTACACTGTCCTTTTTACGGAAATATACGGTTTCTTCACCTTTCTTGTTTTCTTCGGTGATCGGGACTTTTCGTGTTATCACATAAACCGTGGAAGCACCCGCACCATCAGTCTTATAGGTAATGCTTTTGTCATTATCAAGATCATAGAATACACCACGATTAAATCTCAGGACATCCAGCCAGGTAAATTTTTTGGTAGCCATTTCCGGATCATTGCCGACAAGCTCTCTGTACTCCATGGTCTTTTCTCTAAACGACTCGCTCTCGGCCTTGCATCTTTCTCTGAACTCTGTAAGCATCTTTGCAAGATCCACGTATGCATTTTTATATTTCCCAAGAAGATCGTCAAGACTGCTGTCGAGTCTGTTGTAGAGCATTACTATTGCAAGGCATGAACCGTCTGTCTCTTCCCTGGCGTTTGCCTCAGCGACCCTGTCACGATTGCCTTCTTCATCAAACACCACCACCGGAGGCATATTCCCCGAGAGCATGGCCTGTATGGCCTGAATATTGTTTTTTATGGCTGCAAATTGTCTGGTCCCATGAAGAGGTGTAAGTTCATCCGAAGTAATAAGTGTATTAAGCTCCAGATCACCGAATCCCGTCTCTTTTTCTTTCCGTTTGTCTTTCAGTTTGACCTTCTTTTTTTCTTCGAATACGAGTTCGTCGTTATCTTCAAAGTCAGTAAGGGATTCTCTTAATAAATCCGTGCCTTCTTCTTTTTTTATTTCTTCTTGTTCATCTTTATCAAGGTCGAGGATAAAGCCTTCGTTAAGATCCATAAGTTCGAGGCCGGCCTTTTGGTCTTCGCCTGCATATTCATCTTTTAACAGTTTTATGAGTTCTTTTCTGTAAGCTTCCTCGTTATCTGTTCTGTACTTATTACCTTCCGCGATAAATCTGGTGTCAGCTTCTCCGTTCTTAAATTTGGGGAGCTTTAATTTGCGCATCTGTGCTTCGGTGGCTCCGCTCTGCAGCATGATATTTCTTCCGAGCCAGAATGACCTGATCAGTTTTTCGGCTATCGCCTTCTGTTCGACAGTATTTGCCTTGCTTAAATCCATCGAAAGTTCGTAATTATAATGATCCCTGTATGTTTCATCGGTTATGAGCTGTTTACGTACCGTATAATATGCAGAGACAGTGCGCAGTCTGTCAAGTTTTCCGTTAAGGTCTTCTTTCACTACAGGATCCAGAGAATCGATGAAATTATACTTTTCGGACATTCTTTCGAATGCGGCAAGCTGGGCTGCTATGGTTTCGAGTTTCTCTGCATTGGCAACTATATTCGAATCGGTGCTAAGATCAAGGTTGTTTAAGTCAAAGTTCACGAGCATCTCAGCCATCCTGACAAGCGCAAGACGCACATTATCCCCCTTAACCTTATACATTCCGTCCTCTCCCATGCTTCCGAAGAACAGTTTGCACAGTTCATCGTTTGTATATGTGTTATTCTTAATAAAGAATCTGGACAGATCGCGATAATCCTCGTTAGTGATATCCGATTCGTATTTTCCTATATTAGTTTTGGTCCTTTTGTATAAAGTTTCGTCGATCCTTTTCACAACAAGATTCAGCCTGCTAAAATTCTGCTTCTTGGTATACAGACGTGACCTTTTATTATTCTGTTTTTTCTTGAGTTTCTTACTGCTCAGCCCGGTCTTAAACTTTGATCCGTATTCTCCGGACAAAACACTGATGGCCGGTGTCTTTGAAACTACATTCCTCTTGGATCTCAATACGATCCTGTCTGATGCAAACAGATCAAGCCTGCTTTTTTGTTCTTCACGGAGGGCTCTTTCCTGACGCTGTTTCTCAAGGTTTTCCTTTGCAGCGCGTTCCCTCTCAGCGCGTTCTTCATCCGCTTTTTTCACCATTTTGTCGAGGCCTTCTTTTACCCATTTTTTCTCATCTCCGACATTGGTGTTCGTAGCGGCATCTTTGGACTTTTGCTGCATCTTTTCCGGTGCATAATCCTGGATATCAAGTGCATACGGATCCTTAGGTTTATTTAAGACTTCTTCCGCCTCATGATTTCTTTGAGTATTGATCTCAATCTGATTTTTTTCTTTGTTAAGTTGAAGTTCACCACCCGGCATAATAATTCTCCTTTTTCATAAAAGATAATTTATAACTCTATATCGAAATAATACAATGTGGTCTTACCAACACATACCATCGCTCCGCCTGAGAGTCCGTTTAACAGTTTTTCAACTTTTTCACCGGCAGCTTCGGCTATTATCCTTGTATCTCCCGGCAGATTTTTCTTTGCACGATCCACGGCATTATTTATGAGTGTAAGTCCCGCAACATCCGCATTCTTACCGGCGGTCTGGAAGGTGTCGATCTCATAATTTCCCGCATTTTCGTATACAAGAAGTAATCCCATGGAAGTCTCCGATTTGTCGATATATATAAAACTGTAATCCTGATCGTAATCCTTGCGGTCGTCCTCAAAGGCATGAAGGACACTTGGATCACCCTTTAGCTTTCTCCACTTGTCACCCACGCTCTTCCATCTCTTGTCTGATATATCCGAAAGTGCAAAACACATCATGTGTTTCATTTCCCTGCCTGCCTCTAACTGGTCCAGACTGACTGAATAAATGAAAGAAGAATCATCGGGGTTAGAATAAAATAATGTTTCCGTAAGAAGTTCATCTATACCGTCACTCTCATTTCCTGCTTCATGCAGACATATAAGTCCTGTGGCTTCTATCTCATATGCCACATCCTTAAGCGCCTCTATCATAACGGTTCCGGCCCCCATACGTCTGTACTCTTCCGCAACATATATGAATCTTATGGCAAGGCTGTGATCGGGCAGTGCTTCGGCTGCCAGGACTCCGCATGCAACATCCTCATCCTCGTCTATCGCACCGAGAAATACGTCACAGTTTTTTAACAGGGTACGCGGCACCGCCTGCAGAAACTGTTGTCTGTTATTTTTTGTGATCAAAGTAGCTATCATAACAATCACCTTTCATTACCGAAACGGTATACATTTTTTTATACGTCAAAATAATAAAGCTGGCATACAAAAAAGGAAATATATTGTCCGTTTTACTCCATAAGCTCGTTCCATCTGCGGCTTATGTCAGCTTCTCCAAGCATGGCCCAGGAGTACTGGGTCATATATTCGCCCCTGTATGTACTCACGGCATCGGTATCCCCCGACAGGAAACGATACAGATCGCAGTCTATAAGTTCGGGTCTTATACGCATCGTACTTCTTTTTAATTCAAATATCTCACTGATACCGTAGTCTTTTAATGTGGACCGAAGACTCCGGATTATTACATCGAGCTGCTTTTGCATCGAATAATCATATACTCCGCCTTCCCAGAGTATCGCAAAAGCTTCTGCCCGCTTGATGCTCGAACCGTTCCTGTCCACAAGGTAGGCGAGCAGTTCCTTGGCCTTGGATCGTCCGAAGGATACGGTCTGGCCGTCTACGAGAACTTCGAAATTCCCGAATGTCCTGACCGTGATATGGGATAACGGCAAAGACCTTCTTCCGAGTATCGCATATTCTATCTCTTCCTTGAGTTTCTCTATGCTGACGGGTTTAAGAAGATAACCCGAGGCATGGAGTGCAAATGCTTCCACTGCATATTCGGAATAGGCCGTAAGAAAGATCACACCGCAATTGGGCTGGAGTTTCTTGATCCTGGCCGCAAGTTCTATACCGTTCATGTCAGGCATATCTATATCAAGAAGTGCAATGTCCGTCGGATTGTCATTAAGATACTCAAGTGCATCAGACGGATGCGTAAATCCCTGCACATCATCCATCATCTCAAGTTCTCTGCACTGGGCTACGGTATGATCGAGTATAAGCGCCGCATCATCTACACAGATAGCTTTCATTGCTGCTCCTTTCTTATGGGGATCCTCATTGTGACAGTACAGCCTTCACCGGGACTGCTTGCGATATCCAGGGTTCCGTTACACATTTTTTCAAGTCTCTCACGGACGTTGCGTATCCCTATATGAGTACCGCCCGACTTAAATTCGGTGCCGGCATCAAATCCTTTTCCGTTATCGGAGATGACTATCACATGTTCATCCTTCTCTTTGCGGGTCGTGATCGTTATAAGAGGTGATCTTACTCCGCGGACTCCGTGTCTTATCGAATTTTCCACAAGAGGCTGGATGCTGAGTGCCGGTAACCTGAAATTGCCGTCAACGATGTTATATTCGATCTGTATCTCGGGAAACATCAGGAGTTCTATTTCCGTATATATCCTGGTATGTTCAAGTTCTTTTTTTAACGGGATAAGATCAGTCTCGCTAAGAGCCGCAAGATTCTGTCTTAAATAATTACCGAACTTCTCGACTGTACGGGCCGCAGTCTGAGGATCCGTACTGCACAAAGCCTGTATCGTTGCCAGCGTATTATACAAAAAATGAGGTTGTATCTGTGACATCATGATCTGTATACGCTGTTCGGCAAGAAGAGACTTCTCGTATTCACGTACCAGCCTAAGATGCAGCCAGATGTAATAAAATAAGCAACCGCTTGTCATTGCGACTGTGAGAAAACTGACCGGCAGATTCTTACCCAGACATACATCGGTGATCGTTGCAACAACAACTACTACACCGATAAATATCGGAATGACAGCATCGGAAACCTTGGTCCTGTTAAAAGATAATACCGATCGGGCCACAAGATTTACCAGAAGGATGATACTGACGATAAAGCAGGTATAATGAAGCGGTCCCGGGATAAAATTTCCTTTGTCATCATAATGGATGACGACAGGGGTAAAGAAAGCTGTCATATATAATATCCCGTTTATTACAACAAGCGCCCACATGGGCCATTTTTTGCCATGCGGGCTTATAAGATATGTAAAAAGCACTATGATAACAGGGCGTACAACATAACCGTATACGCCTGTGAGCGTAGCAAGAAATGCCGTGTGATCACCTATACCCGGCACTTGCTCCCCGATCATGTGGTCGATCAGGTTTTGTATTATCAGGCTGAAAACCAATGCGGCGATGACAAGCAATATACCCCTGTCACGTCTGCCGATATACTGATCCTCTATCACGGCAAAAGCCATTCCGATCAGCTGTAATACCAGCGCCATGCACAAAACAGCCACTATATATATCATATTGTCAAAAACTCTCATATATGACCTTCACTACTGTTTGGGAGCTGAATCCGTAAACTGTGAATTATATAGTTCGTAATAAAAACCGCCGCGTGCAAGGAGTGTATTATGATCACCCTGTTCAATGATGTGTCCGTCTTTCATCACAAGGATAACATCAGATTCTCTTATGGTCGAAAGTCTGTGGGCAACTATAAAGCTTGTGCGTCCCTGCATCATCTTATGGAAAGCATTCTGTATACGTATCTCGGTACGTGTATCTATCGATGAAGTAGCCTCGTCAAGGATAAGCATCGGAGGGATATTTAACATGACTCTCGTGATGCACAGAAGCTGTTTTTGTCCCTGGCTCAGTTCTGCTCCTCCCTCGCCTATGTATGTATCATACTTATCCGGAAGCCTTCTTATGAAACTGTGGGCACCCGATGCTTTGGCAGCCTCCACAATCTCTTCCATTGAAGCGTTAGGTGCCCCAAAACGTATATTGTCCGCTATGGTCGCGGATGTAAGCCATGTATCCTGCAATACCATTCCATACGAGGATCTAAGTGAATCCCTGGTAACTTTGCGTATATCCGTACCGTCTACACTTATCGATCCTGCATCCACATCATAAAAACGCATGAGCAGGTTGATCATCGTTGTCTTACCGCAGCCTGTGGGACCGACTATCGCAACTCTCTGTCCGGGGGTAACATTCAGATTAAGATCCGTTATGAGTTCCTTGTCGGGCACATATGAAAAGTCAACATCCTTAATGTCTATCATTCCGTCCACGTCTTTAAGTTCGCTGACATCCGGGTCATTCACCTCTGACGGTTCATCGAGTATCTCAAAAACTCTTGCGGCGCATGCAACCGCACCCTGAAGTTCGCTTATAACGCTCGATATCTCGTTAAACGGCTTGGTATACTGATTCGCATATGACAAAAATACGGTCAGTGTACCGACAGTGATTCCGCTTATGACTCTGCCGGTATTTCCGCCCAGAGCCATTATCGCAAAATAAGAACCCGTCATCGCAACAAGAGCATAACATACAGCATTTACAAATCTGGTACACGGATTTGTGAGTGATGAATAAAAGATAGCCTTTAAACTGGACTCGGAAAGCCGCCCGTTTATCTCATCGAAGCGCTCTAAGATATCTTTTTCCTTATTAAACGCCTTAACGACCTTGGCATTGCCTATCATTTCATCGATAAGCGCGGTCTGTTCTCCCCTCTCGATGCTCTGTTTCTTGAACATCTTAAAGGTACGGGAAGATATAAACCTGGCTATGAACAGTGACAGCGGTGTAACACACACAACAACCAGCGTTATGGCTACATTCATTCTTAACATGAAGACCAAGGTGCCTATGATGGTCATGATCCCCGTAAACGCCTGCGTAAATCCCATAAGAAGGCCGTCCGCAAACTGATCGGCATCTGCAACAACGCGGCTCACTATATCTCCCTGAGAATGAGAATCCAGATATGAAAGCGGAAGCGTACCTATCTTTTCTATCGTGTCATTACGTATATCTCTTACCGTATGATAAGTTATACGGTTGTTGATGAGATTCATCACATATGTGGATACACCGACGATCAGAGCAAATACAGCTGCTTTTATCAGGCTGTCTGTTATCGCTCTTTGAAGGACCGGACCTGATGCGGAATCCGCTCCCGATGCAAGTTGTTCGATACAGTCTATCGCATCGCCTATCTTTATCGGAACCATAAGCGTAAAGAGAACGGATACGGCTGCCAGTATCAGTGATATTATTATAAGAAATCTGTATCCCGACAGTCTTTTAAGTACCTTGCGTACGGTATCCTTTCGTCCGGATTTTCCGAGGGCGGTCTCATCGGTATTCAGATTCCCTTTTGGCACGAAGCCGCTGGTATCGAGTGCCATTACTTTGCCCTCCTTTCCGGTGTTTCGTCCATTTCTTTTCCAAACTGTGACTCATATATCTCACGGTACACATCACAGTTTTTCATGAGTTCTGTATGGGTTCCTATCCCGGCCATCATACCGTCTTCTAGCACGATTATACGGTCGGCATCTCTGACCGATGCGCTTCTTTGCGATACGATAAATACCGTGGGTTTATAATCCAGTTTTTTGATATTGTCACGAAGAGTCCTGTCTGTCATGTTATCAAGCGCAGAAGATGAATCGTCGAGTATGAGGATACGCGGCTTTTTGACCAGAGCTCTTGCTATGGTAAGCCTCTGTCTCTGACCGCCGGAAAGATTACGTCCTCCCTGCTCTATATCTGCCCCGAGTCCGCCCTTGGTCTTAACGACATCCTCGGCTACGGATAACCTTACCGCCTCTTCCATATCTTCATCGGAAGCATCCTTGTTGCCCCACTTTAAGTTATCGCCGATGGTTCCCGCAAACAGCACGGCCTTTTGCGGAACGACACCCACCAGCCCCCGCAGTGTATCATCATCCATAGTCTTGATATCCTGACCGTCCACATATACTGTGCCGGATGTAGCCTTATAGAAACCGGGTATCATATTTATGAGCGATGACTTACCGGATCCCGTTCCTCCGATTATACCTATCGTTTCTCCTTCTTTTACCGCAAATGAGATATTACTGAGGGCCTCATCCGCTCCTTCCATGTAGCGAAGTGAAACATCATCAAACTCAAGGATATATTTCTCCCCGGAATCTCTTAAAGCAGCCGGAGTATCTACCGAAGCTGAAGAAGCATCAGCCCCTGTGATTTCAAATACATCGCTTATGCGGTTTGCCGATGCGAGCGCACGGTTGATCGTCACGATAAGATTGGCAAACTTGATGAGTTCAAGAAGTATCTGTGACATGTAATTATAAAGCGCAACAACACCACCGGTCGTTAATGCACCTTTGGATACCTGAATATTGCCGATGCTTATGAGCATTACTATGGCAAGATTGATTATCACATATGTGAGCGGATTTAAGAGCCCGGATATATACCCTGCCTTTAACTGTGTTCCGGCAAGTGCCCCGTTAGCTTCTTCAAATTCATCCTGCCTTCTTTCTTCCACATTGAATGCGCGGATCACTCTGGCACCCGAAAGATCCTCTCTGGTTAGCCCCAGTATCCCGTCGAGACCGGACTGGACCTTCTTTAACATCGGGATATTGGCTTTCATGATAAGCCCGACGGTAATGAACAATACCGCCACTATCACGAGGAATAAAAGAGCTGCCTTTACATCTATCGTAAAAGCCATGACCACGGCACCTGCCACTATAAAAGGTGAACGCAAAAACAGACGGAGGAACATATTTACACCGTTTTGTACGGTATTTACGTCCGCCGTCATACGTGTGATCATCGTGGATGTACCAAGATCGTCTATTTCCGAATAGCTTAAGTTTATAAGATGTTTAAAAAGATCATGTCTAAGATCCCTGGAAAAACCCGTAGCAGCCTTAGCCGCAAAAAACTGTGCTGTACATGAGCTTATAAGACCTACGATACCCAATACGATAAGTATGACGAAGCACTTAAGCACAAACGAATTATCGCCCTGTGCATCGGATGCCGTTATATGATCTATAAGATAAGCTATAACCAGCGGAACGAACAATTCAAATACCGCCTCGAGCATCTTAAACAGCGGTGCAAGAAAGCACTGTATCCTGTAGTTTTTAAGATAAATAAGGAGTTTTTTCATAAGATCCGATTCAAAAGAGTATATCCGCAAAACGGATGGTTAACATTTTTCATTGAATATATGGTGCGCATCGTTCGTTTATCTGCCTGCTTATCTCCTGTACGGTCGCCGATGGAGTATATTCTTCACCGGGATAAAGCAGTTCATGGAGTGCACGTGCGTTATCCTCAAGAGAAACCGGTACTATACACCAGCCGTCTACTCCGACCTTGGCCGAATACCTGTTATTCTCAAACGGAAGCCCGTCGGAAGCCGCAACGCTGTACTCGGAAGCGGATGACAAAAGGGACATTATCTCGTCTGCCTTAAGTGAAGTCTCAACGTGGGGCAGGATCGCCATGGCTGCCTTACTGAGTTTGGATATAGATGCGGAGCTTGCTCTCTCAAGCAGTTTGGTTATGACGGTACGCTGTCTCTCTGCTCTTTTGTAATCATTTCCCGCAGTGTATCTGATACGGCAGTAGGCAGTCGCCTGAAGACCGTTTAGTGTCTGCAATCCGTCATCATATACCTCAATGATGTCCTCGTTTAATTCACCTGTACCATCTTCATTTATATACATGCTTCGCTGGTAATTGTTCAGATGGCTTATCTCATCTACCGCAATATCTATCTCCACACCACCAAGTGCATCTACGGCTTCAGAGAGGCCTTCAAATCCGACCGTCACATAATCGGTTATATCCAGGTCCAGATTCATATTGAGCATATTGATAGCCTGTTCCGGACCGCCTTTGGCATATGCGGCATTTGCCTTGGAATATGTATCGTTTCCGAGATTTAAATATGAATCTCTATAGACACTTATTAGTCTGACAACATGATTATCCTGATCTATGCTTGCGATTATCATGGTATCGCTTCTGGTACGCTTACTTAAATTTCCGTCTCTTGAATCAACGCCAAATAAAGCTATATTTATTACTCCGGTCCCGGTACTTACGGTATCGGTGCCTGCGGTCTTTCCCTCACCGAGAGGATCTGCACTTTCAGTTGTCTCTGCATTGTTGATAACGATCTTTTCCGGCTCAAGATCCACCTTTTTTACGGTATGTGTCATAAGTGTGACTATATAAAGTACACCGATGGACAAAGCCAGTACGATCAGTTCTATCACGATAAAAGGAATATTCTTTTTAGCCCATGCTTTTTTGTCGTTCACCTTCAGTTACCTGTATATGAAATGGCCTCGTCAAGAGACGATACGCCTATGATCTCTATCCCCTGTATTCCGGTCAGTTTTGATGCATTGCTCTTTGGAATTATGCATGTCTTAAAGCCCATGCGCGCGGCTTCTTTGACTCTCGATTCCGCCTGACTCACACTTCTTACCTCTCCGGACAGGCCCACTTCACCGAATACTACGGTACCCGGATCTATCGCCCTGTTCTTAAAGCCCGAAGCTATGGCCATAGCCATACCTAAATCTATCGCAGGTTCATTAACTCTGATGCCTCCGGTCAGATTTACATATGCATCACAATCGGATAATTTAAGTCCGGTCCTTCTCTCCAAAACCGCCATCAGGAGGTTAACGCGGTTGTAATCCGCACCTGCCGCCTGTCGCCTGGGCATTCCAAAAGATGTCCTGACTATCAGTGCCTGTATCTCCAAAAGGATAGGTCTCGTTCCTTCCATGGAGCAGACGACAACGCTTCCCGATGCACCTTCCGGTCTTCCGTCAAGCATATATGCGGAAGCATTATCAACCTCGATAAGTCCCTGTTCGGACATTTCAAAAACGCCGATCTCATTGGTTGAGCCGAATCTGTTCTTAACCGCCCTAAGCACCCTGTATGAGGCGTGGCGGTCACCTTCAAAATACAAAACGGTATCTACCATGTGCTCTAAGACTCTGGGCCCTGCCACAGTCCCTTCCTTGGTCACATGGCCTACGATAAATACCGTGATATTCATTGTTTTTGCGATCTTTAAAAGCGTATTGGTCGATTCCCTGACCTGAGATACCGATCCCGGGGATGAAGAAACATTCGGATCGCTCATGGTCTGTATGGAATCTATTACAATACACGAGGGATGTGACTTGACTATACATTCCTCTATCGCATCAAGGTCTGTCTCGCACAATAACTTCATCCTGTCATCGAAGTCACCGATACGTTCAGCCCTGAGTTTTATCTGTGTAAGACTCTCCTCGCCGGATATATAAAGGACATCATATCCTGCACCCGACATATTACGGCATACCTGAAGCAAAAGAGTAGACTTGCCGATGCCGGGGTCTCCTCCCACCAAAATGAGCGATCCCGGAACAGTTCCTCCTCCGAGTACTCTGTCGAGTTCGCCTATTCCCGTATTTATGCGCGCTGCCTCATCTTTTTCTATCTCGGATATGGCGCGCGGATTTGCGACAGTGCCCGTACGGGAACGCTTCTTATCAGCGTTGCCGGTTACGAGCACCGGTTCTTCCGTAAAAGTATTCCACTCCTTACAGGCGGGACACTGTCCCATCCACTTTGCGGATTCGTAACCGCATTGCTGGCAGAAGAATACACTTTTGCTTTTTGCCATATTTATGCCTTGGTGATCTTAACTTCCTTGTCCTCTCCCTCGGAAAGTTCAAGAGATACTACCAGTTTTCCTCCCATGTTGGTCTTCATACGACCAATCTTATCGCCGTTTACCGTAACATCATATTCGCTGTCGTCCTGAAGGCCTACCGTAACCTGAGCATCTTCACTTCCGGAAACCGTAAATGATACTCCGTCTTCCGTCTCATTCAAAGATGAAACACTGGTACCGGGAACGGATTCATACAGAAACATTCCGTTTTTCTCAAGTTTGGTCATTGTTGAGTATGTCTTTACCTTGTAGATATCCCCGGAACTTTCGTAATCTTCTTTTTTTGCCTTCTCTTTCAGCTGATGATTGCCAAAGCTGATACTGCCGTCACTCTCGGTCCTGATCAGTTCTTCGATTGCTGCCATCTTTTTTACCTCCGTAAATGATGTTGGTTTTCAGTGTTTAATTATTTGTCCGTTTCTTTGACGGTGAAACGTACCTTTTGATCCTTTACCGAAGCGCTGACATTGTCCCCTTCATGAATATGGCCCGCAAGTATCTCCTGTGCGAGTTCATCTTCAACGAACGACTGTATCGCTCTCTTAAGAGGACGCGCTCCCATCTTGGCATCGGAATATTTATCGACTATATATTTCTTAAGTGTGGGTGTAAACTTAAGTTCAATACCCATCTGTGTGCGGCATCTGTCGGTAAGGTCCGCCGCAAGTAAAGTCACGATCCTGGTCATGTCATCTTTGGTCAGAGGATGGAATACCATGATCTCATCTATACGGTTTATGAACTCGGGTTTAAATATTTTTTTGACCTCTTCCATCACGGAAGACTTCATCTTGTCATATGTTTTTTCCGCAGTGTCTCCGGCTCCGAAACCTAAATTCTTGGGCTCCATTATCCTCATTGCACCTGCATTTGAGGTCATGACTAAAATGGTGTTTTTAAAGCTTACCTTACGCCCCTTTGAATCCGTGATATGTCCGTCATCAAGCACCTGAAGCAGGATATTGAATACGTCGGGATGAGCTTTTTCGATCTCGTCAAAAAGAACAACGGAATAAGGATTGCGTCTTATCTTCTCGCTCAGCTGACCGCCTTCTTCAAATCCCACATATCCCGGAGGGGAACCTATCATCTTGGAAACCGAATGACCTTCCATATACTCGGACATATCAACCCTGATAAGTGCCGACTCAGAGCCAAACATTGCTTCTGCAAGTGCCTTACACAGTTCGGTCTTACCTACACCTGTAGGTCCCAGAAACAGGAACGAACCGATAGGACGACGGGGATCTTTTAATCCAACCCTGCCTCGCCTTATGGCCCTTGCAAGAGCCGTTACCGCTTCCTCCTGGCCTATGACCCTCTTATGAAGAGTATCCTCAAGTCTAAGAAGCTTCTCAGACTCTTTTTCCTCAAGCTTATTAAGCGGTATCTTGGTCCACATGGATACAACGGCCGCTATATCTTCTTCCGTTACCGTAAAATACTTATCCTGTTCTCCCGCCTCAAATTTATGCAATGCTTTCTCATATTTTTTCTTGAGTTCTATCTGCCTGCGGCGCAGTTCACCGGCCTGACCATATGCTTCCATACGGACAGAACGCTCGATCTGCTTATCTATCTTCTCTATCTCTTCAGCCATATCGGTCAGTTTCTTGGGATGTGAAGTGGTATGAAGTCTGGCTGCGGCAGATGCTTCATCGATGAGATCTATGGCCTTATCGGGCAGATTGCGGTCGTTGATATATCTGGCGGAAAGCTGCACGGCAGCTACCAGGGCATCCTCCGTTATCTTAACCTGATGGTGCTCTTCGTATTTATGTGCCACACCCTGAAGGATTCGTATCGCTTCTTCGGTATCAGGTTCTTCTACCGATACGGGCTGGAATCTTCTTTCAAGGGCAGCATCCTTTTCTATATACTTTCTGTACTCGGATATCGTGGTCGCACCGATAAGCTGAAGTTCACCCCTGGCAAGAGAAGGCTTTAAGATATTGGATGCATCGATAGCACCCTCCGCTCCGCCGGCTCCGATCAGGGTATGTAACTCATCGAGAAAAAGAATGATATTACCGTCCTCGGTAACCTCACTTATGACTTTTTTGATCCTTTCCTCAAACTCTCCTCTGTACTTGGAACCTGCCACCATTCCGGACAGATCAAGCGTGAGAAGTCGTTTGTTTTGTACCGTAAAAGGAACTTCTCCGTTTACTATACGCAGAGCCAGACCCTCCACGATCGCAGTCTTACCTACGCCGGGTTCACCTATGAGACAGGGATTGTTCTTGGTCCTGCGGCTAAGTATCTGTATAACCCGCTGTATCTCATCATTTCGTCCGATCACCGGATCTAAGGCGCCCTCTTTGGCAAGCGCGGTCAGATCTCTTGAATACTGTTCAAGAGTTGATCCCTTGCCTTTGCGGTTTCTGTTTACCTGGTTTAGATCATCCTTGTATTTGGCCGGATCTACTCCCATGCTGACAAGTGTGTCTACGTAGAGTTTCTGTGTGGATACTCCTATTGTATTAAGAAGCCTTAAAGCTATACTGTCACTTTCTTTAAGTATGGACAAAAGAATATGTTCCGTGCCTATACGGTCGCTTTTGAACCGTTCGGCCTGTCTTTGTGCCTCGTTTAGTACGGCTTTGGCTTTGGGAGAAAAATCTCCTTTATCGGCAAGAAGTGTCAGGGACTCGGGAGCCAGAAGATCGCTTATCATCTCGGTAAGCTGTTCTGCACTTACTCCATTGTCGATAAGAATTTTGGCTGCGACACCTGTGCTCTCCTTGATTAGTCCAAGGAGCAGATGCTCGGTACCTATATAACTCTGGCCTAAGTTCCTGGCTGCTCTTCTTGCAAGTTCAAGCGCTATATGCGCCTTGTCGGTATATTCCGGTTGCATATGTCATCCTTCAGATCTTAGTTGATCACTTATCATCTATATTCAGGAACTCAAGTTCAAAATCATCATCATCGATCATAAAGTTCTTGGGTTTACTCTTTTTAACGGGAGCAGTCTTTACATCATCGTCATCGTCATCATCGTCGTCGTCAATTCTGCGTCTGGATGTGCGTTCACGATCGCGTTCACGCTCACGTTCACGACTTCTTGATCTGGATGAGCTCTGTGACTGATTTCTTCTGCGTCTTGATGTCCTGTCGTCGTCATCATCATCCTCATCGTCGTCATCATCGTCGTCATCATCGTCATCATCGTCGTCATCATCGTCATCGATATATTCATATCCGGCAGAGTTCAATTTAATGGCAAGAACCACAACTGCTATAAGTGCAAGCAAAAGAAGTGCCCCCAGTACGATGCTTAATATCTTAAGTTTATTATTGGCATCGGTAAGTGTCGCGGTCTTGCTTTCCTGC
The DNA here is from genome assembly GCA_024691305.1 of Lachnospiraceae bacterium. Lineage (GTDB taxonomy): Bacteria > Bacillota > Clostridia > Lachnospirales > Lachnospiraceae > XBB2008. The sequence continues at coordinate 58,491 of JAILNS010000006.1, read as the reverse complement.
TGATTTGCAAAATCAAGGAGCTCCTGGAGTTTTTCACGGGTATTATCGATATGGTTATAAAGCCACCATACATCCTGTCCGTTTCCGTCATCCGTATATACAAGTTCGTAATCATTATTTACTGCCACTTCCTCAACGGGAGCTTCCTCGACGGGAGCTTCCTCTGTTACTTCGGGCTCAGGTGTGGACATTATGATCACATCACCCATATCCACAAGATCCGAACGTATAAATCCGCTCTTCTGTGCACCCCCGTCTATAAAGGTCGAATAATACCAGGTCTTTGAGTCACTGCCAAGCTTTGAACCCGAGATCACAACCTGAGTTCCCTGATTCAGCTGAGCTACTATATCGGAGCTTGTTGATGCGTCGCTTCTTACCTTACCGGTAGCTACGTTGATCGTCGCATTCTGCATGTCCTGTGCCGTAACGTCTCCGGGATTGACTATCGACATGATATCGATACCGCCTGAAAGATCAGCGGAAGCTGCATCGACTGCCCCGTCTGTTGCTGCCCCGTCCGTTGCTTCGGCAGTTTCTTCTGTTGATGCGGTAACCGTCATAAGGTCTGATCTTACATAGCCGGTGGTTCCGTCGGAAAGAGTTACATGATACCAGACATTTCCCGATGAATCGGATTTTTCGTCGGTCACCGTTACCTGAGTGCCGTTTGCAAGAGTGGAAAGAGTTGATGAATCCGTAGATGCATCGCTCCTGACTTTTGCATTGTCAACGGTTACGGTTCCGCTCGACTCGGCCAGGGCTGTGATCCCCGCTCCTCCGAATACAACCGCCGCCGTGAGCATTGCACTCAATAATCTTGCTGCTGCCTGCGTTATTCGCTTTTTGTTCATGATATTACATCCTCCGTAAAACTTTGTTTTGCAACTAGTTGTCTTTACTGTATGGTTTTATCTGTATTCTGTCTTCCTTGAGAAACCTGTTTATCGTAGCCTTGCTGACACCGGTCATCGTGCTGACTTCAACCCCCGTAGCACCGGGATGATTTTCGATATAATGCCTGACCTTACCGTAATCATCTCTCGTGATCTTATTGCAATTCTTGCAGGTGTATTCACCCAGTCCGGAATATTCAAGTTCACCGCCACAGTATTCACAAGCCTTGGGAATCTCATTCAGCTTCATGTCCTGAAGATTAAATATATCGATCGCCACAGTTATCCCTCCGTATATGTCCGGTCTATATGTCTGCTTCGTCTATCGCATGACCTATGTCGTGACGCATATACTTATTATCAAATGAAACCCATTTTGTGGCTTCATACGCCTTGTCTCTCGCTTCCTTAAGATCGGAACCTACGGCTGTTATCCCAAGTACTCTTCCGCCGTTTGTCACGATCTGTCCATCCTTAAAAGCCGTTCCGGCATGGAAGCAGTAGTAGTCGTCTTTACCGTCAAATGCCTCCAGTCCGCTTATCGGATAACCTTTTTCATAAGATATGGGGTATCCGTCGGATGCAAGTACAACGCAGACCGCTGCCTTGTCCGATTCAAACTCCAGGTCGATCTGATCTAATCTTCCGTCGATACATGCTTCAAATACGTCAATTATGTCATTTTTAAGCCTGGGAAGAACCACCTGGGCTTCGGGATCTCCGAATCGGGCATTGTACTCAAGCACCCTGGGGCCGTCTTCTGTAAGCATCAGTCCGAAGAATATGACTCCTTTAAACGGACGTCCTTCTTTGGCCATCGCATCGACCGTTGCCTGATATATATATTTACGGCAAAAATCATCGACCTCATCCGTATAGAAAGGACTGGGAGAAAAGTTACCCATTCCGCCGGTATTCGGTCCTTCATCACCGTCGTATGCTCTTTTATGATCCTGTGCGGAATCCATGATCTTGATGGTCTTACCGTCCACAAAAGACAAAACCGAAACTTCGCGTCCTGTCAGGAACTCCTCGATGACCATCGTGTTGCCTGCCGTACCGAACTTTTTGTCCTGCATGATCGTTTTAACACCTTCGACAGCTTCATCCATATCGTTGCATATCAAAACACCTTTGCCGAGTGCAAGTCCGTCCGCCTTTAAGACTATGGGGAACTTCGCCGTCTTAAGATATTCGATCGCTGCATCGGGATCCGTAAAATTCTCATAAGCAGCCGTGGGAATATTGTATTTTTTCATGAGGTCCTTGGAAAACGCCTTGGAGCCCTCAAGAATAGCCGCTGCCTTGTTGGGGCCGAAGACTCTTAAGCCTGCTGCCTCAAAGACATCCACGATACCGCCCACAAGAGGATCATCCATGCCTATTACCGTAAGGTCGATGGAATGCTCTTTTGCAAAGGCAACAAGTGCGTCAAATTCCATGGCCTTGATCGGTACACATTCAGCAAGAGCCGCTATCCCTGCATTTCCGGGAGCGCAGTATATCTTATCTGCCTTTGCACTCCCCGCTATCGATGTGACTATGGCATGTTCTCTTCCGCCACTGCCTACAACAAGTATATTCATATATTTCTCCTATCATCATGTCCGGATCTGTGCCTGTTCCTAAGACAGGATCACACGTCCGTCCTTTATTTTCACTCGTCCCTGAGCTATCATATCGATCGCGCGGGGCATGATCTTCCATTCCGCTTCTTCCATTACCCGGCGCTGCAGGGTTTCGGGAGTGTCATCCTGTTTTACTTCTACGGCCTGCTGAAATATTATCGGTCCGGTATCGGTGCCTTCATCCACAAAATGAACCGTGGCTCCTGTAACCTTGACACCCCTTGCAAGCACAGCCTCATGAACTCTAAGCCCGTAATATCCCTGTCCGCAAAAAGAAGGGATAAGGGAAGGATGAATATTTATGATCCTGCCCGCATATTTTTTTATGAGTTTCGGAGGAAGAACCACCATAAATCCGGCAAGCACTACCAGATCAGTATCCGCATCATCTATTCCTTTAAGCAGGGCATCATGAAACTTCTCACGGTCGTCATATGATTTCGGAGAGATGCACATAGCTTCAATCCCTGCTTCCTTAGCTCTTTCCATGGCATAAGCCTTGGGATTGTTGCTTATTACTCTCGCTATCTGCGTATCGTGTATGATACCGGCCCTTATCGCATCGATTATTGCCTGGAGATTTGTTCCTCCGCCTGATACTAAAACAGTGATCCTTAACATAGATCCACGCCCTTCTCGCCGGATATCACTTCTCCGACTATATATGCTTTTTCACCTGCTTTTTCGAGTATCGAAACAACGGTCTGTGCATCTGCGGGGTCTATTGCAAGAACCATGCCAAGTCCGCAGTTATATGTGTTATACATCATCTCATCGGCGATACCGCCCTTGGACTGTATGAGATCAAAGATCGGAAGCCTCGGGAAGGAATCGAGTTTTACGCTTGCTCTCGTACCTTCGGGAAGCATACGGGGGATATTCTCATAGAAACCGCCGCCTGTTATATGGCTTGCACCCTTAACGGTTATGCTTGCTTCCTTGATCGCTTTAAGAGCCTTCACATATATCCTTGTAGGTGTAAGAAGTGTCTCACCAAGAGTAGCTCCCAGCTCATCGTAATATGTGTTAAGGCTTTCCTTGGTCATATCAAAAACCTTGCGGATAAGCGAAAATCCGTTTGAATGTATTCCGCTTGACGCAATGCCGATCAGTGTATCGCCGGCTTTGATGTTCTCTCCGGTTATCATGTCCTTTCGGTCTACAACTCCTACCGCAAATCCTGCAAGATCATACTCATCTTCGGGCATAAGTCCGGGATGTTCAGCTGTCTCTCCGCCTATAAGCGCAGCTTCGGACTGCTTACATCCTTCCGCAACACCTGCTACTATCTGTGCGATCTTCTCAGGGATATTCTTGCCGCATGCTATGTAATCGAGGAAAAACAGAGGTTCTCCGCCCGCACATGCTATATCGTTAACACACATTGCCACACAGTCGATCCCGACCGTATCATGTTTATCCATGATAAATGCGGCTTTGATCTTGGTTCCTACTCCATCGGTACCGGACACGAGGATCGGATCTTCCATGTCTTTGATCTTGCTTAAAGAGAAGGCTCCCGCAAAGCCTCCGAGTCCCCCGAGAACTTCGGGTCTCATGGTCTGTGCCACGCTTTTTTTGATGAGTTCAACGCTTTTGTATCCGGCTTCTATATCTACGCCTGCGCTTTTATAATCCATATGTGATGGTCTCCTTTTTGGTCTGTGTCCGGTCGTTTACTCCGAACAGTTTTGTCACGACTGATATTCTTTGTATCCGATTTCGGAAAGCTTCCTGTCTTTGGCTTCGACAGACTTACACATTTCCTCCGAATAAGCCTTAAGCTTAGCCAGAAGTTCAGGGTCCGATACAGCAAGGATCTTGGCTGCCAGAATACCTGCGTTTGCGCCTCCGCCTATCGCTACCGTTGCAACCGGGATCCCGCTTGGCATCTGTACGATCGAGTAAAGAGAATCTCTGCCTCCGAGAGAAGTTGTATGCATCGGAACTCCGATGACCGGCATGGGGAACAGTGCAGCGCACATTCCGGGAAGATGAGCCGCCATGCCTGCACCTGCGATTATGACTTTGATCCCGCGGCTTTCTGCGGTTTTGGCGTACTCAAAAAAGATATCCGGCTCCCTGTGGGCGGATATGATCTTCATTTCATAGGTGATCCCGAACTTCTCAAGCATATCGGCAGCTTTGCTCATTACGCTCATATCGGAATCAGAACCCATCACTATAGATACCTGTGGCATTTTTTGAATCTCCTAAATGTAGTTTTGGTCGATATTCGTGCCTCTTATGACATTTACACATAGTTCACGAACATACTCCAATATAGTATACCACATATAGGGTAAAGATAATAGAAAAAATAGTATATATCACTCGTCAAAAGGACGGTTTAATTCTTCGCATCCGGGCAGTACAAAACGGCCGTCTTTTATTATGGTCACACTGTCCCCGTCTGCCTTTACGGCCGAAAGTTCTCCGAGTTCGTCATAGGGGATGGTTATATCCGTATGACAGTTAAAATATGCTTTTTCCGGATCCGTGTCACGAAGCAGTGAGCATTCGTTATCACGCGCGATGATCTCTTTGCCGTCCGGGTTATATACTTTCAGGTCCTCAGAATGTGAGTAGCATGTATCTCCGAATGCAAAATGGGGACCGGTCTTCTCCGCGATCAGGATCGGAAGTTTGGCCTCGATACCGTATTTACGCGCAAGGACATAGGCGGTCGTATTGGTTCCGATCGCACACTCTCCCATAGGAAGGGTCTCGTGATGATACAGAATGTTATCTTCAATGAGTTTAGCACCTTCCGCACATGAATATCCGGTTATCATACCGTCATTTACTTCTATGCAAAGGTCGTGATATTCGATCCCGTTTAAAAATACGTGGGTCACATGAAGTGTTCCGGTCGTGGAATCAAGCACAGGCGAAGTAAATACTTCTCCGACCGGAATATTAACATCCGCCACGCAGTTTTCGAATTTCGTTTCTTTGGAAGGGTCTTTTATATCATGAAGATGAACCTTTAAGTCGCTCTTATTGGCTCCACAGCCCTTTACATGCACGAACTCTGCGGTATCAAGGACATCTATGATCTTTTGCTGGATATCTCTGTAAAGCTCATAGTCTAATGTATTGATCCTGACTGTTGCATCAAACACACTGTCAAAATCATCCGAAACAGACGGCATCGGAAAGGCAATGATCGTAAAACTTCTCTCCTCACCCGGTATATATTCATTGACCATGGCACCTGCCTTGGATGCATAAGCCGTGACAAGCATGCGGTTATCTGCCGTATAGTCTGCGGCTTCTTCCTTTGTGACCGGAGTAAAATCAGGTTCCCCGAATATATCCACTACCGCAGGTCCCGCATATACTAAAGCCTCGGTCTTTAATTTTTCGTAAGCGTCTTTAAGGCTTTTAAGTCTGCGCTTATTCAGGTTTTCGTCCAAAATAAGGCTTAAGTCGTTCTTGTGATCAAGGTCGTACTGGGGATTTGGATTTGCGCCGAAGTACCCGTTCTTGTCAACGCTTCTTCCGGTAAAAAGGCTGTATCCCGCGCGCATCATCGAGCACTTAAGACCTGCTTCTTTAAGATTCCTTGAAGCCATGACCATCATCGGTATAAAAGAGATATTAAACCGCAGTTCCGCGGTATCTTTGATCGAAAGATCTCTCCCGGTAACTTCGAATCCCTTGATATATCCTGAAGTGTATGTATCCGCCATAGACTTAAGATCATCGGGCTTCATCGCGCAAAGTTTCTTTGCCATCGCAATCTCATTATCGGACACATATTCACCCGTAAGATACATCTTGCGGATAACATCATCGGCCCTTCTGTTCATGTTCTCGGAAGCCATGTCAAATCTGATAAAAGCCGATTCCGGACAAAGCTGTGCCCTGACCTTGTTATATGTCTGGACCGGCCAGTAGTCATAGGCATATGAATACAGGATATCATGAAGAACCGTCGCGGAAACTTCCTCATCATCTTCAAGTGCGCACACAAATGCCGAATATATCTCCATGATGAGTGACAGCCTGATCACAAGGTCTTCAGGATTTCTCTCATACAGAGCAGGTATGGCCGCACGAAGCTCAGCAAATGCAGCACACATAAGCCTTCCGGTTTCTGTTCCGAAGGCTCCGGCCGATATGCTTGGGTTTACATAACTATTTTTATAATTATCGGGAAAAAGAGATACATAGAGACGTCTGTTTATGCATGAAAGCTCGGCATTATCAAGATCCTCAGCGTGTTCAAGTACCTCCCACGTATCACAGAGCAGGCCCGCAAAATTAAAAGCCTCATAAAAATACTCTTTTGCATGAGGGGAAAGGTCGGCTATATCTCCCGATGCCAGTTCCCTTATACGTTCCGAGACAGTGGTATATATTTCCGAATACATCTGATCATTCATGGTCCAAACGATTACCGGCCATTTGCCGAATCCTTTCCGTCAGTTTAATCCTATCCACAAAAGTGCACCCAAAAATACTATCACAAGAATATTGAGCGCTATCGCAAGTTTGGGGATAAGCTGCAGTTTATCGGTATCTTTTCTTGCTATCGTTCCAAGCACCGCACCCACGATCGACATTATAAGCGTCACAAACAAAGCCACGCCAAACCTGTCGTTTATCTCTCCCTGCCTTACATAACTGTAAACTATGCTGTATACAACGGACAACGCGCTTATGATACCGAGTATCAAGGACATTATCCCTATATCCGATTGTTCGTGACTCTTAAATATGATCCTGTCTTTGCGCACCGTATTCTCCGTAATAAGCATCTATGGCTTTTTTGATCTCATCATCGATAAGAACGCGTCCGTCTATCTCTTTGTTATACAAAACTTCCGTAACTTCAGACATCGATACGATGGCTGCGGTGGGGAATCCGTATCTTTCGGATATCTCGGACAGGGCGCTCTTGTCGGAATCCATACCGCGTTCTTCCCTGTCGAGACTTACCATGAGTCCCACGATAGTCACATTGGCGGCGTTCCTTACCTTGGGTACTGTTTCCTCCATGGATTTGCCCGATGTTGTGACATCTTCTATCATCACAACCCTGTCACCGTCTTTTAAGGGGCTTCCGAGAAGGCCTCCCTTGTCTGCACCATGGTCTTTTAACTCCTTGCGGTCGCTGCAATATCTTATCTCACGTCCGTAGAGTTCACTGTATGCGACGGCAGTGACCACGCTTATCGGAATGCCCTTATATGCAGGTCCGAAGAGCACGTCAAAATCATCACCGTACACATCATGGATCGCATGTGCATAGTACTCGCCGAGTCTCTTTAACTGCGAGCCGGTAACATATGCTCCCGCATTCATGAAAAAGGGAGATTTACGCCCGCTCTTTAATGTGAAATCCCCGAACTTAAGAACGTCGCTTTCAACCATGAATCTGATAAATTCTTCTTTATAACTTTCCATACTTTGCTTCCTTTTTTTCTTACCGAAAAGAGCGCCCAAAACTGATGCGCTCTTTACTTTGGTGTTATCATTTTAAAAATCCGAACAGTCCCTTTTTCTCATAGGGTGAAACATCAGTCCCTTTAAGTGTATATCCGGTCTCATCAACCGCTTTTTGGATCGCCTCCATATCGGGCTCTCCGTCAAAAAGAAAAGTTGTCTCGCCGGACGTATGTGAAGAAGAAACCTTCTTTGCCTCGGGAACGGCTTTTCTGATAGCCTCGTTCATATGTGTCTCGCACATATTACACATCATTCCGTCAATACTAAGTGTCACCTTGTTCATAATAAGCCTCCTGTTATCCTAATGCTACATCCAGAGTCATCATCAGGGTAAAACCTACGGCAAACATGACAACTCCTATGTTTGAATGTTCGCCCTCTGACATCTCCGGTATAAGTTCTTCAACCACCACATATAACATGGCGCCTGCCGCAAATGAAAGCATATACGGCATGGCGGGAACCACATGGCTCGCCGCAAATATTGTAAGAAGCGCTCCCAAAGGTTCTACAGCTCCCGAAAGCACTCCATCCAAAAACGCTTTAAATCTGGTCTTGCCCTCCGCATGAAGAGGCATCGATATGATCGCACCCTCCGGGAAATTCTGTATCGCGATACCGAGTGCAAGCGCGAGTGCTCCTCCTGCCGTGATCTCGGCAGATCCGCTGACCAAACCCGCATATACGACTCCGACAGCCATACCTTCGGGGATGTTGTGAAGAGTCACCGCAAGTACCATCATCGTAGTCCTTGCGAGCTTACTTTTGGGGCCCTCAGACTCCGAAGCGTTAAGATGCAGATGCGGGATAACCTCGTCAAGAAGCAGTAAAAAAAGAATACCCAGCCAGAAACCTGCGACCGAAGGGACAAAAGATAACTTGCCCATACCGGCACTCTGTTCCATGGCGGGTATCAAAAGACTCCATACCGAAGCCGCCACCATCACTCCTGCAGCAAACCCGGTAAGCGCACGTTCCACGCTTCTTTTCATCTGTCCACGCATGAAAAATACACACGCAGATCCGGCACATGTGCCTATAAAAGGGATTATCACCCCAAGTAAGACCGTTGTATTCATGCGCTACATTATATCTATTTTTGCAGGCAAATTCAAGCACGTCGGTTTATGCCCGTAAGGTCCTTTATCACTTCGGATGCGATCATAAGCCCCGCCGAAGAAGGAACGAATGAATTGCTTCCCGGAACACTGCTTCCGGTTTTTATGGGCTTTTCTTCGGAATATACGACCTTAAGGGAATCTATATCTCTTTTTTTCAGTTCATGTCTCATGACCTTGGCAAGCGGACACTCTTTTGTTTCATAAATATCTGCGACCATAAACCCGCCGGGATCAAGTTTGTTGCCGGTTCCCATAGAACTTATGATCGGAACACCTGCCTCTTTTGTACGCATTATAAGTTCAATCTTGGCCGTTACGGTATCAACGGCATCGACCACATAATCGTACTTCGTAAAATCAAATTCCCCTGCGTTTTCCGGCAGAAAAAAACAACGGAATGCCTTGACCACTATATCCGGATCTATATCAGCGATCCTTTCTTTCATAACATCGGTCTTATAGCGGCCCACGGTTGAATGAAGCGCTATGATCTGACGATTGATATTTGTGACGCTCACGGTGTCTTTGTCGATAAGATCAAAATATCCGACGCCGCTTCTTGCAAGAGCCTCGCATACATAGCCTCCCACTCCGCCTATACCGAATACGGCCACATGCGAGCGGGCAAGTTTTTCGAGGGCTTCTTCTCCAAAAAGCATCTGTGTTCTTTCATATTGTTCTTTCATAATCTCAAATCATCTTTCGCCGGGAACATGGTCTTCTCCGCGATTATGGTTTTAGCCGGAGCTATGGTCTTTCGCCGAAATCAATGGGTGCGATCGGTCTTGATAAGCGGAGTCATGCTCTTAAGTCCGAGTGCAACCGTCGATCCGTTATGTAAAAGTGCCGATGTCGACGGCGGTAGTACTCCCGCTATACCAAGCGCTATGAGAGATGAATTAAATCCCACTATTGTCCTGTAATTAAAACCTATACGCTTCATAAGCGCAGTACTTATCTTTCGCAGAGTAACTATACTCTCAAGACCGCTTCCGCTTATGGTTATATCTGCGATCTGTCTGGCGATCTCTGCGCCTTCACTTATGGCTATTCCCGCATCGGCTGCAGAAAGCGCGGGTGAATCGTTTATACCGTCTCCTACCATTATGACCTTACGGCCTTCTGCCCTGGTGCGCTCTATAAAGCCCGCCTTATCTTCCGGAAGAACCTCGGCATAATACTCGTCTATTCCGGCTTTTGACGCTATCGCAGCGGCAGTCCTTTCACTGTCACCGGTCATCATGACGATATGCTCAAATCCAAGGGTCCTTAGTCTGTCCGTGACCGTAACTGCTTCTTTTCTTATCGGATCCTCGATAAGTATGCACGCACACAGTCTGCCTTCTTTGGCAAAATACAGATGTGAATACTCCGGAGGCAGTTTATCGAGAATTTTCTTTTTGCCTCTGGGAACTTTGACCTTCTCATCTTCAAAAACAAAATGGTAACTGCCTATCACGGCCTTCTTATTGTCTATTCTGGAAGCTATCCCGTGTGCGACTATATATTCAATCTTACTATGCATCTCTTCGTGGTCAAGCCCTTTTTCAAACGCCGCCTCCACTACGGCATTTGCTACCGAATGCGGGAAATGTTCTTCAAGACACGCTGCCTGTCTGAGCAGTTCATCCTCGGACTCATCATTAAACGATACCACTTTTACGACCTTGGGCTTGGCTTCCGTGAGTGTACCGGTTTTATCAAAGACGATCGTATCAGCTTCCGAAACCGCCTCTAAGAATCGTCCGCCTTTTACCGTGATATCATAGTCCGATGCTTCCTTTATAGCTGACAAAACGGATATGGGCATTGCCATCTTAAGAGCACATGAATAATCGACCATGAGTACCGAAACTGCTTTGGTGATATTACGGCTAAACAGATATGTAAGGCCCGAAGCAAGAAGTGTATACGGTACAAGCCTGTCCGCAAGCCTCTCTGCCTTACTCTCAAGTGAGGATTTTAATTTTTCGGACTCTTCGATCATCTTAACTATCTTGTCGAATCTTCCGCTGCCGCTTATCTTGGTCACACATACGGTGACCTCACCCTCTTCAACAACAGTCCCGGCAAAAACCGGAGTACCTGAGGCCTTTCTCACCGGAAGTGGTTCACCCGTCATCGAAGCCTGATTTACAAATGCTTCTCCGTCTGTGACCTCCCCGTCAAACGGGATCATATTACCCATCCTGACTATAACTTTGTCCCCTGCCACAACACTTGAAGAGTCCGCAAGCACTTCGCCCGAATCCGTAACAATCCATACCTTGTCCACATTAAGCGACATGCGTCTTGCAAGATCTCCAACGGATCTTTTGTGTGTCCATTCCTCTAAGATATCTCCTATCTTAAGCAGGAACATCACACTTGAAGCAGTCTTATAATCTCCCGTAAGGACTGCGGCAAAGATTGCTATCGCATCCAGCAGTTCAACTCTTAAACTCCCGCTTCCAAGGGTTTTTAATCCTCGCCACATATACCTTGCGGTTTTGATGCAAACCCATATCGTCCGCAAACTAAACGGTATGATAAGCCTCTTGCCGTAATGCAGTATTATCGCTGTAGCGATCCTGTCCGAATATTCAGCTGCCTGCTCTCTTCCCGAAGTTTCATATACGGTCTCGGGGACATCTAGTTTTGCGGGATCATACGCTCTTAGTATGTCTATAGCCTCATCCCTGTCACAATCATATATGATCGCGACATCGGCTGTGCGCTCATATATTTTAACTTCTTTTATCTGACTGAATCCCTGAAGATAAAAATCAAGGGTATCAGCCTCCCGAAACGTCATCCGTTTCATTGGAAGATGTACCCTCATTCTGGATCCGGTCTCGTGCTTAATGGTATATTTCATGTTTTCTCCAAAAGTCTTATCCCGGATTATCTCATACTAATCCTGTATTTCTTTTTCTCTCTCCGCAGCTGCCCTGTCTTCATTTATTGACTTTGCTTCTTCATAGATATCCGTGCAGTTTTCCTTGAGTACGGTTACCTGATCGAGCACATTGTCTTTAGCTCTTAAAGCCGCAGCAGTACAATGAGTATAAGCTTTCTTGGCATCCTTCCCCGAAAGGAGTTTGATACCTTCAAGTCCAAACAATGTCCCCAGTGCAAAAATTCCGATTTTAGAAATGTCCATTATCTTATCCTCCTGTATTTATTATTTTGTATTTATTATTCTGAGTTTATTATTTTGTCCCGACAAGCAGTGATGAGCCTGTCAGTTCTATGATCATTGCCTCACCTTTGGACATGAACATTCCGTTATCCGTACGGATCAGGCGGACATCTTCATACCCCTGTGCCTTAAGTTTGTTTATAAAAGCATCCATATCACCGTATCTGCTTTTGGACATGATATCGTGAATCGCAAACGTTCCGCCTTTTTTGAGCACCCTGAGTGTTTCAAGTAAAAGTTGCTGCTTGTTTACGCCCGTAATGTTGTGATACACATAATTGCTCGTCACGGCATCAAATGTTTCATCCGCAAAATCAAGTTTGACGGCATCTCCCTGTGCAAAACTTACATTGCTCACACCCTCTGCCTTTGCATTGTCTTCACACAATTTCTTTGAAAAAGAAGCGTATTCCTTACCCCAGCGGTCTATTCCCGTAATCTTCGCATCGGGATTTGCCTTGGCTGCCGCTATCGTAAGTGCCCCACTCCCGCATCCGACATCCAGACATGTGCCTCCTGCCGGAATCTTTATGTACCCGGCGGTTCCTTCGATAATAGCTTTGGACAGTTGTCTTTTACCGTCATAAGAAAACATGTTATATGCAAAAATGCTCCAAAGCGCAACGCATATCATAACAAGGGCCAGGATCCCGGATATTATCATGAGCACATTCCTTAAAGTCTGGGATGCATCGACCGTGAACGCCGATATGCCCGCAAATATCACGACCAGCGCTATCGCACCTGCAGTCGTGCCGAAAACCATTCCCTTTGGTACCCAGTTTTTGTAATTTGGTTTCATCGTAAAAGTCCTCCGTGGCCTTGAAAGTTTGGTGATAAGTTATATTCAGCTGTGTTTGGTTATATCCGACTGTGTTTGGTTATATATGACTACGTTTAGTTGCAGCTTTCTCACTGTTATTAGGCATATCTAACTCATAACATCTTACTACTTTCCGATGCAAAATTCCATATATAAATTTGGTCTCGCCGGCTATTTGGTCTCGCCGGCTATTTGGCCTGAGAAATGAAGCAGAAATTGTCATTGTATGACTTTATTGAGAGTTTCCTTCAGGAAAGTCATACATTTTAAGAAATTTCAATACTTATATGTCAGGTGTATGCCTTTTTCAAAACTTTATCATTTACAGGGTATACTTTTTCCGGATTGCATAATCCGCCGTTATCGATATCATGGTTACAGGCTTAAATGTATACCTTTATTAAAGGTTTCTTTCATAAAAGGCATACAATTAACAATTTCCAGTCCCGATCACCCCAAAATGTATACCTTTTTCAGTAATTTTCAGTTTCTAAGGTATACAGGCACTTCAGAGGTCCGTGGACAATCTGCACTTCAGGCCCAGGGACAATCTGCACTTCAAAGGCCCGGTTAAAATTCCATATTGACATTATCCGGATATGTGTTATTATTGGTTAGACATAACTAACCAACAGGACTTTTGTTACGTCATAAAACCGCCGTGCGTATAACCAGCGGCTTTATTTAAAAGCGCGAGTTAGTTGTGACTAACTACAACGATCCAAGGAGATCATACATGCCTGATACGTATATAGTCGAACACTGTTCTCCGACACTTGCAGGACTTAAAACGGGAAGCCTGTTCTCTGTAAAGAACAGGGAACTTAATGATCCCACCGGGGAATTAAGAGACTTAAACCGTTTGCTCACACCCAAAGGATTAAGAGCCGTACCTGTCAGGAAAACGGAATCACATACACTTATATATGTATATCGCCCGGATCGTCTGGACAAAGATTTAAACTGTCCCCTGGCACGTAATATCCTGAAGAAAAAAGGCTATATATGCGGCAACGCCGACAGATGTGTTGTCCAACTTATAAGACGCCTTACGGATGATAAGGATTTTCCGCACGAGATCGGACTTTTCTTAGGTTATCCTCCTTCGGATGTCGAAGGCTTTATGAAAGATCCGGACAACGGAGTTAAATGCATAGGTTTCTGGAAGGTATACACAAACAGGGAAAAGGCAGAAAAAACATTTGCAAAATTCAGAAAGTGTACTGAAGTTTATTGCAAAGAATTGGCAGGCGGCAGACCGCTTGCCCAGTTGATTGTCAGCACTTGCTGACATCATTACAAACATTTATCATTACAAACATTTATCATTACAAACATTTATTTGGAAAGGATGGTATACATCATGAGTAAAGTATCTATAGTTTTTTGGAGCGGAACAGGTAATACAGCCGCTATGGCACAGAGTGTTGCAGACGGGGTTAAAGATGCCGGAGGAGAGGCAGAACTCATCCCCGTTGGCAGTGCCGATATTGAATCTTTAAAAAGTGCAAAGGCATTCGCTCTGGGTTGCCCTTCAATGGGTGCTGAGCAGCTTGAAGAAAGTGAAATGGAACCCTTTATGTCAGATCTTGACGGAGCGATAGGCGGTAAGCAGATCGGTCTTTTCGGATCATACGGCTGGGGCAATCAGGAATGGATGCGTGACTGGGAAAGCCGCATATCCGCAGATGGTGCAACAGTGGTAAACGGTGAAGGTGTTACCGTTCTCGGTGCTCCGACAGATGACACGATCGAGGCTTTAAAAGATCTCGGCCGCACACTTGCAAGAAATGCCTGACGGCGCCTGGGGAAGTTTCCACTGACGCTTATAAAAAACGCTTAATAACTAACTTCGCAGTTTTGAATCCTTCTTTAAACATGCAAAAGACCCCGGTCTCCGGGGTCTTTTGTCTGTCAATTCTTATTTTATCTTATTCTTCAGTTCATCTATTTCTGCTATGACCTTGTCGCACCACTCATCAAACTCGGGATCTTCAACCTGACATTCGGGATGTGCAAGTATGTAGTCGATGCATTTCCTTACACCAAGATGGAAAGGAACATATGTAGTCATCTGGGGAACGAGGCTCTTAAGCTTACTGTTTTCAAATACTACAGAGTTGGATTTATCGCCTATAAGTGAGCCGATGTAATCATACTGCTTTCCTACTTCCGAAAGGAAATCCGAAGATACATGATAAGGATGAAGTGTTACTCCGAGCGCATCCGCTATGGTCTGATATATCTGATTCCATGTGAGTGTCTCATCGCAGGTGATCTGGAATGCTTCGCCTATCGCATGGCGGTTGCCCATGAGTCCCGTATATCCGATCGCAAAATCCGTATTAAAGGTAAGCGTCCACAGACTCATTCCGTCGCCGTGAATGATGACGGGCTTATCTTCCATCATTCTCTTTATCACCTGCCATGACCCTTTAGCTCCGTGTACTCCGAGCGGGATGCTTCTTTCATCATAAGTATGTGAAGGACGGACTATGGTTATCGGGAAACCTTCTTCGCGATACTTGCTCATAAGGAATTCCTCACATGCGATCTTATCACGTGAATACTGCCAGTAAGGATTTGCAAGGGTTGTCCCCTCGTTGATGATATAGCTTCCTACCGGCTTATGATATGCCGATGCGGAACTTATATAGATGTACTGATTGGTCCGTCCCTTAAAAAGACGATAGTCTCTCTCGACCTGCTCTTTGGTAAAGCCTATGAACTCGCACACGCAGTCATAGTGTTCATCACCTATGCCCTTAAGTACGGCGGCTTCGTCGTTAATATCAGCCACGATCACCTTGACACCGTCGGGAAGTTCTGCGCTTCTGGTTCCGCGGTTTAATAAAAATACTTCCCACCCGTCTTTAACGAGTTTCTTCGTAATGGCCATACTTATCGTGCCGGTACCGCCTATCAACAATGCCTTCATAAATTAACCCCCTTCATATAAAACATATGAATCTATACGGCTCCGATCGTCATGAAGTTCTCTATTATCTTCATTCCGTCCGGAGTAAGAATCGATTCGGGATGAAACTGAACGCCGTATACAGGATACTCGATATGCTCTACAGCCATTATCTCCCCATCGTCACTTGTGGCAGTAATACGAAGACAGTCAGGCATTGTTTTGCTGACGGCAGAAAGAGAATGATATCTTGCTACACCGATACTTTCCGGTAATCCTTTAAAAAGCACAGAGTCTGTGTCAACCTTTGCAACGGACTGTTTGCCATGCATAAGTCTGCCTGCGTGATCTACAACCGCCCCGTATGTCTCACATATAGCCTGATGTCCCAGACACACCCCGAGTATGGGATGATAGGGTCCGAGCTTTGATATCACATCCTCGCATATTCCTGCATCGGACGGCTTCCCGGGCCCCGGTGATATCACTATATGATCGGGCTTTAAGGCTTTGATCTCCTCCACGCTCATTTCATCATTTCTGATGACACGGATATCGGGTTCAATACTTCCCAAATACTGATAAAGATTATATGAAAAGCTGTCATAATTGTCTATAAGAAGAGTCATAAATATCCTTCCTTACAATGAATCCGCCCGGCGTATCGCTTCCATGACCGCCTTGGCCTTGTTTATACATTCACGGTATTCTTTTTCCGGTTCCGAATCCGCTACTATCCCGGCTCCGGACCTTACAAACACCTTTCCGTTTTTCTTATATGCGATACGGATCGCGATACATGTATCAAGATTGCCCGTAAAATCGATATAACCTATGGCACCTCCGTATATACCGCGCTTATTGTCTTCCAGTTCGTTTATGATCTCGCATGCACGGATCTTGGGGGCTCCTGAAAGAGTCCCTGCGGGAAGGATCGAATCTATGGCACTTAGTACATTAAGATCATATCTGAGTGTTCCTTTTACCGTGGATCCTATATGCATGACATGTGAAAACCTCTCGATCGACATGTATTTCTCTACTTCCACGGAATTAAATTCACTGATCCTGCCTATGTCGTTACGTCCAAGGTCGACGAGCATATTGTGCTCTGCACGTTCCTTCTCGTCCGCAAGCAGTTCTTCCTCGAGAGCCTTATCCTCTTTTTCATCCTTTCCCCTGGGACGTGTTCCGGCAAGCGGAAAAGTATGAAGTTCACCCTGCTCGCATTTAACAAGAGTCTCAGGAGATGCGCCCGCTACCTCCATGTCGTCTCCGGAAAAATAGAACATATAAGGAGACGGATTGATCGTCCGAAGCACCCTGTAAGTATTAAGAAGACTTCCTTCAAAATCGGCTTCAAGCCTGTTTGAAAGTACCACCTGGAAAATATCGCCCTCGTAAATGTAATTCTTGGCCTTCTCAACCATCCTGCAAAAAGAGGCTTCATCAAACAGAGGCCTGTAGTCGGATTTAAGACTTCCGCTCTCCTTATCCGAATAAGTACCGTTTACGATAAGGTCCAGTATCTCTTCTATCGAGTCCTGTGCTTTTTTATAGGAAGCCTCGATATCATCCAGACACACCTGGGCGATCACTATGATCTTTTGCTTAAGATTGTCGAAGCATATGACCTTGTCAAAAAGCATAAGATCCACATCGCGAAAGTGCTCTTCGTCAGCTGCATCCAGTTTAAGCTCCGGTTCCGCATATTTTATATAATCGTATGCGAAATATCCTACCAGCCCACCGGTAAAAGCAGGAAAAGAATCCATCCTCGGGCAGCGGTAACTGTCTGTAAGCTTCGCAAGATACCCTGCGGGATGACTTGTTTCTTCGGTGTGCACTATGTTTCCCGAACTGTCAGTTGCAGACAGATGTCCGTCGATACATGTAACGCACAGCGTAGGATCATAACCCAAAAAAGTATATCTTCCCCAGCGTTCCTGGTTTTCCACACTCCCGAGCATATACACGTGGGCGCTTCTTGCTTTTAATATCCTAAGCACTTCTATGGGAGTCCTGATATCGGAAAAAATCTCCGTCTTGATAGGACAGTATCTGTAGCCTTCCTTTTTGAAGTGCTCAAGTTCTTCCATCTTAGGTGTAAACATATTTCCTCCATTACCTCACATGGACTTATCTCACGCCTTTGATGCGGCTATGAATTTCTCCATTGCCTTAAGCGCACTGCCGTCATCTATAAGTTTCGCAGCCAGTTTCACACCCTCTTCTATGGATGAAGCCTTGTCAGCTATATAGAGTGCAGCGCCCGCATTCATAAGTACCGTATCTCTCTTGGGGCCTTTATCTTTGCCTGATAATATGTCACGTGTCATATTGGCATTTTCTTCGGGAGATGCTCCTTTCAAATCTTCTTTTGAGCATCTTTGGAAGCCAAACTGCTCGGGAGTGATCTCGTAGGTCTTATACCATCCTTCCTTGAACTCGCAGACCGCTGTCGGACCGACCGCAGTGATCTCATCAAGTTTCTCTTTGCCGTATACGACCATTCCTCTCTCTACTCCGAGTCCGCTAAGAACCTGTGCAAGAGGCTCGATCAGATATTCATCGTATACTCCGAGGAGTTGTCTCTTGGGACATGCGGGATTGGTAAGAGGTCCGAGGATATTGAACACTGTCCTGAATCCGAGTTCTCTTCTGATCGCACCCACATACTTCATGGATGTATGATATTTCTGTGCAAAGAAGAAGCAAAATCCCGTATCCTTCAAAAGGCTTACACACTTCTCGGGATCAAGATCTATGTTTGCGCCGAGTGCTTCCAGACAGTCAGCGGTTCCTGAAAGTGATGATGCTGCCCTGTTTCCGTGCTTTGCTACCTTAACGCCTGCTGCCGCAGTAACAAACGCTGTCGTCGTGGATATATTGAAGCTTCCGGCTCTGTCTCCGCCGGTTCCCACTATCTCCAGGGTTTCCATATCACCGGTATCAACTCTTGTAGCATGCTCACGCATAGCTGCCGCACAGCCCTTGATCTCATCTATGGTCTCGGCCTTGGCACTCTTGGTAGACAGCGCTGCAAGAAATGCAGCATTCTGAGTTGCCGAACTCTCACCGTCCATGATCTCATTCATCACGGTATATGCTTCTTCATAGGTCAGGTCTTCCTTAAGTACTATTTTCTCAATCGCTTCTTTGATCATTTTTCTTCCTCCTACATCTCGTTTGGTGTTTTCTTACATCCTTAAAACTCTCACATTTTCAGGGCATTACATTGCATTTAATTCGCTCTTAAACTTTGCGGTGTACTCTTTTGCGGCCGCAGGATCAAATCCGGCTTTTCTCATGATATTTATGAAATGGGAGCCTACGATTGCACCATCTATAATGTCCTTCATGGGACACACATCCTCTGCTTCCCTGATGCCAAAGCCCATCATGACCGGGATCTTCGATACCGCCTTGACCGACTTAAGATAGTCCATGACCTCCCTGTGGAAATCCGCTGCCTGACCGGTCACGCCCATCGACGATACGCAGTACACAAATCCTCTTGCGCCTTCGAGTATCTTAGGGATCCGCTCCTTTGATACCGGGGATACAAGCTGGATAAGTATCGTAGTGTCATCACCTTTTAGTGCATTTTGAAGGTTCTCCTGTTCTTCAAGAGGAAGGTCGGGAACTATAAGTCCGTCAACTCCTGCTTCCCTGCATGCCGAAACAAAGTTCTCTATGCCCCTTCCGACTATGGTGTTGTAATAGAGCATAAAAAGTATCGGCTTATCTACGCCTTCGGTTCTGAGTTTCTTCATGAGTTCCAGGGTCTTATTTAAAGATGCACCGCCCTGTATCGCTTCGAATGACGCCTGCTGTATCACGGGTCCGTCCGCTATCGGATCCGAAAAAGGTATTCCAAGCTCTATGACATCGACATCTTCCTGCGCCTTGATGATCTTTGCAGTCGTTTCCATATCCGGAAGACCTGCGGTTATATATGTTATGAATGCTTTTTCATTTTTTTCTTTTAATGTATTTAATCTGTACTCTATCCTGTTCATATAATCTCCTTTGTGCACCTGTATCGTGCTTTTAGTTAAGATATCCTTTACCTGCAAGGTAATCGGAGATCGTATTTACATCCTTGTCGCCTCTTCCGGAGAGACATATGATCATCGACTGTTCCGGTGTCATCTCCTTAGCTTTCTTAAAGGCATAAGCCATTGCATGAGCACTCTCTATGGCCGGGATTATACCTTCTGTCTGAGTCAGCTCCATGAGTGCATCCATAGCCTCCGTATCGGTGATCGGTACATATTTGGCACGTCCGGTATCGTGAAGGTATGCATGTTCGGGACCTACACCGGGATAATCAAGACCTGCCGAGATCGAGTGTGCAAGCTGTACATTTCCGTCTTCGTCCTGAAGAAGATATGAACGGGTTCCGTGAAGTACCCCGGGACGTCCTTTGGACATTGAAGCCGCATGTTCGTTCGTATCTATTCCCTTGCCTGCTGCCTCAACTCCTATGAGTTCTACTCCGGGTTCGTCTATGAAATCCGCAAACATTCCGATCGAATTGGATCCGCCGCCCACACATGCCATAACGACATCGGGAAGTCTGCCTTCTGCTTCCATATGCTGCTTTTTGGCTTCACGAGATATGACCGACTGGAATTCCTTGACCATCTTGGGATAAGGATAGGGGCCTATCGCAGAGCCGATGATATAAAATGTATCTTCCGCGGTCTTGGCCCAGGTTCTTATCGCCTCATTGGTGGCATCCTTAAGGGTATTGCTGCCCGATTCTACAGATACGACCTTGGCACCTAACATTTCCATTCTCATCACATTAAGAGCCTGTCTTTTAACATCTTCTTTGCCCATATATACCGTGCATTCCATGTTAAAAAGTGCAGCACCGGTTGCAGTTGCCACGCCGTGCTGTCCAGCTCCGGTCTCAGCTATGATCTTTTTCTTGCCCATACGCTTTGCAAGAAGTATCTGTCCTATAACATTGTTTATCTTGTGAGCTCCGGTATGATTTAAGTCCTCACGCTTTAAATAGATCTTCGTACCGTATTTTTCACTTAAGCGCTCCGCCAGATAAAGCGGAGTTTCTCTCCCGACATACTGCTTAAGATAGTAGTTATACTGCTCAATGAACTTGGGATCTCTTATCGCCTCTTCAAATGCGGCATCTATCTCGTTAAGAGTATTCATGAGTGATTCCGATACGAACTGTCCGCCGTATTCTCCGTAATATGCCTTTTTATTCATCCTGATCCATCCTTTCGTATGATCTGACCGCCTGTATAAAAGCGGATATCTTAACTTTGTCTTTTCCGTCTGTTCCCTCTACCCCGGAACTTACATCCACCACATCGGGAGCAAATATCCGTATACCCTCCGATACATTTTCGGGATTCAATCCCCCTGCCAGGATAAAAGAGTATTTATCTGCGGGTGAGCGGGTTCCGGCTTTTAACATCCTTTTGCTCTTATGCCAGTTAAACGTCTTTCCGCTCCCAAAATCCTTGGCATCCGCTACTATACCGCTTATCTTATCGCGACAGGCTTCCGGTATTTCCCCGATCGCATTCTTTACCGCTTCTTCCATATCGCCTTCTATATTTACCGCATACCAGACCGGAAGTTTTGCACATTCAAGGACTTTATCGCTGAGTTTCCTGTGGACCTGTATGATATCAAACACTCCCGTTTCCTGAATCTTAATGATATCTCCAGGTTCCGGCGATACCATTACCGCTACGCGCCTGATATCCTCGGAAAGCCGATTGGCAAGTGACACAGCCTGCTCTATTGTCACATTCCGTTTGCTCGGCCCGTAAAAAACAAAGCCTGCAAAGTCCGGTGCGTATTCATTTAAATATTCGATTTCTTCCGGTCTAGTGATACCGCATATCTTGATCTTCATACGACCACCTTTATGTTTCGCTCCATTGCCGTTTCATTCGACTGCCGTTTCGTTCGACTGCCGTTTCGCTCGACTGCCGTTTACTTCATCCGGCCCGCCGCCTTACGCCATACTACAGTGCCTTCCATCTGCTTGCGAGTTCTGCGGGATTTTCTGCTTCCATAAAGGCTCTTCCTATAAGGAATCCGTCTACTCCGACTTCTTTTAAGTAAGCTACATCCTCATCACCCATGATCCCGCTTTCCGCGATGTATATCTTGTCTTTTGGGATATATTTTTTTAACCTTCCGGTGTTTTCAAGTGATATGCTGAAGTCCTTTAAGTTCCTGTTGTTGACCCCGATGATCTTGGGATCTGTCTTAAGCGCCCTTGCTATCTCGTATTCGTCGTGAGTCTCGACCAGAACATCCAGCTTAAGTTCTGTTGCAAGCTGGTAGAAGTCACGCATCATTACATCATCGAGTATCGCCGTTATAAGAAGCACCGCATCGGCTCCTATCGCCTTAGCTTCATAGAACTGATACTCATCTATCATGAAATCCTTACGCAGGATGGGGAGGTTGCTCTTGGATCTTATGTCTTTTAAATAATCCGTGTTTCCGAGGAAGTGGTCTTCTTCCGTAAGACATGAGATCGCATCTACCGAAGCATTGTATTCGTCTATCCTGTCTGTTAAGTCGATCTTGGAACCTATATGTCCGAGACTCGGTGATGCTTTCTTAAATTCTCCTATTATCGAGATACCGCTCTTTTTCATGTTTTCATAAAAAAGCCCTTCGGGTCTTGTATTTTCATTAAGTGCCTCGTAAGCCAGTCTTCTCATCTCCTTTTCGGAGATCTTTGCCTTATGCATTGGAAGTCTTTCTTTTTTATCATTTACGATATCCTGAAGTATCATGGTTTCTCCTTTTAGCACATAAAAAAACCGGCATTACAAAAACTGTAATGCCGGGACAGGTTTCTTATTCTACCTGCGGTGCCACCCCGCTTGATGATCGCTCATCCACTCTGCGCATACTGTCATATGCCGACCTTTGATTACGGAGAGTCCTGCTCCGTCGCTCATACTCCGGTTTCCCGTTTCTGTTTGCCCTCTGAGGTCCATTCGTTCTTACGCTCTTCACCGCGCTTCCACCGTCCGCGATTCGCTCCCGCAGAGTTATGTAAGAATTACTCACTCCTCATCATCGGTTTTGTATTTGATAAGATTAAATCATTATGTCATATGGTTTGTCAACAGGTTTTTTTATCAGTTGTGCAAAACCTCGTTCATGCTCCCTGTCCGGTATCCTGCGATATCAACCGCAACATACGAAAAACCGAACTTTTTCAGTTCCTCATTCACGCTGTTCCTGAAACCCGGATCTAAAAACTTTTCAAAATCCGAAGCTTCCGTCTCGATCCTTGCAAGATCACCGTGAGCCCTGACTCTTAGCTGCTTAAATCCAAGATCCCTTAAGAACTCTTCCGACCTTTCTATCATACCAAGCTTATCTCTTGTGATCTTATCGCCATACGGGATACGGCTTGCAAGACAGGCATAAGAAGGTTTGTCCCAGGTGGGCAGGGAAAGAAGCTTGGACATCTCCCTGATCTCTTCCTTGGTAAAGCCCACATCCCTTAAGGGACTGGTTATGCCAAGCTCTGCGATCGCCCTGTGCCCGGGTCTGTAATCGCCGTTATCATCAAGGTTTGACCCCTCGACCACAGCGTTCATGCCTTCTTTTTGTGCACACTCCTTAAATCTTGTAAACAGGTCCTTCTTGCACATATAGCATCTGTCCTTCGGATTATCCTCAAAGCCTTCTATTGACAGTTCATCTGCCGTTATGATGATCTGCCGTATACCCTCATCGAGACAGTACCTTCCGGCCTCGTCCAGTTCCTTCCCGGGAAAAAGATAACTTGAAGCAGTCATGGCTATCAGATTATCCCCAAGCGCATCTTTGGCTGCTTTTAACAGGAAGGTGGAATCCACACCTCCTGAAAAAGCAACCGCAACGCTCCCTAAAGAAGCAATATATTTTTTTAACTCTTCATACTTATCGATAAGTCTGGTATCACTCATGGTCAATCCGTAAATATCGGGGTTGAATAATATCTGTCTCCTGAATCGGGCAAAAGAGCAACTATGACCTTTCCCTTGTTTTCGGGACGTTTTGCAAGATCGATCGCACCTTTTAAGGCAGCACCTGAAGATATACCGACCAGTATTCCTTCTTTAGCTGCAAGAAGCTTAGCCGTTTCAAACGCTTCGGCTCCGGATGCCTTATATACCTCGTCATATATGCCCGTATTAAGTGTATCCGGCACAAATCCCGCACCTATACCCTGGATCTTGTGAGGTCCTGCCGACCCTCCCGAAAGGACAGGTGAATCTTCGGGTTCAAGGGCCACTATCTTTATATCGGGATTCTTCTCTTTTAAATACTCTCCGGTTCCGCTCACTGTTCCGCCGGTTCCGACCCCTGCGATGAAAATATCTACTTTTCCGTCGGTATCATTCCAGATCTCGGGACCTGTGGTCTTTTTATGTGCAGCGGGATTGGCGGGATTTACAAACTGACCGGGGATAAATCCGCCGGGAGTGGTTTTAGCCAGTTCCTCAGCCTTTTCGATTGCCCCTTTCATGCCTTTTTTGCCATCTGTAAGTACCAGTTCCGCTCCGTATGCTTTAAGGATATTCCTGCGTTCAACACTCATGGTCTCAGGCATCGTAAGTATGATCCTGTACCCTTTGGCTGCTGCTATTGAGGCAAGTCCTATCCCGGTATTACCGGATGTGGGCTCTATTATCACTGAACCCTCTTTTAAGAGGCCTTTGGCTTCAGCATCCTCTATCATTGCCCTGGCAATACGATCCTTTACACTTCCTGCCGGATTAAAATACTCAAGTTTTACAAGTATCGTAGCTTCAAGCCCGAGTTCTTTTTCAATATTTGTTACCTCCAAAAGAGGTGTATTGCCTATAAGTTCACTTGCACTTTTATATATGTTTGACATGACATTTCCTCCTGTATTATCTGATCGCTGCAAAACCTCTTTCAAGGTCGGCGATTATATCATCTATATGTTCGGTACCGATCGATAGCCTTATTGTACCCTGGGTTATTCCCTGATCCGCAAGTTCCTCATCCGTAAGCTGTGAGTGAGTAGTCGTTGCGGGATGGATCACAAGACTCTTAACATCTGCCACATTTGCAAGAAGTGAAAAGATCTTAAGGTTATCTATAAACTTCCAGGCTGCTTCCTTCCCGCCCTTTATCTCAAAGGTAAAGATCGACCCGCCGCCGTTAGGAAAATATCTCTCATAAAGTTCATGATCCGGATGATCTTTAAGTGAAGGATGATTGACCTTATTTACAAGAGGATGGAGACTAAGGTAATCCACCACCTTCTTAGTATTCTCTGCATGCCTGTCAAGTCGAAGAGATAATGTCTCAACTCCCTGTAAA
Organism: Lachnospiraceae bacterium; assembly: GCA_024691305.1. Lineage (GTDB taxonomy): Bacteria > Bacillota > Clostridia > Lachnospirales > Lachnospiraceae > XBB2008. The sequence goes on along the minus strand of JAILNS010000006.1, from coordinate 33,114 downwards.
AGAAGAAATGCATTAAACGGGGAGATCGTAGCTCCGGTATCACGCAAAAGGATCGCCCTTATATATGTTACAAATGCTGCGGGGCCTACGGCATCATAAAATGATACGCCGTGATAACTGGGATTTGGAGACGCTATATTCGGATACTTACCGCTTGCCTTCCAGTCAAATCTTCCTGACTCAACTATAATACCACCAAGTGTGGTTCCGTGCCCACCGATAAACTTGGTTGCGGAGTGAACTACTATATCTGCTCCGTGCTCTATCGGTCTTATAAGATAAGGTGTTCCGAAGGTATTGTCTATCACGAGAGGCAGTCCGTGTCTGTGTGCTATATCAGCTATGGCATCGATATCGGGGATATCACTGTTGGGATTTCCGAGAGTCTCAAGATAGATTGCCCTGGTATCCTGTCTGATCGAATTCTCAACCTCTTTAAGATCATGGGCATTAACAAATGTGGTACTTATCCCGTATTGGGGAAGTGTGTGTTCAAGAAGATTGTATGACCCGCCGTATATGGTCTTTTGCGCTACTATATGGCCTCCGTTTGCGGCAAGTGCTTCTATCGTATAGGTAATGGCTGCTGCTCCGGATGCTACAGCAAGTGCTGCGCTTCCTCCCTCCAGGGCCGCAAGTCTTTTCTCCAGGACATCCTGAGTGGAGTTGGTGAGTCTTCCGTATATGTTTCCCGCATCTGCCAGGCCGAATCTGTCTGCGGCATGCTGTGAATCATGGAACACATAAGAAGTGGTCTGATATATCGGAACAGCTCTTGAATCCGTAGCCGGATCCGCCTGTTCCTGTCCGACATGTAACTGCAAAGTTTCAAATCTGTAATCGCTCATTGTTGAATCCTCCTTTGTTTAAGATGATTCAATCGTAGCAGTTACTGTTTTGTTTGAAAAATCGTTAAATCTTATTATCCGTGATAAGCGTTACCTATCACAGTTCATTATATTTTTCCAGTTCCTCCGTGAAAGCGACTCCATAATCCGACATCTCGCTTCCTTTTCTGGTTATATATCCTATCGTGATAGGGTCGTCTTCCTTTAGTTTGACGGACACAAGTCCCTTGAGGATCGCATCCTCTCCTGACAGCATACCTGAGCCTATCGAATAGCCATGCAGTTTAGCGATCATTTCCATAGAAGTAGCTCTGTCATCCGACTTGATCAGTTTCTTAAAATCATAGTCTGCCAGGGCTTCCTCGGTCAGATAGAAATTGCTGTCGTCACTTTGATCAAAGGACACGCAAGGATAATCGGATAATTCTTCGATAGATATTTCCTTTCTTCCCGCCAGTTCGTGGTCCTTCCAGAAATAGACATAAGCATCTCTGATCATGAGCGGTTTAAAAATAAGACCATATTCTTTGATCAGTTTGCGTATAACACCCTCATTGGCACCTGAGAAGGATATGACGCCGACCTCGCTCTTAAGTGTCCTCACGTCTTCAAGTACCTCTTTGGTCTTGGTCTCGTGTATTGAAAAAACATACTTCCCCGGGTCTGCTTTTTGGATAACATCCGTAAAAGCCCTGATCGCAAAATTATAATGCTGCGTGGATACGGAGAATCTCTCCTTGTCGCTGTCATTTGACAGATACCTGTCTTCCAATATCTCATACTGTCCGACAGCCTTTTTGGCATACTCGACAAACTCCCTGCCCTCATCGGTCAAAGAGATTCCCTTGTTAGTCCGTTCGAATAACAGTATCCCGAGTTCTTCTTCAAGTTCCCTGATACTTTCGGACAGTGCGGGCTGTGTTATATAAAGTCTGCCGGCTGCTTCCCTTATCGAAGAAGAAGCAGCCACCTCAAGAACATATCTGATCTGAGTAATGTTCATATCTTATCCCTGCTTACATATAATGGTTTTATCATATGTATAGATAATATATTTACGCGTATCATATTACAAGAGTGCCTTTATGCACTCCTCTACTTTTTTCATATCCGCAGTAGGCTCAAAGCGGGCCACCACATTTCCCTCACGGTCTATCACGAACTTCGTAAAATTCCACTTGATATCGGATTTGGATGCCCAGTCGGGATCTGCTTCGGTAAACATCTTTTCGAGCAGTTCCTTATACTGATGCTCTTCAAAACCTTCGAAACCTTTTTGTGATTTAAGGTAAGTATATAAAGGAAGTTCATTCTCTCCGTTCACATCCGACTTTTTCATCTGAGGAAATGTCGTATTGTAATGAAGGGTACAAAACTCATGTATCTCATCATCCGATCCGGGAGCCTGTCCTCCGAACTGATTACAGGGTATATCCAGTACTTCAAGACCTTTATCATGATAATCTTTATATAACTCTTCTATAGGTGCATACTGCGGTGTGAATCCGCATCCCGTAGCCGTATTTACAACAAGGATCACTTTGCCCTTGTATTCTGAAAGTGCAAGTTTTTCACCTTTTCCCGTAGTCACTTCGTAATCGTAGATCATATCTTTTCCTCCGTAATCTGTTTTTTGCCAATGAGCATGACAATTCCTACAACAAGTATTACCTGTAAAGCCAGGGCCACAACAGGCGAGTTCATAAATCCGGCTATAAGATAGCCTATGGCACATACGATAGCTACAGCCGTTGCATAAGGAAGCTGCGTCTCTACGTGCCTTATATGCTTGCAATCCGCTCCTGTGGATGCGAGTATCGTCGTATCCGAAATAGGTGAGCAGTGATCACCATAAACAGATCCCGCAAGTGTTGCTCCAAGCGCAGGAATAAGTAACGGAGCCGCTGCCTGCGTATCGCATATCATCGTGATGATCGGGATCAGCATACCGAATGTTCCCCAGCTGGTTCCCATTGAAAAACTCATAAGTGCCGCGATCACAAAGATAAGAAACGGCAGGAATCCAAGAGGAAGATTTGTGCTGTTTACAAATCCTGAGATGAATACGCCGGTTCCGATAAGCTGTCTGCATACGCCGCCAAGACTCCAGGAAAGTATCAGTATAAGCATTGGCGGAACGATGTTAGCAATACCACCTACGATACATTCCATGAATTCCCTGGGCTTCATGAGTTTCCTCGGAAGATATAAAAGCATGGCGGTGATAAGTCCCGCAAATGCTCCGAGTGACAATCCGGCTGTAGGATTATATCCTATTGCTTCCGAGAAGCTCACTCCCTCAAAGAACCCTCCTACATAAGCCATGCCAAGGATGGCACATACGATAAGTACTACTATCGGAAGGACCAGATCCATCACGTGACCTTTGGATTCGATCGTTTCTGTCTCACCCTGATCCGTTTCGTTAGCAACTGCTTCTTCTTCGGCCTTTTTCATTGGACCGAAATCCCTGCCCGTAAAGCTGATCATAAAGACCATCAATATCGTCATAATTGCATAGAAATTATACGGAATGGTCGATAGAAATATATGGAAACCGTTCTTCTCGCTCACCTCACTTGCGACAGCGACTGCCCAGCTTGATACGGGTGCGATGATACATACGGGTGCCGCCGTTGCATCTATGATATATGCGAGTTTTTCTCTTGATATGCGGAGCCTGTCAGTGATGGGACGCATGACCGTTCCCACGGTAAGACAGTTAAAACCGTCATCGATAAATATAAGTATCCCGAGCACGGATGTGGCAAAGGCCGCCGCTCTTTTGCTCTTTAGTTTTTTGCCTGCCCATCTTCCGTAGGCCTGACTTCCACCCGATTTTGAGACCAGACTTACCACGGCCCACAAAAGAGCCAGGAATATGATCATATAAGCGTTGTCGGCGATCTTGCTGCTCATCATATCAAATGTCATGGCCGCCGCCGAAATGATATTTCCGCCGCTTGAAAACGCATATATCAGCATTCCGGATGTGATACCGATAAAAAGCGATGAATATACTTCTTTGGTTATGAGCGCCAGTGCGATAGCAATGATCGGTGGCAGGATAGAAAGCCACCCGGTTTCGATCATGGTAAATTCCATACAGACTTCCCCTCTCTATAATTTAGATTGCGTGCTTTTATATTGTGCGCAATTTATATAACTATAACCCAAATCCTTTCTTTTTTCAAGTATATATTTCAGATCCCGGATACGCCCGTGCAGGTACACACAGATTCCGCACGTGCAGGTACACACAGATTCCACCTGTGCATGCATCAAAAATTGACAAAACCAAAGCCGGTGTTATAATTGAGAATGATTCTCAAATCCGCATTTAGTGCAAGACACAGGGAGAACAAACATGGAGCCGCGTTCCACTTACAAAACCAAACAAAAAGAGATACTTTTGGACTACCTGATAAACAGACCGGGTGAACATATCACAGCCGGAGATGTGTGTGAGCATTTTAGGAGCAAGGGCTCATCAATAGGTCAGTCCACGGTTTACAGACAGCTCGAACGCCTCGTGGATGAAGGTGTCCTAAGCAAGTACACGATAGACGTCAACTCTCCTGCCTGTTTTGAATATATGGGCAAAGATTCTCATGTGGAAAAGGGGATATGTTTCCATTGTAAATGCGAAAAATGCGGAAAGCTTATCCATCTTCACTGTGACGAAATGGAGGCTATAAAAAATCATATGCTTGAGCATCACGGTTTTACGATGGATCCGATGCGAACGGTATTTTACGGATTGTGTGAGGATTGTTCCAAAGAGCAGGAAGATTCTGATAAATAAGATTATGAGTTTGATAAAAGCAGAAAACCTGAGTGTAGGATATGACGGAATGGCCGTCGGAGAAAATATAAATTTCAGCGTGAATGCAGGGGATTATCTGTGCATAGTCGGTGAAAACGGTTCGGGTAAATCCACCCTTATGAAGACTCTTTTGGGGCTACAAAAACCGATATCCGGCTGTATCGTGATCGGTGAAGGCTTAAAACAGACCGATATAGGATATCTGCCTCAGCAGACAGTTGTACAAAAAGACTTCCCCGCTTCGGTTTATGAGATCGTTATGTCAGGCTGCCAGAGCAGGACCGGACTCAGACCTTTTTATAACAAAGAGGAACGTGCTCTTGCCATTGAGAACATGGAACGTATGGGCATAACCGAGCTAAAAGACAGATGCTACAGGGAACTATCGGGCGGTCAGCAGCAGCGTGTCCTTCTTGCAAGAGCGCTTTGTGCAACGAAGCGCATCCTTCTTCTCGATGAACCTGTCTCAGGGCTTGACCCCAAGGTAACGGCAGAAATGTATGATCTTATAAAAACTCTGAACGACGAGGGAATAACAATAATAATGATATCCCATGACATCGCCGCTGCCATGAAATATGCAAGCCATATACTGCATATCGGAGATTATTATTTCTATGGAACGATAGGGGATTATATGAGCAGCAAAGCCGGCAGATTTTTCTCTGTAAAAAACAAAGGAGAATTCAAATGATCGAAACCTTACAGATGTATTTTGAATATCCCTTTGTCAGATATGCGATGATCGTAGGTGTGTTGATCGCACTGTGTTCATCGATGCTCGGAGTGACCCTGGTTTTAAAGAGGCTGTCATTTATTGGTGACGGCTTATCTCATGTTGCCTTCGGAGCAATATCGATCGCAACGGTTCTTAACCTTACAGACAATATGTTTCTGGTCCTGCCCGTCACGGTCATAAGTGCCATACTCCTCCTTAAGCCCGGCAAAAATGCAAAAATAAAAGGTGACGCCGCAATAGCAATGCTCTCTGTCGGTGCCCTTGCCTTCGGTTATCTGATCATGAACATCTTCTCTACATCCTCGAATCTTACGGGAGATGTGTGTACAACGCTTTTTGGATCCACTGCGATCCTTACGCTGAGCATAAGGGAAGTGTGGCTTTGCATCATCTTATCCGTGATCACGATCGGACTTTTTATCTTCTTTTACAACAAGATATTTGCAGTGACTTTTGACGAGAACTATGCAAGTGCAACAGGTACTAATGCAAATGGTTACAATCTGCTCATTGCTGTCATGATCGCAGTCATCATAGTACTTGCGATGAATCTCGTGGGTTCACTCTTGATCTCAGCCCTTGTTATCTTTCCTGCACTTTCAGCCATGCGACTGTTTAAGAGTTTTAGATCGGTCACGATATTCTCTGCGTTTTTTTCTGTGATATGTGCTTCACTTGGGCTTATAATCTCGATACTTGCGGGAACTCCCGTAGGATCGACCATAGTAGCCGTAGACATCGCAGGATTTGCGATATGCTGCCTGGTCGGAAAGATAGCGCACTGACCGTAAGGAATTTAAGATCAGAATGTCAGATATAATCAAATATTCCTTGGACTGCATCTGTGATATTTATAATATCCTCCATATGCAGTCTGTCTATTTTGGAATATCCCCTTACCCTAAGATCCAGTAAGGCAAGTTTTTCACATTGAACATAGCCTTTTACTTTGTTTGCACTTATATGTATGTGCAAAGGGGCCGCCTCACCTTTTTCATATATAGGACAGCCTATTATCTCCTCTGTTTTGTTAAAGAAATCTTTACTGACGATCACTACCGGCACTTTAACTTGTTCAATTTTAAGGATATCTCCTTGATGTAATTCTTCTTTCATTACCAGATCTCTCTTCCTACCGGTTTGCCCCAATCAAACTCACCGTCTAAAGACAATTCCCCACCGTACATGGCGGCGCGCTCCTCAAGAGTCTGATGTCTAAACGGCTTAACAAGGGTTATCATTCCTTCTGATACCTTAATATCCAAATAATCATCCAACGAAAAAGATGCCTCCTGTAATACTTCCTTAGGAAGCCTAATCCCCTGACTGTTTCCCCATGCTTTTACCTGAGTTTGCATATATATCACCTCCGAACGTATATACATTGTATATCCGCACCTATGATAAGTCAAATATATACAAATATCACTATTTCAATTCGTCAGTTTTCTGATCTCGGTCCAATCCCTGCAACGATGATAATTTTCTCCGGGAAACTTATGATCGCGGTTCCAGGGACGGTCAAAGACGAGCACCTTCAGATTAGGAAGGTGTTCGAAGAAAGAAAATGCACTTGGTGAATCTTCCACCGCAAGATCAAAATTCATCTTTAGATAATCATCGATCTCAAGATTAAATTCACTGTTTTTTATAAAGGCATCACGCCCGTACTTATTAAGACAATACATTTTAACACGGTCAAGCCCATGCTTATCAAGCCACGTTCTGGATGCTTCATATGCGACGTAAGGACGCCCGGTTATCACGGATACATCATGTCCTTCGTTAAGCCATGCATTTACAGTCTCAACTGCACCGGAAGTCTCCTCATAAGACATGAGGATTTCCGGTCTGTGCCCTTCGATCATCATATATTCATACTGTTCATCCGTCAGTGAAAAAGATTTTTTAAGGTCAAAGTATCTTATATCCTTATACGGAACATCTACTCCGAAAAGTTCCTTTGCAAGTCCCGAAAAATATAAAGCTGTCTCACAAAGACAATCATCAAAATCAACGTAAATATTCATATTGTTTTCCTTATTCCTGTTCTTCAACAAACATTCCCGTAAGCTTCGGGACATTAAACCTGTTTATGAACAGATCGCATTTACACAAAAAAGTATAAAAGGCATGCCTTCCCTCCCCCGCAAAAGACTCATAATTTGCCTGTCCTTTGGAAAAGATGATATCCGCACCGTCAACTGCATCTCTTGCCTCATCTGAAAGCAACGGATATACCGTGCCTGCTATCTTTTTTCCGTTCGTAATGACCCGTCCCACGCTGTCGATACCGACATACATCGCATCTTCCATGGTAGCGTCGTTTGAAACATCGCCGCCCCGTACCATTACTGTGATGTCAAGATTCGGGAATCGTTTCTTTAACTGTTCGAGCATCAGTTTATCCAGCACTATCTCGCCGCAATTATCAGTCAATAACAGAAAAGAAGATGCTGTCTTACACTGATTGCAAAAAGACTCATATACCGCACTCTCATCATCCCGCATCACGGTATCATCAAAAAGCTCAAGGAATGTATCGGGATCGACCTTATTAAGTGCCCCAAAATCAATGTAATTACCTATTCTTGCCATTACTATGGATGTTGCGAGCGGATCCTTTGAAGTTTCTATTTCTTTACGTATATCTGCCTCCATGGAAAGGACCAGATCGTTATACTTACGCTTGATTGCCGTATAATCGGGAAGCTCTCCGAAATACTTCTCATATATACGGTTAAATTCGATAACTATCTCGGGACTCGTAACATCTTGCGTCCTGTTATCAAGTACGGCTTTTATCTCAGCCAGATATTCCTTATTATCCGTTTTATTCTTCTGCCTGTCATACATGCACCTTGCACAGCTGTCACTGAACTTCATTGTATGACCCCTTTTCCGTTTTTATCATGGCTCTTCATCCTCCATATCGATATGCGGATAATTATTCTTGGCGTTCCACAGTATCCACTCATCATATCCGGCATCTTCTACGGCTTTTATCTGTTCCCGTATCTGTTTTGGACCGTAAGATATGTGTCCGCCTATCCAGGTTGCTGTAAAAGACTGAAGCCATGGTCTTACTATTGCGCGTTCATCTTCGCTCACGTCTTTTAATTCATCCACCGACATCATAAGTGCCGCATACACTGTATCATATGGCTTAGCGTCCGGAACCGGTATTCCGAACACATTGTTTCCGTAGTGCGACGGATATACCATCGGACACAGTGCATCCACACAGGATGCCAGTTCAACATAGTCCTGCCCCACCATTTCCACGTCAACTTCATTTCCTATGACGGTTCCGAATACATCCGCAGTAACAGGAACGCCTCTGGAATGAAGCCTTTCCGAAGCGGTTTTTAAGAAATCCTCGATATAGATATGTTTGTCGGCAGGCGTAAGTTCCATACCAAAATCAGCATTTTCCGCAGTATCACCTACGGGAAACCTGACATAATCATACTGTATCTCATCAAACCCAAGGTCTGCACAATACTCTGCTATCTCTATCAGGTATTCCCACACTTCCTCACTGCAGGGATTTACCCATTCCAGACCGTTTCCGTCCGTCACGTTTACCCCCTCTGCAGTCTTTAGCGCACATGTTTCCTTTGCCCCTGCAAGAATGGGATCCTTAAAGCATGCTATCCTGGCTATCGTATAGATCTCATGCTCTTTTAATGTTTGCATAAGGCCTTCCATATCCCTTATATAACCTACACATGCTCCGATATCTTTTGGTGTGCCGTGTTCCATCTTAAATGTGATATTTCCCTCATCGCTCTTGATATCAAGTACTACGGCATTTAACTCGGTATCATCCAGAAGCTCCAGGATTTCATCAAATCTCTCACTTCCGGCGGTCGGTCCCGTAAGGTATATGCCTCTTACAGGGGTATGCGACGACTTCCATTCGGTTAAGTCAAAGTTTCCGTCATCGGTATCTTCGTTATCCTCTTCGGTCAAGTCGCTTTCTTCACTGTTTTCGACCGTTTCTATGTCGTAGGCATCTGTCTGTTTGACTGAATTGGTCAAGATACTTGAGTCTTTTGGCAGTGCCTCTACAACGGGTTTTGGATCGCTGTCACCAGGAGTGCTGTTATCAAAAGCATCTTTCAGAACGGGGTGCAATATCAAAAAGACCGCAGTTATCAGGGCTATCACGCCTATGACCGCTGAGGTCAACATCAATACTTTCCGTGTATTTTTCTGATGATTGGTCAGATTTTGTTTTTTCCATTCTCGTCGGTTCATATTTACGGTCTGGGCAGATCGGGATGGGCAGATCTGCGGTCTGGGCTCGAACAGCTACGGTCTGGGCAGATCCGGATGCTCGCCGGACCAGCCTCTTTCAGGCAGACATGAAAGATAAGATATATCATCCTCGGTCATATCAAATCCGAATACATCCAGATTTTCCTTCAATCTTTCCGGACTCGATGCCTTGGGAATTACAGGTATGTCACGCTGTATGAGATATCTAAGGAGTATCTGCGCATTTGTCTTATTATATTTGGCTGCTATCTTGGATATATACTCATCGTTTATGACTCTGGCTCTTCCGAGAGGGCTCCAGGCCTGAGGCAATATTTCTTCCTCCTTAAGATATGAAAGCGTGTATTCCTGCATATATCCGACATGAAGCTCAAGCTGGTCGACCATGGGTCTGATACGTGCCGTTTCAAGTACCTTTCTTAGATGATGCGGAAGAAAGTTGGATAAACCTATAGCCCGTATCCTGCCCTCATCATACAGTCTCTCCATGGCAGCCCAGGCCTTCCTTACTCCGACATACCACTCTTCATCATCAGGCGAAAGTCTCGGCCAGTGTATAAGAAACATATCCAGATAATCGGTCCCAAGCTTTTTGCAGGATTCTTCAAACGAAGCAAGCGTCTTATCGCCGTCTATATCTGCGGGCCATACCTTACTGCACAAAAAAACGTCTTTTCTGTCTATATCGTATTCTGCAAGAGCTTCACCTATCTCATCCTCGTTATAGTAGAAGCTTGCGGTGTCGATATATCTGTACCCCGCATCAAGTGCATCTTTTATGGCTGTTTTTCCTTTTCCGTCCGTAGAAAGAAAAGATCCAAAGCCCACTGCGGGTATAGCTACACCGTTTTTTAAAACAAATTCTTTCATGCTTCTTCCCCCTGGTCTTCCGACCTGTAATAAGCCTCCAGTGCCGGTCTTGCTTTTATGTAGTAAGGCTCAAGTCTCTTATCAAAATGTTTTCCCATGCCTTCCATTATTATCTTATCCGCTTCCTCAAAGCTCATACTCTCTTTGTATACTCTTTTGCTGACCAGCGCATCGTATACGTCCGCAACGGCCATGATACGAGCTTCAAGCGGTATATCGTCTCCTTTTAATCCCTTGGGATATCCCGATCCGTCATATCTTTCATGATGGTAATGCGCCACATTTTCAGCTATTCTGTGGAAAAATTTATCATCCGTTCCCTTAAGTATCTCATGGACTATGCGCGCCCCTTCTTCGGCATGCTTTTTCATCTTATCGAATTCTTCCGGAGTAAACCGCCCGGGCTTACGAAGGATCTCATCATCTACGGCTATCTTACCAAGATCATGCATCGGTGCCGCCTTTATTATAGCCTCGAAGAATTCCTCACTCAGTTTAAGAACATTGTCCTTACGCATCTCATCAACTATCATTCTGACGACGTCACTTGTTCGTCTGATATGTCCGCCTGTCGAGTTATCCCGGCTCTCTACCATCATCGCCATACTCATGATCAGCCTGTCATGCATATCGAGGATGCTCTTTGTCTGCTTTTTGACCTCTGCCTTTAGATCGGAGTTGTAGTTTTTGATCGTTGCGATATATTTTTGCTGAATGGTATCGTCTTTTATAAAAAGCTGATACCCTCTCTTTGCGACACCGTCAAACAGATAACGGACCTCTACCAGATAAGTCTTGTCGTCCTTTTTATAGTAAAAACGGTTATTCTCGTTGTTCTCTTTGAAACTGCTTATCCATTCACTGATCTCTTTACCCGAATCACCCGCTTTTTCAATGGATGAATCGACATGGAATTTGCCAAGTTCGGGAATTACAGACTTGGCAGTGGCATTACTTCCCAGATAGTTGAGTTTAAAATCAAAAGAAGCAAATCCCGTATCACCCGTTTCCACAAGGGAATCTATTCCCGTATCCATAATATCGTAGAGATTTATCCGGTTTATGATATCAAGGAAGATTATCTGGGCTATCACATAAGCAAGCGGAGTAAGCTCGTACCTGATCGTTACCACTTTTCCGATAAAAAATGCTACTATAGCGATCGACTGTGTCATAAAAAGAAGCCACAGAGTCTTGTCTGAGACCTGGGATTTCATCTTGAGACTGTATATTATCGCAACCAGTCCTGCAACGAAATAAGCGATGACCATTATGTAAAAACAGGTATGACCGAAGGCGTATTCCTTGGCAAGATGTGTCGGATCGGATATGTCAAAAGAAACACTCTTGTAAAAAATATCATAATCCCCTGTCGAAAGTGCAAACGAATAGATCACGGTACTTATAAGTATAAGTACGACCGAGAACTTACGGCTGACATTTATATCACATAGTTCAAGTATGCTTAATAAAACAAACAGGATAAGGTAACATCCGCCTAGATATACCAGTTTATTTGCCATCAGTGCTTCTTCAAGGTTCTCTGACTGTATACGGAAAACATATCCCATATTCACTATCGGGATAAGTACATACAAAATGGTAATATGCACATCAAAATGTTTATGCCATACAAAAACGTATGCCATAGAAAGTATCAGAGACAGAGTAAAAAGGATTTCATAGTATAAACTTATATCTTCCATCATGATCCTCACCTTTTTTCGGTACTGTATCTTTCGGCCTGTTTGCCGATCTTTGCAAAATACTTCTTAATCTCAGCTTCATGTCCTATATCGTTTGGTTCATATATATGTTCGTCTTTGATCGCATCGGGCAGATACTGCTGGTCGACCCAGTGTCCCGGATAGTCATGTGCGTATTTATAACCCACACCCCTTCCCAGTTTTGCAGCACCCTTGTATGACGAATCCTGAAGATAAGGAGGTATAGGCAGATTTCCGGTATCCCTCACTATCTTCATTGCCTTTTCTATGCCCAGATATGCTGCATTGGATTTAGGCGCCGATGCGATATAAGAAGCCGCCTGTGCAAGTATGATCCTGCCCTCCGGCATTCCGACTCTCTCTACCGCTATGGCCGCAGAAGCAGCAACACATATGGCCATCGGGTCTGCATTACCGACTTCTTCGGATGCGGCGACCAGCATACGTCTTGCTATATATTTTACATCCTCGCCCGCAGACAGCATTCTCGCAAGGTAATATATCGCAGCATCGGGATCCGATCCACACATCGATTCTATAAAAGCTGCGATGGTATCGTAATGGTTATCGCCGGTCTTATCGTAACGAATGGCTTTTTTCTGTATGCATTCCTCGGCGACCTGAATATCTATGTGGATCTTACCGTCCTCGGAAGGATCGGTGGTAAGTACCGCAAGTTCCACGGCATTAAGAGCCGCTCTCGCATCCCCGTCTGCGACATCCGCCAGAAATGAAGCCGCTTCATCTGTGATATCCGCATTAAAAGAACTCACTCCCCGCTCGGATGTGAATGCACGGTTTATCAGGGTGAGCACATTTTCTTTGGACAAAGGCTTTAATTCAAATATGCGTGATCTGGAGATCAAAGCACCGTTGACCTCAAAATAGGGATTCTCGGTCGTCGCTCCGATAAGTATCACGGTTCCGTCTTCCACATAGGGAAGCAGATAATCCTGCTGTGCCTTGTTGAATCTGTGTATCTCGTCAATAAAGAGAATGGTCTTGCGCCCGAATCCGCCGAGATTATTCTTGGCCTTGGCCACTACCTCTTCCATGTCCTTCTTGCCTGCGATGGTAGCATTTACCTGGTGGAAATCGGCAGAGGTCGTATTGGCAATAACCTTGGCAAGCGTCGTCTTCCCTGTCCCGGGAGGGCCGTAAAGTATGATCGAGCTTATCCTGTCGGCCTTGATCGCACGGTATAAGAGTTTGTCCTTACCTATTATATCTTCCTGGCCCACGACTTCATCGAGGGTTCTTGGACGCATCCTTGCGGCCAGCGGAGATTCCGTCTCTTTTTTGTTTTCAGCCATATATTCAAAAAGGTCCATAACTTATCAAATCCCCATCAATCATCCTTAAGACTCAGTGTATATCTCCATCTTACGACTGCCACACCTATTATGATCGCATAGCCTGCCACGCTGAGCGGCACCGGAGTTTCGTGTAAAAAGATCATACCGAGTATTGCGGCAAATATGACCTGGGTATAGTCAAATACGGATATCTCTTTGGCAGGTGCAAATCTGTATGCGGAAGTTATTCCAAACTGTCCCAAAGATGCCGATGCTCCTGCCAGTATCAGACACATCCATTGAAACGGGCTCATCGGATGATAATCAAATATAATGAACGGCAGCGTCACCATACACGAGAACACCGAAAAGCAAAAGACGATTACCGGAGTCCTTTCTCCTTTTTGGCCAAGTCTTCTTACAAAAACGTAGGCAGTTCCGGCTCCGAATCCTCCGTAGAGACCAATGAGTGCGGGGATCACAGACATATCTCCTCCCGGTCTTATGATGAAAAGTGCGCCCGCAAATGCAATGACTGTCGCAACTATATCCATCACCGAAGGCACTTCTTTTAACAGCGGTATCGAAAGAAGTATCGCAAAAAAGGGAGAGAGTTTATTTAGCATATTTGCATCTGCTATTCCCAGATGATCTATAGCATAGAAATTACATATAAGCCCACTTGTACCGAAGATACATCTAAATGCTATGTCTCCAAAGGATCCCTTTTTGATCTTAAATTTATCTTCACTCTTAATGAGCGGGACAGCAGCCACAAAAACAGCCACGGCATTTCTGAAAAAAGCCTTCTGCATCGTAGGAAGATCCCCCGACAGTCTGACAAAAAAGGTCATGAGAGAAAATCCAAACGCCGCAGCCAATATGCAAAGTATGCCTTTTATATGCGAATTATTTTTCATGTCCAGGATATCCCGTCAGTTACCTATGGTACGATCTTCAACTATAACAAGATCCGTTCTTTCTTCGAGTTCTTTTTGCACATCCTCGGCCAGGATCAGATCATCCGTGATTATCGCGTCTACTGTAGCATCACGGAAATGATACATGGACTCATATGTATTGACCGTCCATACCCCAACCTTCTTGCCTGCCTGGTGAACCAGATCGATATTTACATCAGTAGCCATCTCTTCTTCCATTATGATCATATCACTCTTAAGATTGGAAGCGTCCCCGAGACTGCTGAATATCAGTGCACCGGTCTCAAATTCGGGATAATTATCCTCTATATAATTCAAAACATCAAGTTTAAGAGAAATGATGACAACATCATCCGTCATATCTCGCTCACGCACCGCTGCTATAACATCATCGGCCATTCTTTCATCGGCACTGACTCCCTTGAGTTCCAGATACAGTACTATCCCGTCTTCCTTACCTCTGTCGAGGAGTTCTTCCATGGTAGGTACTTCAAGCAGATCACCGCTTCCGGTAGTATCATTTATCTTAAGTTCCTTGATCTCAGAAAGAGTCATCTCGCCGGGTTTTTTGGCAACTCCGGTAAGACGTTTGAAATCACTGTCATGATTTATAATATAATATCCGTCGGCGGTCCTCTGAATATCGGTCTCACATGCGTAGCATCCGTGCTCCGAAGCAATATCTATTCCTTCAAGAGAGTTTTCCGATGAAAGAAAACCTCCGGTCCTGTGTGCCACAACCGGAACAGGATCCCTGTAAGGATACAGTTCATTAAAAAATACTGCACCGAACAAGGATACGATCAACAGAACAAAGGGTACTATCACGGAAACTATAGTAAGAATACGATGACGGAAATTCTTCGGTTTAAGAACAAAAGATTCCTTTTCTTCTCTTGTAAATCTGTAGTACTGTCTTGTGAGCATCAAAAAGAAGGCACTGTTACCGACCGCATAGAATACTGAGAATACATATTTTTCGATATAGGTACTGATCAGAGCACCAAAACGGTATGCATATACCGCTTCATCAAGTTCGGTATAATCTTCCAGAAGCTGATCGGGTCCAAGTATATATCCGGTCGGTAAAGTTTCTCCCAGATCCTCCAGAAGATTAAACGGAATAACACAAAAGATTATATAAAATACAAGGTATATCACACCCCATATTAAAAGAAACTTGATATAATCCACCAAAAATGTCTTCCAGTTCTTTTTTACCAGCGAAAAAGAACCGGCCATCGCTTTTAACGGCTTTTCATTATCTATGAGAATAAAGTGAAATGTATAGATGAACAGTACGCCAACGATCATCAGAGCAAAAATCACAGCTCTGAAAGCGATCGCCGTGACAAGAGAACTGTCGATAACACTCTGAATAAAATTCGGAATATAAAAGTCCTCGGTAAGACTTATTGATATTCCGATTCCGGCTAACGGGACCAGGATAAGAACATAAAGAAAAATAAGAATGCCACCCGGCTTAAGAAATCTGGGAACAGCAACAAAAGCCTTTTTCAGGGTCGCAAAGATGCCTTTTTCTTCCTGCCGGATTATCGAATCACATAAGTAAATCGGGGCTGATATTTCAGTAACGCTAAGAAGAAGAACCTGAATAATGCCGACCACTATCAAAACGGCCAGTCTCCATGAAAGAAGATCCCCTATGTTTGCGGTGGTTATCGCAGAACCGGAAGAGGTAGCTATGAGCCTGAACGCTTTTTGCACCGGAAGGACCAATAAACCGACCAGAAAGCCCGTCACGATCTCATAAAACCACATTTCAGGCAATGCTCTTAAGAGTATCCTGACAAATCTTACATCTTTTTCCTTCATTAACGATCCCCCGGTATAGTGTATAACGTATTGAAGCCTGACAAAGCCTCTTTATATTATACATTAACCGGGGGATATCGTCATTTATTTCGACAGGGTTAAACCTTCCGGATTCGTCGGGGTTAAACCTTCCGGATTCGCCGGGGTTAAACCTTCCGGATCATATTTAAGTGCAGGGCTTAACTTGCAAGGTCGCGCTTATTGTACCGGACAAAAGCAAATATCACTCCGGATACGGTAATTATCAGTGCTATAATAACTGCACTCACACTGACTTTCTCTCCCGAGAATATCTCCGAAGCATTGGCATAGGAATAAGGACCAAGATAAAGGTAATCTTTCATATCCGGAACCACTCTTCCGATAAGATCATACACATAGAATATCATGGCAAGCCCAAGCCCTGTTCCCATTCTGTTTTTGCCGGACAAAGAGGATATCGCAAAGCAGATGCCTGCTATCTCGGCATTCATAAGAAGCTGTCTTAACATGAACGTCACGAATTCACCTGTGGGGATCTCCTCCGAAAGCATTACAAATCCTATCGCATACAATATCCCGCAGATAAGAGTAAAGACCAGTAACATTACAGATATGCAAAGCCCTTTTGCGGCAAGCACCTTAGTTCTTGATACAGGCAGCGAAAAAAGGAATTCTCCGGTATGACCCTCCTCTTCTTTGGATATGATACCTATTGCTATGATCGCTGCAAACATCCCGCTGCCAAGCCCGTGAACCGTTCCTACCTCCGTTGCAAAATATCCTTTCAGCGTTGCTATGCTTAATGTACTCATACCGAAAGCATCCGAAAAAGCTCCCATATTTGAAAATGCATCGGCCATCTCCTTCATATCGCCCTGCATACTCTGATACAAAAGGATACAGGCAAGTCCCAGACCGCCCACGGTAAGACTCCATATCAGGAGATTTTTGGTATTCAGTTTCATTTCCTTAAGAAAAACAGATATCATAATGTCTCCTCCTCGTAGAATTTTAAGAAAGTATCATCATCTATTTTGGGTGAATCAAGTACCGTAAGCCTTCCTTCGCGCATTATCGCCGCATTTTTGCAGTATTTATTTACTTCGGACAATACATGGGTGGACAAAAGACAGGTTGCTCCCTCGCTCACATATTCCTCTATCAGTTCAAAGAAGTTTTTTTGCATGAGGGGATCAAGTCCGCCTGTAGGCTCATCGAAGATAAACAGGCTGGGCTTATGCTGCATGGCGCATACTATACTTACTTTTTTGCGGTTTCCAAGAGAAAGTTCCTTTATCCTCTTACCCGTATCCACCTTTAATCTCTCGCAGAGTTTGCCTGCTTCTTCGCTGCAGTCAAGCCCTCTTACATCCGCAGCATACTTTATAACATCGGCCACTTTCATGGCACCGTAAAACCAGGCTTCGGACGGCATGTATCCGACATTCTCAAGGATCCTTTCATGGTCTTTTACGCTATCATATCCAAGCACCCTGATGCTTCCTTCACTGAACTTAAGGAATCCGAGTATGGAACGGATGGTAGTTGACTTACCCGCACCGTTTGGCCCAAGGAACCCGAATATTTCCCCTTCCTTAATATCAAGGGTCACATCTATGACTCCCCTGTTTTTTCCGTAGCTTTTGGTAAGATTTCTGATCTCTATAGCATTAGCCATCTGTCTTCCTCCTTTTGGCTTATGTATTTCGTATTGTCTATGATCAATAAATACCAAAAATAAAAAACGGGAACAATATATGTTCCCGTAAGGTGCACTTATATGCCGCTATCATTCACTGTTTTTTATGCTCCGTCTGAAAGAGCCTGAGTTCCTCGTTTAGTTTCTTGTCATCGATCGTTCTCTTGGATTTATATATCAGGAATACGCAAAAATATGTGATCAGGATGTATGCGGCCATAATGAGTGTGACCATGAGTTTTTTGCCGAACCATCCGCCAAAATATGACACCAGACAATACAGAATCGTACATACCGCCATCCCTGTATATTCTTTTACACCGAGTCTGTCAGCCTCATCAAAGTTATCGAACAGATAAACCTGGATATAACCGATTATGTAACAGGTAAATATCATCTCGGTCATATGTATGATATCTGCATCAAACGAACCGTTTATTATCCTGTAAACGCAATAGAAAAAAAGGATTGCAAAAAAATACAGACAGGCCTTGAACTCGATACCGATCTCTTTGGTCAGGTATCTTTCCCAGAGGGTAAGCTTATTATCCTTCTTCATATCATCTGTCCCCCTTTAAAAGTCTTCTGAATTCCGAAGCATATCTTCTGGATATGATGATATGCTCTCCGCCCTCCATCGTCGCATCTATCCTGTTAGAAGACAGACTCTTAAGTGAAACTACCCTGTTTACGTTTATGATGATGGACTTGCTGCAACGAAAGAAACTCTCATCACCGGTCTCTGACAAAAACGAATTTAAAGATCCATCAATCCTTAAAACCTTATCCGGAGTATAGACAAACACTTTATCATCGACGGACTCAAGATATAGTATCTCATCAAGGTCAATACAGATGCTTTCTTCATCACTGCGTCCCCAAAGTTTATTTCCCTCGTTACGCAGGATACCTATTATTCTGTTAACGGCAGGGTTGGGTTCCTTGTACCGGATGATAACACTTTCCTCACCCTCCGTGATCGTCTTAATATCGAATTTCATCTATCTGTTTTTTAAGGCTTCAGCAACTTTTCTGTACAAAGGAGCTTTAGTATCGTACTTACCGGAGAGGCGAACGACCTCATATATAAGCCCGTCGATCTCTGAATCCCGGCCTGCAGCAATATCTCTTTGAAGAGAAGTCGTTGCGCTTTCGGAAAGATCATCAAGTATCGCCAGATTGCGTTTAACTATATCTTCTTCGAACGTGATACCCATGGCATGTGCAAGTTCGTCGATCTCACTAATAAGTCCCGCAAAGCAGTCCCTTATCTCTCCGGGCTTCTGTATAGCTCCTGCCGAAACATTATAGTATAAACCGCAGGCTCCCTGTGCGGATACATAAGAGAATTTAAGAAGCGCATCACGTTCGATATTATCGGACAAAACACCCATGATCCCGCTCTCGTTAAGATCTTTTTCTATATCCCTTAGCTTGGTCACCTGCTCTGCCCGTACTGCCTTATTATCTGCCGCTTTGGTTTCGTTTCTTACGCCGAAGATGACCCTTAAGATATCCCCGTTCATCTGTATGCATCCGGGTTCCTTTATCTGTGCAGCCACATAGATACATCCGTCGGTAACAAGAGTCTCATCAAAATACTCCTGCATCTTCCCACCCGTACCGAATATATTAAGTATGGGGATGATGATCGTATCTTTGTCGGATATCCGCTTAAGCTCAGGTATTATGGCATCCAGAGAATAACCCTTTACACATACAAATATAACGTCTGCCTTTTTGCTGTAATCCTCCAGGGTAGTTACTTTGATGGGATCGATCACAAACTCATCATTTGGACGTATGACCTTTAAGCCGTGTTCTTTCATCGCCTGAAGATTATTTCCCCTTGCGACAAAAGTAACATCTTTTCCGGCTTTCGCAAGATAAGACCCCAAAGGTCCTCCCGTACCGCCTGTTCCGACTATAAGATACTTTGGCATAATGTATCATCCTTTCTTATGGCAATGCCTGAATGTCGAGCCAATATTTATGAGTATTTCCTGCTTATCTCTTAATTGCTCTTCATAGTAAGATACTATCCTGTCATGATTGGAGCATAGAAACTTCTCCTGATCCGGATACACGGCCTTCATCTTATCAAAGATCTCTTCAGCCTCCGAATAATGCCAGGTGTTGGGCAAAACAACTTCAGTAATATCCGAAAAGTATTTTTCAAGGATCGATACGAATTTATCCTGTTCTATTGCCTGTGCCCCGGCCAGATCATCCGTAAAACCGGTTTTAATGCCCATCTTACGAAACTCCTCCCCAAAATAGAGATTCCATGAACTTACCGACGGACCGTTTACGGAAAAAACTCCATCCTCTGAAAGCACCGTCGAAGCATGTGCCATGATCTTTTCCGGATTCTTAACTTCAAAACAAAGATAATGGGCTATGATGAGCGAATAATCTTTTTGTGCCTCGATCTTAGTCCATGAATCATCATTTTCAAGATCGGCAAATTCAAGATCTATACTGACGCCTTCCGGAAGAGAGTTCTTATTATCATTTATAAAACCGGCAAAATTATCGGCCCAGCTTCCGTGAATATCATATCCGTAGATCTTCGTACCCTTGGGAATATCACCCCAGTTGTTTCTCCAGAGTTTGGCAAATCCGCACCCAAGGTCAAGTATCTTTTCGCCCTCTTTGATATTAAGCGACCCAAATATCCTTACATACCAGTCCATCTCCTGACCGGTGTGCTTAAGTGCATCCCAATGATGCTCATCAGCGGCCTGGTCCATACTGACATTTTGAACGATCTGAGCCACGTCATCCCAGTCAAGGCCTTCGCTCTTCCTGACAAGGGTTCTGTTGATCGCATCTATGACCTTCTGGATCTGATAGCGTTTATTCTCCATAATATCAAGTTGGATCTTTAACGCCTCTTCGATATTGGATGCTTCACCCGCTTCAAGATTGTCTCTTATCTCTTCAAGTGAAAAACCGATCTTCTTTAATGCGACGATCTTTTCAAGGATCTGCAATGCTCCCGCATCATAAAGCCTGTAATTTCCCTCAGAATAATCGGTCGGCTTAAGCAGCCCCTTTTCGTCATAGAGCCTTACCGCCTTTTGTGATACACCTGCCTTCTTTGCTATTTCTCCCGATGTCATTTTTTTATCCATATCAAGGACCTCCTTTTTTGTGATAAGACCACCTTAAGGGGTTCCCCAAGGGGAGAGTCAACAATGAATTTAAATTTTGGATAATACCACTGACCGGGTATCATCATTAAGGCTTACCTCGGCTCCAAGTGTATCGCCTTTTATGCTGTAGTTTCCCTTAAAAGCATCTATATCCGCATATCCGTTCTCATCGGTCTGCACATTAGTTTCGGTCCACCACTCTTCTTTAACGAGTTTCTTAAGCATCTCATATGAGGGTTTGCGTGAATTGTCCAGTCTTATGAAACCGCTCGGTGCCTTAAGCCATGCGCCGTCCTTATAATCCCATGTGGTTATCGCCTGCACAAGCGGATGTGAAAAGAGTATCCTGTACATCTCTTCTATCTCTCTTGCCTGCCTTGCCTCGCCTTCTTCGGTGGAAGGCCACTCATCAACCTGCCAGTCATTAAGATCAACTATATGAGCAGGCATTATCTCGCCGGATATGAGTGTATTCTCGGTAAAATGTATCGGCAGTCCAAAGCTTTCAAACCGTTCCAAAACCTCAAGCAGCTTATCCTTACCCCAGTATCCCTGATGCTGATGCGACTGGATACCTATGGCACTTATCGGAACCCCGGCATTTAAGCATCCGTCTATCAGTATCTCGTAATTGATCGAAGTATTAAAATCATTAAGAAGAAGAACCGCTTCCGGATTACATGAATGAGCCTTGTCAAACACTTCCTTGATGAGCCGCACTCTTCCTTTTTCCTTGCATATCCTGGTAACGGCATTGTCATATTTATCAAAAATGGGCATTATAACAACCTCGTTTATAACATCCCACATGTCTATGACGCCTTTAAATCCGCTGACTTCTCTGTCTATCCTGTCAAGCTGCTTTTGCATGATCGTAGCATTGTCATATTTCATGAGCCAGTCCGCACATACGGTATGCCAGCATAGCGGATGACCTTTTGTCTTTACACCCTTATCCTTCAGGTACAGTGCCGTCTTCATAAGAGCATCCTTATTGGGCTGCCCCTCCACGGGCTCATAATTTCCCCAGTAAAAAGGAAGTGTGGCATAGTTAAAGATTTCAAGCCAGCTCTCGGTTATCTCTTTGTATGCTTCATTTCCTCCCGCTACGTAAGGAATAAAATCAAAGCCTCCGCATCCGAACAAAAACTCGTGTCCTGTCTGCCTGATATTTAACCTCTGTTTTTGTACGGGATTCCCCGATTCATCCGTAAAACGGACCTTTCTTATTACTTTTCTGTGTGATAAATCCATATTTCCCCCTTTTTACTTTGTATACCTGTTTACATCATACTTTGTCACGGATTCATACCCCTGACTTATAAAATTTCTGTAATACATAAAAAGCCGGTTTCCTATATGTTTTATCTTCGGCAAGTAAACCTTTTCTGTTGAAATAATTCTGTATCGAAGAGGTTCTTCTCGGGCACCTGAAATCAAAAAGAATCCACGGTGTCATACCTCTAATATAATCTATATCCTTAAGTACTTCTATCTGTTTCTCATAAACATCGGCCTGACATTCTTCGGTCCCCTTATCCTGTACGTTCCCATGAAGACCTGCCATAGCATCGGCTCCAAACTCAGTGATAATGACCGGTTTATCCGGATCACTGTTTTTCATAAGTTCCGGTAATTTGGAAAAATCAGGTGTATACCATCCACAGTACTCATTTATCCCTATAAGATCAAGATGGTCGGCTAACCGGTCTGCGATCCTGTTCTCCTCCGCATCCACCAGACATGCTGCGGACACGAGCCTGGTCTTATCCGTCTCATGTGCGCATTTTGCCAGATCTCTCATAAAGATAAGTCTCTCATCTGTATCGGCATTTTCATTTCCTACTGACCATATGATCACACTTGCGCGGTTATAATCTCTTTGGATAAGTTCCATAAGCTGATTCTTAGCATCCTCATACGTTTCCCGCCGCCCGAAACGTATGGCCCAGTAAACAGGTATCTCTTCCCAGAGAAGGATTCCCATTTCATCAGCAATTTTCGCCATATTTTCATGATGTGGATAGTGCGCAAGTCTCATGAAATTACAGCCTAACTCTTTGGCCAGCTTTATGATCCGGATGCGTTCTTCATCTGTAAGTGCTTTGCCGTTATCCACACTGTCCTCGTGAGCGCTTATTCCTTTTAAAAATATCTCTCTTCCGTTTAATAAGATCTTTCTGTCATTTACCCGGATCTCTCTGTACCCTACTTTATCGCATACAGAGTCCGTCATACAGGACAGTTCGACATCATACAGTTTGGGATCATCAAAAGACCATAACTGTGGATGCGCTTCCAGAACACACTCTCCTTTTCCGTTTCGGATATTCACTTTCTGCCTTATACCAAGCCCGGGTATCACAAACTCAGCTTCCGTGTCCACACTGCCGGACAGAGTTACCTCTACTGATATATTGGAAAAAGTGCCGTCCGGGACAAGTGCCGTCCTGAAATCTTTAATATGTATCTTAGGCACATGTATCAGTTCTATCTCACGGTATATGCCCCCGTAATTAAACCAGTCCGTATTCTCGGTAGGAACCTGCTCGGGGCGTCTTGTGCTGTCCGCCTGTATTATGATCCTGTTTTCATCTTTAAGAAATTCAGTGATATCAAAGAATGCAGGAGTTGACCCGCCCCTGTGGATCCCTGCATATTGACCGTTTATAAATACTCTGATCAGATAATTGGCAGCACCTACTCTTAAATATACGTTTTCATCGTCTGTGCTGTCATAAGAAAATGTCCTGGTAAAGACCATACTGCCTTCATACAAAAGATACTTATCATCTACGGTATTCCAGCATACCGGTAGTTCCATGATCGGCCACTCATCAAATGAATAATCGACCGGCAGACTGTAACCGTTTTCATCATATGCTTTTTCCAGATACCACTTCTGCCTTAAGAATGTATCATACTGATCAACGGCATAATGCCACTGTCCGTACAATGACTCACTTGGTCGATTTGTGGAAAAAAACGATGTTTCGTAGCCGGCCCTGATACTTTCATATTCCTCGGTATATCCCTCCAGATGAATGTCGGACATATACTTTTTGGTCTTCTGCATATATAATCCCCCATAAATGCTATAATTAACCTATTTGGTCAATGCTTTAACCCTTAGTCGATCCGCCCTTTTTTAAGTCAATATCCTGCGCTTCGGTCTACCAGGTACTTTAACGGCAGGCCTTTTGAATAATTGATCATATCCTCGCAAAACATCTCAACATTTCTGTCAAGTGTATGCTTAAGAGTAAGATTTCCGGCTACGTGAGGTGTGATCAGAAGATTCTTGGTTCGCCATAACGGGCTGTCAACAGGAAGCGGTTCGGTCTTAAACACGTCAAGTGCAGCTCCCGCTAAATGCTCTTTTTCAAGAAGTGCAGCAAGTGCATCCTCGTCAATAGCGGATCCCCTTCCTACATTTACTATATATGAACCTTCGGGCATCATCTCCATACGCTTTCCGGTAAGAATCCCCCTGGTTTCGTGGGTATCCGGAAGGCTCATAACTAACAGCTCCGTCTCCTTAAGGATGTCATCTAGTTCTTCCGTCCTCAGAACTCTGTCAAAAGCTGCCTCGTCACATATGCCGCTCCTGCATACTCCTGTAAGTGCCGCAGGTTCAAAGGATCTTGCCCGTCTTGCAAAGTTCCTGCCTATATCCCCGGTTCCAAGAACAGTTATATGGCAGTCCTTTAAGGATTTCTGCGGCTTTGCCTTGCCCCATTTTCCTTCAAGCACTTCCGCATAAGTCACCGTGAGTTTGCGCATCATCATAAGAGATACCGCAATGATATGCTCTGCTATGGTAACTCCGTAAGCACCGGATGAATTGGTGAGCAGACACTCTTCGTTTGCAAACGTCCCGGGTTTCATAAGATAGTCAACTCCCGCCGAGGGAACGCACAGCCACTTAAGACTCTTGCTGGTTTTGGCTATATTCATCCCGAATCCGTAAACTACTTCGGCGTCCTTAAAATCATCGGGAACATCGTTTTCGTTTTCGGCAAAACATACCCGTGCACCTGTTTTGGCTGCCGTATCTTCTATCAGTTTAATGTGTTCCGGTTGCAAAACACTGCTTATAACGATCACTTCCATATGATCTCAACTACCTCCCCTATATACATGTCATGCAGATCGTTGCTCGCATAAAGAGTATCTGCTACATCTTTTGGCATATTTTCTTTCATAAGGCACTGCTTAAAAAGCTTTCTGCAGACAAGTGTGACCTCAGCTTCTTTAAACGACATTGATCCTCCTGCCTTCACGGCATTCAAACCGGATCCGGTCATCTTATCCATATCCCTGCCCGATCTTGAACCGAGCACACCTAGGACATCCTTATACTCCTCCGGATAAAAACTGACCGTGAAAAGATCATTATCATCCATAAACTCATGCGTGTATCTGGATTGTCTTACATACACCGTGGCTGCGGGTTTGTTCCATATGGTACCCAGTCCTCCCCAGCTTATCGTCATAGTGTTGAACTTATCCTCATTTCCCGCAGTAAGAAGTGCCCATTTTTTGTCAAACTGTTTAAATATATCTGTTGTAAATTCCATATGCCTATCCTCCGTGTTTTTATTTTAGATTATACATTACAGGCCATAAATTCAAGAACCTGGTCCCGGTTTTTCAGTGCTGTCTGTGCCCCGACAGCGGTAGTACATATCGCACCACAGGCATTGGCAAACTTTAGTGCTTCGTGCGCTGATGCTCCATGTAATAATTCAGAGGCAAACCCTGCAATAAAATTATCCCCCGCACCTGTTGAATCTATGGCATCAACTTTGTAAGCCGAAAGCCTTAAACTACCTTCTGCATTCTTTAAAAGACAACCTCCCGCCCCCAGTTTGATGATAACGTTACGGACTCCCTGATCTAAAAACACTTCTGCCATTTCTTCCGGATCATCCCTGCCCGTAAAATACCTTGCCTCATCTTCATTAGGCGTTATGTAATCAATGAATTCCAGTGAGTCTTTGACATCACCCAACTCCAGGATCCGGTAATTAGGCAGTTTGGTATCTGCAAATACGACCTGACCTGCTGCCCCGGCAGATTTAAGGACTTCCCTGATTATCGCAGCATCATCAAAAGGTGCACGAAACAGGGAGCCAAGTATAAGCGCACGAGCGTCTGTAAATGATCTTTTATTTTGTTCGGGATGAAAATTATAACGGTGCGCCTCGTTAACAATAGATTTTCTACTCCCGTCATCTTTTACAAACATGGTAGTGACAGGGGTCGGATGATCGCCCGAACGGATGAGCAAATCTGTATCCACACCGTTTTCCTTAAGAGATGCTGCTATCATATCGCCGGCCGGATCTGCTCCAAGGGAACATACTATCCCCGTCTTTAATCCCAGTTTAGCCAAAGCGATACTTACATTTACAGCTTCTCCGCCTGCCTTTAAAGACTGGCTTTTTGCCAGATATCCCGATGCCGATACAGGCGTTGGATCAAACCCTGTTATTATAGAATCGACCAGAGCAGTGCCTATACAGATAATGTCATATTTTTTCATTTTGATCTCCCAAAGACATTTCAACCAAAATAATATACATATAAAATACATCTTTATTTAGATTATACTTTGACAATCGGAATAACACACCATAATATTATCTTATGTTAAAAATTAAAAAAATTTTCAAGCCTGTTTATATTCTTACTTTTTTGCTGACAGTCTCTGTCGGGCTTGCCATGATCTACTTAAATATCCATTCAGAAAAGCTCAGACAATCCGAGTCCGACTTTTCAAATGACTGGATATATGATGATACCCTGGTTGATGTTGATACGGTCGTAACATCACGAGGGATTATTTCCTTGTCCAAACAACTCCCGGAAAACATCAGTTTCAATGACTCCTTGTGCTTTATAAGCTTAAACTCTTTTTTTGATTTATATATAGATGATGAACTTGTCTATAGTTATACTCAACCGGCAAACTTCACGGGCTACGGATACGGGACAGCATATCATGCAGTAAACCTTTCGCCCGATCAGGCAGGCAAAACCGTCCGGATAGATATGCGCTCTGCCTTTTCCAGCAGAAGAAACGGAAGAATAAGGATGATATCGCTTGAAAATGCACAGAATTATTTTTCCCGCTTTGCACGCGGACAGATGTTTTCATTTATCATATCTGCCGGAATTTCTCTTATCGGTTTTCTGCTTTTGATCTTCAGGATTGGATTAAGAAATAACCATATCGAACTTGATATTGTTTCTTTAGCCATAACAGCCATCATCGCAGGTACCTGGATGGCAGTCGATACCGGATTTTTAAGGCTCACAGCCAATGCTATCACAGTGTCAAGAAATCTTAACTATATATGTATGCATCTGTGTTTTCTTCCTCTTGTGATATTTATCTATTCCGCCACAAAGGAACGCAATAAATACTTGCTGCTATCAATATACATAGTTTCAGGAATCTATTTCATCGTAGTCCTTACCGCAAGATTTTTAATGGGGATAGATATGGCCAAAAATGCAATGATAAGATTCTTCTTTATATATGCATTGGCAATGATCATATTGTCTGTGATCATGATAATCAAAGATCAGCACTACTGCAGGAATAACAGCATATACAGAAAAATGGATTTCTTCTATATCGGGATCGGAGCTCTTGTCGTATGCATTTTAACCGATGTAGTCATATATGTGAGCGGAGTAAGAAGTGTATCCGGATATGCTACTTTTTCACGCGTCGGCTGTTATGTATTCTTCTTAAGCATGGGAATAGAGATAATAAGAACCTGGGCCCGGGATTATTCTGCTTTGCGTAAATACGGCTTTGTTGATGAACTTACGGGCCTCGGAAACCGGAGGGCATTTGTAAGATTTGAAAACGAACACAAAGATAAATACCCTTACGGTTATGTAATAAGTGATATCAATGCCCTGAAAAAAGCAAACGATACCTACGGTCATGAACGCGGTGATGAACTGATACAAACCGTAGCCGACAGACTCTCCGAAGTATTCGGGAAGCACAATGTTTTCAGGATCGGCGGCGATGAATTCGTAGCCTACTGTTTTGCACCGACTGCAGGAGTGTTTGAGGCTACAGTCCAAAAAGCAATAAATCTTTTATCCGATAAAGATGCATCCGCATCCATCGGTGGTGCATATGCTGCCGACAGTTCCAGCGATCTTCAGCTTATCAAAAAGAAGGCCGAAGAATATATGTATAACGCAAAAGAGCTGTATTACATCAACTCAGAGGACAGGAGAAGATAGCTGTTTAGAGCCGTTACTGTTTTCAAGTTCCCTGATCTTAGGTAAACGCAGCAATGTTAATGCTGTGATCGCAAGTAAAACTCCGGAGATCATTACTATATATGCGGTTCCTCTCCCCACTCCAGCACCGGTCAGATAAGTATCCATCATGGTTTTACCGAAACCTCCCATCAGCAATTACTTATTCATCATATCTTTCTACGTTTACAGTACCGCTTTTAAGATCTCTGTAAGCCTGCACTTTTACGACTTCTTCGAACTTATCTCCGTTGTATCTGCCTATCACACACTTCGGATCATCTTCTGATGTCGCAGTAACCCTTATTGTATAATCACTGCAGTCTATCTCATACATTCATCCTGATGTAAGCATATCCATTTTATGCATAGTTTCTTAAATCCCGATCAATAGGCTATAGTATGATCATCATGACGACAACTGCAACTATATCACCCAGAGAATGTGATATCCAGCTACACCACGCATTATCCGTTTCCTTGAAAACCAGACCGAAAAATATCGAATCAATAAATACACCCGCCAGATCCACTGCCACTATAGCCGGATTTCCATATGAAAAGTGTCCTATAGCGAAAATAAATGAAGCAATAATAAGTGCCGGAATAAAACCTGTCAGCTTGTCCATTTGCTTCTGGTAAAACGCACGGAGCGCAATCTCTTCACCCAAGGGCACAAGCAGTAGTTCCAAAATGATCGGGACAACCTTTGCCGGATCTATCTCAAAAGGAATCCTTGCCACCGTGTGTTCCAGAATCTCCGGGAAAAATGCTTTTTCGATAAAAATCTCTGTCACACCAAGAACAATAGGTATCAGAGCAAGAACGATAACTCTCCTGCTCTTCATCTGACTTAAGGCAGTCTTTATATTCAGGCCTTCATATTTTGAATCATTCGTTCCTCGTGTCACAAAAAAAGCAACCACGCCGACGATCACCACGAGTCCCGCAAGCTTAAGCAGACTTCCGTCTATTTCTATCCTGATAAAATTAGCGAATGACAGCACCGTCATTACGATCAGAAATATTGCTGCCACTTTGCTTATCTTTTGTTTTTTCTCAACCATCACTTTTTACCGCCCCTTTTCCGGCTGCAATCATGCCGTAGAAAACATTTGATAACATCTTCTCGCACTCATCCGCATCATATTCCATAGAGTTATTTGCAAGTAAACTTGCAAGCCCATGTGTGATGCAGAAAAATGTAAGAAACATCTCTCTTGCTTCATCAATATCACACTCTAATCCTCTTGCCATCACTTCCATGATCGCTGACAGTTCAGGATTACCCATAAGGGTATCTATATCCATTCCTCCGAACTTATCTGTCTGAAACAGAAAACGGAACAGATTCTTTTCCTCATAACCGAAGCGAACATAATTCAGTCCGAGAACAAGCATTGGATCTTTATCGCCCTCTTTAGGCATGATAAAAGAAGTATGATAATCATCTGCAAGCTTGTATGCAGCTTCCCTTATCTCGTCCACGCTCTTAAAACTGTAAAGAACAGGTTGGGTAGAACATTTCAGGTATTCGGCAATCGTCCTGGCGTTTAAATTCTCATGCCCGCTTGCGCGGATAACCTCAAAAGAAGCATCCTCAACCATCTTTTTTGTAATTCTGACTTTAGGTGGCATAGCTGTCTCCTTTTTATAATTTTCGTTATATAATCTACGTTATGTAATCGTTATTATATTATGAATTTCTGATTTGTCAAGGTTTTTCCGGGAATGAAAAAAAGGGCAGCCAACCTATGAGCCGAACAAGAAACAGTGGCGACTCCCCTAACAGAATATCACCACTGTTTAATACAACTTTTACTCGCATCTTCTTTATCATTTCCAAATCTGCAAAAGAGTATCTGAATGTGCTTTTTGTCTTATTACTGAACGCTTCCGGAATCTCAATGTCCTGTTTTTGTTCAAGCAACTAACATACTTCGACGTCTTTTTCTTTGGGCGACAAAAAATCATTTCTGCGTTGACATTCTAAAGATTATGTTGTACCATACGCTCAAAGAAGCGAAGTTTTCTACCGTACAGTTTTTACTCAAGCGGCGTGCTCGTTTCTTTTTTTATTTGCACAATATCATACAGAAATAATTTACCATTCGCATCACATCGAATCAGCATTCTTGCTCTGAAAATATTGTATCTCTCAATTTCACCAACTTCACTATAAACCGGAATCCCAAACCTTGTATCATATCGATACCATCCGTTTTTTGCTTTATTACCATGACGGTTGCCATAGTCCGGGAATTCTGCCTTCTTATCTGAAATTTGGATTAATTCACCAATTGCAGTTATCACATTAGCCTTTGCCTTCTCATTTGCACCTCTAACAGCTTTTGTATATTTTGAATGTGTAAACTCATCCGGAAAATCTGATCCTATATATACCTTTTCTGCAGTTTCGGCAATCTCATAGTATTCCCCGATATAGTGCATTAATATCTGTTCTATGTCATCCCAATTAATCGATCTTCTTGACTTAAATATAATATCATTTATCAAGACTATTTTGTTCCCATCTGGATCGGTAACAATGTCAATCTTATTTTTTGCTTTCTTTTTTCCAGCAAAAATCCCCTCAAATTTTATCTGATACGCCAAGAGCCTCGGTATATATTCCGGAGGATTCCTGCGGCCGGCTTCCCAGTCTTCCAATGTACGAACAGGGATACCTGTATGTTCTGAAAACTCTTTACGTGACATCCCTGTGCTTTCTCTCAAGTCTTTTATCGATTTAGCTATATCCATATCATCACCTCGCATTGCGTGCTAATAGGCAAAGCATACCATAGTTTTAAGCCATTCGCAATGCGTGGTTTTTATATTGTTTTTTCTTCGTCTTTAATTCTGTAATATTCTTCCGCATCGATACCTATCTGCACAAAATCCTTCGCATTTCTGACTCGTTCAATCAACGCGATGGTCTCAACATGCTCAGTCTGCGGAAACATATCCACAGGCTGGATAGCCCTGACTTCATATTTTTTTCCTGCAGTCAGTAGTTTTAAATCCCTTGCAAGACTCTCCGGTCCACAGGAAATATAGACGATTCTTTCAGGTGCAGCTCTGAGCACTGAGAGAAGAAACTTCTCCGTACTTCCGGAACGCGGCGGATCCATAAAGAGTACGTCGGGTTTTAAACCTTCTGCTGACATCCTCTCCATACAGTCTCCTGCATCACCTTTTATAAATTCAGCATTCGTGACCTTGTTTTCCTTAGCATTCTTCCTGGCATCCCTAACCGCATCGGGATTCAGTTCAATACCTATGACCTTTCCCGCATGTCCGGATGCAATAAGTCCTATGGTTCCCGTGCCGCAGTAGGCATCCACCACAGTTTCATTTCCATTAAGTCCTGCCAGCTCGATAGCCTTGCCATAGAGAACTTCCGTCTGAACAGGATTTACCTGATAGAAAGACTTTGAAGATATGCGAAACCTGTATCCACACAGTTCATCCACTATAAATCCCGGACCGTATGCCACATCCTCATACTCTCCCAGTACCATGGATGTTCTTTCCCTGTTTATGTTCATTACGACAGTGGTTATTTCCGGATGTTCTTTCCTCAAAGCCTTTATAAAATTGTTCTTTCCGGGAAACATCCTGTCTGCCACAACGAGAACCACCATAACCTCCCCGGATTTAAAGCCACGTCTTATCAGTACATGACGCAGCAGTCCGTAACCTGTATCCTCGTCAAAGACTTTTATTTTAAAAGATACCACGAGCTTTTCTATGGTCTTTATTATCTCCTGGCTCTTTCTGTCTTCTATAAGACACTCATTTACAGGAATCACCCTGTGCGAGCCCTCTGCATAGATTCCATTCTTAATCTTCCCCTTTTCCCATGAGAAAACATGATGAACCTTGTTTCTGTAATGATAGGGCTCCGTCATCCCTATTACAGGCTTAATCTCACCATATCGCCCCAGCAGCCCTGCAAGTTTCTTATGTTTCAATCTGAGCTGCTCTTCATACGAAACACCTGTATAGACACAGCCGCCACATTTCTTTCCCACCGGGCATCCGTTTAAGCCTTCTCCGTTATATCTGTCACCTGACTTTCTAAGCGGTTCTTTCCCTCCGGTGTTTATTTTTTTATCGCCTTTATTTTTTCCCATTGCGGAATTAATCCTTGGACCCGCAGACAGGTCCTTCATTTTATTTTTACGGCCATTGCTTTTCAACACGGCTTATTCTCCCATCCTTGATTCAACCAACATAAGAGTTCCATTCTCCACACTTATGCATGCTATCTTTTCTCTCCATTCATTGCTTACCCCCAACGGATAGTCACTGCTTAATGACACCCCGCTCACATCATATTCCGTACCTTCTATACTGATGCCGGTACTCTCATCACTCATTGAAAAAACAGAAAGTGACCACCCTTCAGCACATTCCAGTTTCTTCTCACCGTTATGTATAAAAAACACCCGGGTATCATTCCCGATAATGCACACATCACAGCCCTTTTTAGCTGCGTAAACTCCGCTTTGGCAGTTTGCAAACGCATGGTCCATACGGCCGCCGAAAGCACAGCATATACAGATTTTTTTATATTCCTTTTCCACCGCTATCTTTACGGCTGCCATGGT
>JAILNS010000046.1 GCA_024691305.1 Lachnospiraceae bacterium | reverse complement strand
CACCAACACTCAAGCCAGCCAAATTTGAATATATCGGGTTCTTTCTCTTATAATCTTCTCAACCGGTAATCCGCCCTTTTCGATAATTACTTGGGGTACACCCCATTAGTTCTTTGAACATCTTGCCAAAATAACTATCTGATACAAATCCGCACCTCTCAGATATATCTCCGATCGTGCGATCGGTCTCCACCAACATTCCGGCTGCCTGTCGGATTCTAAAACGGTTAAGATAATCAATAGGTGGCTGACCGATCACTTTCGAAAAACATCTCGTACACTCTCGGGCACTGACTCCTGCCGCTCCTGCAATATCTTCTACCTGTATCTTTTCGAAATAATGATTTTCTATGAATTCCATCATATTTCTCATCTTACTATCATCCATCTTCGTGGCATTGGAACTTTTACGCCTTATTTCCTCTGTTCCCTCTAACAATAAGATCCAGAAATCACTTAATCGAGACCTGATCTTAAATTCAAATCCGAAAGGTTCATTATCAAACAGTTCTATAAGATCCGCAATGCATCCTAACATTCTTATTCCGGTCGAACTATCCGGCCTTATAGCGAACGACTTTACCATTGTTGAACTCAATACGGGCATAACATATTTCTGACTGTAAACGGTATTGAATCCCCCGGTAAGAAAGTCCATATCAAAAAACAATGTATAATACTTCGGAAGTATATCTTTAACAGAGTCGACCGAATGGAGGACATTTGCATTAATAAATACAGCATCTCCCGGAGACATATATAATGACTCCTGTCCAATCCGACTCACCGACTCTCCTTCTACCTGATAATTGATTTCAAACCATTGATGCCAGTGCCACGGAACACAGTTTCCGACATAATGCTCAAAATCAACATATTTGCATATACACGGCAGTATTCCCGGCTCATTGCTTAATAGTTCCTTCCTGTTTTCATTTACCTTGAAACTCTCTGTGGATATCATTTTTCCCTCTTTCTATGATCGTATGTCTTATTTGTTATATTATACACCCCAAATTCGCGCTTTTTCAATATATAACAATTGCCGTATTATTATATAATTTGTCTTTAAAGCGGATAGTATTATGGAGGTAAAACAGTGATAATATAACCAGAAAGAAACAAAACATCCCATTTCCAGCCACAGATAAGGAGGTATCGGTTATGAAGATTTATAATATTCAGGACACTAAAGCTTTTTTTAACAGACTCACCGGATGCAAAGGTAATGTAGAATTAGTAAACAAACAGGGAATGCACATGTCTCTTGTAGACAATAATCACAAACAACTCGATACTGTCGCAGCATCGTATGCTGACGGAAAGATCAATGAAATTGAACTCTTCTTCCTCAATCCTGAGGACTCCGTAATGATGTTAGAATACCTGGCAGCAATGTAAACAGTATTTATACTCTGGTTAAAAGGTCGGGCTTTTGCCCGACCTTTATTAAAACTAAAAACCGTTGCGCTATATTCGTTGCAGGTTATCCTGTAATATAATATGCATTCATTCTAACATAACGCTTGACGAAATTCACGGAATTATATATAGTCAAAACGAGCTGAACAATAGATATTTAACCACCATTCAGCTCGTAATTATCTTAGGATATCTCATTTACAGAAAAACTTTCACACACTCGCCAGTGTTCATGCGGCTTTAAGCCTAGCCTATCAACCAATCGTACATTTCCTGATATTTGTTAGCTGAAGACTGCCACGAGAAATCAGCGGCCATGCCTCTGTCTATGATCTTGTTCCATTCACGCTTATTGTCGTAATATACATGTTCTGCGTAGCGGATCGTTGCAAGCATTTCATGCGCATTGTAATTTACAAAAGAAAAACCTGTACCTTTGTTCTCATACTCATTATAAGGTTCAACGGTATCTTTGAGTCCGCCGGTCTCTCTTACGATCGGTACCGTACCGTATCTTAATGCCATGAGCTGTGAAAGTCCGCATGGCTCAAACAATGACGGCATAAGGAACGCATCGCAGCTGCCATAAATCTTATGAGACAGTTCATCGGAGTAATAAATGTTCGCGGATACCTTATTGGAATACTTCCAGTCAAAGTGACGGAACATGTTCTCATACTGCTCTTCACCTGTTCCCAAGACCACTATCTGTATATCATCCTGACAAAGTTCATCCATGATATAAGCGATCAGGTCAAAGCCTTTCTGATCGGTAAGTCTGGATACAAGTCCGATCATCATGGTCTTATCATTTACCTCAAGCCCGAGTTCTTCCTGAAGTGCTTTTTTGTTTTTAACTTTTTCCTTGCGGAAGTTTATAGCATTATAAGGATGAGGCAGATGCTTATCCGTCTCGGGATTAAATACCTCGGTATCGATACCGTTTACAATACCTCGAAGATCGCCGGCACGTGCATTAAGCAGTCCGTCAAGACCTTCACCGTAGAAGGATGTTCTGATCTCCTGTGCATATGTGGCTGATACTGTTGTGATCGCATCCGCATATACGAGTCCGCCCTTTAACAGGTTGGCATCCTTGTATGCTTCCAGTTTATCGGAAGTGAAGTAATATCCGGGAAGACCGGTTATATCCATAACATCCTTTACGCTCCATTTACCCTGGAACTTAAGATTATGTATGGTCATTACAGTCTTGATGCCCCGATAGAATTCTCCGCCGGCAAAACGCTCTTTTAAGTATACGGGAATAAGGCCTGTCTGCCAGTCATGGCAATGTATAAGATCGGGTCTGAAATCTATCACGGGAAGGATCGATAATGCAGCCTTGCAAAAATATGCATATCTCTCTATTTCAAAAAGAGGATCGTTTCCGTATACGCTTGAGCCACCGAAATACATTTCATCATCGATGAAATAATATGTAACGCCATCCACTACAGCCTTAAGGACTCCGACATACTCATTTTTCCAATGGAAATCCATATAAAAATGGGTAACATACTCCATCTTTTCCTTAAGTTCCGGCTTGATGGATGTATACTTGGGAAGTATTACTCTCACATCAAAATATTTCTTATCGATACACTTGGGCAGTGAACCCACTACATCGGCAAGTCCTCCGGTCTTAACAAAAGGAACTCCCTCTGATGCCACGAACAATATGTTCTTCATCCTGCTCAATACCTCCGTATGTTTAATATCCTGTAACGCCCTCTACAGACTCATCATTATCTATCCAGTCCTGCACATCGATCTTGCGATAATGATCTCTGTCATCCCTGACATAGACCGTGACGATCCCGGCGTTTATAACAAGCCGTTTGCACATCGAACAACAATTGGAATTCTCCACATACTCTCCCGTGCGTGCATCCTTTCCTGCCAGGAAAAGTGCCGCTCCGATCATCTCATGTCTCGGTGCTGATATTATCGCATTTGCCTCTGCATGTACGCTCCTGCACAGCTCATATCTCTCCCCCCGGGGGATCATAAGCTTTTCTCTCACGCACACTCCAAGGTCCGAACAGTTCTGTCTGCCTCTGGGGGCTCCTACATAGCCCGATGATATCACCTCATCGTTTTTGACTATAACGGCACCGTAATTTCTTCTTAAACATGTACCGCGCTGAGCAACCACCTCGGCAAGATCCAGATAATAATTAATCTTGTCTCGTCTCTTATTTTCCATAGTCTTTATTATATCACACGTTTACTCAAACGGATATACGATACCGAATTGCCTGCGGATCTCATCCATCTGGCACATGATCTGTATGGTCTGTGAATGAGGCATCTCAGGACACTCGGTTTTGCCCTCTTTTATAGCCTTCATACTGGCAAGAACTTCGTATTCATATCCGCTTATCTGCTCGGGAACATCAAGACATTTAATAAGCCTGTGTCCACTGGCATCGGGAGAATATACGCGTATCTGCTCGGGGTTATTGATGTTTTGAACCTCTATATATCCGTCGGTACCGCATATAAGCCCCATTCGGTTCGTGACGGAATACATGGTAGTAAACATGCTTGCCATACGGCCATCTCCATACTCGATCATCACAGTATCCTGTCCGTCAACACCTGTATCGGTCATGACGCATGAAGCGGATATCTTCTTTATGTCATCGCCCCATACCATACTCGCAAAGTTAAGAGGATAAACAGTAAGATCAAGAAGGCATCCGCCTGCAAGTTCAGGTTTCACGAGTCTTTCGTTCATATCGATCTTATACCCTAAGTTTGCAGAAACCGTGGTAATGCGTCCGATTATCCCGCTCTCGATCAGTTCGGTTATCATCCTTCTTGAGGGCATATATCTGGTCCATATTGCCTCGGTAAGCAAAAGTCCCTTACTCTCTGCGAGTTCGATCATCTCTCTCGTCTGTTTTTCGTTTACCGCAAATGCCTTTTCGCAAAGTACGTTTTTGCCCGCATTAAGTGCTGCAATCGTCCACTGATGATGATGGGAATGAGGTACGGCTATATATACCAAATCTATTTTAGGATCTGCAAGCATCTCTTCATATGAGCCGTATGCCTTGGTAAAGCCGTATTCTTTAGCAAACTCTTCAGCCTTGGATATATTTCTTGAACCTATCGCATAGCTCTCTACTTCATCCATCCGTGCTATTGTCCTTGCCATTGTGCCGGCTATACCGCCCGCACCGAGTATCGCCATCTTAAACATCCTGATCCTCCTTCTTAAACCTGTAATCATTTACTGTTAATTCCAAATTACTCTCTCCCCGATATTCATTTACCGCGGGATTGTATATAACGTCAATTATGACACCTTCGGCTGTCCCGTCACACAGATCCCCTGCAGTCCCCATACCGTATACTGCATCCGCGCCATCCAAAAAGGCGTTTTCTCTGTCAAACAGTTTGAGGTTCCACCGGCGGTTATCTGCATCTCTTACATACACATTGAGCGGTGAGCGTTCATTACCGCCGCGTTTTACCCTTTCAACACGTAAGCCTCTTAACGCAAATACCGGTCTGGGATTACCGTTTCCGCACGGCTCAAGCCTTGTCAGTTCTTCGATAAAAGAGTATGTGACATACTTAAATGGCATTTCCAGATCTATCATGGTCTTAGTGACAAGATCATCATCGCTCAAAGTACATGCAGCATTAAGTCGGTACCGCAGCTCATCCACATCATCTCCTGCAAGGGTAAGACCTGCTGCCATCTTATGACCTCCGAACTTGCTGTACAGATCCTTATGTTTTGCAAGTTCTTCATACATATTGTAAGCTTCTATAGACCTGCCTGAACCTTTGATCCCTTCTTCTCCGTCGGTAAAGACTATCACCGGCTTTTCATAGCGCTCACGGATCTTACCCGCAATAAGTCCCACTACACTCTCATGGACTCCGGCCAGATAAATTACCAGAACTTTATTCCTCCCAACAGGCGAATTCTCAATATCTTCTATTGCTCTTTTTATACCGGTTTCGGTAACAGCCTTTCTTTCGTCATTATAAGACTTAAGTTTACCTGCAATAAGTGCCGCCTCGTTTTTATCTTCACTAAGAAGAAGTTCCAATGATGCTGAGGCACTGTCAAGCCTTCCTGCTGCATTCATACACGGTCCCAATATAAAACCAAAACTGTATGTTGTTATCTTTTTGCCATCCAGGCCTACCGCATTGATAAGACTTCTTAATCCGGTATTCGTTGTATTTTGTATGCGTCGTAAGCCTTCTTTTACGATTATACGGTTCTCATCCTTAAGTTCCATTACATCGCACACCGTAGCAAGTGCCGCTTCCTCAAGAAGTTCTCCGGTAAGAGTATCTGATTCCGTCCTGGACATACCGCACATTGGAAGAAGCAGCCCTATGAGTTTCCAGGCAACTACTGCCCCGCATATACCGCTAAAAGGATATTTATCATCCTCCCTGTGAGGATCTACAACAGCCTCGGCGGGAGGCAGTATCTCCAGTCTTTCGCCGGTATCCTCATCCTCATCATATGGGATCTCATGGTGATCGGTAACTATGACATGTATACCCAGATTGTAGGCATGCTGAACCTGATCGCAGGCTGCTATACCGTTATCGCAGGTGATTATAACGTTTATACCGTCCTCATGAGCCTTATCTATCAGATTATCGTTTATCCCGTAACCGTCGTGAACGCGATGAGGGATGGCATAATCGACGTCCGCACCGCATTTCTTGAGTCCACGCATAAGAATATATGTAGAGCATATGCCGTCTACATCATAGTCACCAATAATACGAAATTTAAGACCCTCGGATATATACTGTTGTATAAGAGAACAGGCTTTGACCATATCCGTCATCTTAGAGGTATCATGAAGATCATCTAAGGTACCGTTTAAGTACTGACCAAATTCTTCATCCGTTACCATGCCTCGGTTTCGTATGATACGTGCAAGCATGGGACTTATGCCGTATTTTTCGGTAAGTGCCTTATAATCAGCGCTTTTCATTTGTATCATCCACTGTGACATACACATTCCCCACTCTTATAAACAGCTATTATCATAATAACACAAAAGGCCATGCATTTAAGCATGGCCTTAAAATCATCTGATATATAATTCAGGCTTTTTTTGCCTTTTTTGCAAATACTGTTCTGAAGATATACCACATTGCTCCTGCAAGACATATCGAAGAATAAGTACCGCAAAGAATACCTACCATCAACGGAAGCGCAAACTCCTTGATCGAGCTGACACCAAGAACGTAAAGGCATGCAACCATGATAAATGTCGTCAAAGAAGTAAATATGCTTCGTGAAAGTGTCTGGGTAACAGCCTCATTAACAAGGTCCTTGAGTTCCGCCTTATCATTGGTATCATGCATACTCCTGTATTTCTCTCTGATCCTGTCGAAGATAACGATCGTTGCATTGATCGAATAACCGACGATCGTAAGCATACATGCTATAAAGGTATTACCTACACTGACTCTTGCGATTGCATAGAAAGCAAGTACGACAAGTACGTCATGTAAAAGAGCAAGTACAGAGCTTGCTGCAAACCTCACATCACTGAATCGTATCCAGATATAGATCAGCATACATACAGCAGCTACCACGATAGCTATTACAGCATCCGCCCTCATTTCATTTGATATGGTCGAGCTGATACTTTCAGCGGTTATCGATGACTCATCAACCGAGAAGTTGTCTACCATCGCCGTAACAAATGCTTCTCTTTCGGTCACATTTAAAGTACGTGTCTTAAAGATTACCTGATTGGATCCTGCAACCTTGGTAGACTGAACATTGCTGTCTCCGGTTATGTCTTCTATATAAGGAACTATCTCACTGTCTATCCGGTCAAGTGTATATTCTTCAGGGAAATCAACAGTTGTCGATGTACCTCCTACAAATTCAAGACTGTAATTAAGAGCATTCTTTCCGCTTCCGGAATTAACTCCCATTACCACAAAACCTATTACTATAACAGCAAGTGAGATACCGATAAATACAAATCTCTTCGAAAGGAAATCGACAGGTTTCTTTTCCTTGGCGATACCATAGAACTTAACGTCTTCTGCTCCGAGTGAATAGAATATCCTGATGATAAACCTGGTGACAAACAGTGCCGTGAGCATCGATAAGAAAATACCGAGTGCCAGAGTCTGTGCAAATCCCTTGATCGAACCGGTACCCATGATACCCAGTACGATCGCAGCGATAAGCGTTGTTATATTACCGTCGATGATAGCAGAAAGAGCTTTCTTAAATCCGGTTTTAAGAGCATCCGAAACGGTTCTTCCCGAACCGATCTCTTCTTTAACTCTGGCAAATATGATAACGTTCGCATCAACCGCCATACCTATAGAAAGTATGATACCGGCTATACCGGGAAGCGTAAGAGTTATCTCAAATGCATCCAAAAGGATAACATCAAGTATCGTATATAGGATAAGTGCCAAACTTGCTGCGACACCGGGAATTCTGTAAACGGCGATCATAAAGATGATGACCAGCAAAAGGCCGATAGCACCGGCTATGAGCGAAGTACGAATAGCAGATGAACCAAGCTGTGCACCTACCACATTTGATCTTAACTCTTCAAGTTCGACTTTAAGACCACCGATACGGATAGTGGAAGCAAGAGTATCTGCTTCTTCATAACTTGACATTCCTGTTATGACTGCATTACCGTCGGTTATCGCTGCCTGCACCGAAGGAGATGAAACGATTGCCCCGTCATATACGATATAAATGATATCGTGGTTTGCAACTGCAGCCTGTGTTGCTTCTGCAAACTTCTTGGTTCCTTCTTCGGTAAGTGTAAGCTGAACTACATATTCCTGATTTCCCATGCTGTCCTGCTGTGATCCCGCAGCTGCGGTATCAACATCGGAACCTGTAAGGACTTCTTTTTGATCCTTATCATAAAAAACAAGTGATCCGGGTTTACCGAGTTCTTCCAGGATCGTGTTGGCATCACTGACACCGGGGATCTCAATGTTTATACGGTCTGTACCTTCCTGATAAACCTGAGCTTCTGTCGAGTAATTCTGCACTCTCATCTGAAGCTTATAAATAGTATCATCCATATCTTCCTTGGAAGGGGCTTCTTCGCCTACTGCCTGATATGTGATACTGACACCGCCGGCAAGATCAAGTCCTAAATCGATGCTTGAAGCAGAACCGCTCTTGTCTGCACCTACTCCGAAAATTGCCATATATCCAAGACCGACCATTACAAGCAAAAGTACGATCAGATAAATTATGGCATTCCTTTTCTTCATCATTTTTTCATATCTCCTTCTTCATCATCAGCCAAAGCTGCCTTGATCATTATCGCGCATTCTATGCGTTTGCGCTGAAGCTTGCATCCAAGCTCATATACATCTGTGATGCTGCCGTGAAAATTATATGCATTTGCCGCACATCCGCCGCTGCAGTAAAACCTTGCAAAACAGTCTCTGCATTCGGGTTTGGCATATACGTTGCAGCATTTAAACTCATCAACTATATCCGTATTCTTAATACCTTCAAAGACATTTCCGAGAAGGAAATCCTCATTGCCCACAAACTGGTGACACGGATACAGATCACCCCACGGTGTGACCGCTAAATACTCGGTTCCCGAGCCACAACCCGAAAGCCTTTTATATACACAAGGGCCACCTTCTAAATCTATCATAAAATGAAAGAAATTAAAAGGCTTACCTTGTCTTCTGTAATCCAGATAAAGACGGGCGAGTTTATCGTATTCATCAAGCAGGCCGTCAACATCTTCTTCCCGTAAAGCATAATCATCTTCGGGAGCTGCCACGACCGGTTCTACCGATATCTGCTTAAACCCCAGATCAGCCAGATGCTTTACATCTTCGGAAAAATCAAGATTGTTTCTCGTAAATGTACCTCTTACATAATACTTATCCTGATCTCTGCTTTCGGCAACTTTGATGAATTTGGGAACTATCTCATCGTAACTTCCCTGTCCGCCTCTGTGAGGACGCATGAGGTCATTTATTTCCTTACGTCCGTCTATACTAAGGACAACATTGTCCATTTCCTCATTTATAAACTCAAGCATATCATCACGAAGAAGGGTACCGTTGGTCGTAAGTGTAAATCTGAAATGTTTATTATTGCTTTCCTCAAGGCTTCTGCCGTAATTAACAAGATCCACGACTGTATCCCAGTTCATAAGAGGCTCACCGCCAAAAAAATCGACCTCCAGATTTCTTCTGCTGCCTGAATTCTCAACCAGAAAATCAAGAGCGCGCCTTCCGACTTCGGGAGTCATGAGTGCACGTCTTCCGTGATACTCTCCTTCTTCCGCAAAACAATACCTGCATGCCAGATTACAATCATGTGATATATGAAGGCACAGAGCCTTAACTACAGTCTGTCTTTTTTTATAATCCACCAGACTGTCTTCATAAGTATCGGGAGTGTAAAGCATTCCTTCTGATATAAGCTGTGCTATTTCCTCACAGGATTCGGATATCTCCTGTGTGCTGTATACCGAATATTTCTTAGAGCCTTCCTCAGTCTGACACGCAAGACTGATCGCTCCCATCAGATCCATAACGGAAAACTGGCCAAATTGCTTCATAAGATCATCGGCAACGTCCAGCACATCATAGACACAGTCATCCACAACATGAACCGCTCCGCTGCATATATCAAGAACTATATTGTAACCGTTGTTTTTATATTTATGTATCATATCTCCATACATAGCTAAGGCAGCGACTGTTTATCGCTGCCCGCTGTAAATTACGTTTAGAATCGAATTATATAACCGGCCTGTGATCGTATCTTACTTGAACTGTTCGCAGGTCTGATTTCCTACTGTACAGGAAGTCTTGCATGCTGACTGGCATGATGTCTGGCACTCGCCGCAACCGCCTGTAGTTTTGGATTTCTTTAAGTCTCTGGTATTAAGGGTTTTAATATGTTTTTTCATGTAACCATCCTCCATGTAGCAATATTCATTAAAAAATTATCTTGTTAAATATAGCATATCCGCTTCTATATCGCAAGTGCATTGTATATCTGGCTATTCATAATATTCAACTGTTCATGAGCTTAGTGGAATTGAAGTTTTTGTCCACAATGCGTCCCATGGTTTTTTTGCAGATATACTCAAGTTCATCCATCACTTCTTCCGATACCGAAAAAG
Source organism: Lachnospiraceae bacterium (assembly GCA_024691305.1). GTDB lineage: Bacteria > Bacillota > Clostridia > Lachnospirales > Lachnospiraceae > XBB2008. The sequence goes on along the minus strand of JAILNS010000046.1, from coordinate 78,517 downwards.
TATACAGTTCATGTATAGATATCGTTGAAATCCTGTCAACCGTATAGACCGTGGTATCCAGAAACTTCCTGTCATCCGGAATACCGGGAAACTCTCCCGCGATCACAAGGGATCTTATCTCATATATGCTCTTGACCAGTTTATGATCAAACTTTCCGCTTATAAGCGCAAGAACGGAAGCATAGATAAGATTCAGTTCTTCATAAGCCTCCATATTCTCTCTTGTATAATAATCGGCAATTTCCAGAAAATACGATGCCATAACGGTAGCGTCATAATCGGATCTTAACTCTTCAAAATGCCTGGAAATATCCGCTTCTACCAGAGTATATGCATCCCGCCCTTCAAGAAGTTTAAACTTTCCAAAACAGAACGGTTCGGTATTACCCATGAATTTGTTGCCCTGTTTTCTGGCGCCTCTTGCAAAAGCAGTGATCTTCCCCGCTTCCGCAGTAAGTATGACAAGACGTTTATTATATTCCGAGACGGGAGAAGTCTTTATGACCATTCCCGAAAGTTCAGTATACTCAGTCATCTATATTCTTTTTGTCATAACCGAAATTCTTTAAAAGCATATCTGAGTCACGCCAGTCTTTCTTGACCTTGACCCACAGTTTGAGATTGACCTGCGACTCAACCAGATCTTCTATATCACGTCTGGCTGCACTTCCGATCTTCTTAAGCATCGCACCCTGCTTACCTATGATCATACCCTTGTGGGAATCCTTTTCGCATATGATAGTGGCATCTATATCCACAATACGCTTCTTAAATTCCATACGGTCTATGATCACTGCAACTCCGTGAGGAACCTCATCGGTCATGCTGCGAAGCACCTTTTCCCTGATAAGTTCAGCGGTTATCTGTCTCATGGGCTGGTCTGTCACGGTGTCTTCATCGTAAAAAATCTCACCTTCGGGAAGGTACTTAAAGATCGTATCCAAAAGATCATCACACCCCCTGCCTTTAAGCGCTGAAACCGGAATGATCTCCGCAAATTCCATACGTGATGAATACGCCGCTATCACAGGAAGTACCTCATCTTGCTTAAGAGTATCGGTTTTATTGATGCACAGGATTATCGGAGTTTTAATGTTTTCAAGCTGTTCCATTATATGAGTATCGCCGGCGCCTATCTTTTCATCAGGCTCGACGAGCCATAAGATCAGATCTGCATCCTTAAAGGTATGCTCGGCTACACTTACCATATAGTCTCCAAGCTTGTTCCTGGATCTGTGGAGTCCGGGAGTATCCAAAAAAACAATCTGTCCCCGTTCATCGGTATAGACTGTACGTATTTTATTTCTGGTTGTCTGGGGTTTATGGCTTGTAATGGCAATCTTCTGACCTATCAGTTTATTCATCAGGGTCGATTTGCCGACATTCGGTCTGCCTATCAAAGCCACAAATCCGGATTTGGTATTACTCATGATAGTTTTCGTTCTTACGCTTTTTTATTATCTTCGGGCTTTTGGTCAGCAGGTTGTTCCGGAGCCTTATTTTGGTCAACATTCTTATCCATGGCCGAAGGTGCAGCCTGATAAGGCATCTGTGGATTATACATCTGTCCGGGATGTGTTGCATTTACCGGTTGCTGCATGGGCATGCCCTTTTGCTTCTTAGGGTGCTTCTTACGATAATTATTTATAAGTGACTTTATTGCCTTTATGAGCAGCCATACGATAACAACAAGCAATGCCAGAACAATGATATACGGCAACGAAACTACTATAAATACAAGCAGATCCTTAAAGAAATTCCCAATATTTTCAAATGCCGATGCAAGGCCTCTTCCGATACGTGCTCCGACCGAGTCATCGACCGGTTCGGGTTCGGTATATTCACGCACTTCGCTTACATACAGGTAAATAGTGGTATAGTCTACAAGATTATCATAACTTCTAAGCTGAGATTCGATCGACTCTATCTCATATCGTACTTCGCTCATGCGACTCTCGATATATATCAGTTCTTCGACATCCGAAGCCTGCGACAGCAGTTCCTCAAGTCTTGAATACTCAACCTGGAGTGATTCCTTACGACTGTTTATATCCACATACTTAAGAGTAACATCCTCCATGCTCTCTTCCTGGTGAGTGATATTTGCATTTTTACCGACGGAGTTAATAAATGTATCTGCCTGAGGTGCGGGTATCCTGAGCGTATAACTTGCACAGCGGTTATAAGAGGAATTATTTCCGTCTACAGAACTGGATTCTATATAGCCGCCCATCGAGTTTACCAGACTCGTTACCGAAGCCGTGGTAGAATCAAACTCATAGGTCTCCAGATTAAGATTAACGGTACGTATGAGCTTACGTGTGGGCTTTGCACCTTCTGAAACTTCCACTTCGGAACCTTCGCCGGCGGTATCGGATAGTCCTTCCCCCATATATTCTTCAGCTTCCGCTGCTTCCTCATAAGCATCGTCATAATCGTAATCATATGCAGATTCACTGGTAACAGCATCGTATTTTCCCGAAGAAGAACTTCCACAGCCTGCAAGACATATACCAAGCATAGCCCCAACTATGAGCAGCCGAGTAAAGCGGCCTTTCGTTACATTCTTCGTCTTACATTCTCTTTTCATACATACCTCCGTAGGATATTAACCGGCAAAGAGCGGTTCCACATGATCAAAATCTCCGGCACATTCTCTAATGACCTCTTCCCCGCCCACTACACAATATGCACCTGTTTCCATTATAGCATCTATATATGAAGCAAGCGACCTGATGACTTCGGGAGTAACACTTAAAAGCTCATCTCTTTCTTTTTGAAGCATGTCATAAGTAAGTTGTGTCATATATGCGGTCAGGCCGTATGCACCCTTGGACTTGGGCGTCATAGGTACATCGAGATCTGCTATGGCGCCTATTATATACTGAGTCATGGTGCGTTCATCGGCATCAAAAGTCCTTACATAATCGGCAGCACCTTCAAACACGCCTACAGTTCTTCTTAAGTTAGGATCCCTGTATGAAACAAAATAACCTTTACCGGTACGCGTAAATGCACTCATACATCCGTATGCACCGCCGCGGACTCTGACCTGCGTCCAGAGATAATCATATCCCATCATGACCTTGAGTGCTCTCAATGCTCCGGTATACTTAAGTCCGGCGTGCAGATAATCTCCGGCTCTTGCAACATACTGAACCTGAGCTGCAGAAGTATAGGCGGATGTATCTTTTACAGGTTCAACCTGTTTATGATCCTTTGTATATTCACCGTCAAAAAGTGCAGCGATATAGTCTTTGGTAAGATCTCTGAATTTTTCAAACGAATCTTCATCACCTATGTAATCAATGATCATATTCTCGGGTCTGAACAGTTTCTTACACAGTTCGTATAACTTATCGGAAACCTCTTTGAATCTGTAATCAAGATTTGCCTGAAGATCTTCCATCATTCGCAGGAACGGTATACCGTTTATACGATCCATCAAAGCATCTGAAGCCGAAAACTGGGCAGTCGCCGCAGCAGCTGCGACCTGATGCCCCGCAGATATCATTGATGCCTGCATGTGTGAAACTATCTCATCCACAAGTTCGCGAAGCCTGTCCTTATCATCATATTTGGTGGTGAGTGACATCTCCTTTATAAGCCTCACGGCATCGGCAAGTCCCGAATAGAATACTTTGGCCTTGATATCATAAGTAACGGTATATATTCCGGTGTCTGAAGCATTGATAAACATATTGGTAAAAGGAGCTATACCGCCGGTCTTTAAACCGATTTCCTTAAACAATTCCGCATACCCATAGTTTTCGGTATCCATAAGTCCCATAACCGATTTAAGAAGTCCAATATAAGACCACTCATCAGCCGATACGGAATCTGTCTTAAACATATATCGTATATATCCAATACCGTTGGTATTTATATTGTGATATATACACTCGTGACCGTCCAGATCCCTTCTTTCCCAGACAAAAGGATTAGCCTCCTTACGCATATCTTCTCTTGTGAGCATAGGTATAGTGGCAAGTGCTTCAGGAGAATCTCCGGATTCCTGATAATCCGCAAGGTCCTTGGTATCCTGCACGATCCTGTCTATCTCATCAGCACTTAATCCTGCTTTATATGCAGCAAGTTTATCTGCAAGTTCCTTATCTTTTTTGGAAGTCAGGCCCTTTACGGGACATATGGCCAGTACGGCCTTGTGCTTATTGTTTAACAGTCTGTCTGTGATAAGCTTCTCGTAATAACCGGTATCTATCTTTGCACGAAGCGATGCATACACGTCGTTTGATATAACATGAATAAAAGGCTTCATATCATCATAAAGCCAGCTGTCAAGCATCTGAAGACCTATCATAAGTCCCTTGGGATAAGTTCCGTAATCCGCTTCACGATACTTAAATTCAAACAGGTTAAGGGCTGAAAGAAGGGACTCATGGTCGAGTACACCTTTTGCCTGATCATCAAGCACGCGTTCTATTACCGATACGAATTCATCCTGTTTATCATAATCGGTATCCTTGGCGATGATAGAAAAATAAGGCTGCATGGTACCGTTTTCATAAGTGCTGTAGACATCCTTGCCTATGCCTGCATCGATTAGGGCTTTTTTCACGGGAGCTCCGGGAGTTGAGCACAGAGCATAATCCAGCATGGAAAAAGCAATGTACTCTTCCGCATTAAGATTATTATCCGACACAACAGTCTCATAAGTAAGATAAGTATGTCCCTCTTCCTGTGCCGTCTCTGCTATAGGATAATCCTTTTTTGCATAGAAGGTCTTATCAAAAGCCTTCTGCACTTCAACCGAAGAATCTATGCTTAATGCCTCATACTTAGACAGATAATCCTTATCAAGAGCCTCAAGTTTATCGGCCATATCACAGTCGCCGTAGAAATAGATATAGCTGTTGGACGGGTGATAATATCTCTTATGGAAATTAAGGAAATTCTCATAGGTCAGATCGGGAATGTTATCAGGATGTCCGCCCGATTCAACCCCGTATGAAGTATCGGGGAAAAGAGCATTTAATATCTCCCTGTCAACGACGTCATCGGGGCTTGAGAAAGCACCCTTCATCTCGTTATAAACTACACCGTTGATCTTTAACTCGGCATCCGGATCATCGAGTTCATAGTGCCAGCCTTCCTGTTTGAATATCTTCTCTTCATGATAGATATTCGGATGAAAAACGGCATCAAGATATACATCGCAAAGATTCTCAAAATCCTTGGCATTGCAGCTTGCTACGGGATACACGGTTTTATCCGGAAATGTCATGGCATTAAGGAAGGTGTTTAAACTGCCCTTGGCAAGTTCGATAAAAGGATCCTTAACCGGATATTTATCGGATCCGCAAAGTACCGTGTGCTCGATTATATGCGCAACACCCGTCGAATCCGTAGGCGGCGTCCTGAAGCCTATATAGAAGACCTTATTATCATCCTCATTTATAAGAAGCGATACTCGTGCACCGGTTTTGTTGTGTTTAAGTATGACTCCCAAAGAATCAAGATCTTTAATGTCGATGGATTCGATCACCGTATAAGCGGTCAGATTTTTAATTTTGTCCAATTTTTCTTTGCGTGTCATTTTGATCTCCTGTAGTTTCAAAAATTATACCGAAAAACTCATAAGTGCCAGTTTTGATATTATAAGTTCATATACAGCCACACTCTTTTGTTTCTTCTCGGATACGCTCATCTGCGTAAAATCGTCAACGGACATGATCCTTTCGCTGTATATTCTCTTTGTTCTTTTGGAAAAAAAGGATCTCTTCTCCTCCGAAATACCTATCTTAACTTTAGCCTTCAGTTCTTTGTAGGTTCTGGCGGAAAACATATCCTCCGTAAGATAATACAGGTGACTTTCTATGGTGGTCTCTCGCATCGTATCCTTACTGATATAGTGCTCGATTATCGCCTTGAACTTAAAAGGAACATTCTCACACTGCATACACTCTTCATAGGAATACTTTGCCCCTATGCCATAGCTTCCCGAGTCCTGTATCACATACTTAAATTCATTATATGAAGTTTTGTCTGAAAGTGAATCAATGAATTTGGACATAACGGATCATTCTCCACCCGATGAAAGACCGGTTGTATCGATGTATTCGATTTTATCTCCCGAAAAAGTGATCGCACGCTGTATGGCATTTTTACTAAGTCCGGTCTCAAGCATAAGTTCCTCTATCGTAACTTTACGTCTGAGTTCTTCATACAGTTCACGTGCCTTATCCGCCACCTCATTTACAGACTTAAGGTTTTTCTCATCCTGTGCGTTCTGTTTGGAGAATTCATCAAGATACTCTTCCATACCTTCCATGATCATATGGGCCAGCATACCGTCAGCTTCACTCTGATGTTCAAGTGCGCCGAGCATGGTAACTCCGACACTTAAAGCAATATTGCCTTCGCCGATAAGATCTTCTATAAATGCACCCTGCCCTGCATAGAGTTTAGCTATCTCCACCACATTCATAAGGTGCATCTCAATAAGTCTTGACTGTGCATCCGTATCACCTGCCATCGCTGACAATGTGACCGCTTCTTTCTCGCCTTCAGAAAAAGAAGGTAATGCCTTTAGTTCCTCAAGATACATGTTAAGGTAATTTATCTCTTCGGATTCGAGATAATCTGAATCCTTAAGAGGTTCACCTACGCCTATATGATTTTTTTTGAGATAATCATAGACAAGATCGAGTTTTGAATCGTCCAGTCCGTATTCGGAGCATGCCGCATCAACAACGGAAGACTCAAGGAAATTATCATTCTCACGGCCCTGTTCTATAAGACCTGCCAGCATATCGGAAAACTGTTTTTCCTTATCCATCAGCTCATCCTCACATGTGTATGAGTGTAGAGGTGATCCTCGCAATACTCATAATTACCTTCGCATTTGGTACAGAATCTAAACTGCATATCCGGTACATCTTCTTCGGTACGCCCGCATATGGCACATTTATGTCTTGTAACCCTTCCCGAAGACCGGCTAAGATCCCTTTTTACGGTTGTCTGTTTTCTTCTCATCTGTACGGGCTTAACCCCAAGGCCTCTTCTGTTTGTAAAGTAAAAGATTGCAAAGTTAAGAAGTGCCATACCCAATGCGACCCTGACAAAAAGACCACCGGTTATAAACTGAATAGCCAGTATAACAAGATACACTATAGCCATCCATTTAGCCTTGACCGGAATGAAGAACATAAACAGAAACATCGCATCGGGAAATGTCATCGCAAATGCCAGCAGGATCGACATATTTATGTAGTAAGTACTGAAAACTGCCGCAACATACTGACTGTAGATTGCCGCAACAAGCGAGCCTCCTGCAAGATATGATATACCGAGTATGACAAAAGCCCCGACAAGAGTTAACAGGATACCCGAGAATATGTATACATTAAACTTATATGTACCCCATGTACGTTCAAGACTCACGCCTATCGAATAGTAGCAAAAAAGCATGACCACGATCCAGAAGATGTTGTTATCATTCGGGGGAACAAGCAGCCATGTCAATATCCTCCATATCTGTCCGTGAATGATCTTGTAAGGATCGAGATTTAAAAGCAATAGAAATTCGGGATTGATATATCTTATGGCATATCCGACCGCATAGCATATTATCATTATAAGCGGCAGATTACGGACCGCATATCTGCCAAATCTTTTTTCAAATTCACTCATATATAAACCCTCTGATCATAAATAAATGTCTATGCTATCATACCAAAAACAACCCCGTCCTACAAGAACGGGGTTGCTTAAATACCTATATAAAAACAATAAACAAATCATTAAATCTTGAAGAAATCAACGGCACTTTGGAGTTCATCGGAATGACTCTTGGTAGATGATGTCTCATTCTGTATCATAGCTATGTTAGCTGCCATCTCCTGCATGGATGCGTTTGTCTCTTCCGTAGAAGCCGCATTCTCTTCGGAAATAGATGAAAGTGTAGAGATCTCATCGAGTATCCTGTCTTTAACATAGTTAACAGCTTCAACCTTGCCTGCAACCTGCTGCATAGCTTCGGTCGACTGCTCTATGCTCTGCTCTACCTGTTCAAATCCCTGTTCAACTTCCACAAGAACGGTACCTTCGTTTGATACAGCTTCCTTGATCTGTTCAGCCAGAGATACGTTACGTGCAGATTTGGCGACGATATCAGCTATAACTGTCTGGATCTCTCCTGCAGATTCATCGGACTGTGCAGCAAGATTCTTGATATTATCAGCAACAACCGCAAATCCCTTACCTGCCTCGCCTGCTCTTGCAGCCTCGATCGAAGCATTAAGTGCAAGAAGGTTAGTCTGGCTTGCTATAGAAGCGATAGTTTCAGCTGCAGTACGGATATTCTCAACAGCCTCATTTGACTCTGTGATACCACGGGCTACATCATCAGATATCTCAACAGTCTTGGAATTAGCTCTCATCAGATCATCAAGTTTCTGTTTAGCATCCTCGGATACGTCTCTTGCTGCAGTAACAACACTGCTGGTAGTCTCGGCAAGGTTTGCAACCTCATCGATACTCTCGCCCATTTCAGTCATGCTGCCCGCAATATTCTGAACTGATTCAGCCATTTCCATACTGCCTTTGCTAAGTTCAGTAATAGCACCCGTAATTCCGTCAGCTGCCTGATTACAGGTATCGGTAGCTTCGGAAACATCGCCCATTGCGGAATTGATAGTTCCTGCGCCGGAACTTACACGGCCTATTACGTCAGTCATATTGGAATGGAGCGAATGGACTGACTCGATTACCTGATCAACTTCTGCAACTGCAGATTGTGCTTCCAAAGATGTAGTAAGATCGCCCTTAGCCATTGCAGATGATACTTCTGCTATGGCAGCGATGGGATTCTTGATCGCTCTGGCAACAAAGAATACAAGCAGTGCGCAAAGAATAACTATTACAACTGCTATTATTACTACCATTCTTACAACTTTAGAGATAGAACTTTTGACCGCCTGCTCAGTTTCACCGGCAAAAGCCATACCTATTACATTATTATTGGCATCACGTACAGGGAGATAATATACATAATACTCTCCACCGCCTATGACTACTCCGTCTGCATGGAATTCATTGCCGGCCTTAACCGATGCCCAGATTTCCGGCGATGCCTGAGAGCCCTCGTTACGTGAACCGTCATCTTTCCTAAGAGACGTTATAAATCGTGTATCACCCATGAACAATGTCAATTCAACTCCGTCTGACTTAAGACTGTCGACATAATCATGCTCATATGTCGGTTCTCCGACATTTACAACATCCCATTCGTAATACATTCTTAAACCTTCAGCTGCAACACGAAGTTCCTTATATACATCTTCTTCCATGTTGATGCTAAGCTCTTTTCCTGCAACTACGCCAAGTATGACCGATGCTAAGATCAGTGGCCCCAAACCCAGGATCAAGAGTATGGGAAGTAACCCCATTTTGCCTTTTTTCTTCATATCGTTGTCTCCTTTTTTATGCAAGTAATATATAGTTAAACTATACAAAAAATATTGTATCATGCGTTATTGTTTTGTGCAAGATACAATATTAAAACATAAGTATATAAATTATCCTATCATAAAGGTTGATTATCTTATCCGAAAGCAAAAAAACATATGGCAACCTGACGATTGCCATATGTTTTATATAAATATGTATTAAAAACTATCTTATGATCACATCTTAAAGAAGTTAAGATCCTCTTCAAGCTGTTTAGCCAGTTCGTTAAGATCGCTTGCTGACTGTGAAAGAACATTGACCGTAGCGTTAAGTTCCTGCATGGAAGCGGAAGTCTGCTGTGTAGATGCTGCATTCTCCTCGGATATAGCTGAAAGGGAATCCATGGCATCCACGATGATCGACTTGCTTGCTGCACTTTCCTGAGAAAGACCGGATATTGTGGTAACGCCGTCAACTGTTGTTCCTACGCCGCCGATCAGTTCATTGATCTGAGCAACCGTATTCTGAAGAACCGCATTAACGTTCTCACTGATATCGGTAACTTCTTTGGTCTTCTGTATAGCGTTCTGTGACTGCTTTAACAGAGTTTCCATCTCGGCTCTGATCTCATTTGCGGTATCAGCAGACTCTGTAGCAAGTTTTCCGATCTCTTCAGCAACAACTGCGAATCCGCGTCCTGCTTCACCTGCTCTTGCTGCCTCTATAGAAGCATTAAGTGCAAGGAGGTTGGTCTGTGATGCAATAGATGTGATACCGTCAACTCTGTCATTTACACTCTGAACCGCTGCGTTCGTTGCATTCATGCCTTCGGATATCTCATCCATAGCTCTGCTCATCGCTTCCATATTATCTGCAAGGTCGCCCATAGCGTTTGCAGAAGACATACTCTGATCGTTCATGGAAGAAGCGGTTGTAGCAAGACCTTCGGCATTATTGGCAACTTCCTGGATTGCATCCGAAAGCATACCCATATTTTCGGAAGCACGCTGGATAGTATCTGCCTGATCGGTAGCGCCCTTTGCAATCTCCTGAACAGCTTCGGAAACATCGTCGGTAGTCTGGCTGATCTGACCTGCTGACTCTGCAAGAAGTGTGGAAGATTCACTAAGGTTCTCCATTACATTCTTAAGATCGGAAACAACTTCCTTGATCTTTGCGATAACCGTATTGGTTTCATTAACCATTGTACCGAACTCATCTTTACGATCAGTGTACTTGGTGATCTCGGTAAACTGTCCGTCTGCCAGATCGGAAAGTGAATCATTAAGCAGTTCGATCGGTTTATTAATGCTTGTTGCCATCCAAAGTGCAATAGCAGCCGCTGCCAAGGCAAGAGCTACGCCTATTACGATAAATATTATGGTCGTTCTCTTTGCACCGCTCATCATAGAATCATATTCTCTTGCAACAACGATACTCCATCCGGTTATATCGTCCTTATTCCATGACATTACCTGCTTGTATCCTATCTCATCAGAGATACATGTGCCGGTATCGGCTGTAGAAGTGAAGAACTCGGAAGCACTTCTGTCATCTTCTTCAGATTCTGAATTGATCTCATGAGCTGAGTGAGCGATAACGATACCATCTGTATCGGTCATGAACATAACCTGATCTTCACCTGCTTCTTCAACGAGCATATCGTGAAGGATCGATACTCCGTAGTTACGTGTAAGAACGCCTACTACAGCACCGCTTGCATCCTTTACGGGAACAGCTATAACGCAGATAAGCTTGCCTGTTGTCTTGGAAACCGTAGGGTTGGAAATATTAACCGTCCCCTTCATTGCGGTTGTAAAATATCCACGTTCCGCGATGTTTACAAGATCTCCTGTTGAACGTACGATATTTTGTCCGTCTGCACCTGTCAGAACTGTTGAGTTGCTATCAGCAAGAACCGCATCAACCTGTTCAAGCGAATGCTTAACTTCACTAAGAAGAGCCTCATCCGTAGGATTGGCTATAAGATTAAGCGTCATATCCTCACCGGCCAGCAGTTCAAGCATACTTATATTTTGCTCGATCAGGCCGTTAAAATCTGCCTCGAGAACCGCTGCCTGCCTGAGATTGAGCGCTTCTCCGTCTTCAAGCGCCTGATTTGTCATGGTTCTTACGGCAATAATGGTTGTAATAATTATAGGTATCATCGAAAGCGCAACCATTATGATAATAAGTCTTGCTTTAATGCTGTTCAGACCGTACCCCGAACCTTTACTCTGTTTCTTCATAAAATTACCTCCATTAGAAATATCTGCGGATAACCGCTTTTATTATTATACAACTAATGGAGGTTATATGCCAATATTTTAGATAAATATTTACAAAAAAAAGCCGAAAGTCACCTTATGTCATATACACTTTTAACATATATATTTTTGGGCGTACCGGATACTATAGCCACTTTTTTCTCTCCGGCAGACATATCAAAGAAGTTATCCGAAAGCCTTAAATCTCCTGCCGCATTGCCTATCATAACCTTCTGAGCATATGCATCGGATCTGACAACAATATTATCTCCCTGTATCTCAAAGCTGAGTTTGGGATCTGCAAAATGATAATGTTTGGGAGCGGTAAATAAGCATGTTCCTTCTGATATAACCTTATCGCCGGCCACAAACCCGTAACTCAAATTTATCTCAAGCGGATCCATATCGGAAAAATCCAGTGGCTCAAACCATAAGCTTGATAGCGCAGGAACTGTAGTTTCAAAACTTCCTGACTTTATCTCCCTGCTTAAGGGATCGCAAAGTTTCCAAATAACTGTTCCGGATATACTCTCTGCTGTTTCATTGGAAACATTAAGCCTTGCACTTAATTCTATCGGAGCCGGTTCCTCTATGCAGTATGGACGAAGATTGATCTCACCGTTTTCTTCGGCGGAAATAAGGACCGATGCAAACATTCTCTTTTCCGCATAATGCAGGGCTTTCCATCTTCCGTAATAGTCTATGCTCGCCCAGCTTGCAACCGGCCAGATATCATTTAACTGCCAAACTACAGTTCCCATGCATCTGCCTCTGAAACGTCTGAAGTGTTCAACTCCGTATCTTATTGCATCCATCTGCAGAAGCTGGGATGCATATACAAGCATCTCAAAAGATGTGGGATAAAGATATGTAGCACTCAAGTATTTGATGATCTTTCCGTTTGCCGCACGGTTTCTCTGATGCATCTCCATTACCCTGGAAAAAACATTACGGTCTTCGGGTTCAGTAAACGACTCGATGGTTGCCATGGACGGAAAGGACTGAAAACCGAATTCGGAAAGATATCTGAAAAAATACTTTCTATAATCCGTAAACGGCTTTTCTCCGTGCCAAACATCCCAGTAATGAGTATCGCCTATATCCTCGTTCCACGGGTTTTCGAAATTCCCGCCTGCAGAGGGTGATGAAGGCCAGTAAAACTTTTCCGGGTCTTCTTTTTTAACTATTTTTGGAATGATATATTCAAATATCTTGGTGTAGTCGGACTTCTGCTTGGGAGTAGTCTCCCATACTCCGTCAAGTGTCTGTGTTTCCATTTCGTTATTTCCGCACCATACAGCAAGACATGCATGATGTCTGAGTCTCCTGACCGCTTCTTCGGTCTCGGCTATTATATTAGCCTCAAACTCATCATCAAGTTCATAAGACGCACATGCATACATGAAATCCTGCCATACAAGAAGTCCCAGTTCATCACATATGTCATAAAAATAATCGTCAAGGTAGTATCCGCCGCCCCAGACTCTTATCACATTATGATTAGCAAAAACCGCATCTTTAAGCAGGCTTTCGGTACGCTTACGATTTACCCGGGATAAGATATTATCTTCGGGTATATAATCTGCCCCCATGGCAAATATCTTAAGGCCGTTCACTTCGTGTGCAAAGGTGCACCCCCATTTGTCCTTATCCGTATTTACCGTGACTGTCCTTAACCCTATACGAGCCTTCCACTCATCCAGAAGTTTATCCTGCTCATCAAATATAGAGACACAGACATCATACAGAGGCTGTGTGCCATAGCCGTGAGGCCACCATAATTTTGCATCCTTCACCTCTATTTCAAAGCCTTCTTTGTCCGCATCGGCGATCTCCCATTTTCTTCCGCCTTCTTCTAACACACTGATATGTACCCTGGTATGAGTCTCAGGAGCGAACACGATCTGATAAATTTCAAAGTCCAAAGTAACGTCAGCCTTTTTGGTACAAGTCTGGACATAGTCATTTCCTTCAGCATCCACGGATTCTATGATCTTCTTTTCAACCGGAATGTGCTTTTGGGTTACGTGCACCGTTTCTAGTTTGGCTTTATCTCCGAAGATCAGAAAAACAGGCCTGTATAAACCTGCATCGGGAAGTCTGGGCCCCCAGTCCCACCCATACATGCAATGGGCTTTTCTTATATGTGAAAAGCCGCTCATCGCCTCCTTGGAACCGCCTGTATAACACTTCTTATTTTCTTCTCTTATATATTTAACCGGGCTGTGTATGACAACCCTCAACACATTTTCACCTATACGTCCAAACAGATGGATATCAAAATCCCAGCTCCTGTGCATATTGTTTGCACAGCCTATAAGGACATCGTTTAGATAAATATCCGCAATCGTATCGATTCCCTCAAAACGTATGGTACAGTATTCTGATGCCAGTTCTTCCCAGGTAAGTTCAAAGGTCGCTTTAAACTCAAAGTCATTATCCATGAGTTTAAGTGCTTCAAGCTCATTATCACGATAAAAGGGATCGGGCATATATCCGCCCTCAAGCATGGCACTGTAAACGCTTCCGGGAATGCTTACGGGGATTTCCTGATCCATTCCATATACGTTTTCCCCGATAATACGCATTGTCCAATTATTACTTATAGATTGCTTTTTCATTTTTCTCCTGTCTGTCTGCAAATAAATCGGGACTACAAGATAATTCCTGCAGTCCCTTGATCATTATTTCTTATTATAAATCATCTCCGGAACGGATCATTTATCGGAATTGGGATCAAAAATATCCTTTATGATATCTACCCGCCCGTTTTCTGCTGCTGTAATAAGGGCATCTGACTCGAGTGCATCCTGGTCCGCAGCCGCGTTTATGGTTCCCATGGTTTCATTAAATTCTTTATTGTTATCCTTAACCTTTTGCAGGTCATCTTCGGCATCCGGACCTTCCTCTTCAAGTTCAGCCCTTCTTTCCATTTGAGTGTCACGCTGGCGGCTGTTGATCTTTTCTTCTACGTTCTTATTATCGGCCGTGTTGTCGGAATCCTTCTGATCCGAAGCCTTCTCATCTTGAGCTGCCTTAGAAGTTTCTTCATTCACACGGGATTTCTCCTCTTCCTGTTCTTCGTCGGCCTTCATGTTTTCGTCAAGTAATTCTTTTCTGGCTTCTTTGGCTGCTTCAGCCTTGGCTTCTAACTCTTCACGTATTTGCTGTCGCTTTTCAGCTTCAGCTTCTTCAAGTTCCATCAGGCTCTTCGCATCTTCAGGCTTAGACTCGGCTTTTTCGTTCTCCGTATTCGGGACATCCTGCCTGAGCATGACCATACCGTCATCCAGTTTCTGTAATGCTTCAGGTCTTGCAGATACAGTATCCCCGTCTTCCGATATATCAAGCACATTTCCGTACACACCTTTTGATGCAGCGTCCTCAACGCGGCTCTGTACTCTTTCCGTATTCTCTGCAGCAGCCTTTTGACCGTTGTCAGTTTCAGAAGGCAGATCCGACTTCTTAATGCTTTGCATACGAGCATAACTCTCAGCCTGCATGGAATTGCGGATCTGATCAAATTTTACAGGTTCCATATCGGTCACCTCCCAATTAATAATGTAGATTTATGTCATATTTATATATATGCAAAAGTTCATACATAATTATTTTAACACAAATTTTATAAAGTCAAACGTTTTTTGTGTAATCTTTCTGTTTAATATTATGTAAAGTTTTGGTATAATGAATTAGGTTATATTTTCATATGATATTTTGAGGAACAAATATGGAAAAAAGGATCCTTTTTATACAGGAATCACCTAGTTTCTTAATAAATGCGATAATTACAGCACTTACCAAACATGATTTCCACTGTGGTAGTGCTGCTTTTAACATTGATGAAATCTCAAGTATCGTCGACAAGTTTGACTGTATTTTCATAAATGTTGAAAAAGATACTTCATTTCACCATGTTTCCGAGCTGGTCTTCCTTAAAGATCAGGCCAGTTTTAATGACAAAAAATGTATGATCATGGGTATGCCAAACGATATTACCGACTGTCTTGAGATCCTTACGGACACATCGATAATCGCCACCTTCGAAAGGCCCATCAATACCCGCGATGTCGTTGAAAAGGTTATAGAAACATTTGATGTAGTTGTAGACAAATCAGGAAGAAAGACAATACTTGTCGTAGATGATTCCGGTACATTTCTTCATGCCATAAGAACATGGCTCGATCCTGTATATAAGGTAATAATGGTCAGTTCGGCCACAAATGCCATATCCTATCTTGCAACCAATAATCCGGATCTTATTCTTTTGGATTATGAAATGCCTGTTTGTTCAGGTCCCAAATTATTAGAGATGATACGTGCAGATAAGTCGAATGCCAATATACCTGTAATATTTCTTACCGGAAAGGGTGACAGAGAAAGTGTGCAGAAAGTCATCGCTCTTCATCCTCAGGGATATCTGTTAAAGACAATAACACGTCCGGACATGCTCAAAGCCCTGGAAGATTTCTTTGCAAAATACGATGAAGAGCAGGGAGATGATACTCCATTTGATGCCATGGACATTCTCTCCTCTTATATTAATTCATAAATCGTCCGTATGTATCCGTGGTTTTATTTTAAGTATTTTTTCTGTGCTCTGGCTACTATTATCCCGTAAACTATCAGCAGAACAAAAAATACGGCATTGACTATTATCTGTATAAGCACATACTGTTCCGATGTCTCGGCAACAGACTGGTATATCATGTTAAAAATTCCCGATGCGGAACATAAAAGTCCTACGATCAAAAGCTTCCACCATATATAAGATATGAATCCCTCTTTGTCTTTAATCTGGTTTTCATCAATACCTCGGCTCATGACTACGCCGGAATTGATCCTTCCTTTTGTCTTCATCATAACAGCACAATATGCCATATAAAGTCCGCATACTATTACCAGAATATCAAAAACATTAAAATCCATTTACCCTACCTCATTATTTAGACAAAAAATCTCTGACCACCGCTTCCATCTCATCAACCTCACATATGGTCTTATGGAGAATGGGAGCTGTACGGATATCCGTTACCGCAGAAGGAATAGGAACCCCACTTAATTCAAACAGTCTGTCGGCCTTATCAAAATCATCATCAGATACATATCCGGGATCTATGGCGCGAAGAACACTTCCCGTAAACTTGTATGGACTTGCGGTAGATGCTATCACTGTAGGAGTTTGGTCTCCGGTCCTGTTCCTGTATGACTTGTATACGCCTGCTGCCACAGCTGTATGAGTATCTATCAGATAGCCGCAGGATTTATATATGCCTGCAATGGTTTTAAGAGTAGTATCTTCATCGCAAAAACCGCCCTCAAACATCTCGAGTTTTTGCTGCATCTCATCGCTTATATCATACCTTCCGGTCCTTGAAAGCAATTCCATCAAAGACCTGCACTTATTCGGATCATTTGAACATATATGATATATAAGCCTCTCAAGATTACTTGATATAAGGATATCCATCGAAGGGGACGATGTTAATATAAATTCACGGTTTCTGTCATATGTCCCGCTTTTGAAGAAATCATACAAAACCTTGTTCTCATTGGATGCACATATGAGTTTTGCTATCGGAAGTCCCATAAGTTTAGCATAATATGCTGCAAGTATGTTTCCGAAATTACCGGTAGGAACGGTTACATTTATATATTCTTTATCCCTTATACGTTCTTCTTTAAGAAGTCTGGTATAAGCATACACATAATAAACTATCTGAGGCACCAGACGACCTATATTGATCGAGTTGGCAGATGAGAACTGCATTTTGTTTTCACTCATCCACGAAGCGAGTTCCTCATTTGCAAAAAGGGCTTTAACACCGCTTTGAGCATTATCGAAATTACCGTTTATTCCGACTACAAATGTGTTGTCACCTTTTTGGGTCACCATCTGCTGTTTCTGTATAGGGCTCACTCCGTCCTTGGGATAAAAGACGATTATCTTAGTCCCGGGAACGGAAGCAAATCCCGCAAGAGCTGCTTTTCCAGTATCCCCACTTGTGGCCGTGAGAATAACTATCTCGTTATTCACATTATTCTTCCTGGCTGCTGTAGTCATAAGATGCGGCAGGATCGACAGTGCCATATCTTTAAATGCGATCGTAGCTCCGTGATACAGTTCAAGAAAATATGCGTCTGCAGCTTCTGCCAGTGGAGCTATCTCTTCGGTATCAAACTTTTCATCATAAGCAGCTTTAATGCATGCCTTTAACTCGTCTTCCGTATAGTCGGTCAAAAACAGTTTCATGACCTCATACGCAACCTGAGCATAATCCATACGGCTGAGTTCCTCCAAAGACTTATCAAGTGCAGGGATATGATCCGGCACAAACAGTCCGCCGTCGGATGCAAGTCCTTTCAGTATTGCCTGTGATGCGGTAAGCTTTTCTGCCGCTCCTCTCGTAGAGCTGTAAATTATATCATTCATTCGATCCGTTCTCCGTTTGATTTTATGGTATTATAGCATCGTATGGAATTGTACCACAAAAAATGATTTATTCACAGAGTTTTCACTACCAGAACAAGGGTTTAGGATGTCAGATCTTCTTCCGGGCGTATATAAAGCCATAAGAAAAAACAATACTGTCTATTACAGAGCTTCGATAACTCACAAAAACAAACATATATCACTGGGAAGTTTTGATACGGAAGCAGATGCACACAGTGCATATAAGGAGGCTACAGATGTAATAGGTGATCCTGAGTGTAATGTGGATTCTTATTCGAATGTCAAAAGAGTACTGGGATTTGATAAATGGGTCGTACTCTGTAACTTCAGGGACAACGGAGTCTATATACCCAATCCGATATACGTAAAACCCAGGTTGTTTTATTACTATTTTTCGCCTGATGATTTCTTCATATTTTCAAGTGAAGATCTCTTCTATTATTCCGCTCACAAAATACAGCGAAGGGGAGGACACTTCTTTGTGGCTGACTACGGCTCACAGATAAACATCCTGTCTCGTTACGGGATAAAGAGCCACGCCGTGGCGGGAAAAGACTATGTATTTTTGAACGGGAATCATCAGGATATGCAATACTCAAACGTCAAGGTCATCAATGCATATTACGGTGTCAGTATGGAGTCGCCCGGTAATTACAGGGCAAAGATACATATCAACGGATATATGAACATCGGTATATACGAAGATGCGATCACCGCTGCCATCGCATATAACAAGGCTATCGATATCCTTAACGAAAGAGGCAATACCAGACAATATAATTCTAATTATATAGACGGTCTCTCCCCCAAATCCTACGCCGATATATATGCATCAGTACATATATCCAAAAAGCTTTATTCTCTTATCTGGCAGAATAATCTATAAATCCTACGCTTACTCCGTAATCACCCGAAAGACTCTGCATAAGTTTTCCCTTGGTATTATATTTCCACATACTCATAACATAGGGGTAGTCGGGAAGATTTCCTTCATTGCTCAGCCATATCTGATATTTACTGAGACCTGCGGTGTTAACCTGACACAGCAGGAATTCTTTGGATCCTGCTACCATTGAATTATACCCGCCGGTTTCTATCGCATCGCAAAATGTTGTCAGCACGGTCGTCCGCATTGTCTTGTTAATGCCTTCTATCCTGGATATATCATTGGTTATCATGTGCATTTCCACGGCAACGGGATACGTCATTTTAAATGTGTTGTTTGCAGCAACATTTGATATTACGGTAGTATTTGCCGTTCCTGCAGCGTTGGTACCGGCCCCGTCTACCTTTTCGGTATTGACCGTCTCATTTCCCGAAGCATCGGTAACAACCGTGGTCACGTTTCCGTAAGGATCCATATTTACGGTCTTCTTGCTGATCTGGGTGCCGTTTGCATCGGTAACTGTAACAGTAGTATTTCCGAGATTATCTGTGACAGTTGTCGTTGTATTTCCCGAGTCATCCTTAACCGAAGTTGTCGTCCCGTATTTGGTTGGATCGGTTTCTATACCCAGTTTCTTAAGTATGTCCTGAACGGTTGTAGGTACAGATGAAGAAGTGGTCGTCTGAGAAGACGTAGCAGTATTATTCTGAACCGGAGTGCTTCCCGTTGCAGATGTAGTCGTCTGATTCGATGTCTGTAAGTTGCCCACAGCAGAAGAAGCCACTGCAAGCTGAGTCATTACATATACCGCTTCTTCCTTAGCCTCGGTCTCATTGATCGCCTGAGACGAAAAATAAACTCCAAACGGTATCTTGTATTTAACGGCATTTGTTACGTTTTCAACAAATTTGGTATCCGCTATTATATTTCCGGTATCATATCCTCTGGCACCAACCCTGATCATCACAAAATCCGCCTCGGTAGTCAGACGTTCCCAGTCAATAGCTGTGGTATACTGCGAAATATCCACCCCGGTCTTTGTAGCTTTTCTGCCATTAACATAGTATCCCATTATCCCGTTTTGGCTCTGGAACTGGGTATCTTCATATGAATTTAATTTTATCGAAGAATTAATAGCGATCCATTCGGTACTTCCATCGATATGCGTAACAAGAGTATGTTTACCATCAGTTGCGGGATCTGCGTTTTCCTCAGCCTCTTTTGCAGCAGCTTCGGCTGCTTCTTCTTCAGCCTTCTTCATATCAGCCTCGCGCTGTTCAAGTTCGTCTTTTCGCTTGGCATACTCACTGGTCTGCTGTTCCAGGATAGTTGTTTCATCTTCTTCCTGATACATATCCCAGAAATTAAGATCCGCAGCGGTCATGGAATCAGTCGTTTCTTCAACGGTTTCGGCTTCGGCTGCCGTTTCGGTCGCCGGTGCAGTATAAGTATGTTTCTTTTTGCCTGAGCTGTTGACGGCAAGCACTATAGCCAATATTGCAAAGATTGCAGCAGATGCGGCAATTATTATCGTAGGCATTCTCACAGACAATCCGCTGTATTCTTCATCATCATCCAATCTCATAAATATTCCTCGTATGCGTCGTTCTTGCAACTCGTTATAATATAATATATTGTGTATAAAGCCTTTAATATAATATACCACATATCCCGGATCATGAAAAAAACGATAATCAAATCCTTAATAACTGCATTACTGATATCCGTAATATCCCTTGCCGGCTGTTCAAAAAAGCAGGGGTTCATGCCTGTATCTTCATCGGGCATGTATTTTGATACTCTCGTAACTGTAACTCTTTATGACTACGACGGATCATCCGAGAAATTACTCGGTGACTGTATGGATATATGTGATCATTATGAATCCCTTTTTTCAACCACAAAAGAAGGCTCTGATGTATGGAGGATAAACCATGCGGAAGAGCTGTCAGCCAATGACACAGGTATTACGACAAACAATGACGGAAGTATCGGGATAAATGTTGATAAAGAAACCGCAGACATAATAAATACATCTCTTGAATACTGCAGTTTATCCGGCGGAGCGCTTGATCTTACCGCAGAAACCCTCATACAACTATGGGATATAAGAGATAATATTTCAGAGACCACGCCTGTTATTCCCGGAAAAAAAGAAATATCACAAGCCTTAAGCCATACGGGATATGATCTTGTATCCGCCTGTTATGATACAGACAAAGGCATAGGATATGTGACACTTAAAGACCCTGATGTAAAGATCACTCTCGGCTTTATCGCAAAAGGTTATATTGCTGATAAACTTTCGGAATATCTTAAAGAAAACGGAGTAAGGAGCGCTTTGATAAACCTGGGCGGAAACGTACTTACGATAGGCACTAAGCCAGATGGTACGAAATATAATATCGGGATTCAAAAACCGTTTGCCGACCGGGGAGAGTCAGTAACAACGGTCCGGGTGAGCGACTCATCCGTTGTTTCCTCCGGAATATATGAGCGTTATTATAAATCTGAAGGACACATCTATCACCATATTTTGGATGCAAAAAACGGATACCCGACCGACAATGGCGTCTATGGGGTATCCGTTATATGCGATTCTTCAACAAGTGCCGATGCTCTTTCAACCATCTGTATCCTGCTTGGTCCCGACAAAGGACTTTCCCTTATCGAAACTCTTGATGATACCGAGGCACTCTATATAATGAGCGATGATTCTATCATCACAAGTTCCGGATGGAATACTTATTCTACCGGGAATTAAACCTTGAACTTATTCATATGCTCATCAAGTTCATCAGCGATTTCCTTAAGATCCTGTGCCTTTTCTGAAATGTTGCTGACTATTGCTGAAACCTCTGTAGCTGAAGCGGATGTCTGCTGTGTACTAGCTGCATTTTCTTCTGCTATCGCAGTCAGATTCTGAACTATATCAACCACATCAACACGGGTCTTATCAAGTTCTTCGGACTTGCTCCTGATAAGCCTGATACTGTCGATAGATGCTGAGATACCGTCGGCAACTTCTTCAAACTTCTGCTCTGTCTGAGTCACATTATCGTTTTGCTCATTCATTATCTTCTCAACAGCATCCATAGTCTCAACAGCCTTCTGTGAATCGGAGAGCAGCTCATCGATAATGGATTCTATCTGCTGCGCGGATTCATTGGACTGCTCAGCCAGTTTCTGGATCTGGCCGGCAACAACCGCAAATCCACGTCCCTGCTCGCCTGCTCTTGCTGCCTCTATCGAAGCATTTAATGACAGAAGGTTGGTCTCTTCAGCTATTGCTGTGATAAGGCTTGTAGCTTCACGTATCTTTTGTGCCGAAGTATTGGTTGTCTTGGTCTGTTCGGCAATAACGCCTATTGATTCAACGGCTCTGCGATTGATCTCTTCAAGGTTATGAAGTGTATCCTGAGCTTCACCTGATGCTGTACGCATACCTCTTGCAACTTCTACGAGATTCTGTAATTCCTGTCCGTTATCTTCGACAAGATTTCCCATAAGTATTACATCTTCTGTAGCCTTCTGGGTTTCACCCGCCTGCGATGTTGCTCCTTCTGCTATCTCCGCAACCGCAACTTCAACCTGCTCGATAGTGTTGGAAGTCTCATTGGTTCCTTCTTCAAGGGTTTCGGAAGCGCGTCTTACATCTTCAGCCCTTTCCTTAAGGGTAATGATAACATCCGAGAGAACCTTCTCGAGTCCGGCAAGTTTTCTGGCCATAACTCCGTTCTCGTCTTTACGAGCGGAAAGTTTTGTCAATGATTCATCTTCTGTAAAATCAAGCGTTGAAAGTTTATTGATCGAATCGGTAATACCGAGTATGGGTTTGGTGATCATTGTTGCTAAAACGAAGGAAAGTGCTATTGCAAGGAGAAGTATAACTATAGCCAGAATATAAGCTTTACGTACCTCTGATCTGATCTCACCCATAGCCTCATCTTCGTCTGCGGTAACAACAAGTATTGCCTGATCGTCTTTATCAACATAATAAGCTGCATACTTATATGCACCCTTATACTCATATGTTATAACATCAGGTTCGGGATGAGTGCCTGCTGCGATCTGTGCAACCAGACCTTTAACAGCCGCATTCTCTACCGGATTGCCAACTTTTTCCTCATTGGGATGGAACATCATCTGACCGCTTCCGTTAACTATGTAGATATAGGAAGAGTCAAGATTATTGACATCTACTTCTCCGAAATCTTCATTAAGCAGTTTATACACGTTCAGATAAGAGCTGCCATATGCATCGATCCTAAGCTGCAGTGTCTCGCCATACGATTTCGCAACATCCAACATATAGTTATGGATCGTATTTTCCATATTTTTCTGTATGGTAGGTATTATGCTCAAAAGAACAGCAATAACTGCAACAATAACAGATACGGAAGTTAAGGATATGATCTTAAACTTTATGGATGAAAGAAGCGATACCCTGTCTCCTTTCGCACTGTTAACGGTATTCTTTCCACCTTTTGCCATCATACGCCTCCATTTATAATTATTTAGTAATGTAATATACCCTCAAAACATCACATATGAAAATTATACAAAAATATGCAATATCAGTCAACGTCATCTATGAGTATTTACTATATATTACTGATTTTGGACATCATAATTTGTCATATATTTCAAAACAATCCAATGTCGCAAAATAGTCTTTGGGAGTTTCCGCACGCCTTATAAGTTCAAAACTGCCGTCATTCTTAAGCAGTATCTCTGCGCACTTAAGTTTTCCGTTATAGTTATATCCCATCGCATATCCGTGTGCTCCTGCATCATGGATTACGCACAGATCACCCATATCGATCCCGGGGAGTTTTCTGTCTACCGCAAACTTATCATTATTCTCGCAAAGCGATCCTGTTACATCATATGTATGGTCACAAGGCCGATCCTCTTTTCCGAGCACCGTAATATGATGATAAGATCCGTACATTGCAGGTCTCATCAGATTTACCGCGCAGGCATCCACTCCGATATATTCTTTGTAAGTATGCTTTTCATGGATTGCTCTTGTAACGAGTACACCGTAAGGAGCAAGCATATATCTTCCCATTTCGGTATATATCGAAACATCTCCCATTCCGTTAGGCTTCATTATCTCATTGTATACCTTTTCAACTCCCGCTCCGATCACTGCGATATCATTCGGCGTCTGCTCGGGAGTATAAGCCACTCCTACTCCGCCTGAAAGATTTATGAACCTGATATCGGCTCCGGTTTTGTTCTTCAGTTCCACTGCAAGTTCAAACAACTGTCCCGCAAGTTGCGCGTAATAATCGTTTGTTACGGTATTGCTGGCCAGAAACGCATGTATACCGAAATGCTTTACGCCCTTGCTCATCAGGATCTTATATGCTTCTATCATCTGATCATGAGTCATTCCGTATTTGGCATCTCCGGGATCATCCATGATACCGTTACTCAATGTAAACTTTCCACCGGGGTTATATCTGCAGCTCATCGTTTCGGGCAGTTTGCCGCCGCATGCCTTCTCACAAAAATCAATATGAGTGATATCATCGAGATTTATGATCGCATTTAACCTGTTAGCATATTCATATTCCTCAAAAGGTGTATCATTACTTGAAAACATAATGTCACTGCCCTTTATCCCTACCGCTTCTGACAGCATCAGTTCGGTCATCGACGAACAATCTGCGCCGCAACCGTACTCTCGCAAAATATTAATAAGAAACGGATTGGGATTTGCCTTAACAGCGAAATACTCCTTAAAACCTGAATTCCATGCAAACGCCTTTTGTACAGCCTCTGCGTTAGCCCTTATACCTGCTTCGTCATACAGATAAAAGGGAGTAGGATATTTCTTTGCGATCTTTTCTGCAGTTTCCCTGGTTACAAATGTTTCTTTTTTCATTATCATCTCCTCTTAAATATATGTAATACATGAAGTGCTCTGGTAGCCTCTATATACAAGGCCTGTTTGTGAAGTGCTTCAGGTTCGAATTCTTCGTCAACAATGATCACTATATCAAATTCAAGACCCTTTGTCAGATAAAACGGAGATACGCTCACTCCGGTCTTAAAAGATGACGTATCAGAGGTTAAGATCCTGATCTCCGGTATCGAAACATCCTCACAAAGAAGTGAATAAATCTCCGATGTCCTTGAGGCATTCTTGCATAAAACCGCAATGGTCTCTGCCTTATCTTTAGTATTTCTTATGATTTCGGCAATAGATCTTATCAGTTCATCATCGTCGGTAAATGTATGTTCTCCGACCGCTTCCCCGTGTCTGTCTATGGAACTTATGGTATCATAGCCCATAAGTGAAGCCGCATACCGGGTTATTTCAAGAGTAGATCTGTAACTCTTCGTAAGTTCCATGCTGTACAGTTCTTTGGAAAAAACAGACGGTAAAAATTCCAAAACATCCCTGCACTCGCATTCCATTGTCTGTGCCTTATCCCCAAGTATCGTCATTGCACATGAAAACACTTTTTCAATAAGTCTGTACTGCAGATATGTATAATCCTGCATTTCATCTATGACAAGATGCTTTATCGGCCTTTCCTCATTCATATTAAATAATGAATATCTAAGGTACAGGATGGGATAAACATCTTCATAAGGAATGATATCCGATCTTAGATATCCTTCTTTTTTGCGAATATATACAAAGCCGTTTTTAGCCCCATCTTCGTTATATGAAACATCACTGTCTTCTTCATCTTCCGATTCGTCTTCTAAACCAGTTATATATGTATCAAGCGGTTTTCTGTCTGTCGACTCAAGGAAATCGTTATATAACCCAAGAAGGTCTCTTCTGATATACATCGCATTAAGCGAGTCGGTGATATAATCCTTTTCATCAGCTGACATATCACGTCCGCGAAGTGTTTCTTCCTCGTCAATGATAAACTCCGCTATCTTACCCATACGTTCCATGAAAGGAACATCCCAGAGTTTGTCATAGAAAAGACCGGAAAGATATTCCTTCGTATATCTTCTTCCCCTGTATTTGTAATCACTTATATCTATTCCCGAAGCTTCAAGGTCAAGCATAAAGCCGTCAAGTTCCTGTACAAAATCCAGGCTCTGCTTATAATCGGCTTCTTCTGTTGCATGCGAAGGATGGCTGTCCGGATCGAGTATCTCCTCTATGCGATCATACTTATCCTGAGCCTCACCGTATTTTCTCAGTCTTCTGTATGCCCATATATCCAGACTCATTTCACAGATATTTTCCTCGCCCAACTCGGGAAGGATCCGGGAAATATAATCGGAGAAAACATTGTTAGGGCTTAAGATAAGGATTTGAGAGGCCTTAAGAGTATGTCTGTTATGGTACAAAAGATACGCGATCCTGTGCAGTGCAACACTGGTCTTACCGCTTCCCGCACACCCCTGAACAGCGAGTATACGATGAGATGTATCTCTTATGATCTTATTCTGTTCCTTTTGTATGGTCGTAACTATGGCCTTAAGGGAAGCCGTGGCATGAGTCCCCAGTTCTTCCTTCAGGATATCATCATCTATGCTCACATCGCTTTTTAGCATATAAATTATGCGTCCCGATGATATCTTATATTGATACTTATCCACTATAGTCCCTGCTATCGTGCCGGCCGGAGCAACATAAGAAGCCGGGCCTGCATCATAATCGTAAAACAGTGAGGACACAGGTGCTCTCCAGTCATATATAAGCGGTAAAGCACCGGTAGATTCGGATAGATTTCCTATGCCAATATAGCAGGGAATCGTCTCTTTTTCACCGTCAAAAATAAAATCCACCCGTCCAAAATACGGTGAATCCTTCATTCTTTCATATGTATACCTTTCGCGTATATAATCCGCTTTCTGCATGATCTTTTGTCTGATAGCATTTGTATTGTCATACAGCTCGTATCCATACTCGTCGAACTCAGTATAGCTGTTCCAAAAATACTCATGAAAATCAGCCATATCTTTGTCGGTAATATCCATTTTTTCTGAGAGTTCAGCCACTTTTTGGTCAATAAGAGCCAGAACTTCCGAAAGAAATACTTCTTCTTTTATTTCAGACATATAAATTATCCATGTATGTTTTCTATTTGCCAGTCAATGGGAGTTACTCCGTGCATTTCAAGATACTCATTGCATTTGGAAAAATGCTTACATCCGAAAAATCCCCTGTAAGCACTTAAAGGACTTGGATGAGGTGCTTCAAGATATAAATGTTTGGGATTATCCAACATGCTTTTTTTTCGTCTGGCCTGGCTTCCCCAGAGCATAAACACTACGGGGCTGTCAACATCATTTACCGCACTGATAAGCGCATCTGTAAATTGTTCCCATCCCTTATTCTGATGCGATCCGGGCTGCCCTGCCCTTACGGTAAGAACGGTATTAAGAAGCAGTACCCCCTGTCTGGCCCACTTCTCCAGATATCCGTTGTCAGGTATATAGCACCCAAGGTCATCATGAAGTTCCTGATAGATATTTTTTAGTGATGGTGGAATATCCTTAGGCAATACATCAGGGAGAACCGAAAAGCATAGGCCGTGTGCCTGATGTGGATTAAAATACGGATCCTGTCCCAGAATAACTGCCTTTATATCGGATAATGGAGTCAGATGCAGTGCATTAAAAATATCCTCGGCAGGAGGATACACTACGGTATTTGAATACTCACTTCTTACAAAAGTATACAGTTCCTTGTAATAGTCCTTATGAAATTCTTCCGAAACTGCTTTTTGCCACTCTCCGCTTATACCAGACATATCCTCAAACCTTAAAACCATAGTTGTCTATACATTAAACCCTTACCGAAATGCCGCGTCCCTTTAAATAGCCCTTCAGATCCATGATATCCATTTCCCTGTAATGGAACAAAGATGCGGCAAGTGCTGCTTCAGCATGACCGGATTCAAAAACATCATAAAAGTGTTCCATGGTACCTGCTCCGCCCGAAGCTATAACGGGTATATCAACCAGATCCGCTATCTGACGTGTAAGTTCCAGATCGTATCCTGCCTTGGTCCCATCCATATCCATGCTTGTGAGAAGAATTTCACCCGCCCCCAGTTTTGCAGCTTTTTGTGCCCACTCAACGGCATCTATACCCATATCCACACGTCCGCCGTTTTTATAGATATTCCATCCGCTCTTATCATCCCTTAATTTGGCGTCTATGGCCACGACCACACATTGTGAACCAAATTTATCAGCCGCCTCGGATATAAGGGAGGGGTTCATTATAGCCGCAGAATTGACAGCAACCTTGTCTGCGCCTTCTCTTAGGATGTCCTTAAAATCCTCTACAGTCCTGATCCCACCGCCTACGGTAAAGGGGATAAATACACGCTCAGCTACCGCACGGACCATATCTACTGCTGTATGTCGTGCATCGGATGATGCGGTTATATCGAGAAACACGAGTTCATCGGCCCCTGACTTGGAATAAACTTCTCCTACCTCGGCAGGGTCTCCGACATCTCTTATATTTACAAAATTAATTCCCTTGACTACTCTGCCGTCTCTGACATCAAGACAAGGGATGATCCTTTTAGTATGCATTATTTGATCTCCAGGAAATTGTTGAGCATCCTCAGTCCTATATCCGAACTTTTTTCAGGATGGAACTGTACCGCAAAAATATTATCTTTTTCTACCGCTGCATGGATATCCACTCCATACGTTGTAGTTGCTTTCACAACCGACGGATCCTTCGCTTCCAGATAGAATGAATGGACAAAATAAACATAGCTTCCGTCAGGAATATCCTTAAACATCCTTCCGTCACCAGACAACGATAGGGAATTCCAACCGACATGCGGAACCTTAAGGCCTGTATCGGGTATTCTTTTGATCTTCCCGTCAACAAGTTTAAGGCCTTCAACACCGGGGCTTTCTTCGCTTGATTCGAAAAGTAACTGCAAACCGAGGCAGATACCTAAAAAAGGGATATTCTTATCGGCCACTTCGTGAATTACCGGCGTTAGTTCATATTCATCAAGTCGCTTGCATGCATCTCCAAATGCCCCTACTCCCGGTAATATAACACTGTCTGCATTTAATATGTCGTTGCGGTCACGTGTAAGCGCAGCCTTAAATCCTAAATGTTCTACTGCTTTCTCAACACTTTTTACATTGCCCGCATCATAGTCTATTATTGCTACCACTTCAAACTCCTAAGATCATTGCGAATATATTTGAAAAACAAGAGCATCATCATTACCCTCGCCCGTACCTGTTCCGTCTTCGTTACCTGATGGTACGTCTCCGGGAATGATGTTACCGTCTTTATCAACATTGGCCTGATAGTAAACGTTCTCATCAGACGGAGGAGCATCCTGTGTTGCGGATGAACCAAAAGCATTTGGATCGTCTGTTCCTGCTTCTGGAGCCGTCCCCTGATCGGCAGGCTCGGAAGGATTATCTACAGATGCTTCATCTTCTGAAGGAAGTGAACTTCCTATTGTTGAAGTGCCGAAAATAACTCCGTCTATATAACGGGTATAGTCCTTGTCTGTATGAGCTCCTATTATCTTTCTGGCATATTCGGGACTTACACCATAATTGGAATCCAGAATACTTATAATAGTGTTATAGCTATTATCCAACTCTGTCTGAACGGCTGATGTATCATAATGAACGTTCAGATAATCATAGCAGGCTACACCACTGATAAGTGCATCCAACGCTTCACGCGGCATATCAATGCTGTTATATGTTTCGTACGCCTTTATCCATCTGCGCATCTGAAGAATGCAGTTAGAATCGTCGAAAATGACCTGATCTTCATCGGATAATTTCTTTCCGTACAGATCGGTATATACGGTATCATATTCTTTATTGACATACGCAGTTCTTGCTTCACGAAGATTCATATCGGCCGGGATAACAAGACCTATCAGCAAAAGTGCAGCCAATACAGGAACAAATACCAAAAAGATCATGATAACTTTCTTCTTTGGCAGTTTCTTGATCGGTCCAAGTTCTGCTTCTCTTTCCTGCTTCTTTGCCGCCTTTTCTGCCTTGGCTTCCTGTGCCTTTTGGGCTTTTTCTGCCTTGGCTTTAGCTGCTTCTTCTTTTTTCTTTGCTTTTGCCTCGGCTTTAGCCTGAGCCTTGGGATCTTCTTCTTTTTCCTTCTTACCCTTCTTGCCTTTCTTGCCCTTCTTGCCGGTTTCTTCGGCATCCAATTCGTTAAGGATGGCAAGATTCTCTTCTCCGGCTGCACTTACGGGAATTTCACCATCTTCCCCAAGCAGTACTTTCGCAGCAGTTTCTGCCTCGTCTCCCTCTTCTTCGGTAAGTGCATTAAATATCTTTTTGATAAATGCTGCAAAACCACCGGGAGCAGCTTCGGAATCATCGATTCCTTCAATATCTCCGTCTGTATCCTTAGACTTTTTCTTTGATTTTTTCTTCTTAGCTTTCTTTTCTTTCTTCTTTTTCCTTCCGGAATCTTCTCCATCCTCATCGGATTCATCGGATTCGGGCCCTCGATCAGTCATTGAATTGGCAAGAAGTGTATCTATATCCATTTCGTCGACTGCAATTTCACGCGGTTCATTATTGTCCGCAAAGATATCCACAGGTTCTTCGATACCTGTTCCGGGGCTCTCAACTTCGGTATCATTGACCATTTCATGATTGTCCGACATTGACAATAATTCTTCGATTTCGGAAAGATTATTGTCCTCTTCCGGGACAAATCCGTCTTCCAGTTTGCCCAAATCTTCCGTTGCCGGTATTTCAGAGTCGCTATCGGCATCAGAATCTAAAGTGCCATCATTTAACGCACTTTCCAAAATTGCTGTAAGATCAGCATCGGAGGTAATATCCGGTATTTCTTCAGTGTTAGAAACATCTGCTGTGGGTTCGGGTCCTGCCACAGGCTCAACTGCCGCTTCAGGTTCTGCCGGTGCTTCTGATTCTGCCGGCGCTTCTGATTCT
Organism: Lachnospiraceae bacterium; assembly: GCA_024691305.1. Taxonomy (GTDB): domain Bacteria; phylum Bacillota; class Clostridia; order Lachnospirales; family Lachnospiraceae; genus XBB2008. Next base: position 47,580 of record JAILNS010000046.1, on the reverse strand, counting down.
GCCGGTGCTGCCTGCGCAAACAATGCTGCTATATCATCTGCTGACATCTTTGCATTAGGATCATCTGAGACTGGAGTGATCTCCGGTACTGCATCTGCTGCAGGAGCAGGCTCCACTACCGTTTCAGGTTCCACCACAGGCTCAGGTTCTGTTACAGTCTCTGCCGGTGTTTCTGATTCTGCCGGCGCTGCCTGTGCAAACAATGCTGCTATATCATCTGCCGAAAGTTTAGCATTAGGATCATCTGAGACTGGAGTGATCTCCGGTACTGTATCTGCTGCAGATTCAAGCTCCGCTGCCGCTTCAGGTTCCGCCACAGGTTCAGGCTCTGTTACAGTCTCTGCCGGCGCTTCTGATTCTGCCGGCGCTGCCTGCGCAAACAATGCTGCTATATCATCTGCCGAAAGTCTGGCATTAGGATCATCTGATACAGGAGTGATCTCCGGTACTGCATCTGCTACAGGTTCAGGCTCCACTACCGCTTCAGGTTCCGCCACAGGTTCAGGCTCTGTTACAGTCTCTGCCGGCGCTTCTGATTCTGCCGGCGCTGCCTGCGCAAACAATGCTGCTATATCATCTGCCGAAAGTCTGGCATTAGGATCATCTGATACAGGCGTGATCTCCGGAACAGCAACTGGCTCGGGTTCCGCCATAACCTCAGGCTCTGCCACTACCTCGGATTCAGCCACAACCTCAGGTTCAGCTGCCGCTTCAGGTTCTTCCGGTGCTTCTGACTCTGCCGGCGCTGCCTGTGCAAACATTGCTGCTATATCATCTGCTGAAAGTTTAGCATTAGGATCATCTGATACAGGTGTGATCTCCGGCACAGCAACTGGCTCGGGTTCAGCCACAACCTCAGGTTCAGCTGCCATTTCAGGTTCTGTCATTGCTTCAACCTCTGCTACAGGTTCTGACTCTTCCGGCGCTTCTGACTCTGCCGGCGCTGCCTGTGCAAACATTGCTGCTATATCATCTGCCGACATCTTAGCATTAGGATCATCTGATACGGGAGTTATTTCCGGTACTGCATCTGCAACAGGTTCAGGTTCTTCCACGGATTCAGGTACCGCTACAAGCTCAGGCTCTGCCACTACCTCGGATTCAGCCACAACCTCAGGTTCAGCTGCCGCTTCCGGCTCAACTACAGCCGCAGACTCCGGCTCAGCTTCAAGTACAGTTTCCGGCTCGGATTCAGGTTCAACTTCCGGCTCAGGCTCCTCGTCAGCAAAAATACTTGGATGATCAGGATCCGGAACCAGTCCCATAGCACGTAATCTATCTGCAGCCGTCATTACAGGTTCTGCATCCTCTTTGGCTCCATCAAAGACATTCTCCGTCTCAGGAAGTGGTTCAGGCATAGCCGTTGTTTGTGATAATGTCTCGTCATCCGCAAAAATACTTGGACGCGCAGGATCAGCTACCACACCCATTGCTCGCAATCGGTCTGCAGCTGTCATTATCGGTCCGGAAGCCTGATCTATTTCCGAATCTATCTCATTTGCATTTTTCAACAGGTTGTCGAGATAATTCTCGTCTACAGCCATCTAGAATCTCCCTTTAAAATAGAATCTCATCAAGATATTATACTATAAAATGCCTGTATTCTAAAACCCTTTTTATACAACAAAAGAGCGCAACCCAAGAAGCGCTCTTTTGCCTACTCTGCTTTTTTCAAATAATCGGTCAGTTGTTCTATGGGAATCGGCTTTGAATATCTATATCCCTGAAGATATTTAGCCCCCATATCCTTGCATCTGTGCTCGTCTTTTTCTGATTCCACGCCCTCGTAAAGCACAGCATAATCCATATCGCTGAACATCTTGGCCAGATGTGAAACCATTACCTTTACTTTCTCATCATCAGCCGTCCCGACAACAAGTGATCTGTCAAATTTTATGATATCAAACGGTAACTCCATTATCCTTTCAAAATTTGAATATCCCGTACCGAAATCATCCAGATAAAACTTGATTCCGCTTCCTTTAAGCTGATTTATCTTTTCTTTTATAACCTTAAAATCACTATCTGTCTGTGATTCCGTAATCTCTATTGCGATCTTATCGCACGGAATTCGCGCAGATCTGATTATCTTCATAAAATTAACGCAAAACTCACTGTCTCGAATATCAAAGATTGAAAAGTTAACAGACACCCTTTTAAGATTATATCCCTGATCCAGGATCTTTCGTATTTCCTTGCAGGTTTTTGACATGATAATCTTGGTAAGCGTACATATATACCCGTTTTGCTCCGCAAGAGGAATAAATACATTCGGATAAATGATTCCAAGTTCGTCGATCTTGAGTCGCATAAGTGCCTCTGCGGTATCATAACTGTCATTTTGTATATTATAGACAGGCTGACAGTACACCTGAATCCTTGGATCCGACATATTCATTTTTTCATTGATATCGCCCAGTTCTTTAATTATGTATTTAATATTGATATATTCATTTATATCCCTTACTTCCAAACGCCTTATGGTATTTTCCGACATCTTAGAATAGGTATGCCGAAGCAGCGCCTCATAGTCATTTTCTTCGCTTATCTTATCCCATGTATCGGTGATAACTATCTTATAATCGTATCCATAAGAAGGATAAACCCTGTTAAATTCTTTGATCATCTTTCCGGAAAGAAAATGATAATCGGGATTCTTGCGGATATCCACCGCCAGGATCAAATGGCCTTCGGATAGTTTAAACAGATTAGCATCTTTGAAAAAATAAACAACAAAATACCTTATTGAACTTGTTATCTCCGCAGGATAACGCTGCAGCCCATTATCAAAATCATGAAGATACAAGGACATGAGCAACAGATCACGTTTTCTCTCATAGCTGCTTCTTATAAAATCGTGAAAAGCATCCCTTCCAAGGGCACCGCTTTCTATATCATAAGGATTTGAATGCACCAGATACAACAACGCATATATAGGAAAAAGGAATGTTGCGGTAGTAAACGAAAACTGACCATGAGTAAACTGTATTACTATCACCAGCAAAGATATTCCCACGGTAAGTAAAACACCCATCACGACCTGTCTGAATACACGTTCACGGTATTTTACCACCATATATATCAAAATGACGACAAAATACATATATCCGACCGGGAATATCGGAAATCCCGATTGAACTGTACCGGCATAATCAATGTAATATCCAAACTTAAAAATATAACCGAGGATCTCATACAGAATGATAAATGCATATCCTACCGTAGCCAGGGTAACGAATTTACGATTATCACCCTCTTCAAGGTGCATCATCTCATTTATATAGATCACATACATCCAGAGATTTCCAAACAGACAGGTATGATACAGGGTTCTCGGAATATAATGGAGCAGTATCGGGACACTGCCTATATGGTTCATGGAAATGTGGAAGAAAATATCGAATACCGCAGCGCAAAAGAGCATTGCAACCATTATCGAAAGATACATAGATCCCTTGGTATGTTTGATATATGCGGTACGGACAAGCACAACAAAAACCAGGCACATTGCGATGACAAGCACATCTGCCACAGGGGTAAAATTATTATAATATTGAATAATGCTCCCGCTCATATATGACCTTAATATAAAATAAAAAACAAGGGTGCGATGAATGATCACACCCTTGTATATCGTCAATAATAATGGAAATATTAAGTCGTAAGCCAAAACATGCGGTCATATAGGTCATTCTTTATTAAGCACAAGTGAATCGACCGTCTTAACAAGATTACCTATCTCAGGTTTGGATAACTGTGCATCCGCTCCGAGCGATTCTCCTTTACGACGCATCTCTGTATTTACCAGTGATGAGAATATTACTACCGGAATATGCTTGGTCCTCTCGTCATCCTTTATAAGTTTAGTAAGACGATGTCCATCCATAAGAGGCATCTCAATATCCGTTATGACACATTTGATTTTTTCTTCAACAGTTCCTTCATCCCGGAAGTGCTCTATTATATCAAATGCTTCCTGCCCGTTTTCGGTATGAGTAAGATTCTCGTATCCTGCCTGCTTAAGTGAATCAACAATAAGCTTATTAAGAAGCGGTGAATCCTCTGCGATAAGGATCGGTATATCATTACGTGTACGAACACCAAGTTCTGCAAGATCAGCCATCTTAAGTCCTGTTTCGGGATTGATATCGGATACGATCTTCTCAAAATCAAGGATTATGATAAGTCTGCCGTCTATCTTGATAATACCGGTTGAAACACCGTCTTCGGAAGTTGAAACGGTGGTACCGGGTTTGATGATTTCAGTCCAGGATACTCTGTGAATACCCTGTACGGAATCTACGTGAAATGCTATGTCAAGCTTATTAAAATTAGTAATGATAAACAAACCACCGGGATTGGAAGTTCCTCTTTGTAGACAATTCTTAAGATCAATAGCCGTGATCATTGTATCTCTCGGCATAAAAATACCTTCTATGCTTGGATGAGAATTGGGAACCGGAGTGACTTCCTGATAATTGATTATCTCTCTGATCTTGGCTACATTGATACCATAAGCATTGCCGTCCAGCATAAACTCCAATACTTCGAGTTCATTAGTACCATTTTCAAGCAATATATTTGTATCCATTCAGCGCACCTCACTATAAAAAATATACAAATCATCTGTCGATAATCTGTTAATTAATGTCAATTATACCATAAAGATACGAATATGCAAAACTTTATTTGACCAATATGCTCAAAATTAACGTAATCTATTGAAGACTCATAGATGTCGAAAATTCATCTCCGCGTATCGTAAAATCAATGGTTTGGATATTAGAAGCTTCTTCCTGGGTTATTTCCGCTATTGCAACTATATCTACAGACTCATCTGCAGCTAACGTCCCACTGTAACTTAAAATATCGTTATCAAGAAGTGTAGTCATTACAAATTTGTTTTTTCCGCCATTGATGGAAACTCTGTAACGCAGATTAAGAGAACCCAGACTAACGGACATCTCACTGCCGGAAGTATTTGTAATCGTAAAATGCAGTACGAGAAGCTTATTTCCGCTTGATGCATCAACCGTAAAATATGGATTTGCCGCCTCACCTTCCGGGTAACTGTCTGCCACCTCGTAATTTCCCGAATACATAACGCTGAGTCCCGTTCCGGCCAAAAAATCGGTAAAGCCTTCTGAATGAGCAGGAGTTGATGTCACTTCACCTGTCACAGCATCAGTAACCGTTACATCTTCAGAGGAATTCTCAGGTTCGCTGTTAACCTCGATCTCAGGAGTTTTCTCGGTATCGGGCACCACCTCGGCAGCTACCGCTCCGTCTGAATTGGGATCCACATATGTAAGTGTTACCACGCTTCCCTCGGGCAGCAACCTTGAAGGCGTGCTTGAATCATACTTATAAAGCAACGCGGCCGAATAATCCGTTATCTTTTCCATATGTTCCGGAGAAAGATCGGGTATCTTGCTTCCGCATCCGCTTAATAAAGCCATGCACAAAACGCTGATTAATAATATCGATATTCTCTTATCTCGCATCCAGTTCAAAATAAAATTCTACCCCGTTATTATAATTAATTACACCGTATTTCTGATTTAATGAATCCTGTATTGCCTTAACGATAGAAAGACCGACGCCGCTTCCGCCATACTCTCTGGTACGTGCCTTATCGACCTTGTAAAACTTTTCCCATATATGCTCCAGGGATTCTTCGGGTATAGGATCTCCGGTATTAAATACAGAAACTCTTACCTTATCATTTATCCTGCGTATACTTATATCTATTTTACGCTCACCGCCCAGGTGATTCAATGCATTGGAGAAATAATTATTAAATACCTCTTCGGCTTTAAACTCATCACCCCATACTTCTATCGGCTTATAATCCTCCATATGTACGGTAGCTTCATGCTGCTTTATAAGAATATCGGCAGACTGTATATAACCCTTAATAACCTCTGTGATATTAAATCTTTCCAGATTTGCACTATCCTGTCCAAATTCCAGTTGATTGAGCGTTAGAAGTTTTTGAACAATGTTATTCATCTTGGCTGATTCATCAACGATAACATCACAGTAATATTCTCTGCTCTCATCATCGTCATTTACACAATCCTTAAGTCCCTCTGCATACCCCTGTATAAGTGCAATGGGTGTTTTAAGCTCATGAGAAACGTTGGACAGAAATTCCTTACGCATATCATCTATCTGTGTTTTATGGGCGATATCTCTTTCAAGTTCATTATTGGCCGTCTTGAGTTCCGAAATAGTCGTCTGAAGCGTTTCTGACAACTCATTGATATTTTCTCCCAAAACTCCGATCTCATTGTGGGAACTGCCCTCATATTTTGCATCGAAATCAAGTTCCTTCATTCGTTCTGAAATACCGGTCAGTTCTTTAATGGGTTTGGAAATAAGCCTCGATGCCCATATGCTTATAAGTATACTTACGATCCCAACCACGATACCTATGTATATAAGAAACCGGTTGGATATGGCCACACTGTCTGTAATGGATTCCATGGCGCTTCGCATGATAAAAATGCTTCCGTCATCCATCACTCCCCACATCTCTATATACTTATCGCCGGTCATAACATCAGACCGTATCTGGAGTACATATTTATCGTTATCCTCGAGCCTCTTTTCATCTCCGGTCAGTCCGGCTTTTCCGAAGAGATTGCTAAAAAGCTGACGCTGCAGAAAATCCGTGTCGTTCTTGGACGTTATAACAGTCCCCATGTTTTCATCCATGACGACCATATTTATATTATAGGTATCACTGAGACGCTGAACCAGCATAGTCAGTTCTTCGGAATCTTCTTCGTTATTATTCAATGCGTCATTGATCACCGAATAAGAGTTTTTTAACGCATCTACCTTATTTCTGACATAATAATCTTCAAGGAATGTTGAATTGACCAACATGCATGTACCGACAAACAGGACTATAAGTCCCAGAAACGTCAGCATGATCTGCATATTTATTGAGATTTTAACTTTAGATCCTGATTTTTTCATGCGGCATCCTGACACGGTGGTCAAGTATAAGCCCAGCTTCGACAAGTTTATTTAGAGCCCTGTCCTGACCGTCTGTCAACTCATCTATATATATCTGATTCTCGTAATCCACAATAACACATTTAAGATCATATGCCAGATATAACATCGGGCTTACGTCCTTAGGTATTTTGGATAATATGTCATGATCGTTACTGAGAGACACAAGTGTCTGTAGATGCCCGAGCGACGAATCGAATATATTGCCGTCACCGCATATCACCACGGGACAGTACTCGGACATCTTAGGTAAATAATATTTAATAAACCTATCCGCTAACATGATTATATATCCAGTGAAAGCTGTACTTCTTCTTCAGCCTGCTGCTTAAATTCTTCCATAGCCAATGCATCCGGATGCGGCAGTTCATCAACGCTTCTCACGCCGAAAGTCTTAAGAAACTGCTCTGTGGTACCGAATAAAATAGGTTTTCCGGGAGCATCGAGTCTTCCGAGCTCACATATAAGGTCAAGTTCCAAAAGACGATTGACCGCATGATCGCAGTTAACGCCCCTTATTCTTTCGATCTCCGACCTCGTTACCGGCTGCTTGTAAGCAACTATGGAAAGAGTCTCTATCATCGCATCAGTCAGTGAATATCTTTTAGGTGCGGTAGCGATCTTGATAAGATCCTCGTAAAACTCAGGTTTGGTGCACAACTGAACGGCATTATCATACCATGCCAGCATGATCCCCCCGTTTCCTTTATTGTATTTTTCGGTCATTTCTTCAAGATAGGTTCTTGTTGTCTGTACGTCTTCTCCGATAACGGATGCAAGACGCATGATATCAACAGAATCTCCCATTGCAAAAAGAATCGCTTCCAGGGTCGCTATAGCTTTTTTCTTATTCATATCTATCCAATCTGCGTCGGGTCTACGCGTTCATTGTTGTCATCAATGTTTGTAATGATTATATCAGAGAAATTCTCCTCCTGCTCTATCGTCACCTTACCGATACGGATCATCTCAAGTATAACAAGGAAGGTTACGATAAGTTCCGGCTTTGAACCCTGTTTCTGGAGCAGTGACCTAAACGAGAATCTCTTGTGTTCTCTTGTATATGCCTCTATATAAGTAGCCTTTAAGGATATATCTACTTCTTCTTTTTCAATATTTCCGAATGAGCTTCGAACAGGATCAATCTTATCTTCCTGTCGTTTAAGGAGTGACTGAAAAATATCATTTAAAGCCGCCAGATTCAGATCTCCGATCAACGATTCATAATCAATGGGATCTTCGTGCCTTGACACTTCCGGAGGGATATTCCTTCTATGGTACAGATTAAATCCGGATTCCACCTGTCTGTCTTTAAGTTCCACGGAAAGATATCGTACCATCTTGTATTCAAGAAGTTTCTGTACAAGTTCGTCTCTGGGATCTTCCTCCTCGCCGTCCTCATTCACTTCTTTGGGGAGGAGCATACGGCACTTGATATCTATCAGAGTCGCAGCCATGACCAGAAACTCACTCATGATATTCATATCGCCTTCCCTCATGGCTTTGATATAAGCCATATACTGATCGGTGATGGTCACGATCGGAATATCATATATATCAACTTTATTTTTATCTATAAGGTATAAAAGCAGATCCAGCGGACCTTCAAAAACCTCAAGAGTAACAGGTATTGCCATTTTATGTAAACCTTTGTTTCCTAATGTCGTGTTTTATGATTTTTTGATGTTTATTACGCTCAGTTCTCCGGGATTAAAGACACGTACATGTATGGTATGGGTTCCAAGACCGCAGCTGACTATCATTTTGCGACCGTTTAACTCATACTCTCCTCCGGAGTATTTCGGAAAAAGCCTGAATCTCGGAGATATAACTCCACCCAAATATGGCAGTCTCATAATACCGCCATGCACATGTCCCGATACTGTGAGGTCCGCTCCCCATTTTGAATATGCCTCAAAGTATTCGGGGTTATGAGCTATGAGAAGCCTGAACGGCGGTTCATTCGGATCATCGATATCGCCCAGATATCCTTTAACATCCTCGGACGAAAGAATACCTCCTTTGATGCGTTTATAGAACCTTCGCTCTATCGTAAGTGCATCTATCTCTATACCGGTATCTTCCAGATATGCACTTTCGTTATCCATGATATGCACACCGATGCGGTCTAGTTCCGAAGAAAAATCCTCCCACATGGTCCCGTAATCTTCAGGATATAATTTCATCCTGTATTCGTGATTTCCGTAGCCGTAATATATCGGATACCGTTTCGCCAGGTTCCTGATAAGATTGATTGCCGGCGAAAAATCATGACCTTTTAGAGCATCAGGCATATCTCCTGCTATCAACACCGCTTCCGGCTTTATCTCATTGACCGTATCAATGATCTTCTGATTATCATTGCCATAATCCTTGTTATGAAGATCCGATATCATAACGAAACAGACATCACGTTTAACCTTATCTGAAACAATATCATACCTGCGGACCACAAATCTGTGTGTATCTGTGATCCACGAGATTATACATACCAAAAATATGATTCCGATAATGATAATAATGTAAAATATCATAAATAAATATTCAAAAAACCCTTCCGCCTGCACGGAAGGGTCCCGCTTATTAGTTGTATTTACGCTTTCTTGCAGCCTCTGACTTCTTCTTACGCTTAACGCTGGGCTTCTCATAATGCTCACGCTTACGTATTTCCTGCTGGATACCTGCCTTTGCGCAGCTACGCTTAAAACGTCTTAATGCACTGTCAAGACTCTCATTCTCTTTTACGATAATATTGCTCATTTCATTTCCCTCCCTTCAGTCCCGTTACAGTCCTGATCGGGTTATTTTAGGCTCATACGATAATCTCGTCTGCAGTCCATTCGCTATTATACCATATCATCACTTTCCGTCAAGAAAAAAATCTCACAGAGCTTATCAATAGCCGATTTCTCCCAATATCGCATCAAGTATTTTAGCATTTCTCATTGAGAATTCTTCTGTTATGAAAGGTTGCTCTATGTTCTCAACACATCTTCCGAACTGCTCGATCTCCAGTGCATAGTTCTTTCTGGCATGAACGGTACGTTTTGTCACGTTTCCATCCACTATGATATCATATGTAAGTTCCCCCTCCTGATTGTATTCAACCGGAGACTTTATTACACCCTTTGAACCTCGGATATAGAGTCTGTCCATTCTTTCATCCGTGTTCTTACCAAGTATCATACCAACATTCCAGGCTGCCCTTACATCATTTTTGAACTTCATGATCCCTGTTGACAAAACATCGACACCGAACTCGTTAAATTCGGCACATGCCTTGACATATTCAGGTTCTCCTTCTGTTAAAGAAAGTATCATGGTAGTACAATAACACCCAAGATCATACACAGCTCCGCCACCGGTTTCTTTGTGAAGTCTTATATCCTCTTTGTAGCTTTGAGTAACAAAAGCGGTTTCTATATAATCGACATCACCTATAACTCCACTTGCTATATCTTCCTTAAGTACCTTGATATAGGGACTGTGAAGGTATGCATATGCTTCCATAAGGTATACGTCATTTTCTTTGGAAATTTTGAACATTTCCTTTACCTGAGCGGCATTAAGAGCCAGAGGTTTCTCACAAAGCACATGCTTTTTTGCCTTAAGTGCTTTTATGACCCACTCATAGTGAATATCGTTCGGAAGAGGTATATATACTGCTTCGACATCCGGATCTTCAAGCAATGCATCATATCCCACATAACCTTTCTTAAATCCGAACTCCTCTTTATACTTATTGACTTTCTCTTCGTTTCTGCCGGCTATAGCATATATCTCACAATTATCAGCCTGCTGCATTCCCGGGATAGTGCACCCTTTAGCTATGGAAGCAGTTCCCAAAACACCCCATTTTACACTCATACATTACCTCCTGATACTATTGTTCGGCAAAGAACGCATCTATACCGTTTGCTATACCTGCCACGATCTTGTTCTGATATTCGTCGGTTGCCATAAGTGCATCTTCCGTGGCGTTTGTCATATATCCCATTTCCACGATGGTAACAGGCGTCTGACACCAGTTTATACCGGTCATGGAATCAGTTTCCCACACTCTTTCACGCTTTGCTCCGGTTGCAGCTACCATCTCATCAAGAACATGCGTAGATAAGCTCTTACTTGCGCTATACATAGATGCATTGTAAGGATTCGATGATGTCTGACATATGGTCATCATACCGTTTGCACCCGAGTTTTCGGAACCGTTTGCATGTATGCGTATAAATGCGCCCGCCCCCGCATCGTTTGCGATAGTTGCACGTTCGGCATTGGAAATATTAACGTCATTGGTCTCACGGATCATAAGGACATCATATCCTCTGGCCTTTAATTCATCTCGAAGTTTCAGTGCAACCAAAAGATTGAGTTCATATTCGCTCAGTCCGCTGGCCACTCCTCTGGTACCGCTTGATACTTTAGCTTTCATTTCGGAAGAACCGGGACCTAGAGGTTCCTTTTCACTGTTCCCCTTTGATTGATGTCCCGCATCTATGGCTACGAGGCGACCTGCTCCCTGACCGGAATTATCTGTGTTTAAAGATGTATCTTCCTGTGTTTGTTCATATGTTCCTTCCACATCAGCAGTGTCAGATTATTCATCCGGGTCTGTTTGTTCCTGTATTTGGTCTTCCTTTTCAAGATAATCCTTAAAAACAAAATAGTTGCCACCATCTACAGTCACTTCATACCAGTCAGATTGTTCGGAGACTAGTTCCACCTTTTCACCGATGCTAAGCTTTCTTAGTATATCTGCTTCGGTTGATGGCGATAAGCGTATATTGGCGGTATCGTTTGCTACCATATATACACTCTGCCCTGCCGGAGTGTCCGCACCGTCGTTATCAGGATTTAACGTATTTGCTGTGTCTTCGTATAATTTTTCTTCAGGATTATCAATGTTAGATATATTATCTTCAGTCGGCTTTTCTTTAAGTGATTTTTCGTCATTCAGATTTTCTTCAGACAGTTTCTCTTCATTTTCAACAGGCATCTCACCCAACGTATCGAGTGATTGTACTGTTGCATCCGGTTCGTATGTCGAACCGCATCCTGTCACACCCATGATCAGACTGAGTATCAGAGAAACCGATATAATTTTATATTTATCAAATACTGATGATAGCATTTTATGATTATATCTATTGAATTACAGGTTCTAAACCGGCTTCGATCGCGATCAGTTTTTCATTTATTCTGGACTTGATCAGATCTGCCAGTTCCTGCTTATTCATACCCTTATATTCTTCGTGACGGATAGCCTTAAGAAAATGAACCTGGGTCGTAACATGTGCAAAAATGTTATTACCGTTCATCGCTTTGTATGAATCGTATATGGCAACCGGAACAATGGTTGTGGCGGTCTTTAAACTGCACGCAAAGCATCCTATCTGAAACTCTCCGAGAGAATTACCTTTTTCGGGATTTGTTAACCCCTCGGGAAATATCAGCATATTGCTGCCATTTTTTATCAATTCTATGGAATCTATGATCCCCCTTGCTTTTCCTTTTAACGACTCTAAATCTATAAGAACCGCATTAACGAGATAGCTCATCTCATGTGCCAGGACACGGTCTGCCTTTTTTGCTTCCCAAAGAACACTGCAGGGAATATTATCCATGGCCCCCAATACTCCGAGAGCATCATACTTTCCCTGATGATTGGAATAAAAAACAACGGTTTCGTCAGTAGGAACATTGTCCCTTCCGTAAACAAGCGTTGTCGTTCTGGCACGTTTACGTATCTTTGCTATTACTTCCATTCCGAAATCATAACGATCCTGAATGGAATATTTATCGGGATGTTTCATCATATACCGGCTCTTTACCCTGGCATACAGAAATACCCAGGGCAAAAGACTTCCTACCGGTATATCAAACCTCAAATCCTTTATCATGCTGATTACAACTGACCCTCGAGCGTTGTCTTAGCTTCCTTAAGAGCTTCATCAATTCCCGAAGGATCCTTTCCTCCCGCCTGTGCCATGTTGGGGCGTCCACCGCCGCCACCGCCAACCTTGGGTGCGATCGCCTTTATAAGATTTCCGGCGTGAGCACCCTTTGCTATAGCACCGTCTGTAGCCATTACCACGAGATTAACCTTACCGTCAGATGCAGAAGCAAGAACTATTACCCCTTCTCCAATCTTAGCCTTAAGCTGGTCACCCAGATCTCTTAATCCGTTCATGTCTACTCCATCAACGGAAGTGGCAAGAAGCTTAACATTCTTAACCTCGCTCACCTGATCCATAACATCTCCAAGCGCCTCCTTGGCTGCCTTGGATTTAAGAGACTCTATCTCGGAACCGAGCTCCTTTATCTGCTTTTGCATAGCTTCTATCTTCTTTACAAGATCGGACGGATTGGTCTTGGCAGCTTCCGCAGCCGCAGCTATCTGCTTCTCAAGATTTTCATAATAATCATTTACATTATCACCGGTTATCGCTTCGATTCGTCTGACACCTGCTGCCACACCGTTTTCGGATATTATCTTGAAGTTCCTGATCTCACCGGTATGTGAAACATGTGTACCACCGCATAATTCTTTTGAAAAATCTCCCATGGAGACTACGCGGACGCTATCGCCGTATTTCTCACCAAACAGAGCCATGGCACCGGACTTTTTGGCTTCCTCTATACCCATAACATCTGTAGTGACCGGTATATCTTCAGCGATCTTTTTATTGACTATCGACTGTACCTTGCTTATCTGTTCGGCATTCATTGCTTCGCCGTAACTAAAGTCAAATCTGGTCCTGTCGGGATCCTGATATGATCCCTGCTGATGTACATCCGAGCCCAATACTTCCTGAAGCGCTGCCTGCAGAAGGTGTGTTGCGGAATGATTCCTGCAGGTCTTGGCTCTGTTTTGCGCATCAACGGCCATGCTGACCTTGTCTCCAACTTTAAAAGACCCGCTTGACACCTTACCGACATGTGCAACTCTGCCTTCGGGAAGCTTTACAGTTTCATATACATCAAACTCAGCTCCTGCGGCCGTGATCACGCCTATATCTCCGACCTGACCACCCATCGTTGCATAGAATGGAGTTATGTCAACCACGATGGTGCCTTCCGCACCTTCTTCCATATCATCGATCATGGCATTTCCGTCTGAAAGAGCAACTACTTTTGCATCGCTTGTAAGCCTGTCATATCCGACGAACTCAGTAGTAACAGATTTATCAAGGCTTGCAAAAACATCTGAGTCCACAGATAGTTTTGCAGAGAAGTTCTGATTATCTCTGGCTTTTTGCTTCTGTGCTTCCATGGAATCTGCAAAACCCTTTTCATCGACGCTTAAGCCTTCTTCATCAGCCATTTCCACGGTGAGTTCAAACGGGAATCCGAAAGTATCGTACAGATAAAAGGCATCCTTTCCTGTGATCTGCTTCGCACCGCTTTTTACGGTATCATCAAGGATCTTCTTAAATTCCTTCATGCCATTTTCAAGTGTACTTTCGAATCTTACGATCTCTTTATCAAGTTCCTTTAATATGAACTTGCGATTCTGTATAAGCAAAGGATACGCTTCGTTATATACCTCATCGATATATATGGACGCTATCTTTAAATAATCCTCTTTGTTAAGTCCAAGAACTCTTCCGTGACGGACTGCACGTCTTATAAGGCGTCTGAGGACATAACCTGATCCGGCGTTTGAAGGTGTAAGTCTTGCCTCATCACCTATGAGCATGACGGCTGTACGCAGATGATCCGCAAGTATTCTCATCGATCTGGTAAGCTTCTCATCCGCATCATATTTACTGCCGGATCTTTCCTCTTCGTATGCGATCACTTTGGCAAAAAGATCAGTCTTATAAACATCCTTGGTGCCTGTAAGGAAAGCGAGGTTTCTCTCAAGTCCCCAGCCTGTATCGACATTTTTCTGGGAGAGTGGGGTAAGATGTCCGTCTTTGTGCTTCTCATACTGCATAAACACATCATTACCAAGCTCCGTATATTTACCGCATGAGCAGCCGGGACCGCAATCGGGACCGCAATCAGGAACATCTGCTATATAGAACATCTCACTGTCGGGACCACATGGACCATACTCAAGTCCCCACCAGTTATCTTCTGCCGGAAGATAGTATATATTCTCGGGTTTGAAACCGGATTTGATCCTGCACTGAGCGCCTTCTTCGTCTCTCGGAGCATTCTCATCACCTGCAAACACGGTAGCTGCAAGGTGATCTCTATCGAAGCCGTATACTTCCGTGAGGAGCTCGTAACTCCATTTACACCTGTCCTCTTTAAAGTAATCACCTAGGCTCCAGCTTCCCATCATCTCAAAGAAGGTAACATGGCTCTTGTCACCTACGGAATCGATATCATTGGTCCTGACACATCCCTGTACGTTGCAAAGCCTTGTACCGAGAGGATGCTTCTGACCAAGCAGATAAGGCATCAAAGGCTGCATGCCTGCCACGTTGAACATAACTCCGGTGGAACCGTCGGATACCAGTGATACCGCTCCGACATTGACATGTCCTCTTTTTTCATAAAACTCTATCCAGTTCTTACGTAACTCCTTGGATGTAAATTGTTTCATAATCTTCTCTTAGTCTCCCACTTCTATATACTTATACGACCGGATCGTACATCAAAAATCAAATTTATCCGCAAAGAACGCATCCAGTTCGTCGATAGCTACTCTTTCCTGTTCCATGGAGTCACGGAAGCGGACCGTAACCTTATGATCTTCCTCTGAATCAAAATCATATGTTACACAGAACGGTGTGCCTATCTCATCTAATCTTCTGTATCTCTTACCTATATTTCCTCTGTCATCAAACTCGCAGTTATACTTTTTGGACAACCGGGCATATATCTTCTCCGCACCCTCGTTCAGTTTCTTTGAAAGAGGCAGGATTCCGATCTTAACAGGAGCGATTGCAGGATGGAAATGAAGTACTGTACGCATATCCGGCTTATCTTCGGTTCCGATATTCTCTTCATCATATGCCTCGCAAAGGAATGCAAGGGTAACACGGTCAGCTCCAAGTGAAGGCTCAACGACATAGGGAATGTATTTCTCGTTGGTCTCGTCATCAAAATATTCCATGGATTGTCCGGAAGTATTCTGATGCTGGGTAAGATCGTAATCTGTTCTTGATGCTATTCCCCACAACTCTCCCCAGTCGGTAAAAGGAAATGCATATTCTATATCTGTTGTATGATCACTGTAAAAAGATAATTCCTCAGGGTCATGGTCACGAAGCCTTAAATTTTCGGCCTTGATACCGAGTGTAAGAAGCCATTCATAACAGAACTTACGCCAGTATTCAAACCATTCGGTCTGAGTTCCGGGCTTGCAGAAGAATTCAAGTTCCATCTGCTCAAACTCTCTGGTCCTGAATGTAAAGTTACCCGGGGTGATCTCGTTTCTAAAACTCTTACCGACCTGACATATTCCGAAAGGAACTTTTTTACGGGATGTTCTCTGTACATTTTTGAAGTTAACGAATATACCCTGTGCAGTCTCGGGACGTAAATATACAGCATCCTTGGCATCCTCGGTAACTCCCTGGAAGGTCTTAAACATCAGGTTAAACTCTCTGATCCCCGTAAAGTTATGCTTTCCGCATGAAGGGCAGGGAACATTATGATCGCTTATAAACTTTTCCATCTCTTCATGAGACCATCCGTCTACGGTTGATTCGAGCGCGATACCGTTATCAGCTGCAAAGGCTTCTATCAACTGGTCTGCCCTGAATCTTTCATGACACTCTTTACAATCCATAAGAGGATCTGAGAAACTTCCAAGATGTCCCGATGCTACCCATGTCTGAGGGTTCATAAGGATGGCACAGTCAACGCCGACATTGTAGGGGCTTTCCTGTACGAATTTCTGCCACCATGCTTTTTTGACATTATTCTTAAGTTCTACGCCGAGATTACCGTAATCCCATGTATTGGCCAATCCGCCGTATATCTCCGAACCGGGATACACAAATCCCCTCGCCTTTGCAAGGGATACTATTTTTTCCATACTCTTTTCCATGCTCATCCTCCGTTTATTTCATTGATCATTTATTTTTATAGATTATATAGGCCAGTCCATCCATATTCTCGGTAACGTCTGCCTTATTCTTTGATATGGATTCCACGCCATCCGATATATACAGAACTTTGCCCGGAAACGTTATAACTCCGGTTTCGTCGGTTACCAAAACATACAGATACTCGTTGTCTTCTATCATGTCAAAATCAACCTGACTTAAATCCTTTACATTCTTAACCGAGATCTTGACTATATCAGAAGCCAGGGCTTCATCATAGGTTTCTATAACAAATCTCCTGTTATTAAAACCGGCATAATCTTCTGCACCTGCGTAGTTGATCACACATGTGAGGATCCCCTCCTCGCACTTAACTTCGCCTGCTGTTATCTTATCTCCCGCATTATCAAAATTATACGAACTGATCTCATCATCCATCATGCTTTTCAGTTCATCGACATTATACAGAGTCTCATCAAATTCCCTGACTATCGTTGCTTTGATCGACCCGTCCTTGTTAATGACTCTTCCCGATCCGAGTCCGGTATCTTCATTTCCGCATCCGGCAAGCGTCATAATACCAAGAAGAAAAATCAATATGGATGATCCGATCTTTCCGATTTTCATCAAATTCACCGCTTTCATTTATGTTTATTCCAAGGTTCATGAAGGTCTGATAAGACTCATGATGGTTTCTATCTCCGCACCGTTATCGGGTGCTTCTTCAAGTTTTTTATATGTTCCGTCGGGACCTGCATATGATATCATTCCCGGCTTTCCCTTTGCTCCTTTTTCGATCATATAATATCCTATTCTTTCACCCTGTTCGGTTATATAAACGCGAAGCGGACTGCCTTCCTGCGTAAACTTTTCAGGAAGATCTATCCTGGTGATCACAAGATCATCTTCTATCTGAAGGGACATTACCGCAATATCATCTTCCGAATACGGAACCCTGACATTCTTCGGATAAACTTCTTTATATGCGTTCATGATATATTTTTCTTTTTGAAGTTTAATGTCTGAAATAACTGTTTGCGGGTCGGAAAATATCTTCTTGGGCAGCAGCTCATATGACATCTTAACATGGGCAATGGCATGGAGCTGGTTTTCCGTAAGTTTAACCTCTTTACCCGCTTCAGCCTGTCCGTTCATTTTGGCTCTGAACCTCTGGTCAACAAGATTCACGAGATTATCATTTAATCCAAACCCTTTGGTAAAAGGATTAACTCCTATCTGACCTACCTTGGAAGCATTGGCCTTGTAAATATCTATTACCGCCTTAAAAGGCATATTAAGAAAGGCCGGTGGTCTTTTATCTGCAGGTATCTGAAGCGGTGATGTAAAGATCGGTAAGATCATCGTTCCGTCATTTCCTTTAAGAAGACGTACCTTCGGCTGGTTATTTGGATCAATCGGCAAAGGTTTGCCCTGCTTTGCAGCCTCCCTTATTTCATCATTCATATCCGCAGGAGCCTCTGCGGGGACTATAACCATACTGTTTTCAAGTTCGACCATAAACGCCGAAAAATCCTGAGGATCATGCGTTTCCGAAAACTTATCGGCGAGCGCATCCAAATGGGATCTGTTTACAGGCATCTTTGGAATATTTATATTTTTATCATTATTATCTAAAGAATCCGACATGATCACCCTCCGTTTAATTCGCTTTTTCGTTTACCCGAGGCATATATGACATCTGTCATTTGTGCAAGTATGATTGCAGCAAACATAAGGACACATCCAAATATTTCTCTGCCCGTCATGATCTGGCCGAGTATTACCGCACCGGATATCACACTAACTACACTCTCAAGACTCATCACCAGACTTGCCATCGTAGGGTCAACATCACGCTGGCCGAGTATCTGCAAGGTATAGGCTATTCCGCAGCTGCACACGCCGGCATAAATGATAGATGTGCTGCATTCTCCTATAAGTTCCCATGTGGGGTTCTCGGCAAATACCATAACTACCGCAGACATAATACTGCATACGGCAAATTCTATGGCGGCCATTGCTATCCCGTTTGAGTCGGGAACATATTTGTCCACAACAAGTATCTGTATTGCAAAAAACAATGCACATGCAAGTAACAGCCAGTCCTCGGTCTGCAATACGAATCTGTCTGTTATACAGAGCAGATAAAGACCTATAAAAGCTATTATAACGCTTATCCAGACATTCACGCCTATCTTACGATGTAAAAAGATACCGAGTATTGGTACCATTATTATGTACATCGCAGTAATGAAACCGCCCTTACCGGCAGATGCTGTCTTTAGTGCTATGGTCTGAAGATTAGTCGCTATAAATAAAAGCACTCCACTGATAACACCGCCCAAAACAGTGCTTCTTCCAAACACTTTGGAATAAGGTGAATCACTTTCGGGATGTTTGAGCGCAAAGTATCTTGCTGCCCATATGACCGGTATAAGTACAAGTGAACCCAGCGCACATCTTACTGCGCTAAACGTGAAAGGTCCTATGTATTCCATGCTTGCACACTGTGCAACGAAGGATATTCCCCACACAGTCGCTGCTATGAACAAATAGATCAGATTGCGGATACGTTTAGTATTCATATGTATATCTCCACCTGTATCCTCATGATCTTATTTAAGAGCCTCTTTGAAAAATTCTTTAAACTCTGTATATCCCTGGGCGCTAAGCTGTTCTTTCTGAAATTTACGGTTCTTATTCATACGGACCACGAGCACCTGTTTTCCCGCACTGCGCTCATTTTCGGCACTCTTAAGTGCTTCTGTCATCTTAGCGCTGTCAAGTCCCTTTTCTAAGAGATAAGCTATCCTGGAATCGGATCCCGGAACCTTAAATCCGCTTTCCATAAGAAGAAGTACTATACGCTCAAATCCGATGGAAAAACCGCAGGCCGGGACTTCCTGTCCGGTAAACATACCGACCATCTTATCATACCTTCCGCCACCGCCGCAGCTTCCTCCAAACTCCGGCATAGCGATCTCAAATATCGTACCGGTATAGTAACTCATACCTCTTACCAGTGTAGGGTCAAAGACAAGTTTAAAATGATCTCCCTTGGTCGCCTCAACCGCTGCCATGATCTCTTTAAATCCATCGGCAACCAAACTGTCTATATGATCCCCAAGCTGATCCATGCAATATGTCACAGGATCGGATGAGTTTTTCATTTCTTCAAAAAGCTTGATATAAGCATCAACACCGGCTTCGGCAAAACCTGATTCGATAAGTTCTTCCCTTACGCCGTCTGTCCCTATCTTATCCATCTTGTCCAGTATGATGAATATCTCATCGTACTTATCTTCGGAGAACCCGCACTTCGCAGCCATTCCTTTAAGGATACGTCTGTCATTTATACGTATTTCAAATCCCTTAAAGCCGATCCTTCCAAGAGTAGTAGTTGTTGCCAGGATCAATTCTATCTCCGCAAGGTTCGATGCGTCACCCAGAATATCTATATCACACTGCATAAACTGACGATATCTTCCCCTCTGCGGGCGGTCTGCTCTCCATACATTTCCCATCTGAAGTGCCTTAAAAGGGCTGGGCAGTTCGGATGCATGATTGGAATAATACCTTACAAGCGGAACCGTAAGATCATATCTTAAACCGCCGTCAGCAAGATCATTTTCCTCTTTTGCTTCATTGATCTTAAGCTTTTCTCCGCGCTTCATGATCTTGAAGATCAGTTTCTCGTTATCACCGCCTGCTTTACAGTTAAGATTATCAATAGACTCAACGCAAGGAGTCTCTATCTGTGTAAAGCCAAACTCCGCATATGTGCGTTTGATGATCCCCATCACATACTCGCGGATCTCCATCTCATCGGGAAGTATATCTTTCATCCCGGTCACGGGTTTTTTATTTAGTGCCATGTTTACCTTTCATATATGCAAACGCATATTTCTACTATTTTAAACTATGTATACCAAACATCTATAATAGCGTAAATCCGCCGATATATCAAGGTTTATGTACCCTCAGACGATTATGGCTTTTGTATCCGAAATCAAGTCTTTACGGGATTCCCTGCCTGTACAGATACTATATACACAGCCACGTATCTTATCGGAACAGATACATACATCTTCATCAACTGTATCCCCGGACATGATATCGCTTATCCCCGTACCCAGATACTTCACATAGGCTTCCTTACGGGTCCATATGGTAAAAAACTTTTCATGATCGACCATATCTTCACGAAAAGACATTGAAGGATCATCCGGAAAAATATGACATTCTTCCAACTCCCGTTCATTAAACACACGTTGTGCTACCCGAATAATACCGTTTCTGTGCCTAATTCTCTCTATATCACAACCCGTGCGTGTTCCCGCTATGGCGCAAAGCGCTGCTCCGCTCGTATGGGACAGTGAAAAATGAATTCCGTCACAGCCTTTAAAATACGGCTTTCCACGTTCTTCGAATGAATATTTAAGTTCATCCCAAACAGCCTGATCTTCAATGCATAACCCTATGTCCGAAAGTGCGCGGATAAGCAAAAAAAACGTTGCGACAGACTGTTGTCTCACTGCCGGGTTCTTAAGATCATCAACTGTTCTTTTTCGAAAATCCGGTAAAAGCGCATATTTTTCTTCATACCATTTTTCATCATGGTCCGCTAAAAAAGTGATATAAACTTTTAAATAATCCCGAGTAATAATATCTGTTGTGATCATAATATAATAAGAGAAAGTATCGGAAGTGTTATAACCGATAATAGTGTGGTAAGCGCTACCCCTTTGGCAGCAAGTTCATAATTGCAGTCTCTTTGACCGGCAAGCATTGCGGTCATGCTTCCGACAGGAGTACCAAGCATTATAAGGCATACTCCCACAAACAGTTCGTCCGCTCCGGTAAGTCTTATGAGGAATACTCCGACTACGGGAATGACCAAAAGTTTGATCGCGGTAAACAATATGAGCCTCTTGTCAGTAAACATTTCTCTGATCTTAATATTAGTCAGAGACGCTCCGATGACGATCATGGAAAGCGGGGCTGTAAGGTTACTTAAATGATTTACCGTAGTCTCGACAAATTTCGGCATGAGGATCCTTGTAAGATATATGATTATGGTCAATATACTTGCTATAACGCCGATATTAAATATCTTCTTTATCATAGTCAGAGTATCGGGGCGGCTTCCTGCTTTTCCGTGCCCGGGTTCTTCATCCTTTCCGACGGCTCTGCATTTAGCTTCGGTATCCTTATCCATCATCACATATGCATATGTATATATCAGTATGTTATATGGTATGACAAAAAGCGACGCATAAAGCATAGCCTCAGAGCCAAACATCGCACTTACGAGTGGGAAACCCATAAACCCGATATTCGAAAACACGGTCATATTCTGGTATGACCCCCTCTCTCCTGCCGGGACTCTTAAAATGCGTGTGAGTATGAATGCCAGGATGATAAGGATGATATATACGATAACAATAAGTCCGAATGTCCTTAACAGTTCACTTCCCTGTATCGTACTTTCCTTATTTATCGATGCCGAAAGAACCATGGCAGGGTTTGCCGAATTTACGACTACGCCCGATAAAGTCTTTTCTCCTGCCGGTGTTATTATTCCCCTTTTTTTCAAAACAAATCCGACGATCATGAGTATGAACATTATGACCATCTGCTGAAGCAATAACATAATCCTTAATCTCCGAAAACCTAAACTCACAAAAAGGGACTCCGAGCGGGAGTCCCTTTCGAAACACATATATTCTACAATAAAGCTTGGGATTATACCACACCCTGAGCCTTCATTGCTTCTGCAACTTTTAAGAAGCCTGCGATGTTTGCACCTGCAACATAATCGCCTTCCTTACCGTACTTCTTAGCTGCATCATCAAGATTGTGGAAGATATTTACCATGATTCCCTGAAGTTTTGCATCAACTTCTTCAAATGTCCAGGAAAGTCTCTCTGAGTTCTGGCTCATCTCAAGTGCACTTGTAGCAACACCGCCTGCATTTGAAGCCTTGCCGGGGCAGAAAAGAATTCCGTTCTTCTGGAAGTATTCTGTAGCTTCCATAGTGGTAGGCATGTTAGCACCTTCTGCAACAGCAAATACGCCGTTAGCAACAAGAGTCTTGGCATCATCCAGATTAAGTTCGTTCTGTGTAGCACAAGGAAGAGCTATATCAACCTTAACACTCCACTGATTTGTTCCTTCTTTAGCCTTGTCGTGATATTCTGCTGAAGAACGTGCTGCAGCATATTCGGTAAGACGTGCGCGCTTAACTTCCTTGATTTCCTTAAGAAGTGCAACATCTATTCCCTCGGGATCATAAATCCATCCTGTTGAATCGGAACATGTAACAGGCTTTGCACCAAGCTGCTGAGCCTTCTGTATAGCATAAATAGCAACGTTTCCAGCACCGGATACTGCTATTGTCTTACCTGCTATATCTTTGCCATTACACTTAAGCATCTCCTGAGTGAGATACAAAAGACCATATCCGGTAGCCTCGGTACGTGCAAGTGATCCGCCGTAAGAAAGTCCCTTACCTGTAAGAACACCCTCATAAAGGCCTGTAAGTCTCTTATACTGACCATACATATAGCCTATCTCACGTGCACCTGTACCTATATCACCTGCGGGAACATCGGTATCTGCTCCGATATGTCTGTAAAGCTCTGTCATAAAGCTCTGGCAGAATGCCATAACTTCGCGGTCTGATTTACCCTTGGGATCAAAATCAGAACCTCCCTTACCACCGCCGATAGGAAGACCGGTAAGTGAGTTCTTGAATATCTGCTCGAAACCAAGGAATTTGATAATACCTATATTAACTGAAGGGTGAAGTCTTAAACCTCCCTTGTAGGGGCCTATAGCTGAATTAAACTGTACCCTCATAGCATTGTTAACCTGTACCTGTCCCTTATCATCAACCCAGGGAACTCTGAAAAGGATCTGTCTCTCGGGAGTGGTAAGCCTCTCAAGTAAAGCTTCCTTACGATACTCATCCTCATGAGCCTCAATAACAACTCTGAGTGATTCAAGAACTTCCTTAACTGCCTGATGGAATTCGGGCTGAGCAGGATTCTGCGCTACTACACGCTCATAGACTTCATCTACGTATGACATTGATCTTCCTCCTTAAACTACATCCAACTTTATCCGTGGATACTTGTATACAATCTTGGCTTCAAAAAAACCTCGGCTTAGAGCCGAGGTTAATTTCGACCACTGAAAAACATTATAATAGGTTATATCATGATACGCAACAAAAAATTTTATCAAACGTGTTTTTCCGATATCTTATAAAATCCACTGTCTATTTTCTCACGGATCTCCTCTTCAGGCATTGGTTTGCCAAAAAGATATCCCTGAAGTTTCTTACATCCGTTCTTAGTCAGGAAATCAGCTATCTCATCGGTCTCAACACCCTCTGTAAGCGATATCATATCCAATTCGCCTGCCAGATTGATAACCGTATTCAAGATGATCGACGACTCCTTGTTTTCTCCGAAATTGGAAAGGAACTTCATATCTATCTTCATTACGTCAAAATTGTAATCTTTGAGCACGTTCAAAGATGAATAACCCGATCCGAAATCATCAAGCCAGATCGAATACCCGGCTTTATGGATCTGATCCATTGCCTTTTTGATAATTCCTGCGGAATCGGTAAGGGTACTCTCTGTTATCTCCACATGTATATATTCCTTGGGAATATTATACTTATGTGTCATTTCTTCAAGCAAGGCAACCACATCCATCATCTCAAAGTCAATTCTCGAGAAATTGATTGAAACCGGTGCGACCGGCTTATTTTGACTCATCGCAGAATGCATTTGCTTACAAACCTGCTTTAATATACATTCATCCAGTTTATGAATCTGTCGGTTTTCCTCCAAAACGGGTATAAACTCTCCGGGAGACAGGAAACCATATGTAGGATCTATCCACCTGGCTAAAGCTTCGCAGCCGCACATTTCACGGCTTTCAGACCATACCACAGGCTGATAGTAAGCTTTGATATGTCCGTTTAATATAGCGTTATCAATATTATTGACAATGTATTGCCGTTTGTGGAATATACTGTCTACTTCCTTATCATATTCTCTGAAATTGACATTGTATTTATTCTTGGTAAGTCCACAGGCATATCTGGCATAGTCTATCGCTATACGGGGATCCTGATCCCTTGCGACCGGTCTGTATGCCCCGACCTTAAGTTCCATATATACTTCGTCGTCTTCTCTGTGTACATCTTTTCTTATAGTTTCGATCTTGTCATCCATATCGTCTGCTTTGGTAAGGATCACAAAATGGTCATCCGACAGTCTCGCAACAGGATCTCCGCTGAAAGTATCCCGGATAAGTTCGGCCAGTCTCTTAAGATATGCGTTTCCGGCCTGATAACCTATCTGATCATTATATGTCTTAAAATTCTCTATATTTAAGAAAAGATATATCCAATCTTCGATATCCACGGATTCATCGGCCAGCTGGTATTCGGCTTCCTGATTAAAATAAACCATATTATGAATACCGGTCAGATCGTCTTCCACTGCGATACGGTTAAGCCTGTTATATGTTTCCAGCAGGCTCTCATCTTTTTCCGCTTCTTTTTTTCGCTGGTGATAAAGGCTGAAGCTTACCATGACAAGAACAACAAACAGTATGAAATAGTTTATCGTATCTCCCTGAAGAACCTTACCGGCTTCAAGATCAAGTTCTTCCAGATGAGGTTTCCATTTAGAGTAAAAATAGATAAACGACACTCCGAGTATGATAATAGATGAATATGGACGCCATACCAGAAGACATGCCGCAAACATGACCATCGTAAGGAAGCACAATATCTGACGTCCCCATGAGATATCATATAAAGATGTATCTACGCCGAAGCCTACGGAGATGAGACTGTACAATACTATAAGGATCTGACCGTATATATCAGACTCATTTTCCTCAAATATCTCCGCAAATTCATAGTTGAAATACACCGCTGCCATTGCAAACAGCAACAGATGGTATTTAAGACCAAAAAGAATACCAAAAAATCCCGTATTTCCGACATGGGTATACAGATATCTTGAAAGAAGACATATATCCATAAGGATAATGACGATGGCAATGATTTTTCCGGCATTGAATTTGCCAAGTTCCCTTATGTATCTTACCGAAAAGACCAAAAGAAGAAGCGAAGCACTAAAAAAGATAAGATAATTAGTCTCACCGTCAAAATATTCAAAGAACGTCTTGCCCGGACGCTGATGTACATACCTGATGATCATCCACAGTTCCATGACTATACCTATAAATGACATATAGATAGCGGTATGGATATTAGCTGTGTTGATGTATCTTTTTTCGTATGGAGATACTTTGATGAACCCAAGTTCCTTCTTGAGCCATTCCAATACTGTCTGCATATTAACCCCTCATCGGATAAGCTTACTGTTCGCTAGTTACCGGTCTCAGAGGACTGATCGGACTCCGTACTGATCGCTTGTACTTCTTCGTCTTCAATTCCGTTCTGACCGTATACCGTCCAGGTGTCCTTACCCCGTTTCTTGGATGCATACAACGCCGTATCTGCCTTATGATATAACTGTTCGAATCCTTCAGGGGAACCGTCCCAAAGTGCTGCACCCATACTGGAGGTTACAGCCGGAAGAGACTGTCTGGCCGAATTTGCTTTTCGATGAAGAGCTTCGATAAATCTGCGGCATACCTCATTAACATGGCCGACCAGGAGTTCCCTCTCCTCTTCGGTCATCTTCATAAGTACGCAAAATTCATCTCCGCCCAAACGCCCTTTTACATCTGTTTCCCTGAATACGGTATCTATAGTATGCGAAAAACTCTTAAGAACCAGATCGCCGACATCATGCCCGCATCTGTCATTAACGCCCTTAAAATTATCTATATCCATGAATATCATTGCATAACCGGTTCCTTCCTCGGGATTATCAAGCGTCATTTCAACTATTTCTTCAAATGAGCGCTTATTGATAAGGCCGGTAAGAAGATCCGTCTGTGCTTTGACATCAAGTTTATCAACTGTTTGATTGACTGAATTAACAATGCGATGCGTCATATAAATAACATATGCTATAGCAAGCAATGCCGCTACTACAGCAATTATTATCACATATTTTATCGTGGATTTGAGTGAAGTAAGTATGTCATCACTGGGAACAGCGGTAACTACAAACCAGCCGTTATCGAATTTTTGTGAAGCAACAACATAATTATCCCCTGCCTGAGTAGTGGCATCAACCCTGTCAACAAGACGGCTGATCGTCGTTTTCAGATAACTTCCCAGTGTTATAGAATCATCGGTTGTAGAGATCACTACCAGGGATTTATCGACCAGATATACGTTCATCCCGTTTATAAACAAAATATCCTTAAGGTCATCTGTCATCTCGGCTGATGGCACTCCCAATATGGCTATTGCCGAATCATTAAGTCTGCAAAGGTATATGATACGTGATCTGCCGGGAACTATATCCGTCGTCCATTCTCCGTCCTTATTCATGGATTTATCCAAAACGGTATATAATTTATCCCCTCCGGCTGATTTAACCTCGTCGGATATCTTTCCCAGGGTAGTTCCGTTGGAATAGACAACACCAAAATCGGTATAATCCGAATAAAGGGCATATGAAAGAATCCTCGCATTCAAAATCCCCGTCATATCATCGGAATCTACTTCGGTCGGATCGTACTCCTGAACCATTTCATCGGCCACGATCATTCCGGCATTTCCTTTTAATGTATCCATATAACTGCTGATGTTGTTCTTGATCTGAACATTAAGATTCTCTATCATATCCGCTGTCTGACCTTTCATAGCCTCAGACATCCTTACATTAAAAGCGATTATAATGATAGTGAGCATGATCGGAATTATAAGCGCAAATCCGACTATGATCTGAAGTTTGATTTTATCGGTATTATGATTATTATTCAGATTATTATGATTACCGGCTTTGCCGGCCTGTGTTTCAGGCATAACTGACCCAACCTTTTTATGTCATTTCGACACCTGATCTTCATCTAACACGATCCTGATAGCCCAATCGGGTACTTCAGGGGCCTGGGAATCGTCTTTTAAAAAAACAAATGCAGTATCATATTCAGGCATAGACGCAGGATATACCCCATATCCGTCGGTGAAATATATAATCCCTCTTAAATTACAGAATACACCATTTTGCCTCAAATCGTCAACATAGGCGAACACGGGGCGAAAGTCCGTAGAGCCAAATCCCGTAAGCTTCGCCGAGGCTATAAAAGCTTCCAGTTCTTCATTGTTGTGGACTACCGTATCAGATCTTACTTCGCTGTCACATTGTATTATATGAACGTTATACTGATTAAAGAAATTTTCTGCATCGCTTATGATACTTACCGTACGCCTCAAAAAAGCCTCAACCAGTTCTCCCTTACAGGATGAAGATGTATCTATGGCGATGACAAACTCCTTTATCTTGGATGCATCGGCGTATTCAAGAGGCTCGATAAGCGGCATGTTGCCATAGGTGCTTAATCCGTATGTATAGTAGATATAATCGAACTCCTCATCATTTACGCGGATACTCTCTTCGGAAACCATAAATCTTCTTAAGAAATCCGTATAGTCTATACGCTCCTTTGTCGCATCTTCAAGCGCTGCACGTAAGCTCTCCGAATCGGTATGACCTTTGGAAAAACTCTTAAGATCGGCTTTTATCCTCTCAGATATCTTCTTCCACTGTTCAAGGCTTACTTCAAGAGATTCCGTGGGGGCCCAGAGATAATGATCATCACGCTTGAACAACCTGATGAGATCCTCCGTTTCGCGCTCGGACGGTTCCTCAACAAGTAAAAGTCTGTACAAGGCCTGTGCATGCAAGCCTCCGGCCCTGTCCTTTAATGTTTTTAATTTGACGGCACGTTCGGGATCGTCTTTTAAGGTTGTCTGATACAGCCCAAGTTCCATGATAACGTTTTCCGTTGCGATATCACATGCAAGATCCCAAAGTTCGGTTCTTTTGGAAGCATAATCATAATTATGGCGGAAAATAAAATGCAAAAGAACATGCAGATAACTTCTTATGATACTGTTAGGTTCCCGCCTGAACTTCCGGATAACAAGTGCAGGATCATAAAAACATACTTCTCCCCCGCATGCGATACAGGCAGTATTGACCCTGGGTTCCCATCTTATCGCAGCTACTGCGGGCGCAAAAAAACGAAGATTCATTATTATCCCGTTTTCTGCGTTTTTGATTATCTCATATGCAACACTAAGGATTTCTTCCCGGTCAGTATATCTGTTCATAGACATCACTCATTTCTGATCGCTGCAAGAGGTGAAAGCTGCATTGCTTTTTGCGAAGGCATAAACCCGGCTATCATGGAAATTATCACGGCAAATAATACAGACAAAAGAGCAAGCCATACAGGTATACGGGATATGTTGGTTCCCGTGATACCAAGTCCGAGAGCATCTGATCCTGCCAAAACATAGTTAATGACTGCCGAAACAGCATAGCTTAGCATTACGCCTATGACGCCGCCTACAAATCCTATGATACCCGCTTCTATCAAAAACATGGTCCTGATATTTTCAAGTGCGCACCCAAGCACCTTCATAACTCCGATCTCCTTGGTACGCTCATATATAGACATCATCATTGTGTTTGTTATGCCTATAGCGGCAACAAACAAAGAAACGGCTCCTATTCCGCCCAGTACCGCCCTTACATATCCCATTGAAGTCATCGCCGAAGATATCCATTCGGCATTACTGTATGCTGTATACCCCAAATCCTGTATGTACTTTTGAATATCCTGAACATTATCCATCTCATCGACGTTTACCAAAATCTGTGTATAAAAGATCTCGGAATAAGGCTTACCCGACTTGGTGACCGGTTGCCCCGGAATAGCCTTCTTCTTAAAAATCTGTTTTAACTTAGGGATAAGTTTATCGATATCACAAAAGACATACCATCCGTTTTCGCTATAGTCTTCATCATAGGTTTCAATACCACAGGTCGGTATAAGATACTTTTTTGGGGGTGTCGTATTGCTTCCCGTTGCCTGTGCGGCCATATATGCATCGGTATCAAATACGGTGAATAAGGCACCACTCATAAAATCAATATCGGGAATAACTCCGGTAGACCAGTAATCCTCTCCGGTTTTGGGGTTTGAGTATTGCGAAGCCACATCCTTGCCATAGAAAAACATAAGTTCATCATCTTCCGCGGACGGAATGCGTCCTTCACCCACATCTATCCCAAACGACTCCAGTCCTTCGACGGTGGTCGCACGAAGGGTAAGATACCCACTGTAACCGCCGTAAACAGACATAACACCTGTCTGTATCACCGGATAGACGCTTTCTACATGTTCAATCTGCTTAAAATCCGAAACCAGTTTATCGGTGAGACGCAGCTGGTCTGTATTGGTAGTATTATCGGAATAGGGCGTTTCGACACGTATCTGGGTCATACTTCCGTAAGATGCGTATTCTTCCATCATGGATCTGGACAATCCTATACCTAAAGACACCATTACCACAATAGATGCCACACCTATTACTACGCCCATTATAGTAAGAGCAGACCGCAGTTTGCGTTTCCAAAGATTCGCCGCTCCGGTCTGCAACATATCAGAAAACTTCATACGTTATCACACACCGTCACTGTTTCCGGAAGCCCCGTTATTATCTGAAGCTTTATCATCTGAAGAATCCTCCACAGATGCATTATCAGACACCTTCTCTTCTTCTGCCTCCAGTTCCTCAAGATCCCTAAGATCCTCTTCGTGAAGGAAAGCTTCCCTTTTCTTTTTCTTACGAACACTAAGGAATATACCGCCGCCTATTACCGCCAGTGCCACAAGACCTATGATAAGTCCTCTTATTATAGCGCCCTTATTGCCGCCGGACTCGGATTCCTCTCCATCTCTTCTGCCGGATTCACCCATGTCATCGAACTCTTCCATCATTATCTCATTGACATAGAGATTTGCGCTCTTGTCTACTTCCGTAACATTACCGGCTTCATCTTCATACGATATTTTGATCTTTATCGTTCCATCATCCATAGTCGGTGAAACGCCTGTAAGCATGACATCCACGTTTCCGGTAGCACCGCTCGCAAGATTTCCGACAAATGCCATGTTATTTTCTATCGAATCTGCTTCAAACTGCACCTGAACATTATACAGATCGGTTTTTCCGATATTATAAATGCTAAACATCAGATTGGACTGCGACCCTACGTTAATGCTCGCAGGAGCAACCTCAACGGTAGAGGTATCAAACTTGGATTCCTGATATATCGGTATGGATATATTGGCTGTTCCGGTCAGATCAAACTGTGTTCCGGAATCATAAGTCATATTTACTCCAAGAACGTACGACTTCTGAGACAGACCCGACTTGGCACTCATCTCTATATTTAGATCCGTGGTCTCTCCGGGACCTATCCTGGTGACATATATCGAACTGGATCCTGACGTGGGCAAAAACGGTGATACCGTAGAAGATGTCGTTGAGCTAGACCCGCCGTTTCCTCCTGATGACGTACTCGTGATCTCTCCGGTTGCCGCAAGTTCAAATAAGATATTTGATACAGCCGTAGTAGTAGATGTATTCTGCAGGTGAATGGTAAGATTAAACGTATCCCCGGAATATATCATATTAGGATCGGTCTCATATCCGGTTACGATTATCCTGCTCTTGGGTTGTTTATCCTCTTTTCCGTTGCCGCCTATGTAACCGCTCTCCGGCTTGCCGTAGGTATGGATAAACACCGAAAGTTCAGCCGCATTGTCATCTTCCACCCTGACGCCGGCCCTTGTATATGAAATCTTGAATTTGAGTTCATAATATCCGGTCATGACATCATCACGTACCTGGAAATGATATGTAAATTCCCTCCTGTTATCAAAGGCGTATTGATCGTTTACATACCCGGGGATATATGGCTCAGTCTGAACATATCCTGTTTTATCCGGAACAAAAGGCCATTTTGTGACATCATTTGATACCTCAGGCTCAATGACCAGATCATTTAACTCTTCTGTTCCGAGATTGATTATGGGGAGGACTATTGAAACAGATTGTCCGTAAGATACACTGGGAGTTGCCCAGTTATCGGCCACCTGCAAAAACTCACTTGTAACCGCAGTCACATCTGTCGTAGCCACCTTGGTCATTTCCGACTTAACGCTTGCTACATAAGTTTCCAGCTGGGCAATGGTCATATCAGTATTGGCAATATAATATACAGCGGAATTAAACAGGTCCTGCATGCGGTTATACTGAGTCTCATTTAGCGTATACTGAACCATAAGGCTGTTCATATAATGGTAAAGATCAGCGTCTGCATCCGATCTGTTATTATTATCTATCCTGCCGGAACTGCTTGAAGTCGTTGTCGTAGAAGAATCAATGGTAGGATCGGCTAATGCTGTCTCATATGATCCCATAACGACCACCGCGATCAGTAGCAATCCTAATATAATACGTTTAATACTGTTTGCAAAAATACGGTTCATTTCCGCTATACCTGTCCTTTATATCATTATCTGAAATATTCGATCCAGTTAGTATCGCGCTTACGGTTATCTACATTCTCGGTTATCTTTCCATCCGAGATACGTATCATTATATCTGCATAACTTGCCAGGTGGTCATCATGTGTGACCATGATAAGAGTCTGATGCTTTTCTTCAACGATCCTCTGCATCAAGTTCATAACCTCTTCGGATGTCTTGGAATCCAGGTTCCCCGTGGGTTCATCAGCAAAGACGATCTCCGGATCGAGAACAAGCGCTCTGGCGATCCCTACTCTTTGCTGTTGTCCACCGGACATCTGGTTAGGGAGATTTTTTTTAAATCTCTCAAGCCCAACCATCTCAAGTGTTTCTTCTGCCTTACGGTTTCTGGTCTTTTTATCAACGCCTCTGAATGCAAGAGGCAAAGCAACGTTCTCAATCGAATTCATGGTCGGCATAAGGTTATATGACTGAAAAATAAACCCTACATGCTCTCTTCTGAATGTTACAAGTTCGCTCTCATTCATCCTCTCGATATGCTGTCCGGCTATGAGTATCTGGCCCTTAGTCGCAGGTTCCAGCCCTGCAAGCATATTAAGGAGTGTTGATTTGCCGGATCCGGAAGTTCCCACAACGGCACAAAAAACACCCCTGTCTATATCGAAGCTGACGCCGTTTAAAGCTTTTACTCTGGTTTCTCCGAGACGGTATACCTTATACAGGTCTCTTACCCGGATGACCATATCCTTCTCTTCACTCATAAACAATTACCAGACGCATGATCTATGTAAAACACTGCGAAATTTAATTATACCTCAATCCCTTTATCTTTGAAAGCATGTCGTCATATACCGGCATTATCCATCTGTATGCTCCATCGTCAAAGACGACTTCGATCTCACCGACAGCCACATCATATCTGACATGGTCATAATCATACAAAACCATCGCACTTCGCCACTGTTTTACGATAATATTGGCCTTATCCATATCACTGCCTATATCGGAATATCTGTCGGAGCTAAAATCCAGATATCGAACAGCGCTTACATTTGCATTCTTTGGGATATTTGAAGTAAATGCCTGCCATATACCGGACTTATAATAAGCAGGCCCTACGATCCTGTTTAAATATGCCCGGTTTTGCTCTGCGTCCATGTCAACCCATATAAGGCGGCTTTTGGTCCTTCCGTCGTCAAGTCTGTAATATACCTGTAACGGCAGCGGAGATGCCATATCATGATAATCGGTTTTAACGGACTTGGCTGCCAGTTTTACGATTGCCTCGGTATCCGCAAGAAACATATGCGCTTTGACATATTCCGGAGCGGATATATAATCATTTACCGACCCGTCTTCATTAAAATCGATATTGTTATAGTAATAATAACTGTCCAGGGGATTATAGACAGCATAGGACTCTATCCTGTCTGCTGACGGCACATACTCATTATATTTGGTAGCACTGTATTTAAATCCGGCATAAAAGGCAAATATGATTATAAGTGCAAAAATAATACTGCCCCATTTTTTTATAGCCGTCTTAAACTTTCTGCTAAGCAGTGTTTCAATGATAACAGATGTTACTATTGCAGTTAAGATCATCCATACCATCTGTACCGTGTTTTTGTGTCCGGAAAAACTGTCATAAGCGGACTTGCCCATGAGCAGCGAAACCGGAACAACGATCATGAGTTTGAGCAGCAGATTGGAAGAATAGAATGCGATAAGATTAGTACAGGCTTCGGCAGGCCTCTTGATATAACTGTTTCTGCAAAAAAGAAATGTTATAAGAGCCCAGATCATCAATTTGACAAGCAACAGCCAGAAAGGCTCACCTGATTCATTGATATAAATGTCCATAACCGATATCTCAGGCATGGGCTCTGCAAAAAAGGACGATACAGTTTCGTAACTGCACATAAGCTCGTAGATACGTTCCCAAAGGTCTATGTAAAAAAAGATTATTATACTGACACATATCGCAACGACAGGATTTCCTGTGATCGTATATGCATAGATCGTCACATGATATGCCGTAAGGAAAAACAAAAATGTAAGTATTACCTTGTTAATATCATCGTTGCTTATAAGAACAGCTATCACACATGCCGTAAAAAATGAACATGCACCGATAAGATATCTTATCCCAAAAAGCCTTTTTACGGTTATAGGCATGCTGTGATAGAGATCTATACGCCCGAAAGAATGAAGATAAGAAAAAAGTAAACTGCCAAGTATCAATGCTATCAGGCCTGTAAATATGCAATTATAGATAGGATCATAACTCATAAATACTGCCTGCCAAATTTTCAAACAGAGAACGGTCTGATGTCGCCACTACAGGAGTGATATTGCATTCTTTCACGGCATGTTCAATTATTTCTACGGATTTTTTTATATAATCGTCCTGCATGTCTTTAAAAATATCATCACATACAAGGTATTTTGTATGAGCTGCAACTCCTATGATAAGGCTTACCAGTTTTCTTTCGTCTTTTGACAAAAAAGCAATATATCGTCCGGTTTTAAGACCGTATTGCCCACAAAGATCGTTAAGTTCTCTTCTGTCATATGAAGAATAAACCGTTGCCATTCTGCGTGCTATAGACCGTATGCTCATATATCCGGAAAAACTTGTTTTTTCCGTGATCAGAAACATATTCTTTTTGGTGATGATATTGTCATAGATCGGCATATCATCAACTATGATAACACCGTCATCAGGGCGCACTATACCTCCGATAATGCGGACAAGAGTAGTCTTTCCGCTACCGGAGGTACCGTAGATAACATTCAAAATGCCTTCTTCAAAGGACGTATTTACTTTCTTAAGCGCACATATATCATCGTAATGCTTGGTTATGTTATATACATTTATCATCACACGACCGATTACAGTTCAATAAGGGTCAGCTTAACAGGAGAGACTTACCTGTCATCTCCGCAGGTTGTTCTTCACCCATAAGTTCTATTATAGTAGGAACGATATCCGCCAGGACACCATTCTCTCTGAGTTTATATTTAGGATCGGCGTTGACCAAAATAAACGGAACGGGGTTAGTAGTATGAGCGGTATGAGGAGCTCCGGTCTCATAGTCAACAAGCTGCTCTGCATTTCCATGATCGGCACAGATAAAGAGCGTACCGTTTACTTCCTTGATTGCATCAACAGCACGACCTACGCACTCATCAACAACTTCTATAGCCTTGATTGCAGCCTCTTCAACTCCTGTATGACCTACCATATCCGGATTTGCAAAATTGATTATGATCACATCATATTTATCAGACTTAATACACTCAACGAGCCTGTCGCATACTTCATATGCGCTCATCTGAGGCTTAAGGTCATACGTTGCAACATCCTTAGGGGAATTGACCAGTATACGGTCTTCACCGGGATTGGGTTCCTCAACGCCGCCGTTAAAGAAGAAAGTAACATGTGCGTATTTTTCGGTCTCTGCAAGTCTTGCCTGAGTCATTCCTTTAGCAGCAAGCCACTCTCCGAAGGTATTGGTAACGGAAACCTTCTTAAATGCAACAAGTTTGTTCTGAATAGTAGGATCATAATCAGAGAAACATACATAAGTCACCTTTTTGCGTGCTCCTCTGTCAAACTTATCAAATTCATCATCACAGAAGCAATGTGTTATCTCTCTTGCTCTGTCGGGGCGGAAATTAAAGAATACGACCGAGTCTCCATCCTTGATAGTAGCAACAGGAGCACCGTTTTTCATAACTACAGTAGGTTTTACAAACTCATCTGTCTCTTCTCTGTCGTAAGAAGCCTGTATTCCGCCTGTAGCGGAATCAGCGGGGATACCTTCGCCAAGTGTAAGAGCCCTGTAAGCCTTTTCCACACGGTCATAGTTATTGTCTCTGTCCATAGCGTAATAACGGCCATGTACGGTGGCAACTTCTCCTACTCCCAACTCTTTCATCTTAGCTTCAAGTTCTTCAACATAACCCTTACCTGAAGCCGGGGGAGTATCTCTTCCGTCCAGGAAACAGTGTACATAGACCTTGGACAGGCCATGTCTCTTAGCAAGTTCAAGTATTCCGTATATATGAGTATTATGACTGTGCACACCACCGTCGGAAACCAGACCGTACATGTGAAGAGCGGAATCGTTCTTCTTGCAGTTATTAACCGCTTCCAGCAATGCTTCATTCTCAAAGAATGTGCCATCCTGTATTTCTTTAGTGATACGTGTAAGCTCCTGATATACGATGCGGCCTGCACCCATATTCAGATGTCCGACCTCGGAGTTACCCATCTGACCGTCGGGAAGTCCTACTGACATGCCGCTTGCATATCCTTTTACAAAGGGATATTTGGTCATAAGTTCATCCATAACGGGAGTCTTAGCCAATGCTATGGCATTGTGTTCCTTGATATCGCTAAGTCCGTATCCGTCAAGGATCATAAGTACTTTTAACTGTTTGTTCATGATAGTCTCCTTGTATATAAAACAAAATGTGTATAGATCCATCCGTGCCTAAGCACCAATACTTACTGTATCACAAGAAACCACTATAATCAAATGATATAGTTAGTAGCAACTGACTGTTTTCACAGATCCATGGAGTCAAAAAATCCCGATTCCGATAGATCGCCGCTTAATCTGAGAAGAAAAGCCTTCATACCGGGATGTCTGTCTCCCATTTCTTCAAGCATGATCCCGATATTATCCATATTTATACAATCACATTCGTTGAGAAGCCTGTAATAATCTTCCTCATCCCCATGTTCATCAAGAACAACCGACCATGTATCAGGATGTTTAGTGCCCGCTCTGTGATCTTTCAGATATGATATAAGCCTGTTTCTTAAGTCCTCACCTAACCCATGATCATGCATGAGGCGTATCAGACACAACCTTACCTTACGTCTTCTTCTGCGTGCAAGATATGCATCAAGTGTATTATCCCTGCCTTCATAGTCTTCTTCACCACATGCGAGTAACGAAGTAAAACCTTCCTCATCGGCTTCGTTAAGGATAGAATCCATTTTCATATCCCAGTTTGATATCCATCCCTCATCGCCTGCATTCTCAAGCACAAAAAGATATCCGGCCTCCATAAATCTTATTACTGCAGCCAGCAGATAGCCCGAATCGGTAAGAGCCTCACTGTTATCCGATCCATCACGGACATTTACGCAATTTAGTCTTTCACAATCCTTAAAAGCTCCGTTTAATACCTTTATCTGTCTGTGGACGGATATCCTTTCCAGTGCCCTGCATCCTGCAAAAGCCCATTCTTTGATCTGCGTAACGCTGTCCGGAACTGATATCTCATGAAGGTATTTATCGGAAAGAAAAGCTTTTCTGTCAATTTCCGTAACAGGAATCCTGTCACCTTTAAACTCAACAAAAGACGGTACCGTAACATTCACATCGCGGCCCCTATGCGAACAAGCGGATGCGTGAGCACCCGCTTCATCATTAATTATATTAAATCCAAGCACACCCGACTGTGTATTTATTTCAACATAATCCATATCATGTAAAACCCGTATTACAGATCCAGTGCAACGGCGCGTTTCATAAGGTCATCCGTTCCGTCATCTACCATAACTCGCTCACTAAGTTCTGAATATTTCTTATGTCCAAACGTTGTTATAAATGCTGCGGAATCCTTCTCCACCGTAAGGGTCGTAAGAAGCATAACGAGTTCACTGCCCTCTCCAAATGCGGAAACACAAAAATCAAAGGCATGATCCATCATACCGGATACAGACTCAACCTGATCCTGCATAGCCGCTTTGCGCTTATTGAACATATCCTGAACAGGAGCAAACGCCTCTTCCCTTGATCCCGCATTGTCTAAAGCACCCTTATAGCTGTCAGTCAAAAATGAAAGAACTGCCTTATCCACTCGTTTATCGGCATCACTGTATGCTCCGGATGATGCCTTTTTAGCGATCAGTTTTTCTCTTGCATCGCGTACCGATGACAGCATATCCTTTACGGGATCATTGCCTGTTTTAACAGCCTTTAATGAAACCAGTATCTGTTTAAGGATATTAGTTTCTTCCATTGTATCCTTAATTGCTCCGAGGAGTCTGTCACTGAATATGCCTACAAGAGATAGTCTTTCATCAAATCTCGCCGTCCTGGCCCTTTCAGTTGCCTGTTCAGAGATAGTTCCTGCCAGGATATCATCAACGCAATATTCCGATACATATTTTAAGTACAGATCATAATAAGCGGTAAACTCACGTACTATACGATCATTTCTAAGATACTGTCCGACCAGTGCCTCATCGACTTGAAGTTCCTCTTCCTCGTACATCCTGAGGATCTGAGACAGATCTTCCCATCCTCTGGCAGTTACATATCCTCTTCCTCTGACCGTAGTATCGATCTGATAAAAGTCATCCTTATTGGTTTCAAGATATCCAAGAACAGCTCCGTGAAGTCTTTTATCGACTGCATATTCCTTCCAGACCGAATAATCGGCTTCAACCTCCATAAGTTTCATTCGGTCGTATGTAACAACATCAAATTCACGAACTGATTTGTTATATTCGGGCGGATTACCCGCGGTAACTATGACCCAGCCTTCCGGCACACTGTACTTTCCAAAAGTTTTAAACTGAAGAAACTGAAGCATCGCGGGCGCAAGCGTCTCGGATACACAGTTTATCTCATCCAAAAACAGGATTCCTTCTTTGATCCCGCTTGATTCCATCACATCATATATAGAAGCGATGATCTCACTCATGGTGTATTCCGAGATATCAACTTCATGCCCGTCATAAGTCTTATGCACTATAAAAGGAAGTCCGAGTGCCGACTGTCTGGTATGATGCGTCATGGAATAGTTAACAAGAGCTATGTTTAACTCCGATGCTATCTGCTCCATGATCGCAGTCTTTCCTACACCCGGTGCACCAAGTAAAAACACAGGGCGTTGTCTTACTACCGGTATACGGTAATCGCCAAACTCATCCTTTTTTAAATAAATAGCTACTATATCCTTTATATATTGTTTTGCCTGTTTAATATTCATATACTTATCCCCTGACTTTATTGGGAACTATTATACCATAAAAATAAAGAGAGCGCCGCATAAGCGACGCTCTCCGAATAGTAACTGTTTTAATAATTTTACTTACTCTCTAAAAATTACTTCCAAGCATCATACTGTGCTGTGAACTCAGCAAGTACGTCCTGATATCCAGCTTCGTCAAGAGCTGCCTGATAAGCCTCGATAGTAGACTCAACATCAGCTGCTGCGATACCACCGTTCTCAAGAATGAATCCGTACTCATCGAATACGTTCATGCATGCGGTGTACTGTGCCTCAACAGGTGAAGCATCGAAACGGAAACCAGCTGCTACAGAAGTGTTAGCACCACCGTTGAAATCCTTGTACAGATCAGCCTTGTTAGCGGGCTCATTTGCAAGAGGAGTAACGATTGTAGCTGAAGCTGACTCCCACATGGAGTGGTTGTAAAGCTCAGAAGTCTGCTCAACCTGGCCGTTAGCATCATAAGTATAATCCTCACCCTCGATACCGAAAGTATAGAGATCAGCAAGTTTGCTGTCGGTGTAAAGGAGACCCATGAAGTCTATACAAGCCTGTGCCTGCTCAGGAGTAGAAGTAGCAGTTACGCAGTAGCAAGAACCAAGAGCAGATGTTGAATGTGCCCATCTGTCTGTTGCAGGCTGCATTGTAACGTCCTGGCCATAACGAGCATCTGCTTCGTCGTTAACCGGGATATCTGTCCACCATGAAATTCCCCAATCCTGAGTCTGGGTTGTTGTATCTGTAGTAGTCTTGGTAGCATCATCTTCAGAGATGTAACCTTTCTCAGCCCACTCAGCCATAAGAGTACAGAACTCTTTGTACTGAGGAGTAAGAACTGTATCAACAACTGTATTTGATTCACGATCAATAGCTACGAAGTTTGATGAAGCGTTAGCTGTGAAGAAATCAAAGTCATTGATGTACCAGCGATAGAACATAGCTGTCTTCTGTGTAAGGTAAGGATATTTAAGACCTTCATCTGCGCAATCAGCGAGCATGGGTTCAAGGTCCTTAAGTTCCTTAACTGTAGTGATGTCCCATCCGTACTTGTCGATCAGATCCTGACGGAACATGAAATCATAACCTTCAACGTTGTCTTTGTAAACAGGGATGAAGTAGTTCTTTCCATTGTACTTGGTAGCTTCCCACTGTCCTTCATCCATAGATGCATAAAGGTCTGTGCCGGGAAGAAGATCGGTAAGATCATAAACTGCGTTAGCAGGAACAAGATCGTTAGTACCGATTGTTGCTTCCCATGAAGCTGTCCAAAGAAGGTTGATCTCGTTAGAAGCAAGTGCAAGGTTAGCCTTGTCGGTGTACTCACCTGAGCCAACATCTGTAAGCTTGATCTGAACGTTGATCTTATCCTTGATGTATTCGTTGATAGCGTCCTGAACCTTTGTTACCTGAGCTTCGTCAGGAGTAGCAAGGTTGAATGTTGCTCTGTAAACGCTGATCTCAACTGCGTCGCCTGATGCAGCATCTGTAGCAGCATCTGCTGTTTCTTCAACTGCCTCTGTTGCTGCTTCAGCTGTCTCTTCAACTGCCTCTGTTGCTGCTTCAGTTGTCTCTTCAACTGCTTCTGCTGCTGTGTCAGCAGCTTCTTCTGCTGCGCCGCAACCAGCGAGCATGCCCATTGTCATAGCTGCTACAAGAGCTGTTGCTATAACCTTGGATGTGGTTTTTCTTTTCATATTAGGTTTTACCTCCCGTAATTTGTATCCCGCAAAGCGGAATCACAACAGTTACTATATTACAAAGCCGCCTGGCGACTGTGTAACCATTATAAAGTATCGCAGATCAACCCTTAACCGATCCAACCGTAAGACCTTTTACAAAGTACTTCTGGAAGAAAGGATAAGCTATGATGATAGGACCTACGACCACAAGCACTGTAGACATCGTAGCCGAATACTGCGGTACGGAACCTCCCAACGCTGCAAGAACTGTAGCAGGAAGACTCTTGTTGTTAAGAAGCATCTCTATTGACTTCTGTATATTGATAAGAAGTAACTGCAGAGGCTTCTTGTTCGCCGAGTCGATATAGAGCAGGGCGTTCTGCCAGTCATTCCAGTAAGCTGTAGCCATCATAAATCCGACAGCCGCAAGTGAAGGCTTAAGAAGCGGAAGCGTGATCTGGAAGAATGTTCTGTACTCTCCTGCTCCGTCTATCTTTGCAGCTTCCATAAGCTCATTAGGAATCGAATTCGCTATATAAGTCCTTAAGATGATAACATTCATGGTTGTTACACACAATGGCAATATCAACAAAAGAAGTGAGTCTTTAAGATGATAGTTCTGTGTGAAAATGATATATCCGGACAACTGACCACCGTTAAAAAGCATCGGGATTATGAGGAAGATACTCAAAAATCTGGATAAGTAAAACTCTTTACGGCTGATAGCATAAGCGTACATACTCATTATGAGCAATCCGAAGAAAGTACCTACTACTGTTACAAATATCGTAACGCCATATGAAGTAGCGAGCTGCTTTCCGTAACGGAGTACCGAATTCATGCCGGCCATCGAGAACTTGCCGGGCCAGAATGAGAAACCGTTGGATGCTATCCATTTTTCATCGGCAAATGCCGAAACCAGCGTTACCCAAATAGGTGCTGCACAGAAAACTGTGTATGCAAAAAGCATTATAAGTAATATTATCTGTCCTATTCCAATCTTGTCCTTTTTAGAGGGAGCAAGATCTAAATTACCTTTCTTAGCCATAATTCCCTCCTTAGAACAACGAGTTTTCAGGTGCTATCTTACGCACCAGTCCATTGGACAACAACATTAGCAACAATCCCACGACGGACTGGAAGAATGAGGTCGCCGCCGTAAATCCAAAGTTCGAATTCTTGAAGATCGCATTCAGAACGTAGGAATCGATAACCTGTGTTGTTGAATACAAAGCTCCCGAGTTACGTGTTACCTGGTAGAAAAGACCTGTATCGGATCTCATGATATTACCTACCGAAAGAAGAAGCATAACGGTTATCATAGGAATAAGTGAAGGCAATGTAATGTGCCATATCTGCTGCCACTTGTTCGCGCCGTCTATCTGTGCTGCTTCGTAAAGTTCCGTATCGATACCGGCAAGCACTGACATGTACAAAACAGAACCGTAACCAACGCTGTTCCACATCTTGACGATGGTCAGGATAGTCGGCCAGGTTCTGGCAGTTGAATAAAACCTTGTCTTGATACCCATCATATTGACCAGGATACCGGTTGAACTGTTTAAAAATGCATAAACTACAAACTGAACTGCCGCATAAGAAATAAATACAGGTACGATCATTACGGTCTGCATAACTTTGCTGCATTTCTTGAATACACACTGATCGATTGCGATCGCAAGTACTACATTAAGGAATGTACCGAGCGCTGTAAAGATGATGTAATACATAACCGTGTTCTTGGTCATGGAAATGAACTGAGCCTTGGATGCCACAAGAACCTTGAAGTTCTCAAGACCACACCACGGACTTTTCCAGATTCCCAATGTGTAGTCAAACTTCTTAAATGCCATAACAAGACCTGCCATAGGCACATAGAAGATGAAGAACATTACAAGGAATACAGGCAGTGCCATTACTACATGAGCTCTGTGCTTCCATGTGTTCTCAAAAAAAGCTTTAACCTTCATAAATAACCTCTCCCTCGTATGGTTTTGCTATAGTCGGCATAATATCTCCTTTTGCCAACGTAATAAATATATCAATCTACTGTCAAAATTACAAGAGAAAAACATTTTTATTGTTCACTTTTAATAGTTATACGTTAAACCCTTATAAACACTTTTGTCAATTTTTGTTCATATTTTGTTAACGATAACGTTTTCGAAGTGGCAAAATTGACTAAATAAGACCCACGGATTCGCCATGAAAGACATATCCTGACACTGTGATCGCTGTATTTTCAGCGTTTGAGACAGTTTGAATATTTTTTAGCAGCCTGATAGCCATCTCACTGCCAAGTCTGTCGGTATCCTGGACATAAGTTGTAAGAGACGGTGATATATATCTACTCAGTTCTATCCCGTCGAATCCCATTATGGAGATATCATCCGGGACTGTATTTCCCTTTTTATAAAGGCTGTTCAATCCTCCTATTGCCGAAAAATCATCCGGATAAAGAATACATGTAGGAGGTTCATCCATTCTTAAAAGCATATCTGTCTTTAAATGTGCGGACATCGTATCCAGATAGGGACTCTCCAAAAGATATGTATCGGGAATATTTATCCCAAGTTCTTTACATTCATCTTTAAATCCGCGGATCCTTTCATCCGTAACATAAGAATGTACACCGTGAATGAATGCAATACGTCTGTGTCCCTGTTCATATGCATATCTTACAAGTTCTCTGACGCCGTTATAATTATCGGATAAAACAGCATCGCATTCTGCTCCTGCGTAATCAAGGACGACACTCGGAATATCAGACTTTATGACTTCCTGTATCTGCGGATCATCAAAATCAACACACACTACTGCTACCCCGTCGAAGTTTCGATATCTGCAATGCTCAAGATATGACAGGCCTCTTCCTCCGGAGTTATTGCTGTTATTCACAAATGTGATATCATAGCCATGCTCTTCAGCAGTTTTCTTTATGCTGTCCAAAACTTTTGCATAGAAACTATGAGCAAGACCACTATCCGAATCTTCCTTATACAGTACTCCGATATTATATGAATGTTTTGTTTTAAGGGATCTGCTCGCAGCATTGGGAACATAGCCCATCTGCCTGGCCATTTCTTTGATCCTCGCTTTAGTGGCGGCACCTACATCTCTTTGATCATTTAACGCCTTGCTCACTGTCGCTACCGATACGCCGCAAGCTTCTGAGATATCCTTTATGGAAACCATGGTCATCTACCCGCTATGACAATCAGATCATTCCACATATTCGGATTTAACATATGCAATCTGACCGTTATATTTTATCTTGGTCCAACCGTTAGAAAGTTTCTC
The DNA here is from genome assembly GCA_024691305.1 of Lachnospiraceae bacterium. Classification (GTDB taxonomy): domain Bacteria; phylum Bacillota; class Clostridia; order Lachnospirales; family Lachnospiraceae; genus XBB2008. The sequence continues at coordinate 3,005 of JAILNS010000046.1, read as the reverse complement.
GACTACGTCAAGTTTCTGACCCACATAAGCCGTAGCCACCTTATCTGCCTCGGTACTTGCACTCGATCTGATACGAACATTTTCCTTAACCGTTACTTTTCCCGAAACAGATGTTTTATCGCCATCATCGGCGGATGCATCTGTAGTATCTGTATTTTCAGAGTCATCCGCAGAAGCTGTATCCGTTACATTTACTACAGTCTCTGTAGAAACTTCTTCAAGATATTCTGATTTTATAAATGCCGAAGCACCGTTATATTCAATTTCACTCCAACCGTTGCCTCGGGCTTCTTTCAAAGTAAACTCCTGGCCTTCGGAAGCTTTACCAAGTTTATCTGCCGTTTCCGAATCCGAGCTTCTTATATTAACCGTAGTAGTTGCGCGAACTGTCGTAACAACCTCCGATACCGCTGTCGCAGTTTCTTCTTCGGTCTCTTCCGTATCGGTTTCGGCATTTTCTACTTCCACATTACCTTCCGCCTGTGCAAGTGATTCACCAACCGCAGTATCTATACTTTCCGTTAGATCAAACAGAAATAACGATAATTCATCATTATCCGCAAGCATATTATTATAAGCCGTGGCAACATCATTGTTCAGATCAACAACATCATCCTGTAATGATACCTCACGGATATAATTGATCACAGATTCACTTTCCTCACCGTCGTTTATATACAGATTACCGGATTCATCGGTACATATATAAAACGCTTCAAGTCCCGGAATACTCGTTTCATAATCAGCGAATTTCTCCTCATAATATACATAAGCCAGATACGACCCTTCTGCCGGTCCTATCTTCGTATAAACTTTGATGGAATCGTATTTCTCTATGTATTTGGCAGTTTCTTCTATGCGAATAGCCTCTGTATCATCAACATTGTTGTTAATGGAACGAACAGTGTCAAGATCCCCTTCTGCCATTGCTTCATAATATGTTTTAAACAATTCATTCACTGCCGGATAAGCGTCTTCTTCCAATGAAACCTCAGGTATAGAAACAACTGCGGTCTCAACTTTTATCTGGCTTTCAGCAGCCGCTGCTTCAGCTGCAGCCTGCGCTTCAGCCTCCTTAGCTTTCTTTGAGTTATGAGCCGAAACTGCGATAATCGCCACTACAATGCCCAGTATAACTATAAATACGGGCAGAATGATCCTTAAATAAAGTGCTATAAACTCTCTGATGTCGTCAAGTTTCTTTTTTATCAGTTCTATAAGATTGTTATTCGATGTATTCATATATTTACCTGTTAATACTATTACTACCTATAATAAACCTATAATAAACTTTTACTATGATCCTCAAAAAATACGCCCGACAGGAATCGAACCTGCATTAAAGGCGTCGGAGGCCTTCGTTCTATCCATTAGACTACGGGCGCAAAATGTTACAAATTTGTTACGTCATATAAATACTAATATAACATATTGCGCCCATGTTGTCTACTTAGACTATTATGACAGTACTTTCAGCCTGTTATGACAGTACTTTCAGGCTTGCTATGACTGTGATTTATGGCATGTATAACAGCACTTTCAGACCGCTATGGTTATCTTCTCCGTTTGCGGATCATAGTAATACAGGTTATCGGAAAGCCGATCTTCAAGATCAACCTGAGTCTCGTTTATCTCTTTGATCATTGACTGCATATAGTGTATGTCGCATGCCTCATCTTCAGGCAAGATTATAACCTCATGTATGCTGCTGGGCAAAATATAAAGGCCTCTCCCATGCCTCATTGCCAGTTGTTTAATGCTTTCCGAATACAAAATACTTGTAGCTCCGAAAATCCTGCAGGAGTTACTCAACACATACATTTCGAGTGTTCCAAAAACCGGTCCGTCACCATCCCCATCTGAAATTTCAATATGATTCTTTCGCATCATCTCATTTATGATGTTTTCCATGGTATCCAGTTCATCACTCATAAGCCTCGGTGTGTTTGAGCAGGCACGCATGTATAACTCTTCAGTCCCCACATCCCACATATCCATATGTTCATTTCTTATAAGTATTGTTGCACACCCATCGCCGGTTTCACCCATAAGACAACAAAAAACTATGGCAAGATCATTCCACTTAATATAGGGCACATGACAAAGCAGGCTCTCATTGAGTTTAAAGTTTACTATCTTATAAATTATCCTGTCTTTAACAAGTTCAAAATCCGTATAACAATCCGCATCTATATCCGTCTTGGCATTTAACATGGAATATTCCATGATCTGATCCGCAAGATCATATAGAGACGTCCCTTCCCTGTACTGTTCGTAAAAACGTTCCAGATAGACCGTTGGTGATATCCGTGAATCCGTCTTTCTGATAACTATCCCTTTAAGTACAAGTCCGTTATTCTTGGTCACGTCATTTATCGTAACCTCCGTTTTGTCATCAACGTTCGATTCAATGATCTCCTTAACAGTAGTGCAAAATGTTTCAAAATCCATAATATCCTCCGTTTTCTCCGGACACAAAGGACATGCTGATCTTGATCTGATAATTGTTGCTTAATTTTGTTGTGCCAGGTTAGTTTGTCTTTTGACTTGCAAAAAAAGACAATGGACCCAAGGTTCATTGTCTTTCAAACTCAATATATATACAGAAAAGTCTTTACAGATCAAACGCGGGAAAGATATTCACCTGTTCTGGTATCTATCTTAATCTTCTCGCCCATCTCAACAAACAGAGGGACATTGACTTTTGCACCGGTTTCCACGATCGCAGGCTTGGTTGCACCTGTAGCTGTATCACCTTTAAAGCCGGGCTCGGTATCAGTGATCTCAAGTTCCACAAAAAGCGGAGGTTCCACAGAAAATACCTTTCCGTTATATGAGCATACCTTGCAGATCTCGTTCTCCTTTACGAACTGAAGGGCATCACCGACTGTATCGGTACTAAGAGCAACCTGCTCGTAATTGTCCGTATCCATAAAGTTATACATATCGCCATCTGCATACAGATACTGCATATCTTTTCTGTCTATACGTGCCTGCGGGTATTT
>JAILNS010000007.1 GCA_024691305.1 Lachnospiraceae bacterium | reverse complement strand
GATAAACTGCTCATATACATGGAAGAAAAAGATGAGGATTTCTCGCGTATCGAGATATACGAACCATTGAGCCGAGAGGAAATAGCGGCGTGGGAGGAGAAAAATCATACCCGGCTTCCGGAAGATTATAAGAACTGGCTGATGCTGTCAGATGGTGCAAGTTTTGGTAACAAGTATGTATATCCGTTGGAGCAGGTGGATACGCAAGCGCTTGCAATTGGCCCGGATAATGAGAAAGGATATGTCGTTATCGCAGACCTGTCAGGGGCTTCCGATATCCTCGTTTTTGATCCCGAAACAACAGAGCTCTTCGTGCTGGATGACGACGGGGGTATCAGTGATGGGGATTTTGAGATTGATATCTTTGAAGATGGTTTTGAATATCTGGAAGACGAGTGATAAACCATCCATATCTGTTTTGCAGTATGGGCGGTCAGGGGCAGATATACTATCTGAACTTTAACGTGCTGCCATTGAACTTTTTACTCTCATATACACCGCTGTCTGCCAGTTTGTACAGATCTTCGAAAGAACGCTTATCTCCGTCTTTGAAGAACACAGCACCCGCGCTTACACAGATCCTGTTGTCCCAAAGCTCCGGAATATCCATACCTGCGATTTCCTTAAAGAACCGGTCCATCATTTCCCTGCCGGCTTCTTCGTCATTTAAATTCATAACATATAGGGCATACTCGTCACCGCCCAAACGGAAAATGATATCCTCGTCTCTAAAAACGTGTTTCAGTGAGTCAGCAATACCGCGGATCACCTTATCACCTACATTGTGGCCATAGTCATCGTTGATATCCTTGAAATTGTCAACATCAAGGATACAGAGCATTCCGGCTTGATCGTTTGCCATGGCTTCGATTACTTTTTGTTCGCCGCTGCCACGGTTTAAAATGCCGGTCATTATATCGGTGCTGGCCAGGATCTCAAGGTTCTGCCGCTCCTTTGCCGAAGCCACAATGTCGTCTACGTTCTTAAAACCGGCAAGTATATCGCTGCCCGGAATGTTGGCATTGATGAGAATGTATGTAAACTGATAATAATGTACCTCACCTTTATCCATGACACGGTAACTGGAAACATATTCCGGATTATCCCTGAGTTTGCTTTTAATAGTCTCCAGAGATATGGCATCATACATCCATTCCTGATCCTCGGAATACACGCGATCCTTTACATACTGCTTATAGAGCACATCGTAGGAATATACCTTTTCTCCTGCGCCCTCCATACCCTTTGTTACATAACCGTCAAGCTTTAAGATCACTACACCGCCGGTCTGGGGATTGATCTTGAAGATATTGTAGTAATCGCGGCTTAAGGTCTCCACGATATCCAGCTGTTCTCTTAAATACCGTTTATCGGAAATATGCTTGCGAATGGATTTGTCAATATCACGAAAAGCGAGAATAAAATTTTCGGTTTCCCCCGGCTGTCCGGCCAGTGCGAAGGCCATCTGATGATAGGACATATTCCCGTCATCAGCCAGACGCATATAATCAAGTGTAAAAAGATCGCCGTTTTTTATCCGTGAAATAACGACATCCAGCTTCACGTCCCTTTGGATGCTCTCTATGCTGTTTACTACGCACCTGTCCACATATTCCTCAATAAAACGGTCGTAATTGTCAAAACGGTATCCCAGCTCTACCGCATAACGGTTCGTATTTTCTCCCGTCGAGCGGTACAGATACATCTTCTTTGTATTGGCATTGATTACCCAGATCGTATGATATTCTTTTCCGATTCCGGTAATGATACCTGTCAGACGACATATGCGTGCGTTAAAATCATCTACCAGTTTGCGCTGGTCTTCGGGATAGTTCTCCGGATCAATCAATTCATTCTCTTTTATGATTAAATCTGATTGCATATTCCCTCCTGCAAGAGGATTCTGATTTGATCAAACCGCTTGCGTACTTAAAATTTTACATCACTTTACATAAAGCGACAATACCTCATAGTATGAAATCTATTACCTGTGTGTACTCCGCCGGGCAGGTGAAGCGGAATTCATTTTTGACCGAGATAACAGGTGTCGGATAACCGGTATTGTCTAAAAAGCAATCCCGGAAAAGAATCAGGTGTCGGAAGAAATGGAAAATGGTATAATCGCCGTGTAGGATGAAAGGACAGATGTTATGGTTGATCTTAAGAAAATGAATTACAGAAAAAAGTTTATGAAGAAATCTGCAGTGCCGGCTATGGTGATTGTAATTGCCTGCCTGTTGTGTTCATGCAATGTTTCGGATAACACGGAAGAAAAGCCTGAAGTAAAACCAATAGAAAATCCAACAGAGAATTCTGTGGAAAATGACGGTGGGTATCATCCGGCCACAGATGAACAGGGAGTATTTGTCGGGCAGGATAAAGAGGTGATCGGATATTATGAGCGCACCGCCATTGCCAGGGATTGCGAGACTCTCATAATTTCTACCTGAGCGGTGATACGGAAAGATCCAATGGATTTCCCTATACCTATATTAACGGCAGACTGATCATCTCCGACGAAACATCAGTAACACAGTATATGAGGCTTACGGATGAGGAGCTTGCGGCCTACCTTGAGAGTGAAGGATATTAATTAAAACTTCCAACACCGTGTAGTCTTGTCCGACGGTAAGCAGGACTTTTTGTGATAGAGGAAAAATATGAAGAAAAAACTCGTGATTTTGGGAATGTATATCGGAATACTATGTATGCTCTGTGCCTGCTCGATCAGATCGGATAAGAAAATCAGCGAAGAGAAGATTGACGCAAGACGGGAAATGTTTGAAGAATATCTGGCCCAAAAGTATCCGGATGAAACATTTACAGTAAAGGTATGGCAGGAGTATGTTGAAGAAACCGGTGGGGCCGGCCTGCCTGATTATGAAGGATAT
>JAILNS010000001.1 GCA_024691305.1 Lachnospiraceae bacterium | reverse complement strand
TTTTTAAGATTTTCCTCTAAGTTTATCTACATGAACTTGATTTCCGTATTTTGGAAATCCTAGTTCCTGTTAGATTTATTTCGAGGTCGCACTGCTGTGATGTCATCGAATTTGATAACTGTTTTCAAGGTTCGTACGTCTCTCCCTTAGGGGTGACGCAAATGATATGATAACACCGAACAACACTTGCGTCAAGCATATTTTGGGGGATTTTTACAGGAATTTTCAAATGATTTTATCTTGAATATCAAGAGAGAAGAATTTGATAGATATCTCTTTTGGATACACCTCTGTCAGAGGCAACTTTTTTCATTGCTTCTTTTTTGTCATACCCCTGATCCAGATACAAGTCCATATGCTCTTTAACAGACATCGTCTCCCACATGCTGCTTTTTTCAGCCTGTAATTCCTCGGCAGACTTTCCCTCAAGAACCAGTACATACTCTCCGCGGGGTTCGTTAGTTTCATAATATAAGACAGCTTCATCTAAGGTCGTTGGGGTGACTGTTTCAAATTTCTTGGTCAGTTCACGACATATGGTCAGTTTTCTGTTACCGAGCACGCTCTTTATATCGCTCAGTGTCTTGATCAGGCGATGCGGAGCTTCATATAATATGATCGTTCTCTGCTCGTTTTTGAGCGAATCAAGAACTTCTGTACGTTCCTTTTTTTCAACAGGAAGGAATCCTTCGAAAACAAAACGCCTCGTTGAAAGCCCGGACAGGGTAAGGGCCGTAATGCACGCACAGGCACCGGGTAGTGAAGTTACTGTAACGCCCTCTTCATAGCACCTCTTAACCAGAACCTCCCCCGGATCGGAAATAGCGGGAGTGCCGGCATCTGTCACAAGTGCGATATTTTTTCCCTGTAACATCATCGCAATAAGAGTATCTGCTTTTTCATATTTATTATGCTCATGATAGCTCGTCATCGGAGTCTCTATATTAAGATGATTTAACAGGCGTATCGTATTACGTGTATCTTCGGCCGCAATTATATCGACATCGGAAAGCGTTTCTCTTACACGCTCCGTGATATCTCCAAGATTTCCGATGGGAGTTGCACATAAATATAAAATTCCTGTTTTTTTAGAATCCATAATCTCTGACCATCTCCTCGGAATAAACTCCCTGAGATTCAAATACAATGAGTGGCTTATCTACCTGCATGCGGGGTTTGCCTCCGCGTACCGATTGGATCAAAACCATATTCGGTTCCTTATCTGCATAAGGATATACGAATCTCATACGTTTCGGTTCCATGTTATAAGCGCTTAGTGTCCGAATTATCTCTGCCAGTCTGAAAGGCCTGTGGACCATATAAAAGTTTCCGCCTGTCCTGACCAGATGAGCTGCTGCCTTTACAATATCTTCCAGAGTGGCACACACTTCATGTCTTGCGATCGCGAGTGCAGAATCGGGATTCTTGATCCCGTGATCCGCTATCATATAAGGAGGATTGGAAGTTATCACATCAAAAGAAGCTGCTTCAAAATAAGAAGCGGCCTCTCTGATATCTCCGTTTATTATCTCGATTTTGGATGAAAGACCATTGAGCACAACACTGCGTGCTGCCATTTCCGCGCTTTCCGGCTGTATCTCCAGCCCGATAATATGTCCGGCTTCTGTCTTTGCAGACATAAGGATCGGAATGATTCCCGTTCCGGTTCCTATATCCAGACACCTGTCGCCTATGGAAGCATGTACAAAACCTGAAAGTAATACCGCATCCATTCCAAAGCAGAACCTGCCGGGATCCTGAATGATCCTAAGTCCGCTAAGTTCCAGATCGTCGATCCGTTCACCGTCTTTTAACAGCTGCTCTTCAGGCATTATCTCCACCGTTACCTGCGGGACGATTGTTATTACGTCTTCCGCGGTTTCTGTTATTTCTGTGTTTATTTGAATAATTCTTTTTCTCGGAATTTTGACCCTCCGATGCATTTTGATCGGAACCTTTTACGCGGTCATTGTTTCGGCCCTGTTTATTGTTTTTGTTCTCGTTATTCTTATTCTCGTTATTTTTGTTGTTATAATTGTTCCTGTTGTTATTATTCCGGTTGTTGTTTTTGTTCTCGCCGTTTCCGCCTTCATTATTTCGGTTATCGCCGTTTCGGTTTTCATTGTTTCTGTTATTCCGATTATTTGCAAAACGGTTATTCCTGTTTCTGTTATCCTGATTTTTGCCGGAATCCTGATTATTGATATTATCAAATTTCTGGCCCGGATCATCTTCAGAGAATTCCTCAAATATGGATTCCTCATAATCACTTTCCGTACTGTCATCATCATCGACTTCAGCGGTAAGTTCTGCGATCTCGTCAGGCTCAAGGCTCTTTAACTGCTCGAGTTCCTCAGGCGTAAGTTCAAGTTTTCCTTTTTTGCGGCGCTTCTTGAACCTGATCTCGTCAGCATGATATTCTTTCATCTCTTTTTCATCGCCGTTTTGAACCAGGACTTTTACGGTCTCACGGAAGATATTTACACTTTGAACAACACCACGCTCTCCCAATGCAGTTGTGACATAATCTCCCGCACTCGGAAGCTTGCGGTTCTGCTCCTCATAAACTTCTTCTTCGTTATTAAGACAGCACATAAGTCTGCCGCATACGCCGGATATCTTGGAAGGGTTAAGACTTAAATTCTGTTCCTTGGCCATCTTGATAGACACAGGTACGAAGTCGGACAGATAACTGTGACAGCATAAAGGTCTTCCGCATATACCCATTCCTCCGAGTATCTTGGTCTCATCCCTTACACCAACCTGCCTGAGCTCTATACGTGTCCTGAACACTCCCGCAAGATCTTTTACAAGTTCACGGAAATCAACCCTTCCTTCTGCAGTAAAATAAAACAGGATCTTACCGTTATCGAATGTATACTCGGCATCTATCAGTTTCATCTCAAGATCATGCTCTGATATTTTCTTCTGGCATATCTTGTATGCTTCTTTTTCTTTTATTCTGTTTTCCGCTGCCTGCTTTGTATCTGTTTCCGTGGCTATTCTCATCAAGGGTTTAAGCGGAGCGACTATTTTTTCTTCATCTACCTCATATGGATCGTTTACGCACGTTCCGTATTCGATTCCACGTGCTGTTTCAACTATTACGGGGGTTCCTCTTTTTACATCATATGAACCCGGCTCAAAAAAATATACCTTGCCCGCATTTCTAAAGCGGACTCCAACTACTGTTTTCATTTATCTATATACCTCTACCTTTCATAGGCGCCAAAAACATGGCCTTTATTTATGAATTCTCCTGGATCGTAAGCATGAGAAGTTCGATCGCAAGATCATAACTTACATTAGCTCTGATACGGCTCTTGGCTTTTTCTATGGCATCGATTATTGTTTCGATCCCTTCATATGTACTTCTGTCAGCGATCCTTGTGATGTACTGGATCTCATCATGGAATATCAGGTTACCCGCATCCCTTGTTGCCTTAAACATCAGGACATCTCTGTACCATATGGATATGATATCCAGATAATCCGTGGTCTCGAATTTGTATTCACTGATCTGCTTAACCGCACCCGCAACATCTGCGATATCCATCTCACGAATATTACGTAAAAGGGATAATGCTTCGGTACGGACCTTGTCAAACTCCTCGCTGCAGGCAAGCAGTTTGGCTTTTCCGACATTACCTCTGGCAAATGCAATGCACATATCCGCTTTATCGGAACTCATCCCCAGTTCGCCGGTCAGATATTTGCGCATCTGATCATCTCTGACCGGCTTCATATTAAGAGTGATACATCTGCTCTGTATGGTCGGCAAAAGAGCATCAACCGATGTGGTAAGCAAAAAGATTATTCCGTACGCCGGAGGCTCCTCAAGTGTTTTCAATAACGCATTTTGCGCGGCGGGTGTCATCTTTTCCGCTTCATTACATATGTAGATCTTATATTCCGATGAATAAGGACGAATGCTTATATCGTTACATATCTGATCACGCACATCATCCACCCCGATACTCCCGGGTTTCTCATGCGAAACATAGATTATGTCAGGCTGGTTCCCGCTTTCGGCCTGCATACATGAAGGACATTTGCAACAGGGCTTTTCTCCTTCTCCCGTGCACTGCAATGCTTTGGCAAAAAGGCCTGCGATATATTCTTTACCACTGGATTTTTCACCGTTGATTATATATGCATGTCCGACATGGCCGCTTGCTATGGCTCCCGCCATATGGTCACGTATTTGTTCCTGACCTATGATACTGTCAAATCCTGCCATCTGTATACCTCTGTTTCATGTAAATATATCCAATAAAAGACCCCTGATCTCACCTATCTTATCAAGAATGGCAAGATGGTCCTGTTCTTCCTTAACCAGTTCCTGTGCCAGTTCATCCAATGTTTCATCGACAAGTCTGATGATACCGTATACACGGTGTCTTCCTTTTCTGTCGAGGAAATTCTCACGTGAAAAAGAATGAGAACGGCTCACGACCTCATTAAGAAAGCCTTTGACCAGTGTACGATACTTTTTCATATCACGGATATCATGATGTTTGGCAAGCCTGTTACCCTGAGATTCTATCTCCTCCATCATATTGGTAAGTGCCTGCTGTAAGTCTGCTTCCTGTATGCGGCTGGCCAAAGTGAATTTAAAACTTCCGTCGGTTTCCTGAACATTTTGTGTCTGTTCAACCGGCATAGCCTGTTGCAGATTATTAACCTTTATATCCAAGCTTACGCCTCCCTATTGCCTGACCGTTCAATCATATCTTATCTGTCGGCAGATGTATGCGCGATAATATACTTGCGTACATTTGCAAGACATTCATCGAGATCCTCATTAACAAATCTGTCTTTAATACCCGCGGCGGCAAGTTTGTCATCACTGAAATCCTCAGTATCTGCAAGAAACCTGCGACACATCTCCGTAAACTTCGGCTCGCTCTGCTTGTGTTCTCTGCGAACCGCTCTGTCAATACGGACAGAATCATCTACTTCTATATATATCGGCAAAACCTTATCAGGTCCTAACGTCTCACACAGTTTATTATACGCTTCCAAAGTCCCGATATAGAGATAGTCTTCATCGGAACGGGTCATTTCTTCATCACGTATCGTGAAATATCTCCATACCCCATGAACCGTATCATAAGACCTGTCTTCAAGTATAACCCCGTCTCTTTTGAATTTTAAATAGTCTTCTTCCGATACAAAATTATACTCTATTCCTGATTGTTCATTATGACGTATCGGTCTCGTGGTATACGGAACCAGGACCTTAAGTTTAAGTGAATCATCTAAAAGCAGTTTCTTATATATGGTATCCTTGCCCGTGCAGCTTTTGCCCATAAGGCATATCAGTTTATTCATTATCATCTATGACCGAAATATCCGATCCTTTCATCCCGGTGATATTCAGTCCGTTCTCCATTCCTTCTTCTATTTGCGAGATTATCTTATCGTCTATGACTTCACCGGGAATCACTATCGGAATACCCGGAGGATATATACTCACATATGTTCCGCAGACTTGTCCGATAAGTTCATCACCAAAGGACATATCCGTCTTATGTCTGCTCATCGCAATGCCCGGAGTCATTACAGATTCCGGTATATGGGAAATCCTGTTTTTATCAAAAGTCCTGTCTGCCTTAAGACCTGCCATTTCATATTTATCGTCCATGGCTCTAAGTGCAGCTTCAAGTCTTGAAAAAGTTTCCCTCTCATCCGCTTCACTGAAAAAAGCCAATGCATAATCCGATGCGTACATCTCACACTGAATATGATAATCTTCAAGGAGTCCGATATACAGGTCTCGTCCGGAAACGGCCCGGCTTTTAGACCTTATCACTGCCTTAAACGGATCGGCAGTGTCTGTCTGTGATCCGACATCGATATATTTTAAACTTTTTAGTCTTTCTCTGAAAGAGGCAATAAGTTTGCATGTCTGTGTAAAGTTTTTTTCATGCTCTTTTTCAATATAATCAAGGCATTTATCGATTCCTGCCATCAAAACATAGGAAGGGGAGCTTGACTGAAACACATGCATATAATGTGACAGCCTGTCTTCTGATACACTTCCGGCCGAATGCTTTCCTTTCAGTAAAAGAGCCGTCTGAGTCGGTGCGGGAAGCATCTTGTGAAGACTTGTTATCACGATATCAGCTCCGGCGGATATCGGATCTGCATCTCCGGCTGTTTTTTCTTTTCTACCTGCCAAAAAAAGATGTGCTCCGTGCGCAGCATCGACAATGAGAGCCATGTTGTTTTGGTGGGCGGCTTCCGCTATCGGCTTAAGATCCGAAAGCAGTCCCTCATATGTAGGGGATGTAACGACCACACATTTGGCATCTTTATTTTCATTGCATTTTTTTAATACAGCTTCCGGATCGGGAGGTAATAAAACACCCCCATCTGTAAAAGACTGTTCTATATAAACAGGTCTTATCACCGCCAATTCAACCGCATAATAAACCGATTTGTGCGACCCGCGGCAGATTATCGCTTTATCTCCCGCTTTGCAGGAAGACAGGATCGCTGCTTCTATGGCGGCCGAGGAACCGTTTACCGATATCCATGCTCTGTCTGCGCCGTAAAGATCTGCGGCGCGCTTTTGCATATCGGATATCACACCGGTAGCATCATGAAGATCATCAAATCCGTCTATCTCCGTGATATCATACCCGTAAATCTCTGACATCTCCGGGATCAGGCCGCTGCGCTTATGTCCCGGCATATGGAGTGGGAGCATATCGCTTTTTCTAAGCTCATCGAGTTTATCATAAAGTGTCACTGAACGTCACCAAGACTTACACTTATGTAGTTTCTGAGTGTGTTGTAAAACTGTTCTGTATAAGGAGGCACATCAAGGTATGCATTGGACTGCCATACTGTTTTGATAAGTCTTGCAACACAAAGATTTATATCTTTACGGGTAAGCGTACCGTTCTTGAGTTCTGCCCTGATGTTCTCATGGTCTTTGGGATTACCCGGACACACAAGATCGTTTCCGGCTCTTAAACATCCCGATGCTGTACAGTCATCACCGTGCTCGGTCGTTGTCCAGTCTGTCATTATTATTCCCTTAAAGCCCCATTCATCACGAAGCACCTTGGTACACAGGTCATAACTGTTTGCGGTATGAACTGCGTTCACGAGATTATAGCTTGTCATGACTGCCATGGGCTGGGATGATTTTACGCACATTTCAAAACCTTTAAGATAGATCTCTCTGAGCGCTCTTTCATGAACCATCGAGTCACAGTGCATTCTGTTGGCTTCCTGATTATTACATGCAAAATGCTTAATAGTAGTTCCGCAACCGCCTTTACTCTGAACACCTCTTGTCATCGCCGAAGCCATGATACCTGTCAGTACAGGATCTTCGGAATAGTATTCAAAATTTCTTCCGCACAAAGGATTACGGTGAATGTTCATTCCGGGGGCAAGCCACAATGAAGTCTGAAATTCCATCATCTCATCCGATACGGCTTCTCCTACTTTTTCGACAAGTTCCGGATCCCAGCTCTGTGCAAGAGAAATTCCTACCGGAAATGCGGTACAGTACTGGTAATATGTCGTATCGTTCTCATTGACTTCGGGCTCGCGTTCCATAAACAAGCCGTCTTCGACTTTTTCCATAAACGAACGCTGATGTATCTTATTATCGGGAGATACATAGTATTTCTGATCAAGTCTAAGACCTGCCGGTCCATCGGAAAGGACCATGGAACCTATCCCGTATTTAACACATGCCGTACTTGTTTCTGCTGCGGATCCGGGAACCGATAAGCCCGATCCTCCGATCTGTCCGTTAGAATCCTTACCCGCACGTGAAGGATCTTCCGTTGCCATCTCAGCAAGTGAAGGTTCCCCGGTGGTCATTCTGATCAGCTCATCGATATTTAATCCTTCAGCAACTCTTAATGCCTCGGGATCTGTCATATTATCGACACCGTATTTAACGCTCTTGCTTACTCCGAAAGCATCTGTGATATTAACGACAGGGATATCGTTTGTTTTTCCTTTTTCTACCCATGACTTATATCTTGTAATGCGATTTGCATTATCGGTATGAAGTTCGGAGAAATCCTTTTTTACAGGACAAATGTTTTCAGTCTTCTCGACATATATGCCGTTATCAAGTTTAAGCATAGCTCTTAACTTGCTCTCACCCAGACTGCTTCCGATCCAGATTCCGTAATACCCTTCTTCGAGAAGGAATCCGGGATCTTCTTCACAATATGAAGTACACTGGTCAAGCGGAAAGTCAATGCACATATCCTGTGACATTCCGGGTGCTATCTCATCTGTTTTTGCAAAAGCAACAAGTCTTCTGAATTCTTTTTCAAGACGTCCGTCAGGACATGAGATATAGATCTGGACTACTTCGCGTCCGGTGTATTTATCACCTGTATTTTTGACATTCACACGTACACTCACATAAGGTTCGGATGATCCCTGTCCGAATACCTGAACATCCTGAGTAGTGATCTCAAATTTAGTATAAGATAAGCCGAAACCAAAACCGTATCTTACGGCTTTATGAAAACTGTCAAAATATCTGTAGCCTACATAGATGCCCTCGTGATACGCGGCATACTCAAGTGTCGCTCCGTTGGTTGAAAATTCCTTTGCTCCCGGATAATCTTCATAAGCATATGCCCATGAATCCGTAAGTTTGGCAGAAGGAACGATCTTACCTGAAAGCACATCCGCAAGTGCATTTCCGCCTTCCATTCCGGGCTGTGACATATACAGTATTGACTCAACATTTGCATAATCATCCGTAAAAGACAGATCGATCAGACCGCCGGCATTTATCACAAGTACGACATGCTCATATACATTGCACATCTTACCTATGAATGCATATTCATCATCAGTCAAAAGATAATCGCCCGGAGCATTCTTTCTGTCCGCGCCTTCTCCCGATGTTCGCGACAAAATGTATATGGCGGTATCGGCTCCTGTCGCTTCGGGGTCAGGACCTACGGGGCACGGCATGGGATTTCCGGCATACAATTCAAACATGCCGGGATTACCGGGTTCTTTGTTTTTTGCAATAAGCCAGTCCCTCCATTTAAGGCGTTCCTCCTGATACACCTTCTCGTATGCGGTAAGCCATTCCTCATTAGAGATGACAAAACCAGCACTGCGCATACCGTCTGCTATAGCTATGCATTCTCTTTGATTGACATCCCCTGATCCTGTTCCGCCCTTGGTAAAATGCAATGCTCCCGAACCGTAAAGAGCTACAGATGCACCTGATTTAAGCGGCAATATATCGTTATCATTGCGCAAAAGAACCATTCCTTTTGCCGCCGCTTCTCTCGCCAGTGCACGATGCCTTACTTCATAATCACGAACTTCCGTAGTCGATACTCCGCTTAAGTGACGTTGTCTTAACTGTCTGCTCATGTTATTTCCCTCTTATATACTTAATTGGCCCAATTGCCCATAGTTGGTTTTATTTTATCAAATCTTCATAAATGCGTCTATACATTCAAAAATAGCTGTCAAAAATCAAAAAGCCGTCGAAGTTCTTTGAACCGCAACGGCTTAAACTGATATATATTGTCTTTCATTCCGATAACTGATTAAGATGTTCCATTATCGTTTCTAGGTTTTGAGCCAGAGTTTCGGTGGAAGTATCCGCAAAAGTTTCCGTAACGCTGCTTTCAAGAGAATCATCCGCATCCTCAAGATCATCAGAATCCGTCATGACTATAGAGTTTAAATGTCCGCTCACAAGCTGCTTTATGACCTTATCCGAGCCCTCTCCCGTAAACAGTTCGGAAGCCGCCTCTTTAGTATTAAGAGTTGATGCAACACTTCCAAGTATCGATTTATCCAGTGAATCCATCAGCATCTTTAGTTCATCGGATTCGGTCAAGGTTGTTCCTGTACCGTTTAGTTCTCCGATATGTGTTGTAACTGCATTAACTATAGAAGAAGCATCTGCTCCGTCTTCTTTAAGTTTGGTGATCTCGTCCTGAAGCCATGTACTAAAATCCGTTCTGACTTTTGCTGCCGTATCGGCAGTTGAGGAAGTCGGATTTGAAACCGAAGATATATTTGAATTTGAAACCGAAGTTATTCCCTGTGAAAGAAGTTTGGATGTAATATCTATGCTCATATGATTCTCCCGTATGATCTCATTACATTCATTATAACTCTAACATGACGGCCTTTCACT
The DNA here is from genome assembly GCA_024691305.1 of Lachnospiraceae bacterium. Classification (GTDB taxonomy): domain Bacteria; phylum Bacillota; class Clostridia; order Lachnospirales; family Lachnospiraceae; genus XBB2008. The sequence continues at coordinate 5,312 of JAILNS010000001.1, read as the reverse complement.
TATTCTTTTTGGCTATTTATCAACTCATGGTTGATGTTTATAAATTCCCGAAGCATTTCTGACCCGGTCTTTTAATGGCATAAGCCTGATGCCTCTACCTGATCTAATTCAGGCTACATTGAATCTGACAACTTTTTCCTTTTCTTTGACTGGCAGGTTTTGTATACCTCCTGCCTTCATGATCTGATATGCTGCATTTACATCTGCATTGATCAGTATGCCTTTGTTGCTCTTAAACATCCCACGCCTGATGCGTCTTTTGCAATCATAGCTTAGCACATCAGGTTTTTCACCATCAAGATAGCTTGTCCCACTGGTATAGCTTTCTTTCACAATACTCACTTTGATCCCGGAAAGCTCAGCTTTATAACAGATCATATCGATCAGCATCTTGTAGGGAATGGATACAAAAGTCTGGTTTGTTCTTTTTCCCAGGTCCACTTTCTGTTTCCAGCCTCTGTTATTGCCTATAACGATATGACCAACTCCGTTTTCTCTTGCCAGTGCTATGACCTTTGCACTTGCCTTATGCAGATAATCCTTTACCTTACGGTTTCGCTTTTCGGTAAGTCGCTCCATCCTTGCCGTAGTATCTAAGTGGTTGCTCTTTTTTGCGATTTCCTGCAGAACGGCTTTCTTTTTATTGTAGTACCTGTTCATGGATTTTAACGGTCTGCCGTTTATGATAAAAGGTTCTCCATCTGAAAGACTTGCCGTGACAAGGTTGTCCACGCCAAGATCGATCCCCATGATACAGCCCTTGTCATCCTGCGTTTGGACTTCCTGATCATACATGAGCAGTATACGGATGCCTCTTTTATCAGTCCTGATACGTATCTGTCTCACATTTTTATGCCTTGCCCGAATGGTGATCCCTTTTAAGAATCCGGGCATAGTTACTGTCCCGTCCGCGTCAACGGAAAAATTCTGGCTTGTTATCACAAGAGCTCCACGTCCATTCTTTGAGTCAAGATAACCTGGCCTTTTCGGACATCCAAGGAACTTATCCGGTGTCTTTTTGTATGCAGCAGAGGCTTTGTAAAAAGATTTCCACTCCCTGCACTTTTCCTGGATACATATCTGGCTGCAGGTTGAATAGGGCATTTCCTTATAGACATCCTGCGTCTTCATATACCAGCTCAGAAAATATGCATCGGCGATATAACCATTATCCCTGCTGACACATTTTAACCATTTGCTTTCATCTCTCAGAGCGTTATAGCCCCTGATGGCAGTGTTTATCTGATGGATCATTTCCTGTTCCCATGGCTCCGGCATTTCCGGGTTCTTCAGCTTCTGGTGAATGCGGTAGCACTGGCAGATCAGATATTGAACGGAATTGGACAGATTCTTTGCACGATAACAGTAATCATCTATGATTTTGAACAGTTCCGTTTGACAGTTCCGTTTTATCCTGTGTTCTTCAGCGAGTATCATATATTCCTCCCCTTAGTCATTAAGTCGTTATCCTTATACTGCACAGGCTGTATCCGGCAGGAAAGGCCGGTTTGGAATATCATATCCGTATCTTGTTATCCGGGCACATAAAAGTTGTCCCCACAACTGAGTAAAGAATTCATTACGGTTTCTGTGACTGCTGTCCAACAGGTCATGCCATGACAGATAGTTTCCAAGATGCTTGGTGGAAACACCGTGAAATCTTTGTATGAATGTTTTCAGTCTGCGGTGGTATGCGTTGATACGCTGGATACCATAAACACACCCTCTTTTAGATATGGTACGGCGGTCTGTTTCTGTCTGTATCAGTTCTGCTCCCTTATGCAAGGCGAATTCAATATATGCCTTCTCATGGTCCGTACAGAGGATACATGAAGGGTCGATCTTATTTCCAAGTATGTTTTCAATACATGCTGTACTGACCTTACCCAGTTTTCCGGGTTCGGAGTAGGAAACACCTGTATCACTGATGGCACAGGGAACACATACCTTTTCAGAAGAGAGTCCCTTAACATGGTTATCATTTCCACGTTTATGTGCCTTGCGTGGCATTGAAAAGTTCCTGCTTCTGTCATGATTTCCTTTATATGAAACATTAAAGAAAGTCTCATCTGCTTCCACAGTACCTGTAAGATATGTTTTCTTTGCGAGTTTATCGAGCGTATCCAGTATCTTATGACGCCAGGTAAAGGCGGTGGACATCGAAATGTTGCATTCTTCGGAAGTATTCGCAAGAGTTTTCTGTTCCATCATGCACTTTAGGTATGTTGACCAAACCGGAAGAGATTTTCTGGTACGTGAAAAGATGGAATCGGAACTGGGAATAAAAGATCTGTGGCAGTCGCGGCACAGATACCTTTGTGTTCCATCTTTGCGCTTTCCATTTTTTACAACATGACCACCTTCACAATAGATACAGTGCTCACTTCCTCCAAATCGGGTCTCTATCAGAAAAGACTGCAGATCATCAGAAGGCGTTATATCATTGGATATCGTAGTATAGAAAACAATGCGGTCACTGAAAGATAGATCATGGTATGAGGTTATTACTTCTTTTAAATCTGACATTTATGGCCTCCGCAAGAAGTAACGTTCGATAAATTAATTATATCGAACACACGTTCCTGTGTCAACCATCAATACGAAAATAGCCATTCTTTTTTATAAGCAAATAAATGGCGACGACAATGATCGGAAGACCTGCTAACAGACCGTTTGGAGCAGGGCCCAAAAGTCTTAAGGATCCGGTATTTGTTATACATAAAGCGATCGGTATCGTTGCGGCGGCATTAATACTTCCATGTAATATGGATGCAGTCAGGATGCACCCGCTCTGTTCATAAAGATGATCACACAATATACCTATGGCGACCGTAAATATGCAAAAGACTATCATGCCTGTTATGGGTGCACCGACATATCCGACAGGATTTCCGGATGTCTCACCATACTCATATCCTATCAGCCATATGAGCGGCCAGTGCCAGGCTCCCCAGATAATACCTCCCAGGATAAGGCCCTTAAAATGTCCGAATTTTGCCTTGAGCTGTGGATACAAAAAACCTCTCCAACCTATCTCTTCGCCCATGGCAAAAATCCCATTTATCAAAGGGGCATAGGTCACACATCCCAAAACATTGCTTAAGATCATCATAGAATAAGGTATTCCAATAGTCTCAAGTTGTGCTGCCGCTTCAGGACCGGCGCTTTCGATCATATATTTTCCCGTCAGATCAAAGTGATCCGGGAATATCATAAAATACAGAGCCGCTCCTATTGCGGTAAGAACAGAAGGTATAAACCATGCGATAAGAAAAGTTCGGATATTCTTCTTAAGCTCCGGTTTATATCCCATATTCTTAATTCCATGTCCGCAAAAAATAACGCCGATCATAGGAACAAACATCATAAAAGCCATTACCGGCTGTATATATGCGAACTGTCTGTTTTCGTATCTGTATAAGATACCTGTAAGGATCTGAATAATATATGCTACACCGAATGTGAAGATCAAATACTTCATCACCTGAGTTTTGTTATATTCCGGATTATTGTTTTTATTGTTTATTTCGGAAGTCATCATATGCCTCCTTTCTCACGGGTAAGAACCTTCTTATGGTATCCCTTATGTCCGCAATGAGGACATCTCATTTTTCTCGTCCTGCCATAATGTGTTGACCACACTACTGCCGACATGGTAGGAACATAACGTTCTCCGCAATTGGGGCATTCATAAAATCCGGCATCATGTTCTATCTTAAGACCTATGATGCCAACCACCAAAGTGGCTAACAATCCCGTAACGATAAGAACGACGCCCAAAACGATATTGCCTTTGTTGGCCAGGTAACTGCCTGTGATAACCATCAGCACATATACAGGAACGATCACAGCCACCAAATACCATTCGATACTTAACAGTGTTTTATCTGATTTTTGTTTCTGTTCCTGCAATTCAAGCAAATTTGCTTCAGCTACTTCTTTATAATGATCCATAACAATATGTTCCCCGGTCAGGAGTTCATTTACATTGATCTCAAGAAGCTCACAAAGTTCGAGCATAATAGACGCATCCGGAAGACTCTTTCCGGTTTCCCATTTTGATACTGCTCTGTCTGTTATCCCAAGTTTTTCTGCCAGAGATGCCTGAGTGAGTCCCTTTTCTTTTCTGCATACAGATATGAATTTTCCGATTTTTTCCTGATCCATGAGGAACCCTCCTTTCACCGACAACATTACCTGTCCTCATTCAAATTTAACACGAACCGGCAGTTGATAATACATAAAAATGAATTAAACTCCAAACTCAACCGACGGTTGAGAAACCCGTAACAAAAAAGCATCAACCATATTTACGTTAGTTGATGCTTTAATGAGTGCCCAGAACCGGAATCGAACCAGTGACACGAGGATTTTCAGTCCTCTGCTCTACCAACTGAGCTATCTGGGCGAATATTAAAAAAAGAAGTAGCGGGAGTAGGATTTGAACCTACGACCTTCGGGTTATGAGCCCGACGAGCTTCCAGACTGCTCCATCCCGCGGCATAAAAAAGTGGGCTTAAGTGGACTCGAACCACCGACCTCACGCTTATCAGGCGTGCGCTCTAACCGGCTGAGCTATAAGCCCACATAGTGGAGATGGTGAGATTCGAACTCATGACCCCCTGCTTGCAAGGCAGGTGCTCTCCCAACTGAGCTACACCCCCACGTCGCAAGACGCTCCACTTCTGTTCGGGCTTCGTATACTCAGCCCTCACTCCCGTTACGCGCTTGCTCCTTTTCCCCACAAAACTTCGTTTTGCGGGGGCCCCTCTCGGGACTCCTATATAGTTAAATGCCTAAGCATTCACTCTTTTTTGATGCTGCAGCCACCTATCCTCCCGTGCCGTCTCCAGCAAAGTACTTTCGGCCGTATCGGTCTTAACCGTCGTGTTCGGTATGGGAACGGGTGTTTCTCCGTTACGTATCGCCACAGCAAATATTTAGTTTAGGCTTTTCAGCCAGTGGGCTTAAGTGGACTCGAACCACCGACCTCACGCTTATCAGGCGTGCGCTCTAACCGGCTGAGCTATAAGCCCTCGTCGCAACAAACTCCGCTCTTGCTCGCTTGCCGTTTACGGCAAGCTCACTTACACTACGTTGTTGCTCCTCTTCCCCACAAATCAGGATTTGTGGGGGCCCCAACGGGCTCCTATCGTCGCCCTTCGGCAAATCAACAGCAATGCTCCCCCTACTTCTTCCTTTTCCTTAGAAAGGAGGTGATCCAGCCGCACCTTCCGATACGGCTACCTTGTTACGACTTCACCCCAGTCACCGGCTCTGCCTTCGACGGCTCCCTCTTGCGTTGGGCCACC
>JAILNS010000040.1 GCA_024691305.1 Lachnospiraceae bacterium | reverse complement strand
ATGCTGGCTTTGGAGCGTATTGGGAATAGCGTTTGACAACCTTATATTGCTTGATAAGGTTGCGTGTGATTTTGAATTATAAACACTCGAAATGCGTTTGCCCTCCGGGGCACGAGGGTTCGAATCCCTCCGTCTGCGCTGTAATTAGAAGTTCCGGTTCACGGGACTTCTTTTTTTGTGTTGTCTGATCCTCTGATTTCTGATTTCTGATTTTCTGATTATCTGATTTTACATTTATTTTACATATTCATGACATCAGAATTTACACGATTTATATAATATCAGCCTAACAGGAGGCGGTTTTGATGAAATTGTTATGGGATAAGATCGACCAGCTCAATATAAAAAGCGATCAAAAATATAAACGATTCCTATGTGTGCTGACAGTCATTAACGGAGTTTTTGGTGCCATAGCATGGATACTTATAGGAAGACTGTTTCTCCCCAAACTCGAATGGCTTATGTGTTTTATCGGATATCCTGCCATATTCATAGGTCTCCTGGGCGGTGTGATATATCTGTTCAACCACGAATTTTGACATAAAAAGACATATAGAGGAAAACATGGACATTTTTAATATACTCAACATGATAGGCGGGTTAGCTCTGTTTCTGTACGGAATGAATACTATGGGAAGCGGCCTCTCCAGGATGGCAGGCGGTAAGCTGGAGGGTGTTTTGGAAAAACTTACATCCAAAAGAATCCTGGCAGTTCTTCTCGGTGCAGGCGTAACTGCGGTAATACAGTCATCATCGGCCACCACGGTCATGGTGGTTGGTTTTGTTAATTCCGGTATCATGAAACTGTCACAGGCTGTCGGGATCATAATGGGTGCAAACATCGGTACAACGATCACCTCATGGATACTTTCACTTACCGGTATCACCGGAGATGCGCTGTGGCTAAAACTCCTTAAACCATCTTCTTTTTCTCCGGTCCTTGCAGCGATCGGAATAATCCTCGTACTTGGATCCGGTAACACCTCGAAGAAAAAGGACTTAGGCGGTATACTTCTTGGATTCGCCATATTGATGTTTGGAATGGAGACCATGAGTTCCTCCGTCTCGGGTCTGGCCGATAATCCTTCATTTACAAACATTATGACCGCTTTTTCCAACCCGCTTCTTGGCATGACGATAGGTGCCGTACTCACAGCGATCATACAAAGTTCTTCGGCTTCCGTAGGTATATTACAGGCACTTTGTGCTACTGGTGCGGTTCACTATTCCGTGGCACTTCCCATAATCATGGGCCAAAACATCGGTACCTGTGTCACTTCCATAATCTCATCCATAGGAGCAAGCAAAAATGCAAAGCGTGCAGCCATGATCCATCTTTACTTTAACCTGATCGGAACGATACTTTTCATGGCAGCATTTTATTCGATAAACGCATTTATCAGGTTTTCTTTCCTTACAAAACCTGCAAATGCGGCAGGGATTGCGGTCATACACAGTCTTTTCAATATCGGTGCAACCCTGATCCTTTTTCCTTTTTCCGACTATCTGGTTAAACTGTCTGAGGTAACTATACCGGATGAAAAAGATAAAACAGAAGAAATACCGGTTCCCGAAGAAACGGTTTATATAGACGAAAGATTCCTTGCCCGCCCCGCTTTTGCAATGGAACTGTGCCGTACGGAAGTCCGTGAAATGGCTAATGTATCATTAAAAGCGATCGGTCTGGCTCTTGAAACGTTAAATACATACGATCCGGCCAAGGTTTCGGAGGTTATAAGACTCGAAAGTGTTGCGGACAAATATGAAGACGTCCTTGGCACTTATCTTGTAAAATTATCCGGGGAAAACCTATCCGTTTCGGACAGCCGAAGCATGTCAATAATCCTCCACTGCATCAGCGACTTTGAGAGGATTTCGGATCACGCCATGGACATTGTAAAATCAGCAGAGGAGATAAACACCAAAGGACTTTCCTTTACCAAAAAAGCAAAACGAGAGATTGAAACCTTAAGCAGTGCGGTATACGATATCTGTAATCTTACGGTTGAGAGTTTCTGCAAGGATGATATCACTATGGCATCACATGTTGAGCCTATGGAAAAAGTGATCGACACCCTGACCAAACGTATCAAGGAAAACCATATAAAAAGACTTCAAAAAGGTAAGTGTACGATAGAAATGGGATTTATCCTTCAGGATATCCTTGCCGGTCTTGAAAGGGTTTCGGATCATTGTTCAAATGTTGCGGTCGAGATGATAACAATCTATGATAATGACTACAGCACACATGAATACTTCAAGACTTTTTCGCCCGAAGAACAGGACGGATTTAACAAAGAATACAGAAACCTGGTTGATAAATACTGTTTGGAATGATAATGGGAGCATGAATAGATGGCACTTATATACATCGTCGAAGATGATACGAACATAAGAGAGATAGAAGAGTTTGCACTTTCAAATGCAAAGCATAAGGTACTCGGTTTTTCATGCGCAAAGGATTTCTTCAAAAAAACCGATGAGATCATACCGGATCTTTGCCTTATAGATATCATGCTTCCGGATGAAAGCGGAAATGAGATCGTCAAAAAACTCCGAAGAAACCCCGATACAAAAAAATTGCCCATAATAATGGTCACGGCAAAAACCTCGGAACTTGACCTCGTAAAAGGAATAGAAGACGGGGCCGACGACTACATCAGGAAGCCTTTTTCGGTAATGGAACTGATATCCAGAGTCAAGGCTCTTCTAAGACGTGTTGAAAAAGAAGACATTAAAGAATTACGTTTGGACGATCTTATAATAAACAATGAAAAGCACGAAGTTTCTTTAAACGAAACAGTAATCGAACTCACATTCAAGGAGTATGAACTACTTTCACTGTTTATAATGAACAAAGGTATAGTTTTAAACAGGGATGTTATAATGGACCGAGTCTGGGGAACTGAATACGAAGGCGAATCAAGGACCATAGACATGCATGTAAAAACCCTAAGACATAAACTCGGAGAGTATGGAAACCGGATCCGCACTGTAAGAAATGTAGGATATATGATTGAATGAAAACTAAGATTAATTCCCGTCTCATAGGGATCGCCATACTTGCCATCATTACTACGGTCATAGGCGTAACTGTAATATATTACAACCTGTTTAAGCAACAGGTCCGCTCCGAACTTGAGGTCAGTGCAAAGCTTCTGAAGGATACGCATTTTTTTGAATCAATCGATATCGATACCGAGAAGATTGATCTGTCTACGGACATAGAAGAACTTCGTGTTACCTGGATATCAGCGGACGGCACGGTTCTTTACGATAACGATGTTACGACACAGACTTTGGAAAATCATCTCGACAGACCCGAGATAAGAGACGCTTTTGAATCCGGGGTCGGAGAATCCGTCAGAAAATCCGACACAATGGACAAGAGTACCTACTACTATGCCGTGCTTCTTGACAATAAAACCGTTCTCCGTGTTGCAACCGATACAGAAAGTCTGTTGGCGGTATTTATATCTGTAATACCGCTTCTTTCCATTATAATCTTCATGATCACCGCAATCTGTATAGGCTTATCTCATATGCTTACCAAACAGCTCATCAGACCTATAGAAATGATGGCGGAAAATCTTGAAACTTCGGACTACGCATCTCCATATAAGGAACTTAATCCGTTCAGTGAAAAATTAAGGATACAGCATACGGATGTACTGTCGGCAGCCAAGGCCAGACAGGACTTCACGGCGAATGTATCACATGAATTAAAAACACCTCTGACTGCAATTTCCGGATATGCGGAACTGTTGGAAGGAGATATGGTCGAAGATGGCCAAAGGAAACATTTCTATCAGGAGATCCGGAAAAATGCAGACCGACTCCTTGCACTTATAAATGATATCATCCGCCTTTCCGAGCTTGACAGAAAAGGACATACCCCGGTCTTTGAAGACATCGATCTGTATGCGACCATGCAGGAATGTGCGGAAACGTTATCCGTAAATGCGGCTCAAAGAAATATAAACATTAATTTTGAAGGTGAGTCACGTTATGTGTTCGGAAACAAGGATATGCTCAAAGAACTGATAGAAAACCTGGCACAAAACGCCATAAGATATAACAATCCGGGGGGAAATGTAACGGTTTTTGCAGGTGAAAGAAATGATGAGACGGTCCTGATGGTCAAAGATGACGGAATAGGCATACCGCCATCGGAGCAGGAACGTGTATTTGAACGTTTCTACAGAGTCGATAAGAGCAGATCCAAAGAAACCGGAGGAACAGGACTCGGACTGGCCATAGTAAAACACATAGCAGAGCTTCATGATGCCAGAATAGAACTTGACAGTGCACCTATGGAAGGTACCGTAGTAACCGTTGTGTTCTGATCCTCCGTATAAATATCAGTCTCCCCGATGATCGAATACTCTCTGTGTCTTCTTTTCGGATCTCGGAAGGGTATCAACCGACACGATGGACACTCTCGGAGTTACATTGAGTCTTGATTTGACAAGACGTTTGATATTCTCAGCGGTCTGGATAAAATCAACCCTGCCTTCGGCTTCTGCGGTTATCATTATGATGTCTCTGTTTTTCAGATCATCATGTGCTATATCGATCTTATATTCACTCGAAACTCCGTCAACCATTCCAAGTATCTCCTCTATCTGGCTCGGGAACATATTAACTCCGTGTACCTTGAACATATCATCACTTCTTCCGACGATGGTATCAAGGCGCGGATAATGTCTTCCGCATGTACATTCTCCGGGTAATATCTTTGAAAGATCATGGGTACGGAATCTGATGAGCGGAGCGCCCTCTTTTACAAGAGTCGTTATTACTATCTCACCGGGTTCACCGTCGGGAAGCACCTCACCGGTTTTGGGATCAATGATCTCTATGTAAAGATAATCATCAAAGATATGCATTCCGGTCTGATCTGCACAGTTTATGCCGATACCCGGTCCGTATATCTCCGTAAGTCCGTATATATCATATAATTCTATTCCAAGTTCCCTGGCTATGTAATTCCTCTTGGCATCACTCCAGCGCTCTGATCCGATCACGCCTTTCTTCAACCTGATCTTGTCTCTTAATCCCCTCTTGTTAATTTCTTCCGCGAGCAAAAGAGCATATGAAGAAGTTGCACAGATAACCGTTGATTCAAGATCTATCATCATCTGTATCTGCTTATCGGTATTTCCCGGACCCATTGGAATAGCCATTGCACCGAGTTTCTCACAGCCTGCCTGAAATCCTATACCCGCAGTCCAAAGTCCGTATCCGGGGGTTATCTGTATCCTGTCCTTAGCCGTGATCCCTGCTATTTCGTAACACCTTGCAAACATCGTAGCCCAGTCTTCAACATCCTTTGCGGTATAAGGAATTATAACAGGTTTTCCGGTAGTTCCCGAAGATGAGTGTATACGCACCACTTCCTCATCAGGTACTGCCTGAATCCCAAGAGGATAAGCGTTTCTAAGATCTGCTTTGTCGGTAAAAGGTATCTTTTCAAATTCCTCGGGACTCGATACCCCGCTTATTCCGGCTTTTTTATATACTTCACTGTAATAATTTCCGCTTGCCAGTATCCTTTTTATCTGCCTGTCGACAAGTTCCAATTGTTTTTCACTGATCTTCATGGTTTCTCCTAACATTTTACAAACCGCATCCGGTTTTTATTCCGACTTCTCACCGATCCCGTATCCGGTGATAAAAGCCTCTTTGTTCGTTTCAACAAATTTTGCGGGAACTCTCTTTTCTATCTGTTTTAAGATAGTATCCTTGTCTATGCCGAGTTTACCTGTACCTGATGCTATCCCAAGTAAGATTATATTAAAAAATTTAGATGACTTAAAAGGTGCACATACTTCATCCGAGTCAACAAATACACACGAACACTTATCCTTTAGATAAGCCGTTATCTTGCGTCCGTCATACCCCGTCTCGGTCAAAGACTCCGTGACCGGTTTTGTCGGGACAGTATTTACAATTGCCACCCCGTCTTCACTGAGGTATTTAAGATTTCTGAGTGCTTCCGCAGGTTCAAAAGCCAGTATCATATCGGCATTTCCGTAAGGAATAAGTGGTGAATATGCATCCTCGCCTATCCTTACATGACTGGTTACCGAGCCTCCCCTTTGAGCCATTCCTATCGTTTCCGCAGAATGAACCGTATTACCTTCATCCATTGCAGAAGCCGCTATGATCTTGGAGGCAAGAACTGTTCCCTGTCCTCCGACTCCACATATAAGTATATCCTTATTCATGGCTTCCACCTCCGATCGCATGTACCGGACATATCTGAGCACAGAGGTTACAGCCCGTGCACAGGTTGGTATCTATGGTAACCTGCCCATCTGCCGTTATAAGAGCCGGACAGCCTATCTCACGTATACATTTCTTACAGTTGATACACTTCTCAGTATCGACACCGCATTTTTTCTCGGGCCTGGTTATCGCTATACATGGTGATTTAAAGATGATGGCCTTTACCCCCTTTATCTCCATGCACTCCTTTACTGTCCTGATACTCAATTCAAGATCGAGAGGGTCCACGGTGACAACCCTGACAACGCCCATTGCCTCAAGTATCCGCGCAATATCGACCTTATCTACGATATCCCCCATCATATTCCTGCCGGTACCCGGATGCGGCTGATGCCCGGTCATCGCGGTGGTCGAATTATCAAGTACACACAGGATCATATCTGCTTCGTTATAAACGGCATTTACGACTCCCGTCATACCCGATGCAAAAAAAGTGGAATCACCGACAAACGCAAAACTGTATGAGTCATCATGAGTATGATCGAATCCCTGCGCCATGGTAATGCCTGCTCCCATACACAGACAGGTATCGACCATATCAAGTGGCATGGCATTTCCGAGTGTATAGCATCCTATATCACCACAGTAAAATGCCTTCTTTCCTTTAGTTGCCTGTTTGACCGCATAGAAAGATGCTCTGTGCGGGCATCCTGCACACAGTACCGGAGGCCTTAACGGAAGTTCCGGTGCATCATCTGTATCCGCTACCTTTGATACGAGATCTGCTCCCAGATATTCACTTATTATCCGGGATGCGAGTTCTGTACTCATTTCTCCATTGTGAGGCACCGTACCGTCAAGTTTTCCTTTTACCTCAATATCGATATGAAATTTTCCTGCAGTCTTTAGGATCTGTTCTTCGATATACGGACTTAATTCCTCTATACAAAGGACTTCCTTAACTCCTTCGAGGGAATCCTTCATAAAGTCTTCCGGAAAAGGATAAGCTGTAGCAACTCTTATTATCCTGACATCTTCATATGTCTTTAATACTTCCTTTACATAAGAATAACTTATCCCGGAAGTAACGATCGCTTTGGACGTCTTCTTCGCGTTATGGGAGTTGAATTTATAAGCAGAGAAATCCTTTCCTATCTCCACATTTCTTTTTTCTATCATGCCATGATTGTTATATGACAGACGAGGGAAGATGACCCACTTACGTGAATCTTTAACGAAGCCCTCAAATTCTCTTGGTGAATATTCATCGGGGATTTCTATCGAAGCATATGCATGACATACTCTGGTCGTAGGTCTGAATAAGACCGGCGTCGAATATTTCTCCGAATAATCAAAGGCATCCTGTATCATTTCATATGCCTCTTCGGGAGATGAAGGATCAAATACAGGTATCCTGCAAAAATCCGCAAATCTTCTGGTATCCTGTTCGGTCTGCGACGATATCGGGCCCGGATCATCGGCACTGACTATCACCATTCCGCCTTTGACGCCTACATAAGCAAGCGACATCAAAGGATCGGATGCCACATTTAATCCGACCTGTTTCATTGTTACAAGCGAACGGGCTCCGCTGTACGAAGCTGCCGCAGCCACTTCAAGAGCCGCCTTCTCATTGACAGACCACTCCAGATGTATGCCCTCATGCGGATACTTCGAAACCGTTTCTATTATCTCGGAAGACGGTGTCCCGGGGTATCCCGCAACAAGATTGACTCCGGCGGTGAGTGCACCCAGTGCGATCGCGCCGTTTCCCATTACATATTCTTTCATTTATGTCCCCTTAAAACTTATTTGGAAATATATTTAGCAAGCGTTCGTTTAAGAATATCAAGATCTATCGGCTTGGCTATATGCTCATTCATTCCGGCTGCATAACACTTCTGTGCATCCTCGGCAAATGCATCGGCGGTCATTGCAAATATCGGTATATCCGCCGCGTCGGATCTCTTCATGGAACGGATCACCCCGGTTGCCTCATATCCATTCATATTAGGCATACGAAGATCCATCAGAATAACATCATAATAGCCTTCTTCCGATCCTGCAAACATCTCGGTCACTATCTTACCGTCCTCTGCATGATCTACTATGGCTCCGTATGTACCAAGGATCGTTTTGACTATCTCCGCATTTATATCCTGATCCTCTGCAAGCAGGACTTTAAGCCCGTTAAGATCTATATCCTCATCCTCCTCGGACGTAAGCAGTTCTTCCTCTTCGTCACCTATAAATTTGCGAAGTTCATGATAGAGCGTGGATTTAAACAAAGGTTTGGATATGAACCCCGAGATACCCGCCTTGGATGCTTCGTCTTCTATCTCATTCCAGTCATATGCGGATATGATGCTTATCGGTATGCTGTCTCCGTATTTTTCCCGTATCTTAAGTGAAGTCTCTATACCGTTTAGTCCATGCATCTTATAATCTATCAAAACAGCAAAGTAATCTTCACCCTTTTCATGTGCCTCGGTCACCATTTCAATTGCCTTTTCTCCGCCCAGACACCACTCGGGCCTGGTACCGAGTTCACGCAAGGAAAGTTCTGCGGTCTTACATACTTCCTCATTATCATCAACTATAAGTATCTTCCAGTCGGGCAGCTTCATTTCCTTATCTTTTTCGGATACTTTTTCAAGATCCACTATCACATGGAAATCGGTCCCCTCGCCGGGTTCGGATTCTACCTCTATGGTACCGCCCATTGCTTCGATGATGTACTTTGTGATCGTAAGGCCAAGTCCCGTTCCCTGGGTTTTATGTACTCTGCGGTTATCTTCTCTTTCAAATGCCGTAAAGAGTTTTTCCTTGAATTCGGCGCTCATACCCATACCGTTATCTTTTACATCCAGATGAGTACGGACATATTTATCACCCTTGGGCGACTTCTCCTGACGAAGGCCTAAACTGATCTTTCCGCCCTGAGGGGTGAACTTCATCGCATTACTTAAGAAGTTTAAAAGCACCTGGTTTAAGCGCACACTGTCGCAGTAAACCTCCTCGGATATTATATTGCTGATATAAATATCAAATTGCTGGTCATTACTCTTAAGCTGCGGACGGATGATATCACACATCGTCTCCATGGTCTGGCGAAGAGACAGCGCCTCAAGATTAAGTGTCATCTTTCCGCTTTCGATCTTGGACATATCAAGCACGTCATTTATAAGACCAAGCAGTTGTTTTCCGGAAAGGCTGATCTTACGAAGACAGTCCTGTACCCTGTCTTTATCATCTATATGATCCTTGGCTATGGCTGTCATGCCCATGATCGCATTCATGGGAGTTCGGATATCATGACTCATATTAGAGAGGAATTCACTCTTGGCCTTATTGGCTGCGATTGCTTCTTCCCTTGCTTCCTCAGCTTCCTCTCTGGCCTGTTCGGCAGCCTGTTTAGCCTTGGTTGATTCATCACAGGCAACTTCCCACTCGGACATTGCATCTTCTGCTTTTCTGCGGGCTTCTATTGCCTCCTCGCTTGCGGTTTCCGCTTCGATCATTGCTTCTTCTGCCTTGTCCCTTGCTTCCTCGACTGCTTTCATCTGTCGCCTGGTCATATTGGCATATAATGCAAATACCAGCAAAAGACATGCGGCAATGATGGCAATGCCTATATACATAGCACGGGTACGGGCCATTCCCATCCCGTCTATGGTCTTATCCAATACACCGTAAGGGATGACGGAAACAAGATACCAGTTGGTATCTGCCATGGGCTGCGCCAGAATACTTCTTCTCTCTGATATCCCGTTGTCGGTGTCGTTGAAAACATTATGGAAAGAATAATCTTCTCCCGCTTCCATGTGTGCCTTAAATTCTTCGACACATTCTTCTGCACTCATCCCATCGACCGTATCATGCTGTAATATCCTGTCGGAGAAGGACTCTTCAATACTGTCGGAATTTTCCACTACATAGTTTCCATCCGGATAAATGATATGGAAATATGCAAGGGTTCCGTCCGCATCAAGATGCATTTTCTCAATAAACTGAGACATCGGCCTGCAGCACGCAAAAGCGACACTTCTGTTACCGTCCGCAAGTTCAAGATCAGCCGGCAAAACCCACAATACTATACGTTCTGTTTCACTGTCACCTCCCGTGACAACTCTGTTTCCCTTAAGAACACTCTCCATCAGGTAATCCGGATCATCCACGGAAATAACGTCATCTCCGTATATCGCATCAAACGTACCGTCTTCCAGAATGAACGCACAGGAAGTCAGTCTCTGGAAAGAAGCATTTCTCTCTGCCGACCTCTTAACGACTTCTATATCGTTTCCTGCCATTATCGCATCATCAAGTACGCGCTGAGCCTGGTGAAATCTTATGTCCGCCACCGACTCAAAATGATACATTTCCTCTTCGGCCACACCTGCCAGATATGTATCGGAAATCTCCTGCACATCCTTTCTGGTTTCGTTGTCCATATAGCGGTTCATCGATGCAAATACCACGATCGCAACGATAAATACAAATATCATTCCACCCACGATTATCCTTATCGGTTTTTTCATCCTATCTCTCCATTTTCTTATAGCAGTCGTATATTTTCTGATATTTTATGGCATGAAAATTATCGCCGGTCACTTCAAAATATCCCTTATCACATGTAAAAAGCAAAGATTTTCCAAAATACAGCATGCTCACGGCCTGTATCGAACTGATATTTATGGGCATATCTCCGATCACAAAACGGTCTTTATATCCGGTTATCGATCCTTCATACAGACGTCTCTTAACATGATCCGAACCAATCTCCGAGAGCACTATATCATCATCCATAAAACATATCTCATCATCCGGAACAGATCTTATATAACTTTCGGTCTCTTCTTCCGCCCATTTACCCCAGTCGTACACACTGTCATACTTAAGTCCTTCTCCGGTCAGAAATCCTTCATCGGTATAAGATCCTGACAAACCGCATTTCTTACAGCAAAAATCATTGCCTTTTGAAACCAGGGAATCAAACTCACCACAGGAAGGGCACTTTATAAGATAGTTTTCAAGTCCTTCAGCCAGTCTTTGTCCGGTATATTTATAATGTTTCTTTCGCTGAGTCTCATATGCATTTTCATAAAGCTCATTATTTATGGCTTCCGTAAGTTCACTGACTGACATTCCGGATATCTCGGATGCGGAGCGGATCTTAACTATATTGCCATGTATCGGACCGGTCCTGAACTCATAAGCCCACCTGGGAGCAACGAAATAGCCACCCTCGATATGATATGTGATAAGACCGCAATTACAGAGTTTGACCATCTTGGCGGCAGAATCCGGAAGTTTTATCGTCTCTCCGTTAAAAGACCTGCTGCCCTCGGGGAAGATCATAACATTACATCCCTGCTTAATGCGTTTTACGATCTCTTTAAGAGTTCCTGCCGTCGGAGCGCCCTTGGCTTCATATATCGGATCCTGTATCCATTTCATGAATTTGCCGTGTTTGGATCTTAAAAGATGCTCACCGGCCACAAAATACATCTGCTTTTTGAAAGCAGCTGCAAGAATAAAAAGATCAACCTCTGTGAGGTGATTTGACATTATCAGATAATTTTCGTCAGATCCCGAAAATACATCGGTCGAAAAATCGAATTTATTAAGTTTAAACGGTATGATCAGTCGCCCTATGGTATATATGATCTTATGCTTGATCCTGGTTGCGATCATCAATTTAGACTCCGGTGTTGTTCATTAATACAGGTTATGAAAATATTATACTGTTATGAAAATATAATTAAAATAACTATCAGTTATCTTTTTTATTTTTTGTGCTTCGGTATTCCACATGCATTATGCGTCATATTATCGGCCTTTTTGTATTCGATTTCCGGATCGATCAGGGCATCGCTGTAATCCCTGTTTTTATCAAACCAGCGAATCGCATATGAACATGTGAGTTCAGCTACCCTGCCTTCTTCAACAAGCTTTTCGGCCATGGCTTTCATAAGCATTCCGGCGATACCTTTTCCCTGCAGGGACGGATCCACAACGGTATGCGTGACTTCAACCTTTCCGCGTTCAAACTCCGGAAATTCAACGAATGCGATCGTATTTCCATTGCCGTCCTCAAGCCATATTTTATCTTTTGAAATCTTTAGATCCGACATTTTTATATCCATAGATCATTCACCTCGTCCATAAGTAACATATTTCTTTGATAAATCCTGTTTGTATCTTACCACAATTACTTATTTATTAGGCATTTCCTTTAAGGATAATGTATAATCCTTTTTAGGCTGCAATCATATGCCTGCAAAAAACGAATGGAGAAAACGGATAAGATCATGGATAAGATAAAAGAATTTCTTAAGAAAAAAGATATAGAGATATCCCTTAAGCGCTATGGGATCGATGCGCTGGGTGCGATGGCACAGGGCCTTTTTTGTTCCCTTCTTATCGGAACCATAATAAATACTATAGGAACCCAGTTTCATATCGGTTTCTTAACGGAAACCGTGGCGACCGTGGCAGGTATCGATTATACCGTAGGCGGTATGGCATCCGCGATGAGCGGTCCTGCAATGGCCGTTGCCATAGGATATGCACTTAAGTGTCCTCCGCTGGTGCTTTTTTCAATGATCACCGTAGGCTTTGCCTCGAATGCATTAGGAGGTGCAGGAGGCCCGCTCGCTGTTTTATTTGTGGCTATCATCTCAGCGGAAATCGGAAAAGCGATCTCAAAAGAAACAAAAATTGATATCCTGGTAACACCGCTTGTGACGATCGGTGTCGGAGTATTCTTATCATGGCTCATAGCCCCTCCGATCGGAGCGGCCGCAATGTCTCTCGGAAATCTGATAATGTGGGCAACCGAACTACAGCCTTTTATCATGGGTATACTGGTTTCGGTCATAGTCGGTATGGCCCTAACTCTTCCGATCTCATCTGCTGCGATATGTGCAGCTCTGCTTCTTTCAGGCCTCGCAGGTGGTGCGGCCGTAGCCGGATGCTGTGCTCAGATGGTAGGTTTTGCAGTTATTTCATATAAAGAAAACAAAGTCGGTGGTCTCATTTCCCAGGGCATAGGAACATCCATGCTGCAAATGGGAAATATCGTAAAAAACCCAAGGATCTGGATCGCACCGACACTTGCTTCTGCATTAACCGGCCCAATAGCTACATGCGTCTTCAAAATGGATATGAACGGATCCCCCATATCATCAGGCATGGGAACATGCGGTTTCGTGGGACCCCTGGGCGTTTATACAGGCTGGGTCAATGATGTGGCAAACGGTACCAAGACATCCATAACAGGCTTTGACTGGCTTGGAATGCTGCTCATATGCTTCGTTCTTCCTGCCGTATTCTCACTTATAATACATAAAGTGGTTGTAAAACTCGGCTGGGTAAAAGAAGGTGATCTTAAGATATGATCGATTGATACCAGTCTATCGCGCGTTCAGGCCATCCTTCCATACACATGCCCGTTCCGTCGGCAAATCCATGTCCCCCTGTCGGACCTATTTCCAGTCTGCACAGGATCCCTGCCTTGTCCAGGGCCGCTGCAAGATTTCTGGAATGATCGGGATCGACCAGTTCATCTTCTGCAGCCAGGAAAATGGCTGTAGGCGGAAATCCCTCTACATGGAGCGGGATCTCAAAGCAGCTGTTACATGCTTCTTCCATTGTGCAGCCTGTCCCCTTGGCAGCAAACTCATCCTTATCCTCACCCTCATCCCATTCACCGGCATCTATGATACGGTAAGATGTCACGGGATATATCGGAAAACACGCCTGAGGCTTGGGAATATCATATGCCCTGTATCCCTTCTCGGTATTCCAGAGACATACAATATATCCGCCTGCAGAGAAACCGCAGGTGATATATCTGTCCGGATCTACATGAAATTCATCTTTACGTTCTCTTATGATACCCATAGCCCTTGCGATATCATCCATCGCCTTAGCCGCCGATGCGTCCGTTTCAACCTGATACGTAAGTATGAATACATGGTATCCGCGTTCATTAAAATGTTCTGCGGTCGGCCAGCCTTCCGTAAGACTCCATACATTTACAAAACCACCTCCGGGCACCAGAAAGATAAACGGTCTGTTATCCGCCTCCGGATCTTCAGATGGTAAAAAAACAATGTTCCTCCCAATCTTTTCAGGTGCATCCGCACACTCTTCTTCCGAATATAATCCGAAATAATAATTTCCGTGCGATGCAACATCAAAAAGTCTTCCAAAACCTCTTTCAAGATTGCTCCATCCCATTTTTTCGGATATTTCCTCAAGTGTCCAATCATAGAATTCTTCTTTTGACAGATCCCATTTACTTATCGCATCCACAGCGATGTCGGATATCATAGGATCTTCCAGTATGGATCTTAATGTCCTGTCTTTTAACATTTTCCCACCTCACATAATATACACTGACTCTTAATCTAAAACGGTACCTGCTCCGGTATCATTTACAGATGAATAAAACTCTTCTCCCGTATCCAGACATATGGCGGCAAGTCTTCCTCCCGGGCAATGCGCGCCACAGTCTATCGCTATATGGTTATTTTTTTTAAATATAAAACCGGGATCAGGATTATCCTCTATCAAAAGTGTCGGAGTATGTCCCGTCACAACATACTTATCCTCATAGTAAGTCACGTTGTAATCTGCAGGTATCCAGACCAGGTCATACAAAGAATAATCCTCTATGTCTTTTTGAGGCTCGTAATTCCCCAAACCTGCATGAACCAGAAGATAATCCTTATCTCCTGCGGTGACTTCATCATATATAAGAAACTCTTTAATAAAATCTATAACATCATGCTTGTCTTCTGCACTAAGTCCCCTAAACTCATTAATGGTCGTCGTGCTTCCGTTTTCCTGCCATGTGAGCAGGTTATCCAGGATTTCTTTATCCAGTTCTTCTATTGATTCGTCTGTGATCTCTTTCATAAGAAACTCAAGACACTCCAAAGCCATCAATTCATGATTGCCGACTATACAGATAGCATTTGGCATCTCCATGATCTTCTTAAGCGTCTTGATCGGATGCGGTCCACGGTCCAAGATATCACCCAAAATATATAGGGTATCAGAATCCTTTAACCGTATCTTATTAAGCAGTTCCATAAACATATCATACTGCCCGTGAATATCAGACATTACATAGGTTGCTATAATACCACCCCCTTATCTTATAACTCCTTTATAGTGGATCCGGAACTTTTATGCAACAGCGATCCTATAGCCCCGGTAGTCTCTCCTGCCTGTCTATCCACGATTCCTGAGGCACTTCATGTATGTTATCTCCATCCATATAATTGCCGATCAAAAAAGGCGATGCCGGATCATGTAATTTATTCTGCTCATACACCACCTGTGCCTCTGCATTTGCATAACAGTATTTGCATAGGTGCATGCAGGTATTATATGCCCCTATATCGCAGGACAGATAGCAGGCACACTCGGCTCTGGCACCTTTCTTTTTCGGAGCTATCAGCCTTTGACCTATTGCTTTTTCATAATCGCTGATCTTCATGCACCCTGTGCAATCAGCACCGTAAGCAGCCAGTTCATCACCCTCCGCGCAAGGCTTAACGATCATCCCACATTCGGATGCGATCTTTATCATTTCTTTTCCGAGTAGTAATCTGTCCGCTTGTGAAACTTCTCTTGCCTCGGGGAAATTCTTTCTGACTTTTGGATAAAGATCGATAAAACTTATAACTACCGTCTTAGTATATCCCTTAAGGCCTTCCGCAATTTGCCTGAAAGCATGTAAATGATACTCCGGCGTATATTTATCCGACAATAAGATCGGATCATACCTCCATCCAACAGAGTCTGTCCCCACCAATTCCGATATTGTCTTAAAGTCCTCTATCAGACGATGCTTGTCGGGAACATTCGGCTCTATATCCCTCCCATAAGGAGTCAAGGTCACAAACCAGTACTGGCCGAAATCCTTTAGCAGATCCATATGAGGAAACATCGGAGCAGGGTTCTTGGTACAAAATCCTATTACATCGACAACCGAGGGGTCAAGCCTGTATTTACTCACCTGACCGGGATTGTAAGGATTGCGCACACAGACAAATCCTTCTTTGAGCCTGTTAGAAAACCATTCGGCGTAAAAAGCCGGTATATCTGTTCTTTGTCCGGTGTTGATTATCATAACTATCCCCAAATATTAGCTTATTATAGTTTTTCCCGCTCAATGATCCGGGAATTCTGCCTTATTATCTGAAATCTGGATCAACATGTTCTGTCGTTATAGCCCTCTCTCCTCGCTTTCAGCCAGTTTCTTTAGCATGGTCGATTTGCCCACCTGTCTGGCACCCGTTACCATGACTGCCTTAAATACTTGATTCATGGCCAAAAACTTTCTTTCCAACTCTCTCTTGATATAATCCATAAACGCCTCCCTTGATCGGGTTTGATTTAAAGTCTACATTATTTCAACCTAATTATATCAACATTCAGCCTTGTGCCAAGTTTGATTTAAGGTGTGCTTTAATTTGATCTGACGTTGTCTTAGTTTCAGCTTCTGTTTTGAATTTAATTAGATTCGCAACCAAATTTAACATTTCACCTATGTAAATGTTCGGTTTTGTTGGTGGACATTTCTTTGCATTACAATTACGATAATGTTAAAAATAATTGCAAAAGTGAGGTATTTATGAGAAAATGCTACTTAGACAATATCAGATGGGTAACTGTAGTTCTGGTCGTCATTTATCATGTGCTTTACATGTATAATGGCGAAGGTATTCTTGGTGGCTTAGGAAAGATTACCGCTCTTGATGTGCAGTATTATGACATTTTCATGTCTGCGGTCTATCCGTGGTTTATGCTTCTGCTGTTCCTTATATCGGGAATTTGCTCCAGGTATTATCTGGACAGTCACACCGCAAAGGAATTTGCAAAAAGCAGGACAAGAAAACTGCTGATTCCTTCTACTATAGGATTATTTGTATTTCAGTTCATCCAGGGATATGTCAGTATGTCAATTAGCGACGCTTTCGATTCTATACAGGAAGTACCTGGTGTAATCAAGTATTTCATCATGGCGTTAAGCGGAACCGGAGTTCTTTGGTACATACAGCTGTTATGGCTGTTTTCGATGGTGCTTTTGCTCGTTAGAAAAATCGAGAAGGATAGACTGTGGGAACTGGGAGGAAAGGCTAACATAATAGCAATACTTTTGATGACTGTAGTAATATGGGGAGCGTCTCGATTACTTCATCATGTGAGAACACAAAATATCCAAGCAGGAATGCAACACCGTAATATCCGAACCTATATACCACAACAACCGGAGTATTAAAAATCTGCGCCGCTCCCCATATTACTACAGTCATCAAAAGTATTGCTAT
>JAILNS010000041.1 GCA_024691305.1 Lachnospiraceae bacterium | reverse complement strand
ACAGATTTCTACACATTATTTTATTACCAGTTTCTGCAAAAGAAAAAAGATGAGCATTACTGGACAATACAGACAGATACTTCAGTTAGGAATACATGGTGCGGTCTTGCATTTGAAAGAGTATGCTTTGAACATGTTAATGAGATTAAGGTCGGATTGGGAATTTCGGGTGTACTGACAGAAGTACATTCATGGTCTGCCAAGCCAGAAAAAAGCTCCGGCGTTAAAGGGGCTCAGATTGATATGGTTATAGTACGAAACGATCGAATAATAAACCTTTGTGAGATGAAATATTCTATAAGCTAGTATTCATATACGGCAAAGGATGATGAATCCCTTCGGAACAAAATAGCAGCCTTGAAAACAGTTTGTAAAACACGGTACTCTTTTCATCCGGTATTGGTAACAACATATGGACTAAAAGAAGGAATGTATTCAGGAAGAATACAAGCTGTAATAAAAATGGATGATTTATTCCACAAAATTTAAAACACGCTAAATCTCACAAGAAATAACGCATATAGCGTACTATGTGCAATGCTTTATTATATCGGATAATCTTACAAAAGATTTATATAATGTTAGAACGAAAAATCAAAGTTTTTCGCTCTAATGGTAAGGTGTTTTTGTACGATATGGCTTTCTTCGACAGCGGAAAAACTAAAAAACGAAATCCCGCTGTTAAACCACATAACACACTGCTGTTATATTTGTATATTCAAGGTATCTATAGAACTCAAAACGGGCATGTTTATGAACTGAATATGAAAAGCTTTTCGTGGGATCTGACTGATATCCTGTATTCGGACTTGGATTACCTGGGTAATTATGAGCAGATTTCCGGGGAAGATGCAGAAACTCTTATCAGTGAACGAAGAAAAAAGATATCCGGTACATAAATACGGGTCTGTCTGCTATAATATAGTTGCTTTCATTTATAAATACCGGAGGGAATGCTGAGATAATGGATAGAAGAGCAAATCTTCGAATTCAAAAAGACTTTTTGGGTTTGTTATATATCGGGGCAGACGAGTATGCTGTAAGGATACTGGATGTATCGGAAGATGGTATGGCATTTTCCGTAGATGATCCTGTAAATCTTGATATTTATGACAGAATAACAGTAACCGTATATGAGAAATATACAACCGTTTGCGATGACGAAAAGGTGTTTTCAGGAAATGTACAGGCGCATATCAAAAATATAATCCCTCTCGAAAACGGCTCGGTTAGATATGGCTGTACCGTAAACGATATCAAATTCTTCGATTATGTACAGGAACAATATGTGGCACTTTCCTGTAAGTCAAGATAGATCATTATCATGATGCTTTTTGTTTGTATAGATATTGATATAGACTGCTTTAACCTTGTCGAAGAGTATCTTCTGGGTTGAATACAGACCGCTGAAGCCGGAGAAAGCATAGCTCATGCAGCAGGCAACGGCAAAGAATATCAGCCCCTGCGCTCCAAAAAGCTCGACTGAGAGAAAAATCGAAGCAAGCGGAGAGTTTACGACACCGCAAAAAACAGACACGAGTCCGACTGCAGCTGCAAACTGAGCGGGGATACCGAGGAGAGGACCGACGAAGCAACCGAAGACCGCTCCGATAAAGAATGACGGAACGACTTCACCACCACGATATCCGGCGGCCAGGGTGATTGCCGTAAACAGGATCTTCAGCAGGTAATCCCAGGGAAGAACCTGACCGTTAAGCGCTTCCTCGATCACACCCATGCCTGCTCCGTTATAGCGCTGAGACCCGTAAATGAGGGTCAAAAGGATAATGATGACACCTCCGACAACGGCGCGGACCCATTCGTTTTTTAAATATTTTTCTGCCAGATGCTCTGCTTTGTGGATCGCTCCGACAAAAATGATTGAGACAAAGGCACATAGAATCCCAAGAACAGCGATCCTTAATATTAACGGAAGTGAAAATCCCGGTGCATCGACGAAGAAACGGGTGGGCTTAACTTCAAAAAGATCGGAGAAGCGATAAGCGATAAGAGAGGCTCCAAGACAAGGGATCAAAGCTGCATGATAGATCACTCCTACGCTGATTACTTCAAGTACAAATACCGTTGCGGCTATCGGGGTTCCGAATAAAGCGGTAAAGAATGCAGCCATTCCGGCCATTGTAGCTGTACGTATATCGTTATCATCCAGCCTCATCAATTTTCCCACATGATATCCTACAGATCCTCCCATTTGCAGAGCTGCGCCCTCTCGTCCGACGGAACCGCCACCCAGATGTGTGAGTATGGTCGAAAGAAAAATAGAAGGAAGGAGAGCAAGATTGATATCAGTGCCTCCGTTCACTGCCTGGATGATATCATTGGTGCTTTGACCCTGAGTACGAAACAGTTTATAGATCAAGACGATCAGCAGACCGCATAAGGGAAGCACAAACAGAAGCCAGGTATTTGCGTTTCTCAATTCGGTTACATATTCTATACTTTTATGGAAGAGTGTTCCGATCAGTCCACAGATAACCCCTGAAAAAAATGATACAGCGATCCATTTTCCCAGAGCTTTAAGATTACCTAATGTAAGATTAGCGACTTCCCACATGATCTTTTTCATATTTTATCCTCGTGGCCCTTTGATACACAGTTTCATTATAAAATATACATCTATAGAATTTCAATCGGGTGTATTGTTCGAATGGTAAGTTAAACATAATTGATACTTTACTGTGGTTTACTTTATAATAAGTGTAATATGTGAGGAAATATAGAATGAAATCTATTCAGACCAGAATATGTGTGGCAATTACAGTACTGATGTTTATGGCCTGCGGAGCTCTTATGGCAACAGCCATGATCAGAAACCGTCAGATCGTAAATATAGATTCTACCAGGATCATAGAAACTTCAGCGGACTATTATGTCGAACTCTTAAATGATGTTATCGAAGAAAACCCGGGCGATTATGATGCGATTAGGGATGAGGTTTCCAAACTGAGTGTTTACGAAGGTGATAATATTTTCCTCCTTACCGAAGATGGAGATCTTATTTATAGCAAAAAGCATACAGAGGGGATTTCATTTTCAGAAATGACTGCCGAGGAACAGACATTTTTCACCGGGATCCTGGCACTTGAGAGGGATGAGATTTCCTGGGTAAAAGTTACGAAGGTCATGCCATCCAAGGTTATTCTCAAAGAACTGGACAATGATCTCATACTCTGCATATCCGTCATCAGATTTGCATTTGGCAGGATGCAGGGCAGGCTCATTGGTGAGATGGTTATTACGACGATACTTATCTTCGTCGTTTCGATAATCTTCGCAATACTCTGGATCCGATCCATCATCAAGCCGCTTCGCAGGATGACCGATGTTGCGGATAAGTATGCAGCAGGTGACTACAGCGAAAAAATACAGGTTGATTCAAAAGACGAAGTCGGCAGACTCTCTTCCAGTTTGCAGGTTATGGCAAATAATCTTACAGATCAGATCGAGATCGCAAACTCCGCAAATAAAGCAAAATCCAATTTCCTTTCCAATATGTCTCATGAGATAAGAAGCCCAATCACGGCGGTTCTTGGATTTAACGAAATGATCCTAAGAGAGGCTGATGACAAGGAAGTTCTCATGTATTCCGAGAACATCCGGACTGCCGGGAATACCCTGCTCGGACTTATAAATGATATCCTGGATTTCTCCAAGATCGAGGCCGGAAAGCTGGAGATCGTTCCTGTTGATTATGATCTTTCATCCGTAATAAACGATCTGGTAAATATGGTCAAGATCAGGGCCGATGAAAAGGGTCTTGAACTTGAGACAGACATAGACAGAGACATCCCCAAATATTTAAACGGCGATGAGATACGTATCAAACAGATCATCACAAACATACTGACCAACGCAGTTAAATATACCAAAAGAGGATGCATATCCTTCACGGTCGGATATGACAGGGATAACAGCACCAAAGATGAAGTATGCCTTAAAGTGTCCGTGCAGGATACGGGAATAGGTATCCGCAAGGAAGATCTGGACAAGCTGTTTGCCAAATTTGAACGCATAGAAGAAAAGAAGAACCGTAATATCGAAGGGACCGGCCTCGGGATGAGCATCACCAAGAGTCTTCTTGAGATGATGGGTTCTTCACTTCAGGTTGATAGTGTATACGGAGTGGGCTCAAATTTCTACTTTTCATTAAAACAGAAAGTAGTTAAATGGGAACCCCTCGGAGATTACAGTGTCTCTTTTGATAAATATGTTTATGAAAAAGAGAAATATAAGAGTTCCTTTACCGCAAAGAATTCTCATGTTCTCATGGTAGATGATAATCTGACGAATCTCCTGGTATTTAAGAATCTGCTTAAGGGCACGCTTGTTAATATCGAAACTGCAACATCCGGAGCAGAGGGGCTAGCCTTATGCGAGTCTAAGAAATACGATATTATCTTCCTCGACCACATGATGCCCGGCAAAGACGGTATTGAAACTCTCCATGAACTTAAGGCTATGAAGGGTTGCCCTAACTCAGACGTTCCTGTTATCTGTCTTACGGCAAATGCGATATCGGGAGCAAGGGAAGAATATATCAGAGAGGGCTTTGATGATTATCTTACTAAACCCATAGATCCGGTCAAACTTGAAGATATGATGAGAAACTACCTGCCTGATGAACTGATCGATGAGGACTCGGCTGACAATGCTTCTGCCGAAGACAAAAAGAAAGTGATCGCATCCATCCCTGACAAGATCAAAGCCCTGGATGAAAGCGGCCTTTTCGATACCAAAACCGGAATACTCCATTGCGTTACAGCTGATGGATATATAGAAATAATGGAAAGCTTCTACGGAGCAATAGATGGGGATATCTCGTCCTTAAATTCCTGTGTCGAAAAAGAAGATGCCGGTAACTATGCGATCAAAGCCCATTCCATAAAGAGCACCGCAAAGACCATAGGCGCAACCAGACTGGGTGAAATGGCATTGCAGTTTGAACTGGCCGCTAAAAACGGAGATATGGAATTCATAAAGAAAAACAATGCCTCTTTTGTTGATGAATACAAAACAGTTAAGAAAGTTCTGGATGGGGTGTTTGCATAAATTTGAGAAAGCGTAATAGTGTTGTGTTAAAATATTTATGTAGCTGATGTTAATGTGAGAGGGGGAAATATATGGCTGCTGTTATTGTTCTTTTAATTCTTATTTTAGGTATTATTTTTATTATTGCCGGTTCGCACACTAATAGTAAGAATAAGCGTTGCTCGGCGCAGATCGAGGGAGTGCTGGCGGAGATAATTCACAAACCGGACGCTCCGGATCCATATGTGTATACATATTCTGTAGAAGGAGTTGAATACAAGCTTGTTACAACCCAGCGAAATCCGGATGTCAAGAATATTGGTGATCATTGTACCATCTGGTATAATCCGTCTAAGCCCAAGGAAGCGGTTGCATACCATTATAAGTCAAATAAGGGCCTGAAAATCCTTACCATTGTAGGAATTGTGATGGTAGCGTTAGTAGTGATTTTGTTCATTATTATAATGATTGCCGCAACGCAAATTTGATCATACCAAAATCAGTCAGGAGACCGGGAAACCGGTCTCTTTTTTGTGCCTGAAACTCCGGACAACTTTTGACCGGTTTCCCGGTCTCTTTTTTGTGCCTGAAACTCCGGTCTTTTTTTGACGGATATGTGCGATAGGCTCAGGTTATCACGAACGATAAAATATGATGATTATTCAGGCTTCGAAACTATTGCTATGATGACAGACAGAAGATTCCGTACATGTTTTTGAAGCAATGATCAGGAGGATAATATATGAAATCTATACTTGCATTCGGCGATTCCAATACCTGGGGGCTGATCCCCGGTTCAAACCCGCAAAGAAGATATCCTTATGACGTGAGATGGACAGGAGTGCTTCAGAATAAAAGAAATGATCTCAAGGTTATCGAGGAAGGTCTGTGCGGTCGTACAACTGTTTTTGAAGACCGTACAAGAAAGGGCAGAAAGGGAGTCGACGCCCTGCCGGCAATACTTAAGAACCGGAAACCTGTAGATATAGCGATCATTATGCTTGGGACTAACGATTGTAAGACGGAATATGCAGCAAATCCCGAAATTATAGGTCAGGGAATGGAAAAATGCCTTGATAAAATGGAAGAGTATCTGAACAAAGACAGGATCCTTCTGATATCACCGATAGCTTTAGGGAATGATGTGTGGAGACCGGAGAAGGACCCGGAGTTTGATGTGCGGTCGGTAGAGACCAGCAGAGAACTTAAAGCTGTTTATGAGAAGATTGCAAGGAAGAGGGGTATCCATTATCTGGCAGCTTCTGATCATGTCATAGCAGATCCGAAAGACGATGAACATTTTAGTATGGAGGGACACCGGGCCTTTGCAGATGCTGTTTTTGAAAAGATCAATGAAATGAATTTGCTATAGGCTAAGCTTATCACTGACGATAAAATCTGGCGAATTTTCAAGATATCGTATCGCTGATATGATAAATCCATCTTAGCTAGGAGCAAGCACAAAGCAAAACGACAGAAACAAAATAAAGCAGAAAACGGAGGAGAAAAATTTATGAAAAATCATTTTGTGAAGAAACTGATCTCAGGGATCCTTACGATAGGTGTTATAGGCTCTTTGATCACAGGATGCGGATCTGCTTATGCCAAAGAAAGCGTACCGGCAGATTCGGGAAGTGAATCCGGACAGTCTGACAGCAACGTATACAGAACCCTGGATGAGATCAAAGAAAACGGAACAATAAACATAGGTGTCTTTTCCGATAAGAATCCTTTTGGTTATGTTGATGAGAACGGTCAGTATCAGGGATATGATGTATATTTTGCCGAAAGGATAGGAAAGGATCTTGGAGTTAAGATCAATTATGTTTCT
Source organism: Lachnospiraceae bacterium (assembly GCA_024691305.1). Taxonomy (GTDB): domain Bacteria; phylum Bacillota; class Clostridia; order Lachnospirales; family Lachnospiraceae; genus XBB2008. Next base: position 12,498 of record JAILNS010000041.1, on the reverse strand, counting down.
ACCGAAGCAGCAAGCAGGGTCGAGTATCTTGAAACAGGTAAGGTGGATATCATCCTTGCAAATTTCACGGTAACCGAAGAAAGAGCACAGAAGGTTGACTTCGCACTTCCGTATATGAATGTGGCTCTCGGAGTTGTTTCTCATGAAGATCGTGTGATAGATGATGTCAGTCAGATAACGGCAGATGATCAGGTGATCGTTATCTCCGGAACGACAGCGGAGACCTATTTTGAAAAGAACTACCCTGATATCAAGCTTCAGAAGTTTGACACTTATGCATCCGCAAAGACTTCTTTTGAAAACGGAACAGGCGTAGCATGGGCAAATGACAATACCGAGGTTATCGCCTACGCGATCGAGAATGAAGGATATGTTGTGGGAATACCGTCTCTGGGCAGTCAGGACACTATTGCACCTGCAGTATCCAAGGGAAATGCAACTCTTCTTGACTGGTTAAATGATGAGATAGTCAAATTAGGAGATGAGAAGTTCTTCCATGCAGCTTATGAAGCGACTCTTCTTAGTACCTATGGAGCAGATTATGAAGACACACTGGTTGTAGAAGGCGGTAAGTCTGCTGCAACCGCAGAAAATACAACAGCCACCGCGGCTCTTGATATAGTACCCGGAAACGGTGAGACCATCAGCATAGCGGCATCACCGGTACCCCATGCAGAGATCCTTGCCGAGGCTGCTAAGATCCTTAAGGATTACGGATATGAGTTAGACATAGTGGAATTCGATGATTATGTACAGCCTAACCTTGTTGTGGAGTCAGGGGAATTTGATGCCAATTACATGGAGCATATTCCTTATCTGAACAGTTTTAATGAAGAGCAGGGAACACATATCGTAAATGCCGGAGGAATCCATTACGAGCCGTTTGGTATCTATCCCGGAACTAAGTCTTCTCTTGAGGCAATAGCGGAGGGAGACAGCATAGCGATACCCAATGATACGACCAATGAGGCTAGAGCCTTGCTTCTTCTTCAGGATAACGGGATCCTTACATTAAAAGACGGAGCAGGCCTTACCGCTACAGTTAACGATATCGTCGAAAACCCTTATAAGATCGAGTTTGTGGAACTTGAAGCTGCTCAGGTAGCCAGAGTTGTTGATGAAGTCGCATATGTTGTGTTAAACGGTAACTATGCTTTAGAGGCTGGTTATTCCGTAGGAAAAGATTCAATAGCATATGAGGCTACGGATTCAATAGCCGCTAAGACCTATGTAAATATAATCGGAGTACTAGAGGGTAACGAAAATTCCGATAAGATCAAGGCACTTGTGAGTGTTCTTCGTTCGGATGATATCAAGAAGTTTATTGAAGATACATATGACGGAGCAGTAGTGTTTTTTGAAGAATAAACAAACAGTGAGCGGGAGAGCCTTAGGGCTCTCCTGCTTTGGGTGGAGCGTATATGAGTGTAATAGAAATTAAAAATCTGACTAAGAAATTTGAAGTAGAAGGAAACACGGTGATCGCATTGGAGGATATCAACTTATCTATTGAAAAAGGTGATATATATGGGATCATCGGTATGTCCGGAGCCGGGAAAAGCACCCTTGTCCGCTCGATCAATTATCTTGAAAAGCCAAATGAGGGAAGCGTACTGATCGATGGTATCAATTTGTCGGAACTTAAGGAAAAGGAACTCAGGAAGATGCGTGCCCAGATTGGGATGATCTTTCAGGGTTTTAACCTTTTGGAACAGAGGAATGTAATAGGAAATGTGTGCTTTCCATTAGAACTTGCAGGTACTCCCAAAAATGAAGCAAGAGCCAGGGCGCGTGACCTCTTAAAACTCGTAAAACTTGAGGACAAGGAAAGATCGTTCCCCTCACAGCTCTCCGGTGGACAAAAACAAAGAGTAGCGATAGCAAGAGCACTTGCTACTAATCCAAGGATATTGCTATGCGATGAAGCGACAAGTGCACTTGATCCACAGACAACTACATCGATTCTTGATCTTTTAAAGGAGATCAATGAGTCTATCGGGATCACTATAGTCGTCATTACACATCAGATGTCTGTTGTTACGGAGATCTGTGACAAGGTTGCGATCATCGACAGAGGAAAAATGGTGGAGTCCGGATCTGTAGAAGAAATATTTACAGCACCGAAATCGGATGCGGCAAGAGAACTGATATCAGGTAAGGACATTCGATATACACCGGTAAAACAGCTTAACACACAAAAAACGATACGGATCGTCTTCAAGGATAATTCTGCTTATGAGCCGGTTTTGGCAAATGCTGTTTTGAAGCTTGGCCGGCCTATCAATATTCTAAAGGCCGACACCCAGAATATCGGTGGAAAAGCAGTGGGAGAGATGATACTCGGACTTCCGAATGATGATGATCCGGCGGACGAGATCATTACATATTTGAAGGAATCCGGCCTGTCCGTAACGGAGGTGGTAAATAATGAATGAGCAAGTTATAAGCATGCTGGCAGAAGGAATAAAGGATACACTGTATATGACCCTGGGATCGGTCATTATCGGGTATGTGATAGGTTTGCCCATGGGGATCATCTTATATGTGACAGGCAAAACAGGATTAAGGCCCAATCATTACATATACAGAGTGGGGGATTTTATCTGCAATATCATTCGAAGTATTCCTTTTTTGATACTTCTTATACTGCTTATACCGTTTACCAGGCTTATCGTCGGAAAAAGTTATGGATCCACGGCGACAATAGTTCCGCTCGTCATCTGTGCCGCTCCTTATATCGCCAGAGTAGTGGAGGCTTCATTAAACGAAGTGGACACCGGGGTTATAGAAGCCGCCAAAGCCATGGGAGCCACTAATCTTCAGATCGTATTAAAGGTTCTTCTGGTAGAGGCAAGGACTTCACTGATAGCCGGATTTACCATAACTACCGGAATATTGCTTGGGTACTCCGCAATGTCCGGGACAGTCGGCGGAGGCGGACTTGGGGATATTGCCGTAAGGTACGGATATTATCGCTGGCAGACAGATATCATGATCATTACGGTCCTGCTTTTGATAGTCATATTTCAAATAATACAGATGGTCGGAACCAGGGTGGCTACCGGACTTGATCGCAGAAAAAGAAAAGGAAATTAGTTATGGATCCTGAGGTTTTGATCGATTATTTTCCAAGATATGCAGAGGCGTTTTTGCTTACCGTAAGACTTGGATTTACAGGGATTTTTATAGCATTCGTTTTAGGCATAGTAAGTGCCTTTTTCATGCATTTTAAAGTCCCCGTTCTTTCGCAGTTTTTCGGTGGATATATCGAGGTGTTTAGAAATACTCCTCTGCTGGTGCAGTTGTTTTTTATATATTTCGGGCTGCCCAAGATAGGAATAGCTACATCTGCTGAGGTGTGCGGAGCTATCGGACTTGGTCTCCTCGGGGGAAGTTATATGGCAGAAGGGTTTCGTAGCGGACTGGATGCAGTGTCTGTATCTCAGACTGAGAGTGCACTGGCTTTGGGAATGACCGGAGGGCAGATCTTTTTTAACGTGATATTCCCTGAGGCTTTTACTTTAAGCGTACCAGCGATAGTGGCTAATGTGATATTTCTGCTTAAGGAAACGAGCATCTTTTCAGCCATAAGTCTCATGGATCTGATGTTTACGGCGAAGGACTTGATAGGTCTGTACTATAACACAACAGAGGCACTGTTTTTGCTGGTAGTTTTTTATATAGTGATGCTTATACCGGTATCGGTCGCAGGAAATTTGATCGAGCGAAAAGTCAGGTATAAAATGTTCGGAGCTTGAATATGGGATTTGAAGTTTTGTTAAAAGGCAGTAATATGGCAAGATTACTTTCCGGCCTTGGTGTGGCTCTTAAGATCAGCCTGATATCCGTTTTGATCAGTATTGTTCTGGGAGTGATCCTGGGAAGTATTATGACATTAAAGAAACCCGTTATAACATTCATAAGCAAATTCTATCTGGAGTTTATCCGTATCATGCCACAGATGGTTTTGCTGTTTCTGGTATTTTTCGGGACTACCAAGGCACTGGGGATCAGCATGTCTGCGGAAACTGCATCTGTAATTGTTTTTTCTCTCTGGGGGACAGCGGAAATGTCTGATCTTGTCAGAGGGGCATTAAGCGGGATACCCGTGATCCAGTATGAGAGCAGTTACTCTCTTGGAATGACTGTGGGACAGACTTATATACATGTTATCATCCCACAGATCATCAGGAGGATGTTACCGCTTTCTATAAATCTGGTCACCAGGATGATCAAGACGACCAGTCTGGTTATGATGATAGGTATTGTCGAAGTTCTGAAAGTGGGGCAGCAGATCATCGAGGCTAACAGAAAAAGTTCACCAAATGCTGCTTTTGGCGTATATGCTACGGTTTTTATCCTGTATTTTCTGGTCTGCTGGCCAATAAGTATTCTTTCTAAATACCTTGAAAAGAAATGGGAAAGTTAGTATGGACGAGATATTAAACATCAATAATTTAACGAAGGCTTATGATGACATCAACGTTTTGGATCATGTGAATCTGACCGTAAAAAAGGGAGAAGTGGTTGTCATCGTAGGACCGTCGGGTTGTGGAAAGAGTACTCTGTTAAGATGCATCAATTCATTTGAGCCGATCCGGGAGGGTAAGGTTATCCTTGACGGGGAAACTATCAATCCTTGCAAGGGTAAACTTAACGAAGTCAGGGAAAGGATAGGCATGGTTTTCCAGAACTATGAACTTTTTCCCCATAAGACGGTGCTTCAGAATATGATCCTCGCACCGGTCAAAGTAAAGAAGATTAAGAAAAAAGAAGCGGAAAAAGAAGCCCTCGCATTGCTTGACAGAGTTGGGTTATCCGGTAAAAAAAACAGTTATCCCCGTCAGTTATCCGGTGGTCAGAAACAGAGAGTGGCAATAGTAAGAGCACTTATGATGAACCCTGAGATACTTCTTTTGGACGAGATCACAGCAGCTCTGGATCCGGAAATGGTAAGAGAAGTATTGGATGTTGTGATCAATCTTGCAAAAGAAGGCAGGACGATGGTGATCGTAACTCATGAAATGGCATTTGCCAGAGCCGTTGCGGATCGTATGGTCTTCATTGACGGTGGCAGGATCGTGGAAGAAGGAACGCCGGATGATTTTTTTGAGAATCCCAAGACGGAACGTTTACGGAAATTTCTAGACTCATTTTCATATCAATAAAATGTTCCGGCAATTGTTGATAAAAATGCCCCGTCAGTTGTTGATAAAAATGCCCCGGTGATCGTTTATATATGATAAGAGCCGCCTTTTATTATGGTATAATACTGTTGTTGTACTAAAAAGGAGGCCGGCATATGGAAAACAATATCTCAACGGAGTATGGTGAGTTTCTTATAAATAACAGAGCAAATGTGAACAGATACCTTAATCTCGTGCTGTGGTTTTTTGCCGTGACCGGTCCGGCCATTGCAGCCGGTGTTTACTTCGGGACTTTCAAAGATATAAGCTACACTACGTGTATCAGTATCTCTGTGATAGTAGTTTTGATGGCCGGAATACATCGCTTTTTGCTCATAAAATTTCCCAAATCGACCGGTACATGCCTTTTTGCACTTACAGCTTTGAATGTTCTTATCATGTATATGGCTTATTCACATGTAAGCATTTATCTGACATGGTTTCTGGTACCTCTTCTCAGTCTTTTGTTCTGCGATATGTTCATGTTTTTCTATGCAATTGTAATGAATTATATCCTTATGTTCATCACGACATGGACGACTGCATCCTATGATGTCACATTCAGCGCTCAATACAAGGACAAACTGGCGTTTTTTGCAAACAGGATGGGTGGATTCACCATAGAAATGATCATCATGGGGGCGGCAGGTTACATTATCGCCAAACTGATCATCAGTTATTTTAAGAATATCTTTTCCCAGTATAAGACGATAACCGAACAGGAAAACAGCATGAATGAGAAGATGAAGCTGCTCGATTCCATGGCCGAGATCTATGACAATGTCAACCTTATCGACTTTGTCAATAACACTGAAACGTCTCTCAGGGATGATGAGCACAAAACACATGGCATAGACATGAGCGCACAGACTCACACCCTTATGGTTCAGAAGATCAAGAATCAGGTAATGCCCGATCAGCTGGATGCATTTATGACATTTACAAACCTTAAGACCATCCGGTCCAGACTTGCGCAAAAAAAGATCTTAAGTGCCGACTTTATCGATGTGGTGACAGGGTGGTTCAGGGCTCAGTATATTACCGTAGACTCCACTTTGGATGGCATTCCGAATGTAGTTATATATACGACCAGAAATGTAGATGAAGAAAAAAGAAGAGAAGAGAATCTCATAAGGATCTCACTGACAGATGATATGACCAGGTTATATAACCGCAGATGCTACGACGAAGATCTGATAGAGATAAGAAAAGATGCTCTCAGTGAGGAATTCGTACTGTTCTCGGTCGATGTTAACGGACTTAAGACCGTCAACGATACCAAGGGGCATATCGCGGGAGATGAACTTATAAAGGGTGCTGCCGACTGCCTTGCACTTTCTGTAGGAAGTAAGGGCAAAGTCTACAGGACCGGCGGTGATGAATTTATGGCAATCGTCTATTCTTCCGATCCCGAGGAACTCAGACGTTCCATCCTGGACAAGGCAAAAGAATGGCATGGCATTTATTCCGATGAAATGACGATGTCCGTAGGATATGCGTCTCACAAAGACAATCCCGCAGCTTCGGTTGATGACCTGGAGCATATGTCGGATAAGGATATGTATCTTGAAAAAGAGAAGTTCTATAAGGAAAGAGGAATAGAGCGGAGAAAATAGAATGTCACAGCAAAACATTTATGATATTGATGAATTCTTTGAAAACTTCAAAGTAAGCGGCTTCATGAGGCTTGATCATATACAGGAGCGGCACATATGGCTACAGATGTAAAAAGGCAGATAGCGGACGTACTGATAAAAAAAGCAAAGACAAACGGTCTTGATAAAGTTACGGTCAGCATGATCGTTAAGGAATGCGGGATCTCCAGACAGGCTTTTTATTATTACTATCAGGACATCGTTGACGTGGTAAGATATCTCATACGTGAGGGCCTCAAGAATATATATGAAGAAGGCGAAAATGCACACGACCCAAGAGAGGGTGTGTCTATCTTTGTCGAAGATATCGTCAGACAGTTTCCTCTGATATCCATTGCAGTTAATTCAAAATACCGCGGAGAATTGGAAGCACTTCTCGTGGATCAAATGAGGCAATTCTTCTCATTTGCCTTAAGCCACATGGAATACGCAAGAGACCTAAGGCGCGATCAGATCGAATTTCATGCGGATTTTATTGCTTGCGGTGTGGTTTTTTATACAATAGAGCACTGTGGTGACACCGGGTTTGACAAAGAGAGTTTTAAAAAGAATATATGGAACTTCCTAAATCGCGTATATAGGGAATGATCCTGACCGGTACAATATTTTGAACGTCTGCGAGGCGGAGTGTAATTTACTTTACACTTCGTCTTTTTTGTAAACACAAAATATTGAAATTGATAAGTGAAAAAGGTATATCAACTGATTACAATACCCCATAACTAAAGGAATAGTCAGCGGTGATCGAGTGCCGTAAAGGAAGCAGGCTGATAAATGAGCGAGTTAACCTTTTTTACATATCTTAATATCATACTCATATGTTCTTTGATCGGGTTTGTCATAGAGGACACATGGCTTGTCATAAGATGCGGCTATTTTGATAACAGGAATATGAATCTTCCTTTCCTGTTAGGATACGGAATTGCCGTTGTTCTTTTTTATAAACTACTGGGGGTTCCGGGGGACTTTCCGGATCTTAAGTATTTCCTGTGTGTTTTTGTTATGGTTTCACTTGGTGAGATCATGCTTGGTACAACAGTTGAGAAACTGTGCCATATCTATTATTGGGACTACTCGTCACTGCCGTTTCACGTGACCCGTTATACCAGCTTGTTCACAAGCCTTGGATTTGCTCTGATCATTACCCTTTTTATGAGATATTGCTTTCCGGTATTATCCGTGTTTTTGCTAAGGCATGAAACTGTTCCGGTGAAGATCATCAGTGTTGCAGGCTGCATCGCATTACTTATAGATTATTTCTATTCCTTTCACCAAATGGCCAAGACTCATAGCCTGTACTGTAAGTGGCGGGTTGAAAGGTTCATATGAAAGATTTCCTCCACAGACTTCAAATTAAAATGTCCCGGTTCATGTATGACAGGAACGGAAAAGATGAACTTTTCTATGCCTGCTATATCTTAGGACTGGCTGTTTTTGTGCTCGGCTTATTAACCGGACAGTTGTGGCTGTGTCTTTTGGCTTTTGCCATATTGGGGTACTGCTTTTTCAGGCTTTTTTCCAGGAAACTGATTAAAAGACAAAACGAGAATGTTCGGTATCTAAGAAAGATCGAAAAGATAAAAAAGAAGTTCAGGGCGCTTAAAGAACATGGTAAGCATAAATAAATGGATAATCATATTGCTGAGATTCTTGTGCTGATCATTATACTGGTAATATTTGTCGTCTTACCGCTGATAGTTATGATAAAGGCACTGGGCGATGTTGACCGCGGTACCAAAGCCAGGTCGTGTTTAGTTTGGCTGATAGTACCGGTTGTGGTTACTGTATTGGTGTTGTTTATGGCGGGGATCGTGTATTTGAGTATTAATGGGGGTTGATGAGGTTAAATGAGGCTTGATAGGGCTTGATAGGGCTTGATGAGGTTTTAATGCTACGTATCATATTAGGATTTCCGGAATCTTATACGTAGAGATATATCAGAGATTTCGAGGGCCTACGTATCATATTGGGCTTTCGACGATTTGATACGTAGAGATTTGAAAAAGACTACGTATCATATCGAGAATTTGACGATCTTATACGTAGAGATTTGAAAAAGACTACGTATCATATCAGGATTTAGGCAATCTTATACGTAGAGATTTGAAGAAAGCTACGTATCATATCGAGAATTTGGCAATCTTATACGTAGTTGTTATATGAAAATGGGCAGGGACTTAAAGATACGAACCGGAAGGCGAAGGTCACCACCTCACCTTCCGGCATTTCTTAAGGTGAGGTTCACCACCTCACCCTCCAGCGTCTTCTTAAACTTTCAATGTCCTCTTCATATGAGCCTGCATCAGGGCCGGAATTGCAGCCTGCATCAGGGCCGGAATTGCAGCCTGCATCAGAGCCGGCATTAGAGCCCGTACGTGAGGTCATTGTTTTTTTTTAGTTTCTTTGGCGCAATTTTCCTTGAGGTACTTCTCAAAGAGGGCTTCGTCTGTAGGGATTTCTGCCCAGTCATCTGTCCAGGCTGAAAGATATGCTGCGTTTGAGATGGACAGGGAGTTGATACCTTCCTCACCTCTTGCGATCATTTCACTTCCGGTGAGTATGGACTTTGCAAAGGCTTCGAGTACCTGCGGATGTCCTTCCGGCTCGGGTGCAGTGAATTCCTCGTAAGTGTTTGAGGGAGTAACGAACCCTTCCTTAGCGCTAAAGCAGAATTCCCTTTCCGGAGTGTCCAGTTTCCAGAAACAAAGCTTTCCGTGTTCTACGACGATCTTGCCTCTGTCACCCGAGATCTCTAGCCTGTTTGTTCCGCAGGCATCACCCGTGGTTGTTATAAAAGTGGATGTTGCTCCGTTTTCATATTCACCGAAGATGGTCACATCATCCTCGACATCTATATTGTGGTATTTTCCAAAATCACAGAAGGCGCGGACTCTCTTAGGCATTCCGAATATCCACTGCCATAGGTCTAAGTTGTGAGGAGCCTGATTAAGCAACACTCCGCCGCCCTCCCCGCTCCAGGTTGCGCGCCAGCTTCCGGAGTCATAGTATGCCTGGGTGCGATACCAGTTTGTTATGATCCAGACCATTCTCTTTAGTTCGCCAAGTTGTCCGCTTTGTACGATCTCTCTTGCCTTGGCATACATAGGATTGGTGCGCTGGTTAAACATGATACCGAATTTGACGCCGGACTTTTTGGCAGCTTCGTTCATGAGACGGACCTGGCGGGCGTAGACTCCCGCAGGTTTTTCGGTGATCACATGTATCTTTTTGTTAAAGCAGTCTATGGCTATAGATGGATGAACATAGTGGGGGACCGCTATGAGCACAGCATCAACGAGTCCGCTGTCGAGTAATTCGTTATGATCGCCAAAGCAGGTGATCTCAGGATATTTATCTGCTTTCTTAAGCTTTTCGGGATCGGTATCACAAACGGCGGTGACCTGCACGGAAGGACATTTTCCGTCCATGACGTTGCATAAATGCCCCGTTCCCATGTTTCCGAGTCCGATTATACCGAGTCTTATTTTTTTCATAGATAATTCCTTTCTAAGATAATTCCTTTCTTAGATTTCCTTTCTGAGATATTTTTTTGTCTAGATCAGGTCTTTAAGGGCCGATACGGCAGCGTCAAAAGCAGCTCTTGATGTAGGATATACATATGTGGTTGATGACTTACGGGCTGCTTCAAGTTCTTCAAATCCTTCGAATACCGACAGATGAGGTTCAATGGTAAGGACAGATCCGCGGTATTTGCTTAAGAGATACGGAAGGTTTCCGATACCTTTTCCGGCCGGAGTAACAGACCCGTCAGCCAGGGCATCCTTGATGTGCATATATTCAACATAGGGAGACAGAAGCTCCCAGGCTTCTTTGGTATCCTGCCCGCACTGAACGAAGTTTGCGGGATCAAATACTGCCTTTATTTCCGGGAAGGCCTTGTGGATATCAACGCAGCGTGATGCGATATCTCCGTATATGTCTTTTTCGTTCTCGTGACAAAGGAGAATATCTGTCCCGGCAGCAGCACTTACAAAGCCGCCGATCCTGTCGATGACCTCGTCTTTGTAATCCTCAGGGTTTTCCGCAGGCACATAGAAACTAAAGAGTCTTATGTGTTCTGCTCCGAGTATTGAAGCTGTCTCAAGACTTTTTTTGAACTTATCGAGATGGGGTGCAAAATCATCTTTTATATCGATCTTTCCGTAAGGAGAGCCAAGAGACCAGACTTCAAGTCCCGCATCATCCAGACGGCTCCTAATTTCTTTGGCCTTGTCTTTAGAAATATCTGCGATGTTTTCTCCGTCAACACCTCTTATTTCCAGATAGTGGATTCCGTTTTCCTTCATCGCTGTGATCTGACCTGACAGATTACCGTCAGCTTCATCTGCAAAAGCAGCAAGTATAAAAGCCATGGAGCACCTCCTTAGTATTTAGCCCGGCCCGGCGCCGCATTATCAGGCCCGGCCCTGTGTTTAATTCCGGGCCCGGGGCTGATTATTGATCAGCGTTGTTTTGTCCGTTTGATTTAATTATATGAGAATGGATTTACATTACAATTGCCTTTTTACGCATTAAATATTGTAAATTCACGCATCGGGATTTATAATGTTCCGAAGAAGGAGTAAAGTATGTTAAATGAGTACTGGTTTGAGGATTTTTACATACGACACGCCATAGACGAGGATCCGGACTGCAGCCTTCATACCATGCACATTCACGAGCAGTGTGAGATATATTTTTTTGTCTCGGGGGATGTGGAGTATCTCGTGGAGGGTGTGAAATACCCGCTCGAAGAGGAGTCGCTTATGCTCATGAGACCGGGCGAGGCTCATGTTGCCAGGATACTCAACAAGGAGACCTACGAGCGATACGCCATCAACTTTCCGTTGTCTTTTGCGTCCGATATCGATCCCCAGGGGAAGCTCATGCGAGCCTTTACGCAGAGGCCGCTTGGAAAAAACAATAAGGTCACGCTCTCAGAGCAGGACAAAGAGACGGTGAAAAGAGTATTTGAAAAAATGAGTGAGCAGACCGATGATTACGACCGTCAGCTTAATATAAGGACAAATCTTTTTACGCTCTTAAATCTTGTGAGTGCTGCTTTTGACCGGGGCATCGATAATGTAGAGCGCCCGAAGGAGATGGGGGAGAAGGTTGTGGCATACGTAAACCGTCACCTTTTTGAAGATATTTCCGTACCGGATATGGCTGCGCATTTTTATCTGAGTCCGTCACAGTTTAGCCGTATATTCAAGCATGCGACAGGCGCTGCCCCCTGGGAATATGTGATCAGGAAACGTCTGACGGAGGCTAAGGAGAAAATCCATTCCGGAGAGCCTGTGCAGTCAGTGGCAGCAGGCTGCGGATTCAGGGATTATTCCTCTTTTTACAGAGCATTTAAAAAGTACTTCGGCATTTCGCCGGTGAACTCATAATCATTACTGAGAAGTTTAAGGAGACAAAATGGAAAACAAGACTAACCCGAACAAAACCGAACAGAGCCGTGATTCCGTTATCATCCGCACGAGTATCATAGGGATACTGACCAACGTCTTTCTGGCCGCATTTAAGGCCGTGATCGGAATCATATCCAATTCGATCGCCGTGACGCTGGATGCAGTCAATAATCTTTCCGATGCTCTTTCGTCCATCATTACGATCGTAGGAACCAAACTTGCCGGGAAACTGCCGGACAG
>JAILNS010000020.1 GCA_024691305.1 Lachnospiraceae bacterium | reverse complement strand
CCTCATAGCCGTATCAGATATATCATTAGCCTGGCAAAACTCTGAAAGCTTTACAGTAGGATTGCTTTTGTACTTCTTAACCAGAAACTCTTTCTCCAACGGATTTAGATGTTTACCCATAATTAAAGCGGACTCCTTCCTAGTAGATCATCCTCTTACATTCTAATATATTAAGAGTTTTTTTCTACCGTTCCGTGTCCACTTTTAGTGTAGCATCAGTGCTCTCATCACTAGTCGGGTAGTTCACCTTCAAAAGGTGTAAACGGGGTGTAAATCAGTTTGATAAATCTTCAAAATCCCCTATTATAAAGGTTTTCCGCTCTGCTGAAATCTTTTGCCCCAGCCGACGAACAGTATTTTTATCATATCCTTAAATTCCTTGATAGAACTCTTGCCGATGCAGCATTTCCCCGGACAACCCGCCCGTAACTGATCGTTGCTCCAAATCTTTCAAAAGAGAATTTCGTCATGGCACCAAGCACCTCGGTCGCAAGGCCTCTGCCACAGTATTTATCACAAATCTGGTAGCCGATCTCTACCGCGTTCGCCTGTTCCTCAACTTCACTGACACCGGTATCGCCGATCAGTTCCCCTGTCTCTTTTAATTGAATCGCAAGAACAAAAGGCAGCTGATTTTTCTCAACACATTCGTTAAAAAAACTGATAGCACCCTCAGCTTCACTTATATCAGCATAGCTTTCATTGGGGAACCATCGCTTTACTTTTTCTTCCGCATGATTTTCATATAGGCGCACTGCATCTTCCGATGCGAGTTTTCTGGCAAGAATGTGCTCTGTTTCAAAAAACACATCCATGTTCATACCTCCTGATCGTCTCTAAACTTATATTCAATCTAACGAATTTCCATTTCATTTATAATTCCTTCTAATATATCTACTGCACTTGCAACCATCCTGGGGCAAAATTCTGTAAACAAACCTTCCTCCCGGGCCTTCTGTGCCCCTTCCGGGGTTGAGATATCACATCCCAAAAGTTCATTACAGATATATGAATCGTTGGCTTCTTTAAACCTGTTCATCATCATATCATTGATACGGTTGGATATTTCCCGTTCTTTCTGATCACCCGGGTGTATCTGACCATATAAGAGCCCTAAGACCATAAGTGCCCCGGCACACGCTCCACATACCTCACCTTTACGCATTCCGCTCCCAAAGCAGGATCCGAGTTTAAAAGCCTGTTCCTCCGATATTCCGCATTCTTCCGAAAAAGCCGCAAGCACTGCCTGTGAGCAGTGCATTTTTGCTGTGAATATTTCGTTTGCCTTTTCTTTTTTGCTTTTCATGTTCATCCTCATACAAGCAAATCTGTTTATGCAGCGTCGGGCAGTGCCTCTTCTTCATCTGTTTCTATATACTGCTCGTCAGCACGGGTTACAGTATCGGGATATATTTTAAGGAAATCATTTTTCATTGAGATCGGAATAAATCCCTGTTCGGAATAGGCTTTGGATTTTCCCTCCCAGTCCTGAGTCCCCCACTCGCGCACATCGTCATCTGCTACGATCATGTAAGCCTGAGCGGGATAAGGATTCCTTTCATCGATCACGTAATTCATCATACTGGAGTCACTTCCGCTGTTTCCGAACGCAAGTACCGGTCTCCTGCCTATCTCCCGCTCGATCCAGATCGTCTTATTTGCATTTAAGTTTTTCTGGATGAATCCTCCGGTGAATACCAGTTCATCACCGTCAGCATATTTGTAATCCATATTGGAAGAAATATCCTCGTTTCCCTTGACCTTAACCTCAAACTCCGTTCCAATCACATGATCCGGTGTTACATAGTCTTTTATCGGAGAATTCGCGATGATCGCCCTCGTAGTAGTGCGCTCCGTTCCGCTGACCACATATATGGTAAATCCGTTGTCATAGAGGAACTCGACCAACTCTGTCATAGGCAGATAGAAGCCGTCAATAAAGCGCATATTATTGAAACTGTCCGTCTCTTTTTGCCCGAATTCCACAGCATAGTCATAGAGTTCCTGCACCGTCATCCCGGCGTAAGCCTTGGCAAAATTTCTCGCCAGTTCCTCGCCTGCGGTATATCCGGGACGGATCTCGGCGGCCGCCTCCTTTAACTCATCAGACACCCGCTCGGGATGATCGACCAGACAGTAATTTATGAACATCATGGTGTCATAGTATGTGTAATAGGTCTCGCAGGTCAGTGTTCCGTCCATATCAAACACTGCTATCCTGTCCTTCTCGGGTATGTAATTTTCCTTATCCATTTTGTTCGTAACCTTGCTCACATACTCTATTATGCTATCCGAGACAGCTGAATCCTGGGCCCAGTATTTGTTCAGACACATGGATTTGATCATTCCGCAGCCCGTCAGTCCCACACTGCAAAAGAGCATGACCAAAGCCAGCATAAGTACCATTACCCGAAAGTGTCTATTATTATTATTTCTGTTCTTAATCTTCATATTCCTGACCTTCATATTCTTCTTGTCTTTATCTATCTTCATTTGGTTCATTGTTTTAGTACTGCTCAATAAAACTCAGCCAGAACACTTCCGTCATCATTATATAATACGGTCTGTCCTATTTCGTTGTAATGCACCCTGCCCTCCAAAGCTTCCCGGTAATCATCGCTGTATCTTGTATAGAGCTTTAGGCCTTTGATACTTGTAGTTGAGTAGATCCTAAATCTGATACCTTTAGAATCCGTGATCACCTGTCTTAGCAGATATCCTTCATAATCAGGTAATCCGGCTGCACCGATATCCTCTCCGTATTCCTGCCAGACTTCTACTGTAAATGTTTCATCCGGATAGGTTTCTTTTAGATAATTCTCATAGTTGGCCCTTATCTCGTTTAATTTTTCTTCACTTAATTTTTTATCGGATTTAATGGCACATGCGCTTAGACTAAGCAACACTGACAAAGTGATGCCCAGTATCAATAATACTTTTTTAACGGATATTCCTTTCATAACCGTTTCATTACCAAAACCCACAGATTCCTACCTCTCAAACACTACTCCGCCGGCTTCGGTCGGATGATCCATATACGTAATTTCCGCACTGTTACTCTTGTATCTAAGCAGCCTCCAGATGATCATAAGATCACCCATTGCCGAGTCAGCCATCACAATGCCCAAAAACAGTACATTTATATTGTCGATCGCTATCCCCACTATCATAGGGATCACTCCGAGAAGAATAAACGGCATGATCGTTCCGACGAAATATTGATTCTTCTTAAGTGGTACAAGACATGTACAATACGGTGTCAAAGACGACCTTAAGACGCCGAATTCAATATCCTTGAAACGGCCCGGAGTGTACAGACTCCAGAAAAAACCATGGATCAGTTCATGCACTACGATAAGGAGCACAAAAGCGACCAGAAAAAAGATCAAATTAATACCTGAAGCGCCAAAATGCCCGTTAACAAGATACTCCAGTCCAAACCCGATAATAAAAAGAGGGATAAAGAATAATATGGCATATAAATTAGCCTTCCCTATACTTATTGTCAGGTCATGGCGGGTGTACCCCTGCTGCTCCATATCCTGAGAGATTCCGTTAAATCTTTCCAGTCTCTTCTTTTCAGCCTCGGTAAGGGTCTTTGTCTTGTCAGTATTTTTTTCTTTACTCATGACTACATACTCTCCTCTTTTAAAATAATATCAATATTAATAATACGGAATTATGAGCCTATATTCAATTCTTTCCTGAGAACCGTTTATTAATTCCTGAGAACCGTTTATTAATTATATGTTCAAATAATAACAGCCCGGTCATCGATGTCATCGAATTTCGGGCTGATCACACAGTTAATCGTAACGGCTTTCCCCTCGGAGTTCCGTCACGACTCATCCCTTCACTGACTTTACAAACAAAAAGTCCGGCTTGTGGAGATTGTCGTAAAAATCCGGATACTTCTTAAGTATCTCCTCAGTGGGATAAGGCTCTGCAACCTTGAGTATCCTAAATCCGGTATCGGCCAGTGTATTTACGATCGTCGAAAACATCCTGTGATAGCGCTGTACACCCTCAACGAACCAGGCGGAATCATTCCTGCGCTCTATACAGTAGTCTGCGATATTTGCATATATTTTCTTCCCGTCGGGATCACGCGTCCATCTGTCATATTCCCCGGAATAGCAGGTCGCCAGCGGATGCTCCTGTGAAAAAAGAAATATCCCTTCGTCCGACAGCAGTGAATAAACATCTTTTACCACTCCGCCAAAGTCCTCGACATAGTGAAACGCAAGCGAGCTGGTTATCACATCGAATGTCTCATCGATACTTCCGATATCTTCCATCGCCATATTTAAGTATGTGATGTTTGGATCGCTGTTTTCCTTCCTTGCGGCATCAAGCATCTTCTCCGATATATCCACGCCGACTACTTTAACAGCTCCGCATTTTATATAATCTACACATCTTTCACCGGATCCGCATCCCAGATCCAGGACCTTTTTGCCCTCAAGATCGGGCATAAGTGAAAACAGCGTGGGAATCTCAAATATATTATTTGCATTATCCTCACGTTTGCGAAGTTTCATATACCCGTCAAAGAACTCTTCATTATCATAGATATTCTGTTTTGCCATAATCCCTCCGATCACAAACCCCTTAATATCAGTCAGATACATCCACATCAGGAGATATCTGAATGTCGTATCCGGGATACGCTGCACATATCTCCTCATAGATGACCTTAAGTGCTTCACGCGGATCGGTATCAAAACTGATAACAACGTCAAAGGACATCTCCCTGCTTTCCATATCAACATAAAAACCATGAACCTGCATAGCCCAATCATGTTTCAAGACACGGTCACGCACGTCCTTGTATATATCTGCAGCCTCATCGTTTCCGGTATTGTAGGAATAAAGGCCTATGGCAGCGATGACTACACCGGTCTCCTGATAAACCTTTCTCTCGAGCCTTCTGGTCAGTTTATCGATCTCCCTTGCCGACATCGTATCCGGTAATTCAACATGTACGGAAGCCAGATCTTTGTCAGGTCCGTAATTGTACATGATAAGATCATATGCACCTCTGACATCGGGATCTTCCGAGAGCAGACCTTTGATCTTATCCGTTTTTTCCTTATCGGCTCTGCCACCTAAGATCTCGTTAAGTGTTTCGATCATCATCTCGATACCGGCCTTGATGATAAAGCCCGCTATGATCACGCCGACATATGCTTCGAGGGACAGGCCGCTTAGTATAAAGATGATCGCAGAAGCAAGCACCGAGCCTGAAAGGATGGCATCAAACATGGCATCCGACCCTGATGCGATAAGCGATCCTGAATTAACCTGTTCCCCTTTGGCCTTGACATATCTTCCGAGAACGATCTTTACGACAACTGCCACCGCTATGATGATCAGTGAGATTATGCTGTAATCGGGTTTCTCCGGGTGGATTATCTTTTTGACGGACTCAACGGCTGAAGTGATTCCCGCATAAAGAACTATACCTGCTACGATCATCGCACTTAAGTATTCGATCCTCCCGTAACCGAGCGGATGCTTCCTGTCCGGCAGTTTCCCGGCAAGTTTGGTTCCTACGATCGTAATGATGGACGAAAGAGCATCGGAAAGATTATTGACTGCATCCAGCGTCACGGCGATCGAATTGGATATGATTCCGATCACGGCCTTAAATGCGGCCAGA